>CAZYPZ010000055.1:0-2046 GCA_964650005.1 uncultured bacterium | reverse complement strand
AAACGGATCGGTATGCCGGTATGCTCCTGCAGGTCCTCTTCCAGGAATTCGCAGTTATCCTTCCACGCGGCGGGGGGAATACCCAGGTTGTTGCCGGTCTCATAAACCTTTGCCACGACCTCAGTGACGTATTTCGTGCTGACGCCGATGGAGGCCATGATCTCGCGCGCGGCCATGGTGATCTCGGCCGTATCGATGCCATAAGGGCAGAAAACCGAGCAGCGCCGGCACTCGGAGCATTGGTAAAAATAGGTATACCAAAGCGCCAACATCTCCTCATCGAAATCGGCCGCGTTGTTGGCCTGCGGGAACCAGCGACCGGCCGGCGTGTAATAGCGCCGATACACGGCGCGCAACAGCTCAGCGCGGGCTACGGGCATGTTGTGCGGGTCACCGGTGCCCAGGTAGAACTGGCATTTATCCGCGCACGCGCCGCAGCGCACGCAAATGTCCATGAAGACCCGCAACGCTTTGTTTTTCTCAAGCAGTTCGCCCAGCCGGGCCACGCCGCGTGCCTGCCAATCGGGCACGCGTTCGGTCGGCAGGTTGATCCGCTCGGTATCCTTCGGCTTGCTTGGCCAACACTTGACGTTTGCGGACGCGTCCTCGCGCAGGTCGGGCGCTCTCAACAGGCCGTTGACGGCCGGGTCTTTCACGATCGGCGTTTCGTCGAATTTAGCCACGTGCTTGACTCCGAGTGGATGTCAGATGCGGGCAGCGGTGCTTTGAGTTGACAAGGCGACAGAATGAATTCCGCCTCACGTCTAATAGGACCCGATGCCCTCATAGCGCTTCCCGCGCTTCTGGATCTCGTATGGCTGGTTGCGCGTCGGACTGAAGAAGATGCCGCCCGCGTGCAGCAGTTTGCTGAACGGGAAATAGAGCATCAACAGCGCCACCAGCACGAAATGCGTCAGGAACAGTGGGTGGGGAGGAGGGGCAACCGGCCGCAGGGTCAACAGGCCCAAAGTGAACGCCTTCACGTCCACCAGGTAAACATGGGCCCAGTATTTCATCGCGATGCCCGTGCCAGCGATCAGGCCAAGCAGGACGAGCGCAAAGTAGTCCGGAATGCCGGAAAGATACAGAGTGCGCGGCAGGGCCAGACGGCGCCAAAAAAGGAAGAGCCCGGCCATCCCGAAGATGTAGCCCACCCACAGCGCCACCGGCGACAACGCCACGGCCATGCCGGGAACCGGATAGGTGAAATAGCGCAGATGGCGGGTCAAAATCAGAAAAAGTGCCACATGAAAGACCCACGCGGCCGCCCACAACGCCTTATCGGCACGGAAGAGGGAGGGGAAGAACAACACATCCCCCACCACCCGCACGGCCGCGCCCGCGTCGCTCGTTGGAGCCGGGGTCACCGCAGCCGGCCACGGCATCGGCGTGCGCAGATAGCCGAGCAACCGCCAAACCAACCCCACGACGAACGCCAGCGCCGCGCAATACGCGAACCCGATCAGCAACGTCGCAAACAGCGTCCAGAGAGCAGCAGAGGTAGACAATGCTCACTCCATGCATTAAGGACTTACTGCATATTGCGTACTGCATACTGCACACACATTCGGAGGGCCACTCCATAAGACCCAGAAAGCCACGTCCAGTATGCAGTATGCAGTATGCAGTTTCACACACAGCCGGTGGGCTTGGGCAGGCCGGCGATCTTGCAGGCGCCCTTAGCCGGACCGCTCGGGAACATCTCGTAGATCTCCTTCAACGAGAAGCCCGTATCCTTGCATAGCTTGCGGATCATCGGCGCGATCCCGAACTGCTGGTAATAGTTGCGCAGATAGTTGATCACCTTCCAGTGATTTTCGGTCAGCTCAGCCACTTCTTCAGTCTGCGCAATCGCGGCCGCCAACGCCTCGTTCCAGCAAGCCGGATCCTGAATGAATCCGTCCTCATCTACTTCAACCTGAACTCCGGCAAGTTCCACGAAAGGCATTCTCCCTCCTGATCGCCTCGTATCATTTGCGCCTAACGCACAAACATCTGATGGCGGAACGAATTCCGCATTACGGCTCGCTGCTCCCCAGCTTGATG
>CAZYPZ010000054.1:0-2473 GCA_964650005.1 uncultured bacterium | reverse complement strand
TGCTGCAGGTTTGGTAGCGTTCGATCTCTATGGTTGGGGTCTGACTGCATCCACTTGGACCGGCATCGGTGGCCGACGCGAAGAAGCTGTAATGCGGTCCGGCAGTGCAAGACAAGACTGACGCCCAAGTGACAATTCCGCGTTCCAAGGTCGGTTGAGGCGTACAGTCGCCACCACCCGAGCAGGAACCGCAACTGGAACCGACAGAACACAATGATTCGCGCTTGGCGGGTGTTGTGATCCGAACCGTGAAGGTCTTGGCTAACCCCCATGGACTCGATTTGATGATGTTGCCATTTCCATCGCGTTCTTCAGCGCGTACATATATCGTGTACTCGCCGTCTTTCAGATCCGGGAAGCTGACGGTTGATATTCCATTGGATGCTGCAGCAGCTCCGCCGCCCTGGTAGTGCTTGGTATGGGTCGGATCGGAGTTCAGTTCGTAGTACCAGTACAGCTTTTGGGCCGCTTCATTTGCCACTTCCGCAGGCAAACCGGGAGCACAGAACGATGGGTTGCCGGCGGCACACCAGTTGCCGGGGCCCACAATATCACCGGGGCCATACCAATAACGAACGAAAGCCGTTGATGACGTAACGTTGATCGGGCTGTCATCGGCATCGGAGGTCTGGCCCGTACCGACAACATCATCCAGCGTTACAGTGAACGTAGCGTTAATATAGAGCGGCGTGCTTGAATTGCGCTTATAGTATGTCCAAACCACTCCATTCGAACCAATTTGACTGGAGCTGTCATACGTAAATCCTTGGTTACACGATCCTGTCAGTGACGCATATTCCCAGCCATATATGAAATAGGGAGGGTATGACAGGTCAATTCGCCAGGTGTCCTGATCAACACCAGATAGTCCAATGTATAAATCATTCCCGATGGGGGCATTGCTGGAGAGGCCGACGTCCCATGGGCCGGATGTTAGGGATGGATTACTGCTCCACACTTTTGTCTGTGCGTTTCCGCCCAGAGCGCATACGCAGCACAGTACATACAGAAAAGCTCTCATCAATGAACGCATCGCTTATCTCCCTCCGATCAAGGAACCAATATCGATAGAATCCCACAACTGCCGGTGCTGCCGTAAAACACGCTGCAGTCGCCATTGCCAACAGCCGCTGCACTGCGGTTGGACACATTGTCTTCGGCCACCAGATCAAAATAGTAAGTACCCGCGCTGGCGGGTGTGTAGCTGAAGCTGCCGCTGCCGGTGGTGCGTGTTTGGCCGGTGTTGGCCCACGCCCCATTACCGCTCTTCACCCACAGTTCCACCTTCTTCAGGCCGCTCTCACCATCCGATGCACCGCTGTAACTCACGGTCACCGCGCCACTTTCCACACGCGATGGACAGCTGGCTGTTCCCGCGTTGGGGGCGGTGTTGTCCTGGTTGGTAAAGTTCACCGTGAAGCCATAACGCAGAAAGTGTGTGCTGAGCGCGCGGCCATCATACACACCGCTGCTGGGCGCGCGCAATACCAGTGTCGTGCCACTGGTCGTGGTCCAGTTGTACAGGGTGGTTTGTCCCTGTTTACGCAGGGTGATGTTCACCGTGCGCGCACTGCCCACGTAGTCGCTCAATCCCACCTGGATCGTGGCATAGTACTTACCAGTTGGGGAGGATGATGTACCGGTCAATGCCGCAGCGCTGGACTGACCGAAGTTATTGTCTATGGCGTCATAGTCCGCCGAATCGACCACGTTGTTGCCGTTGAGGTCCGCGTTGGCGTTCCAGCCGGCATCACCCGGGCGTTTGCCGTAGGCTGCATCGACAACGGTGTAATCAAACAGCGTCACCTGACCATCCAGATCGGCGTCACCGTTGAGCAGCGTGATGTTTACATCCGCTGCCAGCGCCGGCAGCGCCAACAGAACGGCTACCAACACACCCAGTCGACATCGTTTCACTTCGAACCCTCCTGGAACAAGGCACAGGGAACACCACTCAGCCGGTCAAACGCCTCCCGCTGGTCCGGCCGCAATGTCATCATCAGTTCGGCAATGACGCGGTCACGCATCTCTCCGATGGAAGCGCTGAGCGCCTCCGGCTCCATCTCGTCTATCTGTTTGCGATAATCCGCTATGCACGCCGCAATCAGTTCCTGCTGTTGCGGTTCCAGGTTCACCAGCGCAGCGATGTCATCGCATTCCAGTGCGAACGCGCCTAAGCTTTGCACACGCAATTCAACGAGGCGCTGCATCTGTGCCGGGGTCAGCAGTTCGTTTACAAACTGACGTAGCCGCACCGTGTTTTCGGTGCTGCGCAGTTGGTCACGCAGGCCCGATAACGCCGTCAGTTGATGCGTGTCCAGTTGCAGCTCTTCCTGTACATCTTGCTGCAGCAACAGCAAGGCGCCGCCGCCTTGGCACAGCGCCGTGGTGCAAGGAACGGCCAGCGCGACTATCAGGGCATACAGTGTCCGCAGAGATACCATGTGTTCGCACCTCGCTTCAAACAGATCGG
>CAZYPZ010000053.1:0-2933 GCA_964650005.1 uncultured bacterium | reverse complement strand
GCGTGCTGCCCAGTTCGTCGAAGTGGTAGTACTTGCGGTCGGTGCCCGCTTTGCGGGCGATCAGCGCGCCGTTCGGCTCTCGCACGTACAACACCGGGCTGCCGCCCGTGATCTCCGCGATCACCGCAGGGACGCCCGCCGTGATGTCATACACATACTGCGTGGTTCCGCCCGTGCTGCTGGTGTAGCTCAGCCGGTTGCCCAGGCTGTCCCAGCTCATCGAGGCGGTCGCGGCGCCCGTGGTGACGGTGTTCAGCAGGCCGGCATTGGTGTACGTGAAGCTCCTGGCGCCCGCGCCGGTGATCGCCGTCAGGTCGCCCGTCGCGTTGTACGTGTAACCACTGCCGCCGAGGCTGGTCAGCTGATCCGCGTCGTTGTACACGGTTGTGTGTCCAATCCGGTATTACCGGGTGTGAGACGCCGGTCTAACAACAGGGCCAGCGCCAGCGTCAGCCCACCGCTGAGGTACACCCACCAGGAAGGAGCGAGCGGCAACACGATATGGCGGTGTAACAGCAGTATCCAGACGTTGAAGAGCGCCAGCAGGCGGTACGACGACCGGGCGCCGAACCGCCCCATCAGCCGTTGCCAGGCACACGCCAACCAAGCCACGCAGACCGCACCCGGCAGGCCTATAAGCGTTCCGTACACCAACGTCGATGGCTGGTATACCGTTATAAAAAGAGTACCCCACACATACCACAGGCATAACAATAACGCCACATTGAACCGGCAAAACGCGTTCCATGCGTTCACTTTACCAGGTGATGGCTCATACTCCGACGAAGGGATAACCGGACTGCGCTGCCGTTTTCGATGGCGCCATCGATTCAAGAGCCGCTGTATCACCAACAGAACAACCGCTGCATCCAGAGGGAGTCTCGCCCAGAAAAAAGCGTCTACGGCGCTTACATCCGGAACATAGTCACCGCCAATGACTCGGTATCGGGACAGATAACAGATTCGGCTATATGCAACCCCTGCTTGAAAGATGTTTAGTAAAAGTTCCTTGGTCGGCCAGTACGTGTGGCTGCCTTTGTCCAGCGTCATTACCAGACAGACGCCATCCCGGCCATGCGCCGTGCTGTACAGGACACCCGCTGCCGGCTTCACACTGCTTCCATACTCGGTATAGTCGCCATCATGAATGGTGTGTACATATCGCGCCGATGGCGATGCATTCAGTGGCGCTTGGGGGTAGTACAGTCTCATGCCACTGCGGTTCAAGTCGCATGTTGTGCCGATAATGAAGCGGTTGTTGTCCAGATCAGTTGTGCAGGCCAAGCCCCCCTTCCCCGGCATGTCAACATAACCAAACTGCAATAGGCAGACGGCAACCGCCAAGCACGCGATCACCCATACGCGCATTGACATTATGCCTTCTGCGAGTCCAGCTGAATCATCCGTTGCAGCTGCGCCCTGGTGACTATGTGGACCCAAAAAGAACTCAGGCTTTGGAATGAGATTGATCCCAACTTCTGACGACTGCGCAGGTCCCATGCATGGAGTCGCCAGCGCTGTCTGAGTGTTGAATGGGCCCAGAATTCCGAGTAGACGGGTTCTACACTAACAAGAAGTTCACCGGACTGGTACATGCGAGCCGGAAAACAGGAGAACACCAATGGTTTGCTCCAAACAGAGTCCAGTGGAATCCGCATATGGTAGCGGGGAATATCATCCAGGCTATACACCATTCCGGAATGGTCAACCATATAGCGGTCGCCTGCAGTCACCACATCGTTGGCCAACTTGGCTTCCCGTATCGGTCGACCGTTTGGCTGGTTATATACGCGCACCCGATGGGACCAATGGAACACCTCATAGATGCGTCCCCCAGCAAACCACCAGGAACAGTCATGGCGAGAACGCACCGTCCGGATCTGTTCACCGGTTCGGATCGCCAAGTGGTCTATCAGCTCCTGACAACCGTTGTTCTTGTCTTGTGTATCAAAGCTAAGAATATCCCCAGAGCAGTTTACAGAGTGCAGGCGTACCCGCAGGTGTGAACCTTTCCCTACCCCTTTCCCATCGAGCGACGATACTCGATGCGCGCATCCGGCCCTGTCAATCAAATAAGCAAAATAATCAGTTGGCATCCTGAACAGCACAACGTTGCCTTGGTAACCCACATACCAGTCGTATGAACGAAGACCTCTAGGTCGCAGAGGGATCTCTTTCCATGTGCCGCCTGGTGTTAGGACGAAACACTGTGGATTCGGTCCACTCATGATAATTGCTATGCCGTTGAAAACCTGATCTAGTGACACCGTATACTGTCCTTTGCGTACTTAATACAAGGCACTAACGAATCGCGTCCGGCTAGCAGGCTGACTGCAACACAAAGTTTGAACATTCTTAAGGCAGATAATGCACAGTCCCACAGGTGTTTAGCATAGTGATTGCAGTTATTAATAATAGTCCAATTCCAATTTCTATGTTTACCAACACAAGCACGAAGAAAATACTCAAACACAAAATCATTATTGACAAGAGCTGGGCGCACGTAGTAGTTAGTTCCATCTACAAATTCGTTATATCGTGTATCAGGCACCATTACTTTTCCTCCGCGCTTGTCGAAACCGCTACAATTTCCAACATCTCCAAATGCGCCGATTGAGTTATATAGTTTATTATCATCACCACGCAGACACGGCCTGTTGAACACTACACACGTATGCATATATGTCCGCACTTCTATTGTTTTTGCTTCTTTCTCGCCAGTTGGTATGTCTATTTCTACGCTAGGTGGACCGAAGATATCTACTATCTGAGCCATCCCGCTCGGGTCCACCGCAGTCATCACTCCCCCGCTGACATACGAATACCAGTTCAGGCCATCCAGCACCGGGTCGCGCTGGGTGAAGACGCCGGTTACGGGGTTGTAGAACCGCATGCCCAGCAGCAGCAAAGGCATGTTCGCGTCCTGCCAGTGG
>CAZYPZ010000052.1:0-3472 GCA_964650005.1 uncultured bacterium | reverse complement strand
GACGGGTTCCGACATTCAGTTGGCCCGCTATGGCAACGGCCAGGGTAACGGCCAGGGCAACGGTACCCGCAGCCGAAAGCGCGACGGCTCCTGCGGGCTGAGCGCGCAGCCCGGTTCCGACATTCAGTTGGCCCTGTATGGCAACGGCCAGGGTAACGGCCAGGGCAACGGCACACGCAGCCGAAAGCGCGACGGCTCCTGCGGGCTGACCGTCTGAGTCCGTCAACGGGGAACAGGCCCCGGGGCGTGAGCAACGCCCCGGGGCTTTTTGTGTTTTGGCCGCTGCAGGCTCATACAACTGTTATGCGGAATGGCCCGACAAAAAAACTCAAGGAACACGTGTTTATACGGGCTTAGCGTACTTGTAAGGGGCCAGTATTCCGGTAAACTAGTACTAGAATACTTGATAGGAACCGCCATGAGTCTGTTTCGAATCACCGATGCCGCTTCGTTGGGATTGCATGCGATGCATCTGTTGGCGCTGCAGCCGGACAAACGGCTGAGCGTGCCGGATATCGCGCACGCGTTGAACGTGTCGCCGAATCACATGAGTAAGGTCGCGCAGCGACTGGCCAAGGCCGGGCTGATCACTGCCTACCGGGGACCGCAAGGCGGTCTCCAGTTGACCCGCTCACCCGAGTCCATCCGTCTGGTGGAGATCTACCGGGCGGTGGAGGGCGAACTGGCCCCTAATGACTGTCTGCTGGGACGCCCCGCCTGCCCTCGACGGTGTATTCTGGGCGACATGGTGCGGTCGGTCAATCGCACGATCCGCGACTACTTCGAACAGACCACCCTGGCGGATATCGCCAGAGAGGAGTAACCCATGCCGATCCGTCCCATCATCGAGATCGATGAAGCGCTGTGCAACGGCTGTGGCGAATGCATCGTTTCCTGTGAAGAGGGCGCGCTGGCGCTGGTCGATGGCAAGGCGCGTGTGGTGCGCGACAGTTTGTGTGATGGGCTGGGCGCCTGTCTGGGGCACTGCCCCACCGGTGCGCTTCGGATCATTCAGCGTGAAGCCGCGCCGTTTGAACTTGCACACGCCCCTGAAGGTGCGGCGAAATCCGACTCATCCCTGCAGTTGGTCGCTCCAAGTGCAGGCGGCTGCCCGGGCAATCGGTCTGCAACGCTCAGCGGCGAGGGGGCGCCAAACTGGCCGGTGCAACTCCGGTTGACCGCACCCGACGCGCCGCTGTTCAACGGTCGTGAACTCGTCCTGGCGGCGGATTGTGCGCCTGCTGCGATGCCGCTGTTTCACAGCAGGGTACTTCAAGGGCGCCCGTTACTGATCGCCTGTCCTAAGTTGGACGATCCACAAGAAAACTTGCAGCGGTTGACAGCCCTGTTCATCCATAGCGGTGCGTCCGCTGTGTATGTCATCCGGATGGATGTGCCCTGTTGCGGAGGGTTGAGCCGTCAGGTGATGATGGCGCATGCCGCAGCGGGAAGCGATATCCCGATCTACGAAGTGACCCTATCGCGAACCGGTGCGCTGCTGGACCAGCGCGCCCTGACCGAACCCACAACAGGAGGAGTTCAATGAGTATGTTCTGTTTCCAGTGTGAGCAGACCACAGGTGGAACCGGGTGCACCGTTAAAGGCGTGTGTGGCAAGGATGAAACCACTGCGGCGCTTCAGGATCTGCTGACCGATGTGGCGCGCAGGCTGTCTCAGGCGGTGGTGCTGTCCGAGCAGGCGGGGATGACACGACCCGCTCAGGCAGACGATCTGTTGCTGGATGCGTTATTCACCACGGTGACCAATGTGAACTTCGATCCGGCCCGTCTGGATGAAGTGATCGATGCAACATATCACGGGCTGCAGGAGGTTCTTGTTGCAGCGGCGCAAGCTGGTGTCTCGTTACCGGTCTCATTGACGCAATACGCGGTGGCGCCGGCGGGTGAAGCGCGGCTGAAACAGGCCGCCGGTGTGGGAATCGAAGCGCGTAAGGCCGAGCTGGGCGATGACATTGCCGCGCTGTCCGAGTTGACGCTATACGGATTGAAAGGGGCGGCAGCCTATCTTCATCATGCGGAGCGTCTGGGCGCAACGGATGCCGCACTGGGCAAACGGTTTCATGAGCTCACCGCAGTAGCCTCCGATCCTCAGGCGACCGTCGAATCGCTGGTGAGCGCCTCCATGGACGTCGGTAAGCTCAACCTGGACGTCATGCAGTTGCTGGATAGCGCCAATACCGGCGTTTACGGCCATCCGGAACCGACACAGGTGCGTTTGGAGCCCCGTAAGGGCCATGCGATACTGGTCAGCGGCCATGACCTGCGGGATCTGCACGATCTGTTGGTACAGACCGAGGGCAAGGGGATCAACATCTATACGCACGGCGAGATGCTTCCGGCGCACGCATATCCCGAGTTGAAGCGATTCGCTCACCTGGCCGGGCACTATGGCGGCGCTTGGCAGCTGCAGGCGCGCGAATTCAGTCAGTTCCCGGGGGCCATTCTGATGACCACCAACTGCATTCAACAGCCACGACCGGACTACATCGACCGGATCTTTACCTCGGGTCTGGTCGCGTTCCCAGGGGTTAAGCACATTCCCGGCCGGGACTTCACGCCGGTCATCGAGGCCGCCTTAGCTGCCCCGGGGTTCGCTGAAGACGGCGGCGACAAAACGATCACAGTGGGCTTCGGACACAATGCCGTGTTGTCGGTCGCGCCCGTGGTCATAGAGGCGGTGAAGTCAGGGGCGATCAAGCACTTCTTCCTGGTGGGCGGATGTGACGGTGCAAAGGCCGGACGCAACTACTACACGCAGTTGGCGCAGCAGATACCCGACGACTGCGTGATCCTGACGCTCGCGTGCGGCAAATTCCGGTTCAACCGGCTGGAGTTCGGTGAAATCGGCGGCATTCCCCGTCTGCTCGATATGGGACAGTGCAACGATGCCTATTCCGCAATCCGTGTGGCGGTGGCGCTGGCCGAAGCGTTCGAATGCGGCGTGAACGATCTGCCGCTCAGTCTGGTGCTCAGCTGGTACGAGCAGAAGGCCGTGGCCATTCTGTTGACGCTTCTGTCGCTGGGCATCAAGGACATTCGCGTGGGGCCCAGCCTGCCCGCGTTCATTCCCGCCAGTGTACTGAACGTGCTGGTGGAACAATTCGGCCTGAAGCCGATCACCACACCCGAAGAGGACCTGCGGGCCATTCTGGGAGCTGCGTGACGCCGAGGCTGTAGGGGCGGTTCCGTGAACCGCCCCTTTGGGGTGAAGTGGCCTTCGGCCACGGGGGTGAAGCGGCCCTTGCGGGCCGCGGGGGTGTCGGCGCTGTGCGCCTGGGGGTGAAGCGCGGTGCGTTCTCACGCCCCGCGCGGGGAAGGTGCGGCGCTGTCGCGCCGCGCTTGCGGCTGCCGCATCGATATAGGGGCGGGGTTCGCACCGCCCCTTTTGGGGTGAAGCGGCCTTCGGCCACGGGGATGAAGCGGCCCTTGCGGGCCACGGGGGTGTCGGCGCT
>CAZYPZ010000051.1:0-7519 GCA_964650005.1 uncultured bacterium | reverse complement strand
AACTTTGCCACGCATGGCACTTGGACATTTTTACAGAAACGGTGTTACACAATCGACTGCCGTAATCGTACCGATAGCACTTCTTGCGAAGTTCAGTGAAAGCACTTACAACGGATTTGTTTACTGTCTGACACTCGTTATGAAGGAGGGTTCAACGGTGTCTGTACCGCGTACCATCTCTTGTGTTTCCTGCGTTATTCTTCTCTGTGTGTTGGCAGGTTGCGGCGGCGGCAAGATCAATTTGAACTCCACACCATCCCAGCCGTCGATTTCGAACCGATCCGGAACGGTCTCATGGCCCGGTGCGCCTCCCACGTCTGCCAGTGTAATGACCGGTCTAGGCGCCTCACCGATATCTTCCGATGGCGGCTTCACGGCCCGAATGTTTACAGGGGGCGTCCAGTTGGCTCTTGTACGCAATGAAGCAGGAAAGCCGGTCCTTCTCGGCTTCCTCAGGCCGGATAGCGGGAACATATCCTCGCGGACTACAGCAGAGGTACTCGCGTTTTTCGGTATGGGCGCATTCACCATGGACAAGGCCGTACGTGCGCGTATCCTGAGTCTGTTGCGCGAGGATCAACGGCTCGATGCAGTGAGCGCCGCCATCGACGCCGCTTTTTCATCCGGCGCGACCAATCCTTTGGCAGACGGCCGAGTACGGGAAGCCCTGGACGCCTATATTCGGGCGATCGCTCCACCGAACACGGCACAAGTATCAACGGTCCCTCAAGACAGGACACGGGGTATCTGGCAACTGGAACCGGACGATGTAAGAAGCGGCATACGCGCCACAATTGCCACAGATGCGCCCAACACCATCATTTTTCGTAATGCGTTTCGCCGACGCGCCAAAGCCATCATTTGGCAGCAACAGTACACTAAACTCTCTGATAATACCGTGCACAACATCGACCCGCCACAAGGCAAGCTGATAGGGGTCAAGGACCTGGCCATGCCCGGAGGGTTCACCGGCGGACTCGCAGGCTCTATCACCGATGTACTGGTAAACGCATTCAATGGCACGCCACAGGCCTATTCCGAGCAGGCTTCAGATCCCATCGAGCTGTCGCTGGCTCCCAATCCGGATACAGCCAAAAATACGTTCTACAAGATCACGGTAGTGGGGCCAGGCGCCATCGGAAGCGCTGCAGGATTGAACGACGTCGAAAGCAACGCATTGCGCCTGGCAACTGAAGATGCATGGATGATGGATTGTGTATTCCCGTTGATCAGTTGCGTCATCTGGAACGTCATGGAGTCACCAACGGACGCTGCGATTCAAGCAGGAGCAGGTGCATTCATTCAGGATATGTGGGGATTGTTCCTAGGCACCTTTCCCGAATTGGAGGCCAAGGAAAAAGAAGGCGACCTGCGCGGGATATGCGCCACAACATTCAGCGCGTTGGCTACCAGCTCCACACTGCGCAATATGGTGGTCCAAAAGCTGGTCGCCCATTTGGTGAAGGATGTCGCTGCACGCGGCGCGTACGAAGAGATGGTCAGCCACGTTTTCCTTTTAGGTGACGTGATGCTTTTTGGGGTCGATACTCTAGTGCGTAATGTGCACTGGCCATTGAGCAGCAAGTATGACGTATGGACAACCTATGTGACGCACCCGGTCGTGCAAGTCAATCCCACTCAAAAGAATGTGGCCCGAAACAACGGAGAGGCGGAATTTACGGCGTCTCTCTCGGAATCAAAGCCCGGCGATCCGATGGGAGATCCGCCCACCGGCGTCACATGGCAATACATTTTGGATGGTTCCTTGGGTTCGTTGTCGGACGGCATGCATACAGGAAGCATGTTTTCATCGACTCGAAACAAAGTGACCTTCAAGGCCAATAACTCCGGCGAAGGTAAAGTCACCTTGACCGTGAAGGCATACAGGGTTGGCGAACTATCGGAACACACCTATCTGGGCAAAGGCACCGCTGAGATTACCGTAGTCAAAAATGCCTATACCCTATCGAGCGACGGCAAAGGCGCCGGATGGCGAGTCGATGATGATCTGAACATCTATCTGAATGGTCAGCCAATCTACTCGGATCACGATCACATGCCGCTCGGGAATCCGTCTGTTACATTTGAGGCCAAAAAGGGAGACACGCTGCGGATTACCATTTCCGATAACGGAGGCAGCTGGGGTGGCGGCCCCTTCTATCTCACAGACCTACTGGGCAACTCGATGCTGATCTCCGAAGGAGATGGCGGCTGGGGGCCAACCGGCAATACGACATCGGTGATCATGTGGGAGAAGACGATCACCATACCTTGGTAACCGGTCCCGTCTGAGTCAACGCCCCCCTTCGCACATAGCTGAGTCGGGGGGCATCCATTCACACCGCGGGAACGACGTACTGGCTGTCTGGTAACGGAGACATGCGACCAGCCAGCCGGTTATGTGGGATCGCTCATAGCTTTACGATGTGAAGAGCCCCGTGGCATGACGTGAACGGCCATGGCCGACTGTACCGGCCCACCTCGCGATGTAAAACTTGCGCTTTACCAGGGCAGGTCCTTCAGCACATCATGGATGAACTTCAGGTCTGGTTGTGTTTTCAGCTTCGCCAGCGTTCGCTCCCGCCCGGCGTCCAGTGACCGTTTCACCGAAGACTTGCTGATGAAACCGGGGTCTACCAGATCGCGCGCATAGGCCAGTTCAATATCAGTCATCAATTCTTCCGGATACAGATCACAACAGCCGCTGACCAGGAACGACCAGACCATACCGGCTCCGGTGTTCAGTTTTCCGCGGAACAGCTCACGGAAATAACCGATAACCTCGTCGCGGGAAACCTCACCTTCGGCGACGCAGATCACCAGTGCACGCAGGGCGGCTCCGCGAACATATTCATCCGCCCGCTTGTTCTCTATCAGGTTTCGCAGTAGGGTGCAGTCACCGCCGCAGGTAGACGCCAACAGGCGTTCCAACCCGTCCGTAACGATTTCACCCAGCACTTCGTCCAGCAATTCGATATCTGCGCTGACCAGCTGCACCAGGTACGGATGAGCGCGGGCCTCGCGGAACTGCGCCAACAGGTACATCGCGCTGATGTGCCCCATGTAGTCGTCCCGTTGCGACAACGCCTCGACATCGGCCGCGGCGTCCGCGAGCAATTGCAGCAGTTCCGGTACGATGATATCCTTCTGGGCTACGGCTTCACGGAAGGCTGCTTTCGGCATTCGGTCTGTGTGCGTCGAAATCGCCTTGACGATCTCCTGTATTGAAAGTGGCATGGTTGATGACCTGCTCCGTATTTGATCGGGCGTTATGACCCCTCGCTCAGTATGCTACATCATCGCCGGATCCGCGCCAGGCTGGCATAGTGCATGCAGGCGTTCCCCTGATCCAGCCACGCTCGTCCCAGTCGGCGCACCTCGGACCTGTTGCGTGCCGTTCCCAACAGCACGCCGAAACGCCGCCGTTCCGTCCACCGGTTCAGTTCCATATCCTGGCAGGTGACCGGATAATCACGCCCGAAGTCCCGGATGCGCTGCCCCGGAGGAACGAAGAACTGGCCGATCGAACCAAAGGAGAAGGGATAGGGTGAACCGGGCTTCCAGTAAGATGTTTGGGAATTCAACCAGCCGATCGGCCAATGATCCCAAAGCCCGGTGCCCCACGAGGCGCCTCCTTCAGCGCCCGGGGTACAGTGATCGATCAATTGGTTCCGATCCGGAGCAAACCCGCTCGCATGTCCAATCACGGCAAATTGCAGGCCCTCTAAAAAGGGGATCACCAGCGCACAGCCTTTGGAACGCGATATCGCGGCCAGTGTCGCATCATCGCCGACTCTGCGTACGCCGCCCTGCTCGGTCCAGTAGATCTCATACACCGCATCACTGTACAGATCCATGGCGAACAGTGTGAGCCAATCTCCATGTACCGTATCGCGCGGAAACAGCGTCGCCAATGTCGCGCCTACCGGCCCCACCCCGAACAGTTCAACCGGTTGTGTACTGTAGCCGATTACCTTGTCGGGCATCAAACTTGCGTAGCGCATAAGCCGCAGCACAAGTCCGTTAGGATGGGCGAAATAATCCTCCACCCCCCTCAAACGTGGTTGACTGTCATCTTCCATGTGCACACACATATAGGACCATCGCACCCAGACGAACGGTGGTCCCGAACTGATGACGTCCACCCAGCTGTTCCTCTCACGGCGGCCGGGATTGTTGAACAGTTCTCCATCACCCAAGTTGCCTTCAAAAAACTGATTGCACATCGCGGCTCCGCTCGGCCACTCCAACAACGGACAGTAACTGGCCTCGTGACCAAAGATGAACCGCTCCTTTCGTCCGCGCCACCGAACAACCACCGCACGGCGCGGATTCAGGTCAGCATGCGGCGGACTGGGAGTCAGCGGACCTTCATATCGTCCGGGCGCATAGTCGGTTACCTCGACGGCTTCTACCGGGTCTGGGCGACGTGTCGACAACTCAGCGAGTGTCACGGGTGGTCTGTCTTCGTTCTGAAACAGGTTCATTGAGTCAGGCGCCATCACTGTATCCTTGTGCTGTGTTTATCCGGCGAGTTTAGGGCATACTATGTTATACGAAATTGGCCATCCTGGCACGGAAATCCTTCCCCATTCAAGCCGATGTGAAGGTTCACATCTGTGCCGGATGATCGTTACGATGGCGTACAGGCCGTCGCGGTCGGCTCTTGGAGCAGAAGTACTTACAAGCACGCCTTGAGGATGTTGACCGAGCTGATGACACAGATCAACACCCCCACCAGCGTCATGATCACGCGACGAGGAAGTCTCCGGCAGACCAACGCAGCCAATGGCGCCGCCAATACACCACCCAACAGCAGTCCGGCGCTGACCTGCCACATCACGATGCCGATGCTCACGATGAAAGTGGCGGCCTGTGCCATGGTCACGAAGAACTCAGCTGCATTGACCGACCCAATAGAGGCACGTGGGCAATGCCCCATAGCGACCAGATTGGTCGTCACAATCGGTCCCCATCCCCCGCCTCCAACGGCGTCAAAAAAACCGCCGCTCAATGCCAACGGCGCAACCACCCGGGCCGGTACACTGCGTTCCTGGCGGGCACGCAGCGCCTTGAGCACGATCACAATCCCCATCACCACCAGGTACGCCGATATATACGGTTTGATGACATTCCCATCGATACGCGTCAGGATGTATGCCCCCAATACCCCGCCGATCACCCCGGGCACGATCAATTGGAGCACCAGTCGGCGCTCCACGTTACCCACCAGATGGTGCGCCGCACCGGACACACCGGTTGTTACGAATTCGGCAGCCTTGACGCTGGCACTGGCGTGCAGCGGCGACACCCCAAGAAAGATCAGCAACGTGGTTGACAATACACCATACGCCATGCCGATCGCCCCATCCACAAGCTGGGCCAGGAAGCCGATGATGGTAAAGAACACCAACGGATTACCGATATCGGTGAGTTGCATGTTACGCCCTGCCTTCGAAGAACTGGTTGGTGGAGAACATGCTGTCAGCAGCCGCCTGTCCTCTCCAGTTCCACGAGTGTAGCAGGCAGTTGAGGCTTGTACGGGTATTTCCTGCCCATATTTAAGTATTATCGGGCCAGATCGGATAATGTCCATTACGACCAGATATAAACGACCTGCGACATGCGACCTCCTCGTCTGTACAAACAACTCTGGACTGGTTCCAAATTCCTGTTCGTCACAAACGTAGCCGGCCATTCAAAAACTATCCAGGAAATCTTACATAACGTCCCGCGCAGGTAGGCCTGGTACTGCATACACTTGGGTACGGAATGCACCCCGGCCTGAGTACGGTAATACAAATTCGCCGGTACGAAGTTCGACGGGTGTCGTGGCTATGCGAATTTCGCTGGAACAAGATGCTGGCTCAGCCAGTTGCACTCTTCGCGAACTTACCTACGGATTTTGTTGTTGTAAAACACCGATATCATCCAAGGCGTCGAGCTTGAAAAAAAGCAGCGCATCGTCTATATTGCAATAGAAATGCAAAATGGCCAAGAGAGGTCAGTCATGTACCTACCTCGTACACTTGAAAACTTTGCAAAAACAGCATCCGAACAATTTCCAGTGCTGCTTGTAACAGGCGCCCGCCAAGTTGGAAAAACAACATTCCTTCGTCATTTAAGCGAACCCGAGCGGACATATGTCTCATTGGATGATGCTATGGTGCTTGAGTTGGCGAAGCGAGACCCGGCCTTATTCCTGCAGCGGTTTCATCCACCACTTCTAATCGACGAAATCCAGTATGCTCCCGAGTTGCTGCCCTATATCAAAATGGAAGTAGATGCTGCCCGGCAACCAAATCTCTTTTGGCTGACAGGCTCACAGCAATTTCACTTGATGAAAGGTGTATCTGAGTCATTGGCTGGCCGAGTAGCGGTTGTCCAACTCCTTGGATTATCACGATGGGAAAGGATCGGACAAGGTTCAGTATCACAACCCTTTGTTCCTACGCCTCGTGAAATTGACAAGCGTGATAACGCAACAGAAAGCATCACTCTGCGCGATCTTTACCACATGATCTGGAGGGGCTCATATCCTGCAGTCGCAATCAACAAAGAACTGGACAGAGACTTGTTTTACAGCTCCTATGTCCAAACCTACTTGCAACGGGACGTAAGAGACCTCGCCAAAGTCGGCGATGTGCTCTCTTTCCTGCGATTTCTGCGCGCTGCAGCAGCTCGCACAGGTCAGCTTTTGAACCTCAGTGAGTTGGCGCGTGACGCTGACATCGCAGTTAACACGGCAAAGAGCTGGCTTTCTATACTGCAAGCCTCTGGAGTAGTTTATTTGCTGGAACCCTACTACAACAATGTCAGCAAACGGCTGATTAAAACCCCAAAACTTTACTTCATCGATACCGGCCTGTGCTCTTATCTTACGGAATGGTCGAGCCCGGAGACACTTGAAGCCGGAGCTATGTCCGGATCGATTCTAGAGACATGGACGATTTCCGAACTGCTCAAGAGCTATCTGCACAACGGTATGCAGCCGCCGTTCTATTATTTCCGGGACAAAGACAAAAAGGAAATCGATCTATTGATCATCCGAGACGGAACAATCTACCCGCTTGAAATCAAGAAAACAGCCTCTCCGACGACTGCGGACGTTCGTGCTTTCACCAATCTTGAAAAACTTGGACTGCCAGTGGGACCGGGAGGCATTATCTGTCTGACTCAACAATCACTGCCGATCACCAATTCAGTGACATCGATCCCAATGCGAATAATCTAACCGCTAAAATCACTGGCGGGAGTCGTGCGCGGGATACTGATTTTGGCGATCCACGACCGAGGCGGACAGTTTACGTGTATCGAGACGATGGTGCTTCGATCAATTCGACCGGCTCAATTCACATACAGATCGTTATGGAACGCACCGCGGCCTGAGCACACTAATGCAAAACCGCCGGAACGAAGCCCGACGGGTGATGTTGAGATTCTGCATTACTTAGGAAGAGGATGCTGGCTCCCCGAGTGCAACCCTCTTCATAACCACTCTCCACTGCCAGGATATCAC
>CAZYPZ010000050.1:0-10418 GCA_964650005.1 uncultured bacterium | reverse complement strand
CACGGATTACCCGTTTATCTGTAGGGGCGAATGATTATTCGCCCCTACATTCTATGGTTGGTTCACGTGCGTATTTGTGATGCACCACGTGCAGGCTACATTGAAGCGCCAAATACGGGCATTGAGATGCGCTCACCCGATCGCCTGTCCGCGGGAAGGCGATTGAACTCTTAATTAAGCCTGACAGGGGCTCAGGCCAGGCAGGCGTACAACTTGCGCCAGATATGTTCGCGTGCGTTCCGCATCGGCAGTCGCCAACTGACGGTGCGCTGCGTACGGCGCACTAAAACAGCGGTTTTCAGTAACGACGTCCGCGGGGTCTTCAAAGCTGCTTTGCCTATAAGACCCAGCTTGGCATAGATCAGGCTCAACAGAGCCAAGCCGCCAGTGGAACTCAATTGAGGACCGTCAAAAGTCACGTTCAAAAAATGGGGAACACGGGAAGGAATCTGTATGGTATCCGAGGTATCTTTCACTTGGGTCAGGCCCGCCTTTCTTCTTGGGATTTCACAATCTAGAATTCGGCGGAGCCTGGCCCTTTTCCTACGAGTATGTGCTTTTATGAATAATCCGGGTTCAGTGCTGTCTTGCGGATTACGACTTTCAACGTGTCTCAGGTGAGAATCATCGGCGGCGGTGATGGCTCAACGCCTAGTACTGCCAACAGCTCCGTCAGATCCGGTAGTGTTCTTTGTGTGTCCACATAACCATCTTCAAGTATGAGTTGAGCAGGATGCTGGCCGTGTTGCCAGAATGCCCTGCATCCTAGGCGATTGCCCGCTCCAACTGTTCTCGTTGTAAGCGCTAGGTGAGGTCACCCGTGCGGTCATATTAAACCGCTCCATTCTGCCCTCCACAGGGTTGACCCAGAGACTGATGATGGTAGCGATTCATTCCGGAAGGGTGGAGCAGATCACCCGACCATGGGTGGTTCGTTCCTCCTCGACGGCTGGGCATCTGAGGTTCGTAGACGCTATGGCTGGCCTATGCGCGGCGCGGCAGCGCGTACAGTTCCTGGAACATCCTTTCTCAGCACACAACACACCGCATGTTGATGTGAAAAACGTCGTATATATGCTGTATACTTAGCAACATAACAACACTTAAGGGGTCCTCATGCGGCTGTCGGTGCTGGAGTGTGAAGCAAGTCAGGGGTTGTCGCTGTTCAAGGCGATGGCGTCAGAGCAGCGGTTGCGCATCCTGGAACTGCTCGCCGAAGCGGACAGGAATATCAACGAGCTGTGCGAACGTTTGGGGCTGATGCATCCCACGGTATCCCGGCACGTACAGGTACTGGAACAGGCCGGTTTGATCAGTGCTGACTATTTGCCAGGTACGCAAGGTACCCAGAAACGCTGCCGATTGTGTGTGGACCGGCTGATGGTGACGCTTAGCCCGTCCCGGCGGACCGACACCGAAGTCTATGAGATCGAGATGCCGATCGGCATGTACCAGCAGGCGGAGGTGCAGAGTCCTTGCGGTCTGGCCGGTTCAGACGGGTTGATCGGTCAGATCGATCAGCCTCAATCGTTTCTGCATCCCGAGCGCGGAAGTGCGCATATAGCCTGGATGGCGCGCGGCGGGCTGCTCTATCTTTTCCCGAACACGCTGCCGACAACCGCTCGTATCCTTCGATTGGAGTTTTGCTGTGAGGTCTGCTCAGAAGCGCCGGGGTACCGGGAGGATTACCCGTCAGACATCACAGTGCGTGTGAACGATGTGCCTTTAGGCATTTGGACCTGCCAAGGCGATTTCGGAGATCGCCGCGGACTGTTAAACCCCGACTGGTGGCCGGAGCATAACACGCAGTACGGCCTCTGGAAGGTCTGGTCGGTCGATCACACGGGGGCCTATCTGGACGGTGAGCGGCTGAGTGATGTGACACTTCAGTGCTGCCATGTGGAACCCAGACGGCCCATTTCCGTGTGGATCGGTGTATTGCCGGATGCCTGCCACCAAGGAGGGCTCAACCTGCTGGGGCGTGGGTTTGGCAACTATGACAAGCACCTGTTGCTGCGCATCTTCTATCGGCTGGGAGGGGGATAAGGGATGACCAGCGCGTTTCCAGCCGCTGTCTGTTTCAGTAAACCGAATAATACAAGGAGAGACCGGATGAGTCATCTGTTGGATGTGGCCGGCATCATGTTGCTGGCTTCACTATGTGCGCTGATTCTCATGGCGCTGTCGGCTTCCGCCGAAGGAGAGCAACCCAGACCCGAGCATCCCCGCCCCGACCGATTGAGGTCCGAGTGGCTGAACCTCAACGGAACATGGGACTTCGCCGAGGCGGACATGGTGCCTGAAGGGCGTTTCTGGCCCGAAGTCTGGCCTGATCGGATTACCGTACCGTTCTGTCGCGAAAGTGTGCTGTCGGGGTTGGGACGGAAGGGGTTCATCAAGAATGTCTGGTACCGTCGTTCGGTGAAGCTGCCCGATACCTGGAAATCACCCCGTACGCTGCTGCATATCGGCGCCTCCGACTGGCATACCCGGGTGTGGGTTAACGGGCAGTTGATTGCGGATCACTTGGGAGGCAGCGCACCGGTAAGCGGAGAGGTCACCCGCGCTTTGCATAAAGGTGACAACGAGATCGTCATCCATGTCTATGACGATACCCGCAGCGGGTTGCAGGCGCTGGGCAAGCAGTGCCACGAATTGGAGAGCATGGGATGTCTGTACACGCGCACCACGGGCATCTGGCAGACCGTCTGGCTGGAAGGCGTCGGATCGAGCTGGATCCGGGACTTCCAGATTCGCCCGGATGTCCCCAACGGACGGTTCCTGATCCACACGGAGATAGACGGTCCAAATGACGGGCTGCAGGTGCGTGTCAGCGCCTTGGCGGATGGGCAGGTAGTCGGGCAAGCAGAAACACCGGCGGACTGGCGGAACGGTGTGCTGGTGCTGCCATTACAGACGAAACGCTTGTGGTCGGTGCGCGATCCGTTTTTGTATACACTGCGCCTGGATCTGGTGGATAGCACAGGCCAGGTTGTGGACCATGTGGAGAGTTATGCCGGCCTGCGAAGCGTCACAATCCGCGGCGCGGCCATCCTGATCAACGATGAACCGGTGTTTCAGCGGCTCGTACTGGACCAGGGATTCTACCCGGATGGCATCTGGACCGCCCCCAGTGAAGAGGCGTTGAGGCGGGATATCGAGTTGTCGATGCAGGCTGGCTTCAATGGCGCCCGTCTGCACCAGAAAGTGTTCGAGCCGCGTTTTCTGTACTGGGCGGACCGGATGGGCTACCTCGTTTGGGGCGAATACCCCAACTGGGGGCTGAACTATGCCGATACGCGCAGTCATCTGCCGGTGATCGCCGAATGGGGCGAGGTGGTGCGCCGTGATCGGAATCATCCGAGCATTATCGGGTGGTGTCCGTTCAACGAAACGCCGCGCGAGGCGGTTCCGTTGCAGAACACCGTGGTGAACCTCACCCGATTGTTGGATCCGATGCGCCCGATCATCGATACCAGTGGCTGGACGCACGGCTTACCCGATCATGAGGTTCTGGATGCCCATGACTACGACCAGAATCCGACCACGTTTCGCCGGCGATGGACAGACAACTACCTGGCCAATTTGCAGCTGCCGCCCCGGTATGGCGGCGGAGGCGGCAGGGTGCTTCCGTTTTTTGTCAGCGAATACGGCGGCATTGGCTGGGATACCGGCGATGGCTGGGGATACGGGAATGCCCCGAAGACTCTGGATGAGTTGTATGCCCGTCATCAGGGATTGACCGATGCGTTGCTCGATAATTCGATGATGTTCGGTTTTTGCTACACGCAGCTGACCGATGTGGAGCAGGAGCGCAACGGCGTGTACACCTATGATCGCAAGCCCAAGTTCGACACCGCAAAGATCCGGGAAAACAACACGCGGGCAGCGGCGTATGAGTCGCGGCCGCCGCTCGCAGCCGTGCCGTCCGCAGTCTGGACGGTCGCGCTTGGCAGCGCATTGGATGAGCATCCGGCCCGGTGGCGGTATACCGAATCCCGGCCATCCGATGAGTGGATGATGCCCGGATATGATGACAGCACCTGGGCGCAGGGATCCGCCGGGTTTGGTGAGAAACCCGGTACCCTGGTCCAAACACCGTGGAAAAGCGCCGATATCTGGCTGCGCACGGTATGCAGGGGTGATGAGCGGGCGGTGAGTCGGGCGTTGTTGGCGATTCATTATGATAACGCCGCACAGGTGTATCTCAATGGGAACCTGATCTGGAGCGCCCCCGATGGAACCTGGAACGATCGGTTCGAAGGCTTCGATGTGACCTCCGCGGTGAAGACCGGTTGGAGGGGCGGCGAAAACACGGTGGCGGTGCATGTACACCAGGATGGCGGCGGGCAGTTCATCGATCTGGCGTTGCTGCTGGATCTCTCACCGTCACCCTAACGGTCCGATTGGACGGCGTGCGTGCAGCGATTAGGGGGCGAGACGGGCTTGCCCCCTTTATTTCATGTGTGGATCAAGCACAGGCCGGTTGTCGTAACCCAGCTCTCGGTCCATCGTCAGATAGAGCGGTTAACCACTCGGGTCTAGGAGAAGACGGATGAGGCACCCATGTATATGCCGTATCGTCGCGGCTGCCGCCGTGGCGCTGAGCGCCGGGCCGTACGCGCTGGCGCAGGCTGAGACGCAACCGCCAAAGGACACCACGATTACCGTTCCGCGAATGGCGTTTGTGCGCCCATTGTACAACCGGGAAGCGCGCAGCGATGCCAAGAACATCGCCACCGAAGGGACCGGTGTGGAGATCGGGAAGCACCGCGTGGGCGTCAGCGCAAAGACATCCGAGTCCGATCAAGCCGTGCTGCATCCCGAAGAGAACCTGGCGCGTGTGGTGGATAAGTTCCGCCGTGAGGCGCGGTCACGCCTGAACTGGCCGGTTGAAGTGTTGCCTTTGGCGCAGAGCGTGGCTGTTCAGGACGAGCTGATGGGGCCGCCGCTGGGGGAGCGGCGTACCATGCGCCTGCGGTTTGTGCGGGAAGTGGCTCAACGTACAGGTGCGCGTTTCGTGGTGGTGCCGATCATTCAGGAACTGGCCGGATGGGTGGCTGATCGCGCCGGTTTGTCACAGCGTACCACCGGGCGATGCAACCTGGAAGTGGTGGTATTCGATACAGAGCGCGATGACTACGTATGGCAGACCAGCGTGATCGATACCAGCACCCACTTCGGCGACAGCAGCGTACGCGCGCGTGTTGACCAGGCGCTGTTCAATGCGATCCGTAAGGCGCTCGATCCCATGCTGCTGGAGGGCAAGCGACGTCAGGTCGTGATGCGCAGTTCCGGTGTGCTGGTAACCGTGCAAAAGGTGAGCGGCACGCTGGTGGTGCTGGATGTGGATGCCAAGTCCGACGTCCGCCCGGGTGATGTGCTGGATGCATTGGATGGCAGCGCCCAGGTACGGGTGACCGAAGTGCTGCAGAACGGCACCGTGGGTGAAGTGGTTTCGGGGGAGGTTACCGAAAAAACACTGCTACGCCTGAAAGACTGATCCTGTCTATTCTGTTTGTCCGGGCTTCAGTCTGTTGGCGGGAGCCCCATTTGCAGGAACCGCTCGGTTGTTCGTGGAAATCTGCCTGGCCAACACAATGTATCTACTGAGGTGAAGCCATGCGTGTACTGTGGGTGGGGTTGCTGATCCTCGCGACCGGGGTTGCTGTGCAGGCTCAGGTGACCCAGCTGGATTATGGGCAGGTGGTGAACCGGCTGGTGGATATGGAGGCGCTGGCTGTGTTGCCTGCGCCGGGCGAAAAGTGCCAGCAATGGTCCAGTTGGGATCGCTCCAGTGTGTATGATCCGTCGACCGACACGTATCAACACTGGGACGCGAACGGCGATCACAACGGGCACATCCGCGTTGAAAACGGCCGGCAGGTGCTTGCCGAGATGGACGGTCCCGGTGTGATCTGGCGCATCTGGTCGGCCGCTCCCGGTGAGGGGCGCGTGCGTATTTACATCGACGGTCAGGATACGCCTCAGATCGATCTGCCGTTCAAACAGTATTTCGATAACTCCGCAGATCCGTTCCGATGGCAGGGGTTGAGTTATGTGGCCAGTCTCGGGTGGAACTGCTTTCTGCCTATCCCGTTTCAAAGATCCTGCAAGGTGGTAGCCGATCCCGACTGGGGTGCATACTATCACTTCACTTGGACACGGTATCCCGACAACACCCGGTTGCCGTCATTCACTCCGGCGCTTGTGGATGCGTATCGGTCAACGATCGATCGGGTGGATCGGATCCTGCGTCAGCGGCTGGGCGCCGATCCCGCCGGAGACAGGCCGGGGCAGCGGTTGATCGCCCGGCGGTTCGACGTGCCGCCCGGTAAAACGGCTTCACTTGCTGCTCTATCGGGTGAGGGCGCGATTACCGCGATCCGCCTGCGCCCGGACACCGAGTGTCGCACCGATGCGGCGTTACGCGGTGCGGTGCTGCAGATTCGGTGGGACGGCCTGAAGCAGCCGTCGGTGTGGAGCCCTGTGGGGGATTTCTTCGGTTCCGGACCTGGCTGGAATCCCTACCGGACACTGCCGGTGGGGGTATATCAGGACGCATTGTACGCCTTCTGGTACATGCCGTACGCCAAAGGGGCGCAGGTGGAGCTGATCAACGATGGCGATCGGCCTTTCCGAGGCGAAGTGGTCTTCACAGTTGCACCGCTGAATCGGCCGGTGCGGGAACTGGGCCGGTTTCATGCCTGGTGGCATCGGGGCGCCATGCCGCTGAATCGCGCCGACAGGCAGATTGACTGGCCGCTGCTGCGCACACGTGGGGCCGGTCGGTTTACAGGCGTGATGCTGGAGGTCTGGAATCCGCGCGGCGGCTGGTGGGGCGAAGGCGACGAGAAGTTCCATATCGACGGAGAGCCGTTTCCATCGACGTTCGGAACAGGCTCGGAGGACTATTTCGGATATGCCTGGTGTCATCCGGCGCTGTTCCAGCGCGCGTTTCATGCACAGACACGGAACGATGGCGACAACAGAGGGCATGTGTCCGTCAATCGATGGCAGATAGCGGATAACGTGCCGTTTCATACATCCTTTGACGGCTATATCGAAAAGTACTTCAGTGATTCACGACCTACCCGCTATGCGGCGCTCGCCTGCTGGTACCAGCAGGCCGGCCAGCCAGTGGGGTATCAGCCGGTCCCGCTGGCCGACCGGTTCTTCTACCAACCGTCGCGTCGCGTGCCGATACCCGGACGGTATGAAGGCGAGGATCTCGAATTGCTATCGGTCAGTGAGGGCTCTGTGGCCATCCAGGAGCTTCCAGATTGGAGCAACGACGCGCATGCGTGGTGGACCGGTGGGGCACCGGGCGCCACCGCCATCTGGTCGTTCCGTGTATCCAAAACAGGCCCATACCGCGTGGTCGTCCGATTCACCAAGGCACGCGACTATGGCATCGTCCAGCCGGTGATCAACGGCGAGCCCATCGGGGGGCCGCTGGATCTGTTCTATCCGGCCGGTGTCGTCACCGAAGACATCGATTTGGGGGTGCACACGCTTCGGGCCGGGGCTAACCGGTTCGAGCTGCGCCTGACAGGCGCCAATCCGGCCGCTATCCCTGCCTATATGGCTGGCATCGACTTTCTGCAAATCCGCAAACCGCAGTGATCTGCGGGTACCGTTGAAACCGGCGGGCCGCTCCGACATGGGAGCGGCCCGCTGTGTGTCCGCGAGACTGTCTGATCTCGGCAGATGAAACGCCTGAAACGGGCAGTTTGAACCTTTTTTCACAATATCGTGCCGTAAATGCTCCGCGAAGCCCTCTTTTGGCTGTACACTATTTGTGACTGATTTCGCAAAGTCGCATCGGGAACACCCAATGAGGAGCGGAACATGCAAGATTTCGGCATTAACCCCAGTAAACACGGAATCGATAACCACGGGATCAAGACCTCTCTGGCGGTCCATTGGAACATGGGCACCGCAGCGCTGATCGAACGCGCACTGGCCCGCCAGGAGGGTCTTTTGGCCTCCGGCGGTTCGCTGGTTGTTCGAACGGGCCGTCACACCGGTCGGTCGCCCAAAGATAAGTTCGTGGTGATGGACGAGACCACTCGCGACAAAGTGGCATGGGGCGCGGTGAACCAGCCCATCAGTGAAGAGAAGTATGACGCGCTGTTCCGGCGTGTGTTGGCCTATCTTCAGGATAAGCGCCTGTACGTTCAGGACTGTTTTGTGGGCTGTGATGAACAGTATCGCGTACCCATCCGCGTGATCAACCAGTATGCCTGGCACAACCTGTTTGCCCGTCAGCTGTTTGTTCGACCCGACTGGACAAAGACCGGAGACCATGTACCGGAGTTTGTGCTGATCGCGGCGCCCGGTTTTCGCGCCGACCCCGAAGAGGACGGCACCAACAGCGACGCGTTCGTCATCGTGAACTTCAGCAAGCGCATCATTCTCATAGGCGGTACCGAATATGCCGGTGAGATGAAGAAGTCGATCTTCTCGATCATGAACATGCTTTTACCGGAGCGCGGTGTACTCTCCATGCACTGTTCGGCCAACATGGGGCCCAAAGGTGATGTGGCGCTGTTCTTCGGGCTGAGCGGTACGGGCAAGACATCGCTTTCTGCCGATCCAAACCGCAGTCTGATCGGCGATGACGAGCACGGCTGGTCGGATAACGGGGTGTTCAACTTCGAAGGCGGCTGCTATGCCAAGGTCATTCGTCTGTCAAAAGAGAACGAGCCGCAGATCTGGAACGCCATTCGGTTCGGTACCGTTCTGGAAAACGTGGCGATGGATACCGATACCCGGTTGCTGGACTTCGACGATGACTCGCTGACGGAAAACACGCGTGCGGCCTATCCGCTGACGTTCATTGATAACGCGAAGATCCCCAGTGTGGCGGGGCATCCGGCCAACGTGATCTTCCTCACCTGTGACGCGTTCGGCGTGCTGCCTCCGATCGCGAAGCTGACGACAGAGCAGGCGATGGACCAGTTCCTGCTGGGCTACACCGCCAAGGTGGCCGGAACCGAGACCGGCGTTACCGAACCCAGCGCCACGTTCAGCACCTGTTTCGGCGCGCCGTTCCTGCCGCTGGCTCCGCGCGTGTATGCCGATCTGCTGGGCGAGCGCCTCAATCGGCACCATAGCACAGTGTGGCTGATCAACACCGGTTGGTCGGGCGGCCCGTATGGTGTCGGGTCACGCATCAGCATTCCGTACACCCGTGCGATGGTTACCGCGGCGCTGAATGGCGACCTGAACGATGTGGAGTACCGCATGGACGCCAACTTCGGCCTGTTGGTACCCAAAACCTGTCCGGGCGTGCCTGCCGATGTGCTGGACCCCCGCAGCACCTGGGCGGACAAGGCGGCCTACGACACCAATGCAGCCAAGCTGCGCAGCATGTGGGACGACCAGTTCAAAAAACTCGGTATTAGCCGCTGAACCGAACGCTTTCAGCGCGGCTACGAGCCCCCGGACACTCAGTTGTCCGGGGGCTTGTTGCTGTCCGGCAACGGGTCTTTACTCGGGTGGCACGATGTGCCACAATTCGGACATCAGCGGCTGCATGTTGAGTCGCTGGCAGGAGGCGATCCCATGTCCAACATTCATGTCGGCCGGATGGTCGATAAACAGGTAGCGGAGTGGCGCACCCGCATGCGACAGATCGAGGAGGAGAGCTTCCAAGGCATCCGACGCGGCCCGTTGCCCATGGTCACGGTGTCGAGGGAGATCGGCAGTTACGCACAAGGCACTATCAAGCATCTGGTCAATCTGCTGGGGGATCGCTGGCGCGTTTGGGGAAAAGCACTGATCGACGAAGTGGCGGAATGCGCGGATGTTCATCGCAGTCTGGTGGAGATGCTGGACGAACAGGAACAGAGCGAGATGGAGGAGATCACGCGCACGCTGTTGGGTATGCGGTCGCTGGAAGTGAGCCATTACCGTAAGCACCTGCTGCAGGCTCTGTATGGCATCAGCCGCGGGGGATATGGCGTCGTGATCGGACGGGGAGCCAACTTCGTGTTGCGTGATGCGTTCCGTGTCCGCCTTCGGGCCTGCCTGGATACGCGCATCGAGCGCCTGTGCAAAGAGATGAACCTGACCCGGCGTGAAGCCGAGACGCTGATTGACCGTACCGATCGCCAACGCTCCAACTTCATCAAACAGGTGTTTAACCGGTCGATCGACGAGCAGTGTGCGTATGAGATGATCCTGTGGACCGACCGTCTGGCTCCCGAGGCATCGGCCGACCTGATTTTCCAAGCGGTCAAGCATATGTGGCCGGACACATGGGATGGCAAGACGAAACCGCCGAGCGCAGGCCCTCGATTGACCACCAGTCCGTAGATTGACGAAGCATACGAGAGGCCGCTGTACGACCTCTCGTGAATTTTCGAGAAAAGCGGAAAAAAGGGTTGTAGAGGGGTTGACAGGTTGGTTGG
>CAZYPZ010000049.1:0-10650 GCA_964650005.1 uncultured bacterium | reverse complement strand
ACACAAAAGTGTCAGCCTCACACTTTAAATTTACAGAGACAAGGTTACACAATTTAAATAAAAACAACGATATCCGGCAGACTTCCACAATCACCGAAAGGAGAACGTTGCTGTACATTTATGGGTAGTCTTTTCCAATCTGTTGCCTGGTTGTTGGTTATTTTCATATGCACGTACGTCGGCGCGGGCGTGTATGCATCCAAGTTGACTGCCTCGCAGCGTCTGTTCCCGCAAGCGTCGGAACTGCCCACTGTGACGGTGACCGTAAACGTAACCGCTGATACGGCGATTTCGGCCAGTCGGCAGGATCAGTCAGCCGGAGCTGACAAGTCCTTGAATGTCGGACAGCAGGGCGGCTATGCGGCAGACACACATCTGCTGGTCCGTTTCGATGACTTACCCAAACTGCCTTCACGTGATCTCGTTCGCGTGAGGCTTGGGCTCTTTCGGCAAACGCGCGACAACGCCAATGACGATCACGACACGATTGTCAAGCGTGTGCTTCCTGCCTTAAAGCCATTCGGGGAAATGAAAGAGACCTGGCAGACGGCCGCTCAGCACTTGGCGCCCAATAACACAATGAGGGACTATGAGCAGCCCGGCAGGCCCGATATGCCCCAAAGCTGGATTACGCTTTCGATCAACAGCCAACCGGTCGGTGAGTATAAATATGCGGATGTGACGGATATTGTGAGGGATTGGCTCGAAGGTCGACGTCCCAATCTGGGGTTCTTACTTATAACTGACTTTGCTCGGAGTCAGCCGCATGACGGTACAGCGTGGGTTTCCAGCCGTGAAGCGCCTGAAGGTCAGCGTCCTCTGTTGGAGTTGACTTATATGCAACGTCCCGCGCATATGCCTGACGGCCGATGGGTCATTGTGGAGCCGGACAGCGCAACGGAGGCGGAACGCACCGCCGCCACCGAGTTGCGAAACTACCTCTGCCGGATTTGCGGGGAGTGGTTCGAGATTCTCACGGAACGCTCATACAACGGGAAACGCCCCGCGGTATGGGTTGGGGCGACGGATTTTGCCCGAAAGCAACGCGTCTATCCGGATGCTTTGGAGCGTGAAGCGTTTGTCATGCGTAAGGTCGGTCAAGGGCTGATCCTCTGTGGCGGAAGCCCGAGGGGTACCTTCTACGCAGTCGCACAATTTCTTGAAGAGTACTGCGGCGTACGATGGCTGACGCTGGCCGGTGACGAGTACGTACCGCAACGGACCGACCTCAAACTGCCACGCGTGAACCGCACCGTGCGGCCTGCGTTTGTCGACCGGGATCTGCTGGTCCCGTATAACTGGCCGCGCGAGGGATGGTATAGCGCGGAAACCCTGATGCAGCTGAATCGGGCTCTGGCATTTGGTCGGATCAACGGGCGGGCGACGTCGGTCTATTTGGGGATAGACGCGCCGTCAGAGAGTTATGGCGGGTGCCTTCACGGAAATCACTTGGGACACACCATTCGTTGGTATCTGCCACCGGAGCGTTACTTCGAGACGCATCCGGAGTTTTATGCATTGCGAGACGGCAAGCGATCACCGACGGGATTGTGCAAGACCAATCCCGCGATGCGCGAGCTTTATTACAAGAACATCTCACCGACAATCCAAGCCGGAGCGGCCGGAACATCAGATACGTATCTGTTTCACATCAGCGATGAAGATGGACCGCCACAAGTCTGCGGATGCCCTGACTGCCGCCAGGCTGATGGGCTCTTCGGCGGGTCGCCTATGGGACAGATGCTGGATTTCCTCAACTATCTGATTATCCGCGGCCGTACAGAATGGCCGGCCAATGCAAGGTTGGAGACGCTGGCATATGCAGGCCACGAAGTGCCGCCGCCGTCTGGCACGATCGATCGCGACGTGGTTATACGGTTCGCGCCCATACATAAGCGGCATTGGGACCGTCTGGAGTCACCACTCAATAAACGTGATTTGGAAAACCTGCGCGGATGGCTGCGGATCGCCAAAGATGTCCGCGTTTATGATTATCCGCATCAATGGGGCTCGGGTGCGGAACCGGTTTCCAGTCTGATTGTTTCGCGACCTTCAGAACCCGGGTTACGTGAATGGGTTCAACGGGCGGTCAGCGACCCGATGACGGCGCGGGCCGGTCTGCATCTGTCGCTGTCGAATACAGTTTCAGCAACCGAACGTCATGTATTCGCCGCGCATATTACGGCGTTTGAGGAGATCGAGCGAAGCGTCAGGCCGCGTCTTTTTGTGTGGTGGAAACGCCCCAACGATCAGCGTACTCGGCTCACGGTGCTTCAGGATGCGGCGGCCGCTATTGTCAACTCGGAGTTGCCCGATACCGTGATTGGCGGTACTTGGGAACCTGGTGTCGAACGCGCAGGCGGGATTGCGCTTCGCGGTCATTGGGCACAGACTGAAGGACCGCGTGAATACTCTTACCTCCGGTTCAATTTTGGCATGCTGCCGAAGAACGCGCGAATTGTCGATGCGGAACTCGTGCTTTCACGCCTATGGGTTCGCGGCGGTTCCGGGGCGGGGCGTGTGGAAATCCGCGGTGTACAGCGTGCTGCCAATTGGGATCCGATCAAGGTCACTTGGGCCAGCAAACCCCCAGTGGACCCCGAGGTGCTCTTCACGCTGGATCTGCCGCTGACGGTTCCCGGATACGCCGGTCATGACGCGCTGTTCCCCCAGCCGAATCTGAAGGCGCTTGTGGATAACATTCGGCTTTATGGAAAACTGGGCGTAAAAGGCGTCTACCTGCAAACGGACTCGCCTGGACTCTATACGGGCATGCACTGCGAAGCGGATATGACTTATTGGGTGCTGATGCAGTCCCTGTGGAACCCACGCCGATCGGCTGATGAGCTGATCCGCGACTTCTGTTTGCACTATTACGGACCGGCGGCTGAACCCATCGCCCGCTATGTGGCTTTGCTTGAAAACGCGTACCGGCTCGATCCGCATCACCAGGCGTTTCATGTTGGGAATTATGCGTTGCAGAACTTCGTCAACCTCGACGTGATTACTGCTGCCCAAGGGCTGTTCGATCAAGCCGAATCAGCCTGTGGACTGGATCAAGTACTGCTCAAGCGTGTGAGACGCGCCCGCCTGTCGCTGGACCTTTTGACTCTCTTCAACCTTCAGCGACTAAGTGAGGCGTATTTGCAGCGATACAGCTCTCTTGACGGGTTTCCGTTCAACCGGGAAGCCATCGAAACACGGTATACCGTTGCGCGGCTCGAGAGTGTTGCCCAACGGTATCCGGAAAGGAATCTGGACGCTGAACGCGAGGCGATCACCCGGTTGCTGTCTGACGCGAGGAACGCGGGCGTCTGGACTGTCTGGCGCACCGTACCGCCACCACCAGCGGGCAAGTGAGGCGTAGGGTGGCAGTGTGCCTGGTCCGGAGGTTATGTCGGCCGGGGCATCCGCGGAAGCGACAATGCACCGGATAAGGCCTGCCACCCTGTGTCTGGCCCACGACACATGTTCGTTTCTGGTTGCCATCATGCGGGCAAACGCCGAATATGGCCGTTCGCCCCTCCAGACGTCCCATCGGTCGCGTGTGACTCATTCGCCGGGGCGGATGTACCATTCGGAGGGCGACGCCATTTTGACTCGCAACGGGACCTGTGGGATAACCGCCTCTAATATCGCCATGCAAGGGAAATGTTCGTCATGACCGATGAAATGCCGGGAGTGTCCTGCCCATAGGGCGGGCTCCGTGTGGCGGTAAAGCGTGCTCCATTGGCTATAACTGGAACATGTTCGAAAACCGTACAGCGCGGAAACGTACGCTGGATGGAACCTAACTCACCGACTCCTTTGCCCAGATTGCGGCTCCAGATGAAGGTGACCACCGTAGCGCAAAGCGACGACTTACCGTAGGCGTGCGTTTGCCCGGCGTCCGACAGGGTGATCAGCTGATTTAAGTCTTGCCGTGCGATGCTAAACGGTTAAAGGCGGTGCCTTGGGGGCGCCTTACATGACGTGACATTGGTAACACTCTCATAAGAGGTCATCATCGGATTGATGGGGCCGATGGTCATGAACCCAATGTGATCCAAGACGGAGCCAAATTCGCGATGTGACTGTTGCATCGAGTGGGCCGTACATGGGACAACAAACCAAGAACCCATTACAGGAGCCTGATTGGATGCGAACAGAAAAACTGGTCATTCCTGCGGTGGTCGGGTTATGCATGGCGGCTTCATCGGCGCAAAGTGACGAACTGTCCGCCATGTTCCAGGATCCGCCGGTAAACACCAGGCCGCGCTGTTACTGGTACTGGATGGATGGCCAGATGACTCTCGAGGGAATTACCCGAGATCTGGAAGCCATGCAACGAGTCGGGATCGGGCAGGCCTATATAGGCATCATCGCCGGCCAGGCCGGCAACCCGCCGGAGCGGAGACTGCCCGCATTGACCGACGATTGGTGGCGATGTATCGAACACGCCATCCGCGAGGGTGGCCGGACAGGTGTCGATATCGGGTTGTTCAATGCGCCCGGCTGGAGCCAATCGGGCGGGCCGTGGGTGCGGGCCGATCAGGCCATGCGATATGTGGTCTTCAGCGAAATGCGCCTGCGCGGTCCCCAACGGTTTGAGGGCGTGCTGCCCGATGTGCCCGGCGCTGTTCAAGACCTGGCTGTATTGGCTTTCCCTGCTCCGAATGGTGAAGGGATGCATTTGCCCATCAAGCAGCGCACATCAACACAGATCCGATTTGAGGCCGAAAGCGCTTTCACTGCCCGAACCATCACGGTTCATCTGATCGAGCCGGTAAACGTCGCCGCCGAGTTGCAAGCGTCAAATGATGGACACACATTTCGAACCGTAAAACGATTTGTCATTTCGCGCACCAACATGGCCATCGGCGTCGGGCCTGTGCCGCTGGCTCCTGTAGTGGAGACATTTCCCGCTGTGACCGCAAGGCATTTCCGGCTGGTGCTGGCTTCGGAGTGCCGCCTGGGGGAGATCGAGTTGTCCGCCGCCGCACGTGTGGAGCGGATATCCGAGAAATCGTTGCTGAAAGTCTATGAGGCGCCGTTGCCTCCGTTCGATTTTTACACCTGGCAGCGGCCCAATGAGCCAGAGCCAGGAGACGTGTTGGTGAGCCCCGCAGAGGTCAAGGATATCAGTCATCTGGTATCCCGACCGGCTCAGCAGCCGCAGGTTCGCAACGCTGTCTATGGAGTTCCCGGTGATGCGGCGCGTTCCCGCAACGTCACCGCGCTTGTTCAGAGGTTCTTGAATGAAGGCAGAACGGACATACCGGTCAATCTGATCACGGAGAGCGGTGATCCGGCTTTTGGTGTGGTGAAGACGCTTGAAGTGGACGTTTTGCTGGGGGGACAGTTGAAACGCCTGACCGCCCGGGATGGTGAGACGCTCCGATTGACCGGGCCGGCAACCCTCGCGTGGGATGTGCCCGAAGGGGAATGGACTATCCTGCGGGCGGCGTTGGCGCCGACCGGAACCCAAAACACGCCTGCTCCTCCCGAAGCGACCGGGCTGGAAGTGGACAAGATGAACCGTGAGGCTTTGCAGGCGCATTTCAACAGCTACGTGGGCGAGCTGCTTCGGCGTCTGCCGGAGTCAGAACGTACCGCATGGAAGCATGTCGTGGCAGACAGCTACGAGACCGGACCGCAGAACTGGACGGACGCATTTGCCGAAGATTTCCAGAGGCGTTACGGTTACGATCCGCTGCCTTGGTTGCCCGTGTTGTCGGGACGCGTGGTCGCCAGCGCCGACCAGTCGGATCGCTTTCTATGGGACCTGCGGCGGCTGGTGGCTGATCGGATCGCCCAAGACTACGTAGGCGGCTTACGCGATCTCTGCAGCCAGCACGGCCTTCGTCTATGGCTGGAGAATTATGGGCACTGGGGATTTCCTGCCGAGTTCCTGCAATACGGAGGTGCGAGCCACGAAGTCAGCGGCGAGTTCTGGGTAGACGGGGATTTGGGCTCGGTGGAGCTGAGGGCTGCAGCTTCGGCAGCACACGTCTACGGAAAACCCGTGGTTTGGGCTGAAGCATTCACGGGAGGTCCGGCATTTCGCAATGCGCCGCGAGACCTCAAGGCGCGCGGTGACTGGTCTTTCTGTGAAGGTGTGAACCAGTTCGTATTTCATGTGAATATTCACCAGCCCTGGGATCATCGGGTTCCGGGGGTCAACGCCTGGTTTGGCACGGAGTTCAACCGGCACAATACCTGGTTCGAAGACTCCAAGACGTGGATCGAGTATCTCCGACGTTGCAGTGTGCTGCTCCAGACCGGTCAGCCGGTGGCCGATGTGGCCTATTTCATTACGGAAGATACCCCCAAGATGACCGGCCTGATCAGTCCGAAGCTGCCGTCGGGGCGCGATTTCGACTTCATCAATGCCGAAGTGATCCAACGCGATCTGGCCGTACAGGATGGCGTACTCTGTCTACCGCATGGCGTTCGGTACCGCGTCCTGGTTCTGCCGGAGTCGCCTACTATGCGCCCGGAACTGCTCAGCCGTATACGTGAACTGGTGCGAGACGGCGCCACGGTTGTCGGCAAGCCGCCGTCCCGCTCTCCCAGTCTGCAGGGCTATCCGGATTGTGACCGTGATGTGCGGACAATGGCCCGCGAACTATGGGGAGATGGACCGTTTGACGGCGATGGCGAGCACCAGTATGGCCGCGGACGCGTGGTATGGGGCAGGGATCTGGACACCGTGTTAAAGGGGATGGGCTCCAAGCCTGATTTCATCAGCACGCCAGAGCTTCGCTTCAAGCACCGGCAACAAGATGGTCTGGATATCTACTTCGTAGCGAACCCGGAGCCTGAGTCGGTCAACGCGATGGCCACATTCCGGGTGGGTGGTCGTACACCGGAACTCTGGTGGCCAGACTCAGGCCGGATCGAGCGGCCAGCGGTATACGAGCAAGGCGATGGCTCGGTAAGCATCCCGTTGTCACTGGGACCCACCGGTTCGGTGTTTGTGGTATTTCGGCATTCCGCTGCCTCGGGGGACTCTGTGGTGCGTGTGACTCGTGATGGCCAAACGGTTGTTTCAAGCCGCTTTGAAACACACGCGATTACGATCATCAAAGCCGATTATGGGGTTTTGGGAGATCCCTTGCGTACCCGCGACATGCGTAAGCGTGTACAGGCCCTGGTAGACGCAGGGGCACACCGGATTTCAGTGGGTCGCTTGGCTGAAGGTGATGACCCCGCTTATGGGGTGGTGAAAACACTGGTATTACGCTACCGGATCGATGGCCAGGACCGGGAGATCCGCGGTCAGGATCCGGATACAGTGACACTCGTCGATGCACCGATGATTGAAGCGTTAGATGTACACCATGACGACGACGGGCGGCTTACACTTCAGTCGGCCACGTCGGGGCGCTATGAACTGGTGACCGCCTCGGGCCGGACGCTTTATGCCGAGATCTCCGGGCTGCCGGCGCCCGTATCGATCACGGGCCCATGGCGGGTGGCGTTTGACGTAAGCCGGCGCGGACCCGCAACGTGCCTGTTTAATAAGCTGGAGGATTGGACGCGTCGTTCTGAACCCGGTATTCGGTATTACTCGGGAAAGGCCACATATCAGGTGGAGTTTGAGCTGACAAACGACTTCCTGAACGGTTCCGGGATGAGATACATGCTGGACCTGGGTGAGGTTTACAGCCTGGCAACCGTGCGCCTGAACGGTCGGCCGTTCCCGACGCTTTGGTGCCCTCCCTGGCAACTCGATGTGACCGGCGCGGTGAAGTCCGGAACGAATGTGCTGGAGGTCGATGTGGTCAACACCTGGAACAACCGATTGGTGGGAGACGTGGCGTTGCCGGTGGACCAGCGACCGACGTTTTTGACCACTCCGACCGTCAATCGGCAGTCGGGCCTGCAGCCAGCCGGGTTGCTTGGGCCGGTCACGCTGCGCGTCACGCAGACGATCGCTATACCCCTATGAGCTGCCATCGACTGACGGGCCACGCAGTTGCCCAAGGGAGACAGTTGAGAAATGTTCGTGTTCTGACCGTTGTGTTGTGCCTCTGCGGAGGGAATACGGGATAAAGGCGCCTCCACGGGGTCTGGTGCGGTGTACCGGTCGAGAGTGGGTAACGACCTTTACCCGGCGGCTCGTCTCGGGAGGATTGTTGCGGGTTCGGGGCCAAACGGATGTGAGATGCCGTGCGTGACTGTACGATGGAATGGCCTCCCGGTCGAGGCGATAGCTCTCAGCAGGCCGACACAGGAGTGTGCAAGGTGATCCTATTGGATGTAATGCTGGTGGCGCTGTTAATGGCGCTGATACCGCTAGCGGCACGGGCAGGACGGGACTATACTTTCGACGGACCGCCATCGCAACAGGTGATCGAGAACTACCTGTCCCGTTCGATCGAGTACCTGGGTCTTTGCTCGGAAAGCGACGCGGGGCCAGCACCGTATTTTGAGGACAACCTGAGGTTGATCCGAAACACAGGCGCCAAGTTCATCGGGCGTGCTGCCTATGCGTGGGATTGTCCCAAAGACGACGATCGACACTTTCAGGTGGCGGCGGAGTATGCCAAGCGCCTGCATCAGGTGGACCCGGAGATCGTTTTGCAGGCGTGCGTATTTGAAACGACCTATTCCCGCGCTGCCCGGGGTGCTGATGGCTACGGGATTGAAGACATCCCTATACCCGACTGGGTGTTTCACGAGTTCGGTCTTTCGGACACGCCGCGAAACTTCCGTTATGAAGCGATGCTGTTTCCAGACGGACGCTCGCGCGATGTCTGGGGGCCAGGGGCGTCTGTCCCGGATATCAGGCAGCTCGAGACGCAACTTTGGTTCTTCTATCGGGCGAAACGGTACATCGATGCCGGGTATGAAGCCATACATTTCGGCCAGGCGGGTTGGATCGGCATGGACGATACGGATCACAGCGTATGGGCCGGGCTGCTCGCCCGGGTTCGGCGATACGCTGCTTCGCACGCACGCAGGCATTGGGTTCTGTGCGATGCGCACATCGCGACCTGTGGCCCCAACCCATGCCTGTATTACAACGGCACGTTGTTGTGGGATCTGGTGGGATATCCGCTGAGGCCCATGGAAGGGATCCAACCGCTGAGCGCCTCACTGCAGGTCGGGTGGCTGGATGCGCTGTATCAGCGTGTACCGGGCGGGCGCCATCCTGCCGGTTGGATGTGTGAGGTGTTACCCCAATACTACGAATTTGACAATTGTCAAACAGGGCTTTCGACGGATGGCGGCATCTTTGTGTGGGGGGCGGATGAAGCCACCTGGTTTGCCAATCTGCCGGAAGCTGACCGTAACCGGTGGTTGGCCTATGCGTGGCGATGGATCTGGAACAACGCACCTTCTGGCTATCTGTCGATGCCAGGGCGCAGGCCTGCTCTGACGCCGGTCTGGGCTCCCAAGCGGTGGATGTATATCCTCAATACGCCCAGCGATGCATGTCCTGATGGGTTCGGGCAGGAAGAGACCGTCAAAGGCTTGTGGTCCGACCGGCGCTACATGGACAATGCCAAGAGACCCAAACGGCCGGCCAACCCGAAGAGCGTTATGCCCGGGCCGCGCCTCCTGCTGCATTGGGACTTCACACAATCCACACGCCGTACCGGCGACGGAGCTCTGTTCATCGAAAACCGCGCCGGCAAGGGGTTGGAGGGGATGATCAAACGGAACACCCTGGCTCGTTTACAGGCCGTGTACCAGGCATTTGGCGGAGCTGCCTCCCGTCAGGAACGCACCAATGCGTATAACGTGTTGAGAGACGAAGAACGCAAATTGAGAGCGCTTCTGGTGCGCGGCCGGAACGAAAAGGCGATGCATTTCGACGGCAGCGCTGTCATCCAGGCGCATCAGTCCTTCAAGTTGCATCTGCCGGTGCTGTCCCTGGCTTGTTGGATGAAGATCGATCATTTCGATACGAGCTTGTTTCCTGTCGACAAATCGGAGTGGATGCGCTCCGGCTGGTATGTGAAGTACCATCAGCCGGCGGATGAATTTTACGTCGAGGTGTTTGACGGCGGTTCTGAACGCCGTGTGGCGCACTTTACCGGTATCGAACCAGGCGCATGGACACACCTGGCCTTCATCGTCGATGGAACCCATCTGTCTGCCCATGTGAACGGAATGATGACTGAACGGGTGTTAGCCGGTGCGCCCATCGAAAACAGCCTGCCATTGGTTGTCGGCCGAAGCTGTTCAGGGCTCAGCCTGCGCGACCTGCGCCTATGGTCCGGAGCGTTGTCCCCCGGTCAAGTGGTCGAGCTGTCCCGCGGCGCCGCTCGATGAGTTCCTAAAAAGCAACTATCGGGCGCCGCAGGCGGGCCTCCGGTCTTCGCTCCCTTACCGAACAGTCACTGCATGCACGTGTTCGGCCAAGGACAATCGGGCCTCTTCGGCATTTCGTAGCGGCTTTCCGTTAAAGCGCAGGTCTTCGATCGTGATGTCGCGAACATCGTTGTCCGCTGAAAACCCTCGGAACCACGATGAAGGCATTTGTTTACCGGTAACACGGATGTTGCGATACGTGACGTTACGCACCCGTCCAAGTTCCTGATCTCTCGAGTAGGGGTTCTTCGCAATGACGATGACCATCAGATGCGGTACGTAGCTGTCATCCCGGATTATTCGTATAAGCACAAACTCGCAGGAAAAGGGCCAAGCTCCGCCGAA
>CAZYPZ010000048.1:0-11686 GCA_964650005.1 uncultured bacterium | reverse complement strand
GCGGCCGCCTCCGGCGCTACGCGCCTGCGTCGGCCGCACGAAACACCAAAGTGTCAGCCTCACACTTCAAATTTACAGAGATAAGGTTACACAATTCGCTGTTTCATACGTATAACACGCTGATGCCGCCGGATCAGTTTTTCAACGAACATCCTGAGTATTTCTCGGAGTTGAATGGAGTTCGACAGCCTCGTCAGCTCTGTTTGAGTCACCCGGATGTATTGCGCATCGTCATCGAACGTGTCAAGCAGACGTTACGCGACAAGCCGCACTGCGAAATCATCAGCGTCAGCCCGAATGACTGGACCGACTACTGCACTTGTGACGAATGCCGTGAGATCGACACGAAGGAGGGCTCTCATTCAGGCACGCTGATACGATTTGTCAACGCGGTAGCCGAAGCGATTGAACCGGAATTTCCCGGAGTGCAAGTCTCCACACTGGCATATCTCGGTACGTTCATGCCGCCTATCCATACGCGTCCACGTCATAACGTGGCCATACAGCTCTGCACAGACAGTCACGCATGGGCGCATCCGTTTCTGGTCATTCGGGAAACCGATGCATTCAAGAAAGCGATGCAGGCGTGGCATTCCGCAGGCGCCACTATCCATATTTGGGACTATACGGTCAACTTCAGTCATCATCTTGCTCCGATGCCGAACATGCCCGTTGTGGCCGATTCGATCCGGTACTTTGTCCGTAACGGAGCAAAGGGAGTTATGCTGCAGGGTTTCTACGAATGCAACGGGACCGAAAATGTGGCGTTGCGCAACTGGGTCTGGGCCAAACAGTTGTGAGATCCTACCTTGGACACCCTGTCCCTGATGCAGGACTTCATTTACGGCTATTATCGGGAAGCGGCAGGTCCGATCTGGCAGTACAACATGATGTTGTGGCAGATTTGGAATGATGCCCGGTCGTTGCCCAAGTCATCGGATCCTCTGTACCCGCTCGATATTCGATACCGACCCGACGCATCGTTTTTGTCAAAAGAGTTTCTCGAAGAGGCCGAAACGCTGATGGCCAAAGCCGCATCGCTCGCAACCTCCGATGACATACGTTATCGAGTACGTGTCGCGCGCCTGCCGATCATCTATACACGCCTCTCGCAAGGGATCGGTATCCAGCGTGATTGGGGAGGTGACTTCCAGCCCGGCACCATGACGCGTGACGAAATCGCGACGTATCGTGAATTGCTAGACGAATTCGAGTCGCTGGCCAGGTCGGAAAAGATCACTACCATCCAAGAGGGTGCGGGAGACATCACACGACGCATCCAACGCTGGAGAGATCGTCTATCCGAGGTATCTGAAAGTCGTCATTGAACCGCTCTCGACATTAAGTCATTCGCTGAACCGCGAAAATGCAGGCGGTATACTCAGTACATGCACACACAGGCAGAAGAAATGCTGCAAACGATACGTCCAACCTTGGAACGCATGTTGGCTCAGGCCATCGATCCAGAGATACGGCAACAGGCTGCTTCGTTAATCGGGATCGCAGACGCTCTTCTCGAGGCCCAGACACACATTGAAAAGCAGCGGGCGGATCCAGTAGCTCGATTGAACCGCGTCCAGCGCCACACCAAGTCCGGTGTCTGGGAATACGATCCGGTGACTCATACGCTGTGGATGTCACCGAACGCTTACCGTTTGTTTGGATTTGGACCTGAGCACGCCCCGACGCCTGAAGAGGTGGCAGCCTGCTTTGTTGAATCGGGAGCCGCGCAGTGGTTGAGCCATTTGAAAGGCGAATCTACAGGTAATAATGCAGCGATGATCTTAGACGCAATCCGTGGGACTGACACATGGAAATGCCGGGTACAAACAAACATCGTGACGGATGCCTTTGGAAAGATAGTCCGGATCGACGGCGTGTTCATCGACGTAACAGAACTTATCACCACTCAAAACAGGCTGGATTTATTGTTCAACACCATGGTGATTGGTGTCGCCCAACATGAGTTGATATGCGATGAACAGGGGCGTCCGATCGATTACAGGTTTGAAGCTGTAAACCCCGCATTCGAACGGCTGACCGGGCTATGCGGTGATGAAATCATTGGCCGCACTGTGCTGCAGATCCTGCCAGGAACAGAACCTTTTTGGATCGAGACATATGGGCAGGTGACTTTGACCGGTGAGCCCGTTACATTCGAAAATTACAGCTCTCAACTCGACCGCTGGTTCGAGGTCACCGCATTTCGGCACCGGCCGATGGGGTTTACATGCCTGGTCAGCGACATCACGCGTCGTCGTCGTACAGAACAAGCACTGGAGATCAATGAAGAACGGCTACGCCTTACCTTGGAAGCCACTCAAGATGGTATCTGGGATTGGGACGTGAAGTCCGGTAAGGCGGTCTTCAGCCCGACGTACTACACCATGCTGGGGTATTCGGTAGACGCCTTTCCCTCAAGTTATGAATCATGGCGCAATCTGCTGCACCCTGAAGATCTTCAACGCACCGAGGCATATATACAGCGGCATTTGACCGATCCCGATGGCTTTGTCGTGGAGTTTCGTGCCCGTACAGCTGAGGGGGGATGGAAATGGATACTGGGGCGGGGCCGGTCAGTCGCTTTCGACGCTGACGGTAACCCGGTTCGGATGGTTGGCACGCATACCGATATCACACGACGAAAAGAGGCGGAACAGGCGCTTGCTGACAGTGAGCTCCGCTATCGAGCACTCTCCGACCTGACGGTTGAAGGCATCGTGATCCACGATGGCGGCATCGTTATCGACTTGAACGCTTCTGCAGAACGTATTCTCGCATCCACCCGTTCGAAACTTCAGGGAACCGATCTGCTGTCTTTGGTACACCATGAGGATCTACCAACTGTTCTGCACAACATGAGTCGCGCATATGCCCAGCCCTATCAGATCCGGATGTACCGCCTGACCGGGGAGATGTTTTGGGCAGAAGTCGAATCACGCAACATCGAGATGCAGGGGCGCCCCTGCCGCGTCAGCGCAATTCGGGACGTGACGGACAGACGGATTGCCGAAGAAGCCTTGATGCATGAACGCCAGCGGCTGCAATTCGTCATCGATGCGGCATCACTCGGTGCATGGGAGTGGAACTTACAGACGAACATCACCGTTTTCAATGAGACATGGGCCAACATGCTCGGCTACACTCTCGAGGAATTGACACCCTATGATTACAACACCTGGGAGCGATTGGTGCATCCAGACGATCTCGAGAACGCCCGGGACGCCATCAGCCGTTATATAAGCGGTGAATCTACACAGTATGAAAGCGTTCATCGGCTGCGCCACAAACAGGGGCATTGGGTCTGGGTGCTTGACAGAGGCCGGATCATGACGCGCGATGAACACGGCAGGCCGTTGATCATGTATGGCACACATACCGATATCACAGAACAGAAACGCATAGAGGAGGCTCTTTCCGCTCAACTGCAGGAACTGCAGCGTTGGCAAGCATTGCTTCTTGATCGTTCGGACCGCAGTCAGGCGCTCAAACTCGAAGTCAACACTCTGCTGGCGCAGTTGGGAAAGCCACCCAAGTATCCTAGCGTGGCAACCAGCTCTGAGTTACCTGATCGGCAGGTTGAACCATGAGTGACAGTCCGTGCAGCCTTGATTCTATGTCAGTAGTGTTGCGTGCTTTCCAGAAGATGCTGGAGGCAAGGAATAATCATGGCCATATCTTTAGTGCTGTAGGTGAGGCCGCCGCTTCCATCGTTCCTGGCGACTGGGCTGTATTTACGGCGTTGCGCGATGCAGATGGGACATTCACCTTTCCCTATGCACACCCATCACACCCATGTTCCGAATTGACAAAATTCGAATCCAGAGGATGGCAGGACCTAGTACACGAACACCAAGGTATTCAGGCTTACAGGGCTTTGCAGAACACACCACTCGTAGGTTGGTTCCATACAAACGGATACGCCAGCGCGTGGATACAGGAGATATCCGCTAAGCACGCCTCTGGTTATTTGGCTGTTTTCAGCCCCGAAGTCGACGAACCCAACGCGGACCTGATCGAGGTTCTCACAAAGTTGGTGAAACTCGCGGTCAGCCTGCTGTCTATGCAAGACAGCCTCACCAGCTTGACCGACCAATGCGCGCATCAGGCTGCTCAGGTCACACAACTTCAGGCCACTCTGTCTGAAAAGGATCATCAGACGACCAAGCTGCTGGCGGAGGCCGAACGCAGCCGGCGCGCCCTGCTGGACATGCTGGAAGATCAGAGGATGGCGGAAGAGAGAGAACGGGACCTGCAGGTTCAGCTCAACCACGCTCAAAAGATGGAGGCCATTGGCCGTCTGGCAGGTGGCGTCGCGCATGACTATAACAACATGCTCAGCGTAATCATAGGCTATGCCGAGATGGCTATGTTGAAGGCAGATCGCCATGATCCCATCTACAGCGATCTCAGTGAGATCTTTGCCGCTGCTCAGCGTTCGGCTTCCATTACGCATCAACTCCTGGCGTTCGCGAGAAAACAGCCCCATCAACCTGCTGTTGTGAACCTCAATGAAGCGATCGCCGGGTTGATCAAAATGGCCCGCCGGTTGATCGGAGAAGACATCGAGATCGTCTGGCAACCAGGAGATGGTATTTGGCCGATCTATATGGATCCGTCTCAGTTAGATCAGATCATAGCCAATCTCAGCGTGAACGCTCGGGATGCGATCAGCGGATCCGGGGTCATTACCATCCAGACACAAAACGTCTCATTTACTGCTGATGACATGCCCGATCGTCCTGATGCATCACCAGGCGACTATGTGTGTTTGACGTTCTCGGACAGCGGTTGCGGGATGGATGCCGATACCCTCGAACACATTTTTGAACCGTTTTACACAACAAAAGCGATCGGTGAGGGTACAGGACTCGGTCTGGCCACAGTCTATGGGATTGTTCGACAGAACAACGGTTTTATCGATGTATCCAGTGAACCCGGCGCTGGCGCGTGCTTCCGACTCTATTTCACCCGTCATCAAGGGGCGCTTGACTCAGAACAGAGCACCACTCTCAGCACTGAAATCAGGGCAAACGGGGAGACCATCCTGGTGGTGGAAGATGAACAAACCATACTGCGTCTGACCCGAACCATCTTGGAAAAACAAGGTTATCGGGTGATTGGCGCATCGTATCCCCATGAAGCGCTACAACTCATTGAGCAAGCCGACCGGCCCATCGATCTGTTGCTGACGGATGTCATCATGCCGGAAATGGATGGGCGTACATTTGCTGAACAGCTGAAGAAACGCATGCCGACATTGCGCGTGCTTTACATGTCAGGGTACACCGCAGATGTTCTCGCGCGACGCGGGGTGATGCAAGACGAGCAGGATTACCTTCAGAAACCATTTGCTTTTCATGATCTGCTCACGAAAGTCCATCAGGCTTTACATACTTGACTTCGCGTCCCCTGGAGGTCTTTTACAAGGTGAAGGACCAATCCATCATCCAGTATGACCGAAGCTCCTGCTGGCATCAGTCGTCCGTTCCACGATACACCGCGTCCGTCGGGTATATACCCTCTCCGGATGTAGAGTATCTGGGCAGGGCCGTAATCCACATGCAGGCACACCCCCAGTCCAGCCCTCGCCGAGCGGACGGCAATGCGTCGTTCCGCTTCATCCATCAGGGCTGAACCGATGCCGCGCCTTTGGAATTCGATCAATACGTTGAAGTCGCAGATCTCCGGTATACCTTCTTCTCGAAACGGCGGATAGACCGAATCCCAAACCACGGTCACGTAACCGGCAAACTGGCCGTGCCATGTTGCGATCAGGACATCACGCCGTGCATCCTGCTGCTCACGTGCATATTGTTCGAACTGGCCAACAGGCTTGCACCATCCTTGTCGGGCGAAAGCCGCCGAAATCGTTTCCGAGTCTTCGCAGTGCATATCACGTATACGGATCATCTGGTAGCTCCTGGTTGTAGGTAGCGCCACTCATCGGTTGGCTCTATCAACCGCGATGGTGACCATACCGAAGGCTGGCAACTCGATCCGTACCCGGCGATCTCTGGCTTGTATCCGTTCCAGCGGCCGTTCCAGCAAGTCGCAAAGCCAGACGTCCCCATGGTTGTCAGGCAGATGCACCTCTGATTGGATTGGCTTTCCGGATGTCTCACGCAATCGCAGGATCAGCGCATCACGGTGATCGGCACGTTTGAACGCTTGCAGCATCACGGATTCAGGCTGCACAGCGATCAGAGCCGGCTGTTGAGAGCGATCGTCTTGCTCGCCGAGAGTATCTATGCCAAAATAGGAGGCCATAGCAGATCGGCCCAGCGCCGTCACTTCATCCAGATGAAACCGGGGGCGACTGGTGATCACAAATCGGAACATGATACGACCACCCTGTTCTGCCCGATAGTTTGTGTCCCAGTAGTTGTTGAATACATACGCATACAGATGACCGTTGCGGAAACGCATGGCCGGGTCAACGGGGGCGAGACCAGAAATGTCTGCCTGCTGGCCCTCTCGGTGCAGGCCATTCAATGTAACCAGCGGACTGTCGATCGGCGTCCAGACAATGCAAAGGTCATCGTTGTGAACAGCCACATAGTCCTGTACAGCGAACCAATCCGTACAGCCACCGTCCAGCATTCCGGTCTGCGGATTTAACGATGCATTGGGCAGACTCAAATGAAACTGCGGAGCATCCAGACCAACCGGGAAGCTGAAGTAACCGGCTTCTTTGCTGAGTACAGCCGGTTTATCGATCCGATTCGCGATCTCCAGGCGCTTCTGTAAATGTGGCAGCCGATACGTGGACTCCATACGCTCGCCGCTTTCGTAAAGAATCTCAACTTTCAGCTCCATGGCTGACGAGGTCCGTACCATCCACCCGCGAACACTCATCACTTTAGGATCCCGTAGGTGCAGTGAGGTTCCCTGTCCCTCCGCCCGCACATAGGCGTTCATTGGCCAAGGCGCCGAGACATCGAGCAACTCCCGGTGGAGTTCTATATCGTAGAGTGAGGTTACGGCCGGGATGGCTGGATCCCATGTCAGGCGGTAATGTGTTCCCTCTACCGTAACCGGCTTATCGACCGGCACACTCATCGGGTGCAGTTCGGAATCACTGGACTGCACCGACTGTTTTTGAACGTCCCGGGACACGTCGTTCAGCAACGCCTGCGCCTGCTGATAGGCACGTACCGCAAACAGCCGTTTATAGGCCCATTGTTTCCGTGTCTGTTCCGAGTGTGGCTCGGTGACGCTGCCCGCAGCACCCCAAGTGTGTTCATCGAACAACACGATGTTCTTCCAGGCATCGCGCAGGCGCCGTGCCGGCCAATCTTCCGTTCCAGACCACCAACGTCTGGCGTACTCTCTTTCCGCTGCCAGCAGGATCTCCTTGGCACGTCGCACCAAGGCAATTTCGTGTGCCGTGGATGCTGCGCCGTCTTCCCAGTAGACACCACCACAGCCGGAGATGACCGGGATCCGCCCATTATCTTTTGACTCGATGTACTGAAAGAACTCAGGCCCGCGACAGAACACGATCCGGGGATAGGCATATCGACGGTTCCAGGCTTCTACAGTCTTGGGTAATGACTCCCTGAGGGCCTGGTTGTCACTATACGCGCCAAACGCCAATACCGCGTCGAACGGGTAATCCGGACGATCATATCCGGCCAGGAATTGCTGAACTGCTTCAATCGCCAGGTCCATGCTCCCATCCAGTCCCAGTCCAGACGCAAAGGCGTAACCCGGTGCGAGCCAGGTCAATACTTTCGCTCCATCAGGTCCCTGCCAATAGAACGGAGACCGGTTGAACAGTTTGTTGAACCCGCCTGCGCGATACAGGTTAAGGCCTGCCGCGAAATAGCGCACTCCGCAGCCGGCCAGCACACTGGGCAGCGCGGCCACATGACTTGGAACATCCGTACTCATGGCAAAGTCGAACGGCGCACTGATGGACTTCGCGATGTCATATGACAGGCTCAGCACCCGGATCAGCTCTTCATGGGAGCATAACCCGGTCAGCATGTTTCCGTACAAAGCCGGAACCCCGATGCGCCCCTGATGCGCCAAGTCCATTAGTTTCTGTGCATCCTGAGCAGGGAACGCCTCCAATGCGTTCTCCGCGACCCAGCCCACCTCGGTGTTCCAGATAAACTCGGGATAACGGCCGGCCAGATCGATGGCAAGCTTCGTGTTTTGATTGTGTTGATCCATGACCCGCGGCTGCCAGTCGGTATAACCGACATCAACGTGTGCGCTGGCCAGCAGGTAGATCGTCCACCTCCGTGAAACACTGACCGGACAATGAGCTGTGTACGTCTTGTCGGATATTGTGGCCTGCACGACCATGTCGCCGGGAGCGTCTATGGGATCCACATCGAAAGCGGCTTCCGCATGACCCGTCAGGCCGGTTGTCATCCGCAATGGCCTGCTTCGTCCTGCAACTGATAATGTTAATGGTAGTGTTTGCAGCGCGATGGGAGTCTGAAGGCGCAGCGTCATCAGCTGACGAAGCCGTCCCTGTTTCCGAATAAAGAATGGTGTTTGCTTTACCTCGATGCGTTGCACCGGTGGATTGTCCCGACTCACCGTTTGTCCATTACAATCCTGCTCATCGAGCGCCTCCAAGGTGATGGCGTCGTAGAGTACCCAAGATCCCGCAGTCAGGGTAATCGCCAGTTCATTCCATCCTGATCGCAAAACCGCCCCGGATATGACGCTGACGAGCCGATACGGTCGACCCGCTGCCGCCCGGATCAAAGCTTCGTCTCCGGTTCCGTGCGGCAGTTGGATATGCCCCGATTGGCCATTGACCGATATCTTCATGAACGGTGGAATGCTGGCATGAGTGCTGACGAGCGCCAACGTCAGCCGGGCATACTGGGGCAATGGTCGCTGCAAATGAAACGCGATGCGATGCGTGTGCTCTCTTGATCCTGCCCATGCATCCGCCGGTCCGGGATGAATATATGGCCAGTTTCGGTTGACATCGTCCAGGGCCTGAGTGTACCCCACACCCGCACCGAACCGTGGCATATACGCGCCAAACTCACCGGCTATGGCGAACTCCTTATAATCGCCGTCGATCTGCCCTAACTGGACAATCATCCGTGCAGGCTCGGCATGCATGGCGACTGTTAGCACGTAGAGAGTAAACAGGAGATAACGCATCGGTTTCATTCGAGAGACCTCATTGATCGGTTCAGGCGCGCCGGTTGCGTCCCCATGCGTCCGCCATCAGCATTGCATCGACCACCTGCAGCGGCGTGATATCACCTGCTTCATGGCAGATCGACTGCCCTTGATCGCATGTCTTTTGAGCCGCCGAATAGAGCGTGAGCCTGTCGGCGCCTTCCAATCCGATATCTGACAGTGTGGTGGGAAGGCCCACCGTTTCACAAAAGCTATAGACGGTATCGATCTCTTTCGGAGCAGCGCCCGTCAGATGAAGTCCCGTGAGCGTACCGAAGGCAACTTTCTCACCGTGGTAGTAGGCATGGGTCTGCGGGAGCACGGTCAATCCGTTATGAACAGCATGAGCGGCCGCCAGTCCGGCGCTCTCAAAACCGATACCACTGAGCAACGTGTTCGTTTCGATGATCCGGATGAGCGCTGGTGTAATCACGCCGGCTTCGCTGGCGATCCGAGCAGCCGGGCCGTAGGCGATGAGCGTGTCATAACACAGCCGGGCGATGTGCATGCCCAACATCACACCGCGACCACCACACTCGTTCACGGACTGCGTGCGCTCACAGGAACGCGCCTCGAACCAGGTTGCCAACGCGTCCCCCATACCGGAAACCAGAAACCGAGTGGGGGCGGAAGCGATGACAGACACATCAACCAACACAACCGCCGGATTAGTCTTCTGGTAAAATACGGTTTCAAACACACCGTCTTCGGTGTACATCACAGCGCATCCGCTACAGGGCGCATCTGTTGACGCAATCGTGGGAACGATGATGACCGGAATGCCCGCCCGGTCGGCAGCTATCTTCGCCGTATCGATTGTCTTGCCGCCTCCCATGCCGACGAGCACATCCGCCTGTGCGTCTCGAAGGCATTGCGCCACACGGGCAAGCTCAGTTTCACAACACTCGCCCCGAAACCGCTCCAGTGTAATACCCGCATCCGCCAGATCAAGTCCTGTTGATGGCAATATGCGGTCACAGGCAGATGGGGAAGCCAGCATCAGCCCTCTCTGACCAAACAGCCGCACCAGCGCCGGGAGCTCTCCAATCGCTTCGCGACCCTGAATGTATTTGCCGGGAAAGACAGCTTTTTGCAACATGGGATCGGCCTCCTGTATATCTCCAACAGACCGCTGTATGGAGCGTGCTATTTTGACCATCGCAACGCACAATCCAGCAGGTTATCTGCTACTTCAGCAGTGGGCGCGTATGTTTCGATACAGAGTCGCACTGGATCCAATTGTCTCACCAAAGGTTCCACGTACTCAGGGGCTACGAAGAGGTGCACAATGCGCCCGGCTTTCTGGATCGTTCGGTACAGATCGATCCAATACGGACCATTGGGCGGCAGGTCGGGTTCCGGAATAAACTGAATCATCCGAACACACGGCATCTGCAGCAACCGTGGGAGGTGCTGAACTGCGCGCCATCCGTCCAAGTGGTACCAGACCCGCTCGAACGCACAGCCCAGCATCTCGATCTCGGGCGCTATGAACCGATCGAACATCTCCGGCGACAGCATGCAGGAGACATCCGCCTGTGTACTGACATACGGATCCGGGCCCCACAGGCTCATCCAACCCGGATTGCCCCAAGGAAACGCATGGCGTCCCGCGGCAAGCCGTTCAAAATACCGATAGACCTCGATCTGACAGCGAGCAATTTGGCATATGCTGCGCTCGATCCACTCCGGGTTGTCGATCAGCGCTGTCAGGAACTGCTGGTTCCCCATTCGCGCTGCCAGTATGTCACACGCCGGGAGGAGGCATGGCCGTCCCACCATGAAGTCATCCCAGCCTGCCAGATCCAATATGTGCCGATACAGATCGATGTAACCGTAGATGAGCGGATCATCCCAGTTCACAGCCCATGAAGGATCTGCTTCCAAATCAACCGGCGTATGCTCATGCCAGATTGTCTTGTCATCAAAATGAATTTTTGCGCCATAGCAGAACACCCAGCCGGCCATAAGCAGGTAAGAAGGGACGAGTTCTCCGCCCCAGCGCGTACCGGTTATGTGATGCAGCGCCAGTGACGCCACCACATCCGGTTCGAGCCAGTAATCACGAGGGTGCGAGGGCTTCCGCGGCGTCACAGACGCAGGCTGCGGTGAGGCCACTCCGATGCAGGGGCGGTCGAGAGGCTCGCCCCGCCACATAGCCGTAAGTCGACGACAGGCATCATCCCAGTCTGGTTTATATCTCACTTACGGTCACCCAATCCATAAAGATCGCTCCGTTTCTTTTTGACGGATGTTATATTTTGAGCGTGGAACACGGTGGGTTAATGCCTAAGCCTTTCTCCGTATAGGTACCGCGCACAGTTCAGGCCAGCAGACGGATAGTACAGGCACCCAAGGCTTCTTACTGGAGGTGTTCGACTACTCACTGGTGAAGACTGTTCGGAACATCTCCGGAGCGTCCGATGACACGTCAATGTCTGGCTCAGATGCACGTACTAATCCGTGTAGCCTGTGTATTGGTTCAGCGTGAATTGGAGAATCTGCCATACTCAATGTAACAGATGGT
>CAZYPZ010000047.1:0-12774 GCA_964650005.1 uncultured bacterium | reverse complement strand
TGGAGAATCTCCAAATTCGACAGGCTCAACACATTTGAGCTGATCGATGTCGATGAACAGCACCACGACGCCCGATATGGCGCCACCGCGTACCCGGTAGGGCAACACGCGCATAACGTACCAAACACCACCGTGAGTCTGAACCTCCAGTGTGCGTCCGTTGCCAGTACGCTGCACATCCCGGATGATCATCAAAGGGTCCACATCCCGAAGCTGATGGGACAGGTGGGTAATCGGACGGCCCACATCGGTGGGCAAAAGCTGCATGACGGGCTGAATATCGGGCGTGAACCGACGCACATTCAGATTCTCATCCAGGAATAGCGTGGCGATCTGTGTGCTGGCCATCAGGTTGTCGATATCGTTGTTCAACTCGGTGAGATCCAGTATCTTGCTCTGGTACTCCGCGTTGACTGTATGCAACTCTTCGTTTACCGACTGCAACTCTTCGTTGGTGCTTTGCAGTTCCTCATTGCTTGCCAGCAATTCCTCGTTGGTAGCCTGCAGTTCCTCATTGGTGGTCTCCAGCTCCTCGATCGTGGCCTGCAGATTCTCGCGTGTAAACTGCAGCTCCTGTTCCAAATCGTGGATGCGCTGTTCTGTCTCGCGGTTGATGTCATATTCCACGAGAGGATCTGTTGCAGTGACCATGGAGGACGTTGTTTGTTCGGTTTCTTCACTCAATAGTACCGCTGCCAACGCCTCCTGACTGCGCTTGCCTGGCAGCAGACGAAGGCGCATCTGTACCAGGCGCGTTTCTCCGTCAATATTGACGCGTATGTTGGAGTACTTGATCTCTTCGCCGTTGCGGAACACCTTCTGCAGTCCGGAGGCCAGCGGTATGGACAGCTCCTTGACCGCCATACGGCTGATGTCATTCTGAAGCTTACCGGTTGGCAGTCGAAAGTATCGGTCCGGCTCACCGATGATGTGCTGAACCTCCATCTGTTCGTTGACAATCAGACACAAAGGTATATAGTCACCCGATACAGCCTGAATGAACCGCTCGAGCAGCCGTTCCTCTTCATGCGGCCGCATGGCATGTATGCCGACGGGCGCCAGCCTGTTCGTCCAAGTCTGTCTGCCACGAACGACAGAGTCCGTCAAGCTGTCGCTAGGGGCGCGTCGGCGTCCGTTTGATCGATAGATCCTGAGGCGGGCGTGTAAAGGTTCAAAACAATCTGAGAGTTCACCAACTGATTCGCTGGTGCCCAGGATCAACAGCCCTTGTGGGTTCAGTGAAAAGTTGATCAGCTCGAGGACTTTACGCTGCAGCACAGGCTGCAAATAGATCAACAGATTTCGGCAGCTGACCAAGTCGATATTGGTAAAGGGCGGGTCCTTGACCACGTCATGCTGAGCGAATACCACCATTTCCCGAATGGAGCGGTCGATCTGATAGGCGTCATTCTGACGCACGAAATACTTCACCAGCAGTTTCGGCGGCACATCCGCCGAAATACTCTCGGGATACACTCCGTTACTGGCCCGCTGGATGGCGTCCCGGTCAATATCTGTAGCGAAGATCTTGATCGGGATGCGTTTCCCCAACTGCTCCATCACTTCACGACAGAGGATTGCATACGAATATGCCTCTTCACCGGATGAGCAACCAGCCACCCAAAGACGCATCTCGTTATAGCCTGTCGAGTTGCTCAGCAGTTTTGGAAGATGTGTTTTTTCCAGCTCATCGAATACGTCGTGATCACGGAAGAAACTGGTGACGCCAATAAGCAGTTCCCTGTACAGGGCCGTGACCTCGTTGGGAGAACCCTCGAGATAGCGCACATAGTCGGCCAACGCATCAAACTGGTTGACGGTCATGCGCCGCTCGATGCGGCGCACCACCGTGCTGGGTTTGTAAAATGTGAAATCCACGCGAGTGCGCTCGCGAAGCAGCGCGAAGATACGCGCCAGATTGTCCTCATCCGTGAGCAATGCCTTCGGGCGATCCACAGCCGAGGCATATGGATGTAACGCAAATGCCATCAAACGCTCAGGGATCTGTTCAGGCGGCAACACCACATCGGTCAGTCCGGTAGATATAGTGGCGCGTGGCATGCCGTCAAATCGGGCGGTCTCCGGCTGTTGCGCGATCACCAGCCCTCCCGCTTCCTTGATTGCCCGTACTCCTCGTACCCCATCACTGCCGGTTCCTGAGAGAATCACTCCGATCGCGCGCTCCGCCTGGTCATCCGCCAGCGATTTCAGAAACGCATCAATTGGCAGATTGATGCCCTTCGAGGTATCGGGGTCGGATAGAAGCAGCTTGCCATGAAATATGGTGAGCACCTTTTTGGGAGGGATCAGATACACGGTGTTGGCGAGCACCTTCAGTCCGTCTTCAGCACGCAGCACTTTCATGTCAGTGCGCTTTGAGAGCAACTCGACCATCATACTCTTGTAATCAGGAGAGAGATGCTGGATGACCACGAACGCCATTCCGCTGTCTGGAGGCATGGCGCCAAAGAACGCTTCCAGCGCTTCCAGACCGCCTGCGGAGGCACCTATTCCGACGTAGTAAAGCGGTTCTGATGTTGTGTCCAGCGGCGGCTCGGGTGTCTCGCTCATCTTCTGATCGCTCCCGTCAAGAGTTTCTAGGCACTCAATCGGTATTATGGCATGTGTAGTCGGTGAGCGGTCAAGGTCGCTGGCACGTACATGAGGAGGGGCAATCGTGTATACAACCGTCTCAGGAAACCCGCTGATGCCAGGCATCGGGCTAACCGATCCGCATGTATTCGTAGACCAGGATACTGCCTGGTTGTTCGCTACACATGATGCATCGCCCTCTAACAGACAGTTTGTAATGAACGATTGGTGGGTCTGGGCATCTTCCGACCTGGTGCAGTGGCGCCATGTGAACACGCTGAAGCCGGAGCAGACATACCTCAAACGCGCGTTCTCGGATTGCTGGGCGTCATTCGGCGTGCGTCATCACGGGAGTTGGTTTTGGTACCTGTCGGTCGGTCCAACTGAGATCGGTGTGGTGACAGCCGATGATCCAGCGGACAGCTGGAGGGATCCCATCGGACGACCGTTGATCCCCAAAGGACTCACTCCGACGGATCAGCGCGATCCCGATATCCTGATCGATCAGGATGGAACAGCATATATCGTGTTTGGCACTTGGAACTACTTTATTGCACGATTAGGTGACGACATGGTATCGCTTGCAGAACTGCCTCGCCCTGTCGTAATCCACAATCCGGCTGGCCCCTATGGTCCCGGCCGGACCGATGACAAGCCGTCTCTGCATCGACGGGGCGATCTGTATTACCTTTCCTGGTCCAGCTTCTATGCGATATCAGACTGCGTGTATGGTCCTTACGACTACGTGGGATCGGTGCTGGATGCCCAGCATGTGGAGCCGATTTTCCGAAGGCGAACGCTGCATCACGATCGGCATGGAAACTTCTTCGAGTTTCATGGTCAGTGGTATTACATCTGCAATGACAAGAACCTTCCGGGACGCACCGAGTTCTTCCGCGACAGCTGTATCGGTACGGTGCAGTATCGAAACAATGGATACATCGCACCGGTGCGTCTGACTCGAACTGGTGTCGGACAATATGACGCCTGTTCAACGATTATCGAAGCCGAAGACTATATGATCGGATCCGGTGCACGTGTGGCGGAGCATACGGGCGGTTTCGCTGCAGAACTGATGAAGGCAGGGTCCTGGATCCAGTTTCCGCGCCTCTACAACGCGGCAGACCGACGCCAGATGGCGCTGAGATACCGGAACGCGACATCAACCGCAGTGCAGTTGGAAATCCGGGCAGTTGGTTCACATGGTCCTGCCAAACCTGTGTTGACACGTGTTTACTTGCCAGTGACAGGCACACGATATCGTACCCTGTACATTCCTGTTCGATGGACCGGACCGTGCCATGATCTGCAATTGACCGCAATCGATACGGGCGGAGTCTATATTGATTGGATCCGATTTATCAACGGTTAGGGAGCTGATGGCTGATCGTTAGCCGAGATCCGGCGTATCCTGCAGTATGGCGCAACTGCCGGCCGCGTGCAACTCGAACAATAGAATGGTGTTTTGACCACGCTTGAGCAGTGGAGCGGGTATGTAGTGCGTGCGCTGCGGGCCTGCCTCTGGCCAGTAACGGCCAAGATTGTATCCGTTGATCCACGCAACTCCTTTTGTCCAGCCGGGCAGCGCAAGAAATGTATCCGTAGGCGTCTTCACAGAAAATGAGCCGCGGTAGAATGCAGGCCCATGTGAGCGCATCTGTGACTCGAAACGCAAAGCAGAAAGCCTGTCCATCGGCAAAGGATACATCGTCCAGTCATACAGGTACTGGTATCCCAACCGAACTCCGGATTTGATCCCTTTGCGGTCATACTGCAATAGCGGACCATAGTTGATCCGCCCCATGTTTTCTACGAGTATATCCAGTTGATGCACTCCAGGACCGATGTCGAGAGGTGACGGTAACGTTTCGCCATTACGGTCGATCACGCCCAAGTAGACTCCGTCCAGGAAAACCAGGGCCCGATCCCCTACTCCATCGATGGTCAGCCGAAGCCTGTCCTGCGGCCCGTTCAGATGGGTTCTATAGAGCACAAACCCATAGCTCTGCCGCAGCTGTTCCATGGTAAGAGGAGTCTTGTTTCGCACCGGATGCGTCAGTGCATCCAAGTTGTCCATCAACACGGCGCACTGTGACATCGGTACCCGTCCATAAGACTGGCATACGAGAGGGGCCGGTGGGTCGACCGGTGGCAGAGAGGTGTACCGCAGCAGAACTTCGCGCATCGCATGGTACTTGGGGGTCAAGCCGCCGTGTTCATCAACCGGTGCGTCGCTGTCGTAGCTGCTGACATCCGGCTGATAAGTCGTTCCGTCATGGTTGGCTGCAGCCAGAAATCCCGGTGTCGAACCTCCATGGGCCATGTAGATGTTTACCGATGCGCCCACTGACAGTATCCGCTCCAATTCCTGCGCCGCGTCGTTTGCATCGCGTGTATGATGCGCTTCTCCCCAATGATCAAACCATCCGCACCAGAACTCCCCGCACATCAGCGGACTGTCAGGCCGGTATTCCCTGAGTTTGTTAAATGAGTGCGCTGACTCCGATCCGAAGTTCACTGTCGCCAGCGTGTCGGATATAGTGCCTCCTTGAAGCATGGTGTCACATGGACCGTCAGATGTGAATAGAAGACACGACACACCTCGCCGTCGCAGACCGTCACGCAGGTACTCCAAGTATTCCGTGTCGGAACCATAGCTTCCATACTCGTTTTCAACCTGCATGGCGATGATGGGACCGTTCGATGTGCACTGGAAAGGCGTTAGCAACGGTATCAATCGATCCCAATACCTGTCAACGGCTTGTAGATACGGTCTGTTCATACAGCGCAGTTGCATGCAAGGATCGCGAAGCAGCCAGGAAGGCAATCCTCCTAGATCCCACTCCGAGCAGATATACGGACCGGGTCTGACAATGACCATCAGATCGAGTTCTGCCGCCAACTGTATGAACTGGACAATGTCCAGCGCGCCGCTAAATCGGAACCGCCCCGGATACGGTTCATGCAGGTTCCAGGGAACATATGTTTCGATGGTGTTCAGTCCCATCGCGCGCAGTCGCAGCAACCGGTCTCGCCAGTACTGAGGGACAACCCGAAAATAATGAATGGCTCCTGAGAGGATCTGTATGGGTTCCCCGTCCCGCAGGAATCTCTCATTCTGAACGGTCACTTCAGGCATCTGTTCCATTCCTTCTGCAGTCAGTCCCAGTGAAATATCACCCCGAACAGGTCCGACGGTTTATCACGCATGACTGCGTAGATGTCCGGCGCTTCGCTAATTGGCGGTCGGTGCGACACGATCGCTTCCGGTTCTATGAGTCCTCGTTGAATGCAGTTGATCAGAACGCGCAAGTCATCACAGCCAAAGTGGCACGATACTTCGATACGACCATCGGTGGTGTGCAGCAGGCTCCACGGAAAGCATGCCTGTGTGCGTACGGCCATCGGGCAGACTGCACCGTTGTGCGCCAGGAGGCCGTGGCGGAATATATCATCAAACAGGCCGGAGTAGCCGGAGCCGTCTATGATGTAGTCGAACGGGCCGACCGATGATAGCTGGCGCCAGTAATCCGGTGCATTTACAGATAGGCACCGTGGAATGCCTTGAACGCGGGCTATCTCCAGTCTGCATATATTCGTATCACTCACGGTCACGTCCGCCCCGTGCACTTTGGCAGCCATGGCGCTGAAGTAACCGATTGGGCCGATCCCGGTCACCAGCACCCTGTCTGCGGGCTTGATACCGAAACGCCGCACGCCTTTCATTGCCACACCGGCGACACCAAGAAGCGCGTACCGATCATAACGGATGTCAGCGGGTAATTTGATCAGCAACGCCGGACGGGATACGTCCACCACGTTCCATCCGCGATGCCCTACGTACTCGCCATAGAATACCCAATCACCCAAGGTGTAGGTGTCAACTCGTGCGCCGACGGCGGTTATCTGCCCCACGTGTTGGTATCCGTGACGACTGGGGAACTGACCCCAGAAGTGTTCCGCCATCAGTGCGTGCCGCTCCGTGCCGTTGGTAATACCGGTGAAACGCGTTTCGATCAATACCTCGGTGGGTGCCGGCATGGGGGGCGGACCGATTTCAACAATCTGGGTAACACCGGGGGCGCTGAACTCCAAAGCGATCTGTTTCATGGATGCGATGCCTTTCGGCGCGTACTCAACGGCTCTTTGACCAAGTAAAGCGTCGGCATGTATCCCTCTTGGTCCAGATAGTAATGACCCGGAGGATGGCAGCCGACAGGCAGTGTTCCCGGGAATGGAAAGATCAGCAGCTCATCCGTGGTTGGCACGACGCCGTGTTCCACTCCAGCCTCCACCATCCAGATATCACCGGCCTGCACAGGAAACTCGCTGCGCGTACCATCTCGATCAACCATAGTCGCGATACCTGCGCCGCCCATGATCACCCATGTCTCGTCGTGATCATGGAAATGCATCTCGACCGGTGTGTCTGGTGTAAAGCGGATGGGTCTAGGTTGTTGGTAAAACGGCATGTTGGGCCTCCCTCAGTTTCGGCATGCATACCGGTTACGCCGTCTGATATCGAAGTTCCTGCATACGGATGATCTGTATATATGGTTCGCAGATTTGTCCATGCCCGCGTCAAGGACAAAGGTGGCATAGTTGAGTATAGTCGTTATTTCAACGGGGCCTCGCCACGTACTGGTCACAGAACAACCATCAGATCCCTCGGCCGGTTAATCCGGCCCATACGGAGTAGACTGAGATGACATTACGCGAACAGTTCCACGAAGTCATGCAGTTCAACCTGTCGGTACGCTCCATCAAGTGGGAGTTTGGCTATTGGGGACAGACCATCAAGAACTGGTACGCTTCAGGGCTTCCGCAGAAGCGCTATCCCGAACTGCCGCTTACAGCGACCACTCCTACATCATCGCTCTACATACCTGCCTGGACGCATCAAAGCGAAGTCGAATTACCCAATGGAATTGGCGTCATGGCCGGCGGACTATACTGGCCCACGCAGGGGTTTCCTGTTGATACAGACGTCCGCGACCATTTCCACATGGATCAGACACAGCGCATGGTGGATGTGAATCTGTTGTTCTGCCCGATGTTCGACGCCAAAAAAATCGATGAAACCGAAGAGACGTTGACATATCGCGACATCGATGGCGTCACGCGGGTGTTTCTCAAGCAGCAGGCGACCATCCCCGCCAGCATCGACTGGCCGATCACGGACCGCAACAGCTGGGAGCAGATCAAACGCGAACGGCTGTCACTCTCCAACTTGGCGGACCGTTTCCCGTCCAATTGGAGCGCTTTGGTGCGGGAGTACAGCGGCCGGGACTATCCGCTGGCGATCGGTGGGTATCCGTTCGGGTTGTTTGGAACTCCCAGTCATGTGATGGGTTATGAAAACCTGTTCATGCTGTACCATGACGATCCGGAACTGGTACACGACATCATGAAGACCTTATCCGAACTATGGCTGGCCGTGTTCGAGGAAGTGCTGGCGCAGGTTGAGGTTGATCACATTCACTTCTGGGAGGACATCAGCTTTGGAAAGGGCCCAATGGTGTCTCCTGCCATGGTGCGTGAGTTTATGCTGCCTTACTACAAACGCATTATCGAATTTCTCAAAGCGCATGGTGTGCAGATCATTCTTCTGGACACCGATGGCGATTGCAATGCGTTGATCCCCATCTATATCGAAGCCGGTGTTACGGGAATGTACCCGTTCGAAGCCCACTGCGGCATGGATATCGTGGCGGTCAGACAGCAGTATCCCACGCTGCAGATCATGGGAGGCATTCCGAAGGCCGAAATCGCTAAAGGGCGCGCTGCGATCGACGCGGCGCTTGCACCGGCCGAAGCGGTGCTCCGGACAGGCGGTTATGTCCCGTTCGGCGACCACTTCATCCCTCCGGATGTCAGCTGGGAGGACTTCCAGTACTACCGCAACAAGTTGAACGAACTGATTGACCGGTACGGAGCGCTATCATGAACATCACACGAAGTGTCCGAACGGCTGTAATACTGGCAGTATCGGCATTGCTTATCATCGGACTGTGTTCCTGCGACCGAAACGCCCGACGCAAAGCGGAAGCCGGCAGTAAACCGGAAGGGCAGACTGGCGCGGTCTCGATGGGGCAGCGTACCTCTGACGCCGCGCCCGGCGACTATCGGTTCACGCTGATTATCTACGGAACCGCGGGCAATCCGTTCTTCAGTAAAGTCGTGGCCGGCGCCAACGAAGCCGCTGAGAAGCTAAAGTGCAGCGTCGACATCCAGTTCGCTGACAATGACGCCGCCCGCCAGAACAACATACTAGAAACCGCCATCAGCAATCGGGTTGATGGGATCGCCGTGGCTATCAGTCTGGATGACGCGTACGACAATAACATCCGCCGCGCCATTGATGTCGGCATTCCGGTGATCGCGTTCAATATCGATGACTCCCAGCGCGCCAAAGGAAACGCCAGACTGGCCTACGTGGGACAGGATATGGAGGCGGCTGGATACATCATCGCCAAACGGTTGATACGCGACGGCGGGTTAAAGGCCGGTGACCATGTGGTCTGTCCCGTGGAGTATCCGGAGGCGGTGTATGCGGTGCAACGGTATGCCGGTGCAAGTAAAGCCTTTCAGGAAGTCGGCATCCGCAGTGAGGTGTTGAACACCGGCGGCATCTCTCTGGAAGACACGTTGAACAAGCTGACCCAGTATCTATTGGGACACAAAGACACCGATGCGGTGCTGGCAATGGGGGGTATGCCCATGGAAGTCGCCCCGCAGGCTATCAGTGATGTCGGCCTCAAGATCCCGAATGCTGGATTTGATATCAGCCGGCAGATCGCCCTGAACATCCTGACAGATAAGTCCATCGCCACGGTAGACCAGCAGCCGTTCTATCAGGGTTTTATCACCATCACACAACTGTACTACAACCGCAAGTATGGATTACTGCCATGTGACATGAACACGGGCGGCGGGCTGGTGGATAAGAGCAACGTCGCCCGGGTCATTGATCTGGCCGACAGCGTGAGATGAAGGTGAGTGCTGCGCGATGAAACACCTGTGGATCAAGCTGCATAACTACAAGGCCGGCAACATCATCATCGTGTTTACGGTGGTGCAGCTGCTGTGCATCGTGGCATCGCTGTTGTTCCCTGCCGAGTTTGCTTACAACAGCACCGCAAGTATTCAGACTCTGTTGAAGTCACTTGCACCAATCGCGATCATCGCGGTCGGGGTCGGGATATTGATGATCGCCGGCGAATTTGACCTTTCGGTGGGATCCAACTTTGCCTTTACCGCATATGTCATGGCGGTCATATACCAGTGCAACTACTCTGAGTGGGTCGGTGCGGTTCTGGCGCTTGTCTTGGGAGCGTTCATCGGACTGGTCAACGGTCTGATCACACTGAAGGCCCGTATTCCCTCGTTTATTACCACTCTGGGTGCGTTGATGTTCTGGCGCGGCATGCTTCAGATCCTCTCTGCCGGTCGAACTGAGTCGATGGCGCCGGGTGGTGTCTTTGAAAGGCTGTTCGCCGGTAATGTCGGCCCCATCCAAGCGCAGTTTCTATGGGCGGTGGCCATAGTGATCATGGGATATTTGCTGCTTGACCGTCACAAACTGGGCAACCACATCTATGGCGTGGGCGGCAATGTCGAGTCTGCACGAGCCATCGGCGTTCACCCGGTCGCGGTGAAGATGACCTGTTTTGTGATCGTTGGTGTACTGGCTGCATTGGCAGGCGTGATCAGCACCGCCCGGGTCTACTCGGTGTCACCCGATCAGGGCCGGGGTTATGAACTGCAAGCCATTGCCGCCTGTGTCATCGGTGGTGTCAGCCTGACAGGCGGTCAAGGCAGTGTTCTGGGTATCTTCCTGGGGGCCGCACTGCTGTTCACCATCCAAACAGTGCTGCTGTTGCTGCGTGCGCCGGGCTTCTACCTGGATATGTTCATGGGCATACTCATCGTTGTGGCGGTGATCTTCAACCGCTTGACAATGAAGGACAAGGGGTAAGCAGATGGAAGAACAGACACAGCACACACAAGCGCCTCCCCCGCTGGTCGAACTGCGCGGTGTGACCAAGCGGTATGCTGGAGTCGTCGCTTTGGATAATATCGACTTCACGATACACACCGGCGAGGTCATCGGACTTTTGGGCGATAACGGCGCCGGAAAGTCCACTTTGATCAAAATACTGTCTGGTGTGGTGGAGCCAACAGAGGGCAAGTTCCTGCACATGGGACAAGAGGTGCGGGTCCGCTCGCGCCGCGACTCATATATGCTGGGCATCGAGACCATCTATCAGGACATCGCTCTGGTGGATCAGATGGATATTATGCGTAACATCTTCCTGGGACGCGAAGAGACCGGACCTCTCGGGTTCATGAACATCAAAGGCATGAAGGCCAAAGCGATGCAAGTGTTGGAACACACGGTCGGGATCTCCGGCATCACGTCGCCGGATCAGATCGTGAAGGGCCTTTCCGGAGGGCAGAAACAGGCGGTTGCCTTGGCGCGTGCCGTCCACTTTCGCAACAAGATACTGCTTCTGGATGAACCGACAAGCGCACTCTCCGTACGCGAAACCGAGAAAACCCTGGACTATATCTTGCAACTCAAGCTGGAAGGCATTTCCAGCGTGCTGGTCACACACAACATGTACCACGGGTACAACACATGTGACCGGTTCGTGGTCCTTAGTCATGGACGCGTGGTGTTCACTGCCACCAAGGCAGAAACCAGTATCCAGCAACTGACCGATATCATCATGGCCAACTAGGAGGTACATGTGGCGACACGCAATGCGATAGAACGCGCCTTCGAACAAGGAGCGGGGATTTTCCGATTGGCTCCGGTCTTTGTACCGCGTCGGTTCAGTGCGCCTGGACGACGATTGCGGCTGCATCCGGACGACTATTTCGCACTGGGTACTGCGCGGGGGGCGATCAAGGAACGCTGGTTTGCATCGGTCATACCGGCGATGAACGGTCCGCTGGCGCCTGATGATGAGGGCATGAGTTATGTGGATCCTGGCGAGGACGGCAACAGCCGGTTCACACTCAAAGAGGCGGTCGACTGTCTGGGAGCGGATTTGGTGGGCCATACGTTAATGGATCAGTATGGCGGTTGGCCCATGTATTCCAAGTTCTTTGACTATGCCCTGCCGCTGTTTCATCACCTGCATCTGGATTTCGAATCGGCTGCACGCGTCGGACGCTTGGGCAAGCCGGAAGCCTACTACTTTCCTGCGCAGATGAATAACTACTTGGGCTCATTCCCGGCCACCTATTTCGGGTTTGATCCGGATGTGACGATCGATGAAGTGCGTGAACGGTTGCTTCAGTACGAAGAATGCGACAACAGGATCACCGAGCTGTCTCGTGCGTATCGTATCGTATTGGGAACCGGCTGGTACGTACCGCCCGGGGTGTTGCACTCTCCCGGTTCGGTGTTGACGTATGAGCCTCAATGGAACAGCGATGTCAATTCGGTGTATGAAAACGTGGCGTCGGGTGAGGTCTACCCGTACGAGTTCCTTACGGAGAATTGCCCTGAGGAACGAAAGCGCGACGTGGACTATATTCTGAGTTTGATGGATTGGGAGCGTAACATCGATCCCCATTTCCGCAAGACATACTTCAGACCGCCGGTCCTGGCCGCAAAGGAACCCGGTTTTCGTGAGTCATGGATCGCGTATGGCAATCCATATATCGGCGCTAAAGAACTGACGGTTGAGCCGGGCGCAACGGTTTGCGTGCGTGACGGTGCTGCGTATGGATGCATTGTCATCCAAGGATATGGCGTCTTCGGTGTGCATAACACCTCAGCGGCGGTGATGCTGCGATACGGCCAGATGTCCGAGGATGAGTTCTTCGTCAGTGAGTCGGCGGCACAGGAAGGCGTGACCATAACCAACCGAAGCCGTTGCGAGCCACTGGTGATGCTCAAGCACTTTGGCCCTAACCACCCGGGTATGCCCTGAAAAGCGGGTTGACGTGTGTGAGAACGGAGCCTGCATGGCTGCATCCGGTGATCCTAGCGCAGCACAAACGCCAACAGACAATAGGCGAGAAATGTGTTCCACAGAGCCAGCGGCGTATCTTGTGGACGAAAACGCGTCCACGCAAGGAATTCAGAGAAATACATGAGAATATAGGCCGTAGTGTGTTGAGCCTGTCGAATTTGGAGATTCTCCATCGTCTCAAGTAGACTACATC
>CAZYPZ010000046.1:0-13033 GCA_964650005.1 uncultured bacterium | reverse complement strand
GGAGACGTCGCTGATACTTCATATCGCTCCGGAAACCGTTCATATGGACCGAGCGACAGATGTGGACCATATGCGTTACCACAGCGAGTTTGTGGCGGGCGACAACTTCCTGGGTTCGCAGAAGGTGGTCTGGTCCACATGGTACCTGCAGGCCAGTCAGACCGGTACCTACGGAGACCCGACCCCTGCCACCGCGGAGACCGGACGCTTGATGCTGGAAGCCGCCACAAAGAACGGCGCTCGTTTCCTGCGGGAATTCTGGAACGCGAACGTGTAACCCTTAACCCGCCTGCAGCAGCTGACACAGGCCGCTGAGATAACGTGCGCGTTGGGGGGCGTTCCGGAATCCGAACGGCGCCCCCGCCAGAAACAGCCGCACCGTACGCCGGCCGGACGTGACTTCCGCCCGACCGGCCAGAAACGCCTCATCAGCGGCCGGATCCGGATACATCAGCAACGTATCCACCCGCGGTGTATCCGCGAGCGCCGCATACGCCAGTGCCTGATGAAGATCAGACAACTCAGTCGTCGTCCAAACACTGCCTGATTATACTCAAGCATGTTTCCATATTCTTTGTCTCACATTCCCAGATTGTTACAATTTTCCATCCTTCTGACACCAATTGTTCAACATGTTCTAGATCACGACGTTTATTCCTAGCGATTTTCTGCATCCAGTACGCTGTGTTACTCTTAGGCACGCGCATGCCTCTTCTGCAATTATGCCCATGCCAGAAACAACCATTAATAAAAATGACTATCTTTCTTGAAACAAAAACTATGTCGGGCTTTCCTGGAAGATCTGACCTATGTAATCTGTATCTATACCCAAGCCTATGCAAATGACGTCGGATGAGCAGTTCTGGAGATGTGTTTCTAGAACGCACTTTACGCATTACCGAACTCCGGTATTCGGAGCTGAACACATCTGTCATTGCGGCATGTGAATGCGCAGACTCGGATCCGTTTCGCAACTGTCAATGATCCTATTATATGCCTCAACAAGTTGTACGGCTGTAATACGCCTGTTTCTTCGCACAAATCTACCTATTTCATAGATGTTACCCGCGATGAATTGTTCCGCTTCAAATACATCCACTTTATCTGCTATACCGATCTCTTCTGCAGCTAATTCAGCAGCGCTTACTCCTTTTTCCAATGTAATAATAACTGGCCTCATACCTATCTCTATGTTTCGCGCGCACTTTCTTAACAATGCCTCACTTGGAGATGTAGTAACATGGACCACAACATCGTCTATGACATAGTCACCGTGCCGATTGGTCTGTGCGTCCGCTACAGATGCACCATGGTGTTCAATACTGTCACCCAACAGAACAGATATCTTAGCGCCAACCATATGTTGGAGAACTGAGCCAACCACCATAGTACCCCTACCGGATGCTTGCCTTTGCTTTGCCTGCTGAAACAGGTCCTTGATCACACTACGCAATGACTTTAGTGGATCATATTTCAGTGTGAGTGGCATTGACGCAAAGTATTCCTGAACCCTAGACACCCACCAGCGTTCAATGTACTTCAGATCAGTTATATCAACACGGTCAAGAGAGTTTAGAAAGGCAACATAACGTTTCATCATACCGACACTTCCACGACTTGTTCTCCCTCCTTCCTCCGCCAATACACTGTTTATACCATGTGATAATAGTATAGATTGTACCGATGCTTTACTCAATCCAGCGACCTGCCCTCCATTGGCAGTCAAAAGATCGTCCGCATTTATGGGCAACCCATTCGTGATGGCATATCTTGTAATGACAAGCATCACACACAAAGGCCCCTTACCAACTACTTTATTTTGTGCGGCGAATTCATGAAGCAGTTGTTCTATATCCATTTGTATCCTCCACAACCATACGGGCACATGGGTAAAGAAGATTCTCAGAAAGATATTTTACTACTGGAACAACAACAGCATCACCCATAGCCTTATATACATCGTTATACGATCCAGGAAGCACATATTGAGGTGCAAGTCCCATCAGCAATGCTGTTTCACGCGCGGTCAAGAGACGCGTATGAATGCCATGTTCGGTGCGTATAATAACAATCTGCCTGCTACTACCGCCTTCTGGAGTGCGCAAACACCCCGCTACGCCATCGAATCTGACTTCCAATACTTGCGAACCTTTGCGCGTGCGTCTGTAAGCAGTGAAGACGCTCGGAGGTTTCGACACGAGCAACGACTCAAGGTGCTTCGTAGGAATGAGACTAAGGAGATAGTCACGTTTTTCAGGAGGATCACACGGTGCATCCATGTCAATAATGCTCATTAGCTGTACTCTATTGGCGTTTGGTATTGGCAGACTCCACCAACACCACTCCTTAACCCGACTTGATACGCGCTGGATAACTGGAGGATGACACCATTCAGGCATGTAAGCTTCAAATGCTGATGTATCGATATCCCTTAGAACGGCAATGACGAATATTCGCTTCCTAGATTGGGGTACCCAATGTACGGCATCAATTAATACGGCCCCTACTTTGTATCCTCTATCTCTAAGGGCATTATGAAGAAGCATATAGTTATTGCCTTCATCGACAGAAACTAGACCCACGACATTTTCAGCCACAACCAATGGCGGTCTTTTCTGCATCTCATCCATCACGCGCAGCCAATGCCATACCAAACCACTACGTTCTGCACGCAAACCATTCATCTGCCCTGCTAGAGATAAATCTTGGCACGGGAAACTACCCCAAGATAGAACGGCGCTTGGCAGATCCCGTCCATGTACTTCTTCTATAGGCATCAAACAAAAACGAACTTCCCCGTGGTTCTGCCTATAGATTTTAGCCTTATGAGGGCAGATATCATTGGCCCATAGGGCGTGGAAATACGGCTTCAGACCTTCTGTAGCCAATCCACTTCCGGCAAAGAAGTCCAAACACCCCAAAGCCCCGCGGTCATCTTGGCGACTGAGCAGGCTATTCTCGACGGCGTATAACTGGGCTGTGGTGGGAACAGAAGGCATGGTATGCATATTTAGCGTGTTTCTATTATGGTAGGCACGCCAGAGGATGCAGGGATTTCACTGACTTCCTCTGAAATATTATTGCATACATGAATATTCGAAAGGTACATTAACGCTGTCACTCACCTGAGCGGTGCCTCAGACGGTCAAGCGCCACGGCGATCACGATAATACCGCCGGTGACGATCTCCTGCGCCCAGTTGGGCAGGCCCATTTGTGAACATCCGGACCGGATGACGCTCATGATCAACGCGCCGACCAGGCTGCCAAATACCGATCCCTCACCACCGCTCAGGCTGCCGCCACCGATCACTACTGCGGCGATCACATCCAGCTCCAAGCCCACCGCAACGGTGGGGTCGCCGACCGTAAGCCGTGAAAACTGTAACAGGCCCGAGAGACCGAAAGTCAGACCCGCCAAAGTGTACACGGCCAGCTTCACCCGGTCCACAGCAACACCACATAGCCTGGCGGTGTTCTCGTTGCTTCCCACGGCAAATACATGCCGTCCAAACCGCGTGTATTTCAGCAGCATGGCGGTCAGGAGAGCCAGTACCACCATCGCCCAGACACCTGCCGGAGCCAGCATCCAGGACTGTTCGGACTGCAGACGTGCCAGCAGCGTATTCAGCCATGTCATGGGCGCGTCGATTTTCTGTTCGCCCGCCATGCCCTTCGCGATCCCGCGCACGACAAGCATCATCCCCAGAGTGATGATAAACGGCACCACTCGCAGCCGGGTAATCAACAGCCCTGTGACCAGCCCGCACAGGCCTCCGGCACCGATGCCCAGCAGCGCGGCGGTTCCCGGCGCGGCATGCCGATACTGCAGCATCCAGGCTACCACCACGGTGCCCAGCGCTACGATGGAGCCCACCGAGAGATCGATGCCGCCCAAAACGATCACCAATGTCATGCCCATGGCCGCCACAGCCACGATCGCCGTCTGGCGCAGAATGGTCTCCATGTTGTCCAAACTGGCAAACCCGGGAGGCGCCAGCGCGGTGAACAGTCCGAAAATCGCCACCAACCCGATCAGTGGACCGAACAGGATGAGTCCATCCAGTATCCGGCGCATCGTAAAACGCTCCGATTCATGGTTCTGTTTCGTCATTCACTGCCTCCGGTAGCGGCTAACATCAGGCTCGGCGCGGTCCACTCCTGTACGGGACGAACTGCACTCAACCGGCCCCGGCACATTACCGCAATGCGGTCACACACACCCAACAGCTCCGGAAGATAGCTGCTGACCATCAGCACCGATCGGGGGTGATCGGCGCCATCACCGCACGCCAACCGGTCGATCAGTGTGTAAATTTGGGCCTTGCTTACCACGTCGATCCCACGGGTGGGCTCATCCAACAAAAGCACATCGACATCGTGATATAACAGCCGACTCACCGCCGCCTTCTGCTGGTTTCCGCCTGACAAGGCGCCAATGGGTTGTTTGACAGACTGGCAGCGGATCGACAGTGCCTCCACCCAGCGGTTGGCTTCACGGATCTGTCCGCTTGGATGGATCCAAAAGGGAAGCCGCGACAGCATGATGTTATCGGCGATGCTCATATTCAACGCCAGTCCCTCGTTCTTGCGATCCTCGCTGAGCATTCCGACTGACTGGGACCACCGGCGCGCCGGCGACGCCGGTCCCTCCCAAACCCCCACACGGATCGTGCCGGAACGCACCGGGGCCAGTCCGAATAGACAGCGCAACAGCTCGGTTCGTCCGGCGCCAACCAATCCGGCAATTCCCAGCACCTCCCCGCGTCGCAATTGCAGCGACGCATCGTGCGGAAGGCGGCTTCCGGCCAAATGGCTGATCTCCAGGCACACCTCACCGGGGGTGCGGTTGTGTTTTGGGTAAAAGTCGCTGATGGTGCGTCCGACCATCAGCTGTACGATCTGTTCATTCGTCAACTCGGCCGGGTCGCCTTCACCGGCGTTTTTTCCATCACACAACACCATCATCCGGGTGGCCACCCGGCGCACCTCTTCCAGATAGTGTGTGATATAGATAATCGCAACCCCCTCTTCACGCAGCCGGTCGATCAGCTCGAACAGCATGCTGGCATCCTGCTGGGTGAGACTGCTGGTGGGTTCGTCCAGAACCAACACCTTACAACCCATGGTCATGGCCCGGGCGATCTCGACCAGCTGCTGGGCCGCCGGGGAGAGACTGCTCACACGGGCTGAAAGGTCAAGTTCCGAGTGGTGCAACCGTTCCAGAGCCTTACGGGCCAGAGCCAACGCTTCACGATGGCGGATGAAGCCGTACCGCGTCCGTTCCATCCCCAACATCAGATTGTCCAGCACCGACAGGTGCGGAGCCAGCGACAGCTCCTGATAGATCATCGCCACGCCGGCGCGGCGCGCCTGCATCGGGTCGGCTGGAGCGTGTACCGCTCCAGCCAGCTCCATCTGCCCGGCGTCCGGCTTCAGCGCGCCGGACAGGACCTTCATGAGCGTGCTCTTGCCCGAGCCGTTCTCACCAACCAACGCCAGGACTTCGCCGGCATCGACCTGCAGGCTGACATCATCCAGCGCCACCGTCGCACCGAAGCGGCGCGTGATCCGGTTCATGCGCAGCAGAGGCGTGGTTATTCCTTCAGCCATTTCTGGTAGGGCGGACGCAGCCGTTCCGCCACTTCAGGCAGCTTCATGTTTTCCGGAGTCGCCAGCATCTCTCCGGTAGATATCCGCGGTTCGACGGCTTTCCCCTGGATGTGCGCCACCAGCGTCTTGACACCCAGGTAGCCCATGTTCATGGGAGATTGGAGAACCAGACCATGCAGCTGTCGGGCCTCGAGCGCTTGGATCAGCTTTTCACTGCTGTCAAAACCCACGAATTTCACCTTGCCGGCCCACTTGTTATCCTGCAAGGCGCGCAGCATGCCAAACGTGGTGGATTCGTTCGGCGTATAGATCCCATCCAGCTTCAGACTGCCATCCGGGGCTTTATACGGCGCTAACAGGTTCTCGCTGGCCTTGTAAGCCGTTTCGGTGGTCGCACCGCCATACTGGTTACTGCTGAGCACCTGGATCCCGGGGCTTTTGGCGATGGTATCGAGGAAACCCTTTTCACGCTCCATGGTGCTGGCCGATCCTTCGGCGTACCGCAGGACCACAATACGCCCCTTGCCGCCCAGCAGCCGGTTCATCTCCTCGGCAGCCAGCTTCCCTCCGTTGTAGTTGTCCGTGGCGACAAAGCTGACAATATCGTCGCTTTTCAGCGCGGAGTCGATGATCACCGTGGGAATTCCTGCACGCTTGGCTTCAGCCACCGGTGTACGGAGTGAGGTGTCATCGAGTGGAGCCAACACAATGCCGCTCACCTTCCGGTTGATCATGTCTTCCACTATACGTATCTGATCATCACGGTTATCTTCGCGCAACGGGCCTTTCCAGATAATATCCACGTTCAGTTCACTGGCGGCTTTGAGCGCGCCGGCATGGATGGACTTCCAGAACTCATGCGTTGTGCCTTTGGGGATAACCGCAATCGTCAACCGTTCTTCTCCCGTCGACGTCTTGGCGGTCTCACGCTTGGCACAGCCGGATAACCATAAAGCGCCTGCAGCAAGGCTGAGCATCAGAATGATGCTTCTTTTCATCACGCCACCCTCCTGAAACGGTGTCAAACCAGACAGGTATTTCCACTGCACAGGTCACGCTTCCTGCATCGCGACACATCCATTATGGGTGATGGCGCTCTCGTAGCAGCGATCCGCCGGCAGGCGGTCGTTTTCACACAAAGATACCTGTTAACGGCAACTTCAGCCCAGATTGTCATAATTAACTGGTTTGCAGGCCCAAGTTCTTGTATAATACAGCCAATCATCCATACCAATGTGGTATGGATAAATTCAGGAGGCACAGCATGCGTCGAGCGTTTACGCTCATCGAGCTCTTGGTGGTCATTGCCATCATCGCGATTCTCGCTGCCATTCTGTTCCCTGTGTTCGCGCAGGCACGTGAAAAGGCCCGCGCAACCAGTTGCTTAAGCAATTTGAAACAGATTGGCCTCGGTATGAAAATGTATGCCGATGACTACGACGGCGTCTACCCGAATGGCTGCTACAACGGTGTTGACGGAGCCGGCCCCATGGAGCGCAACTGGGAAGACAACCCGGATCAGCCTGAAGCGGCTGGGAACCCGGACCCCACCTTGTGCTATGGCCATAAATTCTACCGGTTCCTGATGAACAAACAGCTGAACGGCTACGTGAAGGCCCGCCAGATGTGGTACTGCCCCAGCAGTCCGGTCAAGTACAGTGCGCAGAATGCCGATCGGGGCGCGCAGACCTACAACTGGTTCCCCAACTGGGTGTTCAACGTGTGGTGCCCGGGCAGCGCCGCCGGTTTCCCCGGACCGTTCCCCTGCACCAACTACGGCACCGCCAGCGCCCCTGAGTACCGCAACACGTGGGCGCAGCCCGTCAGCGACTCGACGGACTGGGTGGCCGAGCGAACCATTTTGGTGGAGCGCGGCGCGTTCGGTTGGGACGGCCCCGACAGCTACGCGGATGACGGCGTGACCACCCCGTACCCCGGCCGCCAGGCCAATGTGAACCACATGACCGGTTACAACTGTGTGTTCTTCGATGGACATGCCAAGTTGACTCCGTACGGCCGCAAGTGGTCGATGACCCCGGCGACCGGCTGGCCCGCTTCCCGCTGCCCGCAGTAAGCGACCGGATCATCCAGCCGATTTGGGGCGGCGCCTTTCACAGGCGCCGCCCCAAGTTTTTTTGGCTATTCCAAATCAGTTGTCGCAGCCCCTGTTGACGCGCCCTCTACCCCCTCAAAACCAGCAATAACGCTTGTATTGCCCTGCGCGTCAACACCACCCTTGACAGATAAGTTTTTTGCCTGTACACATTAGGCATGCAACCGGTTGCTGCAACCGGTTGTGTCATCACCAGGAGCCGAGATCGATGGCAACACTCGCCGATATCGCAAAGCGCGCTGGGGTCTCCAAATCCACCGCATCACGAGTACTGAACGGCAAATCGGATCTGTTGATCTCCGAAGAAACAGTGGAGCGGGTTCAACACGCCGCTCAGGAACTGGGCTACCGCCCGAACCGATTGGCAAAGGCGTTGGCTACCGGCCGCAGCCATGTCATCGAACTGCTTCTCCCCGTGCTGGATCGTCCCTACTATTCCACCATGCTGGGACACATCGAGCGGGTCGTTCGGGCCAACGGATATGACCTGATGGTTACCTGTGTGCGTCCTGGCGCGGATCTGGGACGGATGACGTCCATACCAGCCGACGGGATTATCCTATGCGAGCTGTTTGGCATCGACTCCACTTTCTATCGCAAGCGGGCGTCTCAAGGCTGCGCTGTGGTGGCGCTCAGCGGGCATCATCCGGACATCTGTGACGGGGTCTACTTCAACATGTTGGAGGCTACGACGCACGCTGTCCGACATCTGATCGTGCAGGGAGCCAGGAGAATTGGTTACCTGACCGTGCCGCCGACCATTCGACCTGATTTTCCCCGGTGGCAGGCATACAAACAGGTTCTGGAAGAGTCAGGGCTGGAGCCACTGCCCCTCTTGATCGATGCGGAACGGCGACAACTTGCCCGAAGTCGCATCATCGAGGCGCTGGAAGAACACCCCGACCTGGATGGACTGTTCTGTCACACGGACCACTTGGCGCTGGGGGCTCTTCGCGGCATTTTGGACACGGGCCGCTCCGTTCCACATGACATTGTGCTTGTTGGCTGTGATGGAACCGAAGAAGGCGAGTATTGTGAGCCCCCAATCAGCACCATCTGCCTGCCCTATCAATCTATGGTGGAAGATGTCTGGAGGCTGCTGCAGGCCCGTATGACCGTTCCAGACGCCCCCTTTGTTCAACACACCCACGAGGCTATATTCCTGCCTCGGCGTTCTAGTCTCCGTTATTCAGTATCTGATCCCGAACCGGGAGTCGAGAGATGAGTCTCGCATAGTCAGCTGCCCCAAATCCACAAGGAGGACGTCATGAAACACAAGGGGTTTACGCTCATTGAACTGCTGGTTGTCATCGCCATCATCGCCATACTGGCAGCCATCCTGTTCCCGGTATTCGCACAGGCACGGGCCAAAGCCCGGCAGACAACCTGTCTATCCAATATGAAACAACTGGGCCTGGGCGTACTCATGTATTCGCAGGATAATGATGAACTGTTTCCGCCGTCCAACTATTCCGCCGCGCCGGCCGCCGGCAATGTCGGTTGGTACTTCATGGTGGATCCATACGTGAAAGCATCGATGCCCAAGTCCATGGCTCAACTGGGCAACAAACAATTGGGCGTGTACGTCTGTCCCGAATATGCCCGAACGCCTTATGCCACTACGTTGAATTCGCCCAGCCGCAGCTACGTAGCCAACCGGATGATCTTCGGCGGGTATGACCGCAACCTGCCCTCCGAATATTGGGAGGCGCCCAAAACGCTGGCGGTCATGAAATCCCCCGCACAGGTCGTCATGATATCCGAAGCGGCCGGAGGCTGTGTTTGGACACAGGGTCTGGACGATCCGGCCGTTCTGGCCAATCAACATGCCACTTTCCAGGCGTGCAATCTCTACGCAGTGTATGGTCGCGCCCGCCATACCGGCGGCGCCTCATATGCATTGGGAGATGGACACGCCAAATGGTTCCGGGCTCCCGACCCCAACTACACACCGGGATCGAGCATCACGACCGCCGTGCCTGTTGTCAGCCGCACCGGCGTGGCCTTTCAGAAATCCGCAAGTCCAGACGCGGCCGCCTGGTACTGGGAAGACGATTGATCGGAGCAATTCCTGGCGGCCGGAGGTCCGGTTCATCGGGCATCCGGCCGCCCCGTACAGGAGGATGACATGCGAAGTCACACCAGCCCGAGCGCCCGAGCCGACAGGTTCAACATATCTTCACGACCCGACAAGCACAGAAAAGTGAGCCGTTTGCCCAATATCATCATCATGCTGGCGGATGATTTGGGCTATGGGGATATTGGCTGTTATGGGCAACGTCAGATACGTACGCCATGGATCGATCGGCTGGCTCGTCAGGGCATACGCTTCACTCAATGCTACGCTCCCAGCACCGTATGCGCTCCGTCGCGCAGCGCGTTCATCACCGGTCAGCACACAGGACACACGCGCGTTCGAGGAAACGCGTATGTTCCGCTTCATCCAGACGATCCGTCGATCGGCAAATTCATGAAACAGGCCGGCTATCGTACGGCGATCATCGGCAAATGGGGCCTGGGAGAACCCGGAACGACAGGCGTACCGTCCCGGCAGGGATTCGATACATTCTTCGGTTACCTGAACCAGGTACACGCACACGACAGCTTCCCCACGGAGCTTTGGAGAGACGATCAGGTCGTTCCTGTGGAGGCGAATCGAGAGGGGCGGCAGGGCGCCTACTCCAACGATCTGTTCCTGCAGGAATGCCTGAACTTCGTGCAGCAGAACCGGAACAGACCGTTCTTTCTTCTGTGGTGGCACACCATACCTCATGCATTCCCTGCAAAGCAGACCATCGAGACACCCGAAATCGAACCGGCATACCGGGACAAGCCGTGGCCGGACATAGAAAAGCGCTACGCCTCGGTCATCACGCGTATGGATCGGCATATGGGCGAGATGATGCGGCATCTCGACAGGCTGGGGCTCACCCGTGACACCATTGTGCTGTTCACCAGCGATAACGGTCCACAGGATGTTGCACCGCACAATCCGAGGTTCTTTACGAGCAGCGGACCACTACGCGGCATCAAACGGGATCTGTATGAAGGGGGTATTCGCGTGCCAGCGGTGTTGCGGTGGCCTGGCAAAGCCCCTGCGGGTACCGTCAACCGCCATCCGTGGATCCACTACGACATCCTGGCGACACTCGCGGATCTGGTCGGGCGTCCGGCCCCAAGCGATACCGATGGGATATCGGTGCTGCCGCTTTGGCAGGGAAAGCCGGGCAAGACACACCTGCCGTTCTATTGGGAGTTTCATGAACGGGGATTTCACCAAGCCGTCCGGATGGGCGATTGGAAGGGTATACGCCATGGTCTGAAGCAGCCATTGGAGCTGTACAATCTGCGCCATGATCCCGCAGAAACGACCAACCTTGCATCTCGTCATCCTGAGATCGTAAGGCGAATGGAGACGTTTCTGGCTACAGCCCGAACTGACAGCCCTGACTTCCCTGTTCCGTTGGACTGAGTCCGTATATCATCGCGTTTTATTCACAGCCGGCGCAGCGTGGCGCCGGCTGTGAGTATATACCGGGCTGATTGTGCGTTTCTCTATACAATAGTTGTGTAGATGCGGACTTATTTTTCATTCCACGTTCAAAAGCCAGCCTATACGTAGCCACATCGTACAAATTGTGGCATAGTAACGTGTTGCCCCGTAACTATACGGTTACTGGGCAGCCAATGCTTTACCGTAAGTGCAAGTGGAGGTACCCCATGCGACGAGCGTTTACGCTCATCGAACTGCTGGTGGTGATCGCCATCATCGCGATCCTGGCAGCGATCCTTTTCCCCGTGTTCGCACAGGCCCGTGAGAAGGCCCGCCAGACCAGCTGTCTCAGCAATCTGAAGCAGATCGGCCTGGGGATGAAGATGTATGCCGACGATTACGACGGCGCCTATCCCAATGGATGTTACAACGGTGTGGATGGCCCCGGCCCGGGCGAGCGCAACTGGGGCGTGGATCCCTACGCAACCGAAGCACAGAACCTGGACGCCGGATGTTACGGCTACCGTTTCTATCGGTTCCTGATGAACCGTCAGTTGAACAGTTACGTCAAAGCGCGACAGATGTGGTACTGCCCCAGCAGCACCGTCAAATACTCCGCCGCCAACGCTGACCTGGGCGCTCAGTCCTATGACTGGTTCCCTAACTGGGTGTACAACGTGTGGTGCCCAGGAAGCGGCGCCGGTTACCCCGGTTCGTTCCCGTGCGTCAACTACGGCACTTCGAACGCTCCCGAATACCGCAATCTGTGGAGCCAGCCGGTCAGCGACTCCACCGATTGGGTGGCCGAGCGCGTCGTGATTGCCGAACGTGGTCTGTATGGCTGGGATGGCCCGGACAGCTACGCGGATGATGGCGTAACCACTCCCTATCCGGGCCGCCAGGCCAACGTGAACCATATGACCGGCTTCAACTGTGTCTACTTTGATGGACACGCCAAGCTGGCGCCGTATGGACGCAAGTGGTCCATGACCCCGGCGATGGGCTGGCCGGCATCCCGCTGTCCTCAATAAGGCCGTACACCGTCATATCTTGACAAGGGGGTGGCTCCCTGGAGCCGCCCCCTGTTGTTTTCGCGTTGCGGCCAGTATTTGTGAGATATTTTCCGATATTTTTGAGAATTCCTTGGCACCTGATCAGGGCATACCTCCATTCTGATTGGTATTTCATCTTACGTTCACTTCGATATCGACGACATGGGGTTTATTTACCGGCTTAACAGAGCACCATGACACATACGTTTCACGTCAGTGTGGATAGAGTATTAGCCGTTATTGAGGCGAAATCGACCGTTATGCACAAGGTATATCAGCGCATACAGGGTTTATTTTGGGGTTGATGAACGCAGGCCAATGTGTCATAGTTTGTGTATACTCCGCGTCTCCCGTATTATTGGATGCGCAGGAGCCAATCATTCCATCCATTTCATACGGAGGTACTCCATGCGCCGAGCGTTTACGCTCATCGAGTTGCTGGTGGTCATCGCCATCATTGCAATTCTCGCCGCTATCCTGTTCCCTGTTTTCGCACAGGCCCGTGAAAAGGCCCGTCAGACGAGCTGCCTCAGCAATCTGAAGCAGATCGGTCTGGGTATGAAGATGTACGCCGACGACTATGACGGCGTCTTCCCCAATGGATGCTACAACGGCACCGATGGACCGCTTGGCGAGCGTAACTGGGAGACCAACCCCGAGGTAACTGAAGCGCAGAACCTCGACGGTGGTTGTTACGGTTATCGCTTCTACCGGTTCCTGATGAACCGCCAGCTGAACAGCTATGTGAAGGCCCGCCAGATGT
>CAZYPZ010000045.1:0-13401 GCA_964650005.1 uncultured bacterium | reverse complement strand
AACCATCTGTTACATTGAGTATGGCAGATTCTCCAATTCACGCTGAACCAATACATCGGTGGTGGTGCGATGATGTGGGGCGATCAGACGGGCCCATTGGCGAGGGCTGAACATCAACCCGACTTGGGCGCCCCAATCGTCCGAGACATGGATCATATCGATGCCAAGATCGAGACAGTTCAGCGCGAACCGGCGGTTCCAGGCTGCCTGTCGGGCGTATACTTCGTCCAGTTCATCGGGATATTCCGCCATGAACGCCAGATGGTTTTCGATCCCGTAGACGCCGTTGAGCGCCTCGAATATGCCGGGTGTCTGAACGTAGATCCAGCGTCCCCGTTGGTGTTTGTGATGCTCTATCTGAGGCAGCAGATTGGCGTATGCCGACATGTCGTCCGGGTCGGTGGTGGGCACATCGAGTAGACACTCCGGCGATTGGATGCCTCCGGGTTGTGCGTGCAACGACTGGATATCCTCTGTCCGCCAGGTGGCGGGGCCGCCGAAGAGATGCGCGAAATCGAATTCGTAATAGTCTTCGAATGCCTCGACGCTTCCCCATCGCTCAGTGATCTGTGGGGTGAGGTTGGCCCGCACCCAGCCGTATACCGGTACACGATCGGGGGTTTTATGGTTGATTACGCTCAAAACGCGTTCTCTCGATGTCATCGATAACCTCGATCCAGCGGATGTGCGCCATCAGGCGCCAGGCCGAAGGTACCATGAAATTGCGGGGAACACAAGAGCTGATGTGAGGCGGAGACAGCATGAACACTCTGGTAACGGCATGTGACCATGGATACATCTGGGGGGCATTTCTGGTGTGCGCCTCGGTGCGGCGGGCGCGCATGACGCATCCGATGTTGGTAGGGGGCAGAGACTTCACACCGGAGGATGTGCGCCTGTTGGAGCAGTTCGGCGATGTAACGGTTGTCTCACTGCCTCAGGGGGCCGGACGCAGCGTGGCGACACAGAAACCGGATGCGTTGTCGCAGTGTACCACTGATGTGATGACCTGGATCGATGCCGACTGTCTGCTGACCGGAGACATGACTGATTTGCTGACTGTCGATCCGGGGGAAATCCAGATCCGGTTTCGGAGCTATGATGAGAACGCCGAGGTGTACCGGACGCACTATCGGCCTGGAGATCCCCGCGGACCAGTGCCGCCACACATTCAACAGATCTGGATGCGTGATGTTGGCGAGCGAACCGAGCCCCGGATCGATACCCAGCTGGTGACGAACAGCTTTGTCATTACGGCGGATAGCATGCCGTTCATCGATGCGTGGCGGACGTTTATGCAGCGCGTCATACCCGAGGGACGCGGCGGAACGGTGGATGAACGCAGTGAAGCCTATTTCATGACCGATGAGTCTGCGTTGACGGCGCTTTACGCTTACAAGCATGTGGTTCCTCATGCCAGTCCGTATCGGATGGATGACTTGCGGGGGGCGTATCTGGCTCATTTCGGGACAACGCCAAAACCGTGGCGCAGCTGGACGCGTCGTACGTTGAGGTACCGGCCGCTGGTTGTGGAGACGATCGAGTGGGTGTTGAGTGAGGGGCTCAGCGTTCCGCCGATGCCGCGTCACCTGCGGCGCGATGCCCGGCTGCTATCGCAATGGCAGGCATATCATCATCACTATGTTGTGCGCCCATGGTCACGCCTGCGCAAGATGATGCGCCGTTAATTGGAGCTTATGAGCGGATGTGCTGCATAATATACATTTGGAGGTGAATTCAGCATGCCCACATATGGATACCGGTGCAACGCGTGCGGTTACGAGTTCGAGGTCTTCCAAAGTATTACAGCCGATCCACTGGACACGTGTCCCGAGTGCTCCGGGCAGATTCGCCGGATCATCTTTCCGGTTGGCATCGTGTTCAAAGGCCCCGGATTCTACGTGACCGATAACAGCGCGAAAGCCAAGAATCCCGCCAGCGCTGCGGATAGCGAGGCGTCGACGGATAAACCGAAGACCGATGCCTCCTCTTCAGAGACAAAGCAGACTGCAACGAGTGCATCTACCGATGGCGCCGCTGCCGCGAAATCAGATACCAAGACGCCCGTGACGGTCTAGCGTTCCGTCAGCACATATACACAGAGAGGGGGGACGCCGAATGGTCAGCGTCCCCCCTCTTTTGTGTGTATCGGCTCGGGAACTAGTCCTCGGACTCCAACAGCAGATTTCCAGTCTTCGGATCGTAGTGAACTTTACCGAGCTTCAATGCCTTCTGCAGGAAAGAAGCAGGCACCATTGCCCGGCTGTTGCGAATGGTGGAGGCGCGCTCCATCACCACGAACTGCCCGTCGACTGTGGCCTGTTTCTGTCCGACTTTGAACTTGACGGTGCGGCCGCGGGCGCTGTCTTGAGCATGGACCGTGCGGTTCTGCGGCATCCAGGATACCGAACCGCCCATGGCTTCGAACACCGGTCGGAACGGAGCAAACGGAATGCCTTGGATGCGCTGTGGCGCGGTGTCACTGGGTACCTTGTTGCCATTCATCACGACCGACTTGCGGATGCCAGATGCCTTCGAAGGCGCGGATGCGGCCTGAGCCGGTGCGGCTTCCTCGAACGGCTCGTCGGCTTTGGAATACACCTGAGGGGCCTGCGCCATCTTTGGTGCGTCAGGTTCTCGGGTAATCACGCCGGCCGAGGGTTGAATGGTCGCCGGTTGTACCAGCGCGGCAGCCGGTGTGACAGCCGGTTCAGAGGCGAGCGCTGCGTACACGGCCACGGGTTCGCCTTCACGATCGGCTGCAGTGACTGACGCCGTGTTGGGTACCAGCGTCGGAGGCGCCTGCGGTGCAGGGGTGACATCCACATGGGCGGTGGCCATGGGGGTCTGGTTGCGGTCTGCAGGCGTATTGAGGCGATCACTGATGATGCTCACCGCGTCACTGGGCCGCATGGCGATTGTGGCGACCGCCGTTGGCTGACTGACAGAAACCAGCGCAGCGATATGGTTCGCCGGTTCGGCGCCTCGCACCACAGGAATGACAAGCGGTGTCGGATTGGTGAACCCGGGGATGGCCATTGCCACCACCGGTGCAGCCGGGGCGGTTCGTGCCCATTGTTCGGCAGCCACTTGTGCCGGTCCCGGCTCGGAAGCGCGCACATCGCCGATGATCCCGGCCACACGTGCCGGGGTGGCGGCGGGTTCGGTATGGGCGAGGGCGACCTCGGCAATCGGCAGGGTGGTGGAGGACTCCGTCACCTCGATCCAGTCCGAATCGGTGCTGGTGCGTCCGCCCGGATTGTTGACGAACACCCGGATGGGAGCGGCACGAAACACGTTCTGCGCCTGATCGACGGCCAGCGCCTCGATGAGGTGACTGCCATTGGGCAAGCCGGTGGTGTCCCATACATACTGATACGGTGGATAGTTGCGGAGTACTTTGAACTTGCGGTCGACGTAGATGCTCACATACGGCTTGCCGAGGTGATCGGCTACATCTACATTGATACGCACCTTGCCCTGAACCTCTTCCCCGGAGGCCGGGGCGATCACCCGCAGGGGCAGGTTTTCAGTGGCGGGACCGTCCACCGCGATCTTGACGCGCGAGACGGTGGCCTCTCCATTCGCCTGGCGCACTTTGACCGTGGCGGTATGCGTGCCCGGGGCCAGATACGCCGGATCGATCAAAAACGAGGAGATGCCGCTGTCCAACGGTGTGTCGAGCGATTTCTGGGCAAACAGCTTGCCGTCGATCCAAAGCTCAACCTGCTGGACACGCTTGCCCTCGTATTTGACCGAGAGTTCGGTGGTCTGCGTCAGAGGGGCGCTGAAGTCGGCCGGATTGATCACGCGAAGGCCCGGCGCGGCGCCGAGTCCGATGGCTACACCGAATACGGTGATTGCCGACGCGGCCACTGCAGAAATGTGTCGTCTGGTCATATGCTGACTCCCACACGGTGTGAACAGCCCCGTAAGGCTGCACTATAAGCAATTGATAGTGTATCAGAGCTATGCGGGAATCGGTGCGGAATCAGCCCGTATTTGGGCGAAAAACCGGCGCTTCCGAGAGGAATACCACTGTTTCCAGGCAAATGGGCGGCGACCGGTCAGGATGGCGCCGCCCCAATGGTGCTTCATCAGCGGTTTTGGAGGCTGACAGCGCCATCCAGCGAGGGAGCCGGACGTTTTTGCACCTTCTTCTTGATGCTCTTGTCTATCGAGGGTTTGACGGGCTTGGAGGCGGGGGTCACCGAGGGCTTCGCGACAGCCAGGCCAAGCGACGCGTTGAAAGCCAACAGGCATACGCTCAGTATCACCATGCGTTTCATGACCGGTACTCTCTCCTTGGCTACCACTCGAATGGATATCCGGTTGATAGACGACATCGCGTGCATCCGGTTACGGTGCTGGCGGGTATGCCGCAAAGCGATTGATGCCCCATCCCGATGACGTGTTGGGGATGGTCAACCGCAGTGCGGCAGCGCGTACCGGCCTGATGCGATGCAGCCGTTTGTGCCCCACGGTGGTCGCATCGACACACGGGTGCCATGAACCATCAACCAGCGCCGATACCGAGTACTTGCCGATGTGCTGTCCGAGTTGGATCGCTTCGCTGACATGAATCAGAGCAACCAACTGAGGCGAGTGGAACGTGACGGTCAATGCCGGTGAAGGATCGCTGTCCAGCGGACGCCAGAAGCTGTCCAGCGATGGGTCACAGACTGCGTCGGCAGGATGCCCGGGTTGAGCGCTGGACGCCTCGATACGGCTCTGGGAGCACAGATCGTGCCGAAACAGCGTGTCCAGCCGTCTGCGGAAACCCCGTACCGCATCCACATCGGGCGGGGCGAACAGGCCGTTTCGGTCCGGAGGGATGTTCAACAGCAGCACGGCGTTGCGGCCCACCGACTGGAAGTAGAGGTCCACGAGTGTCTCGGCGCTTTTGACACGCGCATCTTCGGACCTGTGATAGAACCAGCCTGGTCGGATGGATACATCACACTCGGCCGGATACCATACCGTCTCTCCGTCGCGTTCGCAGGTACTCCACTGTGTTTCGGCGGCGAATCCATCTTCGTTGCCCACCCAGCGGATGTCAGGGCCGCAGATGGCGATCAGCGCGTTGGGTTGCAGCCGGCGCACGGTTTGATGAAACGCGTTCCAGTCGTACTCCTGGCGCTTGCCATTTGGACCCTCTCCGCAGGCGCCATCGAACCACACCTCGGCAATCGGCCCGTATTGGGTGAGCAGTTCGGTCAACTGGTTCAGAAAATAGCGGTTGTACGCCGGTGAATCACCATACGTGGACTCATGGCGATCCCAAGGGGACAGGTAGAGCCCCGGTTTCAGACCGGCCCATCGGCAGGCATCGACGAACTCGCGCACCACGTCACCACGCCCGCCGCGCCAAGGCGAGCGCCGCACCGAATGTTGGGTGTATTGGCTGGGCCACAGACAGAATCCATCATGGTGCTTGGCCGTGAGGATGACATACCGGAAGCCGGCTTCGCGGGCGACAGACGCCCATTGACGGGCATTCAGCCGTGACGGGGCGAAGATGGAGGGGGACTCGGCGCCTGTACCCCATTCACGGTCGGTGAAGGTGTTCATGCCGAAGTGAATGAACAGGCTGAGTTCAGAACGCTGCCATTCCAGCTGCTGAGGTGTGGGTACCGGTACGCTCATGGCGATCTCCTCTTGAAAGGGCCCGATATCCCGAATGGCATCCGCGCCCGCCACTCGGGCATCATAGAGGCATCATACCACGACTAAGGAGCCTCAGTATGGCGGCGCAGATGACGCATCGCGAGCGGGTTATGGCCACCGTCCGACATCAGCCGGTTGATCACCTGGCGGTGTATGACATCATCGAGAACGACGGGCTGATTGAATACTACACCGGCAGGATCCCCGAACCGGGCGAAGAGGGACATCGGCTGAAGGGCATGACGATCGCCCGATGTCTGGATATGACGCGTATGCCATTCGGCCCGAACGAGCCGGGTACGTACACCGATGCGGATGGTTTCGAGACGGTGATCGAGCGCTGGACCGGATGGATACGCCGCCGACCGTTCGATACGGTGGAAGGCGCTGCCGCGTATGGAGCGCGACAGATCGAGACGCTGAATGCCTGGAAGCCCGGAGAGGCCGACCGGGAGGCGATGCAGGCCCATCTGGACCGCGTGGATGGCTGGTTTCGCGCCGGCGCGGAAGATCCGGGTGATCTGCCGGTGCTGGTTATTGAGTCCGGTGTGGGCGTAACGGATATCTACGCCAAGGTCGGCCTGGAGCTGTTTTCCGAGTTGATGGCCGACGAGCCCGATTTGCTGGATGACTGGCTGGAGGCCGAGAACCAGGCCGAGATACGACGCGCGCACGCGATTGCCGACCCGCAACGCGTGCCGGTGGTTTTGGTGTATGACGACCTGGCGTTCAAGACCGACACGCTGTTCAGTCCGGCCTGGATCCGGAAAGCGTTCATGCCGCGCTGCAAACGGCTGGTGGATGCCTGGTACGAGCATGGCGTGATCTGCCTGTTCCATTCGGACGGCAACCTGATGCCCATATTGGACGATCTGGTGCGGACGGGTATCGATGGGCTGAATCCCATGGAGACGTGTGCCGGGATGAGCCTCCGCACCGTGCGGCAGTTGTACCCTCACCTGTTTTTGACCGGCGGAATCGACGTGAGCCAGCTGCTGCCTTACGGCACCGTGGACGAAGTGCTGGCTCGTTGCCGGGAGGCCGTGGAGGAGACCGGCGGGCTGGGCTACTTTATCGGCAGCACGACCGAACTGCATCCGGCCGCGAACCCGAAAAACATCGTGGCGATGATCGACTTCGCCCGAAGCGTGACACTTTAGGCCGGACTACCACATGCGGAAGGTTTGCGGTCCCCATGGCGTGGACGTGCAGTTGGATATGGCTGCACCGCGCGGCGGCAGGCATCGTACAATAGTATGGCGCAGCCGCGCGACAGGGGGTGACCGACATGCTGATGGACAAACTGAAGGAGGTTGAAGCTCGATTGCTTCAGGTGGAGGCCGAACTGGCCAACCCGGATGTGGCGAGCGATCCGGCGGAGCTTCAGCGATTGGGAAAACTGCATGCCGAACTGACCCCGGTGGTGGAGGCATACCGTACGTACCGCGATATGCTGCGTCAGGCCGAAGAGGCCGAGGCGCTGCTGAGCGACCCGGAGATGCACGATATGGCTCAGGAGGAGCTGGACGCGATCCGCGCCCAGTTGCCGGAGCTGGAACAGCGCCTGAAACTGCTGCTGTTGCCCAAAGACCCGAACGACGACAAAAGCGTGATCATCGAAGTGCGCGCGGGCACCGGAGGGGAAGAGGCCGCGCTGTTCGCCGGTGAGCTGCTGCGGATGTATATGCGGTATGCCGAGCGGATGGGATGGAAGTACGAACTGCTGGACGTCCAGGATACCGGTATCGGGGGTGTAAAGGAGGCGGTTTTGAACATCACCGCACAAGGCGCCTACAGCCGGTTGAAGTACGAAAGCGGCGTGCACCGCGTGCAGCGTGTGCCCGTGACCGAAAGCAGCGGACGCATCCATACCTCTGCGGCCACCGTGGCGGTGCTGCCGGAAGCCGAGGAGCAGGAGGTGCAGTTCGGTCCGGACGACCTGTATATCGAGACATACCGATCCAGCGGCGCCGGCGGACAGAGCGTTCAAAAAAACGAGACCGCCATCCGCATCACGCACCGCCCCACCGGACTGGTCGTGACCTGTCAGGACGAGCGATCGCAAGGGCAGAACAAGGAAAAAGCCCTGCGGATCCTGTCGGCGCGATTGGCGGAGATGCAGCGTCAGGCCGCCGATGCCGAACGGACCGCCGAGCGGAAGTCTCAGGTCGGGTCGGGCGATCGCAGTGAGAAGATCCGCACGTATAATTTCCCGCAGGGACGCATCACCGATCACCGGATTGGACTGTCCGTTTACAACCTGCAGGCGGTGCTGGAGGGCGATCTGGAGCCGTTTGTGGAAGCGCTGATCGCCGATCACCAGGCGCGCCGGCTGCAGACGGCCGAGTAGACCATGGAACCGGTCAGCAGCGCGAAGCACCCCGCGTTCCGTGCCGCGTGCGCCCTGCAGGAGGCGCCGGTGCGGCAACGCGAGCGCCGCTTTCTGCTGGAGGGCGCTCAGGCGGTGCTGAAGGCGTTCGGCAGCACGTTGCGGCCACTGGAGGTGTATTGCCGGGAGGACGCGCCGCCGGCGCTGCTGGAGCAGGCGCGCCGCGCGGACGTGCCGCTGTATACCGTGTCGCGCGGGCTGTTCGCCAAACTGATCGGCGCCGGGTATGAGGGCGCGGGAAGCGCCGTAGCGGTGTTGCCGATGTGGCCCGACACGCTGGATGGGGTACTGACCCCCGTGGAGGGCGTGTTGCTTGCGGGCGAGCGGCTGCAGGATCCGCGTAATATCGGCATGCTGGTGCGCACGGCGGATGCGCTGGGGGTGCGTGCGCTGGCGCTGGCGGGCGACTGCGGGGATGTCTACAGTCGCGCCTCGGTGCGCTCCACCACGGGCAGTATTTGCAGCCTCCCGATTGTGCGTGTACCGGCCAGTGAGATACTGCTGGATGCCGCGCGACGGGCCGGTTGGAGGCAGATCGGCAGCAGCGCGCGCGGGGTCAACCCGCCTTGGGACGCGGGACTGCACCCGCCGGTCTGTCTGTGGGTGGGCAGTGAAGAGAGCGGACTGGCCGCATCGACGCGCGACGCGCTCGATGGGCTGGTGACCATCCCGATGCACGGTAGCGCGCATTCGATGAACGTGGCCGTGGCCGCCGGAGCGCTGCTGTACGAAACGCTGCGCGCCCGGCATCTCGGACGGGACGCCGGGGCATGAGCGCACGCCTGGTCACCTGGCGTACCGATCCGGACGGGCGCGTGTGGGTGCGGATGCGCGATGGATTGCCCTGGATGCTGGCGTTCCCTGCGGACCGTACGCTGCTGGAGCGCTGGATGGCGCAACCCGGTCTGCCCGATGACCTGATCTATGAGGATATGGTGCGGGTGTGCCCCCGACAGAGCTTTCGCCGTGTAACGCCTGATACACGGGAACGGACGCTGGCCTGCGGAGTGTTGCCTGAAGAGGCCGACGCGCTGGCGCGCTGGTGCGGCGCCCGTCTGCCCACCGAGCCGGAATGGCGCGCCGCCTATGCGATAGCCCGCACGTTTCGACCGCCGGAAGGGCTGCTGACAGCGTTCCGTGATGCCCATCCGGCGATGGCCGCGTTGTCCGCCCTGCTGGCCCAGGCCGCGACGCTGGCGGCGTTCCTGCTGATGGAAGGGGGGCTGTTCGAGTGGGTGGCGGACGCCTCCGGTCGGCCCGTCGGCGGACTGGGCGCTCCGCGGCCTTTGTTCTATCCTGCCTTGTTCAACCCCGCCGTCGATCTGTTTCAACCGATCGATCCGCATGAACGTCTGGCCTGGACGGGCGTGCGCCCGGTGAAAGACGCATGACTCCCGGACTGTTGCCCGGATTTGGAGCGGTTCGGTGGTCGCCGATGGCCGCTCGCGGCGTGCTGATCGGGCTGGATGTGTCATCCGATGCGCGCGACAGCCTGCCTGAGCAGCTGAGGCTGGCTTTGGCGGTCATCGACCTGCTGCCTGCCGATGCGCCGGTGGCGGTGACCGCCCTGGGGGCCGAATGTGCCTGGCCGCCCGGTATGCTGCAAGATGCCGACTGGCTGGCGAGTCAGGCGGATCGGCTGGCGATTGTGGCTCCCGGAATGGAGCAGGCGCTGAAGCGGGGGGCGACGCTGGTGGCGATGGCCGGAGGTCCGATCCCGGACATCGAGGACCTGTCCACCGAAGAGTCGAGCCGATTGCTCGTGATCCCAATGAAGCCCGAGTTAAGATTGGCCGACGCGCCCACCGCTGCGCCCCGCGCGGCGGAGATCGTCGACCGTCTGGTGCGCCGCACCGAATCCATCACCATCGGAGCTCCGGACTCCATCCCGGTGGACTGGCCGGAAGACGGCTGGAGGGTGGAGCTGACCGCCGATGGCAAGCTGCAGGTGCGCCCGACCGCGACGCCGGGACCGATCACGCTGGAATACGCCGGACAGCCGCCGATGGCGAACGGCGAACGGCTGCATCCGGCCGAAAACTACGTGCCGGCGTGGATTGTCCTGCCGCCGGCCGAGTGTGCGGTGCTGGAAGCGATCCTGGCCGGTCGGCCGTTCACGTGCCCGGTGTGCGGCCGTACGCACCCGCCCGATACCCTGTTATGTCCGAACGGCAGCGGCATTCTGGAGCCGCCCGTGCTGCCCAGCACGCCGCCCGGCGCCGGACTGGTGCAGGCGACACGTACCGGATCGAACTGGCGCATCCGCCGGGTGCGCGGCTGCCTGCCGTTGCCCGATGGCGACGCCGTCATGTACGCCGGCAGCGCTCCCCTGCGGCTCAACCGTCAACCCGACGCCACCTGGCGCCGCGCCGCCGCCATCCATGGCGTGATCGACTGCGGGGAGTACTTTATTTGGGGGTGAAGCGCGTCGCTACGCTCCGCACGGGCATGCGAGCCTTCGGCTCGCGGGCAGGCACGGCGCGCTATCGCTTGCCGTGCGGGCATGGCGGCCTTTGGCCGCCGGGCAAGTGCGTCGCTACGCTCCGCACGGGCATGCGGGCCCTTGGCCCGCGGGCAGGCACGGCGCGCTTTCGCTTGCCGTGCGGGCATGGCGGCCTTTGGCCGCCGGGCATGCGAGCCTTTGGCTCGCGGGAGGGTATAGTAAGATGTTTGTATTCGCGCTGTAGTTTACTGCGTTTGCAGCGCAGCCCGGCCTGTCCCCGGCCCTCAAGGGCCGTTGCCCGCGCCGAAGGCGCATGCCCGCTGGGCGAAGCCCGGCATGCACGCAACCCGAAGGGTTGCTTGCCCGCAGGTGCGTGATAGGAGGTGCATCATGTCCTATCGTGATAACAAAGTATGGCAACTGTCCATGGAACTCTCTAAAGTGGTATATTCCGCAACCATTGACTTCCCAAAGCAAGAAATCTACGGATTAACCGGTCAATTACGTAGGGCAGCTGTCTCGATTCCCGCGAATGTCGCAGAGGGGTATGGACGCGGGACAACGACGGATTATGTTCACTTCCTGCATATGGCTCGCGGCAGTCTGAATGAGTTGGAGACTCTACTGGAACTCAGTCATTCCTTGGGTTATTTGAAAGACACTGACTACGTTACAATGGTTGACTCCGCTTGGTCGGTGCGGAAGCAACTCGCGAAGTTGATCCAGAGTCTGGAGAGCAAGTAAACATGCGAGCCTTTGGCTCGCGGGCGGGCACGGTGCGCTTTTGCTTGCCGTGCGGGCAAGGCAGCCTTTGGCCGCCGGGCGTGCGGGCCCTTGGCCCGCGGGCAGGCACGGCGCGCTTTCGCTTGCCGTGCGGGCATGGCGGCCTTTGGCCGCCGGGCATGCGGGCCCTTGGCCCGCGGGCAGGCACGGCGCGCTTTCGCTTGCCGTGCGGGCATGGCGGCCTTTGGCCGCCGGGCATGCGGGCTCATAGCTCGCGGGCGGGCATGCGGGTCTTTGGCCTGCAGGAGGGTACAGTATGATGTTTTTGTCTGCGACGTAGGCTGCTGCTCTCAGGGCGCAGCCCAGCTTGTCCCCGGCCCGCAAGGGCAGTTGCCCGCGCACCGCAGGTGCGCATGCCCGCGCCGTAGGCGCTTGCCCGCTGGGCGAAGCCCAGCATGCCCGCAACCCGAAGGGTTGCCTGCCCACGCACCGCAGGTGCGACTACCCGCTGGGCGAAGCCCAGCATGCCCGCAACCCGAAGGGTTGCCTGCCCACGCACCGCAGGTGCGACTGCCCGCTGGGCGAAGCCCAGCTTGCCCGCAGCCCGCAGGGCTGCATGCCCGCGCACCGCAGGTGCGCCTGCCCGCGGCCGCAGGCCGCACTTCACCCCCTTCAACAGACTTCAATCTCTCCCTCGACCACCCGTACCTGCAGCTGCAGATCGGTTTGGCCGCGGTATTCGGCGCGGAGGAGGCGGCGGGCGAGGGGAGGCATCAGTTCGTCTTCGACGGCGTGCGTGATCCCCCGACCGCCGAACTGCTCGACGTGACTGCCGTACCGCTGCACGAGCAGGTCGGCGACCTCCGGCGCGAAGGTGACCGTGTGCCCGACGGCCCGATAGCGCTCCTGCACGTCCTGCTGGATGCGCGACAGATGGCTGAGCACGATCTGACGCTGCACATCCGCCCCATGGATGTAGTTGAACGGCACGATGTTGTTGCCGATGCGGTTTAACAGCTCCGGACGGCTGATCTCGTAACGGAAAAAGTTCTGCACGCACTCCGAAAAGTGCTGGCGTACGGCCGAGCGGCGCGCACGCGGATCGTGTGCGGTCTCCTGCAGCAGCTGGTCGAGACGGGAGCGCTCGTCAATTGGACGGTCCCGTGTATCGGAGGTGCGCGTGCCGATGTTGCTGGTGAAGATGATGAACGCCTCGCTGAAAAACACCGTCTGGCCGCGGCTGTCGGTCAGACGCCCCTCGTCCAGGATCTGCAGAAAGATGTCCATGATCTTGTGGTGCGCCTTCTCGATCTCGTCGAACAGCAGCACGCAGAATGGACGCTGGCGGATGCCGTTGGTGAGCATCCCGCCGCGCTCGTACCCGACATAGCCCGGCGGCGCGCCGATGAACTTGCTGGCGGAGTGCTCTTCTTTGAACTCGCTCATGTCGAACCGCAGGAACGCCTCTTCGGTGTTGAACAGGAACAGCGCCAGCTTGCGGGCGACCAGCGTCTTGCCCACGCCGGTGGGACCCGCGAAGAACAGCGGTCCCTTGGGGCGGGTGCTGACGCCGCTGGCCACGCCGCTCAGCCCGGCGCGTGCGATGGTGAGCGACTCCACCACCTTCTCGATGGCCTCGTCCTGGCCGTGCACGCCGCCCGTCTCGCGGAACCACTCCACGGCGCGGTCCAGCTTCTCAATGCTGAGCTGGCCGAAGTGGTCCTCCTGCTCGCCCAGGCGGAAGCGGTTGACCATCCGGCGCACCTCACGCTCGCCGGCGTCGGGCGCGGCCAGCAGGTCGGGGGCGATCTTGTCCAGATCGCGCAGGAACAGCCCGTCGGTCAGATCGGTGACCAGATCCAGATGGGGATGCGCCGCGCCCAGCCGGTGGGCCAGCAGCGCGCGCCGCTCCTGTTTGCCCGGCATGGGCACCGGCAGTACGCGCGTGCGGGGGGAGTTGGTGTACAGCTCCAGCGGGATCATGGTGTCCAGCAGGGCGACCATCACCAGCCGATTGCCGGGCGCGATGGTGGCGATGATCCGCTCCAGCCACATCAGGATGTCGCGCTCTTCGTCGGCGTAGCTGGGCCGAAAGGGCGCCACCTTGTCCAGGTAGTACACCACAAACAGCCCGCGCTGCGCCGGATCGGCCGCCAGCTGCTGCCACTTGGCCAGCACG
>CAZYPZ010000044.1:0-15422 GCA_964650005.1 uncultured bacterium | reverse complement strand
TCAGCCTCATGCTGAGACTGTTGTAGCTCCCTTTGGGTCTCCGGTATGCTACAGTGTACATGGTGAAGACCACGCAGGATATCAGTTGTAGCTCCCTTTGGGTCTCCGGTATGCTACAGTTGGAATTCAATAGAAAGGTGGTCAGACGCAGTTGTAGCTCCCTTTGGGTCTCCGGTATGCTACAGTTTGATGCAGGCACGTTGCCTGCGATCACGCGTTGTAGCTCCCTTTGGGTCTCCGGTATGCTACAGTGCATCTTCAGCTCTACGCTGCTGCCTATAGGTTGTAGCTCCCTTTGGGTCTCCGGTATGCTACAGTATCTAGGTGTTTGGTAAGTTGTTCAATTAGGTTGTAGCTCCCTTTGGGTCTCCGGTATGCTACAGTAGCAGTTACAGTCCGGAAGGACCGCGTGGTGTTGTAGCTCCCTTTGGGTCTCCGGTATGCTACAGTGGACAGACGACGATCCCCGCACGAAAGCACACCTTTCATGCGGGGATCGCGTATATCAAAGCGGCTAAAAAAGCGACAGCTGGTCGGCCACACCGGACTGTTCGACGCGTTTTTTTCGGCCGGTCACCACGCCGATTCCCGCAAACTGCCGCTCGGTCACCTGCATCCAGCGCACCGAACCGCGGTCCGGCGCCTCGCGCAGCAGCCGCGCCAGGTGCTTCTGCAGCGCCTCGTCGCCGTTGCAGATCCGCGCGTACACCGAAAACTGGATCATGTCGTACCCGTCGCGCACCAGAAAGCGGTGAAACCGGCCGTAACACCGCCGGTCGGCGCGGGTCTTCACGGGCAGATCAAAAAACACCATCAGCCGCATGAACCGCGCCATCCCGCTCAGTCGATAGGATGCCGGCGCAACGGCAGCAACGTCGGCAGCTTCAGCCGCTTCGGGTCGGCGTCGGTGAACGCGCTTACCAGGCTGGCGGTCAGCAGCTCGATGGCGTACAGCACCGCCTGCCGGCTGCCGTCCACCTCCACCTCGTGATGCAGCAGCTCCACCAGCGACAGCCGTTGGGCCTGCGTCAGCTCCGGCTCGTCGGTCCGGCTCTCCGGCTGGCCGCTCACCGCCAGATCCACCAGCGGGCGGAACGGCTCCAGCAGGTCGTCCGCCAGATTGAACGCGTTCAGTTCACTGCGGTGATGCAGGCCGTGCGCGGGCAGCAGCCCGTGCGCCGCCACGGAGCGGGCTACCGCGGCGCGCAGCACCGCGTAGCCGTAGTTCAGCGCGCTGTTCCAGCCGCACGGCCGGTCGCGCGTGAACGCCGGATCGAACAGCAGCGGGAAGTACATCCGGCTGGCCTGCGCCTCCTGGTTGGTCTTGTCGCCGCTGGCCACGCCCTCCGCCAGCGCCCGGATGGCGTCCGCACCGCACCGGCCGCTGTACTCCAACGCCAGCGCCTGATTGCGGATCTTGCGCTGCACCACCGCCTGCCAGCAGCGCTTGCGCAACGGCAGCGAGCTCTCCAGCTGCAGCCGCTGCACCTTCAGCATCCGGTGGTGCCCGCAGATGGGCAGCGACGCGGCCTGCGGGGTGTGCCGCGCGTCGCAGAACAGCACCACCGATTCGTTGGCGGCCAGCGCGCACAGCAACGGCGCGGTCAGGCTCACCTGCTGCGCCTCCACCACCAGCACCGCCACGTCCTCCACCGGCAACGTGGCGTGGGGCTGACCGTCCCGCTCGATCACCAGCTGCGCCCGGTCCAGCCGCAGTCTGGCGGGATTAGCGATGACAACGCTGCGCCAGGACACGGCGAGGCTCTTCTTTTACGATGTTAATCTCACCCAAAACACTTATCTCACATCGCTGCATATTTTCAACTGTTGTTCGATAACTCAACCATTGAGTATCTGATGCACTAGAAGAACCAATGTCCATATATACCAATCCGGCTATTCTTCGGTGATATCCAGAGTAATATCCTAACTGATAATGATCGTCATTAACACGTTTCCACATGAACAGGTCACATGGGTACAAAGAGAATTTGAAATCATTATCGTTTACAGCAATCCATTCTGCTTCTGGTTTCGCCTGTACACATGCCCTGTTCGGCAGTACGCCAGAGGCCACATGGTGGGTATACACAGGCACCACCTCGTAGCGGCCGTTGGCGTAGAACACGTCGCAACGCACGATGCTCGCGTTGTCCACCTGTCCCTTCCGGATGGACAGACCTCCGGTGTCCTTCCGGGCCACACGCACCGCACGGACCACATGGCCCTTAGCGCCCTCGCGGTGCGGTTTGATCAGCGGCGTGACGAACGCCTTTTCGGCCTTCCAGTCGTGCGCACGCAGTCGCTCGATGATCGCCTGACGCAACGGTGGGTCGACGAACCGCAGCTGCTCTTCGGCGTTCTGTTCGGTGCACCGCAGCGCCGTGAGCGGCGTACGCACCGTGACCCAGCCGGGATGCTTCACCGAGCGGACCGTCTCCTCGTGCAGCGCACCGCGCACCTTGCGCCGCGGCATTCGCGACACGATGATCGGCCGGACGGGGAAATCCCGGTACTGCGGCAGCTGCAACGCGTCGATCTCCGTCTGCGGATCGTCGCTCAAACGGGCGACCAGCTCCTTCCGGAAGTGCCGCCAAGGCAGATCCATGCGCGGGTTGCGATCCGGCATGGAGAGGACCTCTCCCGTCTCGGGATCGATCCAGCGGTTATCCTGCGGGCGGCGGACCATCCGCTCGCGCTTCTGCTCGAATCGGGTGATCTTCTGCTGCATGCCGGGCGTCAATGCGGCCAGCACCGCCGCGTCCTGGGCGTGATGCAGGTCGCTCTCGGCGCGGTGCTTTTCCAGGCCCCACTCGCGCCGCACCCAGGCGGTGATACGCCCTTTGTAGCATTGAACCGGCACCTTTTCCGCAGGGTCGGCAAACTGCAGATTCGCGCGCACGTAGTTGGCAAAGAACCGCGCGATATATTGCGTGTCAATGAGATTGCGGTCCACCAGTTCCTGCTCGGCCTTCTCGTCCAGGTTGGTGCGCAGCAGGTTCGCGCGCTTGCGCGGGTTCCGGATGGTGGCGTTCACCCAATCCACAAATCGCTGCCAGCGCTCGGTGTCGTGCCCTAACCACTCGTATGGGGTCTGATTGCGCTTGTTGCGGTTCTGGCCGCACAGCACCAGCACTTTGTTGTGCTGGCTGTTGTCCCATGTGCGAGAGTAGGGCAGGATGTGATCCACCTCGAGATACCCCGGTTCGCGCAGCCGCTCGAGCTCGATGGGCAGCTGTGAATAGGCGCACCGGCCGTTCTGTTCACGGTACAATGAAAAGATGAGTTGCTCATGCCGTTTGGGATCGTCCACGTTGTACAGCTCCTGCAGCTGCTTCTTTACAGCCTCCCAATGCTGCTGGTTCTTACGTTGCTCGCTTTCGATCTCGCTGCGCTGCTCTGCCGTCTTGCCCAGCTCCCGCGCCAGCTCGATATGGATACGCGTAGGCGCGCCGTACCGGTCGATCACCGCGTTGACCACTTTACGGGCCTGCGTCAGCGCACGCAGCACCACCGGATTACGGATCTCCTCCAGCAGCGGCTCCACCGGCAGCTTGTTGCGCCGCGTGGCGGTTTGCGGTCGGGCGTGGTTGTAACCGGCGCGCTCACAGGCATCGCTGTAGCGAAGCCCTTGCTGCAAAAACGGAATGATCCGCCGCAGCGCCTTCAGCGACAGGTTGCCGTGACCTGCAAACGGTTCCACGCTCTCCACCAGCTGCCGCAACTCCGGGTCCACAATACCCTGTTCGTCCATCAGCCGGTTGAGCGTGGCTTCATCTTTGCCGTAGGTCAGTACCCAGCCGATCCGATCCAGCAACTCGGGCTGACTCATCAGCTCTGTCCACAGCCCCTTCCGGATCCCCTCTGCTTTTTTCCGCAGCGTTGTGACGCCGGGCATCTTGGCCACGATCTGCTTTTTTTCGATCAGTTCGTAGAACTCTTCCGCTGTCAGTTTTTTATCGGCGTCCAGTTCTTTGGCGGGCATGTAATACCGCAGGGTTGTGAAGGTGGACGTATACGGCAACTTCAACAGCTTCCGCAGCTGCGCGTAATCCAGTTTCTCACTGCTGATCAGCTTGTCGACCACCATCTGCAGTTGTTCGGGCGTCATGCGGCACTTGTCGCCCTCCAGGGCGCCGGTGGGTGTCTCGTCGGGCCCTATGGTCCAGGAGATGTTGTTCAGCTTCTGCAGCGCCATGGAGAGTTCGTTGGAGAAACACTTCTTGGGTGCGCGCTTCTCCGCCGGTTCGAACGTACAGGCGCCGACCTTGTGCAACAGCTCACCAGGATCCGACACCGGCCTCTGGCGGAACGCGATCCGGATGAACGCCTCTTCGAAAGCCGGTGAGGCAAGCGCGTTGCCGAAGCGTCGCTGGCTGGCGCATATCTGCCGGACTTCATCCAGCAGATCGTCTCGCAGCAGCGTGTGGCTGTAGTCCCCCGCGCGGTTCCGCTTTCGCTCCTCAAAGCGCTCGTCCTTGGCGATCATCTCGCCCGGCGTGCGGTATCCGTGTTGCTGCATCAACGCACGCAGCTCACCGGCCGCGGCCAGCATCTTGGAGTCATCCGCATCCTTGTCGCTGGCGGCATGCAACCGGTTGGACTTGAACCCGCGGTGTGCGGCGATGTGGTACAGACTGCGCGCCAGCTCCAATCCGGTCAGCGGCATGTCCAGTGCGCGGGCGCGCAGATCCCAGGGCGATGTGAGTTCCGCCGGCTGGGCAAACGCCTCGTCCCATTGCTTTTGCGTGACCAACCCATGGGCTTCGAACAGTCGCCGGATCTCTGTCAGCCGCAGCGCATGGCGGCGCAGCCGCCGCCGCTGAGAGCGCGCCAGCCGGCGCGGCGCGGCCAGTGACTCCTTATTCTTGGGCTGTTCGGCGGCAGTGAAGGCGCGCACACCCAGCGCCTCGATCCGCTCATCGTCCCAGTTGAGCACCGCCCAACCGACGGAGGTGATTCCGAGGTCCAATCCCAGCACGTATTTCATCACACATCGCTCCCTTTCACGAAGCTAAAAGGATACCCCCAACGGAAACCGCTGGGGGTAGAACCTTACAGTGCAGACTTTATTGTAGAAACCTTGGGTCTCCGGTATGCTACAGTAATGCACCTGGTTAGTATTTACCCCTGTCAGGCCGGCGTGTCAAGCCTTCCGCGCGCTCTGCGCAGGAAATTTCCACAAAAGCCGTGCGATGTATAGGTCAGATACCGCCCGGCCGGGTTTCGCGCCAGCGGCCGCGGGTGAAGTCGGGGAAGTCCACAGATGCGCCGTGTGCGGCGACGGACTGCTGTGAAAGCGGGATGATCGCGCTCCAGGCGACGGCGTCCACGATGTCGATCGGCGGTGCGTCGCCGTTCCGCACCGCCTGCAGGAACGCGTGCATCAGGATATAGTCGCATCCGCCATGTCCGCCGTACTGGATCGCGTCATCGCCCAGCTCGCGCCAGAGAGCGGACTCATAGCGCGTTTGATACGCGTCGAACGGTTCCCAGCTTCGCTCCGGGCTGACGCCTTCCAGATAGACCCCACGGTTGCCGTCATACGCGCCGCGCGTGCCCTGCAGCCGCCAGATGAACTCGGGCGGACGGGGGCTGGAGACGTCGAAGTAGAGGGTGACCGTTGCGCCGTTGGCGGTCTCCAACAGGGTGGTGTTGGTGTCGCCCAGTGCGTAGTCCCGTTGCGCCAGCGGGTGGTCCGCACCGAACCGCTCCCGGGCGTACTCTTTCATGCAGCGTGCAGCGGTGCTCATGCTGCTGAGCCGCACGAACCGGTCGCCGCGGTGGATGGACAGCCAGCGGGCCGCCGGTCCGATGGGATGCGTGGGGTACAGGTTGCCGTTGAGCCGGGCCATGAGCTCCCCGCGCCAGGTCAACCGCCCGTCCGGTGTGAACGCCAGGTCACGGATGTCATGCTGATACCCCACCAGAGCGTGCTGCACCGTGCCGAACAGCCCTTCGTCCACCATGCGCTGCACGGCCAGGATGTTGCGGAAGTAGTTCACGTTTTCCAGCAACATGCACTTACCGCCGGTCTGTTCGCCGGTCTCGATCAGCGCCCAGCCCTCATCCAGCGTCAGGCAGGCGGGCACCTCCAGGCCCACGTACTTTCCGGCTGTCATGGCCGCGATCGCCTGACGGGCATGCTGGTCCCAAGGACTGGCGATCAGCACCGCATCCACGCTTTTCAACGCACACAGCCGCTTCCAGCCGTCCGGCTCGCTGTAGCATCGGGGCGTCTCGCCGCTGAGCCGTTCCACCAGGATCCGCGCCTGCGCCGTACAGATCGGATCCGGGTCGTACACCGCCGTGATCTGCACATCATCGAACAACAGCGCGGTCTCCAGCAGCAGTTTGCCGCGTATGCCCAATCCAATACATCCCAGCCGGACCGGCTTCATCTCACACCTCGCATCCGTCATTCAGCGGCTGTTTCGATATCGACAGTCCGTGTACCTGCAGATGCCCGGCTGCGCGTGGTATATTAGGGCCATCCAATACACAGAATGCCTGTCCGGTCATCGTCATGGTTCGATCTGAAAAGGTTGGTATTCGGGGAACGAAGTACTATGCGGCGTCCCGGCTGTATCATGCGCGTCGGCTGCATGCGGGCCAGCCGGTGCGGCTGAAGCATGAACCGCTGAACCTTCACGACTCTCACGCGGTGGCGGTGCTGTTGGACGATACGGGAGACCAGTTGGGCTACATCCCGCGCGAACTGGCGCCGGTGTACGAAGAGTGGCTGCGCAACGGGAAGATCGGAGCCGCGCGGATCGCCTCCGTGGCCAAACGCAACGGCAGGATACACATCGTAATCGACGTTGCCGTCAGGGTTACAGACAGCCCGTACAAAAAGCCGTCTGTTGCGCCTGCAGCCCGATCGGGGGTTGTTGACCTTCTCACAGACAGTTTAGGGGAACCCCGCAGGGTTACAGACAGGCCGCCCCCAAGGCCATCTGTCACGTCCGCCGTCGTATCGACAGTTGTTGACCACCCCACAGACAGCACCGAGCGCCCCCGATCGGGTCGTCTAACTGCTCGGACCGGATGCTTCGTGGCAGCAGCCGTTTATCTGGTGATCCTGATTATGTGGCCAGGACCAACACTATGGATCACCTATTTGGTATGGTTCATTTTGTACGCGATATCCAGTATATTTGAACGTTAACGCCAGCCTGCTTGCCGCGCCAGAGGCTGTATCGGCGACGCGATATGCCCGTGGTTTTCTTCTGCCAAACGCCCTGAGAGACTAGCGAAACAGACTCACCAGCAGCGCCACATTCAACGCGCTGACGATCAGCCCGATGATCCACATCACCGCGTTCAACATGCGCGAATTGGCGTGTTTGCCCATCACCGCGGCCGATCCGGTCAGTTTGATCTGGGTAAAGATCGTCAGCGGCAGCTGCACACTGAGCATGATCTGCGAGATGATCAGACCGGCGAAGGGATTGGTGATCACGGCGATGATCACCACAGCGGGCAAGATGGTCAGCACGAGTCCCCAGCGTGTGTGCATGTCACGCACGTTGTACGGCTCTTCGAAAATGCCCGCGAAGATCGCGCCGCCGGCCATTCCCGCGGTCACGGAGGACGCTACCCCCGCCAGCAGAAGCGCTGCAGCGAACACGATCGCGGACGAAGGCCCCATCAGCGGAGCCAGCAGCCGCTGCGCCTGGGCGATGTCATCCACCGGCGTGCGATGCGCGAAGAACGTGGCGGCGGCGAGCAGGATCATCGCGCTGTTGATCGCCCATCCGATGAGCATCGCCAGGATGGTGTCCATGTACTCGTAGCGCAACTGCTTCTGGATCACGGCTTCGTCATCCAGGTTCCATTGCCGGCTCTGGATCACTTCGGAATGCAGGAACAGGTTGTGCGGCATCACCACCGCCCCCAGTACCGCCATCACGATCGGCAAGGCGCCGGCGGGGATCGCCGGCGTGACCCATCCCGCCGCGGCCGCGCCCCATTGCAGTTTCACCAGACTCAGCTCATACAGAAACGACAGCCCGATCAGCGACACGAACCCCATGATCCAACGTTCGATGCGGCGGTAGGAGTTTGTCAGCAGCATCACCAGCACCAGCGCGGCGGACAGTGCGGCGGCCACGATCAGGGGCACGCGCGGAAACAGCAGATGGATGCCGATGGCCGCGCCCAGGATTTCGGCCAGCGCCGTGGATACCGCGGCCAGCATCGCACTGATCAGCACCAATCGGCTGAAGCAGGGCCGCAGGTAGCGCGTCGCCGCCTCGGACAGACACAGACCGGTGACAATACCCAGGTGCGCCACGTTGTGCTGTAACACAATCAGCATGATGGTCGACAGCGTTACCATCCACAACAACGTATATCCGTGCGATGAACCGGCGGCCACGTTGGACGCCCAGTTGCCCGGGTCGATAAACCCCACCGTCACCAGCAGGCCCGGCCCCACATACTTCAAAAACTCCAGCGCCGGCTGGGTGCGCGGATGGTTACGCCAATATCGGGTGAAACGGCTGATCAATGCGGCTACCTCGCTGCTGCGTCTGCTCCACTCATGTTGTAGCATCATTGGTGATGGACCTGCTCACCGGGCCCGGCGCCACGTCGGCACAGGAGCGTCAAAATGCGCACAGCGGCTTTTGTCCGCAAGCTGGGGGTGATCGACTGTGACATGGTGGAGACCACCCCCGTAGTGTTCCGCGGTCGGTTGTACCGGTTCGAGTCCGTCCGCACCACGTACCGGCACAACACCACCGGCAGGTCGTATTTCCGGTTCGTGGATGTTCACGCCGGTACGTTGACGCCTGCGTTCGCCGCCGGTCACCATTTGGGTTGCGCGTTTGCCTGGCGCAACCGCATGTATGTATACGGCGTTCCGGACTGGGGCGCCACCGTCATGCGGGTGTTTCACTCGGCGGATCTGGTCCGGTGGGAACAGACGGACGCGTTCACCACCGACGGATGGACGCTGTTCAACAGCACGGTGTGTCGGGATCCGGGCGGATTTGTGATGGCATTCGAGCTGGGCGAACCGCCAGAGGTGGTCGGCGTGCGGTTCACCAACCGGTTTGCGCGTTCGCACGATTTGCTGCACTGGGCGATCCTGCCCGACGAATATGTGTATACGCGTGATCGCTACAGCGCGTGTCCCAGCCTCCGGCACTGCGGCGGATGGTATTACATGTTGTATCTGGAAGCCTATCCCGGCCCCCTGTACTGCACCCACATCGTGCGCTCGCGCGACCTGATCCGTTGGCAGAGCAGTCCGTTCAACCCGCTGATGGTGGCGTCAGAGGACGACAAACGGATCGCCAACTCGGAATTGACCGAAGCGGACCGGCGACGGATCGAGGGGATCGTCAACATCAACAACTCCGATGTGGATCTGTGCACGCACCGGGGACGTACGATCATCTATTACTCGTGGGGCACACAGACCGGCGACGAGTTTCTGGCCGAGGCCGCATTTGACGGGCCGTTGAGTGCGTTCTTCCATCGCTGTTTTCCCGCCGACTGACATCCGCGACGATCGAGCGGATACGGCCCTTGGAAGCAGGAATTCCTGCAAACCGAGGGGCAATATCAGCCCGGACGTGTCTGCAAGGAGGCTGAAGATGAACCGTTCGAGACTGCTGACCGCGGCTTTGTTGGTGGCAACCTGCCTGACGGCGCATGCCGCCGACCGGCTGGCGGAGGGATGGGCCAATCCGCCGGAAAGCGCCAAGCCGCGCACATGGTGGCACTGGATGCATGGCAACATCACCGCCGAAGGGATTACCAAAGATCTCGAAGCGATGAAGCGGGTGGGCATCGGCGGGGCCACGCTGTTCAATGCGTCCCTGGCGCCCAAGGGGCCGGTCAATTTCTTCAGCCCCGAATGGATCCGCATGGTGCAGCACGCCATGCGCGAGGCCGACCGGCTGGGGCTGGAGATGAGCATGCACAACTGTGAAGGCTGGTCATCCAGCGGCGGCCCGTGGGTGAAGCCCGAACAGGGCATGAAGATGCTGGTCTGGAGCGAAGTGCGTGTCTCGCCGCGGAGCGCTCCGCTGGTGCTGCCACAGCCTCCCACTCGACTGAACACCTATCGGGATATTGCGGTGGTGGCGTTTCCCACCCCGGCCCCCGAACGCATCTGGCTGGGCGACGGGGAGGCAACGATCACCGTGAACGGGCAACCGCTGGATAACCCGCAGCGGTTATGGGACGGCGACCTGTCGACCGGCATCGATGTGCCCCGCACGGGCCCGAACGGCGCCGGCGTGGTGCAGATCGAATGGCCCAGCCCTCGCACGATCCGGCAGTGCGCGGTCGAGTCGTTCCCTATCCGGTTCCGCACCGTGGAACTGCAGCAGTCGTTGGATGGCGTACAGTGGACCACCATCACGCGGTTCGGCACACCGGACGGGGCGTTTGGAGGCAACCGCCCGGGCGTACAGGGCGGACAGCCATTCGACGCGGTGCACACCCGTTTTGTCCGTATCCTCCTGCTGGACGCCGCCGGGGAGGGCGGAACGTTGCACTTGGGTGAGCTGCGGATCGATAACGGCGCCCGTGTGCGCGACATCCACACCAAGACGTTTTGCCGCGAGGCCGGACTGCCCGCCGAACGAGACTCCCGTACGGTGGAGGCCGACGCGACGATCGACCCCCAATCCGTTTTGAACCTGACAGGCCGACTGCAGCCGAATGGGACGCTCGACTGGAAACCCGATCGGGGAGACTGGACGGTCATCCGTTTTGGCTGGACGCCTGTCGGCGTGAACAACCACCCCGCTTCGGATGCCGGCCGGGGTCTGGAGGTCGACAAACTGGACTATGCGGCGGTGAAGGCGTTCTATGATGTGGCGGTCGGTACGGTAACCCGCGCGATCGGTCCGTTGACCGGCAAAACACTGCGGCATATCCTGATCGACAGCTATGAAACCGGTCCTCAAAACTGGACACAGGGCTTCGAGACGTACTTTGCCACGCACGCGAAGTACCCGATCACTCCCTGGTTGCCGGCGCTCACCGGCCGGTACGTGGGCGACTCGGTACGTACCGAACGGTTCCTGTGGGACTTCCGGAAAGCGCTGGGAGACCGATGGATACAGGTGTACTACGCCTACTTCAAGTCACTGTGCCACAAGGACGGCATGCTCTTGGAGACCGAACCGTACGGCGGACCATTCAAGACGGTGCTGGCCGCCGCGCTCACGGATGTTCCCATGACCGAGTTCTGGTGCGGTCAGGCGGACGCGTCCCGCGGCGCCCTGGAAGTGGCCGGAGGCGCCCACATCGGCGGACGCAATATCGTGGGCGCTGAAGCGTTCACCGGAAGCTGGGACAGCTGGGAGTACGCCCCAAAGGATATTCGAAAGCTGGGCGACAGCGCCTGGGCCGGCGGTGTCAACCGGTTCATCTTCCATACCTACGCCCACCAGCCGGATGAGCGCCTCCCCGGCATGGCGCTGGGACCGCATGGACTGCACAATCAGCGGCACAACACCTGGTTCGAACTGACCACGGGCTGGAACGACTACATCACCCGCGGACAGTACCTGCTGCAGCAGGGGCGGTTCGTCGCTGATGTGCTGCAGCTGCAGGAGGAGGGACCGCTGGAGGGAACCGCCGGTCCGGGATTGCCGGCGGGTTATGCGTTCGACCCCTGCGTGGCGCCGATCCTCATGCAGGCGCGTGTGTCCGACGGACAGATCGTGCTGCCGTCCGGCATGCGCTACCGGCTGCTGATCATGCCCCCCAGTGGACGCGTCTCTTTGGCCACGGCGCGCAAGATCGCTGCACTGGTCAAGGCGGGCGCCTGTGTCTACGGCCAGCGGCCGACCGAAACACCCGGGCTGACCGATGCGGTAAACGCCGACAGAGCGCTTCGTCAGCTCGCCGCCGAACTCTGGGGCGCCAGTCCGGCTGCATCCGGCAACCGGTCCGTGGGCAACGGGCGCGTACTGTGGGGTATGCCGCTGGGTGACGCTCTGAAAGCGCTGGGGGTGGCGCCGGACGTACAGCCGATGGGCACATTCCGGCATCTGCTTTACTTGCATCGGCAGCGGCCGGACGCCGACATCTACTTCGTCTCCAACCAGTATCCCGGCGCGGCACAGGTCGATGTCGCTTTCCGGATAGTCGGACGCGGCGTCGAGTTATGGCGCGCCGATACCGGACAGATCGAAACCGTCGCCGAATACCGTACCGAAAAAACCCGGACGATCGTGCCGCTGGCGCTGGAACCGGGCGGATCGGTGTTCGTGGTGTTTCGGGGAAAGCCGACGGTCGCCAATCCGGTGTCCTCGATCAGCGCGCGTGTCACGCGAAGGGCATCGTCCCGACGCCTGCCGCTGGAGATCATCCGCGGAGTGTACGGCATCGTGGACGATCCGGCTCGCCGCATCGACGTGACCGATACATTGCGCGCTCAGGTACTGGATAACGGCATCCATGTGGACGCCACCAACACGCTGTTCGGCAGCGACCCGGCGCCGTTCGTGGTCAAACAGCTGGAGGTCACCTACCGGTTGGGCGATCAGACCGTCACCCGCCGGATCGCGGAAAACGGGCTGCTCTCGATACAGCCCACCCAGATGACGATCCGCCCGATTGCGGTGACGCAATCCGGCGGGCGTTTGATGGCGCGCATCGAGGCGCCGGGTGAATACACCCTGCACCGGGCCAACGGCCGGTCACACACGCTGCGTGTGGATGACATGCCCGAACCGATCACGGCGGCCGGCCCTTGGCGCGTACGGTTCACGCCGGGGTCCGACGCTCCGGCGGAGATCGTGTTCGACCGGCTGATCGACTGGGCGCAACATGAACAGCCGGGCATCCGGTACTATGCGGGCACTGCCGGTTACACCACCACCATCGACGTGGAGCCATCGGCGCTGTCGTCCGACAGACGGTGGGTGCTGGATCTGGGCGACGTGTCGGTAATGGCCCGGGTATGGGTGAACGACAAGCCGTTTGGCATTCTGTGGAAGGCGCCCTTCCAAACGGATGTCACCGAAGCGTTGCGCCCCGGGGCCAACACCATCCGGATAGAGGTCACCAACAACTGGGTGAACGGTTTGATCGGCGACTACCGCCGCCCTGCCGACCAGCGGCGCACCTGGGTTCCCACTCAGATTTACAATGCCGACTCCCCGCTTCAGCCATCGGGGCTGCTCGGACCGGTGCAACTGCGTCCTGCGGTCATACGCCCGTTGGATTGAGTTGACAACAGGGGGACTGACACCGGATGGCCGGGGACAGAAAGGATCTGTCCCCGGCCATCCGCATGTGCTGCGGATGCCATGCAACGGGCTTCACTCAACCCAGACAGGACTGGCCCAGGCGATCTGGTCGTCTGTCTGCTGCACCCGCAGGTAGTACCACGCCGGCTGTCCCGCCGTGTACTGCCGGTCAGTCCATTGAAGCCGCAGCTCCTTGAGTCCCTCCAGGCGTGCGGCCGGTACGGTATACACCACACGACAGTTACTGATTATGGCCACTTCGCGCAGCGGCGCCGTGCCGCGGATGCGCGCCGAGATGACCGGAAGTTTGCCCGGCTGAAGGGAGAAAGCCGACCCCATCACGTGGCCGTTCGCCCGAAAATCGAGGTAGATCGGCATGCCCGTGGTGGCATAACAGCGGCGCGCGCGGATCGCTTCCACAACACCCGCCTGGCTGATCTCGCGCACCAAAAGTGCGGTGCGCCCCATACCCATGCTGTTATGGTCACCGCTGGCCACAAAACCGAGCCGGTATCCGCGCGCCAGCGCATCCCATACCCAGGCGCCACCGGGCTTGTAAGCATGTGGATTTTGCCGTGGACACCCTTCATACTCGCTGGATAGCCGGCACTGAAAGATCTCCACTGCGGTTTGATACTCGGGATCATGGTGATCCCAGTTCATCACATGATCCGCTTCAGCGGTATGATGGGGAATGGTCACGCCGTCGATGCGGTGCGCCCGCATATGCGCCCATACATCGTCAATGACGTTGCCATGGCCGGGACGATCGAACGCCAGGAGCTTGTCCCCGTCCAGCATCAGCCGCGCATCCGCATCGCTGGCCAGCACGATGTTCCGATGGCCCGAACTGGGTGCGATCCCGCGGGCTATGGCAGTCCACTCATACGCGGGATTGGCCACCACCGCCGGCGGATCGTTGTAGAACATCGCCGCACGCCGCGTTTCACGCCATACGGGCTCCCATGAGTCGAAGCAGTGGTCGGTCTGCGCGATGAAGTCATACCCTTCGATGTCGTATCCGTACCGATAGTCTTCGTGCACCGTCGCATCAGAACCATCGCCCCAGCAGCGCGACAGCAAGGTGTGCTCGTGACAGTTTCCCCAGATCAACGTGAAGCGTTCGTTGCCAATACGCACCGTCGGACGGTTCCCGCGGGTGACCGCATACGCCTGACCGGCGGGGGATTCGGGCCGGGCGGATTTCAGTCGCGGCGTTCCGCCATCAGACGGCATCGCCATCACCGCTGCGTCGATCCAGCTGTGAGGGGCGTTCTGGTTCATCAGCGTCTGCGGGGTGTAGTTGTCATCCGCCTGCCAGAGCAACCATAATGACCCGGTGACCAGTGCGGCAGCCGGTCGTTGCAGGCGGCCCATTTCAGGCAGCCCGGCATGCGGACGCAGCAGTCCGACCGGATCGGTCCATCCCGATGCGGTCAGTCGGCTCAGCCGGATATCCCAAGTCCGGCGGTCCTCCACCACACCCGGACCAGGCTGTGTGGCTCCCCAAGACGCACGGGACAGCGCTATCAGCCCGCAGGAATGGTCGTACATCAATACGGGCATGTGATCGTTGTGTCCGGTAAACACACTGCGTCCGGCTACGGGTTCCAGCCAGCGTGATCCGTCCCAGCAGCGCGCCGACACCTCGCGGCGTCCGATCCAGTTCGACGTCTGCGGGTGCTGACGTCGTGCGGAGGTGGGGCCATCATGCTCCCATGCAACCCATATCCGCCCATCGCCGTCACAGGCGATCGATGGGTGGCTGTTCAGCGCGCACAACCCGGGCAATACACCACCCTGCGCCGCCATCAGCGGGCCTTCCGCTCGCGTCAGATCCGGTCGATAACAGGCCGCACGGATGCAGCGGTGATGGTCCGGCTGGTTTTCGGTCCAGCAGATCCACAGTCGCGACTGCAGATCGCAACAGACAGCCGGATCGTACGCCCCGCATCCATCCGCTGCCAAGACCGCCGGTCGCCAGCGTCGCTTGTCCAGCCGGCTGATCCAGATGGACATGCGGCCATGACGCCAAGCTTCCCAGGCCATCCAGACCGCCCCGTCGGGTGCAATACACAGCACGGGAAACGCCGGTTTACCGGGCGTGCGCAGCAGCGGCAGAGGTTTCACCATCCCGTCCTTCAGTGTATTGAGCCTGTCGAATTTGGAGAATCTCCATCGTCTCAAGTAGACTACACC
>CAZYPZ010000043.1:0-15464 GCA_964650005.1 uncultured bacterium | reverse complement strand
ACCATCCAGAAGCTCGCCCGCGAGTTCCAGGATGAGCTGGCTGCCCTGGGTGTGGACGTCGAAGCCGTGAAGAAGGATCAGGCTGCGTTGGCCGCCCGGGTGAAGGCGATCGAGGAAGAGATGGCCCGGTTCAAGGTGACCGGCACCATCGATTTCGGTATCGTGACCTCGCACACCGACGGCAGCAAGACCGCCGCTGATCTGAACGGCAACCCGACCAAGGGTTCGTTGTTCACCGAAGGCTCGATGCTGCATGAGATCGGCTTCGACATCAATGCGAAGCTGAGCGACACCACCAATGCGGAAGCCACCGTGATCGTGGGTAACTACCTGGGGTACCTCAACGGCACGGCCTCACAACACAGAGGCACCACGGTGAACCCGAACGCCGATGCGGCAATCTGGAAAGCCCAAGTGAACGCGCCGATCAGTCTGTTCGGACAGCAGGCCTCGCTGAGTCTGGGCCGTGTTCCTGTGCGTGTGTCGCCCTGGCTGTTCTGGCGTATCGATAATGACTTCTACTTCAGTGTCGGGCGTTATGAGAACGGTTACTACAGCCTGGACGGCGGCAAGCTGAACACCAACGTTGGCCCCGTGAAACTGGCGATCTTTGGCGGCAAGAACAGCAGCGTTACCTCTGTGAACGGTATCGGCGAGTTCATGGAGATCCACACCGCTCCCACGCTTGCCGGCTTTACCACCGGCGCGCGATTGCCTGCCGCCACTTGGACCGGCGGAGCGACATTGAGCGCGGCTGCTATGGAAGACAAAGTGAAGGCGGACCTGACCTACATCGGTCTGCGCCTGCCCCGAACACAGCTTGGTACCGGTTCCAACCAGTACATCAACAACATGGCCATCTATGGCGCGCTGGTGACCGCGAGTCTGATGCCGCAGCTTTCCCTGGAACTGGAATATGGACAGACGGACCTTAATCGCAAGACCACCGGCGTGATGACCAAGAACAACTATCACTTGGGCGTGAAGGCCATCGCCAACGTGAACATTCTGTCTGCACCGACCGTGCTGCAGGTCTCCTATCAGGATATCCAGCCGTACTACATGGCGCCCGGGTATTGGGGACGAATCGGTAACATCTACAACCCGAACGGCGTACGTGGTGTCAGCGTGCGCGCCAACGCCAAGAAGAATGCATTCGGACTGGCATTCAAGGGTGGATACTGGGAAGGCTTCAAGACCAGCGCCAACTCGGTACAGCTGGCCTACAACACCAAAGGCATCAAGGTCACCCATGCCGATACACTGATCACGTACGCGGTCTCCCCGCAACTTACCCTGGGTGCGGAGTATGAGACCGTGCAGTGGTCATGGCCGGCCAATCTGGCTCCCGGTGGACGCAAGCTTAGCCCAGCCCAGAACTTCATTACACTGAGCACCGCATATGCGCTGAGCGATTCCACCACGCTTAAGATGGCTTATCAGTTGATTGACTCGAACGACAAGGGCCTTCCCTTGCCGGGTCAGGGTGGAGTATACCGATCGCAGAAGGGCGGCGTGCTCTTCGGGCAGGCATCGGTCAAGTTCTAGCCGATCCACGCGGCCTCGTCGCTGGAAATCCCCGGTCCTCTGGGCCGGGGATTTTGTCGTTAATATAACCAAATAGGCTTACCAGATGGGTTACTTTTTTTATGGGCGGATGATAGCATTGTAAAAGAAGCGTTGTGATCTCGATGATCAGGTCTCTGAGCCGGGATATCGATGCAACGGCATCGCTCATCGCAGCCCGACGCTTCGTTGAGACACCGTGTCTTCGCTACCTGCAGTCGGTCTATCGGTACTTCGCTCTGCGGCGAATGAGGTAACCTGGACGGCTTAATCGCGAAGCAGTGAAGTGTGGATCCAGATCGGCTTGCGGTTTGCATGGGCCGTGTCTCCCTGTCGGCCTCTGAAGGAGGGGACCAAATGAACCGCATCTTGGCTGGCCTTGGAGCGGTCGCGGCGATGCTGTCTGTGTCAACCGCCACAATCGCTCAAAGTTACCCCGACGTGCCGACCGGCCACTGGGCCTATGACGCCGTCGAGCAACTCACGCGGGACGGTGTGCTGAGGGGATATCCTGACGGCAAGTTCCGTGGCAAACAGACCCTCACCCGTTACGAATTCGCTATCGCTCTGCGTGATGCGATGGCTGGTCTACAAGAGAAGATCGCGAACATCAAACCCGGTGGAACCGTTGTAACGCCGCCGGCGCCGACCCCTCAACTATCCGATGCACAGATAGCTAGGATCAACAACCTACCGGACAATACCCTCGCCGAGTTGAAGAAACTACAGGATGACGCGGCGACCATCCAGAAGCTCGCTCGTGAGTTCCAGGACGAATTAGCCGCACTGGGCGTGGATGTCGAGGCCATCAAGAAAGATCAGGCGGCGCTGGCCACGCGTGTGAAAGCGATCGAAGAGGAGATGGCCCGGTTCAAAGTTACCGGAACCATTGATTTTGGTTTGGTGGCCTCCCACACAGACGGTAACAAAGTCGCGTCGGACCTGAACGGCGAACTGACGAACAACAGTATTCCTAACAATGGGTCCATGTTGCACGAGATTGGTTTTGACATCACGGCAAAACTGAGTGACACAACCAATGCCGAAGCGACGGTGATCCTCGGGAACTATCTGGGGTATTTGGGGCACTCGGCGTCGCAGTTTTACACCCACGTCGTGAATCCCAACGCCGATGCGGCGATCTGGAAGGCTCAGGTCAATGCACCTGTCAGTCTCATGGGGCAGGAGATCGCGCTGAGCCTGGGCCGAGTGCAGGCGCGGGTCTCTCCCTGGTTAATGTGGCGCGCCAACAATGACGCCTATTTCGGACCCGCACGATACAAGGATGGGTATTACAGCTTGGACGGCGCCAAACTGTCGACCAGCTTTGGATCCGTGAACCTGATGCTGTTTGGTGGAAAGAACAGCAGTGTAACGTCAATCAACGGAATAGGTGAGTTCATGGAAATCGCTTCCGTTTCGCCGTTCCATACGCTGCCAACGCCCACATGGACCGGAGGCGTCTCACTTGGCACCAGTTTCATGGAGAACAAACTCAAGCTGGACGCATCGTACCTCATTATGCGCGTCCCTCGCACTTGGATCTGGTGGCCCAACTATTTCAATGCGATTGCCGTTTATGGCCTGACGCTGGACGCCAATCTGGTTGACAAAATGACGCTAGGCGTGGACTTCGGTCAATCTGACCTGAACAAGAAGATGACTGGCGTGGTCACCAAGAACAACTGGAACCTGGCGGCTAAAGTGGGCTATACCGTCGATGCCGGCTCCACACCGCTGGCGCTTTCGGTAGGTTATCGCGAGACCCAGCCGTTCTATGTGGCGCCGGGTTATTGGGGGCGCATGGGCAGTTGGTACAACCCAACCGGTATCCGCGGTATTGATGGAAGTATCTCCACATCTCTGAACGCACTTGGTCTGTCGATCAAGGGCGGTTATTACGAGGGGATCTCGACCAAGCCGGTTTCGGGCAAACTGCCTGCGTCCTACTTTGGCAAGAAGGATCGGATTACTCACGTCGATGCAGCTCTGACGTATGCGTTGAACGAAAAGGCTACCGTTGGAGTGGAGTACGAGACCGTACAGTGGACGCTGAAGTCCTCCGAAGCGATGAAAACCTTTGGCCTGTTGGGAAAGGCGACCCCCCAGCAGAGCTTCATCACCCTGAGCACCTCGTACAACATCAATGACAACACAGCGCTGAAACTGATGTATCAGATGATCGACAGTAACGACAAGGGCGTACAGTTGCCCGGCCAATCCAAGGCTCTTTACAAACAAAAGGGAGGCGTGCTCGCCGGTCAGGCGTCTATCCGGTTCTAGTTCACTGTTGTGAAGTAGAGTATTTGCAGCCCCGACGGATTTCATCGGGGCTGCATGCTTTAAGAAGCAGATATTGGTAGTATGAGAAAGAGGTTGTTGCATCTGTGAGATCAGGTCTGGTCTCTACTCGTTGCATCTTGGTAATAGTCGGTTCAGTGATGGTGCATCCACCTCGAATGAGGCGCGAAGTTGGCGGCTCGATCGTTCCGAATGGCGGCATCGGGCAATCGTGCGCATAAGGTCACTTGGACGGCTCCTGCGCTGTTGTGGTCCGTATCGCCCTTTGAACGTTAGACGCTCCCCTCTTTACGTCTCCTCTAGCGACCTTTCAGTCCATTACTGAAGGAGGGGACCACATGAAACGCTTCCTGGTCAGCCTGAGCGCTGCCGCGGCGATGCTTACCGTATCTGCCGCCACCATCGCCCAGAGCTACCCCGACGTACCGACCGGCCACTGGGCCTATGACGCCGTCGAGCAGCTTACGCGGGACGGCGTGCTGAAGGGATATCCCGACGGCAAGTTCCGCGGCAAGCAGACCCTGACCCGTTATGAGTTCGCCATCGCTCTGCGCGATGCGATCGAGGGTCTTCAGGAGCGCATCGCCGCCATCAAACCGGGCGGAACCACCGTGACCCCGCCGGCCGCTGCTCCTCAGCTCTCCGATGCACAGGTCGCCAAGGTGAACAACCTGCCCGACAACACCGTCGCCGAGCTGAAGAAGCTGCAGGATGACATGGCCACCATCCAGAAGCTCGCCCGCGAGTTCCAGGATGAGCTGGCTGCGCTGGGCGTTGATGTCGAGGCTGTAAAGAAGGACCAGGCAGCTCTGGCCGCTCGCGTCAAAGCCATTGAGGATGAGATGGCCCGCTTCACCGTGCATGGCGCCATGGACTTCGGCGTGGTGACATCACACTACACCAATGACCACAGGGCCGTAGACCTGAACGGCAACTTCACCAATCCCAGCATCCCCCGATACGGCGCTGTACTGCACGAGATCGGATTCGACGTAACAGCCAAATTGGGCGACACCGCCAACGCCGAAGCCACCATAGCGGTTGGCAACTATCTGGGATATCTGCGTGGCACGGCCTCTCAGTTTTATGGACCCATAGTAAACCCCCAAGCCGACCTCGCCATCTGGAAATTGGCTTACAATACACAGCTGAATGTAATGGGCCAGGATCTGACGTTGAGCTTGGGGCGTGTGCCGGCGCGTGTATCCCGTTGGCTCTATTGGCGCGCGGACAACGATATGTACTTTGGCCCCGCCCGCTACAAGGACGGCTACTATGCAATCGATGGCGGCAAGCTCTCCACTCGTCTTGGTCCCATAAACCTGAACATCTTTGGCGGTAAGAACAACAGCGTCACCACAGTCAATCGCGGTACCGAGTTCATGGAAGTCGTCACCGTCTCACCACAGGTCATGATGGGGATATCCATTCCGAGCGCCTCGTGGTCTGGCGGAGCGACGTTGGCGACAGGGTTGATGGATGACAAACTCAACCTGGAGGCCTCATACATTCTGCTTACCCTAGCCAAGACGCCATGGCCGGGCGGCAAAGCGATTAACCGAATGGCGGTGTATGGCGCCAGTCTCCAGGCCAATCTGATCGACAAGCTGACGTTGAGTGTGGACTATGGTCAGTCTGATCTCAACCGCAATATGACAGGTGTGGTCACCAAGAACAACTGGACCTTGGCAGCCAACGCCGGTTATTCAGTGGATGCCGGTTCCACTCCGCTGGCTTTGTCAATTGGGTACAGGGAAACCCAACCATTCTATATCGCTCCGGGGAGTTGGGGCCGTATTGCGAACTGGCATAATCCCACAGGTATTCGGGGCGTAGACGGCAGTCTTTCTACCCGGCTAAGCGCCCTCACCGTCCATGTGAAAGGCGGCTATTACGAAGGCATCAGCACCAAGCCGACAGCCAAGTTGCCTGCCTCATTCCTGGGCAAGCAGGACAAGATCACGCATGTGGATGCAGCATTGACCTATGCGGTGAACGAAAAGGCGACCGTTGGTGTGGAATATGAACTGGTTCAATGGGATCTGAAATCGCCTGAGGCCACATCCAAGTTCATCGTGCCGGGCAAGAAGACCCCGCAGCAGAATTTCATCACCTTCAGCACCGCGTATGCGTTGAACGAGGACATCAAGCTCAAGCTGATGTATCAGATCATCGATACCAACGACAAGGGAGTCAACCTCATGGGGCAACCCGGTGGGGTGTCCAGGCAGAAAGGCGGTGTTCTGGCGGGTCAGGCAACCGTCACATTCTGAAAGTACCTCAGCCATACAATTCATCAGGCCCCGGCTGAAACACGCCGGGGCCTCCGTATCTTGGCTATTGACATCACATGCAATCTGTTGACATGCATGGTATCATTGTAGGCAAGAGGGGTTCGTGCAGCAGTGTACATGTACCGGCCTGCCCGTTGTGGAACGGGCTTACTCCCGAAGTCAGGGACGGTGCAACCACCTCGAATGAGACGCGAAGTTTGGCGGCTCGATCGTTCCAAATGGCGGCATCGGGCAAACCCGCGCATGAGGTAACCTGGACGGCTCCTGCGCTGTTGTGGTCCGTATCGCTTATGTTGGACGGTAGACGCTCTCCTCTTCGCGTCTCCTCTAGCGACCTTTCAGTCCATTACTGAAGGAGGGGACCACATGAAACGCTTCCTGGTCAGCCTGAGCGCTGCCGCGGCGATGCTTACCGTATCTGCCGCCACCATCGCCCAGAGCTACCCCGACGTACCGACCGGCCACTGGGCCTATGACGCCGTCGAGCAGCTTACGCGGGACGGCGTGCTGAAGGGATATCCCGACGGCAAGTTCCGCGGCAAGCAGACCCTGACCCGTTATGAGTTCGCCATCGCTCTGCGCGATGCGATCGAGGGTCTTCAGGAGCGCATCGCCGCCATCAAACCGGGCGGAACCACCGTGACCCCGCCGGCCGCTGCTCCTCAGCTCTCCGATGCACAGGTCGCCAAGGTGAACAACCTGCCCGACAACACCGTCGCCGAGCTGAAGAAGCTGCAGGACGACATGGCCACCATCCAGAAGCTCGCCCGCGAGTTCCAGGATGAACTGGCTGCGTTGGGCGTCGATGTCGAGGCCGTGAAGAAGGACCAGGCAGGTCTGGCTGCCCGCGTCAAGGCGATCGAAGAAGAAATGAACCGCTTCAAGGTTCATGGAACCATCGACTTTGGCGTGATCACCTCGTACAGCGAAGACGGAAAAGACGCCGTTGACCTGAACGGCAACGTGACCAACCCGAGCATCCCCCGCTACGGCGCAGTGTTGCATGAGATCGGGTTCGACATGACCGCGAAACTGTCCGACGTCTCCAACGCCGAGGCCAGTGTGATCGTGGGCAACTATCTGGGCAACCTGCGGGGTACCGCTTCCCAGTTCATGGGGCGCGTGGACAACCCGAACGCTGACATCGCCATATGGAAGCTGGCCTACAACACGCCTCTGAACCTGATGGGGCAAGAGATGGCGCTCAGCCTGGGCCGTGTCCCGGTTCGCGTGAATCCGTGGCTGTATTGGCGTGCAGACAATGACGCCTATTTCGGCCCCGCTCGCTACAAGAACGGCTTCTACAGCATCGATGGCGGCAAGCTCGCCACATCCTTCGGGCCTGTCAGCGTCAATATCTTTGGCGGCAAGAATCACAGCGTCACCTCGATCAATGGCGCACGTGAATTCATGCAGGTCGGATCGGTCAATACCATGGGATTGGGCCTTCCGTTCTCCTCATGGTCCGGTGGCGTCACTGTGGGCGCCGGGTTGATGGAAGACAAGGTCAAGCTGGATGCCAGCTATATCCTGCTGACCCTTCCCAAGACCCCATGGCCGGGCGGCAAGGCCGTCAATATGATGGCTGTGTATGGCGCGAGCCTGCAGGCCAACCTGGTCGACAAGCTGACCTTGGGTGTAGACTTCGGCCAGTCTGACCTTAACCGCAACATGACCGGCGTGGTGACCAAGAACAACTGGAACCTGGCCGCCAAGGCGGGTTACAGCCTCGATGCCGGTTCAATGCCTTTGGCGTTGACTGTGGGCTATCGCGAGACCCAGCCGTGGTATTCTGCGCCGGGTTCCTGGGGTCGCATCGGCAACTGGTACAACCCGACCGGTATCCGCGGTTTCGATGGCAGCCTGTCCACCAAGTTCAACGCGCTGAGCGTGAACGTGAAGGGCGGTTACTATGAGGGTATCAGCACCAAGGCGACAGCTAAGGTGCCTGTCTCCTTCTTTGGCAAGAAGGACAAGATCACGCATGTTGACGCCGCGTTGACCTATGCGCTGAATGAGAAGGCGACCGTTGGCTTGGAGTACGAGTTCGTCCAGTGGACGCTCAAGTCACCCGAAGCCACGGTGACGTTTGGTCCGCTTCCTTCCGGCAAGCCGCAGCAGAACTTCATCACGCTGAGCACCGGATATGCTCTCAACGAAAACACCCAACTGAAGTTGATGTATCAGATGATCGATACCAACGACAGAAATATCTCTCTGCCTGGGCAGCCTTTCGGCTTCACCAAGCAAAAGGGTGGCGTGCTGGTCGGTCAGGCGACCGTCAACTTTTAAACACAACACGGCGTTCGCGCCGCAGTTGACATAGCGCTCCGGCGGGTTGCCGCCGGGGCGTTCTTTTTATTGACGGAGTTTACACCAGGCAGGTATGGTTACAGAGGAAGACACGCTGACAGGAGAGTTCAAATCAATGAACGCACCCGCGCACCTGCTCTATTCCGAGCATGACCTCTGGGTTCTTATGGAGGGCGACATCGCCACGCTGGGAGTTACCGACTTCGCACAGAGCCAATTAGGCGATGTCATCTATGTATCGTTGCCGTCTGTGGGTCAGACGGTCACCGCCGACGGGGTAATGGGCTCCATCGAGTCGGTAAAATCCGACTCGGACTTGGTTAGCCCGGTCAGCGGTGTCGTGTTGGATACCAATACCGCCGTCGTTGAGGCCAGTGAGATGGTGAACCAGGCGCCGTATGACAGCTGGCTGGTGAAGGTGCGCGTCTCCGGGGAACCCACGGCCAAATTGATGAACGCAGACGAATACCTGGCCTATCGCGGCTGATATGACGATTATTCAGGCTGAATGACCATTGCAGCCGCCTCAGAGTCGAGGTGTGTCTGCTACACTATCGGTGAACGCAGGCTAGAAGCCTGACCGTTCCACTACAGCCCAGGAGTGCATCACATGGCCGCATTGAAAGTCGGCGTTGTGGGATGTGGCAATATCAGTCCCATCTACTTCGCCAACGGACGCGTTTTCGAAACCATCGAGATCACCTGTTGCGCCGACATCGACATGGATAAGGCGCGCGCCCGCGCCGAGGAGATGGGCGTCAAAGCCTTGACCGTGGACGACCTGTTGGCGTCTCCGGACGTTGACATCGTACTGAACATCACGGTACCCAAAGCGCATGCCGCGGTGAATCTGGCCGCGTTGCAGGCGGGCAAGCATGTCTATGCCGAAAAACCGTTTGCCGTGACGCGAGAGGATGGCGAGGCTGTGATCGCGCTGGCCCGTGAAAAAGGACTGCGTGTGGGCTGCGCACCGGACACCTTCCTGGGGGCGGCGATCCAAACTTGCCGAAAACTGATCGATGATGGCTGGATCGGGGAGCCGGTTGGCGCTACTGCGTATATGTTAGGACACGGACCGGAGTCCTGGCATCCCAATGCAGAGTTTTACTATGAAAAGGGCGGTGGCCCGATGTTCGACATGGGGCCCTATTACCTGACGGCGCTGGTCAACCTGTTGGGACCCGTACGCAGCGTGATGGGATGTAACCGCATGACCTTCCCCACGCGCACCATGACCTCACAGCACAAGTACGGAAAAGTCATACCGGTGGAAATACCCACACACGTCAATGCGATGCTGCAGTTCGTAAACGGCGCCATCGGCAACGTGACGATGAGCTTCGACGTCTGGGCCAGCAACCATCCGCTGATCGAGATCTACGGGACCGAGGGATCCATGTCGGTGCCCGACCCCAACGGCTTCGGCGGGCAGATACTGGTTCATCGCGCAGGACAGAGCGGTTGGACGCAGATGCCCTTTAGCCATATCTACCATGAAAACGGACGGGGAATCGGTTTGGCGGACATGGCTGCGGGTATTCTGAAAGGCCGACCGCATCGCGCCAGCGGTGATCTGGCGTTCCACGTGCTGGATATCATGCAGGCCGTGCATGAGAGTTCCGACTCAGGCGCAGCCATCACGTTGACCTCCACCGTGGAGCGTCCGGAACCGTTACCCATGGGGCTGAGACATGGTCAGGTTGACCTGCCGGAAGGGAGTTGACAGGAAACATGGACAAGAAGAGAGCTCTGGTGGTCTGGGGCGGCTGGGACGGACATGAACCGAAACAGTGCGCCGATGTGTTCGCGCCCTGGTTGGCCGAACAGGGATTCGATGTCACCGTTTCCAACAGCATGGATCCGTATACGGATGAGCCGTTCATGCAGTCGCTCAGTCTGGTTGTGCCGATTTGGACGATGGGATCGATCTCCGCTGAGCAGGAAGCCGGATTGCTGAAGGCGATCGCGTCCGGTGTCGGGATTGCCGGATGGCACGGCGGCATGTGCGACGCATTTAGAAGCAATACCGGCTATCAGTTCATGACGGGCGGTCAGTGGGTGGAACATCCGGGTGGCGTGGTCCCGTATACGGTGGACATCGTCAAACCGGATGATCCGATTGTTGCCGGCCTTTCCTCTTTCCAGATGGTAAGTGAGCAGTATTATCTGCACACGGATCCAGGGAATGAGGTGCTGGCGACCACCACGTTCAGCGGCGAGTTCTATCCCTGGATAGAGGGGACGGTGATGCCGGTCGTGTGGAAGCGTAGATACGGCCAGGGACGGGTGTTCTACACCTCATTGGGGCACGTTGCCAAGGACTTCGATGTGCCTGAAGCGCGTCTCATCGTACAACGCGGCATGCTCTGGGCCGCGAGATAGATCATGAACGACTGGAGCGGCCTATGAACCCGGTCGCTCCAGTCCGTTTCGTGGTGGTTAGCGGACCATCAGCGCTCCGTGGATATCCAGCGGGGGTATTGCAGCGGTCAACCAGCCGTTCTTCCATGACCACTTCACCCGGCTGTTATCCGGCATCCAGCTGACCTGCTTGGGGCGTTTTTCGGTACGCACGCGTATGGTGAGCGGGCTGATGGGATCGATCACCGGCGGCGCCAAGACCCTCTCACCCCGTTGAACACTGCTGGTGTTCATCAGGTGAACCGCCAATGCGCCGTCCGCCGTACGTCGCAGAGCCACTTCCACCAGTCCAGGCCCATCGACCTGTACGTCGGGATCCGGATATAGCGCATGCGCCGCCTCCCCGAAGAACCGGCGTAAAGCGGGATGCAAGCTCTGGTAGTACATATCGGCTGCGTATCCCGGGATTACCGCGACCAGCCCCTTGCCCTCCTGCCGAAGCACCAGTGCCGGGATAGACGCGGACCGCGTGTCACGATCCGCATAGGCACGCACCAGCACGCGTCCTGCAGTATCGGGCAGGGTGATCCAGGGGCCTCCACGGAATACCTCTCCTTCGCTGTTCATGATCCGTACGCCGGGATGTCCGATGGGTTGCGGCTCGCTGATGCCGGCTAAATGAGGGAACCGGTTGCACGTGTCTGCCCCGCAGATCATCAGGCGTCCGCCGTTACGCACCCAATTCGTGATCTGTCGCTCCAAGGTATCGCTCATGACAGAGACCCCCGGTAGCACCAATACCTTGTATTGGTCCAAGGACTTGGTCAGGTGGTGTTCTGCCAGCAGATCCACGCTGTAACGGTTGTCCAGCCAAGCCAGAAGCGCACCATAGATCGAGTCTGTCAATGCGCTGCTGAACGGCGCATGCCTATGTTTCAGATGGGTATCGGAGGACAGCAGCACCGCAACCTGCGGCACCGTCACGCTCCCCTGCGTGATGGAACGTCGCGCCTTGACGAACTGACTGACAGGCTCCAGGATGTCCATGATCACCGTGTCGATGTAACCGGTGCGGGTGGGCTGATAGTACACCTGGAAACCGCCTCCCTGCATCAGCACCGTGGCTGCCTCTTGCTGTAGCTGGCGAGGCGTCTTCATGGTATGTACTCCATTTCCCCAGTTGAAGCCCCAAGCCATCAGGTCCCAGGGTTTACCCTGCTGAGACAGAAATCGCGCCTCTGCCCGGCCTTTATCAATCGAGCCAACGGGGTCATAATCGCCAGACAGGTAATCGACTCCAATAGTCACCGGGCGGGGGTAGAACGTTGAATAGATCCAGTTGCCGGTCAGCTGACTGCCCGGAAAAGCCTGATGGATCGCCGATGTCCAGCGCTGCAGGTAGTTTAGATAAGCCTGTCGATGAAACTGCTTCCATTCTTCCCAATAGGGAGATTCTGGCGACCGTGGCGGCTCGATCCCGGGATACAGGGTTGCCCATGACTCGAGTGCCTTTGGATGATAGTCCAGTTGTACCGCCCAGCAGTCCCCGTCAACCCAGGCGCCGTCCACGTCGAATCGTTCGAAGACTTCTTGCAGCTGCGGCAGCATGCGATCGTTCAGGTAGCCTCCAAACAGGCTGGCGTATTGTTTACTGACCTGGCCATCGGCGCCGACTGCGGCCCAGCCTGGGTTGTCCGCACAGGCTTGGTTATCCCAGACGCCGCTGAAGTGCACAAAAAGCCCGATCTGACGGCGGCGGGTTTCGTCACGCCAGACACGCAGTGATTCGGTCGTAATACCCGGGACTCCGGTGCCAGTTCGGCTGTTGAAGCCCATCAGGCCGGAATGTCCTTTGCAGTCATATTGCACAAAATCCGGTTTGACCCGCTCCAGAAACCGGCTGACCATTTCCGGCGTGGTGTCCTGACCATACCGGGTATCAGTAAACTGAGGGTGCAAATCCAGATGTACTCCAAAGATCGCTTGGGCGCGGTCAAAACGCGGCGTGTCGGCGATTGATATCACGGCAGGCAATGTCAGTGTCAGTGCCAGCAACACGGGGACGAATGGAACCTTCATGCAAGCGCCTCCTGGTCGGGTGGTTGAGCGACAGGTACTGCCGCCGGCCAAGTGAACCGGAACAGACAACCGCCGGTATATGTGGGGTCATGGTGTATGTCTCCGCCGTACTTCCTGACAAGACGGCGTACGATGGCCAGGCCGATCCCGGACCCATGATGCCGGCCATCCACGTCACTGGTGTTGAACATTTCGAACAGCATACGTTTCGCTGATTCAGGCAGCCCGGGGCCGTTGTCGGCCACTTCAAACACGGCCATGGATCCTTCATACCAACCGCGCACATGCACAGTCGGCGCGGGATTGGTGTTGTAGCGCACCGCATTGGATAGCAGATTCTGGAACACCTGTTCAAGCGGTGTAAACGCTCCGATGACCATAGGCAGGGGGGATGTGACGGTGATCTCCGCGTGATGAGTATGCGCCATGTTATACAGAACGAAATCGATCACCGTGTGTACATCGATCGGTTCACTGGGTTCTGCATTCATACCAGCCCTGCTGTACTCGAGTATGGCGTTTATCAGTTCTTCCATTTTGTTCAGGCGACCGATAACCGTCTGCAGCTCATCCGTGGTCCACTTTTCGCTGGCAAGCATCTGTTCCATCTGCGCTCGAGCGCTGAACAGCGGCGCCTTGAGGTCATGAGACACCATGGAAGCGAAGACCGATAACTCATCGATGGCCTGCTGCAGGTCGCGCACCAGTGCTTTGAGCTGCTCTTCCGCGTTCACCCGATCATGGATGTCCACGGTGAGGCCGCTGATCCGCCAGGGGGCGCCTTGCTCATCGGGGATCGCCTCGGCTACATGGCGCATCCAGCGCCAGTCTTGGTGTTCATCGGACCACATGCGGAACTCGTGCTGAACAGATTGCCCCCGGGTCAGCAGATCCCAGTGATGTTTCACATCGTCCAGGTCATCAGGATGCACCACGTGAAACCAGTTCCGGACATCGTTGATGGGGCCGCGCCGAAAACGCTGTTTGGCGCCGGTGTTGTACCATACCGGGCTCCAGCCAAGCGGCGTGTTATCGTCCTTCACCAGATGATACGCAATGACGAAGCTGAGCGCATTTACAAACGAGTCCATGGCGGTTTCGGCCAGTTCGCGCTCAAATTCGGCCTGAAACCGGCTGACTCCCTGATTGAATGTTTCACCATATACGCGGAAGAACTGAATGTCTTCCTGGGCGGTTCGCCTGGGATTCACCGCGGTGATCACCATGGACAGATGACCTGCTCTGTACACCGGCATGTAGAGAGTACTTACGGACTGTATGGGACCCCAGTCATCCTGTGGTGTTTGTACAGAGCTGATGGAAGCGGATGAGCGAATCACCGCATCGTCTGGAGGGTGGATCATCACCGGTTGTCCCAAAAGCAGCCTCTTGTAGAGGTCAGCCTGCGTGTCTACACGCTCACAGTTCGCTGTATCCGCATCAAAAGAGATATCCGTTCGCTGCCACGATCGGATGGCTCCCACAGTGGCGCCGTCTTTTTCCAGAACATACAGGGTGCAGCGATCGCACTCCAACTGGCAGGCGATATCACTCAGGGCCATCATGACCACATCCGGCATGGTTTCCGGTGTCAGCGACAGCAGGCGGGTTGTCAGGCGCAGAAGAAGAGTCGATGCACCTACAGCCCGGTTCAGGCGCATCTCGGTGTGGTGCTGGCGGGTGATGTCATGCTGAACTTAAGCCGTGCGCGCATACCCCGCCAGTTGATCGCCGTGTCGCGGATATGAAGCCAGCGTTCCGGCTCGATGTCATGATGCAGCCATTCCACACCGCCCCGATCCGCCATACGTGCATGCTGCGGTGGGGTCAAGGGCTGGATCGCCGACTGTCGAGCACCGGAAGAAGGGGCGTTATGAAGCAAGACCTCTCCTGTGTCTGAGCTGTACAAGATGACGCGTGAGTCCAACGCATTCATGGCTAGCTGCAGTTGGTCTCGGGATCCCACGATGATCTCCCACTGCCGGTGACGCTCGGAGACATCGCGCAACACTACACACAAGAAACGCTTCTGCACAAAGTCCAAAAACTGACAACTGACGTCGACGCGTAATTGACGGCCATCGCGGCATTGCAGTGTGCGTTCATGCTCGATTTGAGCCAGCAGATGTTCACCTGTCCATATGGACCGCAGATCGTCGTGCGTGATCAGGTGGTCGATATCGAATACCGATAGCCGGTTGATCCAATCCGGCCCGTAGCCGGTCATTTGAAACCAGACACTGTTTCCATAGCGCAACACTCCCTGCTCATCGAACAGCACTAAAGCGGTATCCGACGAGGCAGGCCCTGCCAGACCGCGAATCTGAGCTTCCCATAGGCTGGTTTGATCACGGATGATCGTCAGGATGTGCAAGTCTGGGTCGGAACCCGGCAGCGGCGATCGGATGATTTTTAACGAGAGCAGGCGATCCGGCAACGCCAGAAGTTCATCACTGATGACCGGTAATCCGGTACGGGTAACCTCTTCGTAATGCTTACCCGGATTATTCATAAAAGCACAAACTCGCAGGAAAAGGGCCAGGCTCCGCC
>CAZYPZ010000042.1:0-15995 GCA_964650005.1 uncultured bacterium | reverse complement strand
GGTGTAGTCTACTTGAGACGATGGAGATTCTCCAAATTCGACAGGCTCAATACACGTACACCCATTGATGTGGGTCGTCTGCATCGCCTTTGTCATCTATTTCGCCTTGGGAAAGTGAGGCTATGGTTTACACAGCAGTGTAACAATTCTCCACGGCGCCATGGCGATCTCCACGGCCCCATTCGAAACAGGCAGTTCGATTTCAGGGCTTTCGAGGATGTCGGTTTTGTACGCGCGCGTGTAACCATCGGGGATGTTCAGGGTTACACGCTCGTGTAGTCCGGATCGCTCTACCAGACGGACCACCACGCCGGCTTCGGACTCGGATTGTTTGACACACAATACATCCGTATGGCTTGCGTTGATGGACCACGACGGTTTCACCTTGGATGCAGCGCCTTTGGTAACAAGCGGGCCTCCGTTGAACACAGCCGCCTGACGGGAGATGTCATTTGCACGCCAATCCCCCGCACGCAGACACACCGCGTGTCGGAAGCGGTGTGACCCGTGGTCCATCATGCCAAAGTAGTTGTAGGCCGTGTAGGACTCAGGTTCGAGCAGACAGCATGGCACAGTCGGACTTCGTAAAAGACTCACGGCAATCCGACCGTCTGCGACACGATAGCTGGGAGTCCCCGCATTGAACACTGCGATGGTATGGGTGTCCGTCTGGATGCCTGCCCAGTGAATGGCTGGCCAATCCCCATTACCGTTTCCGAACTCGAGAGATGTCTGGTCGTAACGATCACGCTCCAACACTCCGCAGGGTATTTCATAAACGCCCCGATTGGCCTGGGTCCGTGTCGGAAAAACGAGCCTTAACCGACGGTCATGGGTATACCACTGTACCTCCGTGTCCACCTCAAGCCATGGCAAGTCATCATACAGAGTAAACGTCTGCCGCCATGTCAACCATGTCACTTTGGCATTGTAATGCACGAAATCATGGTTAGCCGGATGTGCCCCAGCATAACGGATCCGCACGCAATGTGGTGAACGCTCGATATGTTCCAGATGCGTGTATGGCGCAAGCGACTGCGTAGCCCGTTCCAGCGACCGCGTGGTCCAGGGATCACCTTCATCGACTTCCAGCGTCAATCCACCGAATGAACACTCCTCGTCCAATGACAGGGGGCCATATTCACTGTGGACCACCTGTTGAAGCCCATGCTCACCTGCAAAAAAGGAGTATTCACCGCAATGGACCCAATCCGGCCGCGAGTCCATTACAGTTTCGAACTGTCGCGTGGGTTGCGGCTGCAGTCTCAGGGTGCACGCTCCCCATGCCGGCACAGTTACACCCACGGTCACGTGTACCTCGTCACCCTCGCCAGACATCGCGTAGAGAGGCAGGGAAGTGCCTTGCTCATCGGTGACAGTCAGCCCCTCCATGACGTGCGTGGTCACTGTGACAGGCGCACTCAGCTGATAAGGGTAGTGGTTCCACACCGTAACGTACCGCTCATCAGCATTGGATGGAAGCACCTGCCTCAAAACGTTATCGGCGATGTGCATCACCTCATCCAAGTAACTCATCAGTTCTTCATACGCCGCGTCAATATGCGTTCCCGTGATGGCGTCATGGAACGCCGAAAAACTCAACAATCTCCAAGCTTGTCGCAACGCATCACTATGCCGGCCATTGGCTAACAGCGTATCCCAGATCTCTGCCCGGATTACCGCATGTTCCGCAAGCCGATGCTGTTGTTTGCATCGAATGCGGCTCACCCAGCACCCACATTGAGTCGGATTGTTTTCCACGAAACGGGACACCTGCCCGTGTGGGGGCGCATCAGTGGCTTCCAGCCAGTCCGTCATGAAGGCGCGCAGGTCGCGATAGGTACCTTGCCGATAGGTCAAGGCGCCATTCGAGGCATTCAACTGGCGAATGTCCTCAGACACATGCATCCCTGGCAGCGCCTCTTCTCCCCACAGTCCCGCCAAACGCAATCGTGTATTCGACGTTTCCTTGGGAGGCGCATCGAGCTCGAGTCTATAAGGAAGAAAACCGCGCCCTGAGCATGCAATGCATCCAGTTCCCCGACAGTCAGGGCATGGGGGGTGCTTGTAAAAAACTCGACTGCAGCTGCCGCCCGTCTCGGTATATACATCTTCTGGTCGGCACAGCACACATGAACCGTCCAGTCCACGCCAATAGGGGGCATCCGGCGTTCGATAGGAAAGCGCTGCAATCCAGTTGATCCCGCATTGGCGAAAAAGTTGCGGCATCTGTGCGCTGCTTCCAAATCCGTCCATATGCCACCCCGTGCTGGGCCGTGCACCCAGTGTCTGCTCCGCCCAGGTCAGACCCAGCAGCATATTCCGCACCATCGTTTCACCGTGAACCATATTCACATCGATGATGTTTTCGCCGCTGGCCAACAGCTCGAATCGTCCGTTTCGAATGTGATGTCGTATCTCTTCCAGTCGGTCCGGACGCCTCTCCAAGTAGTGCCTCAGAACCCAGGAACACTCCACCATACAACAATCATCACTGTGGCGCATCGCATCGAGCGCATCGTCCAGCCAGGCCGTCTGGATGTCTCTGTAGGAGACAAAGGTGCGATCACTATCGATAAACGGACGGTCCCAACAACGTCTCCACATAGGGTCGAAGTGGTTGTATCGGAAAACCAGGCAAAGATGACGGGGATCGGGCATGCAACGCACCTCTTATTCGTACTGGTGTCATCCTACATCACCGGCTGGTGCTACACAATGTTTACATGAGTGACTCTCTGCTGCATCGGGTATGATGTAGGCACTGGTGCCGGCATCGCCAGTTTACCGTCCACGCGGGGTTCCAGACTCATGAAGGGCGCCATTCAGCCAGCCATGTCCGCCCAAGTTGAATCGGTTGTGCAACTTATCAGCCGATTGGAGTCGATCGACATTTCAGATTACCACCCCGGTTTCATTGCCCGCACCTTGGCTGATCAGGCCCGCGGTTCAGGGACCATCACCACTGATGCATACCTAGAACTGCTCCAACGATGCCCGGAAGCACGCAAGGCGTTTATCGAGGCGCTCGAGATCCCGTACTCTGTTTTCTTTCGTGATCCTGTTTTGTTCGCTTGGCTGCTGCATGCGGGCATTCCCAAGCTACTCGACACCTGGCCTTATCAGGGCACACCCAATTTGCGTATCTGGAGTGCTGGCTGCAGTTCAGGGCAGGAGGTCTGGTCTCTTGCGATGATACTGGATGCCATCAGGGAAACCAGACACGGAGATCTATCCGGGTATATTGTGGGGAGCGACCGGTCGCCACGGCTCTTGGAGCAGGCCAAGCAGGGCATTTACCCGATAGAGCAGTTTGACAATGTGCCCGCCGGGTTGATGCGGCGATATGTTGTCATACACCAATCAACCGGACAGATCGGTCCGCGTTGCCGCGGCTATGTGAACTTTAATCAACATGATCTGCTGGCTGCGTCCACACACGCTCCTCCAGCCGGAATATTTCGGGACTTTGATTTGATTGTCTGCATGAACGTTCTGATCTACTACCGCCCGGAGATTCAACGTGAGGCGATGCTCAGATTGTCGCGTTGCCTGGCCCCTAACGGAATGCTGATAACCGGCGATGCGGAACGCTCCATTGCCCGCTGCATACCTCATCTGCAATCGGTGAATGCGCGCATACCGGCATATATGCGGGGAGATGGTCCAAAATGATTCTTCGGAATATACGGGTTTACTCTCTACTCCGGATCTGTATGGCCACTGTCGCCCTATTGGTTGGCATGCTGGCGCTGCTTTCGCTGTACAATACGTCGCAGATCTATGCTCAGCATCACGGACTGTATAACCACCCGTTGCAGGTACGACGGGCTATAGGCGACATCAAAGCCGCAATTCTTACCATACACCGAGACATGAAAGATGTTGTGCTGATGCCGACCGGTTCGGTGGAGGCCTCCCACATCCTGGCCAGCATGGAACAGCAAAAGGCGGCTGTATTCGACCAGATAGCTGTTCTATATGACCGATACTTGGGGCCGCGTTCCGATGTCGATGCGCTGCGCCAATCATATATCAAGTGGAACGCCATACGCGACGAAACGCTGCGCATCTGGCGCTCCGGGAACAGTCAGGCAGCCATTGCCCGCACCCAACGACATGGGGAAGGGGGCGCGATGGTGATCCAGCTGTTGCAGGAGATCGATGCGATCAGTGACTTCGCCCATCGCCGTGCTGACCAATTCTATCAGGAAGCCACACAACTCTATCGCGCCATGCAACTGCAGCTGCTGCTGCTGGGCGCCCTTACATTGATTGCGGCCATCTCGTTATTCACCCTGATCATCCGAGCGGTCAACGCGCCCCTCGAGGCGCTGACGAACGCAACCAATCGCATTGCATCCGGAGAACTGCATGCGCGCAGCGAATACACCGGTAACAACGAATTTGGAGCCTTATCCATAGCGTTCAACCGGATGGCGGAAGCGATTGAACGCCAGTGGAGACTTTCTGAACTGCAGAATACTCTGGCGCAAGCGTTGATGCGCGATGAAGAGTTGCAGGCGTTTGCCAGGGAAGCGCTGACCACATTGATCCGTCTGACCGGTGCGGACGCAGGCGCACTGTACCTGGTGGATGATGCACGCCGGGAGATGGAACCAGTCGAAAGTATTGGTCTGCCGCGAGAGCACCGACGGACCTACGCATTGTCTGAATACGAAGGACTCTTCGGGCTGTCGCTCTCCACGTTACAACCTCAGCGCATTCGGCAGATCCCCGAAGACGCCCGATTTGTACTGCATTCACCGCATGGCGCCTGGATGCCCCGCGAGATATTTGTCATACCTGTGCTGTCGGGCGGTCGAGTGGAGGCAGTCGTTTCGTTGGCGGCGATCCAGGCCTTTTCAGATGAAGCTTGGGACTTTATCCATCAATCACTTTCACTGCTTACGGCGCGGGTTAGCGGCGTGCTGGCTCATCGTCGCATCCATGTGTTTGCCGAGCAGCTGGAGCGCCAGAATCGGGAGCTCGAGTCTCAGCAGCGCCTGGTGCTGCATCAGACCCGTGAGATGAGCGAGCAGAATCGTGAGCTGGAAGCACAGGCACGGCAGCTGGAGGAGGCTAACCGGCTGAAGAGTGCGTTCCTCTCGAACATGAGCCATGAACTGCGCACACCGCTCAACTCGGTCATCGCACTGTCCGGTGTGCTCCGCAGGCGGCTGCATGGAAGGGTTGAACCGGATGATTACGAGTATCTGGAAGTAATCGAACGCAATGGTAAGAACCTTCTGGCATTGATCAATGACATTCTGGATCTCTCCCGAGTAGAGAGCGGACGCGAGGAGATCACCCATACGGTGTTTGCTCTGTCCGACGTAATGGAAGAGATCACTCAGAGTCTGAGACCCACTGCGGAAGAAAAAGGCATCACCATTCAATCTCACACGGGCGCCAATGTACCGGCGCTTTACACCGATCATGCCAAAGTCCGCCAAATCTTGTTGAACCTTGCAGCCAACGCGGTCAAATTCACGGAACAGGGGAGCGTCACACTCCGGGCATATGTCGATGGCCAGACTATTTGCGTGGATGTTGAAGACACCGGTATCGGTATACCGGCCGACCAACAGGAACGGATATTCGACGAGTTTCGTCAGGCGGATGATGGAGCTTCCCGGCGTTACGGCGGCACCGGGCTGGGGCTGACCATCGCCCGTAAGTATGCACGATTGTTGGGCGGTGACATTCTGGTGTCGAGCGAACCGGGGCGCGGGTCGGTATTCACGCTGTGGCTGCCTCTTCAAGACCCAGTTGCCGCCAACCCCAGCCAACCGAGTACGCCCGGACCGACTCCTCTCGATGAATTGCCAAAACGCACCCCCAACGAGCCGATCAGGCTTATTATTGTTGACGACAACCCCGCGGCTGTCGTTCAACTGACGGACATCCTCGCGCCGGAGGGTTACCAGATCACCACATGTACAGACGGCCATGAGGCTCTGGAGAAGATCAAGCTGATGCATCCTCATGGAATTATCTTGGACCTGATGATGCCCGAGGTTGATGGGTTTGCTGTGTTGGAGGCGTTAAAAGGTGATCCGGATACGCGGCACATCCCGGTTCTTATCTTGACCGCTCGGCAGGTCAGTCGAAAGGATTTGAAGCGGCTCATGTCAAATCATGTCTTCCAGCTGGTCCAGAAAGGAGATATCGACCGAGCCGGGCTGATACGTTCTGTAAGCAGAATGACGGGCGATGATGGGTTCAGTCAGGCAGCCAAACCTGTGGATACGAAGGCCAAGGTAAAAGTATTGGTTGTGGAAGATAACCCTGATAATCTGCACACCGCACGCGCATTGTTGAGTGATCGATACGAGGTGTACGAAGCGATGGATGGGGCCGCGTGCCTGCAGGTGGCAGCGGAGATCGAGCCTGACATTATCCTCATGGATATCGCCATGCCGGTAATGGACGGCGTTACCGCCTATCTACACCTGCGTGATCACCCCAAGTTGCATATGATACCTGTTATTGCTGTCACCGCCAGCGCGATGCCCGAAGAACGTGAGGCGATCCTGGCGCACGGCTTCAGCGATTTCCTGGCGAAACCCGTCGACGCAGACAGTCTGTACTCCGCTATTGAACGTGCTTTGAGGGAGACCAAGCACGAATGACTCAAAGACTGACCATACTGGCGGTCGATGACACGCCCGATAACTTGATCACCCTGCGGGCGCTGGTGAAAGAGGTCTTGCCGGAGTACAGACTGGTCACTTGTACCAACGGCCCGGAAGCGTTGCAGCGGGCACGTACCGATGATCCCGATGTAGTCCTGCTCGATATCGTCATGCCAGGCATGGATGGATACGCTGTGTGTGCGGCTCTCAAATCCGACCGCGACCTGCAGCAGATCCCCGTTGTGTTTGTAACCGCCGCACGCACCGATCGTCAAAGTCGCATTCGTGCGCTGGAGACAGGCGCCGAGGCGTTTCTGGCAAAGCCGGTGGACGATCAGGAACTGGTTGCTATTGTCCGATCCATGACGCGTCTTCGTGAAGCCGCTCGACGCCAGGAGCGCGAGAGGGACAAACTCGCGGAACTGGTGGTGGATCAATCTCAAGCATTGGAACGTTCGGCGATTGCCCACAAACACAGCGAGGCGGAACGATCCTTGCTGGCAGCCGCCATCGAGCAAGCCACTGAAGTGGTTCTGATCCTCTCGGCAGAAGGTCTGATACACTATGCCAATCCCGCTATCTCGATCTACACCGGGATAGCCCCATCTGCCTTAGCCGGCAGGGCTGTCGCCGACATCGACAGAACAGGCGCCGAAATCTGGCGACGCACCCGGCAGCAACCACAATGGCGCGGACGCGTCGACGGTGAGAAACCAGACGGCGAACCGTTTGAGATGGAAATGAGCCTGTCTCCCATCCGGGACGCCTTAGGCGTCATACGTTTCTACACGTTGTTGGCGTACGATGTGACGGAATGGAGTAAACTGGAGCGCCTGATGCATGAGCAACTGGACGAACTGCAACGCTGGCATGACTTGATGCTTGACAGAGAGGATCGGGTGATCCAGTTGAAAGAGGAGGTCAATGCGCTCTGCGCGCGGCTGCACCTGCCGCCTCGCTACGCACGGTACGACGATGACACTGGATCGATCAGACAGTCGGAGGGGCCCGATTGAGCACCCCTTATGTGCTGATCATAGGCAACGCAACACCGTATCCAGAGGTCTTCTCTACAGTTCGACTGGCTGCTGATCGATGCGGATGTCAGGTGAGGCACATCACTGACATCTCAGAGGCGACTTTGCCAGCCGCCGACGACGGTCCGAGGTTGATCGTATGGTTGCCTTCATCCGATGCCATATCAGGCGGCGGTCCAGCGTTCGACGCAACACACGTCCCCTGGATCGTCGTGACTCATGCCGACATGCCCGAGTCACAACCGAACAAGTGGCCGGATACAGTTATACAGATCCGTAAACAGGAACTCCGCACGCTGCGCACAAGCGTACACGCCTTGCTAAACATGGCACAGCGTCACTCGCTGTTACAACAACAAAACAACGAACTGGCGGGCAGCACCGATCAGTTGCGTCTCAAGATCCAGGCACAGGAACAGATCGAGCAGGAGCTGAGAGAGTCATTAGAGCGGGCACACCGAGCCAGACGCGCGCTGTTGAGCGTTATGGAAGATAATCGGCGCATTACCGAACGGCTCGCTCGAGAAGAGAAACGACTGCGAAGCGTTTTGTCGGTGCTGCAGTCGGACCTTGCATCTCCCGAAGAGTTGCTTCGTCATGCACTTTCAACAACGGTTGAACTCACCGAAAGCCAGTTCGGTTGTGTCGGCTTGGTCGAAAACGGGCAGACTGGGCTGGGCCAAATCATTTGGGCAGGAACGCATCCTGAGGATCAGCCATCGGAGGCATCTCAACGCCTGGCGAACACACTGTGCGCTCAAGCGCTCGCCAACAGGCAGCCAGTCATGGTCAATCACTACAGCGCGATATCGACTGATCCCCAGCTTCCCAGCCTGGCCATTCACCGCTACATCGCGGCTCCGGTATGCAGTCACGGTCACGTTGCGGCCATCGCGTGTATCGTTAACAGCGCCAACGACTACGATGAATCGGATGTGCTGCTGCTGACGCTGATGCTCGATACCGTCTGGAGACTGGTGGAAGTCAAACGTAACGAAGTTGCGCTGCGCCACAGCGAGTCGATGTATCGAGCGATCACTGAAAACGCGTTTGATCTGATCGCGTTGATCGACGATGAGGGGTGCGTAGCCTATGCCAACAAATCGTTTACGGATATTCTGGGGTATCGCACGTCTGAGGTCATTGGAGTCAACGCGTTTCAGTATCTATTGGATACGGATCGGAACCGCGTGCTGGAGAAATATGAGGACTTGATGCACCACCGGATATCATCGGTTCAATCTGAAGTCAGGGTCCAAGATGCATCCCAACAGATCCGCTGGCTCGACTGTCGGGCGGCGCTCATCGCCTCCGAAGATCATCTGGCTGCTCCTCTCATGATCATGGCGCGTGATGTGACGTCCCGCAAGCAGGCCGAGCAGGAGCGGGAGCGCCTGATGTCGGCTATAGAACAGGCCGCAGAAATGGTGATCATCACTTCGGCCCAAGGGATTATCGAGTATGTCAACCCTGCGTATGAGACCATCTCAGGCCATGCCGCTGAAGATGTCATCGGGCGGAATGTGCGCTCGATCCACGGTCAGATCGAATCGGCAACACTGCATGAGTTGCTGGTCACTATCCTTTCCGGGCAGGCATGGCGTGGCTCCGTTCAATGTCTCCGCAAAGACCGTCGGCACTACACGGTGGAGGCGACTATTTCGCCTGTACGCGGCAGCGATGGTACGATTATCAACTATGTTCTTGTAGGTCACGATGTGACCGAGCGTGAACAGCTGCAAAGGCAAATCGGTCAAGCTCAGCGCATGGAAGCTATCGGCCGCCTCGCCGGCGGCGTAGCCCATGATTTCAACAATATGCTGAGTGTGATCCAAGGGTTCAGCGAACTGGCATTGGATCATCTCCATTCCCCGTATGACGTGGAGGCCGATCTGGCGGAGATCAGCAACGCCTGTGAACGCGCCTCGCAGATCACCCGACAGTTGCTCTCCTTCGCGAAACAGTCCACGCGGCAACCACAGGTCTTGGACCTCAATGCCACGCTGGAAGGAATGCTGAAGATGCTGCGGCGGCTGATCGGTGAAGAGACATCAAGCTGGAGTGGCGGCCATCACCCGGTTTGTGGCCGGTTCTGATCGATCCATCACAGGTGGATCAACTGCTGGCCAATCTGTGCGTCAACGCCCGTGACGCCATTCAGGATGTGGGGATTATCGAGATCCTCACGCGTAACGTGACATACGACGATACATGGGTTCAACAACACGCACAGTATCGAGCGGGTGAATACGTACTCATCTCCGTACGCGATACAGGTCACGGCATGGATGCGTATACTTTGGAACATCTGTTCGAGCCGTTTTTCACCACCAAAGGCGGCGGGGGTACCGGCCTTGGTTTGGCCACCGTGTATGGCATCGTTCAGCAGAATCAGGGTTTCATCACTGTTGAAAGCACGCTGAACTCCGGCAGCGTGTTTTACATCCATCTGCCGCGTCACATGGAGGCTGCGTCGGCAGATGCAGGAGGTACAATCAGTCAGTCGGTCAAGGGACGCGGTGAGGTGGTGCTGTTGGTCGAAGATGAGCCGTCCATTCTGAACCTGATCGCTCAACAACTGCAGTCACTCGGTTACCGTGTGTTACCTCGCAGCTCGCCGGAACAGGCTATCGAGATGGTGAAAACATTCAGCCAACCCATCGATCTGGTGTTGACAGATGTGATCATGCCCGGAATGAACGGCCGCCTGCTGACTGAGCGGATCCGTTCCATCATCCCGGGGATTCGATGTCTGTATATGTCCGGCTACACGGCTGATATACTACACAGTCGCGGGATCAATGATGTGACGCATGACCTGTTACAGAAACCGTTCGGCTTGTCTGAGCTGGCAACGCGTATACGTTCCGCACTGAACCGCTGACACGAAACGGGCTACCATGTGGGTGATTATCCTGCCCCTAAATAGGCAGCATCGATCCGGGGATCGCTCAACAGGTCAGTTGCCGAGCCAGACAGCGTAATGCGGCCATTTTCCAGCACGTACCCGCGCTGAGCAAGCCTCAGAGCCGCTTTGGCGTTCTGCTCCACAAGCAGAATTGTGGCGCCTTCAGCCGCTACTGAGCCGATCAGGTCGAAAATGGTTCTTGTAATCACCGGCGCCAGCCCCATGGATGGCTCATCCAGCAGCAGCAATTCCCCGCGCATCAGCATGGCGCGTGCCACTGCGAGCATCTGCTGCTCTCCCCCGGAAAGCGAGCCAGCCATCTGGTGTTTACGTTCAGCCAGTATGGGCAGCAAGGAATACACGCGTTCCAGGTCATGGCTAAACCCCTCGGTTTTGGTGCGACCAAAACGGGCCAGCTTCAGGTTTTCGCTCACCGTGAGATTGGCAAAGATGCCACGCCCCTCGGGAACATGCGCTATTCCCATGCGCACTCGGTGAGAGGGGGAGGTACGCGATAACTCCAATTGCCGATAGAAGATGCTGCCTGATGTGATATCCACAAGGCCGGAGATTGTTCTCAGCAGTGTGCTCTTCCCCGCGCCATTTGCTCCAATCAGTGTTACCAGTTGACCGGGATAGATCGCCAAGGATACATCATCCAATGCGGTGATCGCACCGTACCGCACGGTGAGATTTCGAACCTCCAGCAGCGGTATCGTGTCACACATTATTGTCCGCCGTTGCATCCCGACCCAAGTAAGCATCCAGCACCGCCGGGTCATGTCGGATAGCGGATGGTACACCATCGGCTATAACCGCGCCATGGTCGAGAACCACCACGCGATGCGCTGCGCCCATCACCACACGCATCTGATGCTCTATCAGCAGAATGGTCAATTGAAACTCATCGTGCAGGCGCTTCAGAAGCTGCAACAGATCCTGCACTTCCGTGGGATTCATTCCCGCAGCAGGCTCATCCAGCAGCAACAGCCTTGGACGTGTCGCCAATGCCCGGACTATCTCCAGTCTGCGCTGATGACCATACGGCAGGTTTCGCGCAATTGTATCAGCCTCATGCGCCAGACCAAATAATCCCAGCAGGCGCATACTCGCTGAGGTTTGTTGCCTCTCGGTCCGGTAATAGGCCGGAAGGCGCAGGAGACTGGCAATCAGAGAGCAGTTGGGCTGGCTGAACTGCGCGATCATGACGTTGTCCAACACCGTCAGGTTATTGAACAGACGGATATTCTGAAAAGTTCTGGCGATCCCGGACTTTACGATTTCATGACTGGGCATCTTGGTGATTTCCACATCACTCAAACAAATGGTTCCCCGGGTCGGTCGGTACAGGCCGGTGATCACGTTGAACAGGGTGGTCTTGCCGGCGCCGTTTGGGCCGATGATCGCCGTCAGTTCACCCGCCTCGATCTCCAGGCTGCAGTCGTCAAGGGCGCACAATCCGTGGAAGAGATGCGTGACATTCCGGATGGACAACAAGCTCATGTGTGCTTCCCGGATCCGCTGAGCGCCGCAGGGACATGCCGCTTTCTTGGACGCAGGAACTGGAACTCCTTCAGCCCCATGATGCCGTACGGCCGGAAGATCATCAACAACACCAGGCATAGCGGCGCAACGACCAAACGCCATTCTGCCGCGATATGCAGCATCTCGAGCAACGGGCGAAGCCCTTCCATCAGCAATGTATACAAGAGTGCTCCAACCACCGAACCGCTCAAGCTGCCGACTCCGCCCAAATAGACCATTACCAGCATGTCGGTTGACTTGAGTATGGTGAACGATCGGGGATTGATAAACTGCAACACATGCGCGAACAGGCCGCCGGCCACTCCGGCCAAACAGGCCGATATGACGAACGCCCATACCTTCACCTGCCGTGTGTTGACTCCGCATAGCACAGCGGCCGTTTCATCTTCACGCACGGCTACCACGCCGCGCCCGATTCGCGAATGGATGAAGTTCCGGGCCACGTACAATACCAGCAGGACACATACATAGACCCATGTCAGCGAAGCGAGCGCATCCATACCCATGTAGCCTCGCGGACCGCCCAACGGCTCAACATTTTCCAGCAGACTCTTCACAATCATGTTGAAAGCCAGCGTCACAATGGCCAGGTAATCACCGCGCGTCTTAAACGACGGTACAGCCAACAGCAGTCCGGCCAATCCAGCAGCAGCACCGCCCAACAGCAACGCCACAGGAAACAGCAAAGCGCCCTGTTCGCGGGGAAACCAGGCAACTGTACAGACCGACGCCGCATACGCACCAATAGCCATAAAACCGGCATGCCCTACGGAGAACTCTCCCATGTAGCCGTTAACGATATTTAGACTGACAGCCAGTATGATATTGATACCGATATACTTCAGGACTAGTTCAACGTACGGGTTAATCCAGCCATATGCAGGAAGCACAATGGTCACCGGAATGGCCAGCAGCAACAGTGTCGGGGTCGTCCAACGGGAAGCCAGTATGCGTCTGAAACGCTGCATCTTTCTACACTTTCTGGTTCACAACACGCCCCAATAGACCAGAGGGACGAAACACAAGCAGCAACAATAGCAAAGAGAATGCAACCAGATCACGATAAGTAGACGTCGGAAGCAACAACGGAGTAAAGATCTCGACAAACCCCAGCACATATCCACCCAGCATGGCTCCGCGCATGTTCCCGATACCGCCAACCACTGCAGCGATGAACGCCCACCAACCAACGCGGATTCCAATATACGGATCGATGGTGTACACAGTGCCATACAGCGCGCCCCCGACTGCGGCAGTTGCAGCACCGATCGCAAACGTCAGAGCGATGATCCGATCGACAGGCACCCCCATCAACTGAGCCGTGTCACGGTCCCAAGACACAGCACGCATTGCCAGACCCGTGGATGTGCGCTGCACCAGGGTGTCCAGTAACAGCATGGTGATGATGGCAACGCCCAATATGATCAGAGGTAAGGCGGATACAGACACACCCGATAGCTGAAACGTGTTCATCGGAAGCAATGACGGCAGCGTCCGCGCCTGAGGACCGATCCATGGAACGGCGACACAGATGTTCTCCAGCATCAAACCGACGCCAAGTGCGGTGATCACCATGGATATGCGCGGCGCTTTACGCAGTGGGCGGTAGGCAACTCTCTCGATGAGCACTGCGAGCAAGGCGGCGCCAATCATCGCCGCCAGCGTGGCGGCCACAAACACCAACACCGCCGGCAAAGTGTACTCCCTTCCAATCAGCCAGGTTGCGCTGAAAAAAGCGATATAGGAACTGACCATGAACACATCGCCATGCGCGAAATTGATCATCGACAACACACCATAGACCATGGTGTATCCCAACGCTATAAGCGCGTATACGCTACCTACCTGCAGCGCGTTGAGCATCTGCTGGAGATAGAAATCCAACGACATCATGAAAACCCTGAGCGGGTGATCAGGCAGCCGTAAGTCATGAACGTCATGGCTTGGCTGCCGTGTAGTACATGAATCGGCCACCGCGTATCTGTATCACCACCGCACTCTTGACGGGATCTCCGGTGCCCTTGAATTTCATGTCGCCGGTAACACCTTCGTAGTGTTCGATAGATGCGAGCGCATCCCGCAACCTGGCTCTGTCCAACGCTCCTGCTTTACTGATCGCTTTACACAACAGGCCAAACGAGTCATAAGTGAGTGCGGCGACATCATCCGGTTCCTGTTTGTACCGTTTCTTGTAGTTGTCAATAAACGTCCGGGCTTTGGTGGTAGCGATATCCGGAGCATAGTGCGAAAAGAAGAACGCGCCTTCACATGCCGGTCCTGCAAGCTTCACCAGCTCGATGTTGCCCCAAGCGTCATTGCCGAAGAACACGCCTTTGAAGCCGAGTTTTCGCGCCTGTTTCATCTGGAGCGGAGCTTCACTGTAATAGTTCGGCAGGTAGAGCGTATCCGCACCCGCATGGATGATACGGGTCAGTTGAGCGGAAAAATCCTTGTCGCCGGTAGTATAGGATTCGAAGGCGATCGGCGGCACACCGGCTTGTGTCATGGCATCCCGATAGACCTCAGCAATACCTTTGTTCGCTTCCGACGCCACATCATAAAGAACGGCGGGTTTGGAAGTCTTCAACCGTTCACGGGCGAACCGGGCGGCTACCACGCCTTGAAAGTCGTCTATGAACGCGGTGCGGAACACAAAACGCTTCGGTTTGCCCGTGCGTGAGTCGAGGGTCAACCGGGCATTGGTCGACCAGGGACTGATCATCGGCAATCGGCCAGCTTCCGCCACTTCGGCAGCTGGTATGGCGTTACGGCTGGCGTTAGGCCCGATCATTGCCAACATGTTCTCACTGATGAACTTTTGGGCAACCGCGGCTGCCGTCTCTGCTTTGTCTTCGTTATCGGCCACCGTAATGCGCACAGGCAGCTTGCGGCCGTTTACCTCCACGCCGCCGGACGCGTTGATCTCATCCACCGCCATCTCAGCGGCATTCCGGCATGACTGCCCCACGATGGGAATGCTTCCGGTCAGCTCGCCGTTGACGCCAACATTGACGGCTTCAGGCGACTTGTTACATCCGGTGAGCACAACTGCGACCAGCCCCACCACCACAGGAACGAATACGCGCATCTGGTCAACCTCACGGCGTGAAGTACGTCTCATAGCTAGTGTACACAATCTGTCTATGCATACTCAGGTATATGTATAGACATACCCGTACAAGCTGTCAGCAAAAGGGGAGGGCATGATGCTTAAAGAATTCCGTGAGTTCGCCATGCGCGGGAATGTACTCGATCTCGCTATCGGCATCATCATCGGCGGAGCATTCGGCAAAATCGTCAGTTCATTCGTCAGCGACGTGTTGATGCCGCCTCTGGGTCTGCTGATGGGCAGACTCGATTTCAGCAACCTGTTTATCAGTCTGAACGGAGAAGCATACGCCAGCCTGCAAGCCGCCAAGGCAGCAGGAGCGCCAACCATCAACTACGGATTGTTCATCAATACGGTGATCGACTTTCTGCTGGTCACGCTGGCGGTGTTCATCCTGGTGAAGCATATCAACCGCTTGAAACGGCAGGAAGCCCCCGCACCCGTAACCACTCGCGAGTGTCCATTCTGCCTGTCCTCGGTACCCATCAAAGCGGTTCGCTGTGCCCATTGCACATCGGAGATACCGTCTGCGTAGCAGCGTGCTGTAGGTCGCGCATTGGTTTGCTGACCCATCATTAGTTATGATGCGACATCTGCCTGTACTCTCGGGGCGGTAAATGGTCGCAGTACAGTTGCATTCGTTGGTATACGCGCAATTTGAATCATAATGCATATTCCAAGCACTGAGGAGTCCGGGGGTCATGAATTGTGTAACCTTGTTTCTGTAAATTGGAAGTGTGAGGCAGACACTTTGGTGT
>CAZYPZ010000041.1:0-16397 GCA_964650005.1 uncultured bacterium | reverse complement strand
GCCAGGATTATTTACACACGCAGCCCCGTACATCACGTGCGGGGCTGTTCTGTTTCGGGGTGTAACGGTCGATGATCTAGTATGAGTACCTATCGTTTGGACGCGTTGCCTTCCACGCTAACAGGCCGCACCGAGCGGTGTGTGTCGGATGCAGGCGACAGGAACTGCAGGGTACTGTAAAGATGGGCCGGAATCGGCGAACAGAGGTGAATATGCGTATCCTGGTGGCTGATGATGACCGAACATCCCGTACATTGCTTGTCAACGTGCTGGAACAATGGGGTTATGAGGTGGCCGAGTACGAAGACGGAGACAGCGCATGGGCGGCGCTGCAGTCGCCTCCGTATCCGGAAATCCTGATATTGGATTGGATTATGCCGGGACTGGAGGGGGTGAGACTGTGTGAGATGTTGCGGAGCCAACAGCGGGATCACTCCTACTATATCATCCTGTTGACGGCCCGTGGCAGCCGGGATGACATGGTGGCCGGACTGGAAGCGGGCGCCGACGACTATATCACCAAGCCGTACGATGCCGCCGAGCTGCACGCGCGCATCAACGTGGGACGACGCATCGTGCAGATGCAGGAACAGCTCAACCAACGCAGCAAGCTGCAGGGCGTGCTGGAGATGGCCGGAGCGGTCTGCCATGAGCTCAATCAGCCGCTGCAAAGCCTGCTGGGGTATTCAGAACTGCTGATGATGCCGGGCAACACACCGGATCATCAGCATGAGTTGCTGTCCCGACTGCATACCGAGGCGGAGCGGATCGGAGACCTGACGCGCCAGATCATGGCGATCACACGGTATCGATCAAAATCCTACATGAATGGAAGCACTCGGATCGTCGACATCCGCGGGGCTTCGGCTCCAGAGGATACGCATTGACTATGACCGACGGATCCAATAAGAACGCATGTGTCCTGATCGTCGATGACGAGCCAATGGTACGGGAGTTGGTGGATATCACCCTCCGTCGGGCGGGATATCATACGGTCATGGCTGCGAGCGGCGAAGAGGCCCTGATAAAGCTGGATGGAGCCGAGTGCAATTTGGCGCTGTTGGATCTGCATCTGCCCGGGATGGATGGCGTACAACTGTGTGGAGAGATTGCACGACAACACCCGCAAGTGAGCCGAGTCGCCCTGACGGGGTATCCTGCCGAATATAGCCCCGAAGAGCTGCGCCTTCGGGGCTTTCAGCGTTTTCTGACCAAACCCATCCACTTACGCACGCTGATCGACACCGTGGCGGAATTGTTAGGCGACAAAAACGCCTCCTGATGGAATTCCGGACGGGAATGCGTGACGGGTCAGGCCGCCTCCACCGCACGAAGCATCGCCTCGGGAATGCGGTCCAATGGTAGCACCTGCTGAGCTGCCCCCAACGCGACCGCCTCTTTGGGCATCCCGTACACCACGCAGGTGGCCTCATCCTGGGCGATGGTACCGGCGCCGCGTTTGCGCATCTCCAGCATCCCGGCCGCGCCGTCAGCTCCCATCCCTGTCAGCAATACACCCACTGCATTGGGGCCGGCCGCTTCGGCGGTCGAATGAAATAGCACATCCACAGCAGGACGCTGATGATGTACCGGCGGGCCTTCGCGGATGGCGACTGTGTACCGTGCGCCGCTGCGTTGCAGCAGCATATGCCGGTTCCCCGGGGCGATCAATGCCAGCCCGGGGACCACGATGTCGCCATCGGAGGCCTCCCGGATTTCGAGACTGCAGACCTTATTCAATCGCTGAGCAAACGCTGCCGTGAAATGCTCGGGCATGTGCTGCACAATGACGATTCCGGGGGTGGTCACAGGAAGCGCCCTGAGGACCGCTTCAATTGCCATGGTCCCACCCGTCGATGCGCCGATGGCGATGACTTTGTGTGTGGTGCGCAGATTGGAAGAGTCGAACGTCACGGTGCTTGGATCGGGGGCGGTGATGCGGTGACCAACCCGAATTCGCGCGGCATGCGCCGCTCGGATGGCGCGCACCAGCTTTCGATCCACATCGGGCACCGAAAACGTCGAACCCGGCTTGCTGACCACCTCCACGGCGCCCAGCGACAGCGCCTTCAGTGCATTGTCGCTATTTTCCGGTGTCAGTGAACTCACGATCACCACAGGGATCGGATGGTGCTTCATCAATTTGGCCAGAAACGACAGCCCGTCCATGCGGGGCATCTCGACGTCCAGCGTGACCACGTCCGGATTGAGTTGTACGATCTTGTCACGCGCGGCATATGGATCGGTGGCCGCACCTACGACCTCGATATCCGGAAATCGTGATAACTGTTCGGTAAGCGTTTTACGGACGATGGCTGAGTCATCGACGACCAGTACGCGTATCATGATGGGGTACCCGGTGTTCCGTGTGTTTCCATGCCGATCCATACAGGGCCCGCTTCCAACTGAAACGCGGTTTGTTCACCGGAGATGTCAAGCGGCGGGGCGCTAGGTGACGGCTTACCCAGATCGAACACATTCTGCGGTCCGTATATCTCCGCCAAGGCGTTTCCGCAGATTACATTGGCCACTTCTCCCAACGCATCCCATTGCTGTTCCACAGTGGGCAGCGTCTCCTCTCCCAGCATGTTGTCAGCCACCGCAAGCGCCACGTCGGCGGTTGTTCCCAAGTAGAGCGCCCCGGAGTATGGTCCGGTATACGGCACCTGTATCCACGTCAGGTTATCCGAAGAGGCAGGTTCATCGTCCACTATGCTGAGAAATGCCAGCTGTTCAAAAGTCCGGGCCGCTGTAACCAGCAGTTTGGAGCGTGGCGTCATGGTCCTGTACCCCCGTCAGTTCACGTATGGTTGCGCCCAGCGCTTCGGGTGTGAAGGGCTTGTGCACAAATCGGGCGCCTTTGCGCTCGAGCAGATCGATACGCGTCTCGCTGCTTTCGGTCGAAACAACCACGATCGGCAGCGAAGCCAGCGCCGGATCGGTGCGCACGCGATCGATCATCTCCTCGCCATTCATCACCGGCATGTTGATATCCACCAGCGCCAGATCGATCCACTCGCGGTCGAGCATCTCCAATCCTTCGACTCCGTTTGAAGCCTGATGGACATCGCCCAGCGGTACGCCAGACAGCTTCAGCGTCTTGATAATCATCGAACGCATCACTGAGCTGTCATCGACTACCAGCACATTCAATGCCATCGGTTTACTCCCCCTGTTCGACTGGAATACGTAGTGGCGACCCCAGGGGCCTCTGTTGACCATTGGTCCGTAGTGTCACACTGCCATCGCGTAAATGTAGCGTCATGGTGCGTGACTCGGAACCGCCGACATCCTGAGCGTCGATCATGACGCCATTACGCCACAGAAGCTTTCGCAGCATGGTCATGTTGCGCGCGCCGATCTGAAACAGGTCGTCCTCTTCATCGCCGTGCGTGCAGGCGCCTCCCGCAACGCGCAAAACCATGTTCTCCTTGCGCGCTCCCAGCCGGTAGCAGGCCCGAAAGAGTTCCGGTACCCCGGTGTCGACAAACATGAAGGGCTTCGTCTGGGCTTTATCGGGATCGATGCGGGATTCGGGAAGCATGACATGCAACAGACCCCCCACTCCGGTACGCACATCATACACGGAGATGCCCAGGCAACTGCCCAAGGCGTGGGTGATCAGTTCATCATCGGGTGATGCCGACACCTGCATATCAGCGACTCCCACGACTAACCGCATTATCGCCCCCCAGACGAAATCCTATTCATCGCGTGTAGACCGCCGGCTGCACATAACGAAACTCGTGTGACCATGTTGACAAGCTTTCGCTATGCCCCACAAACAGATGGCCACCCGGACGAATGATCCCGGCGAACCGGCTGATCAGATGCTGTTGTGTCGGCTTGTCGAAATAGATCATCACGTTTCGGCAGAACACGGCATCGAACCGTCCGCGCATCGGCCAGTCGTCCATCAGGTTCAACCGGGCAAACTGCACCAGTCGTCGTGTGTCGGGCTTGACCTGCCAGCAGATGCGTCCCTTGCAACTGACCGCCGCGAAATGGCGTTGTCGCAGGTCAGCGGGAAGATCCGCCAGGTTCTCCTGACTGTATACCCCTTCGCGTGCAATGTTAAGCATCCGCATCGAGATGTCGGTAGCCAAGATGCGTACCTGCTCGCAGGTGGCTTCCGGCCAGGCTTCCCGGATCACGATGGCCAATGTGTAAGGCTCTTCGCCACTGGAACAACCCGCGCACCAGAAACGAAGAGGCTGGTTGGACGCACGGGCGGCGGGAATGATCCGATCCCGAACGAAATCGAAGTGGCGCGACTCGCGGAAGAACGACGTTTTGTTCGTGGTCAGTACGTCGATCATTGCCCACAATTCGTCTTGATGTTCGGGTTCGCCCACCCTGTTCAGATAGTCATCGAACGAATGAATCTGTAACGCACGCATGCGTTTCAGCAGACGCGCTTTGACCAGGCCCTCTTTACCGGCGCTCAGGTTGATCCCCGCCAGCTTATACGCCAGATCACGCACCTGTTGAAACTGAGCGTCTGTCAGTTCCAACCCCAGCAGGCTGGTATCGGTCATGGTGTCGATCATGTGCTTCTCTCCGGTCGGGCACGTCTCGGTGAAAATGTCGAAAGGTTCTTCATGTTGATTCATCGGTATGAGTGCTGCTCCGCTTAAGGACTTCCGGTTGCGGTGTGAAATGAGAGATATGCACCGCTACCAATTCATTATTCAGTACTGTAGCCCCAGACCGATGTGTTGCAACTACTGCAATCCATGCTTTATGCAGTATTCCTCTAAGGGATCTTCCGCGATACTGATAGAAAAGCCGGGCAGACAGGATGTCTGCCCGGCTTCCTGCGTGATCGAGTTACCTAGAAGCTTTGCAGGACTTGCGCGTCTTCGTCATCGTCCAGCGGGATCACGGCGCTGGGCTTGGGGCGAGCGGCCATCGGCTTTCCTTTGCCGTTGCCGGAGTGATGCAGTCTGGCTGCCGGACGCACATTGGCGTGCGCCGGGCGGGCGCCGGTGCTGCGGCTGAGCGCGAAGCCCGCCACCATGCTGCGCATCTCTTCCGCCTGGCTGGAGAGCTCCTCGGCGGCGCTGGCCGACTCTTCGGAGTTGGCCGCGTTCTGCTGCGTCAGCTGGTCCATTTGAGAGACCGCTCCGTTCACCTGGTCGATCCCCATGGTCTGCTGCTCGGAGGCGGCGGCGATCTCCGCCATCACCTCGCTGACCTTGTGGGCCTGCGTGTTGATCTCCTGCAGATGCTGCAGCACCTCGGCGTTGATCGCCACGCCGTCATCCGCATTGTTCACCGACTCTTCGATCAGGTTGGCGGTGTTCTTCGCCGCTTCGGCGCTGCGCATCGCCAGGTTGCGCACCTCTTCGGCCACCACTGCAAACCCCTTGCCGGCGTCGCCCGCCCGCGCCGCCTCCACCGCGGCGTTGAGCGCCAGCAAATTGGTCTGGAAGGCGATCTCATCGATCGTCTTGACGATGCGCGCCGTCTGGTCGGACGATGCCTTGATGCGGTTCATGGCTTCGCTCATACGGGTCATGCTCTCCATGCCGCGTTCGGCTGCATGGCGTGCACTCTCCGCCAGAGAGGTGGCCTCGCGGGCGTTGGCGGCGTTCTGGCGGGTCATGGAGGACATTTCCTGCAGGCTGCTGGAGATCTCTTCCAGTGAGCTGGCCTGTTCGCTGGCGGACTGGGAGAGCGTCTGGCTTCCGGTGCTGATCTCCACGGATGCGGAAGCCACCTGGTCTGCGCCGATGGCTACCTGCTGCAGCCCCTCGTCGAGGTTCTCGATGGCGCGGTTGGTGGCGGTCTTGATGGCGTCGAAGTCGCCCTGGTAGGAGCCCTGCACGCGTGCGGTTAGATCACGGGCGGCCACCCGCTCCAGCACGGCCTGCAGCTCCTGGATGGGCTGGACCACCGCATCGAGGGTGGCGTTGACACCTTCGACGATCTTGCGGAAGTCGCCCTGGTGCTTTGATGCATCTGCGCGCGTCTCCAACTGGCCACGCACCCCCGCCTCGGCCAGCCTGTTGGCATCCTGCACCAGCAGGTTGACGGCCTGTATACAGATGTTCAGGTTATTCTTGATGGTATTGAAGTCACCGTTGTAGCTGTCTGTGATCGGCTGTGGTATGTCGCCCTTGCTGATACGGTCAACATAGGTGGCCGCGACGTTCAGCGGTCCGATGACCGCGTCCAGCGTTGCGTTGACGCCCTCGACGATCTTGCGGAAGTCGCCTTGATGTCGCTTCGCATCTGCCCGTGTTGCCAACCGCCCCTCTACCGCTGCCTGGGACAACATGTTGGCATCCTGGATCAACAGGTTCACCGCCTGGATACAGGTGTTCAGATTGTTCTTGATGGTATTGAAGTCGCCGTTATAGCTGTCAGTAATGGGCTGTGGAATGTCTCCCCGGCTGATGCGGTCGACATAGTCGGCAGCCACATTGAGCGGGCCGATCACCGCATCGAGTGTATCGTTGACACCTTCGACGATCTTGCGGAAATCTCCTTGATGTCGGGATGCATCCGCTCGTGTATTCAGGCGTCCCTCGACGGCTGCCTTCGAGAGCAGACGAGCATCCTCGATAAGCAGATTCACAGCGCGAATGCATGTGTTGAGGTTATTCTTGATGGTATTGAAGTCACCGTTGTAGCTGTCTGTGATAGGCTGAGGAATGTCACCCCGGCTGATGCGGTCGACATAGTCCGCAGCGACGTTCAGCGGGCCGATGACCGCATCCAGCGTGGCGTTGACCCCTTCCACAATCTTGCGGAAATCTCCCTGGTGACGGGATGCGTCCGCACGTGTCGCCAGTCGACCCTCAACGGCCGCTTTGGACAACATGTTGGCGTCCTGTATCAACAGATTGACGGCTTGAATACAGGTGTTCAGGTTGTTTTTGATGGTGTTGAACTCGCCGTTGTAGTTGTCTGTTATGGGGTGCGGTATATCTCCGCGGCTGATCCTGTCCACATAGTTGGCGGCGACATTCAACGGACCGATGACCGCATCCAGTGTGGCGTTCACCCCTTCCACAATCTTCCGGAAGTCGCCTTGATGTTTTGTGGCATCGGCGCGCGTTTCCAATCGGCCGTCCACTGCGGCCTGTGAAAGCATTCGGGCGTCAGCCACCAACGCCTCCAGTGTGTTTTTGATCTGAACGATTGCGTGAGCCAGCACGTCTTTATCAGAGCGCGGCTGCAGTGAGACAGCCAGATTACCGGCTGATATCTTCTGAGCTGCGAGTACCGCCTCGCGCGTGCCGTCCATCATACGACGGAACGAAGCCGCCAATTGGCCGATCTCGCTGCGTCCTTCAGCCGTTCGGATTTGAACATCGACGTCTCCCAGTGCGATTTTGTCCGAGACATGGGTCAACTCGGCCAAAGGTGCACTGATGGATCGGGAAACCAAAAAAGCGCCCGCAATACACCCGACAAGGCACACGACCAAAACCGTGATCATCAAGGAAACGGCTCTATTTGTGGTTGCCGTATTCGCTTCTGCAGCTGCTTTGGCGCTCTTTTCACTCGTATGCAGCAAGTTTGTGCTGGCCGATTTCAACGACTCGATCGCCTGGCGTATGCCGGGGTCTTTGGACAGCAATGTGAGTCGTGCCGCTTCGGTCTGGCCGGCCTTCAGGTAGCCCAGTACCCGGTTGCGTACCGGCTGCCATTGACTGCGCGCCGTTTTCCACTCAGACCATGCGGCCATCATTTCGGGTACGTCTTTGATACGCGCCTCGAGGGACCGGCCCGCTTCCTCTGTCTGCGCCAGCAACGCTTCAGCTTTATTGATGTGGTCCTGAATATGCACGGCCTCCTTCTCCGAGGCGGAAGCCAGCAGTTGGTAACGTACCGAGTCCAGCGTCATCGCCACCGTGGCCAAGTCGGATGTGATGGCCGCATGGTGTTCGTACAGCAACGTATCTTCTCTATCCACCGCGCGGATCGATACGATGCCCACCAGACCGATCACTAACGCCAAAACAGCAACTAAACCGGCCGCGGCATAGAGACGGTGTGAGATCCGCAAATCCTTCATGGTTGTTGGTCCTCCCGGTCGATCTGACGACCCTTCTGAATATGAAGCGGGCGTCACGGACACCGCTTGCGGATTGTGTGATGGATGTGGTTGAGCCTCGTCGACACCCTCAACCCCTCTGTTTCAATGGGCTTATTATCATTCGTCGGATAGCTTACAGGCATCTTAAGGGGAATCGCCTGAAAATAATCGGATATTTCAGAAATGGGCTATGCGTATATGTCTGGACATGGTCAAGGAGCATGCGGTACACTTTCGGACACCACGGTGTTACTACACAGGTCATCTGTCGCCATCGCACCTCAGGGCGACTGTCCGTGGCTTACAAATTGCTAGACCTTCAAATGCCGGTGCCCCAAGCGGCATCAGGAGGTGGCAAACATTGACCAGCATCGATGTAGCGGCATCAGGGACATTGTCGATTGTCGCGGACGATCCCGAAGCTGTTCCCTCTTTGATCAATGGCTCCGGTCAATACGGACTGAGAGCCCAAGTATACACGGACCTTGCTGAAGCGCTCGATTGCGCCGGTCGGGTGGCGCCGGACGCATGGGTTGTCGCGGTTGGCGATCCCACGTTCGCGTGGGGTATCTGTGGTCTGCTGAGATCGTGCAGTGAGGAACGACTGCGCGCCATACCGATTTTCCTTGTGCTGTCCGAGTCGAGTATGCAGCAGATGGCGCCGGCGCTCGAAGCGCAGGCTATCTACCTATGCTCCGATGCGCTGACATCGCCGGACGCGCTGCTGTCACAGATATCACGGAGGCTTTCTGGTCGAACAGTCAGACCGCTGCGTGTATTGCTATGCTCATCCCATATCGACCAAGCGATTTTACATGTGACCGCTCTTCGACAGGCCGGTCACATGGTCTATTGGGCGACTGGCGTGCAGACGCCAAGGCATGGATGGTTGGCGGACTACGACGTTCTGCTCATCGATGCGGCAGCGGCGTCTCCCGACGGTATGCTTTGTGTTGGGAACGGTGTTCGATGTGTTGCCTATAATGTGGATCCCTCATCAACCCGGGAATGGCTGGAAAGAGGGGTGGTTCGTTGTCTCGAGTCGCCATGTACACCTCATGAACTGAGAGACGCGTTGGAGGCCCTTCCCATCCCGTCGCCGGAGGGCGGTGGCACGCCGGTGCAGGAGCCTGCCCGGGATCGTGTGCTGCAGTCTGTTCACCACAGCGCCATGGCTGCGGCAGACATGGGCGTGTGGGAGTGGGATGTGGACTCCGGAACGAACTGGTGGTCTCCTGAGCTCTGGCGGTTATATGACTTGGATCAGACCGTCGTACCCTCGTATGAGGCTTGGTTGTCCAGCGTCCATCCCGATCAGCGAGATGCGCTGCACCATGCTGTGCAACAGGCCATCGCCTCTTCCGAGCCGATACGCATCGAATGGCGGGTGGCCACCCGAGACGGCTCCGAGCGCTGGCTGGCGGCCCGCGGCGATCTGGACCGTACGCCGGGTCGGGTGACACGTCGGTACATAGGCGCCGTGGCCGATGTGACCGAGCGCCGTCGCATGGAGGAACATGCGATGACTTTGGCGCACATGCTGGATGTGGCCCCCAACGCCATCACCGTTCATGACGACTCGGGGCGCTTTCTGTATGCAAATCAGCAAACGTTTACGATGCATGGGATCGATCCCGAGGCCTTTCTGGCGACGAACCTGTATGATCTGGATACTCCGGAGAGCGCCGCGTTGATTCTGCAGCGCATTCACGAGCTAGATCAAGCCGGTGATTTGACATTTGAAGTAGACCACTATCGGGGCGATGGTTCGGTGATTCCTTTGGAGGTGTATGCCCGGCGTGTGGTTTGGCAGGGGCGACGGGCGGTACTCAGCGTGGCGCGAGATATCTCCAAGCGTCGTCAGGCGCAACGTCAATTGGCCGACAGTGAGCGATTTCTGAGAGCTGTGCTCGAGTCCATGGTGGATGGATTCTGGGTCGTAGAGGCAGATGGCACGCTGTCCGATGTCAATCCCGCGTATTGTCACATGATGGGCTACACACGCGATGCACTGATTGGAAAGACCGTGGGCGACATCGATCTGTTAGAGACACCTCGGCAAACGGCAGAACGGATGGCGCGCATATGGGAGAAAGGATCGGAGATGTTCGAGACTGTTCACCGGCGCGCCGATGGCCGCCCATTGGATGTGGAGATGTCTGTGACCTATCTGCCCGAGAAGGGCGGTCGTTACGTGTGTTTCTGCCGCGATATCACGGAGCGCAAACGTACGGCAGAAGCGTTGCAACAGCTCACCCGTCGCATGATGCTGGCCACACGGATCGGACAGATCGGTGTCTGGGAGTATGACGTCGAGACAGGTCGTTGCTTCTGGGACGATACGCAGTTCGAGATGTTCGGCCTGCCAACAGGTGACTCATTCATAACCATGGACACGTGGCTGGAGCGTGTCCATCCGGAGGACGTGGAGCGGATCCGACGGGAGATCGCCTCCTTCGATCTGCACAAAGGATTATACGAAACGGAGTACCGCGCTGTGCGCCCAAACGGGCAAGTCCGCTTCATCAGGGTCATGGCGGTAGGTGTTGCGGATGAGGTAGGACGGATCCGTCGGGTGGTGGGCGTCAACACCGATATCACCGACTTCCGCCAGGCTGAAGCCCAGTTGCGCGCCAGCGAGGCGCAATACCGGGCGCTGGTTGAGAGCATTCCTGACTATGTGGTCCGGTATGATCGTGACGCCCGAATGCTGTACGTCTCACCCAATTTGAGCGCTGCCTCAGGAATACCGGCGGAGCATTATATCGGACGCACACAGCGCGAACTCGGATCGCCGCCGGAACTGTGTGACCTGTGGGAGTCGGCAGTGCGTCAGGTTGTGGCTGATGGTCGTCCTTACGAAACGGAGTTTGCCATGACATCGGCATCAGGCGAGGTCGCCACGTTCAACTGGAGGCTGGTGCCTCAGTTCGGTGAAGACGGAACAGTGGAGACCGTGTTGAGCATTGCGCGGGATGTGAGCGCCCAACGTCGTTTGGAACAGGATTACGAGCAGCTGTTTCAGCAGATGGCCGAGGGCTTTGTGCTGTTGGAACCAGTCGGATCGGTTGATCAGCCTGCGGATTATCGATTCTGCACCGTGAACAGGGCATTCGAGACGTTGTGTGGTCTGACTGCGCATGAGGTCATCGGTCGCACCGTAAGAGACTTCTGGCCCGATGTCAATCCGAGGTGGTTTGAATGTTTCAGCCACGTGTTGCGCACAGGCGCGCCATTACAATTGCAGGAATGGTCCGACGAGATTCATAAGCACTTGTCGGTATCGGTCTATCGTCCTTCCCCAACGCGCGTGGCCATGGTGTTCAGTGATATCACGGAACATCTCAAGTCTCAGCAAGAGCAAACCCGGCTTCAGGCGCAATTGACGCAGGCGCAAAAGATGGAGTCGATTGGTCGCCTGGCAGGTGGCGTGGCGCATGACTTCAATAACATGTTGGGGGTGATCATCGGACGAACCGATATGTTGATGCGTCAGGAAATGCCGGCGGCTGTCGCCCGTGGTGTACAGGAGATCCGCCGTGCGGCGAAGAGCTCGGCCGATCTGACTCGCCAACTGCTGGCGTTTGCACGGCAACAGGATGTGACGCCGCAATCGGTAGATCTGAACGAGGCGCTGAGCGGCATGCTGAAGATGCTGCGGCGATTGATCGGGGAACATCTGTAGTTGGAGTGGCTGCCGGGTTCAGATATAGGACACGTGTGGATCGATCCGGCGCAGGTCGATCAGCTGTTGGCCAATCTCTGCGTCAACGCGCGCGATGCGATCGAGGGACACGGAACCATCACGATCCGCACCGAGCGGGTTGAATGGGATGTCGATATGGATCTGGGACTGGTGCGGGTGCCTGCAGGCGCCTATGTAAGACTCAGCGTATCGGATACCGGTTGTGGAATGGATGCAGAGACCTTGAGCCACGTTTTTGAGCCATTCTTCACCACCAAACCGGAGGGCCGCGGCACCGGTCTGGGGCTTGCCACGGTGTATGGGATAGTCACCCAAAATCACGGCTGGATCGACGTGGTCAGCCAACCAGGCGAGGGCAGCAGGTTTGACATCTACTTCCCGGAGCATCGGGCGCCAGCTGAGATGGCTCACGACGTTCATCAGTCGGATGCGCCTGAAGGGGAGGCAACCGTGCTGCTGGTGGAGGATGAACCCTCTATTCTGGCCGTGACACGGATGATGTTGCAGTCCTGCGGATATCAGGTGCTGAGTTGTTCGGCCCCTGACGAAGCATTGGCGTTGGCCCGATCTCATCCGGAGCCTATCCATCTGCTGCTGACCGATGTGGTCATGCCTGTTGCCAATGGGGTCGCCCTGGCTGAACAGATCCGATCGGTGCGCCCGGAGATCCGGGTGCTGTATATGTCCGGATACACCGCAGATATGCTGGCGGATCAAGGCCTCGAAGAAATGGGCCCGCTGTTTCTTGCGAAACCGTTCACCCGGGAAGCGCTGGCTCGCGCGGTGAATGCAGTGCTCTCATGCGACGTAACGTGAGTCCAGCTCATCAAGCACAACTCCGGGGCGGATGGGGGTATCCGCCCCGGAGTTGTGGACATATCAGAAGCTCTGCAGCACCTCGGCGTCCTCGGTGTCGTCCAGCGGGATCACGGCGCTGGGCTTTGGGCGAGCGGCCATCGGCTTGCCTTTGCCGTTACCGGAGTGATGCAGTTTGGCTGCCGGACGCACATTGGCGTGCGCCGGGCGGGCGCCGGTGCTGCGGCTGAGCGCGAAGCCCGCCACCATGCTGCGCATCTCTTCCGCCTGGCTGGAGAGCTCCTCGGCGGCGCTGGCCGACTCTTCGGAGTTGGCCGCGTTCTGCTGCGTCAGCTGGTCCATTTGAGAGACCGCTCCGTTCACCTGGTCGATCCCCATGGTCTGCTGCTCGGAGGCGGCGGCGATCTCCGCCATCACCTCGCTGACCTTGTGGGCCTGCGTGTTGATCTCCTGCAGATGCTGCAGCACCTCGGCGTTGATCGCCACGCCGTCATCCGCATTGTTCACCGACTCTTCGATCAGGTTGGCGGTGTTCTTCGCCGCTTCGGCGCTGCGCATCGCCAGATTGCGCACCTCTTCGGCCACCACCGCGAACCCCTTGCCGGCATCGCCCGCCCGCGCCGCCTCCACTGCGGCGTTGAGCGCCAGCAAGTTGGTCTGGAAGGCGATCTCATCGATCGTCTTGACGATGCGCGCTGTCTGGTCGGACGAGGCCTTGATGCGGTTCATGGCCTCGCTCATACGGGTCATGCTCTCCATCCCGCGTTCGGCTGCATGGCGCGCGCTTTCCGCCAGAGAGGTGGCCTCGCGGGCATTGGCGGCGTTCTGGCGGGTCATGGAGGACATCTCCTGCAGGCTGCTGGAGATCTCTTCCAGTGAGCTGGCCTGTTCGCTGGCGGACTGGGAGAGCGTCTGGCTTCCGGTGCTGATCTCCACGGATGCGGAAGCCACCTGGTCTGCGCCGATGGCTACCTGCTGCAGCCCCTCGTCGAGGTTCTCGATGGCGCGGTTGGTGGCGGTCTTGATGGCGTCGAAGTCGCCCTGGTAAGAGCCCTGCACGCGTGCGGTCAGGTCACGGGCGGCCACCCGCTCCAGCACGGCCTGCAGCTCCTGGATGGGCTGAACCACCGCATCGAGCGTGGCGTTGACGCCCTCGACGATCTTGCGGAAGTCGCCCTTATGCTTCGATGCATCGGCGCGTGTCTCAAGCTGACCTTTGACACCGGCTTCCGCCAGTGCGGTGGCGTCTTCCACCAGCGTACGGATGGTCTGGAACAGCGTGTTGTACGCCTCCTTGGCGCGCAGCAGTTGTCCTTTGTAATCGCGTGTAATGGTGGGGGGTATAATCCCCTGGCTGAGGTGGTCGGCGTGGTCGATCAGCCGCTGGAACGGCTCGGCCACGGTGGCGTAGGCCTTGTTCATGGACTCGATGATGTCCACCCAGCGTCCTCGGAACTGACTCGAGTCGATGCGGTGGTCCAGATCGCCCCGCTCAGCCGCTTCTCCCATCTGCAAGAGAGCGCCCAGTACGCCGTAGAGGGTTTCGCGCATGGCGTTGCCGTTTTCCTTTATGGCCGCATAGTCTCCGCGCATCTGTGCGGTGATGTCGGTGAAGTCCCGCCCGTACGCTACGGTTTCGATCAGATCCGCGGCGATCCGCAGTGGTTCGATGACTGCGTCCAGCGTGGCGTTGAAGCCTTCGATGACCTGCCGATACTGCCCCTGGTGTTTGGACGCATCCGCGCGGGTCTGCAGTTTGCCGTTTACCCCGGCGTCGGCCAGCATGGCGGCGTCCGTGACCAACTGCCCGATAGCCGATGTGGTCTCCTGAATGGCCGCCGCAATGGTTACGAAGTTCGCACGCGCTTCCGCCGTATCCGCATCGCCATCGGCCACCTGAAGGGATATGTCCAGGTCACCATGAGCGATTTGCGTCAGGCTGTTGACCACTTTGCCGACCTCAACAGCCTGGTACCGGGAGACCTTCTCGGCCTTGCGCATGGCAGATCGGATCTCGGTCTGATCGGTGACGAACTCAAAAGAGCCGACCACTTCGCCTTTTTGATTACGCAAGGGAGCGCCGGCGCAGTAGATGTCCATCCGTTTCCCGCCGACCGTGCAGGTGTTGTCGGTCAACACCACCGAATTGCTGGTTGCGGCGCGATGGCAGGGGCAGTTCCCTGTGCCGCAACTTTCGGTTTGCCACACATCCGCGCAGCGCACGCCGGCCAGTTGCTGTTTCGTGTGTCCGAGCAGGTCGGCGCCTGTCTTGTTGATGTACTGGATGCGCAGGTCACGATCCATGAACTGGATGGGGGTCGGGATGGCTTCCAGGTTTCCCACGATGGAGTCCAGTGTGGCGTTGATGCCTTCGATCACCGATCGGTACTCGCCCTGATGTCGTGTGGCGTCGGCGCGGCTGTCCAGTCGCCCATGTGTGGCTTCGTTTTCCAGATATCGCGCATCGTCGACCAGCGCCTGCACGGAGTCGCGCAGCGTGATCATCGAGTGTGACAGCACGTCCTTGTCTGAGCGGGGTGTTATCGAAATCGAGAGGTTTCCTTTGGCGAGCTGCTGAGCGGCGTCCGCGGCTGCCCGTACCCCTTCGATCATTCGAGTGAACGAACGGGAGAGCTGTCCGATCTCGTTGTCCATCTGCACCGTGGAGACCGTGACGTCAGTGTCCCCTGCGGCGATGGCTTCGGACGCCCGGGTCAACTCCAGTATGGGTGCGCCGATACGCCGTGCGACGCCCCACAGCAGACCAACGGCGATTCCGGCACACACGATCCCGATGATCAGCATCCAGACGGTGGCCGCCCGTGAGCGTGCGGCTGCAGCGTGTGCCTCCGCTAGCACGACCTTTTCCGGAGCGGTCACCACCACCGACCACGGGGTGCTTGTTTCTCCGATTTGAATGGGGGCTACAGCGGTCAGCGTGCCTTTGGCTATAGCGGAGTGCGTACCGCCTTTCTGAATGACGCTTAGCAACTGCTCCCAGTCGCCACCGCGTTCTTTGATGGATTTGCCCACCAGGTCGGGTTTGGCTGAGTCGCCTGCTGCCAGGCCACCATTACTGTAGATACGCACCTCGGCGTTACCGCCAAACAGCTTGGCGGCCATCTCTTCGGCTTTTTTCTGGAATTCGCTGAGCCGCATGTCCACGCCGGCAATGCCGCGAAAGCGTCCGGCTTCGACGATGGGGACCACCAAAGAGGTCATCAGCGTATCTACCCCTTGTACCGGATAAACCAGGGGCTCGATGACACATTCGCGTTGAGTTGTGCGCGGCAGAACGTAGTAGTCGAGCTTTTCGTAATCCACCAAAGGCTCAACCGCCACTCCGCCATTCGCGTTACGGCACCAGTAAGGGATATACCGGCCGGTACGGTCATGGCCGGGTTTACCGGCAAATTGGCTGTCGCGACCATCAAACGCATTCGGCTCCCAGCAGGTGTACACCCCGACGAAAGACGGATTTCTGTCCAGAACAGTGGCAAGCATCCGGTCTGCCGTGGAACGCGGGATCGAAGCACGGCGTGACGGGTCGGCCGCTGTGACGACACTGAACGACTGGGCCAGTGTATTGGCTGCGTCCAGCGCGGTTTCCAATTCCGCTCTGATTTGTTGACTGATCGAGGCGGCAGTGGCCGCGGCTTGTTCCCTTGTGAGTCGAACGGCTTCATTGTAGCTCTGACGCGACTCTCGGTTCATCGAGAAAAACGCGAAAACAATGATCACGAGCGCTGTGGCGAGCAAGAGGCCGCCGCCATATACCCGGATTATTCATAAAAGCACAAACTCGCAGGAAAAGGGCCAGGCTCC
>CAZYPZ010000040.1:0-17687 GCA_964650005.1 uncultured bacterium | reverse complement strand
AGCGTCATCAGAGCGAATGGCAAACGCCACCGGAGCATCCATCCACCGCGTTGCACTACGTTCTGCGGTCGGCGCATCGAATTGAACGGGCTGTTCACCGCTCTGAGCGCGGTCAGCGGCAACGGCAGGGCGGGACGCCTGCGGCTGCGCCTCAGCGACAACGCGATTGGCATTCGGCTGACTGATCACAGGCTCGCTCACTGACTCCCTGTCACCAGATCGAGTGGCAGACGCCACCGGAGCATCCATCCGCCGCGTTGCACTCCGTTCTGCGGTCGGCGCATCCAATTGGACGGGCTGCCCACCGCTTTGAGCGCGGTCAGCGGCAACGGCAGGGCGGGACGCCTGCGGCCGGGATTCAGCCGCTATGCGGTTGGCATCCGCCTGACTGATCACAGGCTCGCTCACTGATCCACCGTCATCCGCGCGAACGATAGACGACACCAGAACATCCATCCGCTGCGTTGCATTACGCTCTACAGTCGGCGCATCCGATTGTACGGGCCGTTCAACGCTTTGCGCACGGTCAGCGGCAATGGCAGGGCGGGACGCCTGCGGCTGCGCCTCAGCGACCACGCGATTGGCATTCGGCTGACTGACGGCAGGCTCGCTCCCAGACTCACCGTTATCAGAGCGAATGGCAGACGCGACGGGATCATCTATCCGTTGCGTTACAGCAATCTGTTCTGCGGCGGGTCGTACTGCGCTATCCACGCCATGAACTACACTGCGTTCTACCGTCGACGTATCTGCTTGTTTGGGCTGCTCGCCGACATGTGTACGTACATCGGCAACGATGGGACGAGATGCCTGCGGCCGCGCACCGGGTTGTCGCATCCCAGAAATCGGCCTCGCAGTCTGGGCAACCGATGCGGATTCCGCTATCTCCGGGCCTAAAGTCTGAGACACCGGAGCGTCCGATGAAAGGGGCTCTGTCCTCGACTCCTGGAAAGACATCCGCGGGGTCGTGACCGATGAAGCCATTGACTTTGGAGAGCTGTCTTGTTCCGGGCTGCGCGTGCGTCCACCAGAACCTGTATGGGGTTGTGACTGCAAAGGAACATCGGACTCGATGACGGCGCGGTTAGCAACGCCATCTGTGCCCGATGGTACAACCCGTTGTGCCGTCGTTTCGGACTGCCGAGCCCGGATCTCCGAATCTACAATCGCTTGTCCAGAGAAATACGCATCTCCAGCCGTGTCGACGTCCTCGATGCTTCCGCCAGGGACTGTCTGTGCCCGGGAGCTTTTTACATCCATGCCGGACGGCCTGATCCGCTCAGCATGTATTGCGCCAGCTTCCGGCGCCACTTGTCGATTTACCTGCTGCTGCAACTCGGACTCTGCCTGTTCGATCTGGCGCAAGGCATCGCGACCACCGGATACGCCTGCCCCGACACGCGTGAACACGGCGTGCTTCCCATCTGGCTGCGATGACGATCCGTTCACATCCGCAGCCGCCTCAGGGGCCGATGGGGTCGCCTTCGAAGCGGCGTATTCAGTTTCCGAGGTCTGCACTCGATCCAAAAGATCCACATTCTGTGAGTCCATGCCGTCAACAGCATGCATCGGCCTTACAACCAGCCCATCTTTCGGTGACGGCACAGGCACATTACGCATTTGGCTTTCATCAACGGCACTATCAATAGTCCCTGACTGAGCGTGTGATGGCTTCCCGACACCCGGCTGCGTGTGTGGCGTCGATGCCGGTTCGTCTCCGCGGTGGTCCTCCACCGGTTCACCTGGCATTCGACTCGCGGGATCCGGCACCGAGGTTCGAGACACGGCAACCTCAATTTGAGGCGACAGCCCCTCCACTCCCTGCGGTCTGTCGGTACGCCCACGCGTCAGATGATCCGATTGACCATCCGGGTGAGTGGTCTGCGTTGAATGCGGTTCCTCAACCTGAGGCAACTCAGCAGTTGGATCAGTCACACTCCTGTTCGAGGCAGCAAACGACTGAGTCGAGACAGACTGATGAACATCGCTCGTGACCGCGGAGTCGGTTGTTTGGCTGGTACGGGCTGCCGACCGCCCCACCGTTTGACGAGATTCGGTTTGGCTTAAGTTTACCGGTGATAGAGAGTCTGCTTGGGTGATCGGCTCACCATCGGAAACCTGCATGCGGCCGCCGCTCACCTGCATCGCCGAGTCGGAAGAAGTCTGTTGTTCAGTACCGGAAAAGGTTATTATCTCTGGGGCGCCTACATGCCCATGTATGTGCGGCCTCTGTGGCGCTTCGGAATGCACCGGTTCAGCGGCTGAAGCGGACCGTGAAATCGTTCCGCCGTGACGCTGCTCTTGCGTATTCACCTGCGACGGATCCACCATGCCTGCCGATACCGGTCTCGAGTGCGCACCTCCACCCTGCGCTGGGTTGTCCGGCTTCCCGGGTACCGGACTATCGAGCGCCAGTTCCAAATTGGCATTCGCCTCCGGCGCTTCGGCGGCGACAACCTGAGCAGGACGAGTGGACTGCACACTCTCCGCATGTTCCACATACCGGTCTGCTGTTACCGGCGTATCGACATCTGGAATCTGGACCGGCTGCGATGGTTGACCTTCTTCACGGATTACCACGACCGTTCGTTCCTGCAGCAACCGGACGACCGGGTCGACCCTTGGGTCGGCGGTGACTATGTCGTTCGATTGCGCGCATGAAACAGGGCATCCGATGGCCATCGGTGCGGTTTCATCGGCAGACCAGGACGCCGGCGTTTGAGCCGCTGACGTTGTGACAATTGTGGCCGGCAGACCTGCCGCGCTCACTGCAGAGGCGGGATCCGTTTTCAGGTGTTTGTCGTTTCCAGTTTCCGACGCTTGTACGTTCGCACGCAACGCCAGATCCAAAGCGGCTGAAAACTCGCCGTTTGTCACCATGATCGGCTCCGCGGCGTCACTCAAATACGCCGTTGCGGATATTCCCCAGATCAATGGAGACAATTGGTCAGGCATCCCGTTTATTCACCTCGCCAAAGTCTCGTGACACGGGCGACGTACGCCTGGGTCTCGGAATAGGGAGGCACACCGCCATACCGCTTGACAGCACCCGGACCCGCATTATAGGCGGCAATAGCATGCACCGGATCGTCAAAACGGTTCAACAGCGAGCGCAAGTAACGGGTGCCCCCGTCGATGTTCTGCGCCGGATCAAAGGGATCCGATACACCGAGAGCTGAAGCAGTAGCGGGCATCAGCTGCATCAGCCCCATGGCGCCCGCCCGGGACACAGCGTTCGGGTTGAACCCAGATTCCGCACGCACGACAGCCCGTACCAGATCGGCATCCACTCCATACCGAGACGCCGCCTGTTGGATCAGCGCTTCGATCTCTTGAGGAGCCGGGCGCGGACTCCCTGCAGCACCCGGTGTGCTCTGCAGCTGATTCTGTATCACCTGGGCGAAGGGCTGCGCCTGCGCATGGATCTGCGGGGGCGGATCCATGAGAAAGCGTGCGCGGATCGACTGTATCCGTTCGTGAACGCTATTCAATGCGTCGATGCTGTTCATTCTCGGCTCATCCTGCAACCATCACCCGGGCCACCCGGTTTGTAGCGATTTCGTCGAGAAACGCCTGTTCCAAACGCGCCTCTTCTTGGCGATGAGCGTTCTTCTGCCGTTCATACAGGTTGTCCAAAGCCTGTCGTTCCTGCGATGCGGTCACCAGGCGCGCCCGACAGGCGTCGATCTGCTCCTGAATGAGCTGCATCGCTTCGACTTGCTGATTGATCGCATCCTCGAGGCGCTCCCGATACCGTTCCTGAGAGCGGACCTGATCGAGGTCCAGTCGTCCGTTTCGTCTGGCCATTTCTTCCCCAGCGGCATCGCGCTGGCGGCGCATATTGTCCAGTAACTGCCTCTCGCGAAGCAGGCGCGCCAACAGTTCAGCCAGTTCGGCGGCCAGTTGGTCCTCGCGCCGTCGCTTGATATCCAGAACGGTCTGTAACCGGAAACGGAACTGTGACACGGAGTCACCTCATCAGTTGGATCAGGTGTTCCACGGTCTCCTCGAACGTCACGGGTTCGTCAACGCTCTGCCGCAGAAACTCTTGCACTCCGTCAATCAATTCTCGTGCCCGATCGATACGGGCGTTGCTTCCGGGTTGATACGCGCCGATATTCAGCAGGTCTTCCGCTGATTTATAGGTGGCCAGTACATCGCGCATCGCGCCGGCCATCGCCTTGTGTTCCGGCGTGGCCACTTCGCTCATCAGGCGGCTGACGCTGGCCAGCACATCGATCGCCGGATAGTGGTTACGCGCAGCGATATCGCGGGACAACACAATATGACCATCCAGGATGCTGCGTGCCGCGTCCGCGATCGGCTCGTTCATATCATCGCCATCAACCAATACGGTGTAAACAGCGGTGATACTGCCCTGAGCGGATGTGCCGGCCCGTTCCAGCAGGCGCGGCAGCGTAGCGAACACGGATGGCGTATAACCGCGCGTGGTGGGAGGTTCACCGATGGCCAACCCCACTTCGCGCTGCGCCCAGGCGAAACGGGTCAGAGAGTCCATCATCAGCATGACGTTGGCGCCCTGATCGCGAAAGTACTCAGCGATCGCGGTCGCCACAAAGGCGCCCTTCATCCGGCATATGGGCGATTCGTCGGATGTGGCCACCACCAGTACCGACCGCTTCAACCCTTCCGGCCCCAAGTCCTTCTCGATGAAATCCATGACTTCCCGGCCGCGTTCACCCACCAGGCCAATCACGTTGACATCGGCTTCAGTGTTCCGTGCGATCATTCCGAGCAGCGTACTCTTGCCCACCCCGCTGCCAGCAAAGATACCTAGCCGCTGTCCGGTGCCACAGGTAAGTAGTCCATCTATGGCCCGTATACCGAAACTCAACCGGTCGGTAATCCGGCGGCGTTCCATGGGATTGGGCGGTTTACGGTAGACCGGCGCGCGCGCCACGCCGATGACAGGTCCACGCCCATCCACCGGCTGCCCCAGACCGTTCAAAACCCGCCCCAGCAAAGAGGGGCCGACGTCCACCGTCAGCGCCTCTCCGGTGGCAACGACCTCCTGTCCCTGGTACACATCCTGCAGGTCACCCAACGGCATCAACATGACCCGGTTCTCACGAAACCCCACCACCTCCAGGGGCACACGAACACCATCATCCGGGCGCTGGATGGTGCAGATCTCCCCAATACGGCACTGCGGGCCATCTGACTCCACCACCAGTCCAATGACTTGGGCAACGCGGCCGCTCATCCGCATCGTCTCGCAGTTATCCAATCGCTTGCGGAACCGACTCAAATCGGGTTGCTGCATGGTTGTTCTATGAGGAAGCCGTTTTCAGGCCCAAGGAGTGTCCGCGTCCTGCGGAGGGAGAAGCGCGCGCCCAATCTGCGCCAGTTGTGTCTCCAAGGTGGCGTCAATTCGCCCGGATGGGGCTTCCACAATACAGCCGCCCCGGTCAATCACGTCATCAACCGTGACCTTGAGCGACTCAGCCCCCAGCACGGCGCTCAACTCCGGTTCGGCCGCGCGTATCGCATCCAGATCGTCCGGGTGAACGGTCAGCCGTACATCCTGACCCCGTACACGCTCCAAGGCGGTACGGGTGATCGACACCACGGTATCGGGATGCGTACGCACTTCCGTATGGATCACGCGACGGGCGATTTCCAACGCCAGACTGACCAGCTCCATCTCCGCATTGGCCAGCATCATATCCCGGTCACGCTCTATCTGGCGCTGCTGCTGTTTCAGGTCCTCGATAGCATGCACCCAACGCGCTTCCGCCTCGGCCATGCCCTGCTCAAAGCCGGCCTGTCGGGCCTCTTCTTTTATGCGTTCGGCATCACAACGGGCTTGCGCCAGCAGCGCTTCCGCTTGTGCGACGGCCAGCGCCAACGGGTCGGGTTCGGGTTCCGGTTCCGCGTCGATTTCCTCACAGGGGTCGGGCAACAGGTACTCCGGCTGGCCGTCCTGCAGTTCGGGCAATCCGGCTATTGCGGGGTCATCCTGCGTCAGATCGACCAGCACCAAAAATGGCTGGTATGATCCCGCAGCCTGACGGCGCTTGATAATACTACTCGATGATTTCATCGTCGCCTCCCCGCCGGGTAACCACTTCGCCGGCCTCTTCTAGCCTGCGCACGACCGCGACAATGCGCCGCTGCGCCGACTCCACATCCCGCAACCGCACCGGCCCCATCAACTCCAGATCTTCGGCCAGCGACTGAGCGGCACGTTCCGATATGTTTCGGAAGACCACTTCACGTACCGAGTCACCGACCCCCTTCAGAGCCAATCTCAGATCCTCTTGCTCGATCTCACGCAAGATCGTCTGGATCGACCTGTTGTCCAAGCTGAAGATGTCTTCAAACAGGAACATCTTCTCTTTGATCTGGTCTGCCAGAGACGGGTTGGTGGCCGCCAGTCCGTCCAGTATGTTCCTTTCGGTTGATCGGTCGACATGGTTTAGGATCTCCACCAGAGCGGATGATCCACCCGCGGAGGTAACGTCTTGCGCTCCCGCCGAAGAGAGTCGGTCCAGGATCACGTGTTCGATCTGGGCCACGGTATCCGGACGGGTTGCATCCATGGTTGCGATCCTAAGCGCGACATCGTGCTGTACGCTTGCCGGAAGCGCCTGTAGAATTGCGGCTGCGGAGGCAGTTGGCAGGTTGGACACCACCAAGGCGATCGTCTGAGGATGCTCGGTCTGCAGCAGCTGCGCCAATTGCTGCGGATCAACCGATCGCAGCATCTCGAATGGCCGTGCGCCGGACCGTTGCTGCCCCAGACGCGACAGGATCTCCCTTGCACGCTCCGGCCCCATCACATAGATCAACACCTGACGGGCAAACTCGACACCGGCCTTTTCCACGTATTCCGAAGCGTTGAGCCGTTCATTGAACTCGGCAGTGACTTTCTGCACCAGCTCGGCGTTCACTTCCTTCAGGTAGGCAATTTCAGCGGTGATCCGTTCCACTTCATCGTCGCCCAGGTATTTCAACACTTCGGCGGAGCGTTCGGTGCCCAACGCCACCATCAGAATCGCGGCTTTACGCAGGCCGCTCATGTGCACCGCGGGCTTTGCAGCGGTCTCGTTCGAGGTCGCCGTTGGCGACGCCGCATCCATTACTCGTTCAGCCATCGTCTCAACACCTTCGCAACCGCTTCCGGATCGCGCCTAGCCGCTTCGAACAGATCCTGGGTACTCGAGTTTCCTCCGTAGCTGGAGTCCAGCCCATCTGCACTGGCCAGGCTGTCTGACACGCCGGACAACCCGGATGCTTCCAGCTGCTGTTGAAACGCCTGCAGCTCCATCTGAGGCAGCGACAGGGGCTGGTCATATGTATGCCGTTCGGTGGTGACGCCTCGCATCCGCCCGAACAGAGAACGGGTGAACAGCATCAGGATGATAGCCAGCAGCGCGGCGCCACCCCATTGGATGTATCGGGTCATATTCTCTTGCTTGGCAGCCTGAGCCATCTCTTTAACAGCCTGCTGCTCCAGTGACCGGTCAAAGGGCACGCTGACAACCTCGATCACATCTCCCCGTTGTGAATCGATACCGGCTGCACCGCTGACCGCCTGCCGGATGGAGGGCACGAGCGCTTGCCCCACGGCGCTGTCCAGCATGACCGACACCGCCAACCGCTTTACCTTTCCGGGAGCCTGAACCGTGCGCTCTGTGCGTTTGGTCACCTGATAGGTCACCTGGTTCTCTGTTCGCCGATAGGTATCGCCTGTGTTACCTGTTGCCAACGCATTGGCCACAGCAGTTCCCGCTGTTGGGGCTGCCAAGCGACGGGCAGAACCGGAATAGGTTTCTGTCACTTCGTTGCGTGTGCTCACAACGCCACTAGCCGCTGTCGATCCGGTGCCTGCAGTGCCCGCAGTGCCCGCCGGTTCATACAGCTCGGCGCTGGTCTCCTTGGTATCGAAGTCCAGGTCAGCGTTTACTCTCACGACCGTCTTGCCGGGGCCCACCACCCGATCGAGCATCAACTGAAGATCGCGCATCATCTGCAGTTCCATGTCGCGCTTCAGTGACAGTTGCGTGGAACTCATGCGACTCCGGTTACCGAACGGACCGTCGCCTCCCTCTGAAAGCAGGTTGCCAACCGTGTCGACCACCGCCACCGCTGACGGCTTCAACCCTTGAACGGCCGCCGATACCAATGTGGTGATTGCAGAGACCTGATCCACGCTGAGCGACATCCCCGGACGCAACTTCACGACCACGCTGGCGCTGGAGTCTATCTGTTGATCGCTGAACAGGTTCTTTTCAGGCAGCACAATGTGCACACGCGCCTGTTCCACCGGGGCCAGCTGGCAGATGGTTCGGGTCAGCTCGCCCTGCAACGCCCGCTGATACTCCAACTTTTGCGTGAACTCGGTCATCCCGAAATTCGGTTTGTCGAACAGTTCGAAGCCCACCGACGAACCTTGGGGTAAGCCCTTGCCGGCCATCTGCAGGCGCAGCTCGTACACCTTGTCGGCAGGCACCTCGATGACTGCTCCGCCGGACTGCAGGCGATACGGCACCTTGGCCTCTTTGAGCTTCTCCACGATCGCATTGCCGTCGCTGGGACTCAGGTTGGAGAAAAGCACTTCATAGCGCGTCTGGCCGGTCATCAGCACCGATGTGATCAGCGCCCCCAGAGCCACCACCAGAACGGCGATGCTGCTGGCGCGCTGTACCGGTGTCAACCGTGACCAGGCGTCTCGAATATTGGTGAGCATCTGCCTGGTGTTCCGCATCATCGCACCGCCTCGCCCATCACACCTGCATCCTCATAATCTCCTGGTAGGCCTCCACCACTTTGTTGCGCACCTGAACCGTAACCCCAAACGCATTGCTGGCGTGGTCAAGAGCCATCAATACCTGGTGGATGTCCTCCACATCTCCCGTGGCCAGCTTTTGCGCCATGGTGTCCGCGTTGGCCTGAATGGCGTTCACCTGCTCCACGGTGGACTTGATGGTCTCAGCGAACGAGCCTTGACCGGACACCGGTGCGGCCTGTGGAGGCGTCTGCGCTCCGTTGCGTATGCCGGTCAAGCCACCTATATCGCCTGGAGTGGTGAGATTACCCAAATTCAGGGGCATGTTACCGGGTATGCGCATCGCCGCTCTCCGTTACCCGCGCCCGATTTCCAACGCGCGTGTGATCATTGTTTTGGCTGCGTTCATGGCGGTGACATTGGCCTCATACGCCCGTGTGGCCGATATCAGATCGACCATTTCGTCCACCACCTGCACATTCGGCATCGCGACGTAACCATTCGCATCGGCATCGGGATGACCTGGCATATGCACCATGCGTGGGGGTTCAGGATCGGCAGCGACCGCGGCCACTTCGACGCCGGCAGGCTTTATGGTGACATCGCCGGAAGGATCTTGCGCCTGCTGCAACACCACTTGCAGCCGTCGGTATGGCCCGCCGGCAGCGGTTCGTGTCGTCTCGGCATTCGCAATGTTGGACGCCACGGTATCCAGACGCAGGCGCTGCGCTGTTAGTCCTGTTGCACTGATACGCATGGAAGACATAGACATGTCGGCTTACCTCTTACCTTCCCATATGGCGTTGCGCAGCATCTCTCCCTTGATCGATGCCGCGCGGAGAACCGCCTGATAGGACAGGGTGTTTTCGCTCAGTTGAGCCATTTCCAGATCGATGTTGACCGTGTTGCCGTTTTCACGAGGCTGAGCGGTTTCGTCTATGGTCGTCTGAGGCGTTACCGCCCGCACATTCGCCTGAGCCGACGGTCCGAGCGATCCGGATTGCTCCAAGGCATTACGCAGTTGATCTTCAAACGCCACTTGGATCCGCCGGTATCCGGGGGTGTCCGCGTTGGCCACATTCGCCGCAAGCGCTTTATGACGCGCCGCCAGTCCATCCAGCGCTTTGGCCATGCTGATCTGTGTGATATCCCGTATCATTCCTGTCACCTCGCCGATTGATTAAGCAATTCGTGTGCCGAGATACCCACAAACGATCGGGATTGCGGGACTTAAGAAACGGATTCAACGGCCGATACATAGCCATGAACAGTCACATTGCGACACCATGCGCTCGGCATGGGCTCTTGGGGGAGAGACGACATGAAAAAACTCAACGCACTGGTCATCGACGATTCCCGTATCATGCGTCAGATGGTCATGAATTCGTTAAAGAAGACACAGCTGGCCGAGTGGGAGTTCGTCGAAGCGGAAGACGGCGAAGACGCGCTGGAAAAGTTCGACCCGAAGACCATCGACATCGTGTTTGCCGACTGGAACATGCCACGACTCTCCGGCATCGACTTTGTGCGCCGGGTACGCGCCAACAAGAAAAGCGCCCAAACACCCATCATTATGGTCACCAGTGAGCAAACGGTGGGCAAGATGAGCGATGCACTGGGACGCGCGGGCGCCACCGCTTATGTGACCAAGCCGTTTACCGTACCGGACCTTGTGCGCAAGATACAGAAGATCGTGGAAGAGATCCCCGAGCGGGATGATAAGCCCCAGGGATTCTTCGCCCGCCTCGTCAACGGTTGATTACACACGGAAGGGGATAGCCGTGAGCACCTTACAGATACTCGACGAAACCAGTATCGAAGCGGCCTGCATCCGAGAGGCCGCCGTTTCGACGTTCAGCATGATCTGTGGTGAAGACCCGGATTATCTGGGCGTTGTCGCCGACCATGACGATGGCGACCGCATCATCGGCATCATGTCGCTGGTGGGTGCTCAGCCGTTGTCCGTAATGATCAGCCTGCCCCGAGACACCGCCGTGGCGCTGTCTGAAGTATTCGCCGGATTCGAAATAGACTTCGACAGTGCAGACATGGGCGACGTTGTGGGCGAATTGGTGAATGTGTTCGCCGGAGCGGCGGTAGCCCAGCTGCAACAGGCAGGACTCGAGTTCAACATGTCGCTTCCCACCGTTGTGCGTGGCACCGACATGGCCATGCCGCTTCCGGAAGGTTTGCAGACTCTACGCGTCCGCATGCAGGTCCCTGGCGGCCCTTTCGATGTGCGATTGGTGTCGGGACAGCCGCATCCGAACTTCTGCCGGTCGATCGGCTCCTGACGGGAGGCTCATCGGTGAATACGTTGGAACTGCTGGCCGAGGCGATCAGCGCCCTGCAACGCTACCCGGATGACCCGGATGCAATTGTGCAGGCCGGGCTGAGTCTGGAAAAGCTGATCAGCGGTGACGACGATACGCTGCCTGGGGTCGATGCACTGGAAACCGTACTGACCGCTTTACAGCGCCTTTACCAGGATGACCTGAACTGCCCCATGCGCACCAGAGACGCTGCCGCTGCCGTGTTGTGCGCTTTGACTGCCTATCTGGAAGGCGCCAGTGATGCGCAGCCGCTGGATGCAGCGCTGGACACGCTGACGGCAATAATGGAAGCCGATGACGTGGAAAGCGGTGATGACGTTGCCGGTATCGATGAACAGCCTGTCAGCCTCCATGTGCTTGCCGCGCGCATGGTGTTGGTCAATCCGGACGACACCGACTCGGTGGCCATGCTTCAGTCATTGGCCCAACAGCTTCAAAACTCCGGCAATGTACATGAGCGTCTCCGCCCCCATCTCAACGAACTGACGATTGCACTACAACAGGCAGCGTCAGGTGATCCGGACGCGTTCCGCCAGGCCGAAACGTTGATGGAGACGATGATCGATCTGGACGAGATGTTGGAGCTGGGACTGCAACCGGCGCCAGACGGGCCAACTACCGCATCAGAGACCCAACATACCCAACCGGAGCCGGCATGCACCACCGAGTCAACCGACCGCGCCGAGACATCGGAGGCCGCGACTGACATTCCGCTGCCACCGGATGCGGACCGTGAATTGCTGGCGGAGTTCGTGACCGAGTGCGGCGAGCTGGTCGCCAACGCCGAGACGGCTTTGCTGGTGCTCGAGAGCGAGCCCGAAGATGCCGAGGCGATCAACACCGTCTTCCGGGCGTTTCATACCATGAAGGGCACCGCGGGCTTTCTGGGCATCGAGCACATGGCTCAGCTGGCGCACCTGGCGGAAAACCTGCTGACTCGGATCCGTGATCAGGAGATCCGCTGCACCGGAGGCTACGCGGACCTGGCGTTGCGCTCTGTGGACCTGATCAAAGCGTGCATCGCTTCCGTACAAGAGGCGTTGAACACCGGAACGCTTCGCCGTCCGGAGGGTCTTACCAGCCTGATGACGGTGTTGACCGATCCTGAAGCCCATGGCGTTTCCGGTGAGGTCATCAGGCCGGAGTCAACCGAACCGGTGCTTGAGGCGGTAACTCCGGATGCCGCTGATGACGATACCGAGCCGTCGCCCACGGTAATCACTCCCGGCCTCTCCGCGCCACAGGCCGCCCGGCGAAGCCTCACCGTAGAAGACAGCTCGGTGCGCGTGCGTACCGAACGGTTGGACCGCCTGATCGAGACGGTAGGTGAGCTGGTAATCGCTCAGTCTATGGTGGCCCAAGACCCGGCGGTCGTAAGCGGCGCCAACTATGAACTGACAAAGAAGGTCACCCATGCCGGAAAGATCGTACGTGAGCTGCAGGAGCTGAGTATGTCCATGCGTATGATCCCGCTGCGCGGCACCTTCCAAAAGATGGCGCGGCTTGTGCGGGACCTGGGGCGCACTTGCGGCAAAACGGTTCAGCTGATCACCAGCGGTGAAGAGACAGAGATTGACCGCAACATGGTCGATGTGCTGGCTGATCCGCTGGTCCACCTCGTCCGGAATGCGGTGGACCACGGCCTGGAAACTCCGGAAGAGCGAATCGCAGCCCACAAGCCCGCCACAGGGCTTATTGCCCTGAACGCTTATCACGCCGGTGAGAACGTGGTGGTCGAGGTCACCGACGATGGAAAGGGCTTGAACCGGGAACGCATCGTGGCGCGCGCTGTCGCCAACGGACTGATAGACAGCGACAAAGGCCTCAGTGACTCCGACGTGTACGAGTTGATCTTCGCACCGGGATTTTCAACCGCGGAATCCATCACCGAGGTATCCGGCCGGGGCGTCGGCATGGACGTGGTTCGGCGCAGCATCGAGTCCTTGCATGGAAAAATCGAGATTCAATCGATGCCGGGGCGCGGCAGCACATTCCGTTTGAGGCTGCCGCTCACCCTGGCGATCACCGACGGAATGCTGGTGCAGATTGGCCCGGAGCGCTACATCGTACCCACGGCCAACATTCATCTCAGCTTCCGACCAGATCCGGACTCCCTGTTCACCATCGAGGGCCGCGGTGAAATGGTCATGCTGCGGAACGAGCTGATGCCGGTGTATCGGCTGCATCGTCTCTTCGGCGTGCAGGGAGCGGTGGAAAACCCAGTCGATGGCCTGCTGATCGTCGTGGGATCGGCCGACAGGCGCTGCGCGCTGCTGGTAGACGAGTTATTGGGGCAGCAGCAGGTGGTGGCGAAAGCGCTCAGTGAGGCGCTGGGCCGCATTCAGGGCGTGTCCGGTGCCGCCATCTTAGGAGACGGCCAAGTCGGCTTGATCATCGATACAAACGCTGTCCTATCTCTGGCGCGTCAAGGCTCGGGCTCAACGCGCATGGCCGCCGCGGCGGCATCGTAACTCACCGGGAGGGTGATGACATGGCAACGGAAACCACAACCCGTACAGACACCGCCACACGGGGAAATACCCGGGCGAGCGGCGGTAAATTCCTGACCTTCTTTCTGGGCCCCGAGGAGTACGGCCTGGAGATTCTGAAGGTTCACGAGATTATCGGCATGATGCCCATCACGCCCGTGCCGCGCACACCGGATTACGTATGCGGCGTGATCAACTTGCGTGGCAAGGTGATCCCCACTATCGATCTTCGGAGGAAGTTCGACATGCCCTCCGCCGAGTATACCGATCAGACATGCATCATTGTGGTGCAGGTGAACGGTATGCAGGTGGGCGTGGTCGTCGATCGGGTCTCTGAAGTGGCGGACATCGCTGATCAGGACGTCGACGAGACACCTTCGTTTGGATCCGAAGTCAATACCGACTATGTACTCGGCATCGGAAAGACCGATGGACGGGTGCGCCTGTTACTGGACATCGACAAGGTACTTACCGACGGGGATGTCGCATCATTGGCAGGCGCAACAGACGACACCATCTAGGCCAAGCAGGATGCGCGGCCTTACTACTCAACAAGGACGGACACACCATGCGAAACATGAAGATCTCCACCAAATTGTTGGCAGGTTTCGGCCTGATGGCCGTGCTTGCCGCGTTGATCGCATGGACCGGCGTAATTTCTATACGAAGTGTTGCTCAAGCCGACAACTTGTTATATGAAGTTAACACCATACCGCTGGGAGACATGCAGATCATCTCGGCAGGCATGGACCGCATGCGCTATTATCTTCTCGCCGGTTCGAGCAGCAAAACGGCCAGTGAGGCCCAGCAGCACCTGGCCTCAGCAGACAGACTGCTGGAAGAGTTGAAAGAACCGCTGGATCGATTTACAAAGGCGGTTGAACGCGACCCCAAACAGGCCCGAGCCATTGAGAAATGGAAGGATGCACGCGCCATCTGGGCGCCCTACAGGAACCAGGTTATCGGGTTGATCAAGGCAGGTCAATATGACCAAGCCCGCCAGATACTCATGTCACCCGCAGCCCAGCAGGCCGGTGACGGACTGGTGCAGGCATCGACAGCGCTGACAAAAGTTGGGCTGGCATCCGCCAAAGACCGTGCCAATATGAACGTGCGCACCACCAACAGCGCGACCACATGGATGCTTCTGTTACTCGCCATCGGTGTGGCGGGAGCTATCGGTATGGGGCTGTTCATGAGCCGGGCGATCGGCGGACCGTTGAGCGCGCTGACTCGGGCGGCCAATCAGATGGCAGATGGAGACACCGACATCGCCATCGAAGTGGCGGAGAGCCGTGATGAGGTGGGGCAGCTCGCGGATGCCATCCGCCGGGTCACTGCGGGAGAGGCAACCATGGCCCAGACCGCTCAGCGGCTGGCCTCAGGTGACCTGAGCATAGCCGTTCAACCCCGTTCCAGCAAAGACATGCTGGCTCAGTCCATGCAGCAGGTCTTGCAGACCATCAAGGGGCTGGTGGGTGAGATGAACGCGCTGTCCGCAGCGGCGAAACGGGAGCAGTTCGACACACGAGGCAACGTCGCTCAGTTCCAAGGGGCGTATGCCGAGGTTGTACAAGGGGTAAACGAGACGCTCGATACGGTGGTCGAGAAGATATTCTGGTATGAATCCATGCTCGACGCCATCCCCTTCCCAATATCGGTCACCGACAACGAGATGAACTGGACGTTCATCAACAAGCCTGTGGAAGACATGCTCTCGATCAAGCGGAAGGATGTGCTGGGACGCCATTGCAGCAACTGGAACGCGAATATCTGCCGGACGGAAAACTGCGGCATCGCACGCCTGCGTAAAGGCCAGCTGATGACCACGTTCCAACAGATGGGGCGTGATTTCCGCGTGGACACCGCCTATATCCGCAACACACGTGGTCAACAGGTGGGACATATCGAGGTGGTGCAAGACATCACCGCGATGAGCCGGGTGACACAGTACCAGAAGGAACACGCCGACCGGGTGCTTCAGGCGCTCGACGGTATGGCGGCAGGCAACCTCGACGTGTCGGTTGCGGTGGATGCTGCCGATGAGTACACGCAGGACACCCATGCGGCATTCTCACGGATCGCAGACAATCTGGACCGCGTTCGAACCGCCGTCGCACGGATGGCCGATGACGCCGCCATGTTGGCCGACGCCGGAGTGAACGGCAAACTGCAGACCCGCGCGGACGCATCTGAACACCAAGGGCAGTATCGGCAGATCATCGAAGGCTTCAACGCCACGTTGGACGCGGTCATCGAACCGCTGCGGATCGCCGCGGATCTGATCGAGACCGTAGCGTACGGGCGGGACTTCACCGACATCACCGCACAGATGCGCGGAGACTATGCGGCCATAAAGGAAAACGGCAACGCCATGCGCGAAACCCTCTACGGCGTACTGGGCGCTCTCTTGCAGATGGGAGAAGCGGCTGAGCGGGGCGATCTGGACCACCGCATCGACTCGAGTCAGTTCCGAGGACGCTGGGTGGACATCATCGAGTCCATGAACAAGGCCTACGCCACCGTGGCCGAGCCGTTCCAGCGGCTGATCGACCACGCCGACCACCTCAGCCAGGGGATTATACCCCCCACCATTACACGCGATTACAAAGGACAACTGCTGCGCGCCAAGGAGGCGTACAACACGCTGTTCCAGACCATCCGTACGCTGGTGGAAGACGCCACCGCACTGGCGGAAGCCGGTGTCAAAGGTCAGCTTGAGACACGCGCCGATGCATCGAAGCATAAGGGCGACTTCCGCAAGATCGTCGAGGGCGTCAACGCCACGCTCGATGCGGTGGTTCAGCCCATCCAGGAGCTGCAGGCCGTGCTGGAGCGGGTGGCCGCCCGTGACCTGACCGCACGCGTGCAGGGCTCTTACCAGGGCGACTTCGACGCCATCAAGACCGCCACCAACCGCGCCATCGAGAACCTCGACGAGGGGCTGCAGCAGGTAGCCATCGGCGCAGACCAGGTGGCTTCCGCATCCGTGGAGATCAGCACCGGAAGCCAGACGCTCTCCCAGTCCGCCAGCGAACAGGCCAGCTCACTGGAAGAGATCTCCAGCAGCCTGCAGGAGATGTCCTCCATGACTCGCCAGAACGCCGCCAATGCCCGCGAGGCCACCTCCCTGGCGGAAAGCGCGCGCCACGCAGCCGAACGCGGGATGGAGAGCATGACCCGCATGAGCGAGGCGATGAACCGCATCAAGGCCTCGTCCGACCAGACGGCGCGCATCGTCAAGACGATCGATGAGATCGCCTTCCAGACCAATTTGCTGGCGCTCAACGCCGCGGTGGAGGCGGCGCGGGCGGGCGACGCCGGCAAGGGGTTTGCAGTGGTGGCCGAAGAGGTGCGCAACCTGGCGATGCGCAGCGCCGAAGCGGCGAAGAACACCGCCAACCTGATCGAAGAGTCGGTGAACAATGCGGATGACGGCGTGGCGATCAACGCCGAGGTGCTGCAGCATCTGCAGGAGATCAACACGCAGGCCCACAAGGTCAGCGAGGTGATGGCGGAGATCGCCGCCGCCTCCGAGCAGCAGACCATGGGGATCGACCAGGTGAACGGAGCGGTCTCTCAAATGGACCAGCTGACGCAGCAGAACGCGGCCAACTCCGAAGAGTCGGCCAGCGCCGCCGAGGAGCTCTCCAGCCAGGCGGAAGAGATGCGCAGCATGGTGGCGGGCTTCGCGCTCAGCCGCAGCACCGGCGCCCGCCCGGCGCACGCCAATGTGCGTCCGGCAGCCAAACTGCATCACTCCGGTAACGGCAAAGGCAAGCCGATGGCCGCTCGCCCAAAGCCCAGCGCCGTGATCCCGCTGGACGACACCGAGGACGCCGAGGTGCTGCAGAGCTTCTGATACGTCCGTGACCCCCGGGGCGGATACCCCCATCCGCCCCGGTTACATACCTTCGCGGTGCAATACCCACCGTATCGTTCACAACGCAGATCGACTCTGACCTACGGTGTGTGAAGGAGATCCTGAATGGAGCAAAATACACTACAGTCTGTCGCCTCCAGGCGACGAACGCAAAGCATACAGAAACAGATCGCGCTATACCCGGATTATTCATGAATTTGCCAGACTTCGCCGGTTGACATGCGGATTGA
>CAZYPZ010000039.1:0-18020 GCA_964650005.1 uncultured bacterium | reverse complement strand
TCCCTCAATCCGCATGTCAACCGGCGAAGTCTGGCAAATTCATGAATAATCCGGGGTAAACGGGGCGCCGTTGTCTCCCCAAAACACGCATAACGTCTGTTGACTCACTCCCAGTGCGTCAAGCGTGTCCGTCATCATGCGTACAGCGGTGTCCACTCGGTTCACGCTGTTGATAAAACCGGCTATGTCGCGCCGCACCTCGGGGCTGTCCGCATCGCCCAAAAATGAAAACGGACGCACATCGTCCGGTCTGGTCGGCCGGTACGGAAAACCGGACACCTGATCGATGAACTCACGATGGGGATCAAACAGGTTCACATACAGGAAAAACGGCTGTCCTTGGGGCACCCCGGCAATGAACTCGCGTACCCGCTCGTTCGTCCAGCGGATGTCACGGGTCCCCGTCACCGCATACCGGTAATCATAGTCAAAGGGAAATTCATCCTCCGGCTGAACGTGAACTTTACCGATAACCCCTGTGGCATATCCCGCTTGTTTCAATAGCCTAGGCAGGTTTGGAACGCCAGCTCGCATGCTGTAACCCAGGTGAGACAGCCCGATCTGTCCCGTCTGATGCGGATACAGCCCCGTGAGCAGGCTGCTTCGTGAGGGACTGCAACTCGCTTGGGTAACATACGCACGCGTCCACAACACACCCTGTTCACTTAACCGATCCAGAAAAGGCGTTCGCGCCTGATGGTCTCCCAGACACCCCAACTGACATCCCAGATCGTCGGAAACTATGAGCAATATATTGGGCCGCGTCATGCACGTTGGCCTCCTCTCGGTTCAGATACTCGCAGGGCGCATCACCTCATGTTTGGCTTGAGGAATGTCCCATTCCGGTATTCGCTGAAAGCCTGCTGCAGCTCTTCCCGCGTGTTCATGACTATCGGACCGCCCCAGGCGATCGGCTCGTGAAAGGGTGACGCATGCGCCACCAGTGCACGCATCCCGGTGCCACTGAACAAGTAAAGACGCTCTCCGTCCAAACAACGCACTACCGAATCCGCCTGATACTCCATGCCGTTTCGCGAACACGATACCGCGCCCTCCAGCACAAACAGAAACAGGTTATGCTCGGCAACACATGGCAACCTGACGGAACCCATGGGCGGAAGCGCGACATCGAGCAGGGTGGGCCGGCTGCAGATGTCGCGTACCGGGCCTTCCACATCTCCCAGCCGACCACAAATCACGCGCACAGTCGCATCATCGACAAGCGCCACAGGGATATCAGCTGCTCCAAACTCCTGGTACCGGGGTGCGGTCATCTTGTACGCAGCCGGCAAATTGCTCCACAACTGCGCCCCCCACAACACTCCCTCATCATCACCATGGGGCATCTCCTGGTGAATGATGCCGCTGCCGGCGGTCATCCACTGAACCGCGCCCGGACCGATTACACCGCGGTTACCCAGACTGTCCTGATGCTCCACCTCTCCCCGCCAGACAAGGGTGATCGTTTCGATGCCCCGGTGAGGATGCCACGGAAATCCCGCCAGATAGTCATCCGGATCGGCAGAATGAAAGTGATCCAGCAACAGGAACGGATCGTACTGCGGGATTTCATGATAACCGAAGGCACGCCGTAGCCGCACGCCCGCACCTTCTCGAACCGGCACACTTCGCGCGGAACTCACCACCTGTCTTTCGCTCATCTCATACTCCCATTCGGGCGATGCGATCTGATTCACTCCGCATGGAAAATGCCTACACCCCACGGGCTCAAACCGATTGACAGTCCCCCGTCGGCGTGTTGGACTCTCGAACCGTCCTCCCGTGTCCATTGGCTGTCCGGTTCACGGATAATCAGGCGGGCGGTTACCGGGTCCGCAGAGCGGTTTACCGCAAAGATCGTCCGCCGGTGACGTTGTCTGCGGGTAATCACGGAAACCCTCTGATCAGTACACCGTGCATAGCCGGTATCGGTCGGAGCCGCCAGCACGTCATGAAGCGATCGGAGTTCAGTTGACACCGGCTTTACCGCTTTGTTGACACCCCGGTATCGCTGATCCTGAAACATCAGGATCCCGGACGCACCGTGAACAATCGCATCAAACACCATAAATCGCTGGATATGCCGGGGCGGATAGCTGTATCCTCGGCCGGCAAGGCCGGGATCCGCGGCGCCATCAGACCATCCGAAGGCCTGAAGCGTCATGATAATCGGCTTTCGGGCGCCGATCGCGCGTTGGTTTTTCACCGTCTCATCACCGACCACACCCAATGTCCTGTTGGGCAGGTCAGAGTGTCGATCTGGCTCGCCGTTCCACCATGGATAGATGTCAGACCCTCCGACATCGACGAACCGATACCAGCGGCGCAGCAGACTGATGCTGCCGCGCGGCGCTTGGTTGGAAAACAGCGGATGATTGGGATCCTGACGCCGCAGCCAATGTGCTCCCTGAGCGAACGCCGACAAGCTGACGCCCAGCCATGCAGGTTCATCGGCAATGTCGTACAAGAAAAAGGCCGGATGTTGACGGGTCACCGACACAATCGGTTCGTATTGGCCGTAACGCCGGTTCGCTTCGGCCAGCGCGGCCTCTGTGCTGCCTGTACAGTCAAAACGCAATACGCCTGCCGCATAAAGTCCGCGCGCATGCAACTGATCCAGGAATGATCTAACGCCGTCAGGTCCACGCTGTGCCAAGTGTCCGGTTCCGCTGACGTTGAACCCGCACTCTGCCATGTCGTCCATCGCCTGCTCATCGGGGAAATCAATACCCCAAAGCCCGATCGGGAAGAATGGTTGTCCATCTACCATAAATCGGCGGTCTGTGAGGATCGATACCTGACGGCGTGCCCCGGCATATCGCGGCAGATCCCTCAGCGACCGCTCCTCAGCGCCGATTGTTCCGGCGGCGAGTTCTTCCAAGCTCACATCGCCGATCCAGACCTGTCCCGGCGCCTTGACCTGCATGACCAGATCGATCTCCGTCGCCAGCGGATTGACATCCCGAAAGTCGTATTCCACCGTCTGCCAGCTCGAGCCGACTTGACGCCACTCCCACCCGATGGCGCCTGACACTCGATTGCCTTGCCGCAACAGCAGAAATACGTTGTACTCCTGCGGAAACCGGTCTGAACGCACCCGATACCTTAGTCGGTACTCTCCCCGCTCGGTGAACCGGCGCCTGTCCAGACGCCGCGCCAACTGAACCGCTTCCGCCCCCTCCGGCAGTTCGACGTCCGCGGTCAGTCGCACGCAGCGCACGCCATCCAACGTATCCAGCGCAACCCACTCAGGTGCTGATATTCGCCAACCCTTCAGGCTGGATAAATCGGCAACAAAGATGTCAGTCATGGTCACGGTCCTCGGCATACGGAACACATGCGAGGCGCCGAAAAACCGGTGTTCGGCCTGACGGCCGGGGAACATCCCGGCTAAAATACATCGTGACTTTCAGATCTCACTTCCCTCTGGATGCACCGCTGCCCACAGTTCACTCCAATCAGCGCAATGTAAAACAACGAGCTGCAGAGACAGGCGCGCAACCAGTCGTCTTCACTGTTGAGTTCACTGATGTGTTCCTGCATCCAGGGCAGCATGTCGGCCAGAACTGCAAACACAACGGGCGCCATGGTATTGATGTAGGACTGAAGCCACCGCGGCACTTGAGCGCCCACCAGTCCCTGAAACAGATCTTCGGATCGGTAGTTTATCGATATCGGCTCTTTAGGCGCATCGTGGAACAGATAGGCCGACTCCACCCCTTTGGTCCACGCATAGAACATCGCACCCTGCCAGATGGGGACCTGCACATTGACGCCCCTGCTTTGGTGAAACTCGATCATGTCATCTGCTATCGCCTGCGTCACTTCAGTCAGCACACCCACAGTTTCCGGGATCATGGTCAGTTCATTGCCTTTCAACAGACCCAACGCCCGAGCCTTCTCCAGCACCTGTTCAGAGACTGCACCATACACATCCATCTTTGTGTTCTCCCTTCAATGATCTGCAATACCATCGGCGCGCCGGTTGCGCGTATTGTATCGTTTCGTGCTCATTTGGAGACTATCCTTCCTGCGCGGTGGAGGAGTTCGGACATTTTGTGGAGTAACGTGGCTGCAGATCCGCATCGGGGAGTTCGACCGTATGTCCACATGGCTGGTAGTGATCCTGTTCGCTCTGGCTCTCCACCTGATGACTGACGCATTCTATGAAGCTGGCGAACCGGATACTACGGACGGGCTTCGTTTTATCCCCATGACTCCAATCGATGGTGCAGCCAAACGTGTGTTCATCGGTAGTCGCTATTGTCTTCAGACCGACATCGCGTCCCGTAACCCCTATATCTACTTTGACATCGCCCGCCAACGACTGCTTCGTCACGGCTACCCACCGTTCACGGTGGAACTGACCGTCACGTATTGGGACAACGGTGTGTCCCCGGTAGCGATCCAGTACGACGCAGTCGGCAACGCTCTTGCAGACCGTTACCGTGAGGTCTCCTGGTTGCGTACGGACAGTAAAACATGGAGAACCGTAACCATCCCCTTGCCGGAAGGCCGATTCGCCAATGGACAACAGACCGTATCCGACTTCCGGATCGCCGCAAGCTTGGATGATGCGAGTATCGCCCGGGTGGAAATCCGTTGTCTTCGTGCAGCAACAACTCGGATCCACCACTCAAGGCCAGCCCGCCTGAGTCGCCCGACACGATGGCGCTGCGTGCCCGTCGACAGGATTACGATCGTCGCGCCCGACAACCTCGGGTATGTAGAACGCTCCGCCATCGAGCGATTGTCTGATCATCTGGTCGCAGCCGGACTCCCAGCCGTTCGGGTCCGCCGCTCGATGCATACAGATGAAGGGCCCCCGGGAGAGCTACGCGTGGTGTGCCTCGAAACACCCGCATCCCTCTCAGCCGCCGATCCTTTCGCGCTTCACATGCGGCTTCTCCAAAAGGCCACTGGCCGGCAACAGGGCTACGCGATCACGACCCAACCACCAACCGGCTGCGCTTCGGTCGTTCACCTGGTTGCTCAAAACCCGGAGGGCCTCGCGTACGCCATCGGACATATCCAGACGCACCTGTGGCGCGATCGCGGACACATGCGCCTGCATCTACGCCAATGGGACATGCTGGAAATACCGGCGTTTGCGGAACGTGAATTATACATCAACATCGGTTACGGACTGTCACGCGATCCCATCACCCCTGACACGTGGGATGACACACGTTGGAAGAGATATCTCGATCGCCTGCATCTGGCGCGTTTCAGCGCCTGGTCGTTCTACTTGTGGGGCGATGGACAATTGGCCTACCCGGGGATGACGGTGAACCGCGGCAAGAACCTCCAGGTGCACAAGGCGTTGCGTCATGCGATCCGATACGGGCACGAGCGGGGGTTGCGCGCAGGGTATCACTTCACTCCGACCATGGTGCCTGCCGAAATCTGGTCGTCTCATCCTGAACTGCAGGCACAGCTGGAATACCACCAGCCCGGTGCGTTATGTCCGTCTCAACCCCGAACCTGGGATTACATGCTCAGGGCCTATGAGAGCGAACTGCGCTGGTTCCGTGAGTGTGACCTTTTCTCCATCTGGTTCTATGACCCCGGTGGATGCATGTGTGACAAATGTCGACAGGGTGACGTACAGTTGTCCACACTGCTGCGCCAGGTGGAGGTCTTCAGCGATCTGGTGTGGCGCGTCAATCCCGCGGCGACCGTCCAAATCGGCACTTGGGGCATCTGGCGGTACGAACAGATGCATGGCTACTCGATACGTGACGCGTTCATGCAGCAGGTATCCGCCTGTCTGAACAAGCGCCGTGGTCAGGTGGTGTTTTCGGACGGCGCACTCGTCGACCCCGGTCAATCACCCCTGTTTCCCCTCTTCCGCCAACATGGCTGGCCCATCAAATCGTTTCTCTACCAAACCAACATCGAAACCGGCCAACCGTTCGTGCTGCCACTGAGCCGCTACCTGTGTGAGTGGATCCCCAAATCCCGAGAATTCGGAGCATCACAGATCTTCATGATGCGGATGGAATGCCAGACCAAATACCCAGCGGATTTTCTGGGAGGCGCGCTGTTCTGGGACCCGCAGAGGCCGCCCGAGTCGGTGATGGATTGGTATGCATCGTATGAAACCGGCGACTCCGAAGCCGGCCGGCCGCTCAGCGAGGCGCTGTTACGCATGGACGACGCCTCCTGGTTCGGCTTTGACGGCGACGCAGACGAAGGCGCCCGGATCGCCTCGCTGGTAGGGCAATCGCTTGACCGCCTGCCGACGGAGCGCCAGCAGATTCTGGAATGGCTGCGAACCACCGCAGACGGTTACCAGTTGCTCGCGCAGGCATCCGCGGCGCTCGATGCAGAAGACCAGCCCCGACTGGATGCCGTCACCGCGGCGTTTCGTGCGCACCTGATGGACTCGCCCACATTCCGTCAGCAGGTCGATACCGACCTCTGGCTGCGGTTGTTCCAAAAGTGGTATGTCGGCTACTTCCACTCCGGGTGGACATCGATGCACTACTGAACCGATGTCCACCCGGCACCGGAGGCCGCGAGGGCTTATCCGTCTATCGGTGGCGCCGGCGCCTGTGTCTGCGACAACCGCTTGAGGTCGTCCGGATCCGCCCCCATCAGCAGCACCTTGACTCCGGCCTGCCTGAGCACACGGGTGGCATGTGCATTCATAAGCAACAGACTGATCAGATTGATCAGCGGCAGGTAGGCCCAAAAGGCATACAACAGCGGACGCGGCTTCTTAAGCGACTTTGCCATCCAAAAAAAACCAACTGGAGTGAGCGCAATATATACGAATGTCAGCAGCTGACGGATCACAAACAACAGCACAACCATCGTGCTGGCGTTGTCTGGCAATGAATCCGCTGCGGCATCCGCGCCGAATGGGATCATGATGAACAGTATCAACATAACGATGAGTTGGAGTAGCACCACCCAGCACAACAGTCTCTGAGCTTGGCCCAGCTCGTTTAACTCACCAGGCGTCCGATCTGCATTTTGCGTCTCCAGTACGTTCATTACACCCTCCAACACGCAGAGTCGATCTATCTACCTCCGTGCCCAACGGCACAACCATACATTGGGGTGTCTGGAGTGCAAATGGCAACAGCGCCACTCTGACATGCGCAGTATAAGCATATTCCGCATCGACTGCAAGTATCTCTATCTGCATAAGCTTATACGTGTGGCGGTTGCCGGAGGCGCACCCTACCGTGGCGTTCGGCGAGCACGCGATAGACTCGGCTGCATCTCGCCATCAGGCGCAGGCAGACTTCCTGCGGAAGCGGCTACAGTCCCGCAGGCGTCAATTCGGCAGCAGAATGCGCAGGAGCCGTTCATAGTTGTGCCGTCCAATCCATGTCTGTGCAGATGTGGCGGGATCGATGTTCATCACATCCCAGAAGTCGGCGCCGGGTTCACGCAGCATATCCATGATGTCGCCGGTTGACGCATCCCGTATCCACACACCTGGAGACGCATCCGTGGTCACCGTGTTGTGATCGAAGCCCAGCAAGTGCATCCATTCATGGGTCAATACGGTGTCCATGGCGCCTCCCGCGCTGTTCACGGAGATCAGCATCGAATGCGGAACTCGATCCCGGGCGCTGGTTCCGGCATGACGCAGCCAGTCGTCCGGGACCACGCCCAGTACATACGCGCCCGGGTACTCTGCAGCCAACGCCTTTATCCGCGCCAGCAGACTGCCCTCCGATATGACCGGTTCATTCAGGGCCTGTTCCGGAATGTACATCAGATTGGAACGCGTGATGTCTTGCACGGCCGACGGCGGCAACGGAAACATCCCGCGGGCATACCGCATCTGTTCGCGCCGTAGTGAATCAAATGATGCGATGTCCATCCGCTCACGCCCGTTCCAGGATCCGATAGCCACCGGTACGAACAGCACCCTGAGCTGACGCTCACTTGGGCGCACCGTAACCGCTTCAAGCCGTTCGACGGCGGCCCCCGGCTCCGTGACGCCACCGGCATGCGTGATCCGGACATCATCGAGCCGGACGCCTGCCTCACAGTCGCCCGCCTGGCCGGGCGATACCGTAGTCCAAGCTGTATCGCGCCGCTCTGACAGCTCCTGCCGGGAATATTGCTTTTTGAAGGTGAACGGCATCGACTGTATCTGCTGTTTGTTCCAACGGAAGGTGACTGTGCAGGTCACGGTCTCAACTGTGGGGTTGTCCCAGGTAACCCGTGCGCGCAGTACAGCCGGCTTACCGGCGACCCATTGACGGCATTGTTCCAGCTCCAATACTTGGGCGTGCCGAACAGACAGCGTGAGTACTGTTGCGCTGGCCGTCGGCATCTCTTTCTGAACGATACGAAGCCGTAGACCGGTGGACACCGCTGTCGGCGGAGTTCCCGGGCTTGCTTTGACGCTGACGAACACATTCGCGAAACGGAACGAGGAAACCGCTCGAAGATCCGGCGGTGTATAAGTACACCGGACCGCCCCTTGTGAATCGCTCACCCAGGTTGTCATCGGTTTCAGCGTTCCCTTTTTCACGAGCCCACGCTCATCCAGTGTGGCTGACAGGCGCACACCCGACATCGGTCTACCGTCCGGGTCGGTACATCGGATCAGCAGACTCGATGCGCTTTTACCGTCGGCCGGTATGTCCGCAGCCGCAGAGGGCTGTTGCTGCAGCCAGATCCCGCCCTGTTTAATAGGCAGAACAACCGATGTCCCCGAGGCGGACACCGACACGGAATTGGCGCCCGGTCTCAATGGGGTGTACCGGAACACCGCTTTGCCATGAACATCCGTGGTAACGCGCGTTACGGCACACTCACCCAATGCCCCATTGGCTACTTCAAGCATGCATGGCGCCTGAGATGCCGGTGCTCACTGCCGGGTGGCGGTGATCTCATACTGCAGCGGCGCTCCGCCCGCCCACACGCGTGTCGGCCCTGCCACCTTCAGCTCCATCGGCGCCTGCAACGGAGGCGTGCTCTTGCCGTACAACTTCGCGATGATGAACGCGGCGATGGGCTCCGTCAAAGGCAAAGGATGGGCGGATGAGGTATCCCCTTGGGTCTCGCCCTTTATCTGCACGGCGACATTGGCGGTTCGAAACGACAGGATATCGTAGTTCGAGCCCGCATCACGGTATTGCCGTCGATGAGCTTCGTCCACATCGGTCCGTGTCAACGCAGAGGCTCCTTTGGAGAGCTCGGAGTAATGGTTTTTTGGGACGCTCAGCCAGGCATCGTCAGACATATCCGCGTCCTTGAAATGAGTGATATGCATGTCCACGCGGTACACCGTGTAGGCGCCGTTGCGCGACTCAGGCGCATAGGTCACGCTGTACGATGTGTCTGGAGTCTTGATCGAGGTCAGTTCCGGCTTGGACCGGTACCCGTTCGGCAGATCGGATGGCGAGGGATAACAGAACAGCAACCCATACGGGAACAGCCCCTTGAAGCCGGGGCCTCGAACCAGCCGAGCACGGCACCAACTGTCCAGCGGCGCCAGCATATTCCGGATTAACTCAGCGGCGACCTGCATTCTGTCGGATCGCCATTGCTTGATCCGTGTATCGAGTTGCGGCTTGTCCAACACATAAACCGGGGCCAGTTCCTCAGGCTGCAAAAGTTGGCCATTGATAATAACCTCACAACCCACATCCACAAATAACCTATACGGTCCGCGCACGCAGGTAAGAAGCAATGTCTCCGTGTGGCGCGCCGGCCCTTCCTCGCCGCCTCCTGCCGTGTCGCGCACCAGCCAGCCCTTGCTCACATCGCCTAGCGACGGGATCGGAGACACAGGTGTTCCCATGGGCGGCGCCCAATTCGTGAAATCCCTTAAGACGCTGACAAATGCGCCTGTATCACCGGCGGTGTCTTCGAGACTGAACGAAGCCGGATCCGCAGCCCATATGCGGGCCCGATACCGCGCCGAATAGGACTCTTTACGGACTTCATCGGCATCCACCGATCCATCACGATTGCCGTCGCCCCACCAACGGAACGTACCGGACTCGATGGTCGCTGCCCAATCTGCATGGAACGGCCGTTCCGAACGCACCTGAGGCGCCACCCCCCGTGCCGTGCCTAGCGTCAGGCTCTGCTGAAGTACGTCTCTGGGGCCGGGACCCGCCTCACAACATGCGGCGACACAGCACAGTAAAATTACAGAAGCGCGTCTCAGATGCGTCATGCGACCGTCCTTTCTGCACTTAGGCCGTTTGCGGCAGTCAGGGGCAGTGATGGGACGGAGGGATCACTGTGACGGCTGTCGTTCACGACTGAAATCAGCTGTACGATACCAGATTCCCGTACCACTTCGTATCACCCGACATAAAGACCCCACGTGCCGGGTTGGTTCAAACTCCTTCGCCCCTACAACACGTTGACAGGCTGTCAGGGATGTGTTACAAACGTTGGACACCAAAGGCCGGCCGATGTATGAACAAAGCGCCGGACCGTTTCCACAGCCCGGCGATTGGAAATCTGAAGCAGGCGCCGGCTAGATCAAACGCGCGCTTCCCCTTCTTTGCCTTTCGCCGCCAGTAGCTCCGCCACTCCGGCGATACTTCCCAGCACACCGCTCGCCTCCAGCGGCAGGAACACCTTGGTGGCTTTACCGTCGGCGATCTTGGGCAACGCCTCCAGGTACTTGATGGCGATCAGGTCATTGGTGGGGTTCCCGGCATGGATAGCCGAATAGACCGTCTCGATCGCTTTGGCTTCTCCTTCGGCCACCGTCAGTTGCCGGTACCGTTCGGCATCAGCGACCTTACGCACGGCCTCCGCCTGACCTTCGGCTTCCAAGATGGCAGACTGTTTGGTTCCCTCAGCCTGTAGAATAGCTGCCTGCTTGGTGCCCTCCGCCTCGAGGATCGTGGCGCGCCGGACCCGTTCGGCCTTCATCTGCTGGTGCATCGCTTCGGTGACATCCTTAGGCGGCTCGATCCGCTGCAGCTCGACCCGGCTGACGCGTACACCCCATTTGTCTGTGGCGTCGTCCAGGATCTGGCGCAGTTTGTTGTTTACCATGTCACGTGAAGTCAGACATTCGTCAAGCATCAGATCACCTATAAGGTTACGCAGGTTGGTCTGCGCCAATTTGGTGGATGCAATGTAAAAGTTGGCCACATTGTAGGTCACTTTGATCGGATCGGTCACCTCGAAGTACACGACCGCGTCGACTTCCACGGCCACGTTATCTTTCGTGATAACGGCCTGTGGCGGGACATCCACCACCTGTTCACGCATGTCCACCTTCACCATCGACTCGAAGAACGGGATGATGATGGTCAGACCGCTGTCAACCGTACGCTGATACTTCCCCAATCTTTCGATCAGGCCCTTTTCCCATGGGCGCACAATCCGTGTTCCTTTGGCGACCACGAAAAACACCACGATCGCGATGACGACCAGAATACTCTCCATCCGCGCTACTCCTTTGCAGCTGCTCGCTTGACGACAAGGCGTGTACCATCCACGCTGTCGACCACTACGGATTCGCCGGCGGGTATCACTTCACCATCGGCGCTGCTGGCCCGCCATTCTTCACGGTCCAGCCGGACGCTTCCGGTTCCCTTGATGTTGTCGATCTCGGTCAGCACAACTGTCTGTCGGCCGAAGAACCGGTTTGCCCCGATGCCGTCGGGCTGCCTTCTGGTAAACCGCTCGGCAAAGCGTCTGGACAGTGCAAACAGCACCCCGGAACTCACCACAAACACCAGCAGTTGCCACTGCGGGCTGTATCCAAACCAGGCCAGAAACCCTGCAAGCACCGCACCGATTGCGAACCAGAACAGGAAAAAGCCGGCGGTGATCATTTCGCCGATGGCGAACACGGCAGCCAGCACCATCCACCACCACCACTGCGCCTCGTCCATGTGTCTCTCCCTTCGAGCCGAAACAACCGACCGTTTGGCCGCGTTGTCCGTTCCCTATCAGACCGAACCGCGCCGCCGGACCGCTTGTGCCATATGTCACAAGTATAGCACAGCACGGCAGGCTAACCGAACGTTACACCGCTCGGTCAGCGCGCCACCGATAGCGCCTCCAGATACTCCCGTTTCCATACACCGTCCAAAGTCCGTACTCCCCACATCGCCTGCGGCGTGTCCTGATAGGCCCAAAGCCACCATCCCGCCATATCGAATGTACGCACGCAGTTCAGATTCCATGTCAACGCCTCGGGGGCTGTCCGATCGTTGCTGTCGATAACTGTATTCACCAGCTCGGCCTCGTGGCCGGGGCCTTTCCAGTCCGTGGACACCATCCGCCGCATCTCCGCACGCCCCAGTATTTCCTGAATGCCTGTGATGTAGTGGAACCCATCAGCGGCCGGCTCACAAAAGGGATATGTGCTCATCAGCCAGTAATCCGGCGGCAACCGCATGTCATCCACCAGCCATGTCTTGAGATTGCGCACACCGCTTAGCCGGTGGATAGGCGGGTGCGCATCCCAGTACGGATTACGCGCGAAGATGGGCAGCAGGATCGGCGACGCCTTGGGACGGGCGCCGGCAGTCATGAAAACGGGCCAGACATGCTTGACAAACCGTTCTGTATACCGCTTGATGTCCGGACGGACGTCGTCATCCCACAGAACCGGTTCAGCCGCACCGTGATGATAGTTGCCCATCAGACTCCACATCGCGATCGCTTCGCGATGCCGTGCCGCGGACTCGATTGTCAGGATCATCGTACGATACCAGACTGCGGAGGCCAGCCAGGGCCGGTCACCCGCTGTGGGCCACCAGGGATCTCCCGGACGCCCGATCTGGGCGGCGCTGTCAATCGAGTATGGGATCCAGCGATTATCCACCAGGTCGAGTTCCACACTCAGCCCCTCGTCCCAGCAGTCATCGACAAACCGGCCGACATGCTCAACAAAAGGCAGATGTAGCCATCTCTCCGGTGGATCACCCCATTGGTTGCCGCGCGCCGGCGTGCATAGACTGTTGGGAATGATCACAAACACGTCCAGCAGATTCAGCCGCGTGGCTTTCCGAATGTCTTGCAGATGCCGCCTCACCGCATCGCGCTGACGATCATAATGAAGCAGCCATGGGTAATTCGGATCGGGGTCGATCTGCGGATTGAAAAACACCCCGCGCCAGTCTCTTCGAGGCGCAAGCCGTTGGCGGTTCACGTTATCGTGGTTCATTCCAAGTCCGCAGGAGCAACTGATACAGATCGAAGCGACCGACGCCACCGATGTTGGCGATCCGCAGATAGGCAACATCACTTCGGTAGGCGCCATACACGGTAAGTCGCTGTATAAACGCCGGCCGTTGAAAACCGGTTCCGCGGTCGTGCAGACGCATGTACAAGCGTCCTGTCGGATTCACGTGGCGTGTTGCGTCAACCATCCGGATCCAAACGACGTCGTCGCCTCCCTTCATGTCGTCCGAGCTGATTTCCTGATACCACCGGCGACCGTCTGGAGAGCACTCCACCACATATCCGTTTCCGATCATCATCTCCAGCCGGCACATCGACAACGACTTCACGTTCAGACAATAGGTCATCACGGCATGTGCAGACAGGTGACGCCTGCCGTTCCGCACGGTTCCTGCATCATCGGTGATGCATCGCCAGTCGTTCACCGGCTGAAGTTCCAATACAGGAACCAACCGGTCCATGCACCCGGTCAGAAACGACAGATCGATAGCCTGTTCGACAGGATGATCGCTGCAGGTATCGAGGCAGGTATGCCAACGCTCCCCGTCCGGTGATGCATCGACCTGGTATCCGACGCCGCGGATAGCCATATGTACAGAAGCGTAGTCGGCATCCGGGAGCGCCAATCGATAACCCACCGATTGCCGTCCCGTGCAGGTGCGGCAACCGGGTCGAACCCGGCCGCCGGGATACAGCAAAGCTGCCGCCTCATCTGCACGGTCCGGAATCAGCCGTTGATGCCGGATCCTTGGTCCACTTCCCAAACGGTCCTGATCGATCTGTCGGGCGGAACCTGCGCCCGGCAGGAAGAACGGGTTGTCAATGACACGTGAACCGGTAAGCGTCACGTGTCCATCCTGACTGTAAACAGGAAAAGCGCCCACAGGCACGAGCCACTGCCGCCTGTGCGCCACCCCGGCGCCCCGAAGGGAGAAGCCAACGTAATCCGGACCGGCGTCGCAACAGGCCCATGGCCCGGCTCCGGTGTCATTCCACATCTCCTTCAGCGGACGCTGAGGATCATGCCAACCGCTGGGCGCATCCAGGTTGATCAGGTGGTTCACGTGATCCAACAAGCCGGCATTGCCCCAGACCGCCAGCGGCAACGCACCCGCGTAGGTGTCAAATCCGCCGGGCGCATCCAATGCGGCGCCATATCGATAGATGCCCCGGGAGTCGATGGTGTATACGGTCAACGCGCGCTCCCAGATCTGTCGGTATGCCTCTCTCCCGGTCGCCTCATACGCCAACCAGACGGCTTTCATCGCGTTGAAGTGTTCCCATCCACTGGCCCAACCCGCACCATCATATCCATGCTTGGCCGTCACCAGGCGGTCCATCCAGAGAGAGACCATATGCCCGCAACGACTCGCCAACTTGCGATCTCCCGCCGAACGGGCGGCTTTCAACAGCCAGGAGGCGGCCCGCAGCGGGAAATAGACACGGATCAACTGCATGTTATGCCGATCATCATCGAACAAACGATCGACAGCGTGTTTGGCATGGATGCGCACCACATCCCCGAACGGATCACGGTAATGAGTCAGCACATAGGCAGCAGCCGCCAACCCGGCGGCAGCCGCGTTCTGCAGCTCCAGCATCGGATGTCCGTTGAGCGCCGTCACCCCATGCGCAAGAAGTTGAACGGCGTTGCGATGGATCATGGGGAGGTCCGCTTCGCTGAAGAATGTAAACGGAAGCAGCGAGACGCCGCCACGAACCGCGCCGTCACGACGTCCGAACGTGATGCGCAACTGACCGAAGCCGTTTCGGGCTGACGCGTCCACACGCGTCGGTCCACCGGACCACAGCACCAGTAAACCGGTCAAGTGCCCCCAGCTGCCAAACGCCGTACGTTTGGCCACGACAAGATAACGAAAACCGGGTTGATGGGCCGACCAGTCACCCACCACCTCCGAGCGTAACACACGGCCATCTGGCAGGTACATCACGTCCTGCGCCTTCGGATCACGCAGCATCTCCATGCCGATTGCGGGATTACCGATCACCACAGAAACCTGATCCGCCTGTTCTGAGTACACGGTGCATTGCGGGATCCGCCCCTCATCGGCTCCCCACACCGAACACTCCATATCGACCCGTACACCCTCCCAGGTGTACTGACGAACAAAGGCATATGGTGATGCGTTCCAATGCTGTGGCTGACGGGCCATTGCCGGTGACGAGGCCCCGGCGGGCGTTTCGTTGATGCGGGCGCTGCCGGATTTGAGCTGCTCACCGCCTCTCGTTACCTCCAGCCCGATCCGAACCAGAGGTTCGTTATAGTCTTGCAGATTGGCCAATGCCACCGACCCGTCCACCTGTGACGCCGCGTCCGACTGCAGCAGGAACACCTTGCCTCCGGTTCGCCGGCGAAAGAAGTAGCGACCACGGGTACCGGGCACATGCGCTGCTATCAGCCCTTTGGCCATACGCCGCATCAACTCCAGCCGGACTACCGGTGAGTACTCGGCCTCCCATGCCACTGCTTCCATGAAACGGCCCATGTCGTCGGGGTAACGCAGGTGAAACGCGTCGCTCTCGGCCCGGTCGCTTAGCAGATGGGTATAACTGAGTACATTGGTTCGGCAATCCAGCAGATTTTCGCAGTAGTTCGCAGCCAGATAGTTCAACGAGAGCAGATCATATGGGGCAAACAGCCTCCGCAGCGGCTCGTCAGGCCCGATGGGAGGCTTGTTTCCGAATGCCGGCTCTTTGGCTCTGCGCATGCGTACGCTCCTGAACAGGTCGTTCCCCTAGCCCTGTTTCAGGGTTACATACACCGAATGGTGCGACCACACCTGCCGGAGGTATCACCATTACGCGTACGCTGTTTCCCGCAGAAACTGACACACCTGTGGCTGTATATACTCCCGATGCGTGAAGATCGCCGCATGTTCGCCCTCTTCCACCGTCACCAGCCGGCTGTTGGCGATTCGCGAGTGCAGCAGTCGTGCATGTGGTTCATACGGAGCCATCGGGTCTCTCTTCCCGTGGATGATCAGCGCGGGCGTGCAGATCTGTTCCAACGGATAGGAGGTGCGACGCGTCACGCGGATGTCGTTTTCGGTGCCCCGCATCCGGCGCTCCACGTGATCCCATGTGCTGACAAGCAAAGCGGTGAACAGCGCTCCGGTCTCAGGGTCGGCAAGTGTGCGTCGGCGCAGATCCGAGTCGGTAATCGAGCGGCTGGCCGCAAGGTCCAAATCAGCCGTCAGTTTCTGACTGAGCCGACACGCCACTGCGGGCACATACATCATCCACTTCGTGAGTCGAAAAGACAGGGGGATGGGGGTATCCATGACATCGCCGCAAGTGGAGACCAGCACCAACCCATTGCACCTGGCGGGATGACGCAGAGCGAAGTGAAGCGCACTGTAGCCGCCACCCGACACCGCCATGAACACCGCACGCTCGATCTGCAGCGCATCCAGCAGCGCGGCGCACAGGTCGGCCTGTCGGTCCGGATGGGCGTTAGGCTTCAGCGGCGTGCCCAGATACCCGGGTCTCGATACACAGATGTACCGGTATCCAGCAGTCCCGATGGTCTGCGTCAACAGCCAGCTTTGGTCATATCCGCCCATAGCCCCGTGTGCGGCGAGTACAACGGGGCCCTCACCGTACTCGCAATACTCCACCAGTCCCAGTGGTGTAGTCACGCACCGGGGGCTCAACGCGCGTAGTTGCCGGTGTATGGGTGTATTCGTGTAATCAGATATCTGCATGATTTATACTCCCTTGCGGAACAAGAAACAGACCCGCCAGCACATCCGGATCGGGCGCGCGGTAAGCGGATGCATACACTGCCCGATGCATGGCCAATCCTTTGATGGTTATCCAGAAGAGCAGCGACAGCATAGCGGGATCATGTCGGGGAACGACACCCTCGAGCTGGCCCTGACTCAGAATGCGCTCGATGACCTGGTAGGGCACGTGGCTTTCTGTTGCGATCAATTGTCGGGCTTCGTCCGGTGTCGCCTCCGAGATGCCTGCTTGTACGATGAGCAGCACCGTACTGGCGAAAATGGCGTTCTGCTCGATACTGCGTAACAGCTCGGACAACGCCTTCCGGATCTTCTGTTCCGGCGGCAGCGGTCCTGCCTCCAACGCCCTGCAGGCGGCATTCATCTTTTCAAACGCATCCCGGATCAGCTCCGTATAGATGGCTTCTTTTGACTCGAAGTAGTGATACAGCAGTCCTTGTGACATTCCTACCGCCGAGGCGATATCGGATATTTTCGTTCCTGTCAAACCCCGCGAGGCAAACAGTTGCAGTGCGGTGTTCAGGATGGCCTCCCGGCGTGTATCACGCATCCGCCGGTTGGATGCTTCGCTTCGCGCCATTTGCCTCTCCATATATTGATTGTCAATTCAATCAATAATATCACAAATCAGTTCTAGATCCAATCGAGAAACAAATGTGCCGTCGACAGCGTCTATTCCCATGGTGTGTGGTACAATGAAAGACCTGAGGACCCTGGGGGCGATTGGTGTCGACAGGGCGCGGGATGGAATTGGTTGCGAGCCGAGGCGCCGCTGGCCTCGTAAAAAGCGGCAAAAAAATAAGAGCGACTCCTCAGTACGCTCTCGCCGCCTAACTAAGGCGGCCGTCTGACCACCCCTGGTCGGTTGGGGTGATGTTCAGGCGTGTCTAAATCCGACTAGCGCCGGGCGAGTGTTCTCCGCCTCCGGGGCGAAAACGCAGGGAGGACTGGCCGCCAGGCAGGCTGGTCGACGGGCCGGCCTTGCGGCGAGATCAATCCGACGACTACGCTCGTAGAGGCCGTTCCTGATCCGTTCTGGACGGGGGTTCGAGTCCCCCCGCCTCCACCATTTAGAAAAGACAAACCCGTCTCTCTGGGGTCATTCTCCGGGGT
>CAZYPZ010000038.1:0-18346 GCA_964650005.1 uncultured bacterium | reverse complement strand
ACCATCTGTTACATTGAGAATGGCAGATTCTCCAATTCACGCTGAACCAATACATACGTCGCGCGTTTGTCGGTTTATCACCTTCAGCAGCAGCCAGCTGATGAAGCCCATACCGATTCCATTGCTGATGCTGTAGGTCAAGGGAATGCCAATAATTGTCAGGAACGCCGGGAACGCCTCGTTGAACGAGTCCCAATCGATTTCGCGCACGACGTTCACCAGGAGAAAACCGACAACGATCAGCGCTCCCGCGGTGATGGGATACTGCATGAAATTGCCCGCCGGCACGGTGAAGCCGCCTTGCGCATAACTCGCGTAATGTGTGGCGAATGGAACCTGGATGCCTCCACCCACCATGGCGATCACCGGTGTAAAAAACGCCGCCACGATGAACAGCAAGCCGGTGACTATGGGCATCAATCCGGTACGACCGCCCTGCGCGACTCCCGCTGCCGACTCCACGTACGTGGTGATGGAACTGCACCCAAAGACTCCACCGAGTACGGCGCCAAGCGAATCAACCATTAAAATGCGTCTGATCCCCGGAACCGATCCGTCGGGTTCCAGAAAGCCCGCCTGTTGTCCGACGGCTACGACCGACCCCATGGTGTCGAAGAAATCCGTCATCATCAAAGCGAAAAGCGCCATTAACAGCACCGGTGACCAGATCTGCATGATCGCCATACTGCCTTTGACCGTCTGAAATGGCGCACCTATGGTGCTCAAATCCAGTGGAGCGATCCAGTTCGTTGGCAGTTTGATCAGTCCTAACATCAGCGCCACAAGGGTGGATACGATGATACCCAGTATGATCGCACCACGTATGCGCAATGACAAGAACAACATCACCGCAGCTAACCCGCTGAGGGTGACCCAGACATATGGTTGGTCAAAGTTGCCCAGTGCAAGCATCGTGTTCGGATCCGGCACGACCAGCCCGCCATGATCCAGTCCGATGAATGTCAGAAACAGCCCGATACCCACGCCAATGGCGCGCTTCAGGTTGAGAGGGATGGCATGCATGATCGTTTCCCGCAGGCCGGTCAAGACCAAAATAGTGATGATGACCCCTTCCACAAACACGACCGCCATACCCACTTGCCAAGGGACATTGGCCTGTTGAAAGCCGATGATGGTGAACGCGACCATGGCGTTCAGCCCCATGCCGGCGGCCAAAGCCAGCGGACGATTGCTGACAATCCCCATCAGGATGGACAGCGCCGCCGCTCCTAGTGCCGTTGCGGTTGCTGCCCCTTGGAACGGTACGCCCGCTGCCGACAATAACGCCGGGTTGACGAAAATGATGTAGGCCATAGTAAGGAACGTGGTGAACCCCGCTGAAACTTCGGCTCTAAAAGTTTCACGGCTTACGAAGAAGATATTTTTCATCTAGCGTTTTTGGCAGGCTGGCTGGCCTGTCACTCCCTGGGATGAAGAATTATCTGACGAAGATTCATGACCGCTCCGCGAGGCATCGAACTCACCCTCAACACGACCTGCGTCGATGAGCTGTCGCCTATGCGTATCCGACCGGCTGAGTATGTCTGGAAATCCGACCAAGACGCAGTGGCTTGGGGCTGGAAGGCCAAACGGTCGTTTCCTATAGTAAGAACACAGCGGCTGCCGCTGTTATCTGGATGACAGGCGCCGGTTATAGAAACATTATATTCGCCTGGGGCCAGTCCGCGGATACGCCATTCGAGGCGATCTGTCGGGTTGGTCCAGAACCCGGCGTTGGGCACGCTGTCAATCGTTTCGATACGCAGCACGTCGCCCACTATACGGGCATCGAGCACATCAAGCGTGAGTATACCTGTCGCATCGGCAGACACCGCTGGTTGGATAGTTTGGACTTCCCCGTTGATATCCAGCACGATGACACTCGCGTAAGGAGATGGCGACTGCCCCGGAAGGTGGATCAACAAGCCGTCGTCCACGCGTTCTGTCAACAACGGTTTGCGTCGCTGAACCAGCAGCGAAGCCCGCCGGATGTCTGATGCAAGTGGTACGAGTAGACGGCCATCAGCAGGCCACTGTAAAACAAATAGATAAAGCCGTCCGGGCTTGGCCGTGCATCGTCCCCAGGGCAGATTCTGCAGCGGGCCGGCAGTGGTCCCGTAGATCGCTTCGCCGTTGACGCGCACCCAGTCGCCAATGGCGCGCAGCCGCTCCGTCGAAGCCTCCGGTATGGCGCCCGTGGCATCTGGACCGATATTCAACAGATAGTTGCCGCCTTTACTGGCGGTCTCGATGAGTTGGTGAACCAGCGTCTCTGCCGATTTCCAATTTGTATCGAGCTGCTTGAATCCCCAAGTGTCATTCATAGTCATGCAGGTTTCCCAGTCACGATTTGCCATAACACTGGCGGGAATATGTTGTTCGGGTGTTTCGGTATCCCCGCTGTATCCCCCTCCGAGGCGGTTATTGTGAATGATCCCGGGTTTCAAACGCAGTAAACGGATCAGTCGGGATGCGCGCTCGCGTGTCATGTCACAAGGGGTGTCCCACCATAAGACAGCCGGCACCCCTCGACCATATTGCGTTAACAATTCGCGCACTTGGGGAACCGCGACGTGATCGATGTACTTGTCCATATCACGCTGCTGGTCATTGTCCAAAAACCGTTGCACGAGGAACCGCCGTTCACCCAGTCCTGGGCCTGCGAGTAGTAGAATCCCATCTTGATCCCATGACGGCGGCATGCGGTTGCGAGTTCAGCGATGGGGTCACGCGGGAATGGGGTGGCTTTTTGAAAACACCAATCACTCACAGCGGTATGGAACAAGGCAAAGCCGTCATGGTGTTTGGTGGTGATGATAATATACCGCATACCGGCCGCCTTGGCTGTGCGGACAATGGTTTCTGCATCGAACCGGATGGGGTTGAACAGCCGAGCGTACGCGCGGTATGTGGACACCGGTATGCGCGCAGTGTTCATGATCCACTCGCCGATGCCGCCGACCGGCTTGCCTTTGTAGATGCCTGCGGGCACCGCATAGACGCCCCAATGGATGAACATCCCGAACCGGGCAACGCGCCACCAGTGCATGCGCCGGTCTCTTTGTTCTTTTGATTCGGCCGCGTATGGATCCGGGTCTGGGTCTGATGCGAGATGCGCAAGAGTCAGAACAAGACACGGAATGAATAAAATGAGTAGTTCTTTCAAAGCATGCCTCGCCATCTGTCAAAAGGATACATGGTATTCGACTGTACGAGCGTCCGTAGAAGGAAAGGCCGCGACTACTTGCGTATATGTTACTGAGTTATACTTGGTTCTTACAAGGAGTCATGGTAATGCCCGCACTGCGATACGGCATCATTGGATGCGGCGTGATCGGTCCGGTTCATGCGGATGCCATTCGCCAATTGAAAGAAGCACAGCTAGTTGCGGTGTGTGACACGGTTCGGGAGAGCGCGATCGAGCTGGCCGAGACGTATGGCGCGCGCGTCTATACTCATTACAAGCGCATGCTCGCTGCCGAGGATATCGATGCTGTCTGTATCTGTACACCCCACTACCTGCACGCCCGCATGAGTATGAGTGCCTTGACTGCAGGTAAGCATGTGTTTTGTGAAAAGCCAATGGCCATCTCGGCAAGACAACTTGACGCCATGCAGGAAGCCGCTCAATCTTCGCAACGTCAACTGGGGATCTGTTTTCAACATCGCTTCGATCCGGCGACCCAACACCTGCGATCTTTGGTCCTTGATGGCCGGTTTGGGCAACTGCTCATGGCAGGCGCGCATTGCCGGTGTCGCCGCGATGCCGCTTATTATAACAGCGGCGATTGGCGAGGAACTTGGCGATATGAGGGCGGAGGTGTTCTTATCAACCAGGCCATCCATACCATCGACTTGTTGATCTGGATGTTGGGCAACCCTATTTCGGTTTGTGGAGTCTACGATACGCTCCACTGGCGTGATGTGATCGAGGTGGAAGATACCGCTGCAGCGGTCATTTCTTTTGAAAGCGGCGCACAAGGGCATATTGCGGTTACCAGCGCATCCAATCTGGATTGGGATACGCGCTTACAGATATTCGGCGTGAACGGTTCAGCTGAAATCACCACCGGGTTTCCGGACGCGTTCACAATGCTCCAGTTGAATGATGGTGGCGTGGCGCCCTGCTTCGACAACGAGATGCCGCTTGCATCCGGAAAACCGTGCTATGGCAACAGCCACATCCGGGCGTTGTCGATGTTTACCCAATCGGTACTGTCCGGTACACCCTACCCGATCGGCTGCGAAGAGGCTCGTAAGTCTGTGGATGTCATCCTGGCGCTTTACCGCTCCAGTCGAAGCGGACGTGCCGTGCGGATCGGATGACCGATCACCGGTCATCAGGGCCATCTCTAGGCATCTCAACAGGCAATGGTGACATGTACGCGCTGACCGGCAGGAAACAAGCGCGTTGGACAGCCAACATATGTAAGTCATAACGCTCCGGCAGAAGCCGGTACAGCGTATGAAAAAGGAGCGTCCAGCAGATGCCGATACCCTCTACCTTGTTGGGGCAGCTGTCTGTCAGTCGGTTCATTTTGGGAAGTAATCCATTTTCCGGTTTCTCACACCAGGGTCATGAAATGGACCGTGAGATGAAGCGCTACTACACCGTCGCGCGCATTAAAGAGGTGCTCCACGCAGCCGAGCAGCTCGGCATCAACACACTGTGCGGACGGGCTGATCACCACATCATGCGGATGCTGCAGGAGTATTGGGATGAGGGCGGTCAGATCCAATGGCTGGCACAGACATGTCCTGAATTGGGAACGATCGATCGCGGTGTCACCAACGCGCTGCAGGGAGGGGCCAAGGCCTGTTATATCCATGGCGGCGTGATGGATCACCTGATTGAACATGGTGATGTAACAGCCATCGAGCCGGCGATCCATCTCATTCGTTCTGCGGGGCTCGCGGCAGGTATAGCCGGTCACACTCCGGCTGTGTTTCTATGGGCAGAGCAAAATATCGACGCGGACTTTTACATGTGCTGTTATTACAATCCGATTCCGCGTTCCGGCAGTCCAGAGCATGTGTCTGGTTGTAATGAAGCCTATTTGGAGGCCGACCGCGTGGCGATGACCTCTCTCATCGAGACATTGAGCAAACCTGTCATTCACTACAAAGTCATGGCTGCTGGTAGCAATACACCGGCTGAGGCGTTTTCGCGAGTGAGGCAACACCTGCGCGATCAGGATGCGGTATGCGTGGGCGTCTATCCCCCGCACGGGGAAAGCATTTTGGAGGAGGATATCCGGTTGGTGTTTCCGGAGGTGTCGCAATGACACAGTCGGATTGGCAACGTTTCTTTGACGAACATGCATCGGTATACATGAACAATAGTTTTACGTCCGCCACCGACATGGAAGTCATGTTCATCATCAGGCAGATGAACCTGCCGCCGGGCAGTCGCGTGTTGGATATGGGATGCGGTGTTGGCCGGCACTCCATCCAACTGACGCGTCACGGGTATTGTGTCACGGGAGTGGACCTTTCCGAAGGCATGTTGATTGAGGCGGCGCGACGTGCCAGCGACGCCGGGGTGGATGTCGCATGGGTACAATGCGATGCCCGGCACTTTCAGACAGACGACCCCTACGATGGCGCCATCTGTGTATGTGAAGGCGCGTTCGGGCTGCTGGGTGATACCGATGACTGTATCGATCATGATCTCACAATCCTGCGCCATATTCATGACGCACTGAAGCCTGGCGCCCCGTTCATTCTCACCGCGTTGAATGCCTGCAGATGTATGCGCCAGTTTCAGCAGTCAGACGTCGATGCCGGCAGATATGATCCGTTGAACGGCATCACGTATGAAGTACTGGAAACAGGCGGCGATGGCTTCGCCAGCATGATCGTGCGTGAACGATCCTATGTACCGACGGAACTGGCGTTGATGTGTCGGGTGGCGGGCTTTGAGGTGACGCACATCGGCGGAGGTACTGCGGGCCGTTGGGAGCTGCGACCGTTGGAGTTGGACGAGATGGAGATCATGGTGATAGCCCGCAGGAGATGATGTCATGACACGAAGCCCCCTCGTTATTCTGGTGACTGCACTACACACCGGCGAATTGCCTGAACGCATACGGACCTTGGCGCCTGACGCGCGCCTGTGTCGAATGGAGGATATCGACCGGGAACCGGATTTGCTCTCACAGGTGGAGGTGGTCTATGGTGTGCTTCCACCGGATCGCTTTCACCAGGCTATCCGGCTGCGCTGGCTGCAAACCGGTTTTGCCGGGATGGAATGGGCCGACCATGAAGCGATCCGCAGACATCCCGTGGTCTTGACGAACGCCCGCATCCACGACATACCCATCAGCGAACATCTGTTTGGTATGTTGCTTATGCTGGTGAGGCGGCTGGATATCGCTTATCAGCAACAGACCGCCGCCATCTGGGACCGAACGCACCTGTCCGACGACGTGATCGATGTGGCTTATGGCAAGACGCTGTGCGTGGTGGGGTTGGGAGTGATCGGTACGCGCTGTGCGGCTCTTGGGGCTGCATTGGGTATGGATGTGATCGGGGTGCGTCGACAGGTGCGCCCGACGCCTCCCTGCCGAACGGTGTATCCCCCGGACTGCCTGCAGGATGCGTTGAGTGAAGCCGACGTGGTGATGAATCTTTTGCCCATTACCCGAGAGACACGTGGAATGTTTGATCACCGCGCATTTCAAGCGGTGCGGCCGGGCGCCTACTTTTTGAACGCAGGGCGAGGTCAGACGGTCGTGACCGATGCATTGATGAATGCTTTGCGTACGGGACATCTTGCGGGTGCAGGCTTGGATGTGACCGATCCCGAGCCATTGCCACCGGACCATCCACTGTGGCGAATGCCGCGCGTGATCGTCTCACCACACGTTTCAGGCAACCGGCCGGAGTATGACGCCTATGTCGAAGCCGTGTTTCTGGACAATCTGAAGCGGTTCCTGCGTGGTGAACCCTTGCAGTTCGTGATAGACAAACAAGCAGGTTACTGATCCGGGCAGCCCGGTGGAGGGATCGCCTATCTCCACCGGGCGTCCGGCATCACAGGCTATCGCTCCGGGTTGAGCGTTATACCGTTGATGACGCTTTCAACCGTCGCGAGCGCTTCCTTTGCGGCTTTTTGGGCGTCTCCGGCGCCTGCGTACACCTTGACCAATTCTTTGGTCTTTTCATCGGGATCATAGATATCGTGACCCGTAGCGACGATGTAGTACGACACGTGCAGATTCACCTGGCCGCGTTTCAACAACCCTTCCGCGGAATATTTGATCGTATACGGCAGTTCAACCAGGCTGCTGGTAACGAACAACGAGCCGGTGAAACCGCAGATGGTTATCTTCTGCCCTTCCTCTTTGTGGCGCGCCAGCAAAGCAGCGGCCCTTTCTTGATCGTCATCCAGTTCGACTGATGCGGACGCCTGCAGTGTCCACATCACACGTCCTTTTCCGTCTTCTTGCCGTTTGTCCACTGATATGTAGCGGCTGTTGTTGAAGGGTTGCTTATCGTAGGACTCGTCACGTTTCCATCCACTGGGTATGGTGATCTGAACGTTGACCGGCCTGAGACTGATGGGCGTGGAGATGTGGAACGGTAGCCCGCCTCCGTTATCGACTGTAACTCCTGCAGCCTTTGCGTTAGCGGCCTTCAGTTTTTCCATGTCCACGCCGGCTTTACGCATTATCTCTTCGGCGCGTTTGGCCAAAAGTTTTTCGCGCTCTGCCTCAGGCACCCCCTTCTTGGTGAGTTCCTCCTCGTACGCCATGATCTCTTTTCCGAATTGCTCCATCTGCTCCTCGGTCATGGCGTCCGCCATGATGGCGTCCACATCTTCCATAGCCTTGTTGGCATCCTCGAGTTCTTTACTGGCGTCTGCGAGTACGTCGGAGATGGTCTGTTCCCCCTTTCCTTCCGGGAACCAGATCATCATCAGTGATTGGGCGCCCCATGGCAAGTTTGCGAAAGGCGAGCTTTTGGTCAACTGCAGTTTGGCTTTGAGCACTCCGTTTTCGATCTTTTCCTCTATGGGAACGACGTCATATCGGAAACCATCGCGCGGCAACCGGGTTTGGATCAGCGCGACATCCGCGTCTGTCAGTGAGTAGCCGCGCGGTGTGATAATCCAGCGCCGCTGTGCCTTGGTTTGCTTGCGTAGCGACTCAGGCAGTGGCAGACTGACTTCAATGATGTCGGTCACGATCATCTCTGCCGCTCCGGTCAGCCAGGTCCCCGGGTGCCGTCCTTCCGCCTGCACCCAGTCCACATTCACATATTCAGGAACCTTTACGGCGTCCTTGCCGCTGAGGGCGACAGCCAGCGTATACCGGTATGGCGCAGAGCCGGCAGGCAGATCGATGTTGAACGTCACATCGCCGGTGCGAGCGTCTGAATAGCCTTTGCCGGTGAACTGGATCGGACCGGATGTGCCGCTGATAACCGATGATTTGGCTGCGGGTTTACCTGGTTCATCTTTGGGATAGAGGGTCAATATGTAGGTCACCTTGTCTATGGTCGCATTTCCCGGAAATGCCTTGTCAGGGTCGAAAGAGTTGAGTGGCTGATCGAGGTTCTGATCGGGAATGACGGATAATAGTTCGGCCCGCAACTCGGCTTTTCGTGTGGGATCCTTTTCCGCTAGGTAAGCGGAAGCAAATGTAAACACCTGGTTGGCGTACATGATGGCGTCTTGGGCTGCTCTGTCCCAGTCCTTGGTAAAGCGTCCGAACAGGCGATTGTCATTGACGCGCACCGTCACGGTCAGGTGATCGGGGTGGGCTTCGATATTCCGGATTTCGAGCGCCTGTTGCATAAGCGCATATTCGTCGTTACTGGGCATGTTCGGGAAGGGGAGTGCAGCGATGCCATATCCATGTTTGCCAGTACCGCTCAGATGTGACTGCAAAAAGCGCTGCCCGCCTTCGCCACTCCAGCTGGCGGCTTCATTGTAACGTTTACAGAAATACGGTCGGTTTTCAACCAACCACTCATTACCGCTTTGGTAAATCTTGTTATCGGGCCATGTCTTGTGATAGGCGTCGAAAATGAACCCGGGAAACGTATCGGACTCCGCCGCCGGGACTGGTTTGGCCATATGGGTGACCACTTCCGGATGTGTCGCCAAAACATGCTTGTTTTCCAGTTGTTCCAACAGTATGTGTCGTTTGTGATCCTTCAAGTAATACCCGCCGTAGTTGTTCACCACTTCATGGACAAACCGGTCATTGATGTAGTGAGTAAGCCAGCCTAGCGCCCAGGCGATTTCGCGATCGGTTTTGGCGCAATCGAGCAGATTGAGCGCCAGTTCCGCTTTCTTCGGATCATAATGCGTCTCGGATCCGACCGCATTGAACCAGGAGAGTGTGTTTAAGCCCGGCATCACCACGCCGGTGGTGTCCGGGCCTTGGGCCCCGTTGAGATACGCGTCGAGATTGGACTCTACGGCCAAGCGCGCCGCACCTGAGAGGAACTGACGGGAATGAAGCGCCGTGTAAACGTGACTGGGGATCTGTCCAGCGAAGGTGTGTGACGATACGACCACTGCAGTGACCAGTATCGCCTGAATACGGGCTAAATGGTGTCTCATTGTAAACTCCATTCATCGAAAGGCCGCAACAGGTGCCCGTTCCGGTCTATCGGTGGACCTGTTACGGTGATCAATAATGCGAAGCAGTTTTGTGTCTCCGGCGTCCATTTGAAACGAGTACTCCTGTCTCCGCTCGAGCCGCTGCCCGCTGATGCAGTCGACGAGCGATGTGCGCCGAGGCATGAATAGCCGGTGCTCGCCGGCTTCCGTTGCATGCAGACTGACCCATCCGCGTCCGGCGGCAACAATGTCGTTTTGAGTGTTGTAGATGTGTACGCCTGTCATACGCGCCAGATCACGCAACAGGCTGCTGGGGAGCCATGGAACGCCCGACCAGGCAGAGAGATGCGCGCCTATTTTTTTGACGACAACAGCCGGCAGACCTGTTTCAGTGTATCTGGCCATCACGTCAGCTTGAGGGTCCGTTGCACACAGCGTTGGCTGCACCGACATGGATGTTTCCTGGGTATACGGGCTGTCATGAATGTGGAATGGCTGTCCTTGGGCCGTGACACATGACAAGCTGATCGGTTCATGGGTGGTTACCGTAATGCCTGTGATCTCCCGGATCGTTTGGACTGGCGTTTGTGTGTCCGCTGCCCCCGGTGCGTACATCCATAAAACCATACAACGGTGTCTGCGGGTATTACGGTGAATGCGGGATATGTCCGATGAGCTGAGCGACCAGGCGTTCAGCAGAATATAGAGACGGCTTTTAGGCACATACCCTTGAAGCAGATCGCTCAACAGATACATCCCGACGGGAGCCCCCATACGATACCACTGGCTGCGGAACATATACAGCAACGGGCCATGCAGGTACGCGTTTGCGGCGCCGTAAACCGGGCTTTGTTCATCGATAATGACTGAAACCTGAGGTGTGTAAGGTATGTCGGCCAGAATGGAGTCGGCGCTGTACCGTTGCATCCTCGAAAGAAAGTCCCACAGTTGGTCATCGTCGAACCAGCCCTCACCCGGCAGGTCCATCCACCACACCCCATTGCCACGTGAAGCGATCTGCCCGTAATTGCGGGCCAATACGCCTTGCGTCTCACGTATGGTGCTCGCGCGGCCGAACCCGGAGTTTTCGTTGGATAGATGCGTGCGAGTGTCATCCTCGACTAACCAGAGTTTGTGGTGCAGCTGAACGCTGTCCACTGGAGCCATGTGATACCCGCCGCCACCGGGTGCCCGATCGTAGTAGCTGACAGGCGAACAGATGACATCCACATGCGGTGAAGCGAGAACGCGCGCCAATGCCAAGTGCCCCGTGGACTGCATGCCTGCCGGCGCTAACGCCATCTCAAAATGGTAACCGTAAAACACAACGCTCAGCTTATGCGGCGCACGTTGCCGGACGACTTTACAAAAATCTATCACGGTGTCAGCCATCGCTTCGTTCTGGAATCGGTCAAAGTCTATCGCCTGGCGATCTGAACGAAAAGCATGGCGAGTGGGGTCAGTGCGTTGATGCAGGGCGGGAGGCATCGCTGTCGCTATCGAGACATTCGGGTCGTTCCAAGCTGTTGCCAAAGCCGAATCTGTTTGATACAGGTCAGCGAGATACCTGCGGAATGCCTGCACCGCAGGCAGTTCGTACCCGCTCAGTCGGCCTTCCCACATGCCATCGAAGAACCATTCACCTGTGGCCTGGCCGCTCGGATGGTACCCCAGTATGTGGGCGCCGTAATTCCGCTCCAGATAGGAAATCAGTTCGCCCAAATGTCGCTTGGCATCCCGGCGCCAGATGCGGGAATGAATGCTGGGCTGCCCCCGTTCGCCTGAGTCATTACACATCATCTCATCCTGATACTGCCGTACCCACCAGTCCGGGGGGCCGCACACAAAGATACGCGGGAGTATCAAGGCACCGGGGTTGGCGGCGAGCAGACTGTCTATCGTCTGGCCTGCTCTGGCCTCGAAATCCGGACGCTCTCTGCGGCCCGGCCAAGGCATTCCGATGGTTGTCGAGATGAGATGCACCCCATGTCGGCCGGCCCTCTTCACCTCGGAGAGCATTTTGGGGGTGCGTTCCGGCGACGCCGCATCGTAGGCGTTGACAAACAGCATCGTTAACGGTGTGGGCATACCGTTGACAGTCAGGACGGGGCCTGCAGGGCGCGCTTCGATCCGGCATATCAGTGCAGTGTCAGATGTGCCCATGCAGAGGACCTCCCCGATGCGTATCAAATTCACTATACGGCGGTGACACAGCTAACTCCTCTATCAGATCAGTGGCTCGGCAATACGGCGCCAGTCATGAGCGGGTGGATAGTACGGGGATAGAGCCTGAGTGGAATTGGGACGACATACCGAAAGTCGGATTACAAGGGCTGCACGGGTGTCAGGCTTCCATATCCGGATAGAGTCTGGCCGTGCATTCCGGGCACAACCCGTGGCTGAAATCTGCGTCACTATGTTCGCTGATGTACACCTCGATCTGGTTCCAGTACCCCTGATCATCCCGTATCCGCTTGCAGCATGCGCAGATGGGCAGCAATCCGCTGAGTTGGCGAACGCGTTGCAAGGCAGATTGAAGTTCGCAGATCAATTGTTCACGTTCCCGTTCAGCCTGCTTTCGGGCTGTGATATCGTCCAAGCTGGACAGGATATGTGGCTCCCCATCGATGTCGATCAGGTCTCCCGAGTATAGAACGGTGACGATGCGCCCATCCCGCACCTGAAACTGCATCTCCCGATATCGCACACTGCCGCGCGTGGCGATCTCGGTGATCAGCTTATGTCTGTCTTCGGGATCGAGGTAAAGACTGAGGTCCAACGTTGTAACATCGACAGACTGTTCATCGGTGTATCCGGTCAGGTTGCTATACCCTTCGTTGACAGCCCGGATCATCCCGTCACTCAAACGCGTCAGTAGAATAGCATACGGTGAAGACTGAAATGCCTTACGGAACTGTTGTTCGGCCTGCTCCATATCACGCATCAGCAACCGGTTGATCAGAAGCACCCATTGAAACGCCAATAGCATGGTCAGAAGCTGGTAAGCAATCAGGATAACGGCGCTGAGCATTCCGCTGTGCATATAGTCCTGTGTCGAGGTGCGAATAAACGCGAACTCAAACAGGCGTAATATACTGACGATGGTGATGGCCAGGAACACGCCACTGACGCCCGCTGCGATCCGCCTCAAGGAACGGGCGATACCTCGCGTCAATAGATGCACACACTGAGCGCTAATCACCAGCATCGCCAAGGATATATTGAGATTACGCACGCCCAAGTCAGGAACCACAACTGAAAAGTAGAAGTGATTGAACACAAACAGGATGACAAGCAGCCAGTTGGGCCAAACAGGCCCATCTACACCAAACAGGCGGCGCAGTCCAAATAGTCCATAAGTCGCGCCCAGCACGACGCATCCGTTTCCCAGAGTGATGGATATAAAGTCCGGTATAACGCCGCGCAGTCCGATCAGCAACCACCCGAGGAGCTGAAAGGCCATGTCCAACGCCAGCAGGCCGATGCCCTGATACCGGGAACGGGTCTGCCGCCACAGCATGGCGATCACAACCGCATAGACACCAAACGCAAGTGTGTTGGCCAACACCAGTGTGCGAATGTCTAGTGCGATCACCCCAGCCACCTCCTTGTGGCGTTGCACCTAAACTGGTTGGTACGAACTGTAACGCTCACAGTGTACTTAGGCGCTGACCACGACGTGTCTCGGCAGGTAAACAGGCCATGTCATGCTCGGTTCAACGCATGCATAGCGGCTTTGTAGCCAATTGCGATCATTTCATCGGCTTTATGGAAATCGAGGAAACTGACATCCTGAAGCTCTGGACGTATCACCAGATCTGGTGGATCGATGGCGAAGGATGACGCGGTGACCCGTGCCTCCAGTATGTTGACCGATGTCATCAAGACATCCAGCAGTGACGGATCTGATGAGAAAGTGCGCCTGCGTGTTTGTTGCCTGCGCAGGCGGGCGGCGATAGGAAGTTTCTTGATTGTCCGGTACACACTGAGTGGAATGGCTGGACGCAGTCTTGCCGGAGATGTCTGCTTGCCGAGTCGTCCGCGGTACAGAGCATAGTTGAGATCTACCGCAATCACGTATTCCGCTCCCATTTGTCGAACAGCTTGTACGGGAACAGGACTGACCACTCCCCCATCGATCAGGCGGCGGCCAAACCAATCGGCTGGAGTGAACACACCGGGTATTGAAAGGCTGGCTCGCACGGCGTCAATCAACGGACCGGTGCGGATGTGGATCTCTTGGCCGCTCATCAAGTCGGCGGCTACGGCGCAAAACGGTATACTGAGATTCTCGATGTTCGTGACGGGCAGGCGCTGACGCATCAGCTGAACGATCCGGTCACCGTCCATCAAACCGGAACGAGGCAGTGTAAGGTCGATTAACGAGATCAGCTGAGGAAGCTGCATGGAACGCGCGACCTCATCCATGGTATCCAGGCGCCCGGTTACGTATGCGGCGCCCACTACGGAGCCAATGCTTGTGCCAGCCACATAGCGGACGGGGATCCCCGCCTCTTCAAGCGCCCGTAACACGCCGATATGCGCCCAACCTCGGGCTGCACCGCTGCCTAGCGCCACGCCTATCCGGTCTGAAGCACCTGTTTCTACCATCTCGGTCTCCTGAGCGAAGCCATCCACATGTTCATACAGTATATAGCCAAATCTACGGCTCTACATTCTACCAAGGCAAGAGGTCGTGTAGATCCGTTCACATACTAAGTAATGAATATAAATATAAACAAACGACCAGTTACAAATCAACTGATGGTCACCGGGAAAACCAGGCTGACTCGTCATCATGCGATCACCCGGCGGCCCAAGCTGCAGGTAACCTTGCACCGCTGACTCAATCTTATGAATCATGTACACTGTGCGCCTGAGATAGATCTGAAGTCGCACAAGTTTCAGGAGACGTGTTTGCACCATGCATACGGTTTATCTCATATCAGCGTTGGCGTCAGGTCTGCTGTTTGCCATTCTGGGGCTCTCCTACAAGCGGGCTGCATCGATGGGATGCCGGACCAGCGCATTTCTGGCAGTGTTTCTCACCGCTGCGGCGGTGTTGTCTGCGGTCGCGCTGCCATGGGATCGAACCGTCTGGTCCAGCGGAACGCTCTGGGTATTGGGCCTGTTTTTGGGCTGTAACGCGGTCGCTTGCATCCGTCTGCTGATGGCCGCCAACCGGTCAGGTCCAGCGGCCGTCAGCTGGCTGTTTATCAACCTGTCTCTGGTGGTTCCTATCGCTCTGTCGATCATGTGGCTGAACGAACGGTTATTGGCTGCCGACTGGCTGGTGGTATTGACGTTTACCCTCATGGCGATCACGCTGGTTGGCAGTTTAAAGCGTACTGGTGAAGTGAAACATGGTGAAACCTGGCGATTCTGGTGCTATATTGCGGCGGTGTTTGTGTTGAACGGCCTGGGCCTGTACGGCTCAAAGCTGAAGGCCGGTATGTTTCCGCATCATAACACCGCCGCGTTGATGCTGATCCTGTTCACTACGGGAGCGGCAATCTCCTGGTGGCAGCATCTGAGGCTGTCCAGGCACTGGATGCCCTTTCCCAACGAATGGAATGCCGGTCTGGTTGCCGGTGTCGCCTGTGGCAGTGCTAACTTTCTGCTGATCAGCAGTGCGGTATTGCCTGCCGCGGTCGTTTATCCTGTGTCCCAGGGGACTTCACTGATCGGCGGCGTGGTGCTGACCACGCTGTTATACCGCGAACTCATCAACCCGGCTAAGGTGTTAGCACTGGTGTTGGGCTGTGCCGTCTTGGCTCTTGCTGTCTGGCGCGACTCGGTGTCAGCTTGGCTGTTTGGATAGCGGTGTGTGGAGAACCAGCTGAATGTATTTCACCAGTTCAGCAATCGTAAACGGTTTTTGCAGTACCGGGGTATCACCGTGTATACGATAACGATCTTCCAACGTATCGGCGGAATAAGCGCTCATAAACAGGACTTTCAACATCGGATGGCGGCGCTTCAATCTGGAGGCCAGTTCGGCCCCGCTGATCTCCGGCAAAACAACGGCTGATAACAACACATCGATCTGCCCTTGATGGCCAGCGGCAATCTCCAGTGCCTGTATGGGCGATGCAGCGGAAATCACCCCGTAACCTCGATCCGATAAAGCTCGTGTGACCAAGCGTCGAACCGCCGGTTCCTCGTCTACGATCAACACTGTTGAATGGCCTGACTGCGGCTGTATGATTGGCGGTTCTTTCTGCTGCGCAGATCCATATCGTTTCAAGTAAACACAGATCCGTGTGCCTCGACCGACGGCGCTGTCAATCGTAATCGCGCCGTCATTTTGTTTGATGATCCCGTAAATCGTGGCCATACCCAAGCCGCTTCCCGATGCCAGTCCTTTGGATGTGTAGAATGGCTCAAACAGGTGTGCCTGGGTTTCGGTATCCATGCCCGGACCGTTATCCTCGATCGATAATACGACATAGTCGCCGGGGGCCAAATCCGGTGATCTATGGTCTTCAGCCGGTGACACGGTGGTGTTCCAGGTACTGATTGTGATCACCCCGGATTCACTCAGTGCATCACAAGCATTTTCATATAAACCGGTGATGATATGCTCCAATTGTGACGGATCGATCCAGGTTTCCCAGAGTGTACTGGAAGGTCTCCAGATCAATTCGACGCCATGTGCGGAAGCTCGCCGAAGCCCGGGCAGCAACAGATCCACAGTAGCGTTGACATCCAGGACACGGGGCGTGCGGACCTGTTTCTGGGCAAACGCCAGAAGATGATGAGTCATTTTGGTCAGGCGTTGTGCGGCGTTTCGTACTTCCATCAGGTCCGACTGTATGGGGTCATCCGCACGGGTTTTCATCTGAGCGATCTCGGTGTAACCAATGATCGCACTCAGCATATTGTTGACACCATGCGCCACGCCACCCGCCAGACGTCCCACCATCTCCAGGTTTTGCGCCTTCAGTAGCTGTTGCTGCAGCTGGTGTTCCTCTGCCTCCAGCCGCTTGCGCTCGGTGATGTCGTGCGCGACAAGTAACACGGCAGGCTGTGATTCATGTTCAGTGGGGACGCACACAACCTCTCCCCAGACCGTGTGCCCGTCGCGGTGTCGGAAGCGGATTTCCACAGGCCCCTTGAAGTCCGAACAGTCGTTGAGCAACCGAACAACCGTACCCCGATCCTCCGGCAGAACCACAGACTGCAGATGCGAACCGTGGATCTCTTCAGCGGTGTATCCCAGCGCATCCGTAGCTGCGGGGTTCACATAGACGACGCAGCCATTGACCAGCAATGCCATCGATACAGGAGCAGACTGCACAAGATTTCTGAAACGTTCTTCACTCGTCTGAAGAGCCTGTTCAGCCTCCTTTCGGAGCGTGATGTCGCTCACCGTGAGGTATAAACTGGGTGAATTGACTGTCTCCTTTGATGTACCCGTTTCGGCAAGCCGCCCCTCCAACAGGACATGACGTGTATCGGTTGTGTCCACTTGGATCCGACACTCGATCCGCTTGTCAAGCGGGTTCTGATACAACGCGCGATACCGCGCCATGAACACATCGCGATCTGTCGGGTGTAGAAATCGGGAGAACGCGCTGCCGATCACCGCATTCCTGTCTTTGTTAACCATCAGGCAAAATGTGTCGTTGGCCTCGGTGATAATTCCTGCTTGATCCAGTTCGACGTATCCACATGGCGCCTGATGGAACAGAGACAGATAGCGTTGACGCGCCGATTCCAGATCATGCGCCAGTCTTCGGAGTTCTTCATTCTGTATCTCGAGTTCGATCTGATGGACGCGTAACTCGTGCAGGACGGTTTCCGGGTCGCTGTGTGCTGCGTGGTCGCCCTCTTGCGACAGGCCTTTGGCGCGCTGTTCTGCCAGTCGCCTCAGTTCGGCGCTGTGTGATTCGAAACCTTCAGTCATTGTTCATTACCTAGAGACAACTGATGACTGTCTCGCAAATGAGCCTGCACGGGAGTGATGATGACTCCAACCGAATCCGGCTCGGTTCTTCCCATTCCGTACAGCGGGATCGCGACAATCCGGTACAAGCTGTGCTCGGGAGTCACTTTTCTGTCCAACTGTACATGATCTTTCTGAACGATCGCCCCGCTGCGCAGAGCGTCTCGTATTCCCAGTCCATCAGACAGACGCATACCGTGCTCGTCGCTGCACGTCAACAACGCATCGTCCAAACGGAGGCCTAGCATTTGCTCAGACGTCATACCAAACAGTGCGGCCGCGGCCGGGTTGACCGAGATCAGCACTCCCGTCTCATCGAAGCACAACACCGCTTCCTGAATGTGATCCATCAGCGCCTGGCTGAAGGCCTCACTGCGCTTGGCCAGCTTGACCGCCTCTTTGCGAGGTCGGATGTCGATCACTGTCCATGTGCGCCCGGCCTCCGGACGTGCCGGATACAGCAGAGAGGCGCTCAGCAAAACAGGAATTCCCTCTCCGGACTTTGTACGCCACTCACTCTCGACCACGACCGGATGGTTTACGGCACGATCCACATCACTCATGATTCGCTGAGTTTCGTCCGGTGAGTTGAAAAGCATGTCCAACGGTTGCCCGAATAGCTCCGAATAGTTGTATCCAGTGAGTTCACATGTCCGCTGATTGAGCTCGGCGATTACCCCCTGGTGCTCCAGCACGATCGCCACCTGTGCGGAGTTCAACAGACTGTTCAACCGTGCTTCGGAGATGTCCAAAGCATTCTTGGTGGATTTGTGTATTGGTTCAGCGTGAATTGGAGAATCTGCCATTCTCAATGTAACAGATGG
>CAZYPZ010000037.1:0-20370 GCA_964650005.1 uncultured bacterium | reverse complement strand
CCATCTGTTACATTGAGAATGGCAGATTCTCCAATTCACGCTGAACCAATACACATATGGTGTTGCGGGTAATGCTGCTTGAGCGACTGAAATCTGCATTGATATCAGCCGTATTTATTACGTCAGCAGTGGTTATAAAACGATATAGGGCGTATATAGTTGCTTTGTATCTCGCCGTGTTGGTGTCGTTCAGCCTGTTGTACATTTTTAATGTGCCAGTACCTTCGAACAATATTGGACTGTTTGTGTTCAACATAATGTATTTGATGATGTCTATTTATGGTACTTTCATGGTTGTGTATATTGCATCTATCAGGGTGCACAATAAGATGGTGCAACAATAGCGCTCCATTCAAATAAACATGCTGGTGTTAATGTGCTATATTTTACGGTTCAGTAAGTATGGAAGATTCGTCCTGAAATGCAAGTATATTGTTAACCATGACATACATGCTGTGACGACTTAACATGTCATAGTTACACATTAGGAGGTCGACGATGTCTCTTCGAACTGCCATGAAACTGCGAATGACTAGGGTCGTTACCGCGTGCGCATTATCAGCTATTACCGTGGTAATCTGGTATGGTTGTGCTAACGCACATCTTGAGGATGAAATACGAGATAGAATATTCGACACACAAAGTCGTGTATATGATTTGCCAAACATATGCGGTGGATTAATGCTTGCTGCATATGGATATACGCATACAGCGATATAGAAGTGCCCATACACCGTATATGATTATCCTACATACGTTCGAATGGGAGTGCCAAGTAACTATAGTTGTACTATATGGTATAACGGATGTTTTACTATGCCTAAGAGCTCACAGTGTACAGAGATGGAAGATCAGTGTCCACAATGGTGGACGCACTATTGATTTCTGTTCATGTGATGTTTTGCTAAATGTTAACAAGACTATTAGTTCAGTTTTGCAAAAAGCATTATGATTGTAGGTAAATTAGCTCGCCGATTTAGACATTCATTCATGGAGTTGTAACATGACGTATCTTCGGCGCAGGATGGCGTTCACTTTGGTCGAGTTATTGGTGGTGGTCGGCATTATCGGCGTGTTGGTTTCCATTATGATCCCGGTAATCACTAGAAAGCGACAGGAAGCGCATCGATCGACGTGCATCAGCAATCTACGGCAATGCGGTATTGCATTTCGAATGTACATGGATGATTGGGCTGCGCAAATCCCGCCGCGTTATGAGGTGGCCAAGCAGCTGCTGCCTGTTGGCATCACAAGGTGCCGTATGGACAACTGGTCACGTACGGGGCCTCCGATGGTTGGTTCATACATATATGCCCGAGGCATTACAGGTTGGATTGACTGTACCGATGAGCAGTGGTACTCCAGATCGCTGGGCGACATCACCTTTCAACGAATCTACTGGCTGGTTGATGTCTTCCATACGCGTGAGGGCTTTTTCCCACCTCCGGATGCCGGCGCCATGCTCCCCCATAGTCATTGGCCCAGTCCACTCCTTGCGTTGTGGTTGGATGGTCATGTGGGACTAGTGAGACCTCATCCGGCTGACACACGGGAGGGAACTGGGGTAGTCACCTCTCCGGATTGGCCCTGGTATTCCTATAGCTGGGTCGGTATTGTGCATCTGAATTGGGATCTGCTACCGGGTTGCCACGATACTCCAGGCCGTGACTGATGGGATCCTGTCTAGTTCGACAGATACGGCATATGCAATTCAGACAGCCCGGCACTAGTCCGGGCAACGTTCCTCCTCATACCGGATGTAAGGAAATCAACATGAAAACAAAGCGGTCGAGATCTTGGTTGATGGGGGCTGGCATTGTTTTGCTAGTTCTTTTGGTTGTGGGACATTCCGTGTGGCGTATGGGGCGCTCGCACGTAGAGGAACGGCAGTTGGACCATATGATCCAGCAAGTCAAGGCAATGAGAGAGCAGGCTGCTTATGATCTTGCAGAATGTATCCATGGGCTGTATGGCAGAGAAATATATCAGAACTGGCACATCCGTGATTTTGGTCCGGTACGAAGTCTAGATGAGATCCAACAAAGTATTCAACTTGTGGAGCCTGCTCAATACCGAGAATGGTACAGGTCCCTTCAGAGACTTGATACAAGCCGACTCATCAATGCTAAAGGGCGCTTGGTAGCGCTTTATCGTTACTCTATTCACGACGAACCGAAGGATGACCGAGCCATCATCACCTTGTATCTTGAACCGCCTGGAAAGTGGGTGATTGTAGAGACATTAAAGGCGTGCGTATTGGATTATCCAAACTACGAACAGGCAATGGCCAGCGGCCAGGCCAGACTCGATCCCAACTATCGTAACAGCGGGAACTCAGCACGGTGACGGCGTTGGTTCCCCGCATTTATTTCAGGCAATGCTCAGTATGGAGAAGTGATGGAACCTGCACAATACGATAAGAAAGCAAAGAAGACTGGTGCGCCAAGACCGTTCCTTTCCGAGTATGACTATATGGTGGTGATGTTCCTGGTATGCTGGGCGATCTGTTGGCTTTGGTGTGTGATGTTTAGCGTGCCGCATGCATACCTGAGACAGCTTTGGCATCCTGGATCGGAAACAATGATGACGAGCTTAAGATACAGCATGAAGTCCAGTCTTGTGGGTGCTGTTTTTCCCGGCGTGTGTATTGCGGCTGCGCTCATTAAGCCGAGACTCCGCTGGCTCATGTATGTCTACGTGGCGCTGATGCTTGTGCTTACATTGGCTATCATGTTCATCAGCCAGCTGCCTGAAGGTGTTCCTGCCTGGCAGATATTGGCTTATTATGTGTTTAACCTGTTGTCACAGGTGATTATGCCGTTGGGTGCTTATTGGATGGTTAAGCGTTTAACATGCACATGGTTTGCTCAAATGCGTTAGGTCACTTCGGTAGCTGTGGAGGTATAGGGTTATGCGATAGTTACTGTCACGTATTTGATGATTACATTCAGCAATGAGTCGCCTACTCGAGAAACTGGAGGACTGTCATGGAAACAGCACGATCGTTCACCAAAGTGCGCTTGCTAACAAGCGTTATGCTTATGCTGCTGTCAGCTGTTCTGATCAACATGAAAATGTCCGCAGAAGATGAGTTTGTAACATTACACAAATATGGCTATAGCACAAGTTGCGTCTACCAATCTCCGTGGTGTAGTAATCTGCCGATATTTGCTGCTTGGGGTTGGAGGTATGATGCGTCGTGGTCATGCGAATACGAGAGAATAGGAGGTAATACTGGGTGGCTGCACCGGGGGCCTTTCAACTACCAATGTAGTGTGTACTCTGATGGCTGTTGCACGATGCCAAAGACGGGTGACTGTCCCCCCTCCGACTGTCCACAACAAGTACAATTGCCGTAGGTTTAAGGATCTGATACGTATGGCAACGGCCGATCGCCTGCCCAACCTCATGGTGGTCGGGCAGGCGCACTGCCGGTCTACAGGAGGTGAACGATGACTTGTTGTCGATGCCGTATGGGTTTTACATTGATCGAGCTGCTTGTTGTGGTTGGGATCATCGGCGTCATGTCCGCCGTGCTTTATGGTGTGATAACCAACCGCCAGCAAGAGGCGTATCGTGTCACTTGCTTAAGCAACCTGAGACAGTGCGGCGTGGCGTTTCGCGTGTACATGAACGACTGGGACGCACAGATCCCGCCGCGCTATGAAGTAGCTAAACACTTACTGCCAGCCAACATCACTCAGTGCCGTATGGACCATTGGCGCCGACTGGACTGGCCCATGATCGGGTCATATCTGTATCCGCGAGGTGTCCGCGGTTGGGACGAGTGTACCGATGAACAGATGATCAAACGGCTGCCCTCAGATATATACGGGGATTGTCCATACTGGATGGTAGATGTGTTCCATACTCGGAACGGGCGGATGCCGATTCCCGAACAGCCAGATCCCGTCACCGGGCGACTTCCCCACCCGAACAAAGACGGAGAGCAGTGGCCGGATGATCTCCCCAGTCCGTTATTGGTATTATTGTTGGATGGCCACGTCCGCCCGCTGAAGGTGTATGACGACATATCCTGGATGGCTCTGCATCCAAACGGGACAAAAATCCCGATGCCGACTTACGATTTTTGCTGGTCTGGTTTGGTAGGCCTGCCCTACATGCTGAAAGCGGGCTCAGGATGCACGGAAAAGGATGAAACATTCCCCAGGTAGTATGGGGTATGTGGTCACGTGCCCCATGGGGAACCGGAGGGCGGCTGTACGGTCGCGTTGTGTTTGTGACCCGTTATGGTTCACGCAACAGAGCGATGACAGACCCTACGAAAGACCCCGCACCAGCACGCTGTCCAGCGGGCCAACGGTAATCGGCCGGCTGTGATTTCCTCGGCGTATCACAAGCTCGGCCGGTTCCGACAGCAGGTTCCAGACCAGCGCCAGATGTCGCTGCGGATACCAGGCGATGACGGCCGGATGGTCCTGTTCAATCCAAGGGACATCGCGCAGCATCGGGGTGATCCCGCGTTTCCATTTCCACAGCGCCTCCAGTGTCTCCGGCAGGGCCTCGCTGTACCGCCCGCCGGCGCGGCTGATACAGCGTCCGCGAGGGCGCGTGACCAATCCTGCCTCGATTGCGTGGGCATCGGCATCGCCCAGAAATGTCCATCCGTCACGGGGCGGGTTGGCGACCACTTCGAAGGGAATGCCGCTGGCCAGAAACAGGCTCCATGGGTTGTCGTCTCCCGCGTACCGTCCGTGCAGACCCCAGAAATGTTTCAGTGGTCCTTTCGGTGTCAGTCCCTTGACCTCCGCGTGCAGTTGGCGCTGGCGCCTGAAGGCCTGCTTCAGGGTATCCCAGTGCGCCATCGGGAAGGGGGTGATCCCGCTCATGAGCATGGTGTGGCGTACATCGGCAAACAGCGAAACATTCAGTTTAGCCGCCATGTTCCCGGCCGAGAGCGCATCCGCCGGATAGGCGGTGGTTTCGCTGTAGGCCCGATCCGGTGCACAGAACCGGCGGTGCATCAGCGCCGAGAACAGTTCATTTGTTTTGCCCTTAACCGGAGCGAACTCACTGTCGCTGAAGTGCAGCTCTCCCACACGAAATAGAGCGCGCCGGTAATCGGGCAGCCGGATGCCGGCCTTCTCGGCGCCCATATACATCACCATGATTCCCAGATCGGTGGGGTGCGCGGCATTCCGGATCGCACGCCATGCATCGCTTAACTCGTCGCAGATGTACTCCACCCAATCGTGCAGCACGGGACTGTAACGCCTCAGCCGTGCATCTGCGCGTAACTGGTCGATATCGGACGCAGGACGGGCCGTGCGCCGCTGAAATGCAGTCAAGTGTTCCTCACAGAAGCAGCCGCCGATCGCCCCCGGGCTGACGGCCAGTCGGAAATCGTCATCCAGGAAGATGCGTTTGATGCCCAGATGATGACGCAGACGCATGGCCTCTACGTTTTCCTGCACCGCCGGCGGATGGATGGATGTGCCGTATGACTGGCTGCCGTCGGCGCGGAGTGCGCGCCTCCAGTGCGGAGGCGGGATCAGCGGCGCACCTTCAGACGAGCCCAGCGAGTCACCGGGATGTCCCAGAGGAACATCGACGATGTGCGCGCGCATGCCGGCTGCCTCCACCTGCCGACGACACCGTTCCGACAGCTCGATCGGGTAATACCAGTGTCCGTATAGGAAGCCGGTGATCCACACATCGGTGACACCGGCATCCGCGGCCAGATGCAGTACCTCGGGATGTCGAGCCAATCCCTCGGGAGAGAGCGACAGGTGGAAAAGGCGTGTCATCGGTACCTCCTTAGCGTGCGCGGAACATCAACACCAGGAACACCGCCACTGTGGCCAGCAGTGCGAACAAGCCGACAGGCGTCACCACAGCAACACCGCCCGGCGGCAGGTTGTGGGCAGCGCGTACTGTCATCCAAAGAATACCGCCGTACAGCAGCACAATCTCCACACCCATCACCAGCAGCATGCGTCGCCCCAGCAGGTACAGAGTCTGGCGATTGGCGTCTGTGACGGGAACGGGAAAGTTGTACAATTTCGGGAAGCGGCTGAGGATGGCCATCATGGCCCACAGCCCCAGTCCCACCAAGGGCATGATCAACACCGAGATGCGCGGTCCCCAGCCGTCAGCAGTGCCGTCGAGCCCGAAGTGGGTGGGCACGCGCTCCGGCATGCCTTGCCAGATAAACAGCCCGGCTACAGCCAAGGCGATCGCCAGCAGACTGCCGGCGGCCAACAGCGCGTAATCCACATATGAAAACGCCGGTGAATCGTTCTGCATATCAAACGCCTCCATCCCCGTCTGTTTCGCGGATGATGGAGGCGTTTCCTTCAGGCTGTCTTAATGGGTGCGGACAGGACGCCGAGCGGTATCGGGCGCACGTTGTTGCGATAGTTGGCGTGTCAACGTGAATGTGCCCACCCGGCTCAGCATTCCATCGGAGAGCGACTCCAGCTCCTGTGACGCGCTGGAACTCTCCTCGGCGTTGGCCGCGTTGCGCTGGGTAACGGCGTCCAGTTGGCTCACTGCGCCGTTGACCTGTTCCACACCGAGGCTCTGTTCAGAGGACGCTGCGGCGATCTCGTGCATTACCTCACTCACGCGGCGCGTCTGCTGAACGATCCGCTCCAGATGGCGCGTGACTTCCGCGTTCAACTGCACTCCGGTCGATGCGCTGGCGGCGGCGCGTTCCACCAGTTCACCCGTCTCGCGGGCGGCCTGAGCACAACGCTGCGCCAAACTGCGAACCTCTTCGGCCACCACGGCGAATCCCTTGCCGGCATCGCCTGCGCGCGCCGCCTCGACGGCCGCGTTCAATGCCAGCAGGTTGGTCTGGAATGCGATCTCGTCGATGGTTTTCAAGATGCGCGATGTGTCCTGTGCGGATCGTTCGATTTCGCCGATTGCGTTGGATAGCTCCTGCATGCTCTGTGCGCCGCGCTCGACGCCTTCGGTGGCCGCGTTCGCGATCTGCTGGGCTTCCAGTGCATTGGCTGCGTTCTGTCGCGTCATCGACGACATTTCGGTGAGACTGCCGGCGATCTCCTCCAGCGAGCTGGCCTGTTCGGAGGCGCTTTGCGCCTGGGCCTGTGCTGCCGCTCCCACCTCGCTGGCCGCCGCTGCAACCTGTTCGGCGCTGCGCGCTACCAACTGCAACTCCTGGTCCAGTGTGCTGACCGCGGTGTTGATGGCCCTCTCGATGTCTGCAAAACGTCCCTGGTATCGTGCCTGCATCCGCACCGTGAGATCCCGCTCGGCAACGCGCCGCAATACCTCCGCCGCTTCATTGATCGGCTCGGTCATCGCGTCCAGTGTGCTGTTGATCCCCTCGATAATCGCGCGATATTCACCCAGGTGTTCGGCGCTGTTCGCCCGGGTGTCCAGTTGTCCCAGTATGGCCGCTTGAGTGAGCGCTGAGGTGTCGCGGATCAATCGCCGGATCGCTTCCGCGCACCGGTTGAGGCTTTGCCCCATCTGTGCATAGTCGCCCGGGTAGTCGTTCAACTCAACCATCGGGGTCTGGCCCTGAGCCAACCTCTCCATGCAATCGGAAGCCGCGCGGATCGGTCTGACGATCGCGTCCAAGGTCGCGTTGATGCCCTGGATGATGAGGGCATATTCGCCTCGATGCGCAGCCGCATCGGCCCGAACCGCCAACAGGCCGCGCTGGGCCGACTCGGTGAGCTGTTGGGTATCGCGAATCAGAAGCTGCAGCGCGCCGGAGCAACGCTCGAGGCTCTGCCGTAAGGCGATGAAATCGCCCGTGTAGGCGGTCGCATCGATCTCGGGCATGTGGCTCCGACTGAGTGCATCCAGCCCTCGTGTGACGGCTTCGACCGGCCGCATCAGCGCATTCAACGCTGAGTTGACGCCTGCAATGATGGTGCGGTACTCGCCTTGATGGGTGGACTCGTCGGCTCGAACCGTGACCATCCCGTCGCGGGCGGCCGCGGTCAATCGGTTGGTGTCCGCTATCAGATGCTCGATGGCTTGGGCGCATTGTTCCAGGCTGTCATGGATGATCCGGAAGTCGCCGGGATAGTCTTCAAGCCGGAGATCAGGCAGTTGACCTTTGCCCAGTAAAACCAGTGCGCTTGAAGCCGCCTGAACCGGTTTGGCGACCGCATCGCTCAGTGCATTGACCGACTGGATGATGGCCTGATAGCCTTTGTCCGTGTATCGGGACGCATCCCCACGCTGGTTGAGGTTGCCATTTGCCGCAGCGCCCACCAGCTCGTTTACTTCCTGTAGCACCTGTTTCTCTTCATGTACGTCGATCAGCGTCTCGAAGGCGCCGATGATCTCTCCGGATGTGTTACGGATTGGACCGGTGGTCATACGCAGCCAGCGCCGTCCATTTGGGAGTTGTGCTTCCGCGTCACATGTGCGGATCTCACCGGTTTCCAATACGAGGCGTGTGTGGCATGCTGCACCGTACACGCTCGATCCCAGAAGGGTGGCGCATGAACTCCCCAGACACTCATCGGCAGAACGTCCCAAAAGCCCCGCTGCGGCCAGATTGACATACTTCACCGTCTGATGCCGGTCCAGTATCATCACCGGGGTGGGGATGCCATCCAGCAGGCCCAGTGTGATATCCATCATCTGGTTGATGCCGTCCACCAGTTGAGCGTAGGCCCCTTGGAAGGCGCCGCTGTTACCGCGGGCGGCCAGATCGAGGGCTGCGGCGCTGTCGTGAAGCCGGGTCGTTTCGTCGATCAACTCGCGGATGCTACGGGACATGGTATCCAGCGAGCGCGACAGTTCGGCTATCTCGTCGGAGCCGCTGACGTCAATCTGGTCGTCGATTCGACCGGCTGCCAGCCTGTCCGACGACCCGCCGAGTCGGTAAAGCCGATCGACCAGAGCCCCGCTGTACTGCATGGTCTGTCGGGTTATCCACCAGCTGAACGCGCCGCCTATCAGGATCACCAGCACTACCAATCCGAACATCGCCAGATTCACATGCCCGATGGCCGCGCGCAACTCCGACTGTTCGATGGAACAGACGATCACCCAGTCCCAAGGAGCGAAGTATGCGATCGATGCGACCCGCGCCGGCCCTTTTTCACTCAGGCGGACAGTGCGCGTGATGGTGTCACCCGGCTTCAGGCCTGCCGCCTGATCGAGCAGTGAATCGGTTGCAGGTTTGCCGGATAGATCATAGGCTTGGAATGTCTCAGCGCTGTTATTCGGCGAGACGATCATCAGAGCGCGTTGGTTGCCGCTTCCTCCGACGACCATGACATGCCCGGTGCGCCCGGTCCGAGAGTTCTCGAAAGCCTTTCGAAGTGACTCCGCCGAGTTGATGGGCACGCCGGCATACAACATGCCAATTACCTTTCCCTGGCTGTTCTTGAGCGGCTGGTAGGCGGCAACGTACCACTGATTCACCACCTGGGCGCGCCCCAGGAACCGCTTGCCGGACAGCACACTGCTGATCACCGGATTGGGCTTCCCGTCATCAGTAACGGCTGGAATGTACGTGCCGATCGCGCGTTGACCGCTCGCATTGATCACACTGGTGGCCACGCGCAACATGTCGCCCCGTTCGTTCATGCGCTGGAATATCGTGCACGTGCTGCCGAGGTTCCGGGTGATGTCATCGACAATGGCCACACGCACGGAGGGATCTGTGGTTATGGTGACAGGCGTTCCGCCGATCTGCATCAGCGGCAGCGATGTGGTTACTGACTGTTGGGTTAACTGGTTAGTGGCTGTCCAAGAGCGCCTGGTTGAACTGAATGAAATCCCGCCGCGTTCGGCAAGCTGCTGCAGCGCCATATTCAACGAGCGGTTTACCATCTGAGTCAGCAACTCCTGCTGGCTGGTGCAGATCGCCAGCATATCCTGTGCCTGCGTGCTCAGTTGGGCTTCGCCCTGTGTGTCCAGACTGCGTCGTACGATGACATTCAACACACCCACCAATTGAACCGTTACCGCCAGCACCGCTGCGACCGGGGCCAGTGTGCCGGTCAGCGACGTACGCCGTAACCGGACTCGGATGGAGTCGTGTTCGGAGGCGTGTTGATTCGTTTGTGTTTGGATCATTGCATGAGCTCCATACCGTTATGCTGCCCACGAAGATCCATGGGCATGTGGGGTAAGAAATGCATTTAGATATATCGTCTAAATGCAATAAACCCTTAACATCAGTATCTTTCCCGGGGTGAAGGAGTGCGTGCCGATCACGGAGAAGTCCGGACCAAAGACCGTCAGGGAGGACCATATGATGCTGGATGGATACGGGTTGTTCAAAGCCGCTTCGACGGCATGGAACTGGACGCCGGTCGCGCCCGGGGCGCCCCGAGTAACCGGAGAGCGTACGCCATCCGGATGGCGTACGCGTTTCCATGTCCCGCTGGCCGGTATTCCCGATGCCACGCATGCTGCGCTGCGAATCGGCGCCGTCAGCGGAACGCCGGGGACGCGCCCGTTTGCGGAATGGACGCCCGCCCGGCCCTATACGGCTCCGGCGGAAGCGGACTGGTTGATGAACGAACGCGACGATGCCCTTCTGCAACACGCCACTTGTGAAGTAGATACAAGCGCCGTGGTGATCGTTATGGAGTATTCCGAGCAACCGGTATGGCGCACACCATGGGATTTATATCTGTTGATCTGGACCGACTCGGACGATACTTGGGGTTATCAGGGGGCGGACTATCTGCTGCAGAACACCATGTTGCCGGTCAATCCGCAGATGCCGCTGGAGATCTGTTGGCTGGAGGCCCAACCGGGACTGGTGATGCCGGGGCAGGTGATGCGCCTGAACGCGTGTGTGGCGAACCACGGGGAGCAGCGTCTGAGCGCTGCATCCGTTCGTCTCGATCTGCCGCCGCAGGCCGTTCTGATCACTGGCGCAGCGGAACAACGGATCTCTCTGCGTCCGGGCGAGGTGCACAGACTGGCCTACCGTCTTCGATGGACTCAGACGGGCCAGTGGCCGTTGCGTTTGCATTTGGCAGATGGTGCGGTGCACGACCGATGCACCCGATGGGTCAGTGTCGTCCGCAGACGCGACATTCGGCATGAGTACCGATCGGCTGCAGGTGGCTGGTTTCCATTTCCACCCCGACCCACGCTTCAGCAAGACAATCGGAATGGGGTATCGGCGCTGCGCATCCGTAACTCGGCGACAAACAGAGGCAACCTATTCGGTATTACGGCGCACCTGCCCCGATCAACCGACAGCGAGCATCCATTCATCGAGAGCCATGCAGCGGATGGTGATCCGCACTCCTGTTGGGCATCCCGCTGGTGGCGCACGCCTGTTCCCGAAACTCCCGAGTGGCTGCAGGTCGATCTGAAGCGTGTACATCTGCTTTCAGAAATACGCTTCTTACCGGCGTTCAGGAACAGTGGTATGCCGGCCGGACTACGGATAACCGTCAGTTTGGACGGTCGTCAATGGCGAACCGTGTTTGACGCTCCGCGCTTCGAGGCGCAGCACTTGGATGCCGACACCGCGCTTCGACAGGACGACCGGACGTGGCAGCGCTTTCCATTCGCGCCGGTGCGTGCACGGTTGATCCGTCTGGAAGCAACCCGCCTGACGGCTCAGGGTACTTCGTTCTTCTGTGCGCCGTTCGAACCGTACCAGTTTCGCATCGCCGAAGTGGAAGTTCGGACAGCGGATGGGGGTATGCTGGACCAGCGGACCTGGAGCCTCACTGCCAGCTCGCGACACAACGCGTGGTACAACAGCGCGGAGACCAATACTCGGCTGTGGCCGCGTCTGTTTCAAACCGGAGTGAAACTGAACCGCATCGGACAGTGGGGCGACAAGGTGGACTGGGCGACGGTGGAGCAGCAGCGAGACGTCTTTCGGATCGATCCGGAAGTGGACGCGGCGATCACCGAAATGGCCGCCCGAGGCGTGGAGCCGGTGCTGACGCTGGCTTACGGCAACAACCTGTACCAGCAGGTCCCGGACCACCCGGACTTCGGGCCGACTTGGCGCCGAGGACATCCGTTCCTGCAGTGCGCGCCCACTACGCCCGAAGCGATTCAGGCATTCGCCCGGTACTGTGCTTTCATGGCGTCTCATTTCCGGGGGCGCGTCCGCTATTACGAAATCTGGAATGAGGAGAACGGCTGGTTCTTCGATGCATGGGCGCATAACAACTCGGTAGCGATGGTCACGGCATACGGCCGGGCGCTCAAGGCCGCCGCACAGGCCGTCAAGCGTGTCAACCCCGCGGCTCAGGTGTTGTTCGGAGGCATGGCCGGATCGTCGCTGGACTTCGTGCGCCTGGCGCTGGACCAAGGCGCGGCTCCCTACATCGATGTCCTGGCGTTCCATCCCTATGGGCGCCCGACACCGGAAGCCGCGCCAGATCATCTGTTGACACAGACCGGTGCGATGATGGAGTGGCGGCCGCGCCCGTCTGAAATCACCGACTATATCACCGAGATACAGGCATACCGTGAACTGGTGAAGAGATATGGCAAGGAGATGGCCATCTGGGCCAACGAGATGAACTGGATGGCGCCCGGTCAGCCTCCAATGCCCCGACACGGAGACACCAGCGAGTTGTCTCAGGCCAAGTATCTGGCGCGTTTCTATGCGCTCAACAGCTGGCTGGGCTGCGGCGCGATCTGGTGGTCGCTGTACAACGCCAACGGCGTACAGGAGTGGGCGGTGCTTCGCAGCGCCGACGGTTCGCCCCGTGCATCCTGGTATGCCGCCGGATATGTGGCCACGGCGCTGGACGGCGCGCAGGCCGAATCGGATGTATCCTGGAGACTCTTGGACGCTGCGCCGGCCGATCTGATGGTATGTGTCTGGCGTGCTGGCAGAGCTATCCTGCTCGGTGTGTGGAGAAAATCGGCGCCAATGGATGGCTGCCGTCCGTCGCCCGTTCATCTGGAGATCGACCTGTCCGTGCGTCGCGCCACGTTGATCGATACGCTTTATGGCCTGATGCAACGCGCCCAAGTGATTTGCCGAGGGGAACGGACAATCGTAAGTGGTCTGCTGGTGGGAGACTGGCCGTTGTTGGTCCGGTTTGAGTGACCGCGGCGCCGCCGGTGGCGGAACGCGGCGGTGAAGGGCTTGGAGGATGACAATGCGTCTCCAAGTAAACAGGATTGGGCCGGCTCGCCGGTGAACTAATCTATGACCCACTGTCAGGAGGCTGGCTGAATGTCGATCGGGATCTGCATTGCGGTGCTGTTGATCGGATGTTTTGGTATTTCTGCTCAAGCCAATCAGCCGACTTTGAACGCGCAGGGCGATGCGCGGCAGACAGGTCTGAGTCCCTGGAACCGGCCCGTGTGGCGCGTCGATTCCGGACGGCTGACTGCACCGCCGATTGCACCAGGTGAGAACGGGTTCACCGTCAACACGCGGGTGCGCCTGCTGGGGCAGGGATCACAGCGGGGCAATAACGGCGCCACAAACGGTACGATCTGCTCACAAGGGATCGGGTATTGGAACGGTTGGCGTATGACGGTGCGCTACCCGGACGGCACACTCATGTTCGAGGTCGGCCGACCGGCGCCGTTGGGTTCGGTGTCGGTAGGGAGCCGTATACCGGCCCCGCAACGCTGTTGGGTTACCCTTACGGCGACTTGGGACCGACGGGAGATGCGACTGTATGTGGACGGCGTGTTGACGGGATTGGTCCCGTATGACGGGGCATATACCGATCCAGGAGACGCTTTGCCGCAATTGGGATACGCCGGTTACGGGGTGGGCTCCACCCTGATGGAAACCGACGGGTTGACGGTAGATACTCGCGCCTGGACGCCCGAGGATGTATGGCAGGCCGCCTGGCCTGAAAAACGCCTCCAGAGTGCGGCTGCCGCCGTGCTGAACACCGGGCCAACGGCTGAAGTGCAGACATTGGTCCGTCTGGCTCGCGACAGGTCGCTGCCTGAATGGATGCGTGAGTGGGCGGTTCGCAGGGCGATGCTCTCCGCGGCACAAGGGGTTGCGTTGACGGGAGAGCTGGCTCATTGGCTGCGAACGCGCCCGGAGACGACCGAAGCGGAGCGGCGTGCGCTGAGCCTGCGGGTGGCTCGATGGATGGTGGCGTCTCGCCGATGGAAAGAAGCCGATCGGACGTATACACAGGCTGTGGCCGATGCTGGGTCAGAGGAGGAGAGGCAGTCGCTGACGCTCGAGCGTGCCGACATGTGGGTGGCTGCAGGCCTGATCACGCGAGCGGAGCCCTTGTATCGCGGTCTGAATAGAGCCAAAAGCGTGGTCGTTCGATATGAGGCGTTATGTGGACTCGGCCGCGCCCATCTGGCCGCACGACGTTTCGGGGCGTCCGACAGCGCCCTTCGGCAGGCGTATGCACTAAATGGGTTGCCGGAACATCTGCGCTGGGAGGCGGCCGAGTGGCGTCGACGCGTTGCGCGTATCCGATCCGGTGCGCCGGCAATCGATCCAGCGGATTGGCGCACACCCGCGCCTCCGGCTGTCAAACCGGTGTACACCCTGTATGTGTCTCCCTCGGGTTCGGACACCGCCGAAGGCTCACGTCTTCATCCTCTGGCCACACTGGAAGCCGCACGTGACCGGATGCGCGACTGGCGCAGGCAGCACAGACCCGCAGGAGCCACCGTCATCCGCCTGCTGGCGGGCGAGTACCAACGGAGCGCACCGCTTGTCTTGGGACCGCAGGACAGCGGTTCAGCCGAAGCGCCCGTGGTCTGGATGGCCGACTCCGCCGGCGCGGCGGTGTTGACGGGTGGAGTGCGGATTGGCCCCTTCAAGTCGGTGAGTGACGACGAGGTTTTGGAGCGTTTACCGGAAGGTGTCCGCAGCCGTGTGTTATGTGCCAGATTGCCTGATGGCGTTTCGCTGCCGCCGTGGCCACAGCGTGGATTCGGTTCTGATGGGTCGCCGCAACCTGATGTGTTCCATCGCCAGATACCGTTGCAGCCGGCCCGTTGGCCGAATACCGGATGGGTCGCGAATGTCTCCGCTGCTGCAGGGGCAGACGGGAAACCGGTACTGGGGTTCTCGGACGTGCCGTTCGACCGCTGGTCTCGCACCTCGGAGATCTGTCTGGCGGGTTATCCTGTATGGCACTGGGCGGACTACCTGGGAACGGCCCGGATCCTGGACGCGAAGTCGGGCATGGTGCAACTGACAGCAGCTCCTGCATACGGTGTCAAGGCCCATCAGCCCTGGTACTTCGTGAACATTCTGGAAGAGATCGACACACCCGGCGAGTGGTATATCGACCGGGAAAATCGTCTGCTGTATCTGCTGCCCCCGAAGGATTGGGCCGGTGGGGTGACATTGACTGCACTGGACACCCCGATGATACGCGCTGCCGGAACGCGGCATTTGCGCTTCGAAGGGATCCGGTTCGAGTACGGACGTGATTGTGCGATAGATGTGCAAGACGCGGCCGATCTGCTGATTTACCGATGCGATATTCGCTGCATGGGTGGCGATGGCTTGCGCATTACGGGTGAGCGGTGCGCGGTTCGATCCACGCAGATCTCCTGGATGGGGCGCGGAGGGGTGTGGTTGGCCGGCGGTGACAGGCGCACGTTGACCTCCGGCGGCAATCTGGTGGAGAATTGCCACATCCACCATCTCTCGCGGTTGGACCGCACCTATACGCCCGCAGTCAAACTGGATGGCGTGGGGGCGACAGTGCGCCGCAACCTGTTCGAGCAGATCCCTAGTTCGGCCATGCGGGTGGAAGGAAACGACCATCTGGTGGAGTTGAACGTGGTGCGCGACGTGGTTACCGAATCCGACGATCAAGGCGGACTGGACATGTGGGGTGATCCCACATACCGGGGGAATGTCATCCGGTTCAACCGGTGGGAGCGGATCGGTGGCGGCATTGGCCCCACTGGACAGGGGGGTGTGCGTCTGGACGACGCGATTTCAGGCACGTTGATTTATGGAAACAGGTTCATTGACTGTGCACGGGGACTGTTTGGCGGCGTTCAGCTGCATGGCGGCAAAGATAACGTGATCGACAACAACAGCTTCGAGCGGTGCGTCGCCGGCATCAGTCTGAGCCCCTGGGGGCCGGATCACTGGCGCCAGTTCCTTACCGAGGGAGACGGCGCGAAACGGCTGAAAGCAGTGGACATCACCCGTCCGCCTTACAGCACACGCTATCCCGATCTGGCGCGTCTGCTGGATGCGCCGAACAGACATCACATCTGGCGCAACAGCCTGAGCGCTGGAGAAATCATCTTGCGTGACAATGGCATTCAGGACGCACAGCTGAACCGAACGGAGCTGGGCGGTTGGCTGCCCGGCAGTTGGCAGATTGTGCCTGAACGGCTGATGGGGCGTTATCCGGACACGGGCGCGATCACCAGTTCGCCGTTGGCCAGACGGCATGTCACGGTGAAGGGGGGCGTCATCAAACGACCTTCCACCCGGAAACGCTGAAGCCGGGCGCCTCGGCGTGCTGTCAGCCGGATCGTGTGTCTTGAGGCCCGGATGTCGAAGCTGACACCGTGGTAAACGATGTGACATGCTTCCACCCAGGGCTGTCCGGCTGGCAGCCGCGGACGCAGGTGCAGACCATCGGCGCGTGCGTCCGCCCCTAAAAAACCGAACAGGATTGCCGTGGGCAGCAATGCGGTTTCGGGAAACTCCGATGTCATGACTCCCACCGCTCCGGCGCCGCCGGTGGTGCCGCCCTGAACGTATTCGCCGGTACACAACGGCGACCCTCCCGTTAACCGGTCGGGTTCCAGGTAGCGCGCCAGGATGGCCAGCAGGCGGCGGTATCCGTCTTCGGGCGCACGTGTGAGCAGCCGCGCCATGATGTCGTAGAAACTGTCATGCAGTACTGCGCCGCCATGCTGTAACTGCTTGTTCCACGGGCCCAGTTTTCCATCCCAACCCACCTGCCACCAGTCCGGATTGGCGATGGTGGTGCATCGGGCGCTGAACCGGTATCTGTACAGATCCTGCTGCCGCTTCCCTTCGGGATCGACCGATACCCCGCGGTCGAGCCAGCGCAGGATGCGCTCGGCCTGGTTGCGCGTGGTCAAACCGGAGACAATCGCGCTGGTGTTCAGGAAGGTAAATCCATAATCGTGTTCGTTTCCTTCCGAGTCGATACATCCGATGAACCGGGATGCGCCGTCCGGTTTTGTGTGCTCCCGCCAGTACCATTCCTGGAACCGTTTTCGGCTGATCTCCGCCAGCCGGCGCATACGCACCGCCTCCGTGCGGCTGCCCCAGCGGGTCTCCAGTTCGGCCATGGCCAGCAGGGAGCGGTGATAACAGGCTCCCAGAAAGGCGTCCTTGTACCCGAACGGCATGATGTCGTAATAGTTGTTCCCTACGCTGCGGCCCGCCAGGCCCAGATGGTCCGTGTCGCCGCATCGTTCGTCACAGATCGGAGACCCCGCCTTTTCGGCGTTCAGATAGTTCAATTGATAGCGCATGAGCCGGCGCGCGCGATCCAGCGGATGCCATGGGTGACCGTTCAGGTACGCCTCACCGGGGTAGTTGACTCGCGTTGCTGACAGGAACAGCGCCAGAGGACCCCCTATGGGTTCTACCGTCAGGCGGTACTTGCCTGACGGGCAGCGGGGCAGGCGCAGTCGGTAACGGTGATCTCCGGGCTGACACGGCTGCTTGCCGATCCAGCTGATGCTGCCGGCTGCGGTGCGGAGCGTAACGCGGACCGCCGGGTCAAAGCGCATGCCGTACTCGATGCGCATGGACTGACCAGGCCATTCGGCTTCTCCCCGAAACAGCGGCCCTAACACGGGGGACTTGGGAAACTCCGCACACCAGGCCGCGATCCAAGGGTCTTCGTTGGCCGGCGCGGTGGGTCGATCCAGAGCGATCAGCACTGCTTCATGCGCGGCCAGCGGTTCCGGCGCCTTCAGATACAAGGTTGTGTTGTCCGGAACGTTGGAAAACACATGTTCAGCAAGCGGAGCCTGTGTCAATGTGTCCTTCATGTCGCCTGTCCAACGGTACATGCGCAGTCGACAGCCATCGCCGGTTCTCATGTAGGTGGCGGTACCTATGCCGACGGTGTTGTACGGGTGAGCAGGCCGAACGACCTGCGCCAAGGACTGACCGTCAACCGAGCGGATGATCACCGCGTTCCAAGATGGCTCCGGGATCGGATAGGCAAGGTGGATGTTCATGCCGGTCGAGTCCTTGGTGACATCGACGGCACTCAGCGCGATTGGCAGATCGATGGCGTCAAACGCGGCGGGCGCTTGGAATGTCTGCGAGATGTGGTGCTCTGCATGCAAGGGCATGTGTACCGAGCGATCGGGTTGATCCAAAATCGTCCTGCTGCCGCAGAGAATCTGGTGGCACAGCGCTCTGGAGCTATACCTGTCCATGTCACCGGTCCACTGTAGCCGATGGTTGAACCCGCAGATGTGCAGTGCATTGGTGTTGAGGTGGCGTGTGTCCCAGACGCGTGGGTTTGGAAACGGCCAACCACGTTGATTACCCCAGCTCCAGGCATATCCATCGCGTCCATGACCGTCATCCGCAACCATTTGCCCCAATAGCGTGGCCATTGCTTCCTGGCCATATGCGCCCTCAACATGGCTGTGCCCCATCGGACCCCACTCGCCCCATGCAGAGATGCCTGTGGCTGAGTAGTACCAGAATGCGGCCTGCTGGCAGAACTCCAAGAGCGCGGCATTCAATGTGCACGATGCGCCATCCGATCGTGTGATCTGTACATCGGCTCCAAACCGGTATACCGGCAGGCGCGCGCCATCATCCAGTACGACAGGGCCGGAGGCGATGGTGGCCAGTTTGATTGTTCCGGACGGTGCGTATACGGACATTTGGAGCCGGTCGCCGTCAGGCAGCAGCCGTACCCAGCCGCCCTCGCCGTGTTCGAGGCGAATGCGGTGTCCTTGGCGTGTGTCGATCAACACCGATCGCGAGCCGGTGGGGCGCGGATGTAGCGTGTAACCTCCGCCTTCGGCTACCACTTCCGGTTTGATCCGCTTGAGTGACTCCAGCATGATGGTGTGGCCGGTGCCTCCGGCGATGAATCGGGTCAGCGCTGGCGCATCCGGGCGATCCGCTCCGGTCGTGCGGCCGGTCATCCGATCCCAGTAGCCCGTCAATCCGAAATCGATCGGCCACAGCAACTCCGTGCATCCGTTTGGCAGTCTGATATCGATACTGCGCCCGGCGTTATGAATACGGAGAGCGCTTTGTGGCAGCGGGATCGTCTGTCCGCTTTGAACCAACAGTCCTCGGTAACAGAGTGACTCGGTCGCGTTGGCTGATATCAGCTGCAGATCGAGCCGGTTCTCCCGATCGATGTGGATGCGCCAACGCGGCAGGACTGCGGTATCTGTGCGCATTTGTGTTCTGTCTCCTGAAGCGTATGTACATCCAATTCGCTGTTGCGATATCGGGGTCCTTCCCGCAATCAGGCAGGAAGTGCATGGCGGTGCCCAACCCGTTGCAGAGTTGCCCCAATTCAGGGGTGAAGTGGCCTTCGGCCACGGGGGTGAAGCGGCCCTTGCGGGCCGCGGGGGTGTCGGCGCTGTGCGCCTGGGGGTGAAGCGCGGTGCGTTTTCACACCCCGCGCTTGCGGCGTTGCCGCATCGATGTGCCCATTCAAAAATGCGGCGAGTAATCGCCGTAGCGATGTAGGGGCGGGGTTCGCCCCGCCCCCAGGTGTACACAATTGATGACCTTTCACTGCGCGTGGCTACGTGCCGACCTGTTGTGGAGGCGGTTCCGTGAACCGCCCGCAATCGGCCACCTCGTGGCATGTTGTCGCCCCATGTGGTTGGTTTCCGTTATCGGTGAAAGGTTATCTGATGCGATCGGGTTGGGGGCGGGATGAACCCCGCCCCTACATCGCTTCGGCGGTTACTCGCCGCGTCATTGACAGGTTGCGCCCTGCTCAAAGCCCGTGCGGCCGCAGGCCGTACATGCCCGTGGCCCGCAGGACCCAACGCCCTCGTCTAGCATGATGCGACGCACCACACCCAGCGATTGGGATTCGTACCGCCCCCGGGGTGTACTCAACTGGTGACCTACCAACTTACGCGGCTACGTGTCGCGTTGCTGTAGGGGCGGTTCCGTGAACCGCGCTCAATCGGACGCCCCTTGCCGTGTTAACGGCAAGTATGGTTGGTTTACGTGATTGGCGATGTATTAATTGGGATGATCGCGTCGGGGGCGGGACGAACCCCGCCCCTACATCGCTTCGGCCATTACTTACTACGCTTTTAGAAGGCTGCGCCCTTCCCCAGCCCGTGCGGCCGCAGGCCGCACATGCCCGCGCCGAGCCAAGCGAGGCACCTGCCCGCGGCCTGCAGGGCCGCATGCCCTTGTAAAGTGTAAGCCTTCCCACAGAAGCCCTCAAACTTCCTGGCTGCTACAGCGGCGTTCCGCAAGTCGCCCGGTTCCGCCTGACCAACACCGGCGAC
>CAZYPZ010000036.1:0-22647 GCA_964650005.1 uncultured bacterium | reverse complement strand
GGCGGAGCCTGGCCCTTTTCCTGCGAGTTTGTGCTTTTATGAATAATCCGGGTAATAACTGAATTGTCTATCGTGTAACGAGCAGTCGACTAAGTATATACCAGTGTATTCACCGGATATGCGTTCAACCCAGACGCCAGGCGAGCAGATAAGCCGGCAGCCACACTGCGGCCGCGCCCAAAAGCACCCAAGGCAGGCCGCTATGAACCAGTCGACGTCTCCAATTCATCGGTCTCGGTCCTTGGATTCGGTACTGCTCGATCAACTCCTCACCCGCCCGGATCCCCGCTTCGATCTGCTCACGTGTGGGAGGGCGCGTGGACACGTGTTGCTGTACCCATCCACCCAATCGACGCCAGGTGCCCAACATCACCACCAACGCCATCAATGCTGTAAGATCCGACCACTCACCGGCAGGAACTGACGCAAGAACACTGAACACAGCGGCGCCCACGGCCAGATTGGTGCCGCATCGTGGATGAACACGCGGCATCCGAGCGACTACCTGAGGCGTCAACGGCAACCCCTGCTCGATCGCGTGCACAGTCATATGTTCCGCAGCATGATAGCCCGCCAGCGGCGACAGCCGAAGCAACAGAGCAAATAGTCCGATTGGCAACACACGCAAAGCCAGCGCTGCGGCCTCCCATATCAGCGGTCGGTCGCCGGTACTCATGCTCAACTCGTACAACGGCCAACCTACAAACTGCTGGACCAACCAGTATAGCCCCAATGCGATACCTGCGGAAAGCATGATGCCCAGAGTCAACACCAATCCAGTTCCGGCCAGTTGCCACCAACGATGAGTTCCCCCTCGCGCCCCGCTCCCGGTCAGATACACCCCCCACGGCGTCGCCATACCCCCGGGAGATGGAGGACGCGGCGCGCCTGCCAGCCACTGGTAAACGTCCGGCAGCTGCAGCATACCGCGTATCCGGCCAGCCTCATCCGCAACCGGCAGACCGGGAAGACCGCTGGCGGAGAGTGCCGAGCAGGCTTCCTGTACAGGGGCCGTAATCGGTATGCAGGGGACGCCAGCCAGCAGCGCACATTCCACAGTGGCTTCATTGGGGTCTCCATGCGTCCAGGCTGCAGCCACAGACGACTCCGTCACGATCCCCAACAGTCGTCCGTGGGCGACAACGGGAGCGGCCCGTCCGGGCGCATCACGCATGACACGTACTGCCAGCGCCAGAGGATCATCCGCATTCAATGCGGGGATCTGGCTGATCATGGCGCCCAGACTGGCCGGCAGACTCATGGAGCGATCACCATCCGTTCCGGTGTACACGCTCAGGTTGGTACGTATCCAGCGGCGCCGGCGACTCAGCGGGATACCCCACCACGACCGTCCCCACCGGGATCACATCATCCGGTATGGCAAAGATCTCTCGGCACCGTTGCTCACGGCTCGCATCCGGATGGATGGCTGTCCACACGGCCCCCAATCCACTGGCATGCGCCGCCAGCAGGAGGTTCTCGATGGCGGCAGAACAATCCTGCGGCCAAAAACCGGGACACATCTGCTGCAATTTGGGATCGGCGCACACCACAACCGCCGCAGGCGCATTACGAGCCATGCCCGCATAGGGATTGATCTCCGGTATTCGCTTCAGCAGGTCACTATCTGTTACAACCACGAAATGCCAGGGCTGCTGATTGCATGCCGACGGAGCGCGCATCGCTGCGCGCAACAGCACCTCCAGCAGCTGCTCGGGCACCGGTTCATTCGTATAACGGCGAACACTTCGACGTGTCATGATCGCCTGTATTGCATCCATGAGACCACCTCCAGCATATGCAGTCTGTATCATTGTGGCCCAAAACCGTCACGGTTCACGCATTGCCACAGGTCGTTTCTGCCGGTAGCATGAGGTTGGATCATCGCACTCACTACGGGGTTACACCATGAACATGATTGCGGAAGCGCTGCGGCTGCATGAGCGTCTGTCCGGACTGCTGGACGGCGTGATAGGGGTCGCCAAGGTCCTGCTGGTCTACATCGTCGTCCGCGCGATCGTCCATCGGGCAGTCATCGCCGTGCTGGCGCGCGCCAGCCGGGACGAAATGGCGGATCACCGAACGGCCCGCCTGCGCACGCTTGCCACCATGGTACAAACCACCATCGACTACATCATCACCGGCGTCATGCTGTTGCTGGTGTTGCGGGAGATCGGCATCGATATCGCCCCGATTCTCGCCACCGCAGGAGTGGCCGGACTGGCGGTGGGCTTTGGTGCACAACGGCTGGTTCGTGACGTCATCTCGGGGTTCTTTATACTGGCGGAGGATCAGTTCAACGTGGGCGAGTTGGTCACCATCGGGGCAGTAACCGGGGTGGTGGAGACGCTGGGCATGCGTGTAACCCGACTACGTGATCTCGACGGCCGTGTGGCTATCCTGGCCAATGGCGACATCGTGTCGGTGATCAACCACTCCCGACGCGGCGGCTTACGCGCGTCGGTAACGGTCCGGATCAGATCGGATGCCGATCAAACGGCCATCGAAACACAGCTGAAACACCTCGCACAGGAAGCCGGGCTCTTGGAGCCGAGCTGCGCGATCAGCGCACTGGACGCGACGGCGGCCAGTTGGGAGATCAGCGGAGTTACACCGCCCACAGAACGCATCCGGTGTGAAAACCGGTTGCGTGCAGCCATACTGGCGACATATAGAGACTCGGCTGAGTCGTTGCCGCTGGCCTGACGCTCAGGAGCGATTGTCCTCTTCGTCAGGCTCCCGGTCTGTGTGATACACCACCGGCGCCTGCAGCATAATCCGGTTCGGCACATCCACACCATCCAGTATGTCTATCAGTTGCTGCATGGCCACTTCCCCTGCCCATCCGAAATCCGGATTGCTTGTGGGAAACGGCGGTAAAGCACGATGCACATAGTCCAGATTATCGAAACCCGCCAGCAGAATGTCCCCCGGAACCTGAACGCCCGCTTGGCACAGCAGTTGACGCGCTTGGGCGACTGCAAGGTCATGCCAACAGATCAACGCATCCGGCCGGGGATCCATCTGCAGGAGCTGGGTGACCAACGGCGGATTGACTACCAGCGGCGGAATGGTGCGTAAATCCTGCATGGATTTGGGCATGTCCAAAAGCAACGGAGGAATGTCCAGCAACTTGGCCGCCCGTATGTACCCGCTCACCCGCTCTTGTAACGGGCGGTGCACCCACCCCTGCGGAACATTCAGCATGGCAATCCGCCGGCGCCCCAACCGATGCAACAAGCGGGTCATCTCCATACCCAGACGCACATTGTCGAAGACCACGCTGGGTCTGTGGCACGTGGTGAGTGCATGATCGATAAGCACGATTGGCGGATGCGATGGCAGCGAAGCCAGATGGTCTGTCGCCAGTTCATTTTCATGCCGCGCCATCGGCACCACCAATAGACCACGCGCTCCCATACGGATCAGGTCCCGTAGTACCGCCTCCTCCCGGGAGATGCTGAAATCACAGCTCGCGGCTATCACCTGGTAACCGGCTTCCAGCGCGCGACGTTCCAACCCGGCATACATATCCAAAATAATCTGGTTCGGTTGCCCTACCGACTTGGGAATATGAGGCGCAACAAACCCGATGATCCGGAGCGGCCCGGGCTTCAATGGCACGCTGGCGCCTGCCCGGATGTACGTACCGCTGCCTTCCCGTGTCTCCACAAACCCCTCTTCTTCCAGTGAGCGCAACGACCGGATGACGGTACTCCGGCTGACTCCAAAATAGTCTTCCATCTCTCGAATAGTGGGCAATTTATCGCCGGATCGTGCGTCCGGCGTGACAATCCAAATGGTCTTGATTAATGTGGCGATCTTGTCAAACTTCGGCTTACGTCCCATGTGCATGCTCCGGCGGGTTGATGATGGTCGGTCGACTGGTCACTGGAAGGCATTGGTGGTGTGGCTAACCTGTATATTATTGCACCGAAAGGTCCGTTTTTGACATGTGAGGTCTATATACGCTGGCGATCAAAGGAAGAACTTACTGCGGATTGGTGCGATTTGTTACGGTGGGCTCCACCGGGGCGCTGTAGGAAAGCACTTGAGAGACCCCCGGTTCCTGCATGGTCACGCCGTACCAGATGTCTGCATGTTCCATCGTCGCGGCGTTGTGAGTCACCACGATGACTTGAGAGCGTTCGGAGAACCGACGCAGCATCGAGCCGAATTTATCCACGTTGGCCCCATCCAACGCTGCGTCGACCTCATCCAGTACACAGAATGGACTGGGCTTGACAGTCAAGAACGCAAACAGCAATGCGGCTGCGGTGAGCGAACGCTCTCCGCCGGAAAGCAGACTGAGGCTCTGACGTCGCTTGCCGGGAAGCTCCACATCGATATCTACACCGGTCTCCAAGATATCATCGGGAGAAGTCAATACCAGACGGGCGCGTCCGCCGCCAAACAGTTCACGGAACAGTCTGTCAAACTCCACCTGTACCCGTTCGAATGTTTCGACAAAGCGTCCTCGGGTGCTGGAGTCGATCTCCGCAATCGCCGCCAGCACATCGGTTCGCGCCTGTTGCAGATCGGCCTGCTGGTGTTCCAAAAAAGCCAACCGCTCCGTCAGACGCTGGTATTCCTCAGCCGCGCCGGTGTTTACCGCTCCCATCGCACGCAGTTCACGCCGCAATCGATTGATCTCCGTGGAGACCTCACGCGGCGGCGGCGTGTAACTTGAGGGCGGACCTTGCTCCACGTCCACATCATACTCTTCAAATAAGCGGGTCGCGGCCTGTATACGGTTCATCTCTGCACGCTGCTCCTGCGCTTGCAGCTGCCGTGTGGACTCGCTCAGACGGGCCTGCTCACGTCCCAGTTCAGCCATGCGTGTCGCGGCTTCACGCGCCTGATCCGAAGCCAGCGCATGCTGCTCACGAAGCCCGGCGATCTCCATCTCGATCCGCTGCAACTCAGTGGCCAGCCGTTCTGCCTCCGATGCGACGGCAATTAACGTCTGCTGATCGTTCACCGTGCTTGCCGACAGCTGCTCCAGCCGGGTGTCGCGTTGCTTCGCCTGCCGTTCGGCTTCGGCGGAGCGGGCTGTCAGGCTGTCCAGCTCTCTGCGAAGCGCGCTTTCATGCTCACGTAGCCTTCCTGCCTCCACTTCGATACCCTGCAGAGCCTGTGCGGCAGATTCATGAGCCGCTTGCAGTGACTCCACGTCCGGGGCGTCTCCCCCATCTGGCGACTCGGCCGTAGCGGTTCGGAGTCGGGCCAACTCGTCAGCCAACTGGGCATGGCGCTGTTCCGCTCGCGTCACCCGCGCCCGGGCGGCATCCACCTCTTTCTGACGCGCATCCACACGCTGACGTGCTGCCTGCATCTCACGTTCGGCAACCGCAAACTCCTTCTCGCTACGTTGCCACTCGTTCGCACCGTCGCGAGCAGCCGCCTCAGCGAGCGCCAGTTCCCGACGGGCCTCGTCCAGGCGCGTACCGATGTTTTCGACATCCCGGCGCCGTTCCGCCACCAGGCTATCCAGCTGCTGCCGTTCGGCGCGCCGACTGACCAACCCTGTCGCACGCCCTGACATCCGGCCGCCGGTGACCGCACCGCCCGGCTGGAACAGTTCTCCATCGAGTGTTACAATCCGGGTCCATCCGTTGAATCGCCGGCTCAGTTCGGCGGCGGAGTCATAGTCACGCGCCACCAACACCCGTCCGAGCAGATGCAGCGCAACGGGTTCATGCTCCGGCGCACACTCTACCAGACGATCCGCAAAATCCAATGCAAGCCCTGAGTCGATAGCACGCTGCAATTCGTTCGGCGGCGACAGAGGGCGAAGACTGTCCAAGGGAAGGAAGGTGGCCCGTCCCCGGCCATGCTTTTTAAGCCACTCGATCGCCTCTTTGGCGGTCTGGGCGCTGTCGGTAATCAAGTCCTGAGCGCTTCCCCCAAGCGCCACTTCGATCGCCGTAACGTACCCGGGAAGCGGAGTCAACGCGTCCGCCACCAACGTACAGGAACCTGCGGTAGCCTCGTCCTGGTAGCGCTCCAACACGGCGCGCACGCCTCCATGCAAACCCTCATGAGCCGCTTCGGCCTCTTGCAGAGCCAGTAAACGGGCCTCGCTTCCGGCCAACTGCTGCAGCGCCTGTTGATGCGCGTCCTGCAAAGCAGACGCCCGATTTCGCGCCTCAAGCAGCGCCTGCTCCGACGCTTGTGAGGCGGCTTTGGCAGCTTGCAACGCCTGCTGGAGATTGTGCAGCGTCTCCTGTCTGTTCGTAACGTCCTGCTGTGCTTCTGAATGGCGCGAGACAATCTGCTCCGCCTCCCGTTGAAGCCGTGCAATATCGGCAAGCATCTCCTCCGACTGCCGCTCCAGCGCATGAACTCGCGCCTGCGCCGCCGCTGCGGCTTGCGCGCGCCGCGACTCGGCCTGAAGCGCCCGGTTCAGCACGTCACGCGCCTGTTTGACCGCCTGAGCCGCCCTATCGCGCTGACGCACGATCTCCTGACGTTGCGACACGGTGTCTTGCAGGGCCTTGCGTGTGGATGCCTCCTGCTCAGCCAATCGATGGTGCTCGGCAAGCCAATGGTCCCGTTCTTCCAGCAGGGTTTTGCGGGTGTCATCGGCCGTACTGATGCGTTGTTCGGCCAACTGACGGCGGGCGTCCGCCCGTTCGCGATCCGAGAGCAACTGCTGTTGCCGAGACCTCAGCGAGTCCAGCTGACCCTGCAACCCGGAAGCGCGGCTGGACGCATCCGATGACAGCGACTCACAGGCTGCCAGTTCAACCTGTATGCTCTGCGCGCGCTGACTCAGTTCAGACAGCCTGGTGGATGCTTCATCCCGTTGGCGAGTCGCTTCGATCAGCTGATGCCAGAGACTGTCCGTCTCGATCGAACGCAGCCGATTCTGCAAAGCCAGATACTCCAGCGCGGTCTCTGCTTGCACCCGCAGCGGTTCAGCCTGCTCGCGAAGCTCGGAGAGGATGTCCTGCACGCGTATCAGGTTACTCTCGGTGTTTTCCAGTCGCTGCAGCGCCTCACGCTTCCGACGCCGGTACTTCTGGATGCCGGCTGCCTCTTCAAACAACATGCGACGCTCTTCAGCCCGAGCGGACAGCACCGCATCGACCTCGCTTTGTGTAAGTATCGCATACGAGGCACGCCCCACGCCGGTATCCATGAACAGCTCCACGATGTCCTTCAGGCGACACGCCACACCGTTGATCAGGTACTCGCTCTCACCGGACCGATACAGTCTCCGGGTGACTGTCACTTCGCTGAACCCGCTGGGCAACGCGCCATCGCTGTTATCCACCGTCAGGCTGACTTCGGCCATGCCAAGCGGTTTACGGCGCGTACTGCCGGCAAAGATCACCTCGGTGCTGGACTCTGCCCGTAGCGTCCGGGCGTTCTGTTCACCCAACACCCACAAGATCGCGTCTGCGATGTTGGACTTGCCCGATCCATTGGGTCCTACCACAGCGGTGACACCTGAGCCGAACTCCACCGAGACGCGCTCAGCGAAGCTCTTGAAACCTTTTATCTGGAGACGTTTGAGGAGCATAGGGCCAATAGATATGATATCCCACACGCCGGTCGCGTAACGGAAATTAAAGCTGTCGAATTCTCGACCATGAAGCAGGATTGGCTGTGTTCTGCGGTGTATTCATACATGTTGCTCCCGCAACACATCACGCATCTGGAGGAAGACGATGCTGAAGGTTGGATTGGCCGGTTACGGCTTCATGGGACATATGCACGCTGACTGCTGGAATGCCACCGGGCTGGCTCAGATAACAGCGGTCGCAGCAATCGGTGAGACACGTGCGGCGGAAGCACAAGCGTCTTTGAATGCCAAGACCTACCCGACGGTGGAAGCGATGCTTGACGCCGAGCAGTTGGACGTGGTGGATGTCTGCCTGCCCACATTCCTGCATGCCGATGCGGCGATCAGCGCACTGGCCGCGGGTGTACACGTGTTGTGTGAAAAACCGATGGCCCGCACGGTAGACGAATGCAAGCGCATGGAGCAGGCGGCTGCGAATTCGAAGGGCAGCCTGATGATTGCCCATGTGCTGCGCTTCTGGCCGGAATACATGGTGATCAAAGAGGCACTGGATAGCGGACGGTTTGGAGCGATCCAATGGATGAATGCCCGCCGCATGTCCCCGGCCCCTACATGGAGTTCACGAGGCTGGCTGCTGAACCCGGCGCAGAGCGGCGGCGGTGTGCTGGACCTGCACGTGCATGATATCGACACCCTGCAGTGGCTGGGCGGTGCACCCTCATCCGTATATGCCGCCGGCACTATCTCGCCACAAGGCGCCGTCGATTCGGTGCTGACCACCCTGACCGGTTTGAACGGCGGTGTCTCAGCACACGCTCAAGGCACTCTGGATCGTCCCGGAACGTTTCCGTTCAACATGGCGCTGACGGTCTGTTGCGAGCGCGGTACGTTGATGCTGGACACCCTGGCCAATCCATCGCTGGCGTTCTATCCGGTAGATGGTCCAATGGAAACGCCCGAGGCGCCCCAACCGTCTACCGGTTCAGCCAGTTTTGCATCCGGTAACTTGAGCTCGCTGGGCGGGTATTTCAACGAAATTCAGTACTTCGCCAACTGCATTCTCGAGGGCAAGACGCCTGATGTGGTGACCCCGGAGGAAGCGAGCAGCGCTGTGGCCGTGTGTCTGGCGGCGGAACAGTCGGTGCGCACCGGTTTGATCCAGACACTGTAGATACGAAAAGGAGCCTGTTCAGATGATCAAAGGAATCAGCTATTGGTCGTTTCCCGGCGGGCTGGAAGGAGCGGCGCCTGTCGCGCAGGTCTTTCAACAGGCGGCCTCACTCGGGTTCGAATCCGTAGAGGTCTGCCTCTCGGCATCGGGGGACGTCAGCCTGGAGACCACAGAGGCCAGCGCCCGATCGATCCGCGAGGCTGCAAACAACGCCGGAGTCCAGATTTCATCGGTGGCCACGGGATTGTTCTGGGGCACGTCGCTGACCGCATCCGATCCGGCGGTGCGTGCGCAAGCGCTGGATATCGGCCGCAAGCTGATCGATGTGGCTCACTGGCTGGATGCCGGCGCGGTGCTGGTCATCCCGGGTGCAGTCGACGTGTTCTTCTCTCCGACAGCGGAAGTACGTCCGTTCCAGGCCGTTTGGGACGCCGCCACCGAGTCGATAGGCGCCTTGGAACCGCATGCGGCTTCGGCAGGCATCGCCATCGGGCTGGAAAACGTCTGGAATCGGTTCCTCACCGGCCCGGCCGAACTGGCTCAATTCATCGACCAGTTCAACAGTCCATGGATCGGATCGTATTTCGACGTGGGCAACTGTATGGTTCAGGGTTATCCGGAGCATTGGATCGCCTATCTCGGAAGCCGTATCAAACGCGTGCATTTCAAGGACTTCCGACGATCAGTCGGCACCGCCGATGGGTTCGTCGACCTGCTGAGTGGTGACGTGAACTGGCCGGCAGTGATCCAGGCGCTTCAGTCAATCGGCTACGACAGTTATGTAACCGCCGAAATGATCCCTCTGTACAAGCACTATCCCGAGGTGCTGCTGAAAAACACGTCCTGCGCCATGGATGCCATTCTGGGCCGTTAACCGGCAGACCAGCGGCCAGAGTCTGTGACCCTGGCCGCTCCCCCACAGCAAGGAGTATGCGATGCAGGCCATGACCTCTCTGTTCCTGCTGATCGGATTGATACTGGCAGCTCTAGGCGCCTGTGCGGCGCCGGTCACACAGACCATCGACGACTTCAAGTCGCTGTCCGGCTGGTCCAGCAACGATGACGGAGGCAGGATCGCCATCACCGCCGCCAATGGTCCAAACGGGAGGTCTGCCATGCGCCTGCGGTACACCACCGGCGAGAAGCTGTGGGGCAACGCTGTACGGCGGATCACCCTGCCCGCCAATGCCGTGGCGGTTCAGTTCCTGGCGCGGATTCAGGAGGGCGCCTCGCATCACGGGGTGTTTGTATGGCTCTTCGAGGCCGACGGCGACGGGTATCTCTCGGAGGTGCGTTTCAGTGATCGCCCCATCGGCAGCGCGGCGCGCGGCACATGGCACCTGTGCACGGTGCCCCTGACCAATCTGCGGTTCGAGCCGCGAGGAAACAGGCAGCGCCAACTGCTGACGGTAGACCGTTTGATGATCGGGATGAACACCAACGATCCCTTGCTCACCGGCGGCACAGGAAGGGGCGACGCGGTATTGGACATCGCGGACCTGCGGTTTGTTCTGCGGACACCGGTATCCCATGCGACAGCAGCCCCCGTGGAACTGCACCCGGGCGTACGGGGAACGATCGCCATACTGGAAGACCGGTTCCCCGCTCAACCCGCGCATGCACAGCCCAGGCTACTGGGCCAGGTGTTGCAGCGCGCCGGTTATGGGGTGGCCTATTTGAAGGCGGAGCATCTTGCAGACCAGTCGATTCTCCGCCCGGATCGGTATCGTCTGCTTGTCCTGCCATACGGCGCATACTACCCGTCGGGATCTGAAGAGACTATCCGAGCCTATCTCTCTGCCGGAGGATGCCTGCTGACCACCGGAGGGTACGCGTTTGACACGCCCTGCTTCCGCGGCGCCGATGGAGCGATGCACCCCGGTGTCACCGAGGGGCCAACCGCTGAGGAGATCGACTCCGGACGCCAGATCATGCCCATGAACACGCGCCACGGTGTGCCCGGCGATACGATGGGGCTCAACGACCGTCAGATCGCGATGTTCGATCCATCCTTCCACCTGCGGTACGTAGCGTCCGCTACCCACCCGGGACCATACAGCGTGATGACGCCATTTGCACCTGTCAAAGAGATGTTCGAAGGGTATGCAGCCAGTTCGATGCCGGGTTCCGGCGGACCGGTCTTTCCGAAGACTTGGGCCAGACATGTACCGCTGGTCCGCACCGAAGATGCGCTCGGCCGATACCGCGGCGATTTGGGCGCACTGCTTTACTGGTATGACGGCCCGTACAAGGGATCGGCATGGGCGTTCTTCGGGGTCACCAATACCGATGTGTTCAACGCCCGTCGGCCCTGGCTGGCCCAGCTTCCACGCATCGCCGACGCGTTGATCGGGCGCGTCTTCTGCGGTCCGATCCGCTCTCGATGGAGCTTGGCCCATCCGGGGGAGCGTCTCACCGTGTCGGGTGAAATCTGCAATCTGGGTCCCAAAGCGATCAGCCTGACCGTGCTGGATGTAGCGGTTACACGCGAAGGACGGGTCGTGCATCGAGCCGGACCGGTAAGTCTTGCGCTGAAGGCCGGAGAGCGGCGTGTCCATGCCTATGTGGCCTCGGCTCCAGGTGACACCGATCTGGTGTTCCTGCGGCGTACCATCCGCATCGCGGGTAGAGACACCGATCGAGTGGAGAGCGCTGTCGTCATTTCCCAGCCCAAAGTCCTTCAGGCGGGCCTGCCCTTCCGCCTGAAGGACGGTTACATTCAATCACACCGACCGGCGCTTCTGGTGGGAGCAAACCACACGGGTGCCATGCTCAACCCGCATGAAGATCCTTTGGTCTGGGAGCGGGATCTGAAGCAGATGAAGGCCTATGGGATGGATATGCTGCGGGTGCTGCATGTCTCGCCGTTTATGGCTGAACAACCGTCATCCCGCAGCACAAAACCGCTTGACCTGAATGTGGAGCGTCTTCCGGAGCACTTTACGCGGCGATTGGATGCGCTGGTGCAGATGTGCCAGCGGCATCAGGTGGTGCTGTTCCTGACGCTGCACGACTGGATGGATATCACACTGACCGATGCCGAACTGCAGGCCCAACGCCGGTACGCCCACCTGATCACAGAACGGTATAAAAATGCACCGGGTATCTTGATCGATATCCAGAACGAACCGCACATCGAGCTGCCGGTTGCGCCAAACGCCAATCAGCCAGCGCACGTTACCGACTTATGGAACCAATGGTTGACCGGCCAATACCGGGACGACGAGACACTCAGAGCCGCCTGGCCCCTCTCCCCTCCCGAAGCGCCTCTGGGGTCGATACCATGGCACACGGGAGACCGACGGCCGGATAACCAGCGCGCACTGGACGCCGAGAAGTTCCGCACCGAACTGCTGAACCGTTGGATCGATCCAAACGCGGCAGGATGCAGAGAAGGCGATCCTGCCAGACCGGTGACCGTCGGGTTCCTGCAAAACTACTGGTCGGTATTCAAACCGGACTGCACAGAACGCCTGGATGTGGCGAACTTCCACAGCTATGAACAGCTCAACACTTTTCGGGGCGACGTCCGGTTATTCGAGCAACGCTACTTGGGTAAATCGATCTCGTTGGGTGAATTCGGCGCATACCCTGACCATCAGAAACGCCAGCAGGGGCAGGATAACCCCACCCAAGACACCGGATGGTATCTGCAGCGGTTGCATTATCTCTTTGGCAGCGGAGGGTCGTTCGCGCTCTCGTGGTGCTGGAAGGATATCGATGAAACGGTATTCCCCTGGGGTCTGCGTTTCAGAAATGACGGTCCGCCGAAAGATCTTCTGAGGGCTTATCGTAACCTGGCGCTGTTGTCACGCCCGGTTCAACCGGAGAACAACACGCCGACGCTTTGGCTGGTCTATCCGCGTGAGATGATGCTGCGGGCGCAAGGGAACCGGTTCATCGACATGACCTATCGTTGGTTCGACCGGTTGATGGAGTTGGGTGTCCCGTTTGCGACGATCTCGGAAGCACACCTGGACCGTCTGCCCAAGCAGGCCGCCATGCTGATCTATCCGGCGCCACACCATATCGGTGACGAGACGCACGCCCTGCTTCAGCGATTTGTGGCCCAAGGCGGGACTCTGCTGGCGACGGGCGACATCGTGCGCAATGAGCGCCTGGAGCCGGCTCTGACCGACCGGCTTCAGTTATTCGGTGTGGAGTTGGCGGAACAGCCGGGTATGGAGTTGCGCTCCTTGGGTGATGCGACTCATCTGCTGTCTGTTCGTCCGACCGCGGCTGAAGCTGTGGGATCTTGTTGGGTGAACCGGCACGGAGCCGGGCAGGCCTGGTACTGCCCCACTGCGTTGCTTCCCGTCACCGAGTTGAGCCGCGTGCTGATGCAGGCGGGACAGGCGCCGAGCTGGTCCACTGATGGCGCACATGTCATGCCAATCCGCGAAGCGAACGGCGTGACCGCATTCTGGATGGTGAATCCCGATCAGCGTCCGGCCACGGTGCGTATCCCCACAGGACGCGGTACGCTTAGCACGGTATTGGAGCCACAAGGTGTGGGACTGGTCCGAATATCCCCCGATGGCCGGCTTTTGACTATCGAATCGCAGCACGACGTCAGCATTGACGACAGGCTGGTGGCGCGTCTGCAAGGCCATGCCGCCCTGCAATCACTGGACGGCCTCTGTCTGACACGCAGCCAGTCGGCCGCGCTCATACCATTCAGCGCAGGCCGGTATGAGTGGCTCGATGCGCCCAAAGGAGCGTCCGTGGAGTCGGGTGAGTTCAGCCATATCGAGTGGAAGCCACTGACACAGTCTACAAATCGCGCAATCCAGTGCTCAGACGTGGATGCGTACGATGTCCGGCTGATCACGACACCGGATCGGATGCCCGCCGCCCGCCAGGCCATCCGCGCTATCTGGAAGCTCGATCCAAATCGAAAGGACTGATCACCATGCAAAAACCGGTCATACATGTGGTGTTGTTCCGTTGGAAGGACGGTATGCCTCAAGAGACCATCGATGAGATCGCCCGGCTGTTGCATAGACTTCCGGAGTGCGTTCCCGGCCTGCAGTGGCTGACTTTCGGCGCCAACTTCAGCGAACGGTCACGGGGATATACCCATGCTTTGGCTTCCCGCATGGATGACCGTAACGCGTTGCGCGCCTATTTGGAGCACCCCGATCACCAGGATGTCGCTCAACGATTGATCCTTCCCAACGTCGCCGACATACTGGCTTGCGACTGGGAAGCGTAATCCACGCACGCAGGAGTACAAAGATGGCCGGCACACCGGTGATGAAGATAACCGATAGCTATGATGGCTTTTACGCAGATGAAACATGGCAGGCGTCATGGATCTGGGGACCGGAGACGCCTCACGGCTCGAATGGATGGTTCCGCCGGTCGTTCGAACTGAAAACCCCTCCGGATCGCGCCATCATCCAGTGCAGTGCGGATGATTCGTTCACGCTGTATGTGAACGGCACACAAGTGCTGCAAGATGGTTTCTGGTGGCGCACGACCATTCTCGCCGATGTCACCGCGCTGCTGCGGGCAGGAGGCAATACGATCACTGCGCATGTGGCCAACGCTGCGCATCCGGGTGGATTGCTGTTGCAGGCGGATATCTGGACAAACGGGATACGAACGTTGATCGCCACGGACAGGAACTGGCAATTCCGCAGTTCAGAGCCGCAGGCGAACTGGATGCGCGCCGATTCCCCGAATACAGGCTGGCAGCCGTGCGTCGAAACAGGTCCTCCTCCCGTCGGTCCATGGGGTCCGATGCCTTTGGCATGGACTGGTCCTCGGGACCAGGTTCAGCTGGTCCAGGCCTCCCACCCCGCGCGTGTACAGGCAGGTACGGCATGGCGCGTCGTTCTTACTGTGAAACCATTGAAACCGCTGCCTGCATCCAGCGAGTGGATGATCAGGCTCGTGCGCAAGGGAGTGACCCTGTCTCAACTCACGCTGCCGGTCACTGACGCACACCGTCGGAAAGATGGCAGTTGGACAGTGACCGCTCAGATGACGACTCCGCGCTATGCGTTGCCGGGCGTGTGCGAACTCCATGCGGGTATACGTCACACCCAATATGCCGGAAAGGTCCAGGGCCATATGGTCGGACGTATCGATCTGATCGGCGCACCGGATTTCGGGAAGCTGACGCACTCAGAAGTGCGCACCCCGCATGGCATCCCCACACTGTATGTCAATGGTCAAGCAGAACCATCGCTTTGGTTCTGGCATGTTCGACCGGGACGGGACGACGCCGCCCACATCAAGGAGATGGGCATCCGCACACTGACACTGAGTGTGGACTTGGGCTGGCGGGATGATCACACCTACGACTACTCCACCTCCGATGCGACAATCATGCAGGCGCTGGAAGGCAACCCGAATATTTGGCTGGTGCCTCGGATCATGATGAATGCGCCTGCCAAATGGTTGGCGAAGTACCCGGATGAAGCGATCCAGTACGCGGATGGTGCGCCGCCTCAGGAAGACGGCTTTGGCGGCACGTGGCACGAATCGTTCGCATCCGAACGGTGGCAGCACGATGCGGAAGAGGCGCTACGCCAATGGATCGATCATAACAAGAAGGCGCCGTGGTCATCTCGGATCATCGGCATCCACGTGGCGAACGGGATCTACGGCGAATGGCATGCATGGAGCGCGCCGCACATGCCGGATACCAGCGAGCCCATGCGTCGCTGGTTTGTCCGTTGGGCTCACCAGCGGTATCACACGGAACAGGAACTGCAGCGCGCCTGGAACCAGCGAGACATCACATGGGACAGGATCCGGATCCCCACCTTGGAAGAGCGCCTGTCAGGGGACCAGGGGCCATTCCGTAACCCGGCCACGGCGCGCTGGATCGCTGACTATTACGCGGCATTCCATGACGCGACAGCCAGTGCTATCGAGCGGTTGACGCGGGCGGTCAAACAGGCCAGTAACAACCATTGGATTACGGTTGTGTTCTACGGATATCTGCCGGATCTGGATTGGGCGCAGGAGGGTGACCATCGTGCGATCGACCGCATCATCCGGTCTCCCTGGGTTGATGCATTTTCCAGCCCCCATACTTATGAGCGGCGCAAACAGGGGCAAGATGGGCTGTTCCGTGCGTATCCGGGAAGCCATCGCATACACAAAAAGCTGTTCATCGATGAGGCCGACGATCGAACGCACCGGGCCGATGACCCCACTTTCACCCATGTCACGGATGAATCCGGTTCCATCGGACTGGTGAAGCGACAATTTGGAAACACCATCACGCATGGCGTGGGCCTTTGGTATATGGATCAACAGGGTGCCTGGTTCTACACACCGGCCATCAAAAGCGCTATCCGATCCGCCGTAAGCATCCATACCGCGGCGCTGGAGCGACCGAATCCCCGCCGGCATGATGTCGCGCTGATCGTATGCCCTACGAGCGACTTCTACATGTCCGGGAGGACCTCAGGTAGGGATACGATCAGTGTTCAGCAGTTCGTTGGTCTTTTCGGGGAGATGGCTCGTGCAGGGGCTCCTTATGATGTGTTCCTGTTGGAAGACCTGCTGGAGGGCCGCGTACCGCATCACCGCTTCACGGTGGTATTGAACGCTTGGTACCTGGATGACACCAGGCGAAATCGACTGCATCAGCAAGTCATGCGGGACGGTGCGACCGTACTCTGGATGGTGGCTCCCGGATGGTTGACGCCCGCCGGTTTCAGTCTGGATGCCATGCAGCAGCTGACAGGATGGACATTGCAGCAGCGTCCGGAAATAGTTCAGCGGGCGTTTCCCACGGATCCGCTGCGTGGCGTGTTGCCATTCGGCTCCAATACCAAGCTGGCGCCCGCATTCACTCCCGCTGATCCGGCAGCCCGGATATATGCACGGTTTGAAGATGGCGCTGCAGCGCTCGCATCCAAGAAGGTCGGGGGCGCCCATTCGGTGTTCTCCACGCTGCCCACGCTTCCGGCAGCGGTGCTCGCACATCTCTATCGGGAAGCCGGCGTGCACTGTTACACCGATCCCGGTACGCCGGTGTCCGCTTCGGAACGCTGGTTGTCCGTGCATGCAGCGACTGATGGTCCCATACGGATCACGTTGCCTGGCCCCTGTACGGTAGTCGATGCGTTCAGTCGCCAGCGCATAGGCGCAGCACTGCGCACTTTCACGGTGAACATGCGTCTGGGTGAAACTCGCGTATTCCAGCTGACGCCGTAAAGGAGACTAAGATGCGCATTGCTGCATGGCCGGTACTGTTGTTGATCGCCGCAGTCGCTCACGCGGCGTGCACTCCGGCCGCACCTGGCGGTGTATTTCACGCTGACGAACCCGTTCTTTGGACAGCACCCCCGGGCTCTGAATGGACCGTGCGAAACATTGACGGACACACGGTCCAGGTCGGCCGCACCTCTTCGGATGGAAGTCTGAACGCAGGTATTCTGCCCCCCGGCTGGTACCAACTGGTGACCACCGATACCGCGACACCGTTCGCGGTACTCTGCTCGCCGCAGCGATGGAAGGGCCATACAGAATCTCCGGTCGCCATCGACATAGCCAGCGCCTGGCGGGAAGAGATGCGCAATCCGGAGACCCGCCAGCAGGCGTTGAAGATCATCGACCGACTGGGCATCCGATGGGTACGCGAACGTATCAACTGGGCTGCGTGCCAGCCGGAACCCAATCGGTATACGTTTGACTGGTATGACGGCATACACGCCGATCTGTCGGTACACGGGCTGAAGATCGCTCAAGTGAACCACAGTCTGCCGGGATGGGCGTCTGACGGACGGCCACACAGCGCGACACCCATGGATCTGCGCACCGTATACCGGTTCTACCGTGAAGCGGCGTACCGGTATCGCACGACTGTACAGGCTTGGGAGATATGGAACGAACCCGATAACCCCGGCTTCTACCGGGATTTGTCGGATCGGTACGCCGGCATCCAGAAGGCCGGTTTCCTGGGCGTTCGGGACGGTAGTCCGCGCGCTCGGGTGTTGAGCGGTTCATTTTGCATGAACTCCATGGCGTTCGTCCGGCATCTGGCCGAATCCGGTACCGGCCACTATTTTGACGTCTTGAACTGGCACATGTACGCAGATCCGGGTGAGTACAACTCCCAGCTGCAGGCATACCGTCGGGCGCTCGGCGGCGCCCGGCCGGATACACGGCCAGCCTGGATGGCCGAGGCCGGCACGTTTCTCGCTGCCGGGCACGGAACCGATGGGCGGCAGTTGTCCGAAAGCGATGCGCGGGCACAGGCCCGCTTCGTGGCTCAGTCATATGTTCGTTCGCTTGCAGCGGGTAATGAACGGCACTTCTACTTCATCCTGTTCGACTATGTGGAAAACAATAACCAGATGGGACTCCTTCGGGCCGATCTGACGCCACGGCCTTCATTGGCGGCTGCGGCAGCGTCCGCCTGGATGCTGGACTCCGCGCGATATGCCGGGCCATGGCGAGGCGCACCAAAAGGCGTAATGGCGGAGATGTTCGTGGGACCGCGTCCTGTACTCGCGCTCTGGAGCGCCCAATCCCGTGTGATCTCTGTGCCTGCCGGTCAAAACACCCGCGCGTGGGATCTGTATGGCGCACCGCTGCAGGCCGAGGCGAGCGGCGGCAAGCTAGCCGTCCGTATCGGCCCCGATCCCGTGTATGTCACGGATCCGACCATCCCGATGGGTAAGCCCAAGCAGCCTGCATTGAAGCCACACGCGGCCCCGTCACGGATCGTGCTATCTGCCGGCGCCGATTTGCCGATGGATCAATCGCAGGACTGCTATCGACTGGGTGCAGACGGCAATCCGCCGGCACCGTTCGACTGGACACTGGACGTGTACAATCTGTCTGACCGGCCGGCGAGCGGTTCTCTGCAGATACAACCACCGGCTGGATGGCGCATCGACACGCCGACACACAGGCAGATCACGCTGCTGCCCATGGATCGGATGCGCATGACCGTACGCGTCACGCCCGGTTGGCCGCGCGGCGAGACTCGACTCGTAGCCCGGTTTGTCTCGAGTGTACGCGGCAGTCAAACGGCTCTGTGTATCAGTGCGTTCCGAACCGACTATGCCGCATTGCCGGTGGCCGCGCGACATACGCTGGACTGGCTAACCCCTTCCGGTTGGACCATCAACAAGCCGGCTGATGCCGATCTGACAATCACCAGACAGGATGATGGGCTGTTGTTTTATACCCGCTTCGCACGGGCGTACTGGTCTGGCAACTGGAGTTATCCGTATCGCCAGATCGATCCGATTCTGTTCAGCGGGATGAACGCGTTCGAACTGGATGTCGAAGGCTTTCTGCAAGGGGGAGACAACCACGTACGCCTGCTGCTGGTTGAACGGAACGGCGGACAGTGGATCGCGGGTGTACGCTCTTTTGTAGGGCGTCGGCGTATCGTGTTGCCGTTCAGCGCGTTCACCCGACTGACCTGGGTGGGGCAAGACACCGACAACCGGCTGACACTTCCCGATGTAACCCGAGTGAACTTGGGTGTGAATACGGTGGAACAGCAGTTCCGTATGGTGTTGCGAGGTGTGAGTCTGATCAAACTGCGGGATCGATAGCTGGCTTTCTATAACAACAGATGGCCGTCAATATGTGAAGGAATACCTGAACGGGACCATCAAACATGACGCGGTACTACCAGGAAGCGATCCCGTCACCTGCGGATGGACGCTGCCGCGGGATGTCGTTGACGAGCCAATCATTTATCTGCGCTCGAGTGGGAGATATCAGATGACACGCACGTTGCTGATGTTGATCCTCATCCTGACCTATGCGAACGCGAATGCTGAACCGATGCGGAGACATACGATGCAAGATACGCTGCAGAGCATACAGACATTGCAGATCAGGCCCGACGGACCACTGGGTTTGCGCATCAACAATATCGCCGCCAACTGGCTGGTACAGGCGCCGGTGGCCAACCCAGGTATGCTGTCGATGTTCAAGGTGCGGGACAGGCTTCCGACACCAGATATCATGCCTTGGGCAGGTGAGTTCGCAGGAAAGTACCTGATCTCAGTGGTGCAAGCCCTCTCCGTGACACAAGATCATCAACTCCGCCGGACGGCTCAACAGTTCGTAAAAGCACTGATCGCCAATCAGGATGCTGACGGATACTTGGGACCGTTCCCCAAGCAGGTGCGCCTGAAAGCCAACTGGGACATGTGGGGACACTACCACGTGATGCTGGGGCTGTGGATGTGGTACAAGGCCACGGGAGACGAACAGGCGAGAGAATGTGTATGGCGCGCCGCCCGATTGATGGAGCGCACATTTCTGGATGGCGATCTGCGCGTATTCGATGCCGGTTCGCAAGAGATGAACATGTCCGCGGCGCATATTCTCGCCATCCTGCACAGGGAGAGCGGTGATGCGCGCACGGACGCGTTGTACCGACAGATCGAGGAAGACTGGACCAAAGCCGGAGACTATCTGCAGCTGGGTCTGAAAGGGGTGCCGTTCTATCGAGGACCGCGTCCGCGCTGGGAAAGCCTTCCTGCACTGCAGGCGCTGTTGGAGCGCGGTCGTGCGACAGGAGATGCCCGTTACCGTGACGCGGTGGTGAATCTATGGAACAGCATCGAACGGTTCGATGTACACAACGCCGGGTCTTTTTCCACAAACGAACAGGCGATAGGCCTGCCCTGGGTGCCCGGAGCGATCGAGACCTGCTGTACAGTGGCGTGGATGGCGCTCAGTGTGGACGTGTTGCGAAGCACAGGGGATCCGTTGATTGCAGACGAACTGGAGCGAGCCACATGGAACGCCGTGGGCGGGTATGTCCATCCGTCCGGCCGATGGAGCACCTACGATACGCCCATGGATGGCCGCCGACAGGCATCGGCTCACCACATCGTGTTTCAGGCAAGAGCCGGCACGCCGGAGCTGAACTGTTGTTCGGTCAACGCCCCGCGGGGATACACCATGTTGGCCGACTGGGCCTTGATGGCACATGATGGCGGTTACACATTGAACTGGTACGGTCCGGGCGCGTACCGGATACCGAACGGTAACCAACCGATCCTGCTTGTGGTAAATACCGATTATCCGGCTTCAGGCCGGATATCCCTGCGTTGGGAACTGCAGAAACCGCGACATATGTCATTGCGCCTGCGTATTCCGGCATGGTCCCGACAGTCCACCGTCACAGTGAACGACGGCAAGCCTGTGCCTGTACAACCCGGCTACTATGAGATAACCCGGGAATGGCGATCAGACGACACCATCCGATTGGATTTGGACATGCGCGTGCGGGAGGAACCCGGCGGCGGCCCCTTGGAAGGGCGTGTCAGCCTTTTCCGGGGGCCCATCCTGTTATCGTGGGACCAATACTACAACACCCAGGATGAGCCCGATATCCCTGCAGTGCGCTTGGAACAACTGGATCATGCGGAATCGATCCCCGTTAAGCCAAACCCATCCGACATGATGCGCTCCCTGACGCCGATGGTCATGCTGCGCGTCCAGACCAACGGGGAGCCGATCGTTCTGTGCGATTACGCATCGGCCGGAGCGCATGGAACACCCTATCGCAGTTGGCTGCGATCAGACCGTGCCTATCCAGCGCCGCCGATCGGGATGGCTCCATATGACGGAACCAAACTTCCCACAGGACCGGCGGTGTTTCGCTGGTTTCCATCCGACAAGACGGTCCCTGTGACTTATACACTTCAATTTGCCGGGGATCCCTCGTTCCACCATGTGGTCTGGAGTCTTCAGTCACTGGGTGGTGCACGGGTGGAGGCGGATCTATCACGTCTGCCCATATCCTTGCATCACAAGCGCGTGTACTGGCGTGTAGTGGCAAACCGGGACGGGCTGGAAAGTGTCTCTCCGCGTCCCTTGATGTGGTTTGTCTTGGATCCATCGGCCCCAGTCCTGACAGAGATCGAACGGCAGCGGATGCTGGGCCAGGCGCCGGCCGTGCTTGTCTCGGACTCCTTGGCCGGTAAGCCGGCTCCGGACACCGGCTCATTGGTGGCGTCAGCCGGATCGCCGGTGTCTCCGTTGGGTGAACTTGCGTCGGCCGTGCAGCTGAACGGTGAAACGGACAAGATCATCTATGAGACAGGCGAACTGCCCGGCGAAGCCTATACGGCCAGCATCGAGGTGCGCATCGATGCCTTTCCGAACGGACGTATCGGGCAGATTCTGTCGTGTTGGGCTGCGCCTTTGGACGATCCGCTGCGGATCACTCTGGAGAACGGCAAGTTGAGTGCCCGGATCGAGGCAAGCTACCAGATCTTCAGCACCCCTCCAGTGGACGTACAAACGGGACGCTGGATGCATATCAAAGCAGTCAAGAACGGCCCTCTGTTGAGCCTGTATATCGATGGGACGCGTGTGGGCCAGACATCCTGCACCGCCGAAGTGTACACCCAGTCTCATCGCGTGGCTGTGGGAGGAAACCCGCTTTACGCCGGAAATGAATGCGCCGCGATCACGGTGCGCAACTTCCGGTTCCTGAGCACTGCCGAAGAGCCGTGAGCATTCGGCGGGTGGCCATGCCATCCTACAGTTGCATAGTCATCCGCCGAAAGTCGGTACCATCGGCAGAAGGGAAACTGTGTCTCGATCGGAGCCATCCCGGTTCAGCCTGGCGGTTCTTGCAGTCCAAAAACAGTACAGATTTGGGCCCGGAGATGGAGACGCGGGAACCGTTCTGCTGGATCCTTTGTGAAATGGTCCTCGAGGCGTCTCCCATACCCGCGTGCCTGCCGGGAAAGACTAGACATGCCGTCCGCGGCAGTAACTCCATCGCATGGACATCGATTTCCACATTGCCTGTCAGTTGGCCGAAGATCAGATAGGCGCATTCGGCATCTATCCCGTCGGAAGTCTGATGACAAACGATCATATGGTGTCCAACTAAGGCGCCACCCACAATGGCTGACAGCCGAGCACATATTAAAACAGAACAGCCCCGCACGTGATGTACGGGGCTGCGTGTGTAAATAATCCTGGC
>CAZYPZ010000035.1:0-24238 GCA_964650005.1 uncultured bacterium | reverse complement strand
GCGGCCCGCAGGGCCGCATGCCCTTGCACGTGTTGCATGAGTCTGGTATATTATCAGTGGCCACATCACGGGTGCCGTTGAGGGTAATTCAAGGGTGTGGCGCCGTAAGTTGACATTTGTCACTGTCGAGGCTGACACGCACCACATGCGAACACGGCTGCTGATCGTTGCCCTGTTGTCCGTTGCTTCCCTCTCGCGGGGGGGGGGGGCGGCGTTTCAGCGCGTGTAAGCCTTCCCACAGAAGCCCTCAAACTTCCTGACTGCTACAGCGGCGTTCCGCAAGTCGCCCGGTTCCGCCTGACCAACACCGGCGATCAGCCGCTGCTCCTCGAACTGATGCCCACCTGTGCCGCTACAACTCTGCATCCTTACGGGTGTATACTCAGCGTGTACCAGCATGCATTAGTCTTTAGGCAGAGCCACAAGGCTCCCACATTGGTGTGAGGCATGGCCATGGTTTGTTCAGAAGTTAACATACTGACCTCTCGCAGTTGCCCTGCATGGACGCAGCCCGCGCGGAACGGTGCGGAACGAAGATCCTTGCTGCCTGCAGTCCGTCGGGCCGCACGAGAGTTGAGTGTGCCCATGCCGAGCGCGGCGAGGCATATGCCCGCCCGAAGGGCAGTGCCCGCGGCCCGCAGGGCCGCATGCTCGTGCGCCGCAGGCGCACTGACTCAGCGCGACCCCGTGCTGGATGGCCTGAACTGGTATTCGTATGTCAGCGGGGGAGTGATGGATCGGATAGACCCCACCGGAATGATTTGGTGCAGAAATGAAGGGCTTCGCTGGTGGCCAAAGATCAGATGTTATTGGGGTAAGAAGCCCCATGGCGTGGATGGTGAGGATGTTGATCTAGATGCCATCGCACGTGCCATTGAGGCAAAGGATATTCACGTTCCTTCGTGTACTTTACGATTGATCAAGTCGTACGACTTAGGATCCAGATCCGGTCAGATCATGGATAATGCAAAGAGATGCGCTATGGCATACAACTGCTGGTATGACGAGTATGCATATGGTATAGAATGCCATGATCCTTTGACAAGAACGGTCGTTCCAAGAGTTCCAGGGGGAATTGATGGTAGACATGGTGTGATATTTATGAGCATGTGTATGAAATACTTGGGTGAATCACTAGACAGTGTTATAACTGACTGGGTAGGCGAAATTCAACTATGGTAGATCAAATCGGTGTATTCAACTATAATAACGAAGGAGGCGTTGTTATGACAGTTAATGCCATAACTGAACACATTGTCGATGGTGAGTTAATTAATGTAATAATACATGCGCTAAAGGCAATTAGAGATGTAAATGTAAATGAATTGATAAAGTATGAAATTGGTATGTACCCAACAATGCGGGCTGGACTGGACCCTTTGCGAATGAAATGCATCAATATTGTATGCAAAGACGTTTGGAAACAAAATCGCAGTAATTCTAATTGGCTTATGTTAAAGAATGTACATAAATCAGTAAATGATATGATATTTGAGTCGTCAATGGCATTTTGTAATTTGCCTAGAGCAAGTATTCGGTGTATCGTGTACGCAGTATTGCCAATGAATTGCGATATTAATAATAGGCATGTATATCCGTGCGTATCCATAAGGCGTCGTTTGGTGTTTAATGAATGGAAAGTGTTTGGTCTGCCGGAATGCCCTGTTAAGTCGTTTATTAATGGCGATTTAAGATATACTGAACGATATTCAAAATGTCTAAAAACAATGATTAATGAAGAGCGAAAAAGGCGAGGGTTGCCCCCAATAAAGACATAAATAAAAGGCGCTAATCACAGGCATTATACAAATGCTGTGTTCTGTATATAGGTACGATATCTAACTATGGATAAGTTACGTATGTTCATGCTGGTCCCCAGATTGTTCAAATCAGCACACTTGCTGCCTGCAGTCCTTAGGACCGCACGAAAGTTGAGTGTGCCCATGCCGCGCGCAGCGAGGCATATGCCCGCCCGAAGGGCAGTGCCCGCGGCCCGCAGGGCCGCATGCCCGTGCGCCGTCGGGCGTAGCTGTTTTGGTGATACGTGCAGTCGCGACCCTCGCTGCCCTCCCAGACGTCGATGCGAACAGCATGTGATTGCCGTAGGTAAGATGACGGCTGCCCAATTGGCTGAGTTGTATATAGAATTCTCACGTTTCGGTCCCATGGCCCCCGGAGTAGCGCCACTCATGGGGATCATGAACGCCATGGATCCCAATGAGCGAGCGGAAGTCGACCAAGCATGTAACGGATTTCGTCGCCAGTTGAAAAGGTGGGAAAGTAAACACACCGAAGATGACTACATTCAAGAGGCAGTGCTACTATGCGGTTGTTGTATGCGTGCACTCGCCAGAGCTATGGGGTCGAATTTCGATGGGTGGTCCTCAATCACACCGGAATACGTGTGTGAGAACGCTCTTAAGGAAGCCCAACTTAGATCGATGAACGATACACTGCGACAATGGGGTTGGCAACAATGAACGTATCGCAGTCAAAGCCGATCACGCTTCGAGGTCTGCAGCGCCTTTTTGATACACGACACCACGTGCGCATCTGTAAAGGGTTGCTGTACTACGCGGTCAGGGAGAAGTCCAGTTCGTTTCGGTCCAGCTATGGATACGTGGTGGTGGCGTCGCTTGCCGATGGACACGTATTGCGCCGTGTTCCCTTGCCGCCTGACACGAGTGATTTCATGTGGCATGAATTACCCAATGGCGACATGCTGGTGGAACACACACCGAACATCCATCCATGCGTCGCTGTCACACGGAACGGGAAGATCATTCGCCAACTGCCGACGAACACGTCGTTGACGCCCTTGTTTCCACCATATACCAATCGCGATCAGACATTGGTTGCTGTGGAAAAACATCGGCAAGTCATGCTGTACCGGTTACGTGATGGCAGCAAGCTCAGCGAGACGCCGCTGGTTTTTAACCAATCGGCAATAACACGGTGGTTGCCTGATGACCGCCTGTTGGTCATACGAGATCGATCTCAGATCGCGTACCTGACCCCTGCAGGGTTCCATACCACCAAAGAGCGCATACCGGAAGGATGGAACTTACTGCATGTCCATCCCACAACGGGTGGGTTATACCTGGGGGATCAGGCCAGGAAGCGTATGGCCTATTGGCAGCCCGGTGGCAGGCCGGAGATCATCGCCGAGTATGTGTTCGGAATGAGATATCACAATGAACGCGGAGAGGCGATGATCCTGCAATCGATCCGATCCTATTGTGACCCCTCAGGAATCAACCCGGTACTGATGCGGCATCGACCAGGCGAACCGGTGCGACGCTGGCGTGCGCCCGATGGGCACACTCTAGTGAACGGGTACGATGCGAGCGTACCTGACGATACGGTATATCTGGTGTCTCAGGTCAGTGGCGAGATCCGCCTGACTGCATATCGCGGTATCACCTGGAGCCGTTAGCCTCTGGCCCATACGGTCACAATGTGGACGACAGAGGACGCGGGCATGTTTCTGATCTACAGCGGGAGGCTGTCTTGCCAGTGCAAACACACAGAATATCGGTTCCCAAGACGCATGATGCCCATGGTGCTGGGGGGGAGTGTCTCAACGGAACGCTATATCTGTATCGATTCATGGCCGGATTTCGCAGCGATGAGTCGGTAAAGGTCCCTGGTATTTCGATGAACGATATGACGGTGCGGTACACCACTGGGAGGGAAGTAGAACTGATGTGGCGGCGGCTGCCACAGTCAGATGGAGCCTGGGTTGGCATGAAGGTACCCGAGCAGGAGAACTTCCGTGTTGTCGTGATACGCCATGACAAGGTTTGGAAAGCTTTGCCTAACAAAACACGCATGATCCACACCGCTAACCCGCCCTGGTCTCCCCAAGAGCCGTCGTTGCTGCTCGTGATGTACAACGATTCGGCCGCGATGATATTTGACCTCAAGGCGATGAAGCCGGTTCAGCGTACCCCGGTGTCTTTTTGGGGATGTGGAACACGCCCGGTGGCTCCCCGGAAATCGTGTGTTGGTGGTGAGTGAGGACTGCCGCGTAGGCGTATTGACTCCGGCGGGCTTCCAAGAAACAGGCGAACTGCCGCGCTATTTTACCTGTACCGGCATCCATCCGTTAAGCGGTGAGCTTATCATCACCAACGAGCGTACGGCGGAGACCCGGATCTGGCGCCCTGGCGGGCGGTCACTGTTCGTCTGTAACATCGTAGTGTCACACACATATACCCACGGCGGCGCATACACCATCATGGGTGAGGATTGGTTTTTGGGTCAGAAGCCCATGATGCTCTACCGATATCACCCGCGTCACGGGATCCAGCGATGGCGACCGCCGCAGACACCCAGTCTACGCACAGTTCTGGCATCCGACCCCAGAACCACCATCCGTGATGATTCGGTCTTTCTACTGGGCCTCACCGACTCCCGCATTCAGGTGACCCGTTATCGCGGCATACCCTGGGGTTGAGACGTTAATCCACAGGCCTGATACGGCATCAGGCCAGAGCTGGCGCAGGGACGGTCTTGCCGACTGGCCCAGCACGCGGCTGAGGTTCGAGCGGTCTGGCTGATTGTGTCCCGTTCGGGTACCATGCACTCCGACCAGCGGGGATGGAGTCCCCCGAAACCGTCAACTGTTCTGACTGAGGACTACACCCACTGACACGACGCCAACATACCCCTGCTGCAGCTGGGCGTGCGGTTCGCTGATCCAGTTACTGGTCTTATAATGAATCTCTTGCCTGACGATAACTATCTGTTAACCCCGGACCATTCATAACAGCACAAACTCACAGGAAAAGGGCCAAACGCCGCCGGGCTCCAGATCTGCAAAATCTCATGAAGAAAGGCGGGCCTGGCACACGCAATAGGGTGATGTGTGTTTTCCTCCGCGTCTATTCTGTTTTGGACAGTGGTTGAGTCAGCTATCACGATACGGTGGCTGGTTGTACCGGTGTCGCGTTCGGTGGGCTGGACACCTCAACGGTGATGGGTTTGAGAGAGGTACAACCTGCGCGGCACCGTGCGGATGCCGGATGATGCGGACGTATCAGGTACACTGTGTGCGCTACACAGAACCGCTGCACAATTCGCGCCGTCAAAGGTACATGTATAAAACAAAGGAGCAGACGCAGGTGAATGCCCATCAGATCGACCTGTCGCCAAGCCCCCGCATCAGTCGGCTCCGTGACCTCGCCGTCGCCTCTCTGGACAAGTACCCAGACCGATCTGAGTCGGAACTGGCCGCATACCGTTCCTGGATACAGTCCGCATCGGAACCGTCACACATCGTGCGGCGGGGACGTCTTGCGGGTGATATTCTGCGTCATCTGACTCCCTACATCGGCCCGGAAGAGCTGATTGTGGGACGGTTCGCACAGTCGTTGCTGTCTCCCGATGAACGCACAGAATTAGAGCGTCTGCGGGTGCATGCACCCGCATGGGGTGTGCCACTGGGACAGCGGGCGCACATGGCCATCGATTATGAGCGTGTATTGAGACTGGGCGTGCGCGGAACGAGACGGTTGATCGAAACATATCGCAGCCGCTTGGATCTGACACGCGCGGAGGACATGCAGCGGGATGACTTCTACCGAGCCTGTCTGGAAGCGCTGGATGGCGTGAGCGCGCTGGCATTGGCGTATGCCCGTCATGCAGAAGACTTGGCCGCTTTAGAGCATGACCGCACCCGGATGCGCGAGCTGCTGGAGATAGCCGGCATCTGCAGGCGTGTGCCCGAACGGCCAGCCGAGACGTTTCGTGAGGCGCTGCAGAGCATCTGGTTCATGACATTCGCGATGTGTGCAGGAAACCAGATGCTGTTGTTCCAGTTGGGCCGTCCGGATCGCCTGTTGTGGTCCTATTACCGGAAAGATATCGAAGACGGTATACTGACGGATCATCAGGCCCGTGAACTGATCGACTGTGTCTCCATCCTGCTGAACAATATCACGCCGCGCGGACTGGCGGTGGGATGGATGGTGGGAGGGCGCGATGCCAATGGCGACGATGCCTCCAACTGGTTGAGCATTCTGTTTACCGAGACGATCGGCCGTGTACGTCTGGCATATCCGGGGGTGGGCGTTTGCTGGCATGAAGGACTGGACCCGGCGTTGATGGAACTGTCGTGCCGGCTTCTGGAGCAAGGATGCACTCACCCGGCGATCTTCAACGACGAGGTCATCACCAACGGTCTGCTGGAACTGGGGTTGCCCCATCGGGACGCGTGCGAGTACATCCACAGCACCTGCGTTGAGATTACACCTATCGGCATCAGTAACGTGTATGTCGCCAGCCCTTACCACAATCTGGTCCAATATCTGCACGATGTGTTGGGAGTCGGACCGGTGCATGAACGGACCCGTCGACCTGTGCAAATGCCCCGTGATAAAGATGAACTCTGGCGCCGTCTGGAAGAGCGTATAGCCGATGGTGTGGCGGCCGGCGTCGCAGCGGAAAACCGAGCCATGCAGACGCGTTTGCAATACGGTGGTTTCCCGTTGTTGTCGTGCTTCGTGAACGACTGCCTGCAGCGTGGTCTGGATATCGACCATGGCGGTGCGCGCGCCAACTGGCTGGAGCCGTCTTTTGTGGGATTGGCGAACTTGACCGATGCCATGAAGGCGATCGAGACATTGGTCTATGAACAGCAGCGGTATACGCTGGATGAAGTGGCCGATGCACTGGTGAACAACTTCGCCGGTTATGAACGGATGCTTCTGGAGATATCACATTGCCCCCGATATGGGAACGACCTGGCGGAGGTCGATCGGTTGGCTCAGCGGATCGTGTCGATCATCGTGTCGTGCTGTCGCCGGCAACGGTCTCTGTTAGGCGGTGTGGTAACACCCGGGTTGTTCTGCTGGCAGATGCACGAATACCTGGGGCGCCAGACGGCAGCCTCGGCTGATGGTCGTCTGGCCGGTTTTCCGTTTGCCGATGGCTCTGGCCCGGCGCAGGGGCGTGAGTTGACCGGTCCCACGGCGATGGTCCGTAGCGTCACGTCTTGGGATCATACGCCGATGATCGGCGGCGTGGCGGTAAACATGCGCATGGCGCCTCCTAAGCGCCCCGGCGGATTGGCGCCTCACCTGAAGGCGCTGCTTCTGGTCTTCCTGCAATTGGGTGGTTTCGAGGCGCAAGTGAACGTGGTGAGTGCCGATACGTTGCGCGAAGCCCGGCGACATCCGGAACAATACAGGGATCTGGTGGTACGTGTCGCCGGTTACAGCGACTACTTCGTGTCGCTTGAACCCGGTATGCAGGATGAGATCATCCAACGTACCGAGCTGGAGATGGTTTCGCGGGCGTGAGTATCAACTGACTGGCCGCTTCACGCCCCTCAGGGCGTGCTGGATGGCTGTCCGAACAGTCTGTCGCCGGTGGTTTCAAACGCCGTCAGCCGTTCGATATCCATCAAGACCATCCGAATGTGGCGCAGCGTTGTTGTTTCGCGGTGGGCACTCAGGTAGGTCGCTATCGCTTCGAGCATGACTTCCGCGCAATCCTGTATCGGGTAACCGAAGATGCCCGAACTGATCGCGGGAAACGCGATCGATGTGTAACCCGAGTCTGACGCCACGGTCAGTGCTGACTGTACGGCGGAGCGTAGCAACTGTGCGGCGGATGCGGGATCGTGTGCTGTGTAGATGGGGCCGACCGCGTGAATGACCGCCTTCATGGGCAGTCGGCCGGCGGATGTGGCTACGGCCTGGCCGGTGGGTACCGGGGCGACACGTCTGCTGGCCTCCTGCAACTCAGGTCCTGCGGCGCGGGCGATCGCGCCGGCAACGCCTCCGCCATGCGCCAGATGGGTATTCGCCGCGTTGACAATCGCATCAACGGACTCGTTCAGGATGTCTCCCCGTACAATCGCCAGCGTGCATCCACCGGCCAGCGTGTACGATCGTGTAACTTGGTTACTCATCGGGATGTACTCCGATCGAATGGTCCAAAACGCAACGCCGTGAGCAAAGCGATACCGATCGACAATCCAAACAACCCCAGTCGCCAGGCAGGTGGATCATAACGCATCTCTACCGGCCCGGCATCTGCGGTGACGTGCAACCCGTAGGGCATGACTGTAACCGTGTTGCCTTCGCTGCGCCAACCGGGTTCGGCGGCCATACGCAAGTGGTACTCGCCACCATCCGCCTGTAGTGTCATCCGGGTGGGCGCCGAGCGGGTCAGTCCTACGGTCTCTCCCAGCGCGTCCGTCACCCATCCCACGGCATTCTCCACACGGTACAGGTAGACCCGGTCGGAACTGCCAACCTGTGTCAGTCCGGGTTCAGCCAATGGGCGCAACGACATTACCGCCCGGACACCGGCCGCCCGCAGTCGTTGGGCATCAGCGGTCCAACCCAGCATCATGTTTCCGTTCTCCAGCGGCGCCGGATCGCGTCGGTTGACGGTTTCCACCAGGATTCTGGCGCTGCGTGGCATCAGTGAGTCATACCCCTGTAGGTCATCATAGCCGTACAGTGTGGCCAGGTTAGGAGGCAGCACCGCGGATGGCGGACGTTGGATCCCCCAGCGCTCCTGGATCGCCAGGACGCGGAAACCGGGAGGCGCCAACTCCGAAAGCGAGTTGGTGATCTCCTCCGGTTTGTCCAGCCACTGTCGGTCTGCAGGCGGATTATAGGTGATGTCCCAGGCGAGCAGCTCCAGCACCGGCAATAAAACCAGCAGCCCGGCAGCAATAGACCGGGACCGGCGCTTCATCGCGACCGCTGCCGTCATCAGAACCAGCAGACCCAAGGCGGGGGTCAGCGCAGGGAACAGCGCCATCACGGTATCCGGCCAGCTCTGGTCCAAACCAAGCGAGTGCAGCACGGCTGCCGGTATGATGATGGCGCTGAGGATCACCGCCGCCGTGCAGATTGTCAGGATGCGAGAGCTGCCTGTCAGCGCCCGGTGAGCGCCCAAGCCGGCGAGAACAGACACACCGAACGCCCACAACACCAGCGAGCGCGCCGGTGAGCCGGTGTATCCAAAGCCGGGAACACCGAAGTACAACAGCCCCGCCAGCGGGGTGCCGGTGGCCAGCAGTATACCGGTCAGTGCGGCGGTAACCCCTCCAAGCCACAGAACCGTTCCACGGGCGCTGATTGCACCATATAGCGCCAGCGTCAATGCGCATAGCCCGATCCAACAGGCCGACTCAGCCAGATTGTCTCGCCCGAACCACGTGCTGATCGCAGGGCTTTCGAGTGACGGCGTCGCCGGATGGCCGAACAGATCGGGATACCAGAGTGTACCGAGCTGCCAGACACGGAGGGCGCTATCCTGGTAGACAGGCCAACCTTGGTGCAGGTCGACCTGTGTGCGATGGGCCCGCCGGGACAGGTCCAATGCCGGAGCGATCTGTGGGGCGCTGATACAACAGGCGATTACCAGAACGGCAGGAAGCCAAAGAAGCCTGGGGCTGAGTTCATGGCGCAGGCGCCAGGCCATTACCAGTCCAGCCCCCAATCCGGTCAGCAGCACATACACGGCGATCTGCAGATGGCCGGCCAGCAGGCACAACGCGACGCTAATCCCCAACAGGCTGGTGGTGCGACTTGACGGCGTTCGCATGTAGTTGACCACCGCTAGACAGACCCACGGCAGCCAGGAGGCCGTAGCGGGCAGGGTGGGAAGGTATTGCCAGGCCACCATCCAGCTGCTGAGCATGAACACCGCTCCGCCCAAAGTCGCTGCCGCATAACCGCACCGTGGCCGCAACAGCAGCAGGCAGCCGGTGCCCGCCCACCAGAGATGCAGTGTGGCTGTCAACGCGAATCCGTGAGCTTTCAGTGCCGCAAACAACCAGTTGGGTGGATACAGAAAGGCTGATTGCGAATTGGCATAAAGTGGATAGCCGCCGAGCTGATGGGGATTCCACAACGGCCACCATCCTTGAGACAGCCAATGGCCCAGGTACAGTCGCCAGACCGCAAACTGAGCGACACCATCCCACATCAGCACATTCCACGGGATCACCGTATCGGGTGGCGTACGCGACGCCCAAGGTTCACAATGCGCCAGCAACGCCATGGGCAACCAAACGCGGCCGGTCAACCACGCAGGCGATGTAAGCGCCGCAGCAAGCACTGCGAGCGTCAGGATGCAGAGGCCTAAATTACGTGAAGAAGACGATGTTTTTGAGGGCAACCTCATCGCACGGGTCCAGTTGAAGCACCTGTTCGAATGCCTGTTTGGCCTCGTCGTACATGCCCAACATGGCGCATGTCAACCCGAGGTTGTTGATGAATTCGATGTTGTTGGGAGACAGGTTGACCGCCTGCTGGATCTCGGCCAGCGAATCATCGAATTCTCCGATGAATCCGAGAACCAGTCCCATCTCGAAATGTACCCGTGCGTTATCGGGCGCAACAGTCAGCGCCTCGCGCAGCAGTTCCAGTGCTTCGTCGTACTGGCCGTCGATCTTACAGGCGACCGCTCGGCTGATCAGATCCGCCACTTCCGGCATGAGTTATTTCACTCCAAAGGTTTCGGTCAAGCCGTTTGCGACCGACAGGGGGCGATGCCCCGCATGGTTATTATAGCAGTGTCTGCCTGCCTGGAAGGTCACTTGCGGTCAAGAACTTCCAGAACCAGTATGACCGCGACGGCAAGCATTACCAGCGCCATGGCCATCAGCCCGGTTCGCAGGTGTTCCGGCAAGGCGCCCAGTACCGCCAACACGGCCGCTGCGGCATACAGAGGTCGGTATCTACGGTGCCCGATGCCCCTGGGACTCAACAGCCATTTCAGAACCGCATGACGTTCCGAGCGCACATGCATCCCGCACGGAACACAATGACCGTCGTCATCCAGTCCGGCGCCGCACACTGGGCAGACGGCGCCGGTCCCGCCGGCAGCTATCCGTCGCCATTGACCCAGTGTGCGGTTCCATTCGCGGGACATCTCCGGGCAGTCGGCGCTGGCGCGTTCCAGATGTTCGATCGCTTCATCGTACTGTCCAGAGCGAAACAGACGGTGGGCCAATGCGGCTCGGGTACGGCCATCCCCCGGATCATCTGCGAGGATCCGATGCAGACGGGCGTACTCGGCATGGTCCATTTCACGCAACGCTTCCTGGTCGGCGTGTTTGCTGTACCGCCAGACCCATACGGCCAGCACGACGGAACCGGCGAGTGCAAGTGCACGCATGGCGGCAACCGGCGTCAGTCCGGTAATCAGCAACAGGGATGCAATGGTGCCCAAAGCCAACGCCTGAGGATAGGAGAGATGGCGTTCGATGCGCAGATACACCACCCGCCAAATTGCATACCCGCATAGACCAGCCACAGGCAAGACCAGCAGATGATCACCGGATGACACAGTCAGATCGTTCATTTACAGTGACAGATAGACCTCTTCAGCTTCAGCGCTGCCGTCTTCTTCATCCCAGATGTAGTCGCTGTCGTCGTCCTGCGGAAACGGCACTCCCTGTGCACGCAGCGCATCCAATTCGGCGGACAGCAGATCACCCAGCCGCTGCAATGCGGCCTCCTCGGTAGCCTCCTCGGCCACGATCCCGGGGAAGGCGGGAGCGAGCGCTGTCCAACCGGTCTGATCCCGTTCCAGCAATACGCGATATTGGACACCGTAGGGAGCTGTCATGGCGTTCCTCGCGTTTCGATCTGCATCTGGCGGGCAGGACCGTAGCCCCCCACGCCCGGCAAATACATGCTTTGAACTTCGGTTGGAGGTGCGTGGAATGTACCGGCGAACTGGGCGCGTACGGTATACCAAAGCACTTGAGGGATTCCGCGAAGCAGTTCGGGCATCAGCCAGGCGACTCGGTCATCGTAGATTTCGCGTGCGCCGAACCAGTAGCCTGATGGCCACAGCTCGTTATTGTCGATCTCCAGCGCCTCCATACCGGCAGGAAGCGGATCGACCACAAGCATGTTGCCCAAATCGACCGCGGAGGTGATCACCAGCTTGACGTGCAACGCCTCTCCCTGCCGTACCGCACCCCGCAAGGGGGTGAGCTGATAGGCCGTCTCGCCCCGTTTGGGGTTTTGACGCGGAATGGCCCTGTACCACGCCCGGGTTACCCGTACCTGATCGCCGCGCGGCGTGCGGCCGATGGCCAGTTCATCCTCCACAGAGACCGTTACGTGCGTGGGCGCCGATGAGGTGATTTGCAGTGTCTGTGTCCGGACCTGGTCACCTGTGAGTGTCAACGTCGGTTCGGTGAACAGATCGGTCGGGCTCCAGGTGAGCGTGCCTGCCGGACCGGAGGCGGTTTCCACCGAAACTGTGCCGGATTCGGATTGCCCGGCAGAGGCGGTCAATGCCAATGCCTGAACGATGGCGGCTGTGTCATTGGTGGATTGCCAGGCGCCGTTGCCCCGGCGGGCAGCGGCCAGCCATCGCACGACGGCCGCGACCAGCGGCTCGTTGGGCGTCATTCCCGTATCCAGGAGCAGGCGCAGCACACGGGCGGTGGCCAGCGTATCCTGTCCATACCACATCAAGTCAACGCGCGGGCGCTCCCGCCAGTAAGACATCCCTCCCGACTGGATCCGGCCATTGATCAGTTCGTTGCGGATTGCCAGCGCCTGGTCCCGGCGACCGAGTGTCCACAGGGCGGACGCCAGGTCACACCGGGCGGACGTACTCAGCTTCGCACGAATGGAGAAAAGCCTGTCTGCCAGTCGGTTAGCCAGTTGCGGGTCGCTGCCTGTAATCTGTGCCAGAACCGCCGCGCGGGCATCCTGCTGCAGCAGCCAGCGCTGAATGGCCTCCGGTTTCTGCGACGCCGGTGCTCCGTGCTGTACGGCCAGTCGGCTCATCGCCTCCAGTCCCGATCGAATGGCCTGGTCGGGCACGGCAAATCCGCTCTGCCGGGCGGTTTGCAGCGTCGCTAACGCGTAGGCACTCCACAGGGCGTCGCCGCCGCCCCAAGACAAACTGGTCCAGCGCCATCCGTCGTAGGTGTTTTGCGCTCCCAGGATCCTTGCAATTCGCGCCTCCGCCTGTTGCCGATAGGCCTCGGCATCGGGCAGGGTGACACCCAGACGTTTGCTCATATCCAGCAGGGCGCATACCGCCAGCACCGGGCTGCAAGTCTGTTCAATACAACCGTACGGATATTTCAGCAGCCATTGGGCGCCGGCGTGAGCCATGGCTGCCGCGCCCCGCTCCACACGCACCGTCACCTGTCGCCGTGTGCTGCCGTTGTCAGGTGCAGGAAGAGTCACCGTGGTCTTGCCGGACACAGAGACTGCCTGCACACGTGTTTGCGTCAAACCCGCCGGTTGGATGGTGACCGGCCACTCCATGGCGTCGCTGTGCTCCGGAGTGAGCGCCGTACCGGTGATGAGTACCACGCCGGGACGGGGGGACGACAGCCAGGCGGGCAGCATGCTCTGTGAGCCGGCGGGTGTCACGTCACCCGGGATGCGGGGGACCTTCAGCGCGGTCGGTTCGGAACTGTCCAACTTCAGCCCGACCGATTGGGGGGCATCGGTGTGGTTGTAACCGATGACGGCAATCCGCGCGCTGTCGCCTGCACGCAGAAATCTGGGTACCGTCAAGCGGGCCGAAACGGGCAAGGACGCGCGGACGCTGCCAGAGCCGACGCCCACGGTTCCGCCGTCACCCACTGCGGTGGCTTTGATACGCCATGTCGTCAGATTGTCCGGCAAGGTCAGTTCGACCGTGGCTTTCCCATCCGGATCGGTCAATACATCGGGAGCCCACAACGCCGTGTCCACGAACCGGCGCCGAACAGCCGGGTTGGCGGACTTGGCGTTGTCACCGGCCATCTCGGCCATAGCGGCCTCTTTCCCCGGCCCGGCGGCGAACGCAGCGTCAATCGAGCTGAACGATTGCACTTCATTGGCGCGGGCGCCCCACAACGCCTCGAATGCCGTCGGCCCGGGTTCCGACCGAACCAGGTAGATGCCTTCGTCAACGGCGCCGATCGACAGCTCCGCCGGGGCCGGTGCACCGACAGCGTCCGTGACCGTTACCGCCACTGTTGTGGTTTCACCCGGCCTGGACGCGACGGGATGTGGCTCGACAGTAACACTCAGTTGTCGATCGGTTCGCGGCGATGTGACGATATGTTCCGCTGTGGTCACATTTCCGTTACTCACCGATGAAACAGCGATGACGATACCGGGCTGATGCGCTTCGGTCAAAACAACATCAAACCGCCCCACTCCCTGTCGCATCGATACCCAACGGGCCTCGTGCAGTCGGCTTCCCTCGATGGTCATCAGCACACCGGATGCGCCGGGTGAGGTGACCACTGCATGCAGCGTATCACCGGGCCGGGCGGTCTGCCTGTCCACCCGCAGTGACAGCTGCCGGGTGGGTACGTCGGGTGTCTCTCCGGGTTTTTCCACCCACATCCAGTCTGACACGCTCCAGTTCCGCCCGTCCGGGTCGGTTGCCTGCATATTGATCCGATACATGCCTGCCCGGTTCAACACGGGATTCAACGTCACGGGAGTCTGAGTCTGCATCGCGCCGTTCCATCGCCACACACGTTCCTCGCGCGTGGCTCCGGATCGAGCGTTGTATGTAAGCCTGTAGATCGAGACGGCCACTGCGGCGCGATGCTGGCTGGATCCGGCAGAAGGCCGGATAGACACCCTTACAGCTGTCGGCCGTCCCGCGACCGGGAAACGGTCTTGTACCTCGCAGACGGGCTCTATGTCGCCCGGCAACACATCCACGCCCCCGTCAGCCACCTCACTGCGTCCGCTTGCGTCCATCACGCGCGCCATGACGCTCAGGCGGTAGGGATGGGGTAATGCCCAGGCCCGGATAGGGGCGATGACCGATCCATCCGGGCCGGTTAGCAATTCAACCTCATCGCCGACGGTCTCGGAATAGCCGGAATAGCCATCCGTGCCATCCAGCCAATCGGAGCGCATCGGTTGAACGAAGACCCGTACGCCTGCCAGCGGTTCGCCGGACAGAAGTCGGGCGGTGATGCGAAACGGGATCTGTTGACCTCCCAGCACCCGATCACGCAGGGGAGCGATCTTGACGGAGTAATCCGGCTTGCGGTAGGCCGCCACATCGAATCCGGGGATCTCCATGTCGGCTGACAGAACCGTGTCGCCTTGACTGAACCGGACCTGAGCCGACCAGGAAGCGGGGTTGGCATATGGAGACAGCGTGAGAGAGCCATGGAACACCCCGCGCGCGGAGCACAAGCATTGGACTGTTACGGAAGACTCTTCACCGGCGGGTTGAAAAGACACCTCAGCCACGGTACCGGCCAGCTGGCGTCCGCTCAGAGAGCGCACGATGCCTCGGAAGTAGACCGTTTGGCCCGGACGGTATACGGGCCGTTCGGTGTACAGGTAGCCTCGCAGATCCGCGGATGGACGCGGTTCTGCGGCATTGAACCAAGCCACACTCGAACCGTACTGTCCCCAGACAAAGGGCTGTGTTCCTGTGGGGACCTCGAATCGGGCCAGGCCGTGTGCATCGGTACGTTTCTCAGACAGTGACTGCGAGCGCAGCCATAGGCGCGCGCCGGAGAGCGGAGCGCCGCTACGCATGTCGACAGCCTGAACGTACAACGTGTCTCGGTTTTGCCGGGCGATCAGCGCGAGCCGGGTGATGTTGATCGGAATGCGGACAACGCGTTTGTTATCGGTTACCTGGACCTGGTATAGGCCCTCTTTGAGGGCAGGCAGCACCAAATCTCGCATCGTGCTGGATCGACGGGCGCGGGGAGGCAGGCTGATATTGCGTATCACCGGTTGATCCTGTAGAGGCATCTGACTGGCGGACGGTGCGGTATCGGGTGGTTGACTGACAAGACGGCCCGGCCAGACCGACGCGCTGAGACGCACTTGAGGTGATGCATAGACGTTGAGCGACACGGGCTCACCGGGAGACCACTGCGCGCGATAGGAAAACACGTCCCAAGTGGATTGCGCCCAAACGCTGGAAGAGGAAAGCACTGCCAATACACAGGCCAGTACACGGTACACCGGTTTCACCATATCAGAGCCCTCCCGCCAGTACAGGCCGGGCCGAGACTATCTGGCCTTTGTGAGCCGCCTGGCTTTGATGTGTTCAATTCTTTTGACCACCGAGATGGTGACAAAGTAAAGCAGCACCATCGGAGTGGCCAACACGGTCATAGACAGCGGATCCTGCGTCGGCGTGATCAATGCCGCGATCAGAAAGATAATCACGATTGCGTATCGCCAGTAACTGGTGAGCCGTTCACTGGTAACCAGCCCGACCAGTGAGAGGACGACCAATACAACCGGCAGCTGAAAGGCGATGCCGAAAGCCAACAGGATCTTCACCACAAGTATGGCGTAATTCAGCGGATTCTGCATCAGCTTCACGCTGCCGAAATCGGTCAGATAGGACATAAACCAGTTGATGCCGGCCGGCAGCATGAGGTATCCGATGACGACGCCACAGACAAACAGCAGGCTGGAGGCGGGAATGAACATACGGACGGCCTTGCGTTCGGTCTGTGTCAAACCCGGCGCAATGAACCGCCAGATCTGGTGCAGCAGGTAGGGCGCGGTGATCAGCAGACCCATCACAAAAGACAGCTTCAGCTTCAACATGAACGGGTCCGCCAAATGCAGAAATACCGTTTCGGAGTGGTATTTTCGCAGTGGCTCTTCCAAAGGTTTGGAGATGATGTGGTAGAAGCTCCAGAAATACGAGAAGGCGATGATCCAGCCGATCATGATCATCGCCAGTATTCGGATGATCCTGTTTCGCAACTCCTCCAGATGAGCGGTCAATTCCTGCGGTTGGTCGTTCTGCGGAGATGCCATGGGCGTCTTCGAAGGTCTGGAATGACTGGCCGTCACCGAGACGTGACGGCCAGTAGAACGGTGTTGCGGTACAAGGCTATCTGTCCAGCAGGTATCGCACGGTGAATACCTGTCTGTACACGGTACCTGTCTGAACTTGGGGTGCTGCGGTTGTGCCGCCGGTACGTCCGGTCATGCCCGGCATTCCGGGCATACCGCCCATCATCGGGGGCATGGTCATGCCGCCACCCATCATGGGAGGCATGGTCGTTCCACCGGCGCCGCCCATCGGGGGCATGGTCATCCCGCCCCCCATCATAGGAGGCATGGTCGTTCCCCCGGCGCCGCCCATCGGGGGCATGGTCATCCCGCCCATCATAGGAGGCATGGTCGTTCCCCCGGCGCCACCCATCGGGGGCATGGTCATCCCTCCCATCATCGGCGACGTGGTGCCTCCGCGCGACATACCTCCGGGCATTCCGGGCATACCACCCATCATACCGGTTCCGCCGGACATGCCTGCACGCGCCACGTTCTCAGGCAGCGTGCCGTTGGCGAGCGGGCGCATCGGGATGGGTGTTTGGGTGATCAGTGTAAGGCTCGCGTCACAGCGTACCAGCGTGCCCGTCTCATACGCAAACCAATAGCTGGCTTCCATTTGGGCGCGTTGTGCGGCCATGGCCCATGGGTGGTTGCGGTATGCCGCCCGCAGTGCCGGGGTCATCTCCAATTCGAAAGTCTGCTTGACACGGACGGTGCGTATGTTGTTTTCCCATTCATATCGCACGAATTCATTTTTGGCGCGTACGACCGGAACGCCGGGGAACAGAACGAACGTCGTGTACCACACATCACCGGGACGAACGGCACGCTCTGGCAGGACGGGCAGCTGGATCAGGCGATAGCGAATGGGATCGTTTTCGATGGCCTTGAGATCCACCAGCCCTTCACCCAGTGTGGTGTAGAACGCGGTGACCGGCAGGAAACCCTCCAGATCGATGAATGACGGGGTGTTTTCCTGGATCTGTTCTCGCAACTGCAGGGTGCGCTGACGCACGACCCAAAGCAGTTTGGACCCGTCCATGCGGGTGCCTTCGGGGATCAACAGGTGCTTCGCGCGGCGGGTGGCCGTCTGAACCGTTTCAGTCTCCCGAAATTCCGGTGCGCCGGTGGGCTGGTTGGTTTCATTGTCCAACCGCTGGGTGCCGGGCGTCTGCAAGTCGGTTTCATACACGATGTAGCGTAATGGCTGACCGGGGCGGAATTGATAGCGCAACAGGCGGCCGATCGTCTGCTGGTCAGCACTGTCGGGAGAGGACTCGTTGTCGAGTTTGAGCCTGACTTCACTTTCGCCTATCGGCATCGGATCCTGACCGTACAGGGCCAAGCGGAAGGTGATGGCGCCGTCCGGCAGAGGCTTGCCTCCCTCTTCCAGGGGCTCTTCGCTGTCCCAGACGATGGTGAAACGGTCGCGCTGCATGTCCTGCTCGTCGACGGGCTGCATCGGATCGCCCAGATAGGCGACACGCGCGCCCACACCCTCTTTACTGGGATGCACGGCGCTGATGAACCGGTTGTTGACGAACACCGCGATGTATCCGTCAGCGGGGATCGCCGCACTGTTCACGCGCACCCGAACCTTACCGCGGACTGTAGCTCCATCGGTGGGGCTGAGAATAGTGAACGGCACACGCTGAGCGTCCGATACACCGGGGAGGAGCAGAGCCAACGCTGTTGCAGCGATGGCGATTCGTGTAAAATGCGATTTCAGCAGCATGAGAATCCCGGCTGTCCTCCTCAAATGCGCACTGGCACCTGTACTTCTGCAGGATACCATGCAGGGACGCACGCGTCAAGAAACCGCTGAGGCAGCGCGTTCCTGATATCGTGCACAGATTAGCCGCAGCCAGAGAGGCGTCACGATGGTTGTGATCACGAAGATCGTCAGTAGCTCGGTGTACAACGCGTCACCGAATACGCCCACGCGATGCCCTATGTCCGCGAAGATCATGCCCACCTCGCCGCGCGGTACCATTCCGACCGCTACCAGCAGCCAGCGTTGGCCGCGCAGAACGGGCAATCCCGATAACAGTTTACCTATAATAGCGGCCACCAGTAATGCCGTGACGAACAGCGCGCTGGTGAGATTGCTCAACGAATGCAACATGGCGCCTAGGTCCATCTTGGCGCCCATGTACACAAAAAATAGCGGAATGAAGAGATCCGCCACGGCGCTGATGCGCTCGTGAATGCGCAGGCGATGTTCGGATGAGGCGGCTACCGCTCCTGCGGCGAACGCTCCGACGATGGGAGCCAGGCCTGCCTTCTGGGCCAGAGCCGACAGGCTGAAACAGAGCGCCAGCGCTGCGGTTGCCAGCGTGGCGCGTGCGCGCATTCTTCGGGCCACGTTCAGCAGCCACGGCGCGATCTTCAACCCAAGGTACAAGGAGCCGCTGAGGAACAGGAATGCGATCACGAAGATCTGGCCAATCGCCCAGAAGCTGACGCCCTGCCCTTTGGCCATCCCGCTGACGATAGCGAGTATCAGCAATCCCAGCACATCATCCACAACAGCTGCACCCAATACTATGCGGCTCTCCCGCCAATGGAGTATGCCCATGTCGGACATGACCCGTGCGGTAATACCCACACTGGTCGCTGTCATTGCCGCTCCTACGAAGATGGCCGTCTGTATTGGGAAGCCGGCCATGAGACTGATTGCGATACCGAACACAGCCGGTGCGATCACACCGATCACGGCTACCACCGTTGACTGGATGCCGACACGCGCCATCTCTCCCAGATCTGTTTCCAGCCCAATCTCGAAGAGCAGAAGGATGGCGCCAATCTCGGCCAATATGGTCAGCGTGTGGTCGTTGATGTTGACGACGCCAAGTATGGATGGCCCTAGAAGAAGGCCTACCAGCAATTCGCCCAGAACCGCCGGGATCCGCACACGCTCGCACAACTCCGCAGCCAACCGCGCGGCCACGAGCGCGATCACCAGCATGGAGAGAAATTGGACAAGTTCTTTGTCGTGCATGAGCCTTCTCCTGCGGTGGACGCCGTCAGGGCCAGATATCGATGGTGTCGTGTTGTGACAGGCCCGGCAGGCCCAACCGTGAGGCGGCCAGTGCAGCCAGCGTTCCAACCGGTATACAGCCTACCAATTCACCCGTGACGGTTTCGACTCCCTCGGTATTCGCCTTCTGTTTGATCGATGCATACACGACATCCAAAGGCGTGCATTCCGGGCGGGTGATGTTCATGGAGACCTGCGTCATGCGACGGGAAGGCAACGCAAAGGCCAAACATCGAACTCCCTGCCATCTAGGGTCGACATCACGTATAACTCGTATGTGTCGGGCGATGCGACGCGCCGGCCTCAGATCGTCAGTCGACAAGTTGACATTATAGGCGATCATGGGCCGGCGGGCTCCCACGACACACGCGCCAGCGGATGGATGTACTGACGCCGGCCCTGCGTCTGGCTGAAGCGTCTGTCCCTGCATGTCCTCGAACTGCCGCCGGCGTAGAGCGGGAAGGGCCTCCGGTCGTCCGGGTTCTGCCGACGCTTCGTAGAAGAACACCGGCAGCTGACACCTGTCGGCGATCTCTCGTCCCAGGTGTCTGGCTACCGCGGCGCATGCGGGCAGATCCTCAGGCTGGAAGGGCACCATCGGAACGACATCGATCGCACCGATGCGCGGGTGAACGCCGTCATGGTTGCGCAAGTCGATCCGGGCCACAGCCTCTTCACAGAGCGCGAGCATCGCCCGGCAGACCGGATCGTGCTCGCCGATCAGAGTGAACACCGTGCGGTTGTGGTCCACGTCACTGTGGACGTTCACCAAGCGGACTCCAGCCACCGACTCGGCGATGGTGGCCAAGCGTTCGATCAGCGGGCGGTTGCGGCCTTCGCTAACATTAGGTATACATTCGATCCACATCAGTATCTGTATCTCCTGTGGCTTGCCGACGTGATACTGTCGTGTTCAGTGTATCGGCTGTTCACCCTCGGTCATTCATGGAAATTGGCGCAGATTCGTCGGGTCTCATGTAACCTCTGACGACTATGCAGAGTCTTACATGTGGATGCGGCCCCTAGGACATACGAAAGGGTGGCGTCCCGGTGTTCCTTGCACTGTGTCTAACGTGCATGGTAACATCACCATTAGAAGCGTTGTTGCATCTGTGCATGCGCATCGTTCTGTCCGCTGTGTAGTGGACTCACCAACCAGGTCAGGAACGGTGCAAGCGCTTCACCGAGACGCAGTCTCGTCTCTGCTGATCGTCGCAGCGGACGGTAAAGAAGGTTGCGCGCATGAGGTAACCTGGACGGCTCACGTGCAAGATCTTCGCCAACGTTGTTCGGATGATCGGAAGTAGCGAGCCAGCGTCTCCTGTCGACCTTTCAGTCTAACTGAAGGAGGGGACCAAATGAACCGTTTCCTGGTCAGCCTGAGCGCTGCCGCGGCGATGCTTACCGTATCCGCCGCCACCATCGCCCAGAGCTACCCCGACGTGCCGACCGGCCACTGGGCCTATGACGCCGTCGAGCAGCTTACGCGGGACGGCGTGCTGAAGGGATATCCCGACGGCAAGTTCCGCGGCAAGCAGACCCTGACCCGCTATGAGTTCGCCATCGCCCTGCGCGACGCGATCGAAGGGCTTCAGGACAAGATCGCCAGCATCAAGCCTGGCGGAACTACTGTCGTACCTCCGGCTGCCGCTCCTCAGCTGTCCGACGCACAGGTCGCCAAGGTGAACAACCTTCCCGACAACACCGTCGCCGAGCTGAAGAAGCTGCAGGACGACGCGGCCACCATCCAGAAACTCGCCCGCGAGTTCCAGGACGAGCTGGCTGCGCTGGGTGTGGACGTCGAAGCCGTGAAGAAGGATCAGGCTGCGTTGGCTGCGCGTGTGAAGGCAATCGAGGAAGAGATGGCTCGGTTCAAGGTGACCGGCACCATCGATTTCGGTATCGTGACCTCGCACACCGACGGCAGCAAGACCGCCGCTGATCTGAACGGCAACCCGACCAAGGGTTCGTTGTTCACCGAAGGCTCGATGCTGCATGAGATCGGCTTCGACATCAATGCGAAGCTGAGCGACACCACCAATGCGGAAGCCACCGTGATTCTGGGTAACTACCTGGGCTACCTCGGCGACTCCGCGTCTCAGTTCTACACCCCTGTCGTCAACCCGAACGCGGATGCGGCGATCTGGAAAGCCCAGTTCAACGCTCCGGTGAGCGTGTTCGGACAGGAAGTGGCTCTGAGCCTCGGCCGTGTGCAGACCCGTGTCAACCCGTGGCTGTACTGGCGCGCCAACAATGACGCGTACTTCGGCCCCGCCCGTTACAAAGACGGCTACTACAGCATCGATGGCGGTAAGCTCGCCACCAGCTTCGGTCCCGTCAATGTGATGTTGTTCGGCGGCAAGAACAGCAGCGTCACATCGATCAATGGTGTCGGCGAGTTCATGGAAGTGGCTTCTGTCTCTCCGTTCAACTCGTTGCCCACGCCCACATGGACCGGCGGCGCGACTGTCGGCATGTCCTTCATGGAGAACAAGGTCAAGCTGGATGCCTCCTACATCGGGCTGCGCATTCCGCGCACCTGGCTCTCCGCCACCAACTACTTCAACGCCATGGCGGTCTACGGCGCGAGCCTCGAGGCCAACCTGGTGGAGAAGCTCACGCTGGGTGTCGACTTCGGTCAGTCTGACCTGAACAAGAAGATGACCGGCGTTGTGACCAAGAATAACTGGAACCTGGCCGCCAAGGCCGGTTACAGCCTGGACGCTGGCTCGATGCCGTTGGCTCTGTCCGTCGGCTACCGCGAGACTCAGCCCTTCTATGCCGCTCCGGGTTACTGGGGCCGCATCGGCAACTGGTACAACCCCACCGGTATCCGGGGTGTGGATGGCAGCATCTCCACCCAGGTGAACGCGCTCGGCCTTTCCGTCAAGGGCGGTTACTATGAGGGTATTTCGACCAAGCCGGTCGCCGGCAAGTTGCCCGCGTCCTATTTCGGCAAGAAGGACCAGATCACCCATGTCGACGCTGCGTTGACCTACGCCCTGAGCGAGAAGGCGACCGTCGGTGTGGAATATGAGACCGTGCAGTGGACGTTGAAGTCGCCCGAAGCGATGTCCACCTTTGGCCTGTTGGGCAAAGCGACACCGCAACAGAACTTCATCACCATTAGCACCGCGTACAACCTGAACGACAACACCGCGTTGAAGCTGATGTATCAGATGATCGACAGCAACGACAAGGGTGTTGCACTGCCGGGTCAGCCTGGCGTAATGAACAAGCAGAAGGGCGGCATGCTTGCTGGACAGGCGTCCATCAAGTTCTAGGCCAACCCTCGTAGCTGGCTGACACCAGTCACAGAAGCTCCCGGCGGGAAACCGCCGGGAGTTTTTTTTGTACCCGCCGAAGTAACGCCGTTTGTCTGAAATGTCTTGGCGATAATGCACGATCGGTCATGCCGACGTCCGATAAGCCGGGAGTCTGTTGTGCCAATAGCCAGCCTCATGTGCCAAGCTTGCACTCTGTTCCGGTCTGGTGCACAAGGCATCCGGGAGGCAAGTTGTAAGGAAATTAATGCAAGATATATGGACTCGTATTGCTACAGAAGTGGAAATGTGGTAATGGTGTATAGCTCATGCAAGACTGCAGATGCGCCCATCCGCTGACTGTGGAGTTGGCTGTCGGTTCCCGACAAGGAACGGGTGCAAGAGCACACGCAGGACCGGATCCATCTCAGCCGCTGTCAGAGGTGACCCAGCGCGCACGCGTCACGGTGAGGGAACATGGATGTCTCAGCGTGGCCAGGGTGATTGTGTAGCCTTCGTCGATGGCTGGAATGGAGCCGAATCGATCTCCATTTCACCTTTCAGTGATGACTGAGGGAGGGACCACATGAACCGTTTCCTGGTCAGCCTGAGCGCTGCCGCGGCGATGCTTACCGTATCTGCCGCCACCATCGCCCAGAGCTACCCCGACGTACCGACCGGCCACTGGGCCTATGACGCCGTCGAGCAGCTTACGCGGGACGGCGTGCTGAAGGGATATCCCGACGGCAAGTTCCGCGGCAAGCAGACCCTGACCCGCTATGAGTTCGCCATCGCCCTGCGCGACGCGATCGAAGGGCTTCAGGACAAGATCGCCAGCATCAAGCCTGGCGGAACTACTGTCGTACCTCCGGCTGCCGCTCCTCAGCTGTCCGACGCACAGGTCGCCAAGGTGAACAACCTTCCCGACAACACCGTCGCCGAGCTGAAGAAGCTGCAGGACGACGCGGCCACCATCCAGAAACTCGCCCGCGAGTTCCAGGACGAGCTGGCTGCGCTGGGTGTGGACGTCGAAGCCGTGAAGAAGGATCAGGCTGCGTTGGCTGCGCGTGTGAAGGCAATCGAGGAAGAGATGGCTCGGTTCAAGGTGACCGGCACCATCGATTTCGGTATCGTGACCTCGCACACCGACG
>CAZYPZ010000034.1:0-25457 GCA_964650005.1 uncultured bacterium | reverse complement strand
TCCCTCAATCCACATGTCAACCGTCGAAGTCTGGCAAATTCATGAATAATCCGGGTACTCCAGTTATAATAGTGCCGTACTTACTTTCGCATCTTTCACTGACTGACGGGAGCACATAATGACAGAGCCACTGGCCGAGATCGGAATTTTCGGAGGATCGGGCTTTTACGCGCTGGAGGGCGCGACTGAAACGATCGATATCGACACGCCGTTCGGTCGTCCCAGCGCCCTGGTAACGATCGCCGAGATTGCGGGCCGCCGCGTCGCATTCCTGCCCAGACATGGAACGCATCACACCCTGCCGCCGCACAAGATCAACTACTGTGCCAACATGTGGGCGATGCACTCGTTAGGGGTCACCCGTGTGCTAGGCCCCTGCGCATGCGGCAGCCTGCAGGCGGATATCCATCCCGGTGACTTCGTGGTAATCGATCAGTACGTGGATCGCACCAGCGGACGCAAAGACACTATCTATGACGGACCCGAGGTCTACCATCTGTCATCCGCCCATCCCTACTGCCCCGAGATGCGTGAGATCACCATCGGAGCCGTACGCGACGCAGGCATCACCTGCCATCCCACAGGCACCATGGTGGTGATCCAAGGGCCCCGATTCTCCACCGTGGCCGAAAGCCAATGGTTCACCAATATGGGCTGGCACACCGTCAGTATGACGCAATACCCCGAAGCCCACCTGGCCCGCGAATTCGGTATGTGTTATTGCTGCATCGCGTTGGTCACCGACTACGACACCGGCATAGTAGCCATGCGCCATATCCCACCGGTGACATCACAGGAAGTGGTTCGGGTGTTCGAACAGAATATCCACCGCGTGCAACAGGTGGTGCGGACTGTGATCGAGCGGATGCCGATTGTGCCGACATGCGCCTGTAAAGCGGAAATCGAAAAGGCGCGGATCAACTGATGCGTCCCACACTGTATTGGGACGGCGCGGCGCTGAAGATGATCGACCAGACGCGCCTGCCGCATGTTTTGGAAGAGGTGCGATACACGCGCGCGGACAACGTGGCCGACGCGATCACCACGATGGTTGTGCGTGGCGCGCCGGCTATCGGTGCGACTGCGGCGTGCGGGCTGGCGATGGCGGCGGCTGAACTGGCGGATGCGCCCGACATGGACGCGTTTCTGAGCGGATTTCACCGCATGTGCGACCGCTTCGCCGCCACACGGCCAACGGCGGTCAACCTGTTCTGGGCTATCGACCGCATGCGTCGGATAGCGAATTCGTGCACAACCCCGTCAGAGGCAATCTCCCGGTTGCGCGCCGAAAGCGAGGCGGTACTGACAGAAGACGTCGAGATCAATCGGCGTCTGGGCGAGTACGGACAGGAGCTGCTGCCGGACAACGCCCGGGTGTTGACCCATTGCAACGCCGGCGCGTTGGCCTGCGTGGGTTTCGGCACCGCGTTGGGAGTATTCCGCGCTGCCGTGGAAGCCGGTAAGAGCCTGCATGTGTACGCGGACGAAACACGTCCCCGTCTGCAGGGCATGCAGCTCACGGCCTGGGAGATGGTTCAGGAGGGCATACCCGTCACCGTCATCAGCGACGGAATGGCCGCCACGTTGATGCGGTCTCAACGGATAGACGCGGTGGTGGTCGGCGCCGACCGCATCGCGGCCAACGGCGACACCGCGAACAAAGTGGGCACATATCACCTCTCCATTGCCGCCCGATACCATGATGTACCGGTGTATATCGCCGCTCCGCTTTCGACCATCGACCGGAGCCTGGCCACCGGCGCTGAAATCCCGATCGAGGAGCGCGATGACCGCGAGGTCACCCATATCGGCAACCAACGGATCGCACCGGAGGGCATTGAGGTGTGGAATCCCAGTTTTGATGTAACCCCGGCAGAGCTGATCAGCGGCATTATCACCGAGGCTGGAGTCTTGCGGCCTCCTTACGAGTCATCGATCGCACAGGCCTTTGCCCGTCTACATGGCATGAACTCAACAGGAGAGTGAACATGAGCACACTGCGCGCAGCCGAATTGATACGCAACATCCAGGACTTCCCGGTACAAGGGGTTCTGTTCCGTGACATCACCCCGGTCTTGCTGGATCCGGACGCGATGGGTGAAGTCATCCACCATATGATCCAGACCGCCCGCACACTGAACCCCGACGTCATCGCCGGCATCGAATCGCGCGGATTCCTGTTCGGCGTTCCCATCGCTCAGGCGCTGGAGGTGGGGTTCGTCCCGATCCGAAAACCCGGCAAGTTGCCATATGACAAGATCAGCGAGACATACTCTCTGGAATACGGCACCAACACCATCGAGATGCACACCGATGCCGTGACACCGGGGCAACGCGTCCTGATCGTGGACGATCTGCTGGCCACCGGCGGCACCACACGCGCGGCATGCAATCTCGTCGAGCGCGGCGGGGGAACGGTAGCCGGTGTGTCGTTTGTCATCGAGCTGAACTTCCTGCACGGCCGGAAGTTGCTGGACGGTTATTCGGTTCACTCGTTGATCCAGTACGACTGACCCCCCCGGCCGCCTGAAATTCATGCCGCCGGGGGCGGAAAAACTCTTGACAGTTTCGTCGCCAGCACGTATACTACTTACTGCCGTTCGCAAACGGGCGAGTGGTGGAATTGGTAGACACGCTAGACTTAGGATCTAGTGCCCTCGGCGTAGGAGTTCGAGTCTCCTCTCGCCCACCACGCCCGAGTCAGGCGGGAGTAGCTCAGTTGGTAGAGCATCTGCTTGCCATGTAGAAGGTCGCCGGTTCGAACCCGGTCTCCCGCTCCAGTTTTTGCGGGACGCTCACACAGAGCGTCCCGTTTTGCTTTGCGGTTCAGGCGGTGATGAGCGTCAGTTTCAGTTCGACCACAGCGCCGGGCGCTGAAGGCAGATCGTATCGCAACGCCGTCAACGCACCCGCCTTGGGCCAGTCTGACCCGGGTGTGAACAGCCAGGTCATAACCGGCAGCGGCGAGCCGGGTTCGCTGGCCTGCATCATGAACAGCAGTTCATGATGCCCCAGCGGCAGCTTATCGGTGCTCCAGTACAGCTGACCCACCCGAGACCCAAAATCGATCTCCGCCCGGTTATCGGTCAACTTCCCATCGACAGCCAGACCTCGCCACTGCTCCATCGGAAGCCGGCCGGTCTGAATCAGTACCCCCGGATCGTTTCCGGTAATCCGCAGTTTGCACCGATCGCCCTCGCGTCCAATCGCTTCGAGATGCAACAGCGTGACGGACGCATCCGGACGGCATGGATCGATCACCGTTCGGCGGCCTGTCGGCAAGCGTGACGGGTTCCGTACGACATCGATGGGGCGTATGGCCGCCGGTAATGACTCCAGCACATATGCCGGAGACAGATCCATCGCCACCTGCATACGCCGCAAGGCCGAGGCATTCGGAGCGGCCCAGATGTTGGGCCGGCGCGACACGGGATCGGAGCCCGCACAGCGCCGCACGGCATCCAGCATCGAAAACCCGTAGGGGGCTGCCGGCTCGATGCACGATCCCTCACCCCACTCGTTCCAGGCCTCGATCATGCAGAATGGCGCTGTATGCCTGTGCTGAAGCATGAGCTGCAACGCCTCCGCAAACCGGCGAGGCGTGTTTCCGGTGCGCACCAGCCGGTTGCCGCGCGCCCTCGGAGCATCATCCCAACCTGACATCACGCTGGGAAGCAGCTCCGGACCGATCCGGCGCAGACGCGTCCAAATGGCCGGCAGCTGTTCGGCGATCTCCCCGTAGGGGATCTCGGCCGGCCGGCTGGGTGGATACAGTCTCGTCACCTCGCTGTACCCGTACACGGTCAGCGCATCGGCACATCGGAACCGTCGGGCCATGTAGTGACTGCCGTACACGGCCACAAGGTACAGTCCGGGCAAACCGCGTGTCCGGCACACGGCGTTCAAACGGGGCAGCACGTCACGCGTGAAGGGCTCATCTCCCCCATTGGCCTCGATCACCGCCGGCAGATCGAACACCATCAGTACCGGCCGACCGCCGATTTTGCGATAGTGTCGCCGCCGGAAGTACTGTTCGGCGCAGTACGCAATCATATCGACCAACGCCTCGGGCGTGAAGTCCAGCGGCCGTCGCCAATCCACCGGATGGTTGCACCAATGGATGCAGAAGTCCATCATGGGCGCATACTGCGCATTCAGGAAGCCCCGCTCCAGCGTGCGTTTCAGTCGCGTTTCACCCGCGTTCCAGTACCAGTCGAACGCAAACAGCCCGATGCCGGCTTCCAAAGCCCAATAGATGTGCCAGTCATTCACTTCGGGCAATGAATCATCGTAACACCCCAGCACCGGCCTGGGTTGTGGCCACGACAGGATCAACGGCCACTCGCTGCGTGAGTCGATAGTGGGCGCGTCGTGGTCTTCCGTGGACGGCGTCCGATAACAGCCCGGAAAAACATACGCGCCGATATCCGCGTTCGTGCGGATCGGATGGGGCCTCGGCGCGGCGTCCAGCAGCTTCAGCATGACTCACCCGGGCAGACAGGCCGACGGTTTTCATCCGGATACTGCAGTCGCCAGGAGTCCGGTGTCCAGGCGTGTCTGAGGAACAGCGGCTGCGGCAGCCACACCCGATACAGAGAGTCGGCACTCCAGCCATTGCCTGCTGACGCATAGTCGCACAACCGCAACGGCAGCGTATGGTGATTGAAGACATGCGACGGGCGCACCTCGAATGGCGCCTCGAACAGCATCCAGACGCCATCCGGCGGGGAGACAGGCGTCAACTCCACCGTGCCGTCCTCGTTGCACAGCAACCGGACGGCCTTATCCGCCGGTTGGTTGAAACGGTTGTCCAGCGCCAACACCACGGGACCGCGCACCACCGCCAATTGAGATCCGCCATGAATGGAGACGGCCCGTGCCGTCATAGCACAACGCAAGGTCACCGTGTCTCCCGAGCGCCAGGTTCGATGCAGCGACGCATAGGTACCCGGCTGAACTGACTGTGCCTGGCCATTCACATCCAATGAGACGGCGGCACACCAGCCGGGAATGCGCACATCCAGCGTGAACGCGACGGGCTGCGCCGACTGGATAACGATCGATACGAGCCCATCCTGCGGATAATCGGTGGTGATCGTCAGCTCGACCCTCGCGCCATCGGGCAACTCGGCTTGGGCGGACAACGGAGCGAACAGATTCACCGCTAACCCCGCATCGGTACGCATAACCGCCCATTGCGGCGGCAGCAGCATGCCTCTGGGGCCATTGGCCACACAACAGCTCAATCCGGTATCCGGGTACTGCATGTGGCTGGGTACACGCTCGCCCTGCAGCGGACTGTAATAACTCCACCAGCTGCCGTCGGGCGTCATCGCAGCAGGAAGCGCGTTGTACAGGGTGGTTTCCATCAAGTCCGCCCAGCGGCTGTCGCCGGTCAACTGCAGCAGCTGCAGGCAGAGCTTCATCCAGGTGACAGTCACACAGGTCTCGATCGGCTGCTCCAGCATTTCGGTCTGATAGACCACCCCGTTACACCACAGTTCATGATTGCAGCCCGATCCCACCAACATAATCTCGGTCTCTTCGATGGATCGGGCGATCGCCAGCGCTGCATCCAGATAGCGCGGCTGCCCCGTCAGGCGGTGCATCTCACACAGTCCCTCGACGCAGCTCATCTGTTCATAGGCCTTGGGGGCGCCGATCCGGGCGGCGGGCGCGCCTTCGAGCGCCCGCTCGATCAACCGCAGGCCGTCCGGTTGACTCCATTGGCTCACCAGACGTTCCGCGAACACGCGGTAACGGGCCTCTCCGGTACGCTGGGCCAACAAGGCCACCGGCTCGAGCACGGAGCTGGGGGGCAGCCCCTTCCAGTCGGGCCATCCCAGCCGGTTCACATCCGCCTGCCGGTTATCGAAATCGGCGATCAGGCTGTCCAGCGCCCGCGCGGCGGCCGCTAACGCCCGAGGATCGTGTGTCAGGTCATACCAGGCGAGCAGGCCCAACAGCACATATTTCCGCCCCCAGACATCCCATGTTCCCAATCGGCTGTCCGGCAGATAGCTGCCGATGTAACCATCCGGCTGTTGCGTCTCCAGGATGGCGATGACCGCATCGCTCAGCCAGGCGCGCGTCTGTTCCGTCGGTTCGATGGCATGCCCCAACACGGCGGAGGTGAACCACTTGCCCCAGAACTCACACCGAAATCCTTCCGATCCGTCAAGCGCCTCACGAAACGGACGGATCAGCGGATCGAGCGGTTGGCGCCGTACCCGGTGGTCCCAACACAACCGCATCTGGTTGCCAATACGTCCGCCGATATGCACCGTTCCTGACGGCAACGAAGACATCCGATCCACTGCTGACATCGCTCGCCCTCCTGTATCTCATCTGCTGACACTCAGTGTATCGCATCGTCCCGATTACGTTATTGCTTGCAGGTCCTGTACAAGCATAATTTGGCCAGGTATGACCTTGTGTGACACGCTGATTGTGCAGGTATGAACAGCAAGGTATGATGTCAGTGAGCAGATATGGACTCATCACAACCTGACCAACCGGACTCATTAGAACAGCGAACGGTGACCGCTCCGCGGGAATGCCGCGTTTGGGCGTACGTTGCCGGAGGGGTTGTGTTGTCTCTGGCCGCCACTGCCGCCTGGCCCCTCTACCCCGACATGGTGGTGTTTCTCGAGTTGATCATCGCCATTTGGACGGCCGTGGCGCTGATACTGGTCACCCGATTTCTGCAGTGCCGTCAGGCCATGCGGGCCATGAACGAACGGCTGCAGCAAGAGAGAGAGAAGGCCATCGCCGATCTGAGCGAGCGGATCCGGGAGCACAGGGATCTGATCGGCAACCTCCCGGGCATGGTATACCGCTGCCGTAACGATATGCAGTGGACCATGGAGTACTTGAGCGACGGCTGTTTGTTACTGACCGGGTATCCCCCGGACGCGCTGATCGGCAACAGCCAGGTCGCCTATGGTGATCTCATCGTGCCCGAAGATCGCGACAGGGTCTGGACCACCATCCAGGAGGCGTTGGCGCAACGCCGCCGCTTTCAAATGGAGTACCGGATTCGCAAGGCCAACGGCACGGTGGCGACCGTCTGGGAACAGGGCGTGGGCGTGTTCAACCCGATGCAACAACTGGTGGCTTTGGAGGGGTTTATTCTGGATGTCACCGGCCAGCGGCGTATGGAGCAGGAACTCGCCGCCAGCGAACGCCGGTATCGGCAACTGGCGGAAAACAGCGGCGACATCATCTTCACCTTGAACGCCGATGGCGAGTTGACCTATATCAACGCGGCGGGTATCCGCATGTTCACGCAATCTCCTGACTCCCCGATACCTCAGTCTATCTGGCCCGCCATGGGCGAAGCGGCGGAAGAGATGCGCCAGGCCGTCGCCCAGGTGGTCCGCACGTCTCACAGTGTTCAGAGGGAGTTCAGCGTGGAGCGGCGAGGCCGAAGGCATCGGTTTGCCGTCCGGTTCGACGCCTTGCAAACAAACGGAGGCCCTCCCTCGGTATTGGGTGTCGCGCGCGATATCACCGCCATTCATGAGTTGCTCGAGTCACAAGGGCGTCTGGTGGAGATCATCGAAGCCTCTCCGGATATGATCGGCACGGTGGACGCCTCCGGCCGGATGATGTATCTGAACGCTTCAGGAAAGCGGATGCTGGGGTTACCTGCGGATGCCGACATCAGCACGCTTCGGCTGCATCAGATCGTGGGAAAACGCAAATCCTATGAACTGCGTCACACGGTGCTGAACGGGTTGGATGAACATGACGCGTGGTCCGGTGAGATCACGATCCACCGGATAGACGGACAGGAGATCCCGGTCGCGGTATCGATTGTGCGCCATCAGATGGAAGACGGCGCCCCGTTCATCTCGGCGATCGCACGGGATATTTCGCATCGCCTGGCCATCGAACGCGAGCGCGACCGGCTGACGGAGGACCTGAAACGGAAGAACCGTGAACTCGGGCAGCTGCTATACATCGCATCACACGATCTGCGCTCTCCGCTGATCAACATCCAGGGCTTCAGCCGTGAACTGCACATGCTTTGTGAACAGATCGTAAGCGAGGCGGCTCATGCGTCCGGGTTGTCGCAGTCCCTTTCCGAATCACGGCATGACATTCGCTCGGTGATGCACTTTCTGAACGCAAGCGTTCAGCAGATGGATCAGATACTCAACGGTTTGCTGCGTCTGTCCCGTCTGGGACGCAGCGGGTTGACCATCGAGATGCTGGATGTCCGGCAGATCGTTCAAGACATCGTCGATGCGCAGCACTACGCGCTCAGCGAAATCGACGCATCGGTTGAAGTGACGGACCTTCCCGCTTGCGCCGGCGATGCGTCACTGATCCGTCAGGTGTTCCAGAACCTGATCGAAAACGCCATCCGGTACCGTCATCCGGACCGGCGGCTGCATGTGCGCATTTCGGGTCAACGGACTGCGGGACGCTGCGTGTACTGCGTAGAGGACAATGGACGCGGCATCGCCGAGCAGCAGCTCGAGCGCGTATTCGAGCTGTTCTTCCGGGGAGAGCGGGAGCATCATGGCGAAGGATTGGGCCTAACTATTGTACGCACAATCTGCGAACGACACGAAGGACGCGCCTGGGTCGAATCGGAAGTGAACATCGGCAGTCGATTCTTCGTGGAGCTTCCAGCGGAGGTACCTTCCCCGGACGCGTGACCGCGTAAGCCCGATGGGTATCGCCTCGGCAGGTAAACTGACACTGGTATGCAGAACAGACCAACCAGTCATCGCATCGTCATTGCCGTCACCGGAGCATCCGGGGCGCTGTACGCCCGGGCCGCTCTGACGCTCGCGACCTCTTTCTTCAGCGAGGTGCACTGCATCGTCTCAGAAGCCGGCAAGGGTGTTGTGGGCTGGGAGTTGCAGCAGACCTGGCGCGAAGCGCTGGGCGTCGCGCCGAATATCACCTTTTGGCAACCGGACGACCTGTTTGCGCCGTTGGCCAGTGGGTCATGGAGGCATGACGGCATGCTGGTAATCCCCTGCACGATCGGCACGGCAGGCCGCGTGGCGCATTGCACGGCCGACTCACTGATCACCCGCGCTGCGGATGTCTGCCTGAAAGAGCGGCGCCCCTTGGTGTTGTGCCTGCGGGAGACCCCGCTGCACACGCTGCATCTGCGAATGCTTACGTCTTTGAGTGAAGCAGGAGCGATCATCATGCCCGCTTCGCCGGCCTACTACACACATCCGGCGGATCTGCAGGCGCTGGCGGAACAGGTCGCGGCGCGCGCATTGGAGCCGTTAGGCGTACCGTTGCCCGAGTCCCTGCGATGGAATAACACACTCGATGGATAGACCGGAGGATCGTATCATGGCAATACATATAGGCCACACACAGGGAACCCGCAGAGCCGAGCCGTCGTGGAGTGTCCGCGTGGATATCCGTTACGTCGCTTTGGCCGTTGCTCTGGTACTGGTCGGCTGGTGGTTGGGAGGGGGCGGCAGGCGTTCATCCGATCCGCTGCCCACGCTGTCTCAGGCCACAGCTGCGCTGAACAGCCAGTCGGGCAGTTTCATCGCGGTGGCGCGCGCAGCCACCCCCAGCGTGGTGAACATCAGCGCCCAGTCGGTGGTACCCGGCAGGCGATCTCCTCTGCTCAACGATCCGCTGTTCCGTTACTTCTTCGGTGATGACGCACCGATGGCGCTGCGTGAACCCGACCGCGTACGGCGCAGTCTGGGCAGCGGGGTGATCATCAGCTCAGATGGATTGATCGTCACCAATAACCACGTGGTTGCCGGTGCGGACCGCATCCAGGTGACCAGCGCCAACGGCAAGCTGTTGGACGCCCAGCTGGTGGGCGCCGACCCCGGCAGCGATCTGGCCTTACTGAGGGTAAACGCCACCGGACTGCCGGCGATCAAAATGGCCGATTCGGACCGGACAGAAGTCGGCGAATGGGTGCTGGCCATCGGCAACCCGTACGGCTTGGGACAGACAGTCACCGTGGGGATCGTCAGCGCCAAGGGACGATCCGATGTGGGCGTATCGTTGTACGAAGACTACATTCAGACCGATGCCGCCATCAACCCGGGTAACTCTGGCGGTGCACTGGTCAACGCCCGCGGAGAACTGGTGGGAATCAACACGGCGATCTACAGCGAGTCGGGCGGCAGCGTGGGCATCGGATTCGCGATCCCCTCGGTGGGTGTGCGTCAGGTGGTATCTGTGCTGTTGCGAAACGGCCGCATCTCGCGCGGATGGATGGGAGTCATCACCACGGCTTCAGAGGCGGGCGCGGTCGTCATGAACATTTTCCGCGACAGTCCGGCTGACCTGATCGGCCTGCAAAGCGGCGATGTGATCGAAGCCGTCAACGGGCGTCGGGTAACCACCCCCGGTTCGCTGAAGTCCGCCATTGTGACTCAACCCGCGGGCACTCGGATGACGCTGCGGGTGCGCCGCGGCGGCCAAGTGGCCGATATCGCGATTCAACTCATCGAACACCCTTTCGACAGGCAAGGACGCCCCGTCCCGGGGGCCTGACGGCAGCCCGCTGACCGGCAGGAGTGCGGCGCATGACACCACAGCTCCGCACTCCTGCACCGTGTTCTCACCAGATCAGTCGGCCCCGCAGGCGGATATCTCTTGAGGAGCTACCCACACTGACCCGATACAGCCCCGGATCGGTTATCCAGCGATGCAGGGAGTCATCATATCGTGCGAGATCGGACTCGCGAACGGTGAATGAGACCACCGTCGATCCGCCCGGTTGCAAGCTCACTTTTTCGAACCCTTTCAACTCCCGTAATGGACGAGGCGCTGCCGGGCGATCGGCGCCGATGTACAGCTGTACGACCTCCGCCCCCGCCCGCGACCCGCTGTTCCGGACCCGGCACTCCACACTGAACACACGGTCACCCGGAACGCGCGATTCGCGAATGCGCAGGTCGCTGTACGAAAACCGGGTGTAGCTCAGTCCGTGACCGAAGGGATACTGCGGACGCACGCCATTTCGGTCAAATCCGCGATAGCCGACAAAAAGACCCTCGCGGTAGGGCGTGCGGTTGTTCTCGCGGATCCGGTAATACGGCGACGAGGGGTTATCGGCAAACCGCCGTTCGAACGTGGCCGGCAGCCGCCCCGATGGGCAGACATCCCCGAACAGCACTTCGGCAACCGCGGTACCCACCTGTTGCCCCGGATACCAGGCCTGAACCACCGCGGCCGCGCGGTCATGCCAGCCATCCCAGCCGATGCCGCCACCCGAATTGATCACCACTATCACGCGGTGGTGCGCTTCCGTCAGCCGGCGAAGGTCCACCCGCTGGGTCTCCGGCAGATCGAAAGGCCGATCGTGGCCCTCGCCCTCCAGCCCGGAATTGAAGCCGCCGCAGTACACAACCGCGTCAAAACGGGCCAGTCGTTCCGCCCACTCGGCGGGTGAATACGTCGGACGCACACCGAACGAGATTACCGCGTCTCCTGCGGCCTGGAAATACTCCACGGTGATCCGGTGGACGCCCGGGGTGAGTGTCACGGACCGCTCCCGCAGCACCTCCGCGTGTTCTGTCCAGTCATCGATCACCAGCCGGCCATCCATAAACAGCCGACTGCCGTCATCGGCATTCGTGTAGACCACGTACTCGCCGGAACGCTCGATACGCACCTCACCCTGCCAGCGGACGGAGAAGTTATCGGATGAAATATCGTCGGCGGGCGGACGGGTCCAACGATGCGGCGGGCCATCCACCCGGTCGGTATGCTGCGGGGCGCCCTCCAGATTTCTGTTGGCCCACATTTCACGCGTCAAAGGCCCCGCGAAGGGCAGATCCGCATCGAACCGCTCCACGCTCACCCCCGGGCCGGCCAGCGCGCGCAGCCCTTCGTAGATACTGACAGACCGGAAGACATCGGTAAACGCACTGCCGCCGCCGCCATACACGGCCGGATGGGCATTCGGGCCCATCACGGCGATGGACCGAACGCGTTGCCGATCCAGCGGAAGCGCGCCCTTGCGGTTCTTCAGCAACACGATGGCCTCACGGGCGATCTCCAGAGCGTCGAGATCGCTTTGCGGATCATCCAGCGGTATCGCGAGTTTTTGCGGTCGGTCAAAGAACCCGGCGGCGATACACGTGCGCAGAATGCGGCGCACCTTCTCATCGATCACCGCTTCCGGAAGTCGCCCGTCCGAGATCGCCGGCTCCAGAGTCTTGCGGTTCATGAAATCACCCACGGGCATCTCCAGGTCCAGGCCTGCCAACGCCGCCGCCACGCCATCGTAGGTGGATCCCCAGTCGGACATCACGATACCGTCGAAGCCCCATGTGTTTTTCAGCAGGTCGGTAATCAGCCAGTGATGTTGCGAGCAATGCACGCCGTTCAACAGATTATATGCGGTCATCACGCAGCGTGTATGCGCCTGCTGTACCGCGGCGCGAAATGCCGGCAGGTAGATCTCGTGGAGCGTACGCTCATCGACATCCGAGCTGATGTTGTGACGATCCCACTCCTGGTTGTTCGCTGCGAAGTGCTTAACCGTGGCCAGCACCTCCTGCGATTGAATGCCCCGGATCAGAGGAACCAGCATCTGGGAAGCGAGGAAGGGATCTTCTCCCAGATACTCGAAGTTGCGTCCGCACAGCGGCGAGCGATAGATGTTGACGCCCGGCGCCAGCAGGATGTGCACGCCACGCGCGCGGCATTCACGCCCCAGCGCCACCCCCAGACGCTGGGCCAATGCGCGGTTCCAGGTAGCCGCCAGCGCAATGCCACCGGGAAATGACGCCGCATTGCCGTAACACCGGCATCCCATCGGCCCGTCCGACATGATGATCTCCGGGATGCCCAGCCGGGGAATCGGGCGGATCGACAGACCAGCTCCGCCGATCAGCGTAATTTTCTCCTCCATTGTCATCTGTGCAAGCAGCGCCTCGGCGCGTTCCGCCGGCGTTGCCGCTGCCATTGGCGTAGCGACACTCACTGTCAGCGCCATCGCAGCCACCGCTGCGCCCCAAACCGCGTGACATCTCATACACACTGTCCTCCCCCGTCCGGCCGGCAAAGCCGGCCTGCACTAACCGGCGTTCACTTCACCACCCGATCACCGGGTACCTGCCACGAAGGGATTGGGAGGAGCGATTTGTATGGTCAGCACGATACACGCAATGCCAGTATATAAATAAGCGGGCTAACGCATTTCCTTCTACGCGCCACATCGCCCGAAGGATAGCGCAACCCACCCGGGCGCGCCACGATGATCAACGGTTCCAGTATGTGTTCGGCCTGCGAAAGACGAAGTTTGCAACCGTGTGAAGCGATAGCCTAACTGCTCATTATCTCACTGCATTGATAACAACCCACGATGGAATACCGACAATCTTTGTAACCGCCGGAAGGACCTGTGTTGTACGGTAATGGCATCTTGCAGCCACCCAATGCCATCTCTTCAGGCCAACACCGCACCAGAACGTTCAGTTCCGGTTTATGCCATGTCTTCATCTGAATTGCCTCCGTCAGCTGTGTATTTTACTGTATCACTTGAAACGGCCAAAAATCGGCCGCACGGGTCTCATTCTTCCGGCAATTGCATCGGAGGCATGGCCGTCATCACCGCAAATCCTGTACAGCACAACATAGCTGTGTGTATTCCAGGCCATCAGTGTCTCACAGCCTGAAGACACTACAGCGATTTCGGGCGATGGGGACAGGGAACACCCTGTATGTTACGAACGCTCACCGTCTTTGAAACACCCCGTCTTCCGGCGGCACTGGTCCCGGACGCCCATCCAGCCTTATATTCCGGTCACCAGACAGATTGGTTAGAAAGGCTGCGCATGGAGAGTTTGATGCTCACCGGGGCTCCATTCAACAGACCGCCAGTCACCTGACTGAAAGTTACGGTAAAGTGTAAAAGTGACAAGAGATGAATAAGCCCAAGCCGATTACGCACCGATGGACACCAGAGCGAACTCACGCCTTGGGCACGAAGGCAACATACACCCTGTCACCGTATACAGCCGCATTAACAACATGCCTATCGGCGCATAAACGTGTTGAACCGCGTAGACAGCACGCCGTTAACCGCAACAGGAGTTGATCGATTTCGTATGATACATTCAACTGTTATTTACCGCTAAACAACCACTACAGTCCCCCCATCCCCAACCACAACTATTATCCTCAAACTGAGGGCCCACGTCCTCGCTCCATTTACAAGCGCCTAGCACGCCTTCTTCAGGAAGACCTCGTGCCAAGATGATCAGTCGAGGTGTGTGCCATGTATTCATTCGGATTACCTCCTGAAAGATGCTTTTACTGAACTAACTGATAATACAAGTACCACATGCGCAGGACACTCACAAGCCCCTATGAACCCAGTATTTTTACCAAACTAATTGTGTAACCTTGTCTCTGTAAATTTGAAGTGTGAGGCTGACACTTCAAATTTACAGAGACAAGGTTACACAATTTTCCACACAGGTCAAGTGTCTGCCATCCAAGTCATTCCGAAAATCGCATCGGAGGCACGGCCGTAATCAGCGCGATATTCGCGTGGCGCGCCGGAGCGGTGCGTAGCGTGTTATCACCCGGGGCACGAACATGCGCCGCGCTCACACCGCCTTACGTATTGCGCCGCCAACGCTGTTCTCCGGCGACCACCCATCCGTGTAGTCCAGCCAACAGACAGGCCGGCTTGTTATACTGCGCATGAAGAGGCTTTGGCAGGAGGGTAGGCATCGATGGACCCGAACAGACGTCGCCAGATAATCACCGGGGCGATGGTAGTGACGTACGCCGCGCTGATGTTCGTGCTGAGCTCCTGGCATGTAAGCAGATTGTTCAATGAGAATTGGGACGTCACGGAGGCCTATGAAAAGTATATTTATGACATCCCTCAGTTCCTGGTGGCCATGGGCTGGTGCTACTGGCATCCATCTCTTGCGTACCGGGGCTTGGCGCCCTGGATCTGGTGGGGACATCTGATCTACGCAACCGCGCTGTGGCTGCCCCGGGCGTTCTGGATGTATGACCTGCGTAAGGATGGAAAGCCGCACCAGGAGCTTCGATATGTCACCCCGGAAGGCATCAAAGTATATATCCCCGTGTATGAACCAAACACCACCTACATTGCCGTACTGTTGCTGACCTTCTGTCTGGTGGGAACGGCTGTCTACCTGCTGAATGGACTGCGCCCCATACGACCCTGGTCCCTGCCCAAACGGGCGTTCAAACTTTTGTTTCCACTGGTGGTGCTCATTCCGATCAGCATCGCCTGGGACTGGTTTGTCTTGGGTTATACGGTGCTGTTCCCGCAGTGATGCAGCCTCCAACCGTCCATGATCTGACCGGTGAGCGCGTATGTCGGGCCTGAAGGTCCTCAGTTCATCAGGCGACCTGAAGAACGCCTGCGAATGGGCCATCCCGTATGCCCGCTCGCAGGTCATGACAGGCCGCCGCTGTGCACTCGATCAGCACGAATTCAGCGAACAGGCATCTTACGGGACCGCCATTCCCTGCTACCGGGCCGGGTATCTGTTCCGCAGCGCGTTCTACGCCCGGGATTTCTGCCATCAGGCAGCGGGCGCCCACCTGCTGGGCCTGCATGCCGAAAACCGGCGCATGTTGAGCGCATTTGCAGCCAGCGCCACGCCGGAACGGGAGTGGTATCCGCTGTGGGCGCTGAACTTCGACGGGTCGCCGTTCCTGCTGGACTACCGCGATGACCGGTGGTTCGTACGCGAGGTCCCCGCGGTGTTCGAACTGGTGGAGACCTGCGAACGGCTTTACCGGTGGACAGGCGACACCCACTATCTGCTGGATGCGACCATTCGGCGGTACTGTGAACAGGCCGTGACCGAGTTCATCCGGCTGCATGACACGCGGATTCCCAACGGTGTAGCCGAAGGCGATGGTTCGGGAGACATCTTCCGGGGCGTGGCCACCTACAGCGAACAGGGCGAGCCGCTGTTGGAAGCAGGCGACGGCCTGGCCTGCGAGTTCCAGGCGCTCAACAGCTGGGCGCGCCTGTGTGTCGTCCGCGGTGACTGTGACGGCGCGGTACGGTTCGCCCAGCGCGCCGCACGGTTGCGAAACTACTTCGAAACAGACTGGAGCGTTCATGACGACGTCGACCTTTATGTCTGCGGTTATGATGTGCATGAACAGCCCGTCATCCGTTTCGGGCTGGAAAGATCCTGGTTCATGCCGCTGAAAGGGATTACACGCCCATCCGCACGGCTTGACCGGTATCTGGACTTCATCGAGCGCTGCGTAGACGCCCCAGCCTCGCGCCCCCCCAACGTGGAAGCCTGTACCTACCTGCCCGAGCTGTTTTTTCAATATGGACGGGCGGATACCGCCTGGCGATGGCTGATGTATACAGCCAACCATCCCGACCGGGAGTATCCCGAAGTGTCGTTCACACTTATCAGTACGGTTGTCGAGCGAATGCTGGGCTTGGCGCCTCACGCTTCACAACACGCTTTCGCCACCCAAGCCTGCTTGCCCGAGGCAGTGGAGTACCTGGCGGTCAGCGGCATTCCGCTGGGAGCGCATTCCCTGGATATCGAACATCATGGCGCCTGCGAAACGGTCGCCAGGCAGACCGGCACGGACCACACGCTGGAATGGGAGGCGCGATTTGCGGGCGCCCATACATTCCTGCGGGTGGACGGACAACCGCACCCGGCCATTCAGCGTACGCTTTACGGAGCGCCTGTCAGCGCGGTCATTGTCAGACTTACGCCTGACCGCCCGGTGACGGTCAGTATCCGCTAGACCTGCACGTCATCCCTGCAGACTCTGTATAATGAAAAGGCAGTATCCAGGGCCCGTAGCTCAAGGGCAGAGCGCCCGGCTCATAACTGGTTGGTTGCAGGTTCGAATCCTGCCGGGCCCACCACCGCCTCTCCAGCGCAACATGCGCGCAGAGTCATTCCGCCAGATCGAATATCTTCCCCGGGTTCATGATCCCATGCGGATCGAAAACCGCCCTCAAGCGGCGGCACAGATCCCGATTCTGCGCCGGTCGCGACAATTTCAGCAGGTCTTTCTTGATCACGCCGATGCCGTGTTCACCCGACACGGCGCCGCCCAGATCCACTGCGGCGCGCACCACGGCCTCGGCCGCCTCCAGCGCGCGGCGCGTCTCGTCGGCATCCCGTGGGTCGAACAAGGGGTTCGGGTGCAGGTTTCCGTCCCCGATGTGCCCGAAAACCGGCATCAACACGCAGTACTGCTGACGGATCGACTCTAACCGTCTCAACATGGGGATTACCGCACCCCGAGGCAGCGAGATGTCCTCGCCCAGCTTGGCAGGCCGCAGTTGAGACAGAGCCGACGAGATCGCCCGCCGCACCCGCCACAGCTCCTCGCGCTCGGCAGCCTGTGTCGCACGCACCACGGACCACGCACCGCACGAAGCCGCCAGCTCCGCCATCTGTTCCAGCGAGCGGTCCACCTCGGTGTCCGTTCCATCGCTCTCCAGCAGCAGCAGTGCGCCTGTACGGGCATCCAAGTTGAACGCAGTCGCCTGCGACACACACCAGAGGCACTCGCGGTCCATAAACTCCAACACCGAGGGCAGCAGCCCGCTCTGCAAGATGCGGTTCACCGCCTCCGCGGCACGTTCCACATCATCGAACAGAGCCGTCAGGGCGCCGGTAACAGGTGGTCTCGGGATCAGGCGCAAAATGATCTGCGTGACGACACCCAGCGTCCCTTCGGACCCGACAAACAGCTGACTGATGTTGTACCCCGAGGAGTTCTTGAGATACAGGCCTCCATCGGTCAGTACCTGCCCGCCGGGCAATACCGCCCGAACGCCGCGTACGTACTCGCGGGTCACTCCGTACTTCAGGCAGCGCGGACCACCCGCACAGGTGGCCACGTTGCCGCCCAGCGTACTCTGCCTCAGACTGGCGGGGTCAGGCGGGTAGAACAGGCCGAGCGATTCCACCGCTTCCTGCAACTGCGCGTTCACCACGCCCGGCTCCACGACCGCGAACAACCCTTCGGTATCGATCCGAAGGATGCGGTTCATCGGCGCCAGGTTGATGACGATCCCGCCATCCGGCATCGATCCGCCGGCCAATCCGGTCCCTGCTCCACGGGGATACACCGGCACACGGTGCGCGTCCGCCCAGCGCAATACCTCCACGACATGCTCTTCAGCCGAGGCGTGGACCACCACCCCGGCCCGTCCCTGTGTGACCGTACACGCATCGTAACCGTACACGGTCAATGACTCCGGGTCGTCGCACACCAAATGGGCGGGAAGGAGCTCACGCAGCTCAGCGGCCAGATTCACGGAGTACGCTCCAACGCCAGGTCGACCAGCGTGCTGAGGTGCATCACATGCCAGCGGTCCTGCGGTTCACGCCCCGCCATCAGCTGCAGCAGACATCCGGGGTTGGCGGTCACCACGGTATCCGCACCGCTCTGTCGGATCCGCTGCCGTTTCCGGTGCAGCGCGTCATCCGCCACATGCGGATGCGTCAGCCAATACCCGCCCGCGCTTCCGCAACAACGGTCATGATCGGCCAGGTCGGCACTCTGCGTACACAGTCGCCGCACCAGCTGACGCGGCTGTGCACACACTCCCTGCGCGTGCGCCAGATGACAGGGCGCGTGCCAAACCGCGCGCCCCACATCCACCGGCCCCGGAAGGTCCAGCGGAGCGAGGAACTCCGAGATGTCCTGGACGCGAGCACTGAATCGGCGCGCCTCTCCGGTATTGAGGCGCGCACCATACGCCTTCAGTTCGGCGCCGCAGGCCGCACAGTCGGTGATGATGATGTCCAGTCCATCGAACAACCGCACGTTATGACGCGCCATCCGGCAGGCAAGCTCCGGTTCACCCGCCTGATGCTGGGGCGCACCGCAACACACCACCCGGCGATCCATCACCACCGTGTATCCCAAGCGATTCAGCACGCGCACCGTGGAGCGGGTCACATCGGCGAACAGCGTGTTCATGGCGCACCCCAGGAACAGACCGACCCGTCCGCGCTCTGTGCCGATGGCGGGATTGACCTCGGGCAGGCTGCGGCGCACAGGACGGGCCGGCAACGCGGGAAGATACCGATCCAGGCGATCCAGCAGGGGAAGACGGTGCAACAGACCGCTGGACCTAAGAAGCCATTGCACGCCGGCGCGCTGGTACGCCAAACGGGCGGCCTGCGTGCCCATCTCCAGCCAGACCGGCTGCGACAGTCCCGGCCCCAGCATCAAGCGCCTCAACGCCTTGGCCGCGGGTGACAGCCCGTCGGGCATGCGTGCGCGCGCCTGCAGCGCCATCTCGCCCGGTGACAGACCATTGGGGCACGCCGTCGCGCAGGCACGGCAGTCCAGGCAGCTGTACAGCGCCTGGTACAGTCCTTCGGACTGCGTCAGACGCCCCTCCACGTGCGCACGCAGCAGCTGCAGCCGTCCGCGCGGCGAGGCCAGTTCGCGAACGGTGGCCGCATACGACGGGCAAACGGGCAGACAGGTGGCGCATCGGCTGCATCGCAGCAACAGGTCATGCCACCCGTCCGCATCGGGCGCAGGAAGCGTGCTCATGTCTCGATTATACGCTGAAGCGGCGCCGTGAAACGTCAGCTGAGACGCATCAGCAACGTATCTCCCTGCTGCAGCTCCCGACGCAACTCCCGTCCGTAGTACAGCGTCTCGCCGGTGGCCAGGTCGCTCCAGCGCACCGCGCGTGTCCAGCGCAGGCGTTTCTCGCCGGAGGAGCAGGCGTGCAGACTGACCACACCATTTCCCGCCATCACCACATCGTCGCTGTCCGCAATGATGTGCGCGCCTGCGTCGCGCGCCAGTTGCCGCAGTAAACTCGTCGGCAGTTGCAGCACCCCGCTATACACGCTGGTCCAGCCGGCGAACCGTCGTCGCGCCACCGCTACCGTGCCGTCATCGGCATACCAGGCCAAAGGCTCGGCCGCGCCGTCGACACACAGCTGCCGGGAGAGCGGCGCATGCCCCGGATCGAACGACTGTCCCCCGACCAGGCGCAACCCGGTCGCTCCGGTGCGTTCCCGCAGTCGCATCCCGGCAACCCGGGTCACATGTTGTACAGATTGCACCCCGTCGGCATTCAGGCCAACCGGTCCCATCCAGACAATCGTTGAGCCACGCCGCTGCAACATGCGCTTCAACTGATCCCGCTGGGACCTGTCCAGCCGATAGGCCCCCAGCACCAGATACATGCGGGCGGGTGGCACCCGTCCTTCCAGCGCATCCTGGAACAGATAGACGCCGGTCGAGCATCCGGTGCGCATCCAGTGGACACGGAACGCCCCCAATAAAGGAGCTGTAATGCGCGGCGACGGATGCGCATCGAGCACCCCTTGCTCGTCCACCAGAACCGCCAGATCCGGATGATGTTTTCCTTGGGTCGGCAGCAGCCGGGTATAGGCGTCCACCAACGGTTTCAGATCGGCCCACAACGGCTCATCACGGAACCACCCCTGCCCGGGCAGATCCATCCACCACAGCGAGGCGCCCCGTGTGATGGTGGCCCCGAAGTTGCGGCGCAACACGCCCAATGTCTCGCGGTGATCGGCGCATCGTCCGGGCGCGGAGTCGGCAGAGGACAGATGGGTGCGGGTATCGTCTTCGAAAAGCCACAGTTTGCCATGCAACGCCGCGCTGTCCACCGGCCCCATGTGATACCCGCCGCCCCCCGGGCCGCGGTCGGCATAGCTGACAGGTGAGGCGATGATGTCGATCGCCGGCGACCGCAGGATGCGCCCCAACCCGCAATGCCCGCTGGACGCCAACCCGTTTGGAGCGCCCGACAGCTCATGGATATAACCGTAAAAGACCACGACCAGTTTGTCCGGCGCGACCTGGCGAATGGCGCGGCTGACATGATCGACCGCAGACGCGTTGGTGTCGTTCAGAAAGCGTGCAAAATCGACCAGCCGCTGATCCACCCGCGGGTCCGCAAAGTCACCTGAAGCCCACTTCAGCCGCTCCGCTTCGCCAGGGGTAGTGACGGTGTCGAACCGCACGGTGCGGTCGTTCCAGGCGCGCTGCAGCGACTGCTCCGTTTGGTATGCCTCTTGCAGCCATCGCCTCCAGGCGGAACGCACCGGAGGCTCGAAACCGCCCAGCCGGCCGTCCCACATCCCTTCATAGAACCACTCGGCGGTGGTCTGCCCGCAGGGATGATACCCCGCGATCCGGTCGCCATATCGGCGTTCCAGGTGATTCACCATCCGCTGGACGTGTTCGACCACATCCCGTCGCCACACTTCAGACTGCAGACTGGCCGGTCCGATCCGTTCTCCGCGCGCATCGCGCATCGCCTCGTCCGGATGAGCGTCGAACCACCACTGCGGTGGGTAGTCCACATTGAAACGGGGAATGATCAACGCGTCCGGCCAGGCGTCCCAGACCACCTTCAGCCACACGTCCACATCGCGGCGTGAGTAGTCGACGGGCACATCCGGGGGAAACCAGTAGGCGTCCCAGATCGCCGTGGAGATGATGGGCACGCCCGCCTGGTGCGCCAGACGCACCTGCTCCTTCGCGCCGGCCTGCAGCGCGGCGTCGTGCCAGATGCTGACATAAAAGATCAACGGCGCCACCCGCTGTTCCTTGATGAACAGCCCGGCGCCATCCCGGGTAGCGCGCACCGCCGCCGTCAACTTGCCTGAAGACATGCCATACACCTCCGTCGGTTCATAAGGGCATACGCGATCACATCGACAGCGGCGGCACACCGGGTGAGCCGGCAGGGACTACCGGTACTGCGGGATACGCATCTGCCGTCCGCCTCGCAGCGCGCTCTGATGCGCGACGATGCCGGGAACCGTGAGCGCCAAAGCCTCGTACACCGAGACTTCTGGTATGCGATCCTCCACCAGCGCGCGCACGAACTCGTGCGTAATGAACGGATGTGATCCGTCGTGACCGTTGTCCACCCGCATGGTTGCCGGCAACCGGTCCGTCTGCCACCACTTCGGCTGGTTGTACACTTCATATTCGCTGACCGCGCGGATGAAACCTGCGTCGTCCTTCTCCTGCGCACCGCTGGGACGACGGATCACATATCCGCCCCCGTTTACAGGCGGATCATAGAAACTCATCTTGCTGCCGTTCCATTGGCCCCGCTCGCATCCCCCGATCGGTCCCTTCCAGAAGACACACACACGGAAACTGTGTCCTTTATCGGTGGTGAACATGGCGGCTTCGTTATAGAACGGGTTTTTGTACGGGTTGCCTTGAATGGCCTTGTCGTTGTCGCCCCAACCGGTGCATTGCACCTGTGTCATACGCTCGCCCGTAACACCCACAAGGTAGCCCGTACAGTGTGTGGGATAGTGCATCGGCGGGAAGCCATGTCGCCACGTGCTCTTTCCATCGGCGGTGAACCAGAGAGGCTCCAGCCCCGGGTGCAGGTACTCCGCTTCGGTGTAGAAGATCTCACCGAACTTGCCTTCTCGGAACCACTCGCGCGCGGTAATCACCGATTGGTGGTACCAGCTGGTCTCGGCCATCATGTAGTGCAGTCCGGTGCGTTTCACGGTGTCCAGCAGCAGGTCGGCTTCGGCCAGGCTGCAACAGGCCGGCACCGCGCTGATCACATGCTTTCCCGCTTTGAGACAGGCCACTGAGTGCCTCACATGGTCAGGCGCACCGGTGAACACCGCGACAGCGTCGATGTCCGGATCGGTAATCAGCACCTCCAATGATGGATACGACTTGCTGCAGCGGTACACATCCATCAACGCCTGTCGACGTTCCGGGATCAGGTCACTGACCGCCTCAACCACACAGTCCGGGTGGACGTGCCAGAAAAACGCGGTGCCGAAGCCGCCGCCCACTACACCTATGCGCACCTTGCCGCGCTGCTTGATACTCGGTTTCATTCGCTGCCCCACTCCTTGCAGCCGGTCAATAACACCGGCGTCACTCCCATGTTCCGCCCATATGGTAACACGGAACACACGTTGGATTCATGCGTTTTAGGTGCGTTTTCAACGTATTAATGGATTATTTCGCACAGGATCACAGGCCACAGGCCAGTTCGTCCCCTCCGTTGTTGACGTCCGGGCGCGACAGGGATTCACTATATGTGCTGGGGGCACGCTTACCCTCACCCCACACGAAAGGAAGCGATCGTGCTACGCAGATACATGCTCTACCTGATCCGATGGCAACTCTCCACACCCATCCTGGCCCCGGTGGTCGCCTGGTTCAAGCACTCACCCAGTCCCTTCGGGAATGCATCCGACTGGGCGGGCTCGGCCGTCGCCAACCTTATCGGCGGACTGATCTTCTTTTGGGTCGACCGGTTTATCTTCTCCGCCAAACTCGATGGACCGACCTGGGCGGTGGTTGACTCCGTACAATGCGCCGATTGCGGCGTAACCACCCGCGGGTACCGGTTGCTGACCACCAGGAACTACGACAAACTGCATGACCCGGCGCCGCAGTTTCGCTGCGAAGCCTGCTCGCTGAAGAAAGTGGAAGCGTTGCGCCAACAAGGCGTTGCGGTATAGAGCCGCCTCCAGAGCGCTCACGATCTATCACGAGTCCTTTGGGCGTCTCGTCCCCGCTGCGTGACCGGCGCCAGCGCCTGTGCCGTACGTGGGTTGTATGCGGATCAACCAGTTGATCATCGCCCTGACCACGAGGATTGGCGTCAGCCAGAGCAGACCTGGAAAGAACACATTAGCCTGGTATTGCAGTTCCGCAGGTAAGACAGACAGCCAGTGTGGAGTGATCACCCCGTATGCAGGCGACACGGAGAACGTTACCGCCCTCAGCAGTCCTAATAACACAACAGAGATCAGGATCAGCAGGACGCGTCTGGTCGTAAACCGACCAAAAACCAGCCAACCCGCTGACACGATAAAGATCATAAACCAATCGTTTGAGTCAGATATGAAACCCAGCGCGCCGGTATCTCCCAGCTGATTCCCACCCCAGACCAGTAGAGATGCGCTCACCAGGCATGCATCAGCGTGTCTGCGCAACCACCGGGTCATCGTACGGTCCCTGCGCGCCATCGTCGAGTCAATAACTCAATCAGTTGCAACACCTCCCTGGTAACGATGCACAGCGGATAGAGTCTCCAGGGACCGACGTACTGGACAGATAGAGCGCCTCTCCGCCTCCCCGATACATCATGGGCGGTGACGATTTCATAGGGAAACCCGAGCCGTTGACGTACATGCAGCAGATGACCATTATACACCTTGACCTCACCGCTTCGAAAGCGGACCTTTCTGACTGGCCGTCCCGGACCCGCTATTGCTGCGATGTTCTGATGGGTGTATACCGTAAGACCCTCGGCAAAGCCAAGACGATAGTTCCGATAGCATTCGTCAATCCATATAGGGCCAAACCACCGCCACAGCGTATCCTGATCCAATTGATGGGTTCCGTGCGCTCCGTCCGCCTCCAACAACGTCGCGACACGCCTCCCGCCATCCTGGATACGGGAGTATACCAGCCCGTTCTGCACGACTTGACCAGCCACTACATCCCACCGGTGACCGCGGCCGTATCGCGTCACATCGTGCGTCTCACCGGTAACCGTATGCAGCAGCCGTTTGCCTGTGTCCTGACCGCTAAGCCACTCCACCTGTACACTGTTCATCCCTGTGCCGAGCACCCTCACGGGGCCCGTATCGATCTCACGGGGTGGCCGCCCCTCCTCCAGTATCCTGACAGCAAAACTGTCCAGGCGCCCATACATATAGATGGGTTCCGTCATATATCGGCTCAAAACAGCGCCACGGACTGCCACATCGCCCGTAGAGGACCGACATACCAGCTGTCTACTTTCCAGACTGCACATTCCCACATAGCTCGCGCCCACGACCCACACGCGTTCCCAATATACGTGTATGAATGCCTCAGTATTGTTGGGGTATTTGCCCATTGGTTCACACAAGCACACAATGCGGTTTCAAATGCTTTGTCGTACCGTTGCTCGACGACTACGCTCCAATGCTCCTCACCAATATAGTCTGTATCGTCTCGCAACATGCCAAGTCCTACACCATATAGCCCGACGGCTAGCACATTATCCAATGAAAGCGTCTTGTTAAGCATCTTGTCATACTTATGACACCGTATGCTGCATCGCTCGGCGAATCTAAGAAAGACATGATCATATGGTCGATACCATACTCCTATTGTGCCCACTTTTACTATTGCCGCATTCCCACTCGGGTCCACCGCAGTCATCACTCTACCGCTGACATAAGCATACCAGTTCAGGCCATCCAGCACGGGGTCGCGCTGGGTATGCGCGCCTGCAGCGGGGTTGTAGAACCGTACGCCCAACTGCAGAAAAGACATGTTCGCGTCCTGCCAGTGATGTGCGCCTGCGGCGCACGGGCCTGCGGCCCTGCGGGCCGCGGGCACTGCCCTTCGGGCGGGCATTTGCCTCGCTGCGCTCGGCATGGGCATGTATGCCTTGCGCGCGATCAGTGCGCCGTTCGGCTCGCGTACGTACAGCACCGTATTGCCGC
>CAZYPZ010000033.1:0-29039 GCA_964650005.1 uncultured bacterium | reverse complement strand
CCTCAATCCGCATGTCAACCGGCGAAGTCTGGCAAATTCATGAATAATCCGGGCAGGTGGATCGCTTTTAAGTATAGGCCTGGCATCTTTAGGGGTATCGCCATCAAAAACCCATGTTTTGGGAGCACCATTCCCGAACACATCTTTCACGTTCGAAAACAGGTCTTCCACCTGTTTTCGCTGGTCATTTGCCAGCGCTTTTAACGGGTGTATTACCAACGCCTTGGAGTCTTCGCGAACAAGCAGACGCTCCAATATCGGCAACGCATACGCGAGTGTTTTTCCTGAGGCAGTGGGAGCACTCAACACGACATCTTGGCCACTCAATGCAGCACGTATGGCTTCCACCTGATGGGCATACAGTTCGTGAATGCCCATCGAATGCAATGCATTCGCGACTGAATCACTCAACAGCCCGTCAAAGGGCGCCCGCGAGGGTCGGCAGGCTTGCTGCACGGCGGTATAAACGGTATCCGAGAACGAACGGTCATCTTCGGCCGTTCGGATAACGCGATCCTCATAGAGTTGCTTCAGTAGTTCATTCATGACGTCCTCACAGATCATTCGACCGGTGCAAAACTGTTGCATCACACCAGACTGTATTTCGATGATTACTTCACGGGTGATCCGGTTGATTCCTGCTGGTTATCACCTAGTACTAACAACAGATATCAATTCTCCTCACCTCACTTTTCGCGCCTTCTGAAAGGCCAGATACGACAATCGCGGCGTCAGGTCACGGTTGCATAGTCCGAAGCCGGGTTCTCCGGTCGGATCGGTAATGCTCAGATAGTTCGCCATGGAGACATACCGGTACCGCGGCTCCGCCAGCTCTTGCAGAGTCTGTGTCACGCGTCGCGCCTTTTCCACTTCATCGGTCATCGCCCAGCCGTACTCGCTGATCCAGACGCCCTTGCGCGCATCGCCATGCTCCACCATCACCCGGCGGATCTCCTGAATGGCCTTGTGATGCAGCGTGCCGTTCGCGTCATACGGGTGGATCGATACCGCATCGAATGCCTCCCGCCCGCCATGCGCATACACTCCCTCCAGGTACTCATGGCCGCGTTCCACCCCCTGGTTCAGATCCAGGCCCCCCAGCCCCAGAACACAATTCGGATCCACTCGGCGCATCGCGGTGGCCCATTCCTTCAACCAGCGTGTATACAAGGCGCGTGTGTTCGGCGCTTCATGGCCGTTGGCGCAACCGTCGTTTACCCAGCTGCAGCCGTTTGGCTCGTTCCAAAACTGATAGTGCCGGATGCGCCCTTTGTACCGTAAGGCGACCTTCCGACAGTACTGCCGGAAGGCATAAGCGGACTCTTCCGGAGGTGGAAACCGGTAACCGATCCCGGAGTGGTACCTGGCCACCAGCTCCGGTATGGCCCAGTCTGGCGTCAACCCCATATAGGCGAACATCCGCAGACCGTAACGCTCCGCAGCGGCCACCTGGTGATCCGCGTAATCCCAGTACCACTGTCCCGGTTGAGGCTCGAGGTCGATCCAGGCGAGATTGATGCCCGTGTGCGTTCCGCCCATATCACGGATCCGTGCCATGGACTCCAAATCATAACTCCATCGGCTGCGATCGCTTGGCCAGATCCATGCGGCCCATATCATCCCGCACCCATACAGCAATCGGTCTTCCGATGTCATATCGATAAACTCCTTCCCGCCAGGAACGGTACGCCCCAGTGGCATACAGGTGTTCTTACGACGTACGGTTGTTCTCCACCTTCCCTGACCGTGGCACGCGACTGAGGTACACTGAAACCGTGAACACCCCGCATAGTCCCACCAGTCTGCCCACCACGCGTAAAGCCTCGGCGCCCTTTCACGTGATGGCGAAACCCGCGGGCGCATCGTGCAACCTCCGGTGCGCGTACTGTTTTTACCTGTCGCGCGCGCAGCTCTACCCTGAAAGTCCATTACGTATGAGTGATGACATACTGACCGAGTATGTCCGTCAATACATTGAAGCGCAACCGGGTAACGCGTGCATGTTCGCCTGGCAGGGCGGTGAACCCACGCTGATGGGGCTGGATTTCTACCGGCGCGCCGTGGAGCTGCAGCAGCGCTTCAAGCCGCCGCTGATGACTATCGGTAACGCTTTCCAGACCAATGGCGTGTTGCTGAACGATGAGTGGTGTCGGTTTCTGTATCAACATCGGTTTCTGGTGGGACTCTCGCTGGACGGCCCCGCCGAACTGCACGACGCCTGGCGACGCGATGTCGGCGGACACGGCAGCCACGCACGCGTGTACGCGGCGCTGGAGCGTCTGAAGCGTCATCAGGTGGATTTCAACGTGCTATGTGTGGTGAACGCCCGCAACGCCCACCATCCGCGCGAAGTGTATGCCTATCTCCGCGATGCCGGCGTTCAATTCATTCAGTTCATCCCGATTGTGGAACGCGACCCCGAAGGACGTGTCACCCCGTGGTCGGTCACTCCGGAAGCGTTCGGCTCGTTCCTATGCGGCGTATACGATGAGTGGATCCGGCGTGACGTGGGATCGGTGTTTGTTCAACAATTCGACACCGCGCTTCAGACCTGGACGGGCGAACCCGCGAGTCTCTGTGTCAACGCTCCGGTCTGCGGCCGGGCGCTGATCATCGAGCATAACGGCGACATTTACGCGTGCGACCACTTTGTGGATAACGCCCATCTGTTGGGCAACATCCTGCAGACGCAGTTGGTCGACCTGGTGGACTCCGATCAACAGCGCCTGTTTGGTCTGGCCAAGCGCGACGCATTACCCCGGCAATGCCGCGAATGCCGTTGGCTGTTTGCCTGTCATGGCGCCTGCCCCAAGGACCGGTTCGTTACGGACCAGAACGGAGAACCCGGCCTGAACTACTTGTGCGCCGGATACAAACGGTTCTTTGCACACATCCAGCCGACGATGGATCGTATGGTGACGTTGTTGCAACAGGGACGGGCGCCAGCCGAGGTCATGGGCCGCGCACCGATAGTCTCTGCTGGCCGAAACGATCCATGCCCCTGTGGAAGCGGGAAGAAGTTTAAACGCTGTTGCGGCCGGTAATTCAGTAGGTCGCCACACCCCAACGCTGCGCCCTCACGTCCTGTACGCGCAGCGGCATGTCCTGGCGATCGGCGCGTAACCGCACCAGAATCTGAGATGCCGCGTAACGCACGTAGGGGGTGATCCGCGCAATCGCCGCCCCGTCGCCCATAGCTGCAAACCTGAGATGCAATGCTCCCGGTGTACCGACCGGCTCCGGGTACAACAGTGGCGTCAGCGCCGGCCCTGCCGAGTGATGCGCTTCGCTGGACACGCCCATCGGCATCCAGTTTCGGCCATCCGTCGACCCTTCGGCTTTCCAGGCGCCCTGGCCGATCACCTCGAACCGAACCGATGCGGCCGGTCCCACATCAACCATTGTTCGCCAGGAGCTCTCTTTAGGCAGTTGCCTGGGTGTCCGATCGGCGTCCAGGCCCGGATTGACCGACAGGCGGCCACGCCGGTCCACGTACAGCGACGGCATCGGACGATACGCATCAGGCGCCCCCGCACACCACGACAAGTCGATAGGCGCCTCACGCATCTGCGTGGTTGACCAGATATCACCGGCCACCCATATGCGTCCATCCGGCGATAAATCGACACGGGCGCTGCCTTGCAGCCACACCCAGAGCACACCATGCGGCTGGCCTCCCACATCCACACGCCAGATATGGGCGCCTGCACGTGATGAGACGTTCACCACTTTGGCATCCTCAACACGTCCGTCAGGCGTATGCCCATCACCGGGAGCGAACCAGGGATTCTGTACCGGCACGTACCCGGGCACGGTGACGGTTCCCTGCTCGTCATACCGCGGAAACGCCCCCATGGCGACGCGTTGAGGCGGCTGATTCCATTCGTAGGCTCGCAACGCCAGTCCCACATACTCGGGGTTGGCGTCGTCCTGAAACCAGGGGCCATTGCCACCGTCATGCCACAGCTCGGCGAGTGGTCTGTCACCGCCCTGCCATCCCGCCGGAAACGAGGCGTCCAGCAGAGAACGGCAATCATCCAGACGGCCGGCAGCGCCCCATACGCCCATCGGCAATGAACCAAAGTAGGTGTCAAAACCGCCCGGGTCTTTCATCAACTCATGACGCCGCCGGATGCCCTCCCGGTCGATGGTGTACACGCGATGCGCCCGCTCGAATGCAGCCAGATAGTCGCCGTCACCGGTCGCTTGCCAGGCGGCAAAGCAGGCCTTCGCGGCGTTGAAGTGATCCCATCCGCCGGGCCAGGCGGCGCCGTCATACCCCACTTTGTTGGACAGCATGACCCGCATCGCCTCGCGCAGCCATCCTCTGTATCTCCGCTGCAGCGGCTCCAGACCTGCCTCCGAGGCGTAGCGCAGCATCCAGGCAGCGGCGCGCACCGGGAAGAACGCCCGATGAAAATGACGCCCCCCAAGATGCTCGGAAAGCATGACACTGGAGGCGGTATCGGCCCAGGCGCCCGCTGCAGCGGCAAAGGGATCACCCAGACGGGACAACGCCCACGCGCCCGCAGCCATCCCCGCCGGCACGGCGTTGATCATCGTCCAGGCAGGAAACGGTCCCAACCCCAGCCGGCCGGTCCGCACAAAACGCGCTCCGGCTTCCAACACCAGCGGTATTTCGGAACGGTACAAAAACTGCACGGGCAACACCCAGGCGCGTCCGCGCGTCTGATGTCCCCTCTGCGGCCACGTCAGGCGCACCCGGCTGTATCCCAACAGGGCATCCACCTCAACGCGAGCGGGCCGTCCCTCCCAGACCACGAGCAACGCGGAGTGAAAGCCCAATCCGCACCAAACCGACTCGCGGGTCAGCACCAGGTACTGACAGGATGGATTCGTCAAGGTGAAGGATCCATCCCTGTCAGACCGGCGCGGGGGCCGCCCATCCGGCAACCACGCCACACCCGGGATGGCCGGATCACCCAGACAGCGGATCGCGGTGTCAGGCGCCCCGATCTCCAAACTCGCCGGAACACCGACAGCCGTCAATCCGATCTCGACGGGCCGGTCCTCATCGCTCAGCCAGCTGCGGGCGGTCAGGCTGAGTTGCCCCTGTGGCAACTGGTATCTGCGTGTCAGCGTGTACGGGGAGGCATTCCATTGGGCGCTGGATCGGACGCCGGCCCCTTGGGCGCCATTCGCCGGCACATCCGTGTACGGCACGCCGTAGGAGCCGATCCATTGATCCCCCTGCCGGATGGCATACCCCAGCTTTACATCGCCTTCCACCGAGTCGCCCCAAGTGGACAGTTGCAGACGCCCCGAATGCTTACCGTCATCCAGCACCAGCAAGGTGCGTCCGCCAAATCGCTGCCGGAAAAAGAACAACCCTTCGGACCCCGGCACATGCGCGCGGATCAACCCTTTCACCAGCCGACGGATAGTCTCCTGACGCGCAATCGGCCCGAATTCGCTTTCCCAGGCCAGCGCCTCCACAAACCGCGCGGAGTCATCGGGAAACTGCAGATGCCAGGCATCGCTGTCGGGAGCCGTACTGCCCATATGGGTGTACGCGGTGGTGTTGCTTCGCCAGTCGATCAACGCTTCGTTATAGTTGGCGCCTAGCCAGTTGGCGCTGGCGGGCGTGTACGGCGCTAAGAGATAACGCCTGGCCGCGGATGGGTCCAAGGGAATCCAATCTGCCATGATGTCTCCTCGCAGTGGTCAGAACCGGGCGCTCAGGTCCACATCGAATGTGCGGGCGCGGTAGTTATACTTTTGCGACTCGACGCTTCGATACCTGCGTTCCTGGTCCCGCAACGAGGCAGTCAGCACGATGAATGGCGTGATCTCGTATTCATACCCCAGGGCAGCCTCCGTATCACGCGTGCCGTACTGACCGGACATGTCGGACCAACGGTACTGACCGAACAGGCTCTGGCGGGCGGCAATCGGTCGATCCGCGCGAAACGCCAGCGACCGCAACACCTGATGCGGGTCATAACTGCTGCTCGACAGACTGCTGGCGAACACGCTGTCGGTCACCATATACTGACCATCCAGAGACAACGTGAACTTTGGTATGGCTTGGGTACGCACCGTTCCGTACACAATCGTCGACTCCGAGCGATCCGAGCTGCCGATATATTTCAGCAGCTGGCGGCTAAGGCGCATGGTAGCGTCGGTGTTGCGGGTCAGCCGGATGGCCACACCGCCATCGACACTCCACATATCGGTATTTGTCAGGTTGTCGCCGGCGGCATACTGTTGCGAGATACCGATATCCGCTGAGAGCGCATCACCGGGCATCCAGGACAGCGACAGGTGATGGCCTGTCGAGCGCACTCCCGTCGATCCATAGGACATGCCGCCCGCGAACGGATTGGTGTATCCGCCGCTGAAGCTGCCGCCGGAACCGAACCCCATTCCCCAGCCCGACTGGTAACCGCCTTGCCCGATGAACGATCCGCCGCCTCCCGATGGAGAGAATACCGAAGCCCCGCTGTCGCGTCGGGAATATTGATAGTTCATCTCGACGGCCTTGAGCGGCTCCCACCGCACCGAGGCGGTCGTGTCCTGAGCCTTCCGGCGGCCCTCCTTGAGCGCGATCGCACTGAGCGCCATGCTGCCACTCAGGGTAAACCGCTCGCTTGCTGTCCACGTGGCGCCAAGGCGAGTGGTGTCCACCTGGGTGCGCTCCTCCACCGCTCCCAGCGCTCCGGAATAGCTGCGCGCGTTCGACTGCGTCAGGGATGCCTCTGTCCTAAGCGCACCGAAACTCCGAGATGCGCTCAGACTGGTTGTACGGGACCGGCTGTACGAAGTGCTCGCATCAGCACGCGTGTCGTAGTAATCCAGACGAAGATCAGGCCAGCGATCCTGTCGAAATCCGACGGTCAGGTTGGTGTTGCTGACCGACGACTCTTTCAAGGCCGCGCCTGAGATCAGGCTGCCCGTATAGTCCGGCACCTTCAGCGAGTCGGTGGTCAAGCGCATCTCGAGCGGACCGCCCTGGTACTCCAGATGATTACTCAGACCTCTCTCCTGCCGGAAGAAACCGGTGCTCTCCACCGATGTGTACGAGGGATCGATGTCGCGATAACGGCTGCTCAGCGTCCATGGCCCGAAGCGCATGTTCGCGCCCATCAGCCGCGCTCCCGCATGCACGTCCTGTGTTCCCCGCTGGGCCACGCTGCGCGCCTCGCTGTACATCAATTGCAAATTGGGTGACACGCGCCACTTGGCATCGTATGCCTGCACGCGCCGGTTTCCCACCGTCCCCCCGTCGCTGCGCGGAACATAGGTCACGCGTACCAATGATGTCGGCGGGATGGCCCGATTGAAGTACACCCGGTAGGTGTAGTCGGCGTCCAGAAAGAAATCCCCTTCGCCCCGTTTTGTACCGCGTACTTGCAGCACCCCGTCAACCGTCGCAGTCAGGATACCCGCGGGATCGGCCGGATACTGCAGCTCATACGGAGAAAGCGGGTTGTTGTACCCGTAAAAACTGTCCGTCTTGGTGCGTACGGCGCCTCCCGACGCGGACCGCTGCTCCAGTTGAACATAGCCCAATACGGCATTACCCGCCGGCGCTTCCATGCGGTACCCCCGGATCTCCCCGGCATCGCTGTTATAGCTGTCGGCTTCGAAACTCACCAGGATCGTCGAGGAACGGGCGATGATCAAACCGGGGCTGAAGGTGATGATGCCGGCAAAGGTATCGATGTCGTAATCACGGCCCCGTACCATATCGCGGTTGTCCACACGCACACGGTCGCTGCCCGGGATGAGCTGTCCTGCGTTCAGGTAATAGGGGCCGGAAGTGTCGTTGCCGTACAGCACCACCGTACGCGCCGTGCCCCGGGTCTGACTGTAAACCCCGGTCAGCATCATCGGTGTCTTGCCGGGAGTGCGCCACGACACCTGCACTCCACGCAACAGCTTGTTGAACGAAGCCAGCTCATTGCCTTGAATACGTGACTGTACATCGCCATACTCGGCCTTCAACCCTTTGTAGTCATATCCCAGCGTGAAGCGTTTATTGGCGGAGCTGGAGAAAGGCGTGTTGCTGGCCTTCCAATCAATGTTGAAGCGATCGAACAGCTTGCGTCCGGTAATACTCAACTCCGTGTAATCGGTGAACGTCTGGTCGCCGCGCCCATAGTAAGTGGACTCACCGAACGCCCGTCGATCGCCTGTCACGTTGTTGATATGGTAACCCAGCGACTTGCGCCCTGATATGCGGACCCGTTCGGATAGCGGCTCAAGCCATGCGCCCAATGAACCCAGTCGACGCGACGGCGGTAAAAGATTGCTCAGTGTCAATCCACCTGCGGCATCCGCTCCATCCAGTATGGATGCACCCGATTGCTGCGAGGCCCAGGGATCGTTAAACAGCGAGTCGGATCCGCCGCGCCTGTTGAGACCGCTGTCGAATATCCCTGATCCGGAAGCCGGAGACGAAAGGCCGGACATCGTTCCCAATTGGGCGTACACACCCTGGGCAATGCAGATAACGATTGCGAGCGCTAGAACTGCCAAGCGCCTCATCAACCGCACCCCACAGCCCGCAGTAACTGCTTCAGCGCCTGTCTGGTCGCATCCCGTTGTTGATTGATTCGGTCGGTGATGACCTTGGCCCGTTCAGCGCGTGTCGTTATGGCGTCATTCATGAGGGAGACCAATCGTTCCTCACTCAGTCGATCCGGAGAAATACACAGGTCGGGTTGCAGGTCGCCCCAGAACGCCTGAACTTTTGGGTCATAACTGATCGCCACGCCGGTTGCGCCACTGATCGCCCCCAGTACCAGCGCGTGCAGGCGCACGCCCAATACAGCCGCCGCTGTCGAAGCGTGCCTCAGGTACCTGCGCGGAGCAACCGGCGTGTCCAGCGTGGAACAGGAACCGCATGCACTGACAACCACGGAAACCGCCTCACGGTCTTCTGAAGGATGCAGCGGGGCCATGAGCACATCCAAACCATGTGCATCGGCCACACGCCGCAACACCCGCCCCATCATGGCCAGTTCCGCCTGCCCCAGCCTTGCCGACACACGGGGAGCGGCCAACAATATCGAAGGCTTGGCCTCGTCACCGGGCTCCGTGTTCATCAGCAATGCCGTATCACCCGCCGTGATCACCTGTCTGCATCCCATACCACCCAGTATAGACGCCGATTCAGCATCACGCGTCACGATGCAAGAGGCCCGAATCAGTTCCAATGCACAGAGCGCCCGTATGTCGCCATGCTGCAACGGCCCCACGCCCTGTCCAAACCAGCCCACCGCACACCCGGCCCGCCGTGCCAGCATGGATAAGCCGATGTACCACAGTGATGACCGCCGACTGGTCACATCCTGCAGCAGGCTGCCACCTCCGAACACCAACGCCCGATGACGGCGCAGCGCGCGCCAGACCTGAAACAGATCGTTCCGGTTCGTCCAATTCAGACCGGGGTCCTGCTGCCTGTCAGGCGTTGGTTGCCCCAACACGGTGACGGGAACGCTCACTTCCAGCATGCGCAGGCCATCCAGGAACCCCTCCAAGACGGCCTCATCACCGGTGTTACCGAACCCGAAATACCCGGCCAGTACCAGTCCGGAACGACTCACGAACGCAGCCGCACCTGTCGTCGAGGCACTGCGATCCGGCTTAGCACTGCACCCAACGCAGATCCCAGCACCAATCCCAGCATCGCCCGGATCAGCGAGAGATCGAACGGCGTATGGATGTGGCAGAAGGTGTTCAGCATCGATGCCTGCCCCAAAGCGCCCAACAGCAGTAACGGCGCAACCACAATCTGAGGCGCTCCGGCTCCGGCCAACACCAACCCCAGGATCAGCGCGGGATGCCCCAACAGGAACTCCTTGGTCCGAGGACGCACGCTAAGCCACTGCTCCAGCAGCGCCCGGGCCTTCATCTCGCCTCCGGTTACGGCCATCCCGGCGTCATTACCGGTCCGCATCAACACCAGCACGATCATGGCCAGACCGATCAGCACCATGCCTGCCAATCCGATAGTCACAGGCGATTGCATCCAGGCCCGCAGTCCGGCGCCTACACGGCGTATCACTCCCGTCCAGTCACGCTCTCGCCATACATCCAGCCCGAAATACCATCCGGCTGCAACCACCGGCACCAGATGGGCCAGTTTGATCCCGGCAAACTGATCGGACTTGATCAGGTAGGGCAGTGTCGCCAACAGAGCCACTACATGCATCGCGCCGGCCAATGTACACAACGAGGCACGCAGAACGCGTGTCCAGATGGTACGTTCACGCACCAGATAGGGACGCAGTTCAAGCATCCCCAGTGTCGGGAACGCACAGGCGGCCACCAACGCGGCGATCTTCCGTCCCGGGTCACCCAGCGCCACCGTGATCAACCCCAGCACAGCCGCGGCGGTCAACCAGCCGGCTCCCAAGTTCAACCGTAACAGCCGATCGACCACATGCATGGCGGCCAGAAATGCACCGGCGCCTGCCAACAGCATTACCAACAGCGGAGTACCGGGATCCGTAAACGGACGGGGACGCCCGACCTGTAAGCCGGAATCCATCATGTTCGTGCGCAGATCCGAAACAAACGCTTCGGCGCCATCGATCGCCGTGGCGGTCATCACCGAGGGAATACGCAGATAACACAGCCGAATGTTGCGTTCTCGGGCGGCGCGTACATACCTCTGGATCAGCTCCGCAGGCGCCATCGGCCCGGACTCCGCGAGTGGAACACTATGAACGCGCAGCATATGATCCGGAAGCAGATTCTGCAAGCCGGCATCGCCGCGCTGTTTGCCCATCTCCACAGCGCCATACAACACATTCCAACGGCGCATCTCGGCGGCGGTGACGGACAGCAATCCCCGAAAACCCAACACTTCATCCGCTGTGAACACGACGGCGACAGCCCGCTGATTGGACAAGTCGCGCATCACGTCGCGCACACCTCCCGCGGTCAACCCGGCCCGGTTTCCCACACGGCCCACCACCAACAGACCGGCACGGCTTACCTGCCTGCTGAAACGGGGATCCAATCCCACCGGCGTGTTCCGCAGGCTGCCCGGCTCTGCGGGCGTGTAGAAGGCCCGCACCGGGCCGCTGGCGGGCCGATGCTCGATCAACACACCGGAGCGTTTACCCTGCAGCAGCGCCTGAATGGCAGCCTCTCCGGTGGCTGAAGGAAGACCCCGTTGATTGTAGGCCGACAGTCGCTGCTGCAGCCGTTCATAATCCGAACGCGATTCCACTACCAGGCGGGAAACCACCCCATCGGGGTTGGGCAGCCAGCGGGCCATCCCACGATCGATCAGATCGGACACCAGCAGCTCGCTCACCGCCACTCCGGTGGCGCCGGCGCGACGCATGCGAAGCAGCGTACCGGTGATGCTCAACTGGGAATCCGCGGCGATATCCTGCAGCTGCTCGCCATCCACAATCAGAGCGACCGTGTTGCTCAGGCCCTCTGCCTGCCGGCGCAGATGCACCGCATACAGACTGACCACTGTGGTGAGTAACAACCCCCAAAACACCACACGACGCACACCCCGCCCGGGGCCGGCAGGCTGGCTGACAGTCCGCTCGCGTCGCATGATCAACCCCGCCTCTGCAGTTCACGAAGCCGTCGCCAGCCGATCAGCTGCACGTTCATTTGACGCATCAACGCACCGATCCGCGCATCGGTGGTGAACAAACGGAACTCTGTCGAACGGTCTCGCCAACTGCCGGTGATCGCCTGTGATTCATCAGTGGGCAGCTGCGGATGAATGTACAACTCCGTTACACCCGGGCGAAGGGCCAACAGCATGCGTCGCCAATAACTCTCGATGTCCTCACCTTCACGCCGTCCACCGTGGATCAGGTAATCCGGGAAGACCAGCTTCGCCTCGGCCGCAGCTTCACGCATTCCCGAAAAGCCATATGACTCGATGGTTTCCTGAGAGGCCATCCGCAGCGGCAAGTCGAACTCGCGCGCCAGTTGCACATACTTCTCATAAAAAGCGGGATGCAGCTGCATCGTGCCCATGTGCGAGTCGATATGGGTGACATCGATGCCGGACTCCAGCGCTATCCGGATCTGTCGACGCCCCTCCTCGTAGGCTTCAGCAGGGGTCGCATGCGCATACACATCCTGGACGTGGCTCCACATCCGCCCGGACGGATCCAACAGACCGCGCACGGTTTCTGTGGAGGCGGTGACACCCCAACGGTAAAACTCCCACTCCGACGTATGCGTCAGATGCACTCCCAGATCGGCATCCCGCTTTCTTCGACCGTAATCGGCCATCTCCAGATACCACGGACAACAAACCATCACAGAACAGGAGGTAATCCGTTCCCGTTCCATGCCTTTCATGACGGCCATGTTGGCCGCATGACACATGCCTGCATCGTCTGCATTGACAATAAGCACCCGGGCGTCTTCGCGAAAACCCAGTCGAACGGTCAGCGGGGATTGGTTCACGGTTTCACCTCCAGCGGCTGCGCGCCTATGGTTATATTGTAACGGCAGGCGCGCACACCGCGAAGGCTTGGATCACAGGCGATCCGTGCAGGGCAACTCGAATACACGCAGCCCGGGCGGTCTGCGTCCTTCCCAGACCTCCAAGAAGTGCTTCAGACGCGACACCAGCGTTTCAGCCTGTTCGTCTTCCAGCACGACAATGAAGATCGTGTTCGATCCCGGGTTGATGGATGAGCCGATGTGGCGGGAGTGCTTCCCCACACCGGAGACGCCGCCGTACCGTGTGTAGCCAGGAACTTGGCACTCCTCCAGCAGCTTCACCACGCGATAGTCGATGGCGGTCTCACAGACAATGAAGAGCATCTTCATGGCAGCATCCTCCATCCTGTTCGCCGCAGGATGTGGTATGTATGTCACATCTGTAATGCCGGAATCAATCCTGATAACAATACGGGCCGACAGCGTTCGTATCAAAATGCGGACACTGCCGGCTCGTGTCGATCTTCCCTTTCGGGAGGTGTCATCTCAAGGCAGACGCCTGTAGTGGATCACCACCGCCTTGCGCGGCTGGCTGATCTTGATCAGAAGACCGGTATCCAGTAATGAGCGGCCGGACATCCGGCGAGCTCTCGGTGCGTCCATATCACGAACCAGATACACGCCGGCAGGGTCGAGCCCATGCAGTCGGGCGCGCACGCTTTCGTACGGACTGCCGGCTCGCCGGAACATCTGGATCACACCGGAGTCATCGGCGGGCTTGTGGAACTGCCAGCCGATCCATGCGTCATCCGATACCGACCAGGGGGTGATCGGATAATAGTCCCCCAGAGTGGCCGTGGCCACAAGCCGCCACTCGTCCACGTAGCGTTTCAACCGCGCCTTGTCCAGTTTCGGATCGCGGATGTCCCAACAAGCCGTCAGCTCGGTGGTCCACACACTGCGAATTTCGTATTCATCCAGTCGGGACGTGCCGGTGCCGTGATACGGCAGCCAGAAGCTCAACCCATAGGTATGCGCCTGCTGGCCTACCGGCTCCATGATGTAGTCGCTGCGTAACAAGGGCACCGACCGGCGCATCGTCTCCAGGTCGTTGCGGTGGCCACCGGATGCACAGGAGTCGATCAGCATGTCCGGGTGCCGCTGGCGCAACGCATCCCAGTAGGCCAGATAGCCCTCCACATACCGCATTTCGGTGATGCCCTGACGGTCCGGCGAGTCGGCATGACGCCAATAAGCCAACGGCTGAATGTTGTAATCCTGGCGGTACAGGTCGATCCCTTCGCTTCGCAGCAGGCCGTCGATGTGCTCGGTCAGCCACTTCACCGCGTCCGGATTTCCCAGATCGAGCAGCTTCCAGTCGGTTCCTGGCGCCTCCAGCAGCCATTCCGGATGCTCCAGGTCCAACTGGGTTCCCCGCGCGACCCGTTCCGGTTCGAACCACACCAATGTCTTGACCCCTTTGCTGTGGGCATGGTCGCTGATTTCGCGCAATCCGTTGGGAAATCGTTTTCGGTCGACCTCCCAGGTGCCGGTATCCGGCCAGTCTCCGCGGGTCACATACCAGCCGGCATCCATCCACCAGTGATCCAGCCGGATCCCGGCGGCCAGGTACCGATCGATATACTCCTTTTGATTGGCGGTGTTGGCGTTGATCATCTCGTGCAGCTGGTGGGAACTGCAGCCGTTCACCATCGGTGGAGCCGGTTTGCCGTGCTGCTTCGGGACATTGTGCGCCACCATCCACCGCCGCCACATGTTGTGCGCCCGCATCCGGTCACCTTGCCAATACATCAACACGATCAGCGGCGTACGGGCTGTCTCTCCCGGCTTGAGCGTGAAGTGCGTCAGCTGCTGTCCGGCGGACCACACCAGCCGATTGGCGTCGTTGCGCGCAAAGGTGGCGCTCCACTGTCCGGGCCAACCGACCACCGCGAACACCCCCTGATTGCCCCACTGCACGTTGAAATAGGGAAACACACCGGCACAAGGCCGCCCGTCCAGAGGGGCGAAGGTGTACCGGGAGTTAGGTACCAGGGGCGTTTCGAGCGGTTCATAATCGATGGCCTGTACGGTGGTGCCGCGCGCGTGATGCAGCATGAACTCCACTCCGGCCGGTCGTTCCCAGTACAGATCCGCCCCCTGAAGCGCTTCAATTATCGGTGTATCGGCGGCGCTTGTATTCCTCAGCCGCACGGTCCACTCCACGACGGGGAAGTCCGTATACGTGACGCCAGTCGCGTTCACCTCGAGGCCCGTCTCCGGATCGGTCCAAGTCAGCTCGTACGACTGACGCCCATCGGTGAGCTTTCGTTGACTCCGGCTGAAGCGCCAATGTGGCAACAGTTCACTGCTATGTCTGCCTCCATAGATGAACGAGAAGAACGGATCTGCCGGTTCAGGCCGGGGTACCAGCTCCACAAACGGTAAATCACCCAACCAGATGACTTCGCCATTTTGAAGCGTGACACGGGCATCCGCCCAGTCACTCTGATCGCATGCGATGCCGTCACCGGCATCTCCGACCCGCAGTGACAGCTCTGTACTGGCCGGCAGATCAACAGACACCGGAACGCCCGGTTGATTGCAATGCAACACATCACTCTGCCACAGCCGTTTCCCGTCGGCTTCCAACGAAAAGACCACACTGCCGCCGTTTGCCTCTTTGTCGATGCCCACCACGGCATCAAAACGCCGCGCCGGACCGGGCAGACGAACCACCACGTGGCTGACCGCATGACAGTAAAGCCCTCGGGTGTACAGCGTTCCAGCCAGGTTCAGCGGCCGTCCATCACGCTGGTTGAGCGTCACGGGATCGTGATTGGCCAATACAACCAATCCGGGCTGCCAACCGGGCGCCCGGTCCGGTTGGTGCAGAAAGCGCGCCGCCACCCATCGATCACGCAGGGCCAGTTCCGCTTCCGTCGTCTTGACCGGGTCAGCGGCTGATCCGGCCTCGGCGCCCTGATCGGCACACAGCACGATGATGGCTGTCGCGATAAGCCATATCCAAAACAGCATCTGCATTTCCTTTCTCATGTGCGTCCTCATCTATTGCTCACCGTCCTCCGGCGGTAACCAAAACCGTTCCGATGGCGATCAGTCCGATACCGAGCCAACCGCGCAATCCCAGTGAACTGTGAAACAGCCATCGAAACACCAGTTGTGTACAGATCAATGTGCTGGCCAGGATCAGCGCGGCCACCACGTTGGGTTGGGACGGGGTGAGCCGATACAGCTCGCGCGCCCAAAGCAGGCTGGGTGCTCCCACGGCGTTGGCGCCCAGGAACCCCAGCCACCACCGGCGGTCAAACGGTCGACCACCGGCCGGGCTGCCCAGCTTGAGCGCGATTTGCGCCATTACCTGCATCGCCACGAAAACCGCCAGGTTGCCCAGAAATTCGGGATTCAGCGAGTCAGACATGATCGACAGCCTCATCCGATGGCCGTTGTGCCGTCACCGCGAGCACCGCCCCTGTGACAATCAGCAGCACCCCAAACCACTGCCAGCCGCTCAATAAAGCCCGATAGAGGATCAGAAAGGCCAACTGCACACAGGCGGCTCCACCGCCCATCGCCACGCCCGACGCCACATTGATATGCATGCGTGCATAGGTGCGCATCAGACAAACCAGGCTGAGCGGCCCCGCGATATTGGCCAGCGTGAAGTACCATAGCCAACGCGATGCGTCAGCACCGCTTTCTCGAACCAGAACCGCATTGGCCGTATTCAGCATCAGGTAACCCGCCATCCACAGGATGGTCACGCGTCTTCCATGCATGCGCAAGCGTATCATACCTGCAGTATCCGCGGGCTACCGGCTTGGATGCTATGTCGAAAACACCGAATACCTGTCGGATTGTCCGGTTTTCCGCAATTACCAAAACGCCGCCCTATGTCACGGAGTGATGAGTCACTGCAGACACCGGACAGGAGCCATCAGTCGCTTTCCACCACCGTTACCGGCCTCCAGATGCCACCAGCTCCTGCGATGTCGCCCACACGCAGTACCAAGCGATGGCTTTTACTACCTGTATCGAGTCCCGTGATCTCCACAGCAAACGGTTTGTCCCAAGCTTCACCCGGAGGAATCGCGCTGCGCCCCAACAGCCGACCATCGAGCCAGAGAGTCCAGGAGTCATCGACCGCGCCGAACAGCAGCCATACCCGCTTGCCGGGACGGGCCTGAGGCAACGTCACATCCACCGCATACCACCCCAGACCGTCATACCCCGGGTACCCCTGTGCTTCCCAGTGCTTGCGGATCGATATGGGCCTCCAGTCAATCAACGGCATATCCGGTGCGAACCAGCCGTCACGCTCCCCGATATCGTCGGGATCGGTTCGAAACAGCCACTGATCGGGCAACTGCGCCAGCGTACGTCCACCCAATGCGGCCTCGGGCATCGGATAGCTTCCGCCGAGTTTGTCGCTGGTGAACGAGTCCAGGTGCAGCCCCCATCGGGAGGACATATCGAGAATGGCCTGCCGCACGCGCATCAGCTCAGCCCATCGCGACGTATCGCCGCCGTCGATCCGGGCCTGGATCAGGTAGAACCTCACCTGATCGAGTGTCATGCGTGCCCGCGCAATCCGGGCCTGAACATCCGGTGAGTCACCCTCAGCCAGACGCGCCGCATCGTCAAGCAGGCGATACGATCGACTCATGATCGCGGGAGTGTACCGCGTCAAGTCGTTGATGCCGGGGTGCGCCATGGGCGACCGTTTCACCGCCTCCCATTGAGTGTTCCAAAATGCCCGCATCGGTCTCGCCGCACGTCCATACGCAGCACGACAAAACCTGTCTGCAAAACGGTCTGGGTCAGTGTTCAGGTCCCACAACAAACGCATCCGATAGCCCATCAACAACGGAGAGGCGGCCGGGACTGTATCGATTTCATCCGATACATACTGAACACCCAACCGGTGCAGCGATCGGTACAGGTCATAATCCGAACGCCAATAGGCCAGCGGGATACCGGGGTACAAGAAGTCGAGGTACCCGTAGACAGCCAAGCCGCGCGAGACAGCCCCCCAGGCACGGAACGCCGCCGCCCCTTGTGCGTTGACAGGGCATGCCGCATCGAGCAGATCATGCCGGAAACAGCGATCCCCCAACGTGTACTCGATCATGACATTAGGCAGCGGTTTCACGCGGTTCGGCAACCCCCGGGTGGACCCATACGCGAACGTGCCAATCCACTTGTCGGGATAGACAGCGGCGACACGGGCAGCTACGTAGTTCACCAGCGTCATCCACCGATCGGTCATCGGCAGCATCTCTCGGGTGCCGTTCAGCCACCACTTCACTCCTGGTGGATCCAAGGCTTTGCACGCATCACACTCGCACCAATACGACGGTTCGTCATTGGCGCCCACAAAATAACGGCGAGCCTGGGGATGCGTGGCGAAATACTGCAGCACCTGCTGAGCGAAGTGCTCCAGCACTTCAGGGTTGCCAATGCACGGCATCGCCGTGGTGCCGATGGGATGCGTGGCGACACGCCGCCCCCGGAACAACGCAAACCATTCGGGATGTTCTGCAAACAGGCTGGCCGGCAGCAGCAGTTCGGTCGTGCTGTGCCCCGAAACCTCCTGCCATCCATGTCCCCGCACCGCACCATATGGCCAGGTGGTGCTGTAACATGCCTTGGCGCGGTTGTACCGGTTCCGGGCGGCCCAATCCACCCACTCGCCCACATCCACGTGCTGAAATGTCCCGCCGGCGGGCGTCTCCAGATGACAGATATGCCCGCCCCGAAGCAGAAACGGGGGATTGTGTGTGAGCCGGAGCTTCTTGGGAAGAGATACCGCCCCTTTGGGTGGCAGACACTCGCCGTATTTACCCGGCCAGATCCAGAGGCATCCCATGCGGTACAACAACACGGCCACAGCGTTGTACACCCCTTGCGGGGTGCGCCCCAGGCAAACGATCGCACGGGTGTCAATGTCCAGGACAATCCCGTCCTCGCTCAACGTCGCCAGTCGGCTGGCATAGTCGCGTCCCGGCGGTGGCGCACCAATGTAGACCGCCCGGCCAGCCGGTGCGTCTGACTGTATTGCGACCGTCTTTCCGGTTATCTCCCGAAGAATTCGCCGCAGGTCCAGCGCACACGACGTCTGGACAGCATCTGGTCTGTCCGGGATCACGATCGCCTCGATTGCCCCACCTGAGGCGGGGATCGGTTCTGTTGGGCCCGCAGCCGGCAATGCGGTCAGCACCACGTTCGGACGAGAGAACCGCACGCATCCCGGGCCGTACTGCTGCAGATGCAGACGGATGGTGAGGCGATCAGCCGGTACGGTATAACGCAGTGTCAATGGGCTCCATTGCGCGGGGCTGGCGCCCTCGATCTGAACATCCGGAGACAGCATTATGCCTGCTCTGTTACCGGACTCTGTCAGGACCCAAACGCTGATCTCATATTCGGCCCCGGGAAGCACAGGGACGTCAGCGTACCAGCGGCCCACGCTGTCGTTCGTTTCACCACACACCGAAAGGGCCGTATCACCGTCGGGTCCCTCTGCAGGGAGACGCTCAAACACACACCGACCGGTCATGGTGTGGGTATACCAGTCGACGACGGCCGATCCGGAGCCCATCAGCGTCGGATTCGGCGCCACGTTCACGTCCGTATTCGAAGGTTCTATAGACGGCGCGGAAGCACATGACAGAACACCCAATAAGATACAGCAGCATAGAAACCGGACAGGTTGTCTACGTACGCGCATTGTGGCATCTCCCGATGGTTGTTGACTATGAATAGGACATGAGGTCCAACGTTCCCTGCACACGTCTGCCCGGGGTGACTCTGTTCCATCGGCCATTCTGATAAGATGTCCGCGACATACGGCGAGTCTGGAGGCGCATGCAAAGATGCGGTCGATATGGAGTGACACGCTCACGGTGGAATGGGTGGAAGGCGAAGTGTCGCAGGTTGTCTGCCCGTACACCACCGATTGGCGCACGATGCCATATGCCATGGTGGCCCGCTGGACAGGCGGACGCGTCCTATGGGAAACAGATATGGACAGCCGGGTCATCGAAGATGGAGACGCACTCGTGGCTCCGGCAGGCCTCCGACACCGCGTCACCACTCCGCCGCGGGGCACAGTCACCTGTGAATGGGCGCACTTGCGCATCCGCGTGTTGGGACATATCGACCTGCTGGAGTTGCTGGACGTTCCACGGTGCATCACCGCAGACCGCGCAGAAACACTGGGATGGCTGTGTGCCGAAGCGGCCAAGACACCTGCACAGCCGGACGACGGGATGGCTGCGCTTCGAAGATTCACCCGCTGTATGCACATGCTGGATATCCTGCTGGACTGCGTTCAACCGCACGACATCGACCGGAAACTCGAGCGGAACGTGCTTCGGCTGGTCCCCCTGCTCACTCGCATACACAATCGATATGCCGAGAGCTGGACACGCGATAGTCTGGCCCGGCTTGCCGGGCTGTCACCCAGTCAGTTTCACGCGGTGTTCCGACAGGCCATGGGCGTTCCACCCTTGGAGTATGTTCACTCGGTGCGAATGCGTCACGCACAGGACCTGTTGCTGCGCACCGCCGATCCCATCGGCGCCATCGCCGCGGCGGTCGGGTACCGGGACCCCTTCCACTTCAGCCGGTTGTTCAAGGCCCGTTTCGGCTTGAGTCCCGGCCAGTATCGCCAGCAAGTGCAGGAGTCTATGGCCCGTATGACGCCGTCTGAAGGGTGAAGGGCCGGAGCCGTTCAGTCGGCGCCCTTCAGAACGCCGGAGACTCGGGCGGGGCGCCGGCGTCCATGCCTTCCGGGTTGGGGCCAAACGCATTCGGCCCCGGATCGCTCTCCAACAGACAGATTAGAACCAGAGCAACGGCGCCAATCAAGGGAACGAACCAGAGCAACAGCCACCAGGCGCTGCGGTTTGTGTCGTGCAAACGACGAACCGTCACAGCCAAACCGGGCAGCAGCGTCACCAGACCATAGAGAAACTGTAACACCATGAACAGCCCAACCACGTGACTGAGCACGCTCAGTACGATGAGTACGCCCAGATTGGCCAGAAAGAACAGCCAGAACTCGGCGCGTCCCGCGCGGCCGGAAAAGTCGAATGAGCGCTGAAATACGAGCACATAGTTGTCTCTCAGCCGCTGCCAGAAATCTGCAGCGGCGGGTTCCGGAACGGTCATGGCCAGTACGGCTCCTTTCACGTTGTGATCAACGCACTGCGAGACCTGCCAGTTCATCCGTCAGGTTATTGACCCGTGCCTCGGTTTCCTCCATGCGCCTCTCGGTACAGATCAACCGCCTCACTTGGCAAGACCGCCACGTACGGCTCGCCCAGTATCTCCATGGCTCGCGCAATCGAACTCGGGGTGACGAACCAGTTGACCAGACAGACATGCATGAAACCGGGTCGCGTATCGGGCGTCAAAGACCGCACACTCTCGGCAATCTGTCGCGCCCGGTCTTCATCGTCTTTCGCAGGTCCTATCGACCCCAGCGCCCGTAACACCACCACATCGCGCGCGACGGTATAGCACGCGTTATCGGGAAACACGGTACCCACACGCCCATAATCACCCAGGATGCCCTTCAACGAGCGCATCTGCCGCGCACAGCGGTCGAAGTCCGACCGGGTCCACGGAACCAGGCTTGTGTCGCCCATATGCACGATCCGCTGTCCCACCCGGCGCATCGCCGCATCGGTCACTTGCAGGTAGTTGTCATACAGGCGGTTTCGATCGATACCCGATAATTCGGCTCCATAGAGCGCCGGCGTCACCAGTCCGATCCCCGCAGTCGACGCGGTGAACTCATCGGCTGTCGTCGCGTTTCGCTGCACATATTCCACGAACATGGGAATCAGTTCGGTTGCGATGGGGTTCAATGACCAGGAGATGGGAACACGTCCTCGGGCGGGATCGAGCCACCACTGCGGACTCACGAAATTCTGCTGAAGCCATTGAATATTGTCGCCATCTGTAATATGGAACACCACATACACCCGGTCTGCTTCCAGTTTGGGGGCGGGTCGCACCGAACGTGCAGGCCGAGTATATGACAGCCCCGAGAAAACAGACAGGTTGAAACATCCATCGGACACCACGATGAACTTGCCGTATCCGCTGGCCAGCCGTTGCAGGTCCGGCTCACTGTAGCGTCCGGCAGGTTGCTCGCCGTAACCTCCCCAACAGCCCATCAGCGGGCTGTTGAGCGCCGCCTCCCGGATAAACCGCTGCACAAGGCCGTCGGCCCGTGTGTTCATGCCTTTGCTGATCCAGACGGGCATGATCCGATGCTGGACGAGATAGTCACGCAGCACCATATGCGTTGGCGCCGTATGCGCAACCCATCGCCGCATCTTCGGCCACAGATCCCGGTACGCCCAGCCATAGGCGTCCTCAGGCGTCTGATAACGCCCGCGCACGTCCAACACAATCGGCAGATCCCAGCGCTCGCGCAACGTCTCAGTCACAGGCAGGCAATCGTGCAGCGCGCAGTACGCGGTAATCGCGTTCAATTTATGCAGAGACTCAGGTTGCGCCGCCAAGTCGGGTTCATACACCACCGCGCCGCGTATACGGCTACGGAACAGAGCGATCGCCTGGTCTGCATTCAAATCGGTGAACGTGTATCCACGCTGTAGCATCTCCTGGCGCCACAACTCGTTGCTACCTGTACCATGCCAGCCGGGATCCTGATCGATATAGAGCGAGGGCCGCGATCGATTGACGATCCCTTGGAGTACGGTCAGCGCGAAACGCTCTTCCAAAGTCGCCGTCAAGAGATCCAACCGGTTCAACTGTCGGTTCGGCGCCTCGGAGCGAGGGAACACCGGCAGCCGGAGATCACCCGGAGCAGCCGAAACCGCCAATTGGCACGTCATTATCCAGAACCATCCGATCATCATCAGTCTGCGCATACGGCTGTCATCCTTTCGGCAGTCGCTGCATGGATCTCCATGCGGTATCCGCATCAGGCAGGCCACCGCGGCCTCCCTGAGCGGTACAGTTCAATCCGGCCACCACACTGGCCAACCTCAGCCGCTCTTTAAGCGGCCATCCGACAGCCAGAGCGGAGGCATACGCTCCATGAAACGCGTCGCCGGCTCCGGTGGTATCCACAACCTCCACCGATAACGCCGGTTGGACCCCAGTTTCTCTGTCATCCATGTAAACACATCCGGCGGCGCCACGAGTAATCACGGCAACGGACACTCCCAATTCACGGATCCGATGCAATCCGTCAACCCAGTCCTCGATCTCATGCTCACGCAGATAATGCGCTGGAGCGATCAGATGGTCAGCCAAAGCCACCAGATTGAGGTTGTGGGCGCGCGGGGTGATATCGACAACAGATGGCAGACGCCGACGTCGACACTCCATCAGCGCACGCTCGGCCAGGTCGGGGTAATAGTCGTCCACAATGATCACAGAGACATCGGCGAGCGCTGCTTCCCAGTCCGGTTGATCCGGCTTGACGTTCGCAGCATAGTGGAAGATCGTCCGCTCACCGCTGTCCACATCGACATGCACCAGGCTCTGTGGAGAACGGCCGCCACGGGTCACCATCGTGCCGTCAAGATCGATGCCATAGGCGCGAAGTTCCGAAGCGATGCGTTCTCCGGCTTCGTCGTCGGCCAGGCGAGTCACCAGGCGGCAGCGCGCCCCCAACCGAGCCGCTGCGACCACGGCGGTCGCAGCCTTGCCGCCGCCCTGACGATACAGTTGCTCGATACGCGTATTGCTCCCCCAGGCGGCCCGAGGAGCCCGAAAGAACAGATCTTCACAGGCTATCCCCACACCCAGAACGGTGACTTGCGTGAAGACGTTCATTCGGCCATCGCCAGCCGCAGCACAGCCTCCTGCGTGGCCTCATCACGCGTCAGCGTGCCGGTGATACGTCCTTCGTGCATCACCACAATCCGATCGGACAGCGCCAGCAGCTCAGGCATCTCCGAACTGATCACGAGCACCGCGGCCCCTCGGGCTGCAAGCTGTCGGACCAATTGGTGCACTTCCGCTTTGGCGGCCACATCGATGCCCCGCGTTGGTTCATCCAGAATGATCAACTTGGGATCACACAACAGCCAGCGCGCCAGGATCGCCTTTTGCTGGTTCCCGCCGCTGAGCGTCTGGATCTCCTGCTCCATGCCGGCCGTACGGACGCCCAGAGCGGCGATCTGTCTGGCGGCGGTCTCGCGTTCCAGACGTGCGCGAATGATCCCCCATCTGCATAGCGAGCGCAGCGACGCCAAGGTGATATTCGCCCGCACGGGCAATGCAGGAATGATGCCTTGCCGCTTGCGATCCTCGGGCACGTAGCCGATACCAGCGGAAATGCCGTCTGCGGGTCGACGCAGGTTGACGGGTTGTCCGTGCATACGGATCACCCCGGCGCGTGGGACATCCGCACCGAACACAGCACGCGCGACTTCCGTGCGTCCGGCCCCCACCAGTCCTCCCAGTCCCACAATCTCACCCGAGCGGACCTCCAAGGTGACATCGCGCACCTGCCGATGACAGAGACCTTCGATTTGCAACACCGGATCGCCGGGAGTCCGGCCATCTTCCGGAGTCTCCCACTCGACGTCGCGCCCCACCATCAGCCGGATAACCGATTCTCTGTCTATCGCCTGCGTGGAGCCGCCCCCCGTTCGCCGCCCGTCACGCAACACCGTCAAGCGATCACACAGAGCGTACACCTCATCCATACGGTGAGAGATGAACACCACGCCCATCCCGTCACTCGCCAGCGAGCGCACCACTGCGAACAGCTTTTCGGTCTCGCGGTCACTTAGCGAGGCTGTCGGCTCATCCATCACCAGGATGGATGCCTGAATGGAGAGCGCCCGGGCGATCTCCACGATCTGTTGTTGCGCGGTGGTCAGACGCTCCACCGGTGTGCGGGCGTCGATATCCCCGCTCAATCGGTCAAGCAGCTCCTGCGCCTGCATCACCATGCGTCGGCCATCGGCCGACAGAGGCAGTGTTCCCCCGGGTTCCCGGCCCAAAAACACATTCTCCGCGGCGCTGAGTGTCGGGGCCAGCATGAGCTCCTGATAGATGGTGCTGATGCCCAGCTGACGCGCCCGTTGGGGGCTGTCGATCCGCACCAGGTTGCCGCGGATACGAATTTCGCCGGAGGTTGCTTGAGTCGCGCCGGCGAGGATCTTGATCAAGGTGGACTTGCCCGCACCGTTTTCGCCCATCAAGGCGTGGACTTCGCCTGCATACAGATCGAAGTCCACGCGATCCAGCGCCAGCACGCCCGGATAGCTGCGGGTAATGCCGGTCATCTGCAACAGTGGTGCGGCCGATGAGATCAACGAACGGTCTCCGGTGTGAACGCCTTGGTACCCAACGTGATCTCTTTAGGCACCTGCTGACCTTTCAGTATCTTGATCGCCGTGTCCAATGCCTCTTCTCCGCCGGTCGGGTACAGGAATGTGGCAGCCAGAATCCCCTCCTTCACATAACGCACCCCTTCATGCGGCAACGCGTCGATGCCGATGAACTTGATGGTCTTTTCGCGCCCCTTGCCCTCCTGTTTGGCCGCCAGCCAGGCGCCATGCGCCATGGGGTCATTCATGGCGTAGACCGCATCGATCTTCGGGAAACGCGCGAGCGCGGATTTCATCTCTCGCTGCGCCTCCGGCTCCAGCCATTTGCAATCAGGATCGAAGATGATCCGGATCTTAGTGCCGGCGATGGCCTCCATGAACCCCTTTTCCCGTTCGACGCCTCCGCTGGTGGTCATCAGACCACGCAGCATGACCACATCGCCGACGCCATTCAACAGCTTGACGAGATACTTGCCGGCCTCCCGTCCGATCAACACATTGTCTCCACCGATGAAGCATGTGAATTTGTCGCCTTCGACGCGGCGATCCAGCACAATCACCGGAATGCCTGCATCCATCGCCTCAGCGACCGGCTTGGTCAGCGGACGCGACTCCTTGGGGCTGATGATAATCAGATCCACTCCTTGGGCGATGTACTCGCGTACCTGGTCTTGCTGCGTGGCGGTGTTGTTCTGGGCATCTTTGAACACCATACGCACTTGCGGGCGTTTCTCTGCCGCGGCTTTCAGGTCGGCGTCCATCTGCACACGCCAGGGTTCGCCACGATTGCATTGCGACATGCCGATTACCCAGGGGTTTTCAGGCGTGCCTTTTTCGGCCGCGTTCTGTTTCTTGCTGCAGCCGGCGCACAGCGTCAGCAACAGTGCGGTGGCCAGCAGCAGCGCAAGGCCTGTATGAACCCTTCGAACCATGAGATCCCTCCTGTTGGTCAGCTATTCCCGTCGTCGCTGCTGGATCAGCACCGCAGCGACAATGATGGCCCCCTTTGCCAGAAGACGAAACGACTCATCGACGTTGTTGATGCTCAGTATCTTGTTGATCATCCCGATGATCAATACGCCCATCAGCGTGAGAAACAACCCGCCGCGCCCACCGCTCAGGCTCGTGCCTCCGATGACGACCGCGGCGATCGCGTCCAGCTCATATGTGGCGCCCGCTTCCGGGTCGCCCAGTTCCAGACGGCATGCGTTGCCGATACCGCCCACCGCAGCCATCGCGGCGCACAATGTGTAGGCCAGCATTTTGACGCCTGACACCGACACCCCACACAAACGCGCGGCCTCTTCATTTCCGCCAATCGCCAGCAGATACCTGCCAAAACGCGTGGTGCGCACCACTATCAGCGTCACCACCAACAACAACAGAAACAGCAGCGTGGATGGCTGTACACCGATCACCGGCAGCCGTGACGTCATCCAGCCGAAAAACTCATGGGTACCGCTTTGCAGCGCATACCAGGGATGCGCTCCGGGCTGCACCTTCAACCCGCCCGACATCCACTTGGCCAGTCCCCGTGCGGCCACCATCATCGCCAGCGTGGCCACGAACGGCTGCATCCGGAACCGCGATACCAACACACCACTGCAGGCGCCTACCGCTGCACCCGCCAGGATGGTGACGCCAATGGCCTGCCATAACGGCCAGCCATACCCTAACACCAACAGAGCGAACAGCGTGGCGGTGAACCCGAGAACGGATCCTACCGACAGGTCGATCCCACCGCTCAGGATCACCAGTGTCATACCGGTGGCCAGGATGCCGTATTCGGCGTATTCGAACAGAATATCCTGCTGCATACGCCATGTGAGAAAGATTGGCCAACCGTCAGTCGACCGAGGTGAAAGAATCGCCCCCAACACAAACACCGCCAGCAGCGCCAGCGCGCCCCGATAAGCATCCAACCGGGTCAGCCATCCATTGATACGCTTACGCCAGCTGCCGCTCGTGCCTCCCACAGTTCCGCCTCCCATACTCATGTGCGCGATAACACCTACAGCATACAGAGAATCGCCCCTTGTTGATGCAACCATCTTCGCGGCCTCCTCTCCGTATCGCAGGATTTACCCGGACACGCGAAGAAACCGAGTTTGGAGGTGGGATCATGTCTGAACGCAGTACCCCCTGGGGTCCCTCAACCGGTCAAACACGTGAACAGGTCATCGAAAACACGATGCACCCCTATTCGAGACCGTCTCGTCGGGGCGTCGATACCAACACCATGTTCGGCAAGGTGATGTGCGGTTACCAGGGATGGTTTGCCGCCCCCGGTGACGGCTGCGGACGCGGCTGGTACCACTGGCAAGGGCGGCACGGTTTTCGGCCTGGCGACTGCACCATCGATCTTTGGCCAGACATGACCGAGATGAGCCCGGGCGAGCGGTTCGTCACCGAGTTCCGACACCGCGATGGCCGTCCTGCCGAGGTCTTCAGCTCCTTTCACGAGCGCACAGTCCGGCGGCACTTCGAATGGATGCGCCAATATGGTATCGACGGTGTCTATGTCCAACGATTTGTCGGTGAAACACGCAGTCCGCAAGGTCTCCGCCATTTCACGGTGGTGTTGAACCATTGCCGGGCCAGCGCCAACCGGACTGGACGCGCGTACGCGTTGACCTACGATCTGTCGGGAATGCCGGCTCACGGCGCCGATTGGGTAATCGAAGACTGGAAGTTATTGATTGACCGCATGCAGATAACGCGAGACCCTGCCTACCTGAAGCACAACGGCCGACCGGTGATCGAGCTCTGGGGCTACGGCTTTAACGACAACCGCGCGTACTCACCGGCCAGCGGCATCGAGCTGGTGCACTTCCTCAAAGAGGATCCCCGATATGGAGGCAACACGGTGGTCTTGGGCGTGCCCAGTGGTTGGCGTACGCTGGACGCCGACTGTGTATCGGACGCCGATATGCCCCGTCTCATCGACGCCGCCGATGTAGTAAGCCCATGGACTGTGGGACGGTATCACAATCTTGATTCGCTCAAGCGGCATGCTGAAACGCGCTGGTTACCGGATTTGATCTGGTGCCGGCAGCACGACAAGATGTACCTTCCTGTTGTGTTTCCCGGTTTCAGCTGGCACAACATGTTTCCCGACAGCCCGCTGGGAGCCATACCGCGTTTGAGAGGCCGCTTTCTGAGCGAGCAATACAGGCTGCTTACAGATATGGGCGCAGAGATGGTGTATCAGGCCATGTTCGATGAAGTGGATGAAGGCACCGCCATCTTCAAATGTACCAACGACCCGCCGGTCGGCGAGTCCCGTTTCCTGACTTACGAAGGACTACCTGCGGATCATTATCTGAAACTGGTTGGTGACGCCACGGCGGTGTTGCGGCAGCATCTAAAAGCACAACACTAAGCAGACGATGAGGTGCCCCAATACAAGGCTTGATCACCGACATGGGTCTGGTCTCATACACCGCCAGCCCGACGTGACATCCAACCGACCGTCGATCGGATTTGGAATGTACCGCGGCCAGTACACAAGGTATGCCATCCTCACACTGCCGATGCGTTCGACTTACAGAACCTGCTGTGGCCGTTGCGGGTGCGAAAGCCGCTGGAAAGAGATGAAGCCGGACATCGAGAGTGGCCGCACCAGCTGCACCCGTTTTGTGGCCAACAGATTTCGACTTCTGCTCTATCACATTGCGTTCGGCCTGTACCAGATACTTCGGCAGCACCTGCGCGGCACACAGTTAGGCAAAGCCACTGTGGAGACCCTGCGGGCGTCGTTTCTGAAAACTGCTGTTCCAGTGCGCCGTACGCAACGCACCGTCAGTTGTCGACTGCCGATGCGGAACGCACGCGAAAATATCTTGCGCAAGTTGTACGCCTGCCTGCCCTGAGCTCCTGTCAGGCTTCAAAGAGGGTTCAATCGCCTTCCCGCGGACAGGCGATTGGGAGAGCCCATCCCAATGCCCGTATTTGACGCTTTAATGTAGCCTGCATTACGTTAATATGCAGAGGACTTTGGCGTGACACTCAAAATCCGAAATGTTTGCCGAAAAAGGTGCCGCATCAGTCCCCTGATCCCTCAATCCGCATGTCAACCGTCGAAGTCTGGCAAATTCATGAATAATCCAGGTTGGACCAGGAAAACACGAATACGATGGACACGTGGTGCATCACAAATACGCACGTGGACCAACCATAGAATGTAGGGGCGAATAATTATTCGCCCCTACAGATAAACCGGTAATCCGTGTCGACGCATCCATCCGCCGGATCCGGCAATACATCGTTACAAACCCGGCACAATGG
>CAZYPZ010000032.1:0-29863 GCA_964650005.1 uncultured bacterium | reverse complement strand
ACACAAAAGTGTCAGCCTCACACTTTAAATTTACAGAGACAAGGTTACACAATTTCTGATTTTCAACAATGGAGGCGAACAGCTTTCCAGCCTGTACAACAACGATTTCCACATCATCGGCAACCAGTTCGGCCATGACCGCTGGGGACGGCCGGAAAGACCGCGTGCCGGTTGTCGTCTGGAACACTCAAGTGCGGGTACTTATTCGGAGAACTATCATTGGGGCAACGTCAATGCGTTACAGATGGTTCGTTGCAACTTCAACCGGATCAATAACAACCGTTTTGAGGAGAGCAGTGAAGCCGGGGTGGTGATTGGTGAAGAGGCAGACTGGAGCGGCGGTGCGTACAATATCTTTGTCGGCAACACCATCCACACCAATTCTCAAGGGAACAAGGGCCACTTCCCTGCTGTGGATGCGCGTCACGCCGCGATGGTGACATTCACCAGTAACCAAATCCTCAGTTGGGACTCCAATAGCACGATGCACCGTGTTGGATTGATGTTAGGCCCCGGGTGCAGTAAATGGATCGTCAAGGACAATATCATCCACCATTGGACGGAGAAGCCGTTGATCTGCGATGAAAAATCCGGGCACATCATCCGCGACAACATCGTAGACTGAAAGAGACAGACTCCGGCAGGTATCGGTCGCCTACAGAACGAATGTAGGTCTTGAAGAAAAAATCATGCCGGCGTTCCAACAAACTAACGCGGGAGGCGTATTGCATGAACATCGAGACCACATCCGACGGGCAGGTTACTGTGGTGACCATCAGCGGGCGACTGGATGCCACTACCGCACCGGCCGCCGAGTCTGCACTCAACGCAGCCATAGAGGACGGGGCTGTGCGCCTGGTGGCCCACCTGGCCGATCTGGATTACATCAGCAGCGCCGGCTTGAGAGTTCTGCTGGCGACCGCGAAAGCCCTGTCACGCAAAGACGGCTGCATTGTGCTGAGCGCACTGCAGCCCGGAGTGCGCGAGGTGTTTGATATCAGCGGTTTACTGTCGATTTTTGCGGTCGCCGACACGGTGGAAGCAGCCCGCGCTCTGGCTTTGGAATAACGGCGATGGCTGGCGACGTGCTGTATTTGTCAGCACCGGTCAATGCGTTGGTGGAAGGCATCTATCAGGCTGATACCAGCGTCGCCACCATACGGCAGTACGGCGACCTGGGTCTCGGAACGTTCAATCATCTCGATGGTGAGATGGTTATGGTCGATGGCGAGGTGTGGCAGGTAACGGGAGATGGCCGAGTGTTGCCCGTGGAGGATTCGGTGTGCTCGCCGTTTGTGGTAGCCACCAGATTTCGCGAGATGAGCCGGGACGTTCTTTCCGATGGATTTACCGATATCGACACGCTCTTCGACCGATTGAACATGTTGCTGATGTCAGACAACATGATGTACGCATTACGTGTAGAAGCCAGGTTCACGCACGTGCGTACCCGTTCGGTTCCCCGCCAGGAGACGTACCGACCACTGATCGAGGTGACCAAGGACCAGCCGACATTCGACCGCTACGATGTCAGCGGTCTGCTGTTGGGTTTCTATACACCGCGTTTTATGGCTTCATTGAACGTGCCCGGATTTCATCTGCATTTCCTGTCGGATGATCGGACGTTCGGGGGGCATCTGCTGCAGTGCAGCGCACGCGAGGCGCTGGTAAAGGTCCAGGTGTTGCGGCAGCTGCACATGGATTTACCCACAACATTGGCTTTTCTCACGACGGACTTCAATCGCGATATCACCGGCGATCTGAAGCGCGCGGAAACTGAGTCATCACCCGAGTGATTTGATCGCACGGGCTTAGCCCGAGCTTGCAGGGCGGAAGGGACCAGACGGATGAGTTTCTTCACAAGATCCTTGGCGCGACGCATGGTTGTGTTCATCCTTGTTGGAGCGGGTCTGGTGCTGGCGGTCATTCTGTTGTACAGCCATATCGCTCAGCGCGATCGGATTTTGACAGCCACCCGGCGTGAGGGAGACATACTGGCGCGTGCGGTGACCTATCAGATCGAGGTTGAAGTGGCGCGCGCAGAGGCGGTGGTGCAACAGGCAGCCGTATCCATAACGGAACAGCCCTTCGATCGTGCCTTTTGTCAAAAATACATCCGCGATACACTCAACAGTCATCCTGAGCTATATGGGATGGCGATCGCCCTGACCCGGAGGGCAGCAACACGCGCTGATTTTGTCATGTTGTACGGATGGCGCAGTACAGAGGGGGTCCGCATTGGAGATCGCCCGTCTGTCGAGTCCGACTACAAGTCCGATTGGTTTGTGCTTCCAGTAGAGCGTCAGAAACCCGTTTGGACGGAGCCCTACTATGACGAACAAGGGCGTGCTGACATGGTCACCTATGCGGTGCCCGTTCGGCGTGACGGCGAGGTTGTGGCGGTAGTAACCTGTGATCTCTCGCTTACGGGCATCCAGAAAATGGTTGACGGGTTGCCCGTGGGCAAAGGCGGTATGGCAGTGCTGCTCTCCCATGCGGGGGTGTTCATCGCACACCCGGAAGAGAACATGCGCATGAAGCAGACCATCTATACCCTCGCCGATTCACTGAAGAACCCGGAAGATCGACGCACTGTTCGCCTGCTGGGCGACCGCATGTTGAGCGGAAAGCCCGGACACATGCGTTATCGAAGGCCCTTCGGCCACTTTATGGCCTGTACGCATTACCGCAGAGTGCCGTCCACCGGATGGGTGTTCGGTATCATCCGACCCGAATCGGAAGCGTTGGCCCCGCTGGTCCGACTGAACTGGATCACGGCCGCGATGGGGGTGGCGGGGCTGCTGCTGTTGTTGATCCCTGCAGTGGCGATTGCCTGGTCGGTGTCCCGTCCGTTGCGAGAACTGGCGCGGTCGGCTCGGCTCCTCGCAGAAGGGCAGTTCGACACACCGCTTCCCGATGTGCATTCGGCGGACGAAGTGGGCCATCTGCGCGATGCATTTGACCGGATGCGAACGGACCTGAAGCGCTACATCAACGACTTGACTTCCACAACGGCAGCGAAAGAACGGATTGCTGGCGAGTTGGCCGCTGCACGCGGCATACAGATGAGTATCGTGCCCAAGCTGTTCCCGCCGTTGCCAGATCGACCGGATATCGATTTGTATGCGTTGTTGATACCAGCCCTCGAGGTGGGTGGCGATCTGTACGACTTTGCGCTGTTGGATGACGATCACCTGTATGTGGCGATCGGTGATGTGTCTGGCAAGGGCGTTCCCGCCAGCCTGATGATGGCAGTAGGAAAGACACTACTAAAATCCACTGTGCAGGTGGTGCGGGATCCGGCGCGTGCATTGCAGCGTGTCAACGAAGAGCTGGCTGAAGGCAATGATACCTGCATGTTCATCACCATGTTCTGCGGCATTCTGAACCTGAAGACGGGCGACTTCATCTACGCCAACGCCGGTCACAACCCGCCGTTGATCGCCCGTCGAGATGGCCATATTGAGATGCTCAATGAACGCCCCGGCCCGGCATTGGCGATCTGTGCGGGGGCCAAGTACGCTTCTCGGGTCCGCAGAATGTCACTGGGTGATCTGCTGCTGTTATACACGGACGGCGTAACGGAAGCCATGAACCCTGACAATCAGTTGTATGGCGATGCACGGCTGATCGAGTTTGTGAAACGGGAAGGGTACCTCTGCGCTAAGCCGTTGTTGGAGGCGCTGGGCAACGATGTGCGTGCCCATGCCGCAGGCGCCCCGCAATCGGACGATATCACCGCACTCGCCGTACGGTTTCGGGAGGCGCCAGCCGAAGCCGAGGCGTCTGACGATTACCAAAGTGCCGAACCACCCAGAGAGCCGGACGCGACGCTTGTCCTGAGGAATACACTGGAGGATCTGCCAAGACTTGCGGAATGGTGTGAGTCATTGGGAGTGAGCGGACTCGCTCCCGATCCGCTGCGCTCCAGTTTGAACTTGGCACTGGAAGAATGGGTGGTCAACGTGATTTCCTATGCCTACACGGACGAGGCCGAGCACGTGATCACCATCCGCTTGTGGCGCGACCAGCATGAATTGCTATGCGTGATCGATGATGACGGACGTCCCTTCGATCCGACCGCTCAAGCCGAGGCGGATACCACATTGGCGCTGGAGCATCGACGGATTGGCGGGCTGGGCATTCACTTCATCCGTAACACAATGGACCGGTTTACGTACCGGCGCGAAGATGGCCGCAACATCGTCAGTATGGCGAAGCGGCTGTGCAATACCTGATCGGACGTTGGTCCCGAACAGTTAGTACGGTATCATGGTACTCATGTAGGTGAGGTTGAAACATATCTGACGTTAGGTGCAATGCCTCACAAACATTCCGAGTTTGATCGTGCGGATGACGCACAGCCTGTAGCATTAATCGCTAAATGCCCGCCAACAGATTGTCGACTATTCCCCTGCAGGAGATCAGCCAATGCCAAACGACATCACGCAGTTCGCAGACGAGGTCGTGTCTCGGGCAGTGTCCGCTGGTGCGATTTTTGCCCAACTGGATCAGGTGGAAACCGATCGGATTGTTGATGCTGTGTATCGGGCGGCGTTCAATGAACGGGTGCGACTGGCCCAGATGGCCCATGCGGAGACAGGCTTGGGACGCTGGCAGGACAAAGTGATCAAGAATGTCGTGGCGTCTCAGTTAGTGTATGAGCAGATACGCACGATGAAGACCGCCGGGGTTGTCCACGAAGATCCTGTGACCGGTATCACGGAGATTGCGCAGCCGGTGGGGCCTATTCTGGCGATCATACCGGTGACCAATCCCACTTCGACTGTGATCTTCAAAATACTTATCTCCTTGAAGGCGCGTAATCCGATCATCGTCTGCCCCTCAGGAAAAGCGATCGGATGTTGTGCTGAGACCGCCAGGGTCTGCTACGAGGCCGCATTGGCAGCAGGCGCCCCGGATGACTGCATACAATGGTTGACCGAGACATCGCGAGAACAGACGCATGCATTGATGACGCACCCGAGACTGGCATTGATACTGGCGACCGGCGGCTCGGGACTGGTGAAGTCGGCTTACAGTTCGGGCACGCCGACACTGGGTGTCGGCGCCGGCAATGTACCCGTATTTATCGATACCAGTGCAGACATTCCCTTTGCGATCGATCAAATCCTGGCATCAAAGCTGTTTGACTATGGTACGATCTGCGCCAGCGAGCAGGCTGTTGTCGTGGAGAAGTCCATCGCCCGAGAAGTTCAGGATGCATTCACCGCGAAAGGCGCGCGGTTTCTTTCACCGGAAGAGATCCGATTGTTAGAAGCTGTGGCGTACGATCCAGCGAAAGGGGCTATGAATCCGGAGATCGTGGGACAACCTGCGTCACTGATCGCCGACAAGGCGGGCATCGATGTGGGGACCGATGTGTCTGTATTGATCGCACCGCTGTCGGGAGTTGGTGCGCAGTTCCCGTTATCCGGTGAGATTTTGGCGCCTATTCTTGCGTTTTACGTGGAGACAGGTTTCATCGAAGCGGTAAATCGATGCATCGATCTGAACTTTCACGGCGGCATAGGGCATACGGTAAGCCTGTTCGCGAATGACCAGACGCGCATCGAGCAGTTCGCCTTATTGATGAACGCGGGACGGATCGTCGTGAACTCCCCCTCATCACAAGGCGCAGTGGGTGGCTTGGTTAACATGCTGAATACCTCTTTTACATTGGGATGCGGCACCGGAGGAAAGAACATCACTACAGACAATGTGACAGCCACGCATTTGGTGAACATCCAGCGGATCGCCAGACGTCGCGACAATTTACGCATGTTGCGCTTTGATACCTCGTTGTACCTCGATCCCGAGATGGACGTGGACGCCATCACTTCCATATATAACCGCAACTATTAGGTCGCCCGGACAAAGGAGAGCGAAATATGCTGGTGAAACACGACGCTGATGGGGTGTACTGTACGCTGGAAGGACATGTGGATACTCTGGTCAGTCAGCAATTGAGCGATGAGCTGGCATCGGTGCTGAGCACACAGAGGCCCGTAACGTTCGACATGAGCCAAGTGACATATGTCTGTTCGGCGTTCCTGCGGGTGTGTCTGCAAACCGCAAAATCGGTGGGAGCAGGGCTGTTTCACATCACCGGGGTGACTCCTGCTATCAAACGAGTGTTCATGATGGCCGGGTTGACCGAGGTGCTCGGCATCGAATGAGCCACACGGGATATGTGCAGGTGTAGCGTTCGGTTATGGATCAGCAGATGACGGGAACACGCTCCTTTCGCATGGGTTTCAGCCCTTGGCCGTATGCGTTGACGCGTGATGCGGTGGATGAGACCAACCGGTTCATCATGGCGCATGGCGATATCATCAGCGAACAACTGGACGACAGCATCCCATGGGAGCAAGCGTTGCGCGGCGAACCGTATCCGGACGCATACGTGCAACAGATGCGGGAAAGACGCGACCGTTTGGCCGCCGGTCAACAAAGACTTCTCTATCTGACCCCGTTTAACATGCAGCGTAACGGTCTGCTGGCGAACTACCAAATGCCGGATAAGCCACAGGATACCCGTTGGGCGCGCCGATGCTTTTCCGAACCGTCGGTTACTCTCGCTTATACAAACCATGTGCTGTGGATGGTACGGTTTTTCAAACCTGATTACCTGGTGACCGCCATCGAAAGCAACGAGTATCTCACCCATGCGCCAGACCAATGGGGGCATTACGTTACATTTTCCGAGCGGGTACGCAGGCGTGTGAAGCAGTTGTTTCCGCGGCTGCCCGTCGGTGAGTCCCTTTCATTGCATCAATTGCTGGATCCCAACGTGCCTGGCCAAGCAGAACGCTGGACGCGAATGCAGACATTTGTGAAATCGTTTGACTTCGTGGCTGTCAGTTACTATCCCTTGTTATTGGGGCACAAGCGCGCTGAAGAAATCGATGGTGTACTGATGCGTCTGCGCTTATTGACCAGCAAGCCGCTGGCATTCGCGGAGACCGGGCAGCCGGCGGAGACCCTCGAACTGCCGAGTCATCAGTTGGTGTTTCCGCTGACCCAAGCTGACCAGTCGGTGGCCATGAATGCATTGTTCCGTTTCGCGAGCCGTGAACGGTGTCTGTTCGTGATCTGGTGGTGTCACCGCGACTATGACGCGTTGTGGGAGACTTTCCCTGCGGATGTCAAGGATATCGGACGCATTTGGCGTGATTTGGGCATACTGGACGAGACGGGCGCCCGGAGAGAAAGCTACCATGTATGGGAACGCATGCGTCAGATCCCATTGTCTGGATCAACACGTTGATCTGCCCGTCATGATCATCGGTTTCTGTAGGCGATATACAAGTCCGCTTCCAGCATCTGCATATTCCGATCGAAGAAATGATGCACGAACAGAATGTTGCCTTCGGCGTCGACATGCGGTTCACCAGCAAAGCTCGAGATGATCTCCTCCGGTGGTCCCCAATCGCCATTTGGCATGCGGCTTGACCGGAACACAGCCGGACCGGGTTTGCCCAGTCGACTCTCACTGGTGAACCAGAGTGTCTTGCCATCCAGCGTCAGATAGGGTTGTGTTTCGTTATAATCTGGCGAGTTGATGCCTCCGGCCAGACGTTCGGGTTCACTCCAGCCATCATTCGTTTGTTTCAGCCGGTAAAGGTCGAATCGGTCCGACTTGTCCGATTGAGGCAACGCGGTATACAGGGTGCGTCCATCTGACGACAGACACATCTCGCCGATATCGTAGGTATCGTTTAGCTGTTTGCCTGCATTTCGGATGTCGGTCCATTGCCCGTCACGGAGACGGGCGGTATAGAAGTCGATTTCTCGGTGATTTCCCACTCGAACCGAGCAGAACCAAAGCGTATCGCCTTGCATGAACGGTGCGCCATCCAATGCCAGGTCGGTGTGGAGAACAACCCGTCGCGGTTGTGTCCATTGTCGCCCCTTCCGTTCAGAGACCCAGATGCCTGTCATCGCATCCAGGATCTGTTTCTGCGGAGGGACCCGTACATCGGGGGTGAAAAAGAAAAACAGTCGATTGCCCGCAATGAACGGTGAGTCTTCCGCTCCTGCAGTGTTTATCGGCCCGGGCAACGGTACAGGTCGGGACCAGCCGGGGTGGTTCGTTATGGGAGGAAAGATATCTGTCGCCGGGTTCTGTTTGCCCCTGTCCAATGGAATAACCCGGCAGGTCTGCGTGGGATGCGGAGGATCGTTTGGCGCACAGGCCAGGCTGGCAAGAATACCCAAGGTGATCAGAGATGCTTTCATGGCTGCCTCCTTGTTGTGCGTGCCATAAGACGTGGTTCCTGCCTGTTGAGCCGGCGGGTGGATCAACTCCAAAGGGGTGGTTGTATATGTTTCGTTGTACCTATGATGCCTTAGAAACTGTTGCCCTGACTATGTGAGCCGGTCGAGAAAGTGACGGTTCGCTCATGCACGGTGCGCCATCCATCCAGTCCGGAACGATCTGTTCTGTGGATCCCCGCTGTTGTACGTGGCACACAAATGCTTACTGTGAGCTGGTCCGGCCTTCCCCAGAGTTCTCTTGGCGTTCCCCGAAACGTATCAGGATTTCGAACAGAATAGCGCCCAGAAGGCATGTGGCCGCGGCTAACCCGGTGGCCAGATTGTATCCGCCGGTACGGTCGTATAACCATCCTCCGGCTAGGGGCCCCACCAGAGCGGAGCAGCCGTAGGCCAGGAATATCCAGGGGTAGATGATCGGCAGCAGTTTGTCGCCATACCACTCACTGACAACAGCGGCGAACAAGACAAAACAACCGCCAAAGTAAAACGCGATGCATAATGTGACGAAAAGAAACGCATTTGCGCTCCAATGTGACGTGAGCGGCCATGCTGTCAATACAACCGCACCCAATAGCAGCATAATCGTCACCAGTCTGCGAGCCGGCCAGCGATCCGTCAGCCATCCCCAAGTCAGTCTGCCAACCGAGTTTCCCATAGCGAATACCGATACGGCGAAGGTGGCGGTTACGCCGGTGAATCCCCAATCAAGCCCAACGGGCTTGAGATTACCCACAACAAGCAATCCGGCGCCTGCGCCGCAGAACATACCGATTACCAATGCCCAGAATGTGGCGTCTCGGGTAAAGCCTGTATGGCCAGTATGGTGGCCGGCTGTATAGGACGGGTTACTTGGTTCAGACATCAGCAGACTGCATCCGTACAACACGGCTCCATACACTATTGCCTGCCAACCGAACCATTGCAACACCGGAACGCCATGCTGCAGCGCCCAAGCTCCCGCGTTGGACAGGGCCACAGCGCCGCCTCCGAATCCAGCGGTGACGGCTCCCATGACCAGGCCATGGTGATGGGGAAACCAGCGGGGAGCAACGGCCAGCGGAGAGACATAGCCGCAACCGATCGCCGCACCGGACAAGACTCCGATCCCGAGCAAGACAAGCGCGTATACTCCGGCTGACACGGACGCAATCAAGTAACCGGCGGTGAACAGCAGGGCAGAGTAGAGCGTTAGTCGCCGCGGACCAAGACGGGGCAGCAACCGTCCGGATGCAATCATCGTAATGGTGAAGCTGCAGATGGATACGCCAAATACCAGCTGAGTCTGAACACCGCTGTACCCAAACTGTTTCTGTAACGCGGGTACGAAGGTGCTCCATGCATATACGCCACCGAGACACAGCATCACCACGATGGATGCAGCCAGCATCCGAATGCCTCTGCTACCTTCAGGTGTTGTGATCACGGCGTTACGTTCCATGTTTTGATTCCCCATATGTCCGCTTCTTCATTGTGATATTGATCCAGATGACGCATAGGTAGGGCCATGCCTGAGAAGCAGGTGGTGCCGTATCGGTCGGGTCCGTGCACTCACTGTGAACCATCCGCGGTATGATGACAGCTATCGTGAGGTCGTGTCAATGCAGTTTTGAGGATGCTATTGTGAAATAATTCACGTGAAAACATTCACAAGCCCGCATATCCTGCGGTAGCATATGTTTGTAGTCAGATCACGTGGTGCGCACAGTACATCGCGCAGAGGCTGACAGACAGGAGGAACACGATGAACGCCCGACTGGAAGAAATTCTGGAAGATCTGCTCGGGATTGTTCCAGCGGCTGTGGTGCCGCACAGCCGCCAGGAACTCGTGGAGATGATCTTTGACAGCCCAGAACAGGATGTGTTTACAGTGGAATACGACATCCCCGGCATGGGAGTCGTGCAAGAGGCCACTGTAACCCGTTGCCGGAATGGTGTTGCTGTCAACTACGTAGATCCATACATGCGACGGCGCGACCCGGACAGCATGGCGATTGGAGATGACGAGTTGACCGACAAAGAACGTTTCTCCGACCGCTTTGGCACCTCCTTTATACCGGTGCGTGAGCGGATCAAAGAGTGGTTGGCTCAACAGAAGCTGATCGTGCTACCTTTCTCGGCAGGTATGCCGTCTTTGGGGTACGACGCACTGCTGATCGCACCTCGTAACGCCGCATTCTTTGCTGCCGGCTTGGCGGATCTGCAGGGGATGCGTCCTCTGCATGAAGTGGACGAGTCGTTCTCTCCACGGTCTGTGATCTATGTAGCGCCTCCATTCAGACATACGGATTGCAACGGCCAGCAGGTGGTGGTGCATCATCGTGTGAATGGCTTGCATGAGATCTTTTCACTCAATCTGTATCCGGGACCCAGCGCCAAAAAGGGCGTCTATGGGGTGCTTCTGTCACTCGGTGCGGCTGAAGGTTGGCTGACGGCACACGGTTCGACGGTACAAGTGGTCACACCGTATGACAACGTGGTTACGATCATGCATGAAGGGGCGAGCGGTGGCGGCAAGAGCGAGATGCTCGAGTATCCGCATCGCGAATCCGACGGGCAGTTGCTGGTGGGGACCAATCAGATCACAGGCGAGCGTGAGATTGTCCCGCTGAGGCAGGGATGCGAACTGCGCCCCGTGACCGATGACATGGCGCTGTGCCATCCCAGTTTTCAAAACAGCAACAAATTGGTCGTCACCGATGCGGAGGACGCGTGGTTTGTGCGGATCAACCATATTACGAAGTATGGAACCGATCCGCATCTGGAATCATTGACTGTGGCGCCACCGGAACCGTTGATCTTTTTGAACACTTATGCGGCGCCTCGCAGCACCTGTTTGATCTGGGAGCACACAGAGGACGCGCCCGGACGGCCGTGTCCCAACCCTCGCGTGATCTTGCCCCGGCACATGATCCCCGGTATCGTCAACGAACCGGTTGAGGTCGACGTGCGGAGTTTCGGGGTCCGGATGCCTTTGTGCACAAAAGAACGCCCGACCTATGGGATCGCCGGTCTGGTACACCTGTTGCCTCCGGCGTTGGCGTGGATATGGCGTTTGGTGGCGCCTCGCGGAGATTCCAACCCGAGCATTACCGATACCATTGGTATGAGCAGTGAAGGGGTTGGATCGTTTTGGCCCTTTGCCACGGGGCGCAAAGTCGAGTATGCCAATCTGCTGCTGGAACAGATCCGCACCACGCCCGGAACGCGGTATGTATTGATACCCAACCAGCATGTGGGTGCATGGAAGGTCGGGTTTATGCCGCAATGGCTTGTGCGCGAGTACCTGGCTCGGCGCAGTGGCGCGCGGTTCCGGCCGGATCAACTGACCCCGGCGCGTTGCAGTTTGCTGGGATATGCCTTGAAATCGATGGTTATAGAAGGAGTGCACATCCCACATAACCTTCTGGAAGTGAATCTGCAGCCTGAAGTGGGGAATGAAGCCTATGACGCCGGCGCCAAACGGCTGGTGGAGTTCTTCCACAAAGAGCTGAAGGCCTACCTGGCCGATGATGACCTCGATCCGATGGGACGCGACATCATCACGTGCACCTTGGATGGCGGCGGCCTGGAGGATTGGGAGCGCATACTGCCGCGCGTCTGAACCCGTCTCTTGTCCCGCTCACTGGCCCGTCCCAAGTCCATGGGACGGGCCAGTTCTCATGAGCAGGGCAGGGCAGCAACTGGCCCAAGTGCGCATCTCCATGCCGGTGCATCCCCGTAGCTCAGCTTTGTCGACATGGCCGATCCAATTCAACGGCTTCACGCCTGATAGAGCGGGTGTCCCACTGCTGAACGGCATGACGAAGAGTGATGCGCACTAACCGGATGGGGTGCGACACAGCACACGTGGATCGCGTGGGAACTGTACGTAGGTGACTGGAAGGGGGTCGGTTGCAGCCCCGTATAGAGCCATGAACGTTGGCGCAGCGGTGCTTGGGCAGGGAAGCAGGGGATCGGAGACCCCCCTGGTTTTGTGATTTGTTCATTTCCTGGTTGCCTCGCAGCCCATGACCCGGCTAGGCATGATGCTGGTGAAACAGTCAGAATAGCGGACTGGGTATCCAATCGGTACAATGGACACAGAGAACACGATGATGCCCCGACCGCGTCACTATACCCGTTGGACAGCGACCACGTGGCTGTTAGTCCCATACCTGATCATGGTTGTGGGATCGGGGTTTCTTCATGTCGGGCAACACTTCGCTGGTTTAACCTCTTCGAACGCCGAACGGGTGTTCTGTGTTTGTGACCCGAACGCTTCAGGGGCCTATCCGCAGGTCACCTCCCGTGTCGACAATGTGACGCACGAGTGTTCCGTTTGTGCCTGGTACGGCGCCAGCGTCTCCGGTGAACCCGATGCGTCATCCGGTATTGTTTCGGCCCCGATTCTGATCCTGGCGCCTCAATCAGCGCCACTCACTCATCATGCTCCGGCATATGTGCCGGTTTCCCGCGGTCCTCCTCACGCTGCAACTGCCTGATCTTTGACTGTTCAGAAGAATTCACGCAAAAGGCATCGCTGCTTGATTCTTGCGGCGACCTTTGGTGTGTGCGGCATCAGCGCATGACGTCATGCGTTTCACAGGAGGACTCATTGCATGAATCACAAATCCGCTTTTACGCTAATAGAGCTGCTGGTAGTGATCGCTATAATCGCGATATTGGCGGCGATCCTATTTCCCGTATTTGCTTCTGCCCGAGAAAAGGCGCGACAGACAACTTGCCTCTCCAATGTCAAACAGATCTCCACGGGCATGATGATGTACCTGCAGGACTATGACGATCGATTCGTTACGGTGGACAGCTACTATCGCTGGTATATGCCGCTGCAGCCATATGTCAAAAACCACCAGGTGTTCCGCTGCCCGTCTTTGGGGAACGATCCCTCCGGTAATCCAAGAACCCATTACGTGATGAGCGGTCTGTTCGCGCATGGGTTGCCTTTAGGGGCCTTTCAGCAGCCAGCGAATACAGTCATGATCGCCGAGAGGGAAGCCGGGAAACCGTATGACGGCTACCATCCCTGGCCCAATGAGATGATCGGTAACTGGGATGATCTCAACGCCTATATCGCACCCGATGGGCACAACTGGCTGGTCGAGCATATTGCAAAGACTCGTCACAACGCCGGTGCCAACTATGGTTTCGCGGATGGGCATGCCCGATGGATGCGTTGGGAGGCCGTGTTGACCCAGCCGTTGCCGGGTATGTTCAATCCAGACAGGCTGAACCCTGACCTGCATGATCACGGGTGGGATGATGACCATGATCACTGAAATTCACTGAAACTCGGTTGTTCTTCACGTCTACCTGCCTGGCGGCAGCCAGGCAGGATGCCCCCCATGAGACATAGAATGTATGTATCGGTCCGAAAGGGGGGGCGCTACCATGATGCGCTGGAAGACTCTCGCTGTATTCCTGGCGATCAATCTGTCGATAGCCGGGCAGGCGCTCGCTGTGGATGTGGCGCTGCGCTGGTCCGAAGTCAATCTGTCATTGACTCGGGATGGTCGGGCAATCATTGTGTATAAGGTGCGCTACAGCGTGCTGAGTGGCGCACTGCACGGCTTTTATTTACATGGTTTTGATCGAGCAAGTCCCATTTTTGACTATGAACGCGCCCGCGCCGTCGACTCGTCGGGGCGGGAATACAAACTGTCCATCAAGCCGGTTTCTGATGGGCGTTATGATGTCGTTCTGGCGAACGGAGCCTCCGTTCGATCCGGCGATGTGACTTACATCATTCCGTACGCAGCGCATTTCGCCAAGGCCGGGTATGTAGGCTATACCCAAAGTGACAAAGGGCGGTTGGCGTATCTGAACTGGACTCCCAGCCAATTTGACCTTCCGATGGACCACATGACGGTCTACCTGCACTATCCCATCGAGGTTGCAGGCAAACATCTCCCCGCGGATACGTTGGCATCGGTTGGCTTCCGTACTGAACCGTTTATGAATCGGGAATACCTCATCGACTCGTTCGGCCAGCGCGACGGTGATAAACACTGGCTGACGGTGCGCTTCCATAAGCAGAACGTACCCGCTCAGTACGCCATGCGGCTTCAGTGCTATGTCGATGCGTCGCATTTCTCGTTCGCCGGTGCGCAACCGCCTGCAGCCGGGAGCATGGATCAGCCCCTGGTACCCGGGGGCGTGAGCGATTCGCCTTCCGTGTTTCAGCCGGAGCAGCGTTCGAATTACTCGGAGGGGCCGGTATGGCTGGGGATCCTGGCGATGGCCGGGTTGCTTGGCTTTTCGGTGTTCATGCTGACGCGCAAGATGCGGACCTATACCAGCGCGGTGCGCGAGTTGCGCGAAGTGGACTGGGAACACGGCGAGTGGATCCCGCCCCGCATTCAAGTCTCCTCATATCGGCAGGAGGGGAAAGTGGCGGAGCTGGATATGCTGGAGGCCGCGTTATTACTGGAAGTACCGTTGTCACGCATTCTCGCGGTGATGGTGTCCCGGCTGGAACAGCTGGGTTTGGTAAAAGTGGTGATGACGAAACCGCTTCGGCTGGAACGGGAGTATATCACCGGTGTATCGCCGAACAATCGATATGAAGAGATGCTGCTGAGCCGCATCGGAGCGAACGGGATTGTCTCACCGGCAGATATCGATACGCTCTTCAAGGATATGGTGGACCAAATCCAGCGTAAAGCTTGGGACTGTGACCTGGAAGCCACCAAGGCGCATTACAGAAAGCTGATTGAACGCACCTATCGCGAGACGCAAGAGGATAATCGGGATGTATCCGAGTCTGCATATGCACACGATTATCCACGCTATTACGCGCGTTATTGGTACTTCATCCATCATGGACAGAGAACGCGCACTGACCAGTTCGCCACGGATATAGAGAACAGCGTGACGCCGGCCGGAGTGACATTTACCACATTCATCACCTCCGATGCGTGTCATTCGGCCTGTTATGTCCATACCGCGTGTCATGACGCCTGTCATTCCGCGTGTCACAGCGCGTGCCACTCTGCATGCCATAGCGCCTGTCATTCAGCCTGCCACAGCGCGTGCGTCAGCGGGGGGGCCCATTGAGCACGGTGTCGATCGATTGGATCGATCCGTTTGTGCGCAGCATCGCTCCGCATGTGTATTTACGCGAACGCGACAGTCTGTTGATCCTGATACCGAATCAGGCCTACCGGATCAATCCGACAGGCCTGCTGTTGCTCAGAGAGACGCTGGACGGAGCCAGTATTCACGACGTAATCGCCAAACGGAACCCCTCGCTGCTGGAAAGTGAGCAAGTGCTGGCTGACATCCATGCGTTCTTTTGTGATGTACGTGCCTTGGTGATGGGATGTTTGGGTGATGGCGCCGGGCGTGTCGCGGTGGACACTGTGCCGTTCGAACGCCCGTTCAACACACTGCCTGTCTTGTCGGAGGTGGCGCTGACATATCGGTGTAACCTGAGCTGCCGTTTCTGTTACGCAGGATGTCAATGCCAGAAACGGCCTGACATGCAGGAGATGACCACCGAACAGGTCAAGCGGGTGTTGAAAATCATTTGGGAAGACGCCCAGACGCCCAGTGTCAGCTGGACCGGGGGCGAACCGACGTTACGCGACGATCTGGTCGAACTGACGGAAGCCGCGCGAACGACGGGACTCCGTGTCAACCTGATTACAAACGGCACCTGCCTGACGGATGCGTTGGTGGGCGATCTGGTTCAAGCCGGTCTTCGCAGCGCGCAAGTCAGCCTGGAGGGTCCGGACGCTTCCGTTCATGATGCGTTGACGCAGACTTCCGGATCTTTTGATCGCACCCTGAAGGGACTCGAATGGCTGCTGAAGCATGGCGTCCACGTACATACGAATACCACCGCCAATCGGATGAACATCGGTCACCTGACACGTATCGTGACGTTGGCCCGGTCCATAGGATTGACGCGAGTATCCATGAATATGGTGATCCCATGCGGCAGCGCGCCGGATGAAGACGTCACTCTGTCCTATTCAGAGATGGCCACCATACTGCCGGAGATACAACAGGCGGCAGATGCCGAGGGCATCCGGTTTCTCTGGTACTCTCCCACGCCCTACTGCGTGTTCAATCCGATCGCTGAAAGGCTGGGTGGTAAAGCCTGTGCGGCTTGTGACGGATTGCTGTCGGTGGCGCCGAACGGTGATGTGCTGCCCTGTTCCAGCCTGCCAAAACCTGTAGGGAACCTGTTGCGCACCCCGTTCGAGCGCGTCTGGCAGAGCCGCAAGGCACGCTGGTGGCGCGACAAACGCTACGCGCATGCACAGTGCCGGCGTTGTGAACTGTTCACCGCCTGTGCTGGCGCCTGTCCCATCTACTGGGATGCAATGGGATATGACGAACTGACCGATCGGGCGGCAAGAGAGGTGACTCATGGACCCAACACCTGAGTTTTTGTTGTTGAAAAAACTGCCTGTCAGGACACGTCTGCAGCTGATGGTTGTTCTCGCACTGGCCGGATTTACGATCCAATGGTTTGTGTCCGTAGGGCTCGGTTGGATCATGGTATCGATCGCATCGTGTCTGGGTATTATGGCCAGCAGAACCAATGCGCCCAAACTGCAGCGCGGTCCGGAATGGAAGTCGGTCACGATCAAAGAGTTCGAGGCGTTGCTGGCGACACTGGGAGAGAGCCTGGATGTCAAACGGGCCGGTAGCGCGTATTCGTTAGGCACCGCAAAGGGGTGCTTTACGCTGCTGTTGTCCCTCGGTGCGGTGATCGTCGTGTCCAACTATCTGCACCAGGTGCTGACGCCTCACGTACCGTACTGGAGCGGATCGGGGCCAGTTTCGTCAGGGGGCTCTTTGGGGCTGGCCTTCCTGATCGATGCATTGACTTTGTTACTGCCTCTTTGGCTTGGAGGGCAGGTCCGCAGTTGGGAACCGTCTGATCTTCGCGTCAAGATACAGCAATTGCTTCCGGTATACCAATCCAAGGTCCATTCCAACGAGCTGGAACTGCAACCCCAGATGCTGCTGACGAAGACGGCAACCGGCATGGTCCCCACAGATGTCAAACTGATGATACGGATTTCTGGATCACCGGACGCGTTTTACGGTATACAGGTCCAGACAACCATGAATACCGTACAGGGAACGCGTGACCCATACACCTATGCCGTCTTGGTGGCGAAACCGGATTTTGGGCTGCACACCCGGGTGACGCCGTTACTGACCAAGCCGGGTGGAGGGTTGTTTGCCGGCTTGGGAAAAGACAAGAACGCCAAACGGGAAGCCGGAGCTTTCCGTTATGGAGAGATGCTGGTCGAATCCAAACGTGAAGCGGATGTGCATATCGCTGTGGTCAGGCAGCCGACACCGGGCCAGGGGTACACAACATCACAAGCTCAAGCTGCAGCGGTGATCGATACGGCGCTCCAGTTGGCCCGCTCGATGCTGAAAACAAGTGGCTGAAGTCGTACAATGCGTCGGTTCGGTTTTCCGCAAGCGCCCACTTGGGCGATCTACTCCAGTGCCCCAAAGAACAGTGGACGTGATGTCGTCAGAGTGCCTGGATTATATCCAAGGTATTGTTGCTGATTTGATGATGTCAGGATCGCCAGGCGATCCAAACAGCCGGAATAGGATGATCAGCGCATGAATGAGTACTCGCTACGCCGACTAAGGGTGGAATTCCCGGAACCACCGGCAGAGTATAAAGCAATGCCCATGTACTCCGTGGATTATACCGACCCTGATCGCTATGCCGACGGGTTGGTGGACGGGGGCTGGGGAGGGTGCAACGCGCAGTTCCCTAACCAGGGAACGGAGTATCTGCAACTCGCCGATGATTGGAGCTTTTTCGTAAAAACCGTTGAGGCGATAGGTCAGCGCCAGTTATCCATGTGGATTTACGATGAACGCGCCTATCCGAGCGGCAAGGCGGGCACGCTGGTGCTGGATGGACATTCCGAGTTGGAAGCTCAGGGATTGTACTACGATGCCTCAGACGTCGATCTGGAACATGATCAGTACGTCAGATGGCGTATTCCAAGCGGGAAACCCTATCTGGTATGCGCCATGCGTGTCGATGCCGGAAAGGCGCATCTGAGCGGAAGACTGCTCCGCTTGACAGCAAAGGTGCAGGCTGGGGTGATGCACGCGCGTCTGCCGGCGGGGCACTGGAGGCTGATGGCGTTCGTTCAGGCGCCGCTGTTCACCGGAACACATGCCGAGTTGTTACAAGAACGATACCCCAACCTGATGGACCCGGAGGCGACACGCCGCTTCATTCAAATCACCCATGAGCGCTACCAGAAAAACATTGGCAGCGCCATGGGGAGAACCGTTCAAGCCTTCTTCACGGATGAGCCGTCCTTGTTAGCCGGTTACCTGGTAGATACAGACCAACCGTTGCCGGTGGTCAACTGGTGGCACGGACTACCGGCGGCGTATCGCCGGGCTGCCGGGCGCTCGATCGATGAAGCCCTGCCGGCGTTGTTCAACAACGTGGGGCCTGATACCGGCAAACTCCGGTGCCAGTACTACCACGTCGTGTCGCAACTGATTGCCCGGCACTATTTTGCAGCCATACGGAGATGGTGTGCCGAACACAAGGTGGCCTCCACAGGGCACCTGTTGTGGGAGGAGTCGCTGCTGTATCATGTACCCTTCTACGGTTCTGTATGGCCGTCCTTACGGGAATTGGACTGGCCCGGGATCGATGTCTTGGGCTGTGTGTACGGATCCACATCGGGTTCCCGTACCGAAGGGGGACCGGTCACCCCCAAACTGATCGCTTCGGTGGCCAGGCTGCATCGCAAACCCCGTACAGTCACGGAGTCATTCTGCTTCGTGGATATGAACACACCGCTTGAGTCCGTGCTCGCGCATACCTCGTGGGAATGGGTGCTGGGTATCAACACGATGAATACCTTGAGTTTTCCACAGACCCATCCCGTATCCCACCACCGTAGGTTCAACGCGTTTGTCGGAAGACTCAGTCTTCTGTTGAGACAGGGACAGGCGGTGTGTGACGTTGCGGTGCTGTATCCAATCGCCTCGGTATGGGCCAAGTATGTGCCGAACAGGCACCCTGTATGGCGCTTCGATACGCATCCGGGTGCCGCCGCAGTCGATGAGACCTGGCGCGATGTATCCCGGCAGCTGCTGGAGTGCCCTGTTGACTTCGACTATTTGGACGAAGCGGACCTGGTGTCAGCCCGTATACAGGGCAAGACGCTGAAAGTGGGTGCGGGGCGGTATCGGATGCTGGTGTTGCCCGCCGCATCGTGGTTGCGGTCCGAGTCTGTCTCACGGATGGTGCGGTTCGCCGAGCAAGGCGGAGAAGTAGTCTGCGTAGGCGAGCTTCCACAGCACTGCTGGAGCGGTGAGACTTCCGAGTTTTCAGAGGATTGTCAGCGGCTTCGGATCATGGCGGAACGAGGACATTCTGTTCGGATGATAGGCTCGGCTACGGAATTGCACACCGTATTACGCAACCGGCAGGATCTGGATGTACAGGTGTTGCGTCATCCTCAACCGCTGTATTATCATCACCGGGCGCTCGAACGGGCCGATGTCTACTTTTTCGTCAACAACGCGGAACAGCCTTTTGAGTCGGATGTAGTCCTTCGGTCCGCCGGCCGTGTGGAACTGTGGGATCCTTGGACCGCAGAAATTCGAGAGGTACAAGGAACCGTTTCAAGGCGGCGCACACAATTGCACCTGTCGCTGGGTGCACGCCGTTCTGTGTTTATCGTGCTAGATCGGACCTGATGCGGGCGCCGGCAGGATCGTTGGCTCACGCTCTCCCGCGTCTTGCATTAGCTGCTTCAGACGGTGGGCGAGTGTCTGTCTGATGGGCGCATATTCCGGACTACGCACCAGGTTGTGCATCTCGGCAGGGTCGGCCCGCAGGTCATACAGGTAACGTTCGGTATAGACAGGACTGTCGGCAGCTTCCACTCCGCTCCAGTGCCGATCAGAGGGAACCCAAACCGCATACTTCCATCGATCCGTTCGGAGCGCGCGGCCAATGTGATCTTCGCTGATCTGGATCAGCACCGCGTCACGCCATACGCCCTGCGAGTCAGATATCAGGCTCTGTAAGGGCATGCCGTGCATTTGCGGCGGAACGGTTATCTGAGCCGCCGTCAAAATCGTTGGAGCGACATCGAGCAGGCTCACCAAGCGGGGTTCCGTGATGCCGCCTGTAAAGCCCGGTCCGTGAATGATCATCGGCACATGGATGCTGCTTTCGTGGCACGAGCGCTTGTACTCCGCATTGCGCGTGCGAAAGTGACAGCCGTGATCACTGGTGTAGATCACCAGTGTGTTGTTCCATAAGCCACGGTGGCGTAAACGTCGAATGATGCGACCGACATTTTTATCCACCGCATGACAGCAGGCCAGATAGTCGGGATACTGACTACGCCAATTGCCGGTACCCTCCGGGAGGTCTGGTGGAGGGATGAAGTCGGTGAACCGGGAACGAACCCCTCTCGGTCCCTCGTAACGGTCCCGGTCGTTCTGATGATGCGGCTCCAGATAGGAAAGAAACAGAAAACTGGGCTGGTCGGCGGTCCATGTGTCCAGGTAACGCAAGGCATGGTCGGTCAGTACATCGGCCCGATACCGCCCTTTCGGAAAGTCGACGCGCTGGCCGTCGTTGTCGAACAGGTACCCTCCATATCCATGGGAAGTAAACTCGAGCACATCCGCCGCCATCCAGAAATCCCGGTATCCGCCGCGTCGTTCGCGCGGGATCGCCGCCGTTTCGAAAGAATGTTCTGGTCCATCGGAAGCCAGGTGCCACTTCCCCACATACCCGGTACGGTAACCGGCTGTATGCAAGTAATTCGCGATGGTTTTTTCGGTTGGCCGAAGAGCGATGCCGTTGCGGAAGCATCCGGTCGCGGTGGCGTAACGCCCGGTCTGAAGTGATGCACGCGCCGGGCCACAGACCGGCTGACAGGTGAATGCCCGTGAAAAGCGTACGCCACGCGACGCCAGCCAATCCAGGTGAGGCGTCACCGGCAGAGGCTGACCGAAGCATCCCACCGTATCCGCACGTTGCTGGTCGGAAAGGATGCAGACGATATGTGGCCGCTGACCACTGCTCATTTTGGCGCCTCGCTTTGATACCTCAACCGTTCAAGAAGACCGACTTGACTGCCTGCAGGTAGCCGTATCCATATAGATCGTCCGGTTGCAGGTAACTGGTCTCCGTCCACTCGTTCCAGCTGTTGATGGTGATCAGGGGTGTGCGGTCGGGGTGGGCATCGCAAAATGCCCGAGCCTGACGCAATGCCCGCTCGAAAGCCTCCGGCGTGTTGTTCTTCACGATCCCCGGCCGGAAATCCTGAAATCGGGGATTGTTGTCCCATCCCACAGATACATGAGGAAAATAAGGGGCAGTGTAGGCCGTTTCGATTCGAGTCCATTCCCGTAAGACGTCTTCCATGATCAGGTCATAATCACGGTCGATGTCCACGAAGTGACAGAACTGGTAATGGCTCATGCTGTCAAATCCCAACCGGTCGATGACTTCCGCAGTGGTGCCGACAGCGTTGCCATCAACACCACTCAGGTTGTACTGCCGATCGCTCCAAAGGGCCAGCTGCAGGTGCAAACCGGGTAAACCGGAAGCCACAGCCTGTTCTTGGAACCAGTCGAATGCGTCTCTGGTGGCGTCTATGCCTCCAAGCCCGCGCATCAGATTGGCGATGTCGTAAATCATGAACACGGGTTTTCCATCGATAGTGTAGTAATTGGGAAGCTGGAAGTAGCGGGTGATCAATCGTCTGGCTACGATTTCGAACTCGTGACGGTCGACGGCGCCGTCCCACACCAGACTGTCCTGCAGATGAGACAACCGAATGTCCCATGTATAGTTCACATCGTGGTTGGCCCACATCAGGTAGAACTTGACCTTATGATTGTTGCGGGCCTTGAGGTAGCCGTCATTCAAGCACTGCTCCAGGAACGGGCGGCGGTCATACCAGTACCAGTCGTAGATGAACACATTGACTCCGTGGTTCGCCGCGGCCTCGATCTCCATCTCCATCACGTAGGGATCGGCCTCGTTGACGTATCCCCAGAGGGGCTTGCGCGGCCAAGAGTGCCCGGGAAACTTGCTCACGGCATTTCGCACTGATTGCCATTCGCCGATCCCTTCGGGCCAGAACTGTCGGGAACGTATCTCATTGCCGGTGTAGGCCGGCCAGATGTAGGCGGCAATATCATACGGCTGAACGGATGTCATCTGGTGTCTGCCTCCGACTGGTTGGGATTTCACCGGTCATTCTATCATGTGGCCCGGTTTCGAGTTTGCGGATGCCGGAACGAGGGCATTGCCATTTATCCGAATACCTGCTGATGCACCTGACAAATTGCCGAAATATGTCTGAAAAATGGGTTGACAGACGCCCCCCCAATTAGATATTCTTAGGGCAAGAAGGTGCGTGTTCCGCATCCTCATTCATCTATTAATGCAGGAGGGCATTCTATGCGCAGGGCGTTTACGCTCATCGAGCTGCTTGTGGTGATTGCCATCATCGCCATTCTGGCAGCTATTCTGTTCCCCGTTTTTGCGCAGGCCCGAGAAAAGGCTCGAGCCACCACCTGTCTAAGCAACACCAAACAGCTGGGCATGGCGTTTCGCATGTACGTTGAGGATACGGACGGACGGTATCCGATGGCGTATACCGAATGGTCCGCTCAGGTAGGCGACAACTGGGGTGAACTGTACGGCGGCCATGCGGGTGTCGGCAATGAAGCCCAGGCGGAGTTCGCCAAGAAGGCCAGCTATGTGGCGCAGTTAATGCCGTATGGCAAGTCGGCCAAAATCTTCGTCTGTCCGTCTGACTCGGGTGTCGGCAACCAGTTTGGGGTTGGAAGCCAGTTTACCTCGTACCATTATCGGCATTACCTGTCGTCCACCTTCAGCCCCAGCCCGCGCGCTGGCGCCTACCACATTGGTGGATGGCTCTGGACAGACTCCCGCTTGGAGAGCCCGGCAGGCATGTTCGTGTTCCATGAGAACAACGTGTTCCATCAGCCGAAGCAGGAGTATCTCGAGTGGTTGAGCGGTTTTGGTGACGACAACCAGAAGAAGGGGTGGGCGCCGAATACCACGATGAACTTCGTGTTCGGCGATGGCCATGCCAAGACTCATGCAGTGGGCACCATCCTCTGCCGGGCTGCCTGGTGGCCGGGTGTGGGCTGGGACTATCACTGGCCCCGACGGCACTGGGAAGGCAAGGGCTGGAACGCCGACGGAACCCCGACACCTGATCTCGACTGAGTCCCTCTCAGTCCCGACTCAGACGCCCTCGCCATCGGCGGGGGCGTTTTCATTGTTCTGGCGCCGGTCTAGAATGAAGGATGGTGTCGCAACCACAGAATGGAAAAATGTGCTGGCTCCGGGTTCTCACCGGCGGATGATTGGTCGCTTTTTGGGTTCTACGTTCTGACTGTGTTGGGATTGCTGTACCAATCTCGGTGAAACAGGCATTTACCCGTTGTTTTAAAAGGGTACCACCATCCGTAGAACCCGACAATCGCAGTGGATGATTACGGCGTTCTCATGCTGCTGCGGTTGCATGTCCGCAGCGTCTATTCGGCAGCTGTATTCCATGGCGTGTTGAATGCACAACGGGTATCTCTCAGATATCTACCTCCATATGGAACGCCTTGACGCTTGTGATACCAGATTGGTATGGAATGATGGGGTTGGCCTTTGGTAATTTGTTGCTGTTTTGGATTGATCGGCGGCACAATAACCCATCAGGGCAGATCCAACACCCCTCAAGGCTATCTTGACGTGAGGGCCTGCTTGATCCAATATTCCAGGAGCACACCGAATATGGCGCAATATGAAACCGCACTGTATAAATCCATTCGCAGATCGCTTGACGAGGTGCGCATCATCGACTGCCATGAGCACCTGCAGCGCGATAGCGAAATGTCGCAGCCTGACCAGGCGAATATCGGGCGTTTCTTCCTGCACTATGCCAACTGTGATTTGATCAGTGCCGGAATGCCCGCGGGAGACATGGCCAAGGTGCTGGACAAATCCAATGGACTGGATGCCCAATCCCGCTGGGCGCTGTTGAAGCCATGGTATCGACTGGCATGGAACACGGCATACTGTGAAGCCGTACGAATAGCGATCCGCGATCTGTATGGCGTCGACGATCTGAGCGATGAGACGGCCGATCTGCTCACTGAACGGATGGCCTCCGCGTTGCGAATGGGCTATACGCGAGAGGTGTTCGACAAAGCCGGTATCGACTATGCGTTAACAAATCCTTTTGGACCTGCGCCTGTGTATAACCCCGATTTTCCAGCCGACTGCTTCATCGTCGACATGGTGGATGAGTTTACGCAGTTTCCCTTTCAAAGATTGGAAGCGGCGACAGGTCTTTCCGTCTCCTGTCTGGACGACTACCTGCAAGTGATCGACTGGTACTTCGATCGATACGCGCATATGGCCAGCGCGTTCAAAGTGGGGCGTGCCTATGATCGCACGCTCTATTGGGCTGATGTACCCAAGGCGGACGTGGAAAAGACATTCCTGCGGATGCGCGCGTTCAACGACTGGCCCGATCGCCGTGACGTTCAGGCATTAGAGGACTTCATCTTGCACTATCTGGTACGTAAGTGTAGTGAATACCGGATACGGATGAAGTTTCATACAGGGCTGCAGGAAGGCAATGGAAACATCATAACAAACAGCCGCGCCGCCTTGATGGCCAATCTGTTCATGAAGTATCCTTCCACGCAGTTTGACATCTATCATATCTCCTATCCATATCAGGAGGAGCTGGTCACACTCTGCAAGAATTTCCCCAATGTGACGATCGATTTCTGTTGGATGTGGATCATCAACCCTACTGCCGGAAGGCGAGCGTTAAGTGACATGCTGGACGCAGTGCCGGCGAACAAGATCCACGGGTTTGGCGGCGACTTCATCTTCGTGGAGGGTGCATATGCGCATGCACAGATGGCGCGCAGGGAAATAGCACGTGTATTGGCCGAAAAAGTGGAAGAAGGCCGCTTCGATGAAGATTACGCCGTCCGCATCGGACAGATGCTGCTGAGGGACAATCCGATAGCGAACTTCGGACTGGATGTGCGCCGCAAGGCCTTCCAGGAGGCGCGCAGAAAGGAATAAAACACTCACATGAAGCGTCCGGGGGGCATAGATGGTGATGTGACGAGTCACGCGCTCGTGCCCATACGGGACTGGCCCCCGAACGACTGTATAGGCCGGCTGCCTTACCTTTGGGAATACGCGTTGATGCGGATTGACGATCGCCTGCCGCCGGAGACGTTTCATGACGAAAACATCCGGCGGATCGACCAAGTCAGTCAGTGGTCGACGGTAATCGCCCTTTATCCCAGAAAACCGGAATACCACGACGAAATAATCAGGCTGATGCTTCGTGCCTATGTACGCCGGCAACTGATCCTGTTGAGCGACTACATCGAGACCGAGGTAGCTTTGGGTCAGCCCTCGCGTAAGGGACGCGAGCCGCTCGTCAATCTCACGGCGATTTTGGATACCCTGTGGGCCAACAAGAACCACGTGCTTCGAAACGCGGAGGGTGACAAAGCTACCGGCCAACAGCTGATCAACAACATTCTGGCCGTAAAGCTGGGCGATGAAGGGCTCAGCGTTCTGCACACAGCCGGCCTGCGCCGAGCGATCGATATCTTTAACGAAAGAGTGCAGCAGCGCATGATGAACGGCCTGCGTCCGTTTAGGCATATCCGGTGCTGGTACAACGATATGCATTATGGTGTCGGCTCTTATGCCGCGCATCCGGAGGACCTGAAACGGCATCGATACGTCTGGCCGGAGTCTGTCGAATTTGTCGGCGTCGATACATATCATTACTGGGGATTTGATACCAGTCCGTTCGATCCCATGGATCCGGGTATCCCGTCCTCACGGATCCGTCAGGTGGCGGACGACTGGCAGCGCGTCATCACCCGATACTATCCCGACGGCTTACAGGTTCGGCCCGGTGACAACTGGAAGGCGGAAAATCGAAATGATACGCATGCGATGCTGCAATCCTTGCAGATGGCAGGCGCAAAGCGCGCCACGATGATCTTTATCGCCAACTCGGACTATGGGCGTGGTCATTACACAACCCCGATAGAGACGATGGATGCGTTTTATGACTCGCTGCGTGATGGACCTTGGGCCGGATTAAGCTGGTGGGTGTTTGACTGGCCCAACCATCCTACCTCGACGTACGGATATTTGCACGGAGGATTGATCCACTATACGCCAGACAACCCGCAGGGCACTGCTTACACACCACGAGATCAGGAGCGCCTGCGTCGGGCGTTGATTGCATCCCGACGCCGTATTTTCCGAGACGCGATGAGCCGTTTGTAAAGCTTCAGATAAACAGAGACGATCATAATATGATGGATTCACTCATTCGTTACCCGGTTCAGTACAAGTAGTTCTGCACGATGTCAGTATCCAACACGAGGGGGGGAGGGGCGTTCTGAGTCGGAGTGCTTCAGCTTGGCGCCTTATCATGGCGCTCTTGGTGGTATTGTGCACCGCTTGCACGGCTGTAAATGTTGAACACAGACCAAAGAGGATTGTAGTTGTTGATGATGTCGCATATCCGCCGTTCGCGTTTCTGGACTCCATGGGGCGAGCTAAAGGGATCACTATCGATCTCTGGCAGGCGTGGAGCCGGAAGACCGGTATTGATGTGGATATCAGACTGGTGCCTTGGCAAACGGCCCTGGAGATGGTTAAGGATGGACGGGCGGATGCAGTGGGAGGGATCTTCCGTACCAAAGAGCGCGAACCGTATTACGAATTCACGCGCCCGTTGTTCGATATACCCGTGGCGGTATTTTTCAACTCAAAGGTTTTGTCTATTGAGAGTATCAAGGATCTGTCCGGGTTCAGTGTAGGTGTGGTAAAGGGTGACAGCAGCGAGGACCTCCTGCGCCGCGAAAATCCGTCCGTTCATCTGGTCACCTATCCCGGCGCCGATACACTGGTGGATGCGGCGCTCAGTGGACGTATCAATGTGTTTGTAGCGGATGCGCCAACTGCACTGTTCTACCTCTCCCGATCGCCAACAGGAAGCGTTTTTCGCCGCGCCGTGGAAGACGTCGAAGTGCATGCGCAGAGTGTGGCCGTTCGCAAAGGAAACACGGCGCTGCTGCAGACCATACGGAACGGTTTTGATCAGATACCTCCTGAGACCATCGACAGCATCCTGGACAGGTGGACTGGTCGTATGACACCCAGTGTAATGCCGTGGCGTGAAATAGGCATGCTGGCTTTGCTTGCAACTGTTGTGTTATTGGTGGTCTTTCTATGGAACCTGATGCTACACAGGCAAGTGATACGCGCCACGCGTGAGCTGTCCGAACGCAATGTCGAACTGGAGCAGTCCCGTGAAGCGATCATTCGAGCCGAGCGTGGGTACCGGCTGACCTTGGCCTCGATCGGAGATGCGGTGGTGGCGACCGATGGCCAGACACGGATTACGGTGTTCAATCCGGCTGCAGAGCAACTCGCGGGCTGGGCGTTCCACGATGTTTCAGGGCGCCCGCTGCAGGACGTGTTGCAGATGTACCCCGCCTTGCCCGCAGTGTTGGACTCACCGGTACAATCGGACGGCGACACTGTGGTGGTGTCGCGTAACGGAGAGCTTCGCTACGTGTCGATGAAAGCCACCCCCGTGTTCGATGAGGAAAACAGGCGTCTCGGGATGGTGCTTATCCTGCGAGACGTGACCGATCAAAGACAGGCCACGGAAGCGCTTAGCAGGTCCGAATCACTGGGGCGGGCGTTGTTTGATCAGGCGTTCAGCATGCTGGCGATACTCGATACAACAGGACGCATCGTGAGTGTCAACAAGACCTTTCAGAACATGGCCACGCATGCGATGAGTGATCTCCAAGGAGTCTCATTTGCAGAAGCCCCCTGGTGGTCGGACAGCCACGAAGCCCAGGGCGTTATGAGAAATGCGCTCACTGTGGTGATGAATGGCCGTTCATACCGGCGTACCGTGACGATGAAAGACAGCCATGGTGAAAACCGAGCGATCGACCTGAGCGTGTCCCCGCTGACCGATCAACACGGGACGATCATGCATATCATTGCCGAGGCGCGTGATATCACGGATGTACGGAAAGCAGAGGAAGCGCTTCGTCAAGAGGTGCTATTCATTGAACACCTGCTGCGAAGTATGCCGGGGATCTTCGCACTGGTCGATGGTGAATTACGACTCGTGCGCTGGAACAGGCAGCTGGAGGTGGCCACGGGATTATCCGGCGATGAACTTGGCAGAACACCGCTCAGCTCTATATATCACGGCGAAAGCGATCAGGAGATCGCGGCAGACGTGGCCGATATGCTGTCCGACAATCAAGAACCGGTACGGACGTGGGAGCATCGGATCGTGCATACGTCAGGGAAGGCCGTACCATACCTGTTTACCTCGATGCGTGTCGAGACCGGCGCTGGCCCGATGCTCATGGTGTTTGGCATCGACCTGACCGAGCGGTTGGAGATGGAGACCGCGTTACGCCTCAGCGAGGAGCGCTTCCGTTCCCTGGCGTCGATGGCCGCCGAAGCGATCATGGTGCATGTGGACGGAGTCATCACCGAATGCAATCAGGCCTTGGCGAATCTGTTGCGCGTGCCGAGCGCGGAGGAACTGTTGGGGCGCAGCATGCTGGATATTGTGAAAGTCACGCCGGAGTCGCTCCGTCAAATCGAGCAGCATGTTCGCACCGGTTCTACCGAAATCTACCAGATCGAGATCATCCGCGACGATGGATCGCTCACTCCGGTCGAGGTGCACGGTGTGAACGTGAACTACCGCGGGCGTGCCGTACGTGTGGCCTATCTGCGCGATGTCACCGAGTTACGTCGAGCAGAGGCCGAACGAATGCGGCTGGAGCATCAGTTGGCGGAGTCTCAGAAGATGGAGTCGATAGGACGACTTGCGGGTGGAGTGGCGCATGACTACAATAACATGCTCAGTGTGATCATCGGCTATACCGAGATGATCATGCGTCGCGTCGGTGAGGAGTCATCCGTACATCGCGAGTTGCAAAAGGTGCTTCAGGCAGCCACACGATCGGCCGATCTGACACGCAAGCTGCTCGCTTTTGCTAGACGTCAAGCCGTATCACCCCGTCTCCTAGATCTGAACGATACCATAGACGGCATGTTGGATATGCTCAGGCCGTTGATCGGCGAGCATCTTCGACTGGTGTGGCGCCCGGGCGCCAACTTGTGGCCTGTGTGGTTCGACCCTTCGCAGGTCGATCAAGTGCTAGCCAATCTGTGTGTCAACGCCCGAGACGCGATGCAAGCTGGAGGAACTATCACCATCGAGACATCCAATGTGACCATCGACCAGGCCTACGCTGCAAGTATGCCCGGTGCGAGAGCGGGTGACTATGTAGTCTTGGCGGTCAGCGACACGGGATGCGGAATGGATGCGGAAACCCAGCGCCAGATCTTCGAACCGTTTTTTACCACCAAACCGCTTGGGGAAGGCACCGGTTTGGGACTCTCTACGGTATACCCGGATTATTCATAAAAGCACAAACTCGCAGGAAAAGGGCCAGGCTCCGC
>CAZYPZ010000031.1:0-31868 GCA_964650005.1 uncultured bacterium | reverse complement strand
AAGTGGTCGATGACCCCGGCGACCGGCTGGCCCGCATCCCGCTGCCCGCAGTAAGCCTACCAGCTTGAAGGCGGCTGGAGACGGCCGCCTGTAGTGCACACGCCTCAGTCACCCCATCAGTGGCTGGGGCGTTTTTTTTTGCATGCCAGCCAAGCCTTGGTTAAAGGCTTCAATGTAAAAACGGAAGCGATACCCGTATTATTACTGTTTATATCAAAACCCAGCCATTTGGCCCGTAACGCAAGCATCTTTTCAACCGTCCCTGCGTCCATTTCGGTGTACTTGGCTTTACGCAGTGCGTCTCAAAAGCGCAAACATCACTCGCCAGTACAGGGAGGATACTCATGCGCAGAGCGTTCACGCTCATCGAGTTGTTGGTGGTCATCGCGATCATCGCGATACTCGCCGCCATTCTGTTCCCCGTATTCGCCCAAGCCCGGGAAAAAGCCCGCCAGACCAGTTGTCTCAGTAACCTGAAGCAGATCGGACTGGGAATGAAGATGTACGCCGATGATTATGACGGCGTATTCCCCAACGGCTGCTACAATGGTGTGGATGGTCCGCTGGCGGAGCGCAACTGGGAGACCAACCCGGAAGTGGATGAAGGGCAGAACCTGGACGCCGGCTGTTACGGGTACCGGTTTTACCGGTTCCTGATGAACCGCCAGCTGAACGGGTACGTAAAGGCGCGACAGATGTGGTACTGCCCCAGCAGCACGGTGAAGTACAGCAATGAGAATGCGGATCTGGGCCGCCAAAGCTACAACTGGTTCCCCAACTGGGTTTTCAATGTCTGGTGCCCGGGAAGCGGCGCCGGTTATCCCGGCTCGTTCCCATGTTGCAACTACGGCACGACAGACGCACCGGAATATCGCAATGTCTGGGCACAACCCGTGAGCGAGTCCACCGAATGGGTTTCTGAGCGGACGGTGCTGGTGGAGCGGGGCGTGTTCGGCTGGGACGGTCCGGACAGCTATGCGGATGACGGCGTCACCACCCCGTATCCCGGCCGCCAGGCCAACGTGAACCACATGACCGGCTACAACTGCGTATTCTTCGATGGCCATGCGAAGCTGGCCCCGTACGGCCGCAAGTGGTCGATGACCCCGGCGACCGGCTGGCCTGCCTCCCGTTGCCCGCAGTAAATTCACTCGACAGTTACGGATCCTGACCCGGGGCGGCTCTGCGAAGGGCCGCCTTGGCTTTTCTGTTCTTGGCATCCAGGAATACCTGCAGCGGATGCCGAAACGGATGACACCATATCCATCGGTGAGGTGAGCTGATGCGCCTGCTGATCATCGCGATGGCGACTGTCTGGATGGCTACGTCCCTGGATGCCGCCGTGTGGGAAGCGTCCATTCAAAACCCGGGGTTTGAGCAAACCTCACCAACAGACCCGATCCCCGGTTGGGGATGGTACGCACGCCAGGCTGAGGTGTCGTTCCAGCCCAGTACCGATCGACCTCATGAAGGGCGCCATTGTCTGGTGTTCCGTAACCGCAGCGGGATGGCGCCCGAAGTGTATGGCCGGTTGTACCAAGTTGTACCGGTACTGGCAAATACGCGTTACGAACTCATCGTTTGGGTACGCGCCAAAAACGCAGCCGATGGGATCCATTGGACCGACTGGCACACATACACGCTGAACCTGCCTTCTGGAACGTATGACTGGCAACGCGTGACAGCGCGTTTCACCACCGCTGCCGGACAGACATCGTTGAACCTGGGCATCAATGTCACCAATCGTTGTGATGAATTGGCCATTGACTCCATCTCCTTGCGTCCTGCGGGTATGGAGTTCAGCGGGCGCAATATCGAAGCGTCTCTGATCGCACCGGGACGTGTCACAGGCGACAAGGAGATGGCCCATCTTGGCCTGTTCATCCGATCTGCGTTAACGACCGGCGCACACGTCCACATTCGGATCCATTCGCGGTCCGGTGATATCTGGAAGCACACCCAGATGCTGCAGCCGGGTGAACACAGATACCAGTGGGAGTTGAACACAGGTAGCACCACACAGCGGCGGATGCAGTGCGCGTGGTCGACGCGTCGGGCAAGAACGTGGCAAGCTGCACCGTACCGATCGAGAAGATCAGTCCGGAGGTGTTGCGTAATGAACTGCAGGCCATGAAAGCCCTGCTTCCGGTATTTGACGGCCTGGCGGGCCGTTGCCGGGCCCGTTCCATACCATTGGACTATCCGAACGTGGCGCGCATGCTGGTAGAACAGTTTCTGCCGCTGACTCAAAAGGATATTACGGACGGGCAACTGAACCGGGCCGGATACGCCATCATGGACATGCAACGCGCGCTGGATCAGGCGATTGCCCACATGCGCGCTTGGCTGAGAGACCCGACGCAAGCACCTGTCTCTCGCCGTTATCGAACAGGTCCTGTTGCGATCGAGGGACTCAGCCTTGTCGGAAAACGACAGGACGCACGAGGGCGGATTGACACCGGCCCCTTGTTCTTTTGCGGATATGGGCATTTCAGCCAGGTTCGCCGCGATATGCATCGCAGGCCTGCCTATGGTGTCAATATCATTCAGTTCTCCGAGTTCGGTCCCTCGGCGGTATTTCCCGCCGAGGGAGTGACAGACTTGTCTCCGGTTCACACGCTGTTGCGTGCCTTGGATGAAGCCGCCAAATACAACGTGCGCGTGGACTTCCTGATTTCTCCCCATTACTACCCGCAATGGCATCTGGACAAACACCCTGAATTGATGCGCGGCGGCGGCGGTTTTCTGGGATACACGGTCGATGCACCGGAGAGCCTGGAGCTAATCGAGCGATTCCTGCGCCTGGTCATCCCGATGATCCGGAATCATCCCGCCCTGAACAGCATCTGCCTGAGTAATGAGCCCATTTTCGATCGCGGAGCAGCCGCCCATAACTCACCCGGGCTATGGATAGACTGGCTGCAACGCATGTACGGAGATATCGATACACTCAACACGAAATACAGAACCCATTTTTCGACATTCGCTGATGTACCCATTCCATCCAACTTTGCCACGGATGCACCCGCATTCTATGACTGGTGCGTGTTCAACCAGGAGCGGTTCGCAGGATGGCACCGCTGGATGGCAGACACGATCCGCGAGCTGGCGCCTGGAGTGCCCATCCACGCCAAACTGATGTGGATCCCGATAGAATGGCGGCAATCGGTAGCTTGGGGGCTCGAGCCGGAGCTGTTCGGTGCGTTCTCTGACCTGAATGGCAACGATTGCACGATACAACCGGGTAACGACGAATGGGCTATCATGTGGGGGCAACAGAACATGTTCTACGACCTCCAGCGATCCGTAGCACATAAGCCCATCTTCAATTCCGAAAACCATCTGCAACCCGATGGTTCAACATTCTACGTGGCGCCCGAACACTACCGGACCGCGTTATGGCAGGGTGCTGTGCACGGGCAGGGGGCGACAACCATTTGGGTATGGGAGCGTATGGATCCCGGTAACCCGAGCACCCATCCGTTTGCCGGTAACGTCATGGATCGGCCCGGGTGCGCGCATGCGGTAGGCATCACCTGCCTGGATCTGAACCGTTTTGCCGAGGAAATGACCGCTTTGCAGAAGGTTCAGGCGCCGGTCGCATTGGTCTACTCTGTGGCATCTTGGGCCCGACACGATGGATATCTGAGCGCGTTGGCTCGCGTGTATACCGCGTTGAACTTCTGCGGTGTCAAGGTGGATTTCCTAACCGAGCGCCAGTTGGCCGCAGGACAGGGCAAATCATATCGGGTGGTTGTGTTACCTGATGTGACCCATATGCCAGACAGCGCGCTGACGGGTTTGGAGCGGCTGCCGGCTTCCACCCGGCTGGTAATAGTCGGAAATAGCCCGATGTATGACCCATACGGCAACATCAGGTCCGATTCCCAGTTGGCCGCGCTCCGTCAGCGAGCAGTACTCATGTCTGCCGAGGCGCGACCGCGCGAAGACCTGTGGCCCGCTCTGCGTGCTGCACTCCGGACTGCCGGCGCGCTGCCGCGAGTATCTGTGGTCGACGCTGCCACCAGACTTCCGGTATGGGGTGTGGAATGGCTGCCCGCTACTGTCGATGGCCGTATGGTTGTAAACATGGTAAACCTGACTCCGACACCCGTACGTGTGCGTGTACTGTTGGATGGCCGTCCCGCCCGGGCGTACGATCTGCTCAGTCCGGGAGGCAAATCGACCGTATACACCCTTCAGCCTATCACGCCGGTGCTGGCGGAGACCCGGCGGTGATGTACCGAATTTGGTCAGACCACTACATGATCATGCCCGATTTGTCTGTATGCACGAGCCGCTCGGCTAAAACGGTGGACACCAAAACACTGAGATGGAACGCGGATGGGGCTGGCGGGTGCATCCGAAAGCGACCATCCATGATGGTGGGCAACTTATCCATGGGGTCATCGGGGGCCGCGTTCATGTGTTTCGGTACTGCCAAATTCCATGAGGTTGACATGACGCGACGCTCGGTGGGGATGTACCCGGGCTAGTCCGATGCCGTCCCATGCCAGGGACCGTCAGGCAGAGTACACTATATTGTGGGCCTTATGGCCCTGAACGATGCCTGCCCCGGGAGATGACCGCTGATGATAGACCCCCAAGTATACCGCGAGATGGGACTGACCGACGAGGAGTACCAGATCATCGTCAAGGCGCTGGGACGTGAACCCACCTACTGTGAGCTGGGTATGCTGGCCGTCATGTGGTCCGAGCACTGCGGCTACAAGTATTCGCGGCCCGTGTTGCGCCGATTCGCCGAATACCGTAAGGCCATGGAGGCCGGCGGCTTGGAAAATGCCGGTGTTGTGGACATCGGGGACGGATACGGCATCGTGATGAAGGTGGAGAGCCACAACCATCCGTCCGCGGTGGAACCGTTCCAGGGAGCGGCGACCGGTGTCGGCGGCATCTTGCGTGACATATTTACCATGGGCGCCCGTCCGATCGCCAACTTGAACAGCCTCCGATTTGGTCCGCTGGATGATGCGCGTAACCGATACCTCTTCCGGGAAGTGGTAGGCGGTATTGCGTTCTACGGAAACTGCGTGGGCGTGCCCACAATCGCCGGTGAGGTGTGTTTTAACAAGTGCTATTCCGGCAATCCGCTGGTAAACGCCATGGCGGTGGGCGTAGTGAAGACCGACGCGGTGGCCCGCGCCGCAGCGGAAGGTGTGGGAAACCCGGTGCTTTATGTCGGATCCAGCACGGGCCGTGACGGTATTCACGGCGCCACCTTCGCCAGTGTGGAACTGACCGAGGAGTCCGAGTCTCGCCGGTCAAACGTGCAGATGGGCGATCCCTTCGCCGAGAAGCTGTTGATCGAGGCGACACTGGAGGCGCTGGCCACCGGTGATGTGGTGGGTATCCAGGATATGGGTGCGGCGGGGTTGACCTGCTCCACCTCGGAAACCGCCGGCAAGGCGCGTATGGGCATGCAGATCGATGTGCTGAAGGTGCCCCGCCGGGAAACAGGCATGACGCCGTATGAGGTGATGCTCTCCGAGTCACAGGAGCGCATGCTGGCGATCGTGAAGAAAGGCCGTGAAGACGTGGTAGCCGGCGTATTCCGCAAGTGGGGGCTGAACGCGGTGGTAATCGGCCATGTAACGGATGACGGCATGGTGCGTGTGATGGAGGGCGATCAGGTGGCAGCGGAGATCCCGGCGCTGATGTTGACCGACGAATGCCCGACATACACACTGAAGACCGACCGTCCGGAGTACATCGATGCCCTGCACGCCTTCGACCCAACCACCCTACCGGTTCCCGCCGATCTCACAGAGGTGCTGCTGAAGCTGTTGGCATCGCCCAGCATCGCATCCAAGCGCTGGGTATACGAGCAGTATGATCACATGGTCCAAACACAGACCGTCTATCTGCCCGGAGGCGATGCCGCGGTGTTGCGCGTACGCGGCACCCAAAATCGCGGCATTGCGCTGAAGATAGATGGCAACGGCCGATACACCTGGCTGGATCCCTGGCTGGGCGGATTGCACGCCGTGGCGGAATGCGCGCGCAACATCAGCTGCACCGGCGCCCGTCCGGTGGCCGCCACCGACTGCCTGAACTTCGGCAATCCTGAAAAACCGGAGATTTTCTGGCAGTTCCAACAAGCCGTGGACGGTATCGCCACGGCGTGTGAAGTGTTGGGCACACCGGTAATCTCCGGCAATGTATCGTTCTATAACGAGACTCCCGAGGGGGCGGTTTTCCCCACTCCCACCATCGGTATCGTTGGTGTACTGGAGGACGTCGATCGGCACTGCAAAGCCGCCTTCCAATTGCCTGGCGATGCTATCGTCCTGCTCAAGCCCCAAGGCTGGAGCGATCCGCAGCAGGGATTGGGCGGGAGTGAGTATCTGGCGGTGATCCATGATGTGGAGTCCGGACGGTGCCCCGCGCTGGACATCGAGGCCGAAGCCCGGCTGCAGACCTGTGTGCGAACAGCAATTGCCGAAGGGCTGCTTCACAGCGCGCATGACTGTTCCGACGGCGGGCTGGCGGTGTGTATTGTCGAGAGCGCACTCGCCGGTAACCGCGGCGCCTGTGTCGATATCGCCACCGATGAACGGCCCGATGCGGCATTGTTCGGCGAAACGGCCTCACGTATCGTGGTCACGTTGGCTGCCGACCAGTTGAAGGCTCTTCAGGAGATCGCCGAGCGATTCCAGTGTGACGCGATGCACATCGGTGACGTGATCCAAGACGAGATGGTCTCGTTTCACATCAACGGGCAACACTGCTGCGGCGCCACGATTTCCACGCTGCGTGCGGCTTACGAGCAGGCGATTCCGAACGCACTGGCGAAAGCTTAACCCGGTTCAGGGCTGCAGCGAAGGCGTTGCGCACAGACGCCCTGAAGCCGGAAAGGATACACGCCATGTATTTGACCGGTTTTGCCGATGAAGCGGGGGCGGACATCCGCACCCAGATTGCCGTCACTCAGCAACTGGGCTGGAGTCACATCGAAGCGCGTACGGTGGGCTCCGGCAATATACACGACATTCCGCAGGATGAGTTCGACTCGGCGGCCGACGCGCTGGATGAAGCTGGCATTCGGGTGAACTGCTTCGGCAGCGCCATCGCCAACTGGGGCCGTTGCGTAACGGAGCCGTTCGATATCACGTTACAGGCCGTGGAGCGGGCCATTCCTCGGATGCACCGGCTGAACTGCGCCATGATCCGTATCATGAGCTACCGGGTGCTGAAGGACCGGTCGCCGGATGATCAAATGGAAGACGAACGGTTTCGGCGTCTGCGGGAGATCACCCGACGGTTTCTTGACGCCGGCATTCAGCCGGTGCATGAGAACTGCATGAACTATGGCGGTATGGGCTGGCGCTACACGTTGCGCATGCTGGACGCCGTTCCCGGGTTGAAGCTGGTGTTCGACACGGGCAACCCGGTGTTTACTGTCGACCCGGACGGCGACGGAACCAGCCGTCAGTCCGCTTGGACGTTCTATAAAAACGTACATGAACATGTCGTGTATGTGCACATCAAAGACGGGCTGTTCGATCCACTGACAGGTCAGACCCGCTACACCTGGCCGGGTGAAGGTGACGGACATGTGCGCCAAATCGTCTGCGACTTGCTGGCGCGCGGATATGACGGCGGGTTCTCCATGGAGCCGCATATGGGCGCCGTGTACCATGAAGGCTCCAGCCTGACGGAATCCGAGGCCCGCCAGGCGATGTATGTGGAGTACGGACAGCGCTTCGAGCGGCTATTGAAGGAGTGCTACGCCCCATGATGACGCCCCGAGAGCGTGTGTTGCGCACTTTGGCGTTCACCGGACCGGATCGCCCTCCTTGCACGTTTCCGGCGCCCTATGCCAACGACCTGTGCGTAGCGGGCATTTCCGCGGATCCGGAGTGGAAGCCCTGGCGTATCTACGAAACGGTGAACGGCCTGAGGCAATGGGAGGACGAGTTTCACAACGTCTGGCGCTGCCTGCCGAACACCACCCGCGGTGAGGTGGTTCAGGGAGCGCTTGCGGACTGGGCAGATCTGGAGCGGTATACCATGCCGCGGCTGGATCTGGAAGAGCGGTACAGGCAGCCTGCCGAGGTGTTCGCCTCTCATCCCGACCACTACCACTTGGGATCACTGGCTGGGTTTCCGTTCGCCATCATGCGCTACATGCGCACAGTGGAGACGTTCCTGGCGGATGTGCTGGAGTATCCGGATGAGGTGATGGCGCTTCAGGAACAGGTGGTGGATCTGCTGAAGCGCACCATGGACCGCTGGAAAGCCGCCGGCGCCGACGGGGTGATGTTCGCCGAAGACTGGGGCACACAGGAGAGGCTACTCGTCTCACCCGCGTTGTGGCAGCGCCTGTTCGCGCCAGGGTTCGAGGCTCTGCTGAACCACGCCCATGAACTGGAGCTGGATATCTGGATGCATTCCTGCGGATACATCCGGGATATCATTCCAGAGCTGGTTCGTATGGGGGTCAAAGTGCTTCAGCTGGATCAGCCACGGCTGTCCGGATTGGAGTTCCTGGCGCAGACCTGTGGAACACGCACCACCGTTTGGTCGCCGGTGGACATCCAGAAAGATCTGCCGACAGGCGATGAACGGTATATCCGGGAACGGGCGCGCGAACTGCTGTCTGTGCTGCATCGAAACGGGGGGTTCATCTGCGGATACTACGGCGATCCACGCTCACTGGCGGTGGAGCCCGAGTGGCAGATGTGGGCGGTGGACGAATTCACCAGAGTCTGTAACGCCATGACCAGCTGAACCGGCTGGCGCGGACACTGCGTCCGCCCTGTTCACGGTACTATAACAGTGTAGCGGAGAACCGCTGCGCCGTTACCGCGCCACCAGGAGGAGATCGCGATGCCCGTCACTCAGCTATCGGTATTTCTGGACAATGCCGCAGGACGGCTGGCCGAGGTCACCCGGATCCTGGGCGAAAACAATATCAATATCCGGGGTTTCAGCGTGGCCGACACCGCCGATTTCGGGATCTTGCGCCTGTTGGTGAACGATCCGGAGAAGGCCATCGAGGCGCTCAAGAAGGCCAACTTCACGGCGCACAAGGGGCCGCTCGTGCTGGCGCGTATACCGGACCGCCCGGGTGGACTTGCGGGAGCTCTGGCCGCGCTGGCCGAAAAGAACGTGAATGTGGAATATGCCTATGCGATCGTCACCTCCGGTGTGATCGCCTTTGGCCTTGAAGATGTGGAACTGGGTGAGTCGATCCTGTGTGACCGGGGGTATCCGCTGGTCACCCCGGAAGAGCTGCAGCAGTTATAGCGCCGGCGCATCGTCGCGCCTAAGTCATCCTGACATCAACGAGGTCATCGCATGAACAGCACAGAGCCAGGCGCTCCTGTGTCGCCTATTTGGGCGCCCGATAAGGAGTGCGCACCCCGCGCGGCCATCGAAGCGGAACAGCTGGATCGCCTGAAGGAAACCGTACGGTACGTATGGGACCGTGTTCCCTACTATCGCGCCAAGATGGAAGCCGCCGGAGTGGAGCCTTCGGATATCCGATGCCTGCAGGACGTCCGGCTGTTGCCATACACCACCAAGCAGGACTTTCGCGATACCTATCCGTTTGGGATGTTCGCAGTACCGCCTCGTTCGCTGATCCGTATTCACAGCTCCAGCGGCACCACGGGAAAACCGACCGTGGTGGGATACACCCAACGGGATCTGAACACATGGGCCGATCTGGTGGCGCGGATGATCAGCGCAGCGGGTGTTCAGGAGAGCGATATCGCCCAGATTGCGTTTGGGTACGGCATGTTCACCGGAGGCTTCGGGCTGCACTATGGGTTGGAGCGCATCGGCGCGACAGTGGTTCCCGTCTCTTCCGGCCAGTCCGATCGTCAGTTGATGTTCATGCAGGACTTCGGGACCACGGTCTTGGTCTCCACACCGTCGTACGCCGCTCATCTTGCCGAACAGGCCGTGGTGAAGGGGCTGACAATCGGCAAAGACCTGACCTTGAAGTGGGGACTCTTTGGAGCGGAGCCTTGGACCGAGGGCATGCGTCGACGCGTCCAGGAGGGCCTGGGACTGCATGCCACCGACAACTATGGGATGAGCGAACTGGGCGGACCGGGACTGTCCGGCGAATGCGTCACGGCGCGCGACGGCATGCACATTGCGGAAGACATGTACCTGTGGGAGGTGATCGATCCCCAAACCGGCGAACCGATGCCCGAAGGGCAGGTCGGCGAACTGGTGGTGACGCCGCTTTGGAAAGAGGCGTTGCCCGTCATTAGATACCGCACCCGCGATCTGACGTCGGTCACCACTCAACCCTGTATCTGCGGCCGGACAAGCGCCCGGATGGCGCGTATTCAGGGCCGCACCGACGATATGCTGATCATCCGCGGCGTGAATGTGTTCCCCTCGCAGGTGGAGCACGTGCTGATGGAGACGGAGGGCACCTCGCCGCACTACCTGCTGGTGGTTACCCGTGATGGCGCGTTGGACAACCTCGAAGTGTGGGTCGAGATGTCCGAAAAGTGGATGGAGCGGGCCGGCACCCGGTTCAGCAGCCTGGCGGATCATCAGCAGATGCTGGCCAAGCGGATCCACAGCGCTTTGGGCTTGTCGGTCAAGGTCAAACTGGTGGAACCACAGACGCTGGAGCGCAGCCAAGGCAAGGCCAAGCGCGTGCTGGATAAACGGACGGTCAACTGAACAGGAGGCGGACGGATGCGGCGAGAGAAACTCAGAGCGGGCATCGCCGGGTGCAGCGGATATGCGGGAGGCGAACTGGTTCGTCTGCTGACGATGCATCCAATGGTGCAGATCACCCTGTTGACGTCGCGTACTTATGCCGGAAAGACCATGGATGCGGTGTTTCCGGGCTTCGCCGGACTCGATCTGCCGGTGGTTGAAGAGCTAGACCCCGAAACAGCCGCTTCCCGCGTGGATGTGCTGTTCACCGCCACGGAAAACGGTTACGCAATGCAGCACGCCAGGGCACTGGTGAACGCGGGCGTGCGTGTTATCGATATCTCGGCCGATTTCCGTCTGCGTGACCCCGAGGTCTACAGTCAGTGGTACCGCATGCCCCATGCCGACACGGAGCTGCTTCAAGAGGCAGTATACGGCCTGCCCGAACTGACAGACCGGGCGTATATCGCATCGGCCAGGCTGGTTGCCAATCCCGGATGTTATCCCACAGCGGCTGCGCTGGCTCTGGCGCCGGCTGTGGAAGCCGGGCTGGTGCGAACGGACAACATCCTGATCGATGCCAAAAGCGGTGTCAGCGGCGCAGGGCGCAGCAAATTCGGCTTGGCCTACCATTTTGCCGAGTTGAACGAAGGCATGAAAGCATACGGCGTGCCCAGTCACCGGCACACCCCAGAGATCGAGCAGACGCTCTCCTGCGTGGGAAACGGAGTTCCGGTCCGGTTGACCTTCAGTCCCTCGCTGGCGCCGATCACCCGCGGCATCCTGTGTTGTGCCTATGCCGACCTGCTGAAACCGCTGTCAGCAGCGGAGATGACCGAGGTATATCGGGCGCGTTACAAAGACGAACGTTTTGTGACCGTTCGGGAAGCCGGCGACTTTCCATCGACCAAGGCCACCTACGGCATCAATCAGTGCCAAATGGCGGTCACTGTGGATGAGCGGACCAACCGGCTTATTGCGGTCAGCGTCATCGACAACCTGGTTAAGGGAGCCGCCGGACAGGCGGTGCAGAACATGAACATCATGTTCGGTTTTCCAGAGGCGGAAGCGCTGGACTTGCCGGCTGTCTATCCGTAACCGATGGATCCGTCCGCACTGACGCCACCGCTCGATCCGGATTTCCAGCCACTATCTCGTTTGTGGGACGGTGTCCAGGCGGCTTCTGGCAACAGCACAGCGGTGGTCACAATCGACAGACCGGACGGGGGGCGTGATGCGATCGTCATCCCGACCATGCAGCGTGAGCATCCCTGCGCTGACGAGGCCTGGCGTCTGGCCGCGTGTACCGTACGTCAGGCCGTATGGGGATTTGGAGGCGTGGAGCTGGGATGGTACGGTCCTCGGTGGATCGGCGACCGGTTGCATAGTGTTTGGTCAGCAAATGCGGACGTCTGTTTTGATAAAACCTTTCTCAGTCGGGTGTGGCAACATCCGTTTACGTTGTCGTGCGGTTCGCCAGCGGACGCGCCACCACCCCGCGTAAAGCGACAGCCGGCCGCATCCCACAACTCCGGCTGTGCGTTGGGGTTCGACGCCGGAGCCACGGACCGTAAAGTGGCCGCCGTTCAGGATGGAACGATCGTTTACATGTCGGAGACCGTCTGGGATCCACGTGAACGGACAGATCCCCGTTACCACTATCATCAGATCCAATCGGCGCTGCATGAAGCGGCGTCGTACCTGCCGCGCGTGGACGCCATCGGGGTCAGTGCGGCAGGCATCTATATCGACAATCGGGTGCGTGCGGCTTCGCTGTTCCGGGGTGTGCCTGATGAGCGGTTCGATGCCGAGGTGGCGCCGCTGTTCCTGCGTATCGCGGAAGAGTGGAAAGTTCCGCTACGCGTGTGTAACGACGGCGATGTGACCGCACTGGCCGGATACCGCGAGCTGCAGCAAGGGCCTGTGCTGGGATTGGCGCTGGGCAGCAGTTTGGCCGGCGGTTATGTGGATGAAACGGGCGCTTTGCGCGGCTGGTTGAACGAACTGGCGTTCTGCCCGATCGACCTGGCCGACAACGCGCCGATTGATGACTGGTCCGGTAACCGGGGCATTGCCGCGCAATACCTGTCGCAGCAGGGGGTCTTCCGCCTTGCGGAACGCGCCGGACTCCCTGTCGATCCGGAAGCGGGGCCTGCGGAGAGGCTGAAGGCGATCCAGCGGATGCATAACGCCGGTGATTCACGCACCGCGGACATTTATCGCACGGTCGGTGTCTGGCTGGGATGGTTCCTGGACTGGCTGGCAGCCTGTCTGCCCATACGGCATGTACTACTGCTCGGCCGGGTCACGACGGGCTCCGGCGGCGTCCAGCTCATGGACGCCGCCCGGGCGGTACTTCAATGTCGCCGACCAGACGCCCAAATCACTCTCAGCATGCCGTCCGAGTCGATGCGGCGGCTGGGTCAAGCCGTTCACGCCGCATCTCTACGACCGGCCTGACCCGACCGTCTACTCGCGCTGCATCAGCACCACTGCCGAGATCTCCAGCGTATGGTTGCCCTGCCAGAAGGCGCGTAGCTCGTGTGGCCCTCCCGGGTGAGTGAACGGCAGCGCAACCCATACCCACTGTCCCTCCGGAAGCATGGCTTCGGTGACATCGAGCACCGCGGTGCTGTTGGGCGCTCCCGCGACACAGGTGTCAAGCGTGGCGACCGAACCGGGACCAGATCCGGTACGACGCATGCGGAACAGGGCCGTGAAGCGCCCCGCTTCGAGCGGTGTGTACGGGCCAAAGGTCATGTGTCCTGGCTTATCCACGCCGGGCTCGGCCTTCTGGACGGGGCCTTCTTCTCGATCATCGCTCGTTCGCCCGGTGTGATGCGCCATCCCGACTGCCGAATGCCACCGTACAAACTCAACCGACGCTTCAGACAGCACCGCCCGCGGGATGCGGACAACACGGATATCGGCGGCTCGAGTGACCTGTCCATCGGAGGCGCGGATCGTGAGCGCATCGATACCGGGCGACAGGCCCACACGCACCGTGGCCTGGACTCCGGGGTCCAGCTCCAGCTGCTCGGGCGAAATCATCACGGGAAGCGCACTGTCGCTGTTCAGGGTGATGGCGCTGCGCACGGCGCCGGTATTCTGCACATGAACGGTGGCGTACCCCGCGGCGTCTTCAGCCAGTGCGATGGTCTGAGGTACTCTCAGCACCAGACGCTGACCGGTGGCGTATTGCCGATAGAGTTGTGACAACTGAGCCGGCAGCACAGCCACATAGTCCGGTCCCAGTGCTTTGACCACCTGCTTCACGGTGGCCAGATCAAAGAACCAGTTACACAAAAACACATGCATGAACGCCGGACGCGTTGCCGGTGTCATGGTGCGGATGGCCCCGGTGACTGCGGGTATCTGGTCCTTCGGCGCTCCTGCGGCATCCCAGCTGTTGACCGCTCGAAATACCGGGACGCCTTTGTCCGAAAGGAACGTGGCTTCGTCATACGAGGCCACAACACGCCCGTAGTCCGCAAACATGCTGCGCAGCCCATCGATGTGCCGTGCATACTGAGCCAATTCATCCACGCCGGCGCTTGTGGGGCACACATCGCGCAGCGCCATCGTGCGCATCGACTCGGCTGTCTGCTCCAGAAAACCCTGCAGCACGCGCTGCCGGTCCGCCGCCACATACCGTTTGCCGTATAGCGCCGGATAGGTGTATCCCACTCCCGATACGGCCGCCAAAAACGCGTCGTTCGGATGCGCGGTGCTGTAGTACCAGTCCATGATACCGGGGATCAGCTGAGCCGAAGCGGGTGTGATCGTCCAGCCGATTGGCGTTGCACCGCGTTCCGGACTAATCCACAGCTGCGGCCAGTTGTTCGCGGTCAACACCGGTACGTTGTCTCCATCGGACATGGTGATCGCCACGTACACCTTCGACGGATCCAGACGCACAGATGGCGCTTCCCGCTGAGACCATCGCGTGATCCGTACCCCGGAGTGTACAGAGAGATTGGTGCAATCCACCGAGCCCACCAGATACTGGCCATATTCGGCCAACAACGAGACTCCCTGTCCCTCGCCCATGCCCACGTCCACTCCCGCCCAGGGGTATCCCATGACCGGGGTATTGGCGGGACGACCGGCAAGAAACGCCTGAGCCACCCGCATGTCATCGGGTATGGAGGCCGCCGGATGGGCGCCGTCCAGCGCTCCCGGAAGCCAGAAAATCGGTATGCGGTGCTGCACCAGATAGTCACGTACGCCCAGATGCATGGGCCACAGGCACGCCGACACCTGCCTGTTCAGCTGGCCCTTCAGCCGGGCATATACCCATTCGTATGCTTCCGCGTTACGAGTCCACCGGCCGTTCAGGTTATGCACGATGGGCAACTCGAGCCGGGCCGCCAGGCGTGGTGTTACGGGCAGCACCGATTCACAGCCGGCCAGCATGGTGGCCACGTTTACCGTGGCCGGCACCCGCGGATCGGTCACCACCACGCCCTTATACACAGAACGGTAGCGTTTCAACGCTGCGTCCAGTGTAATCGGCCGGGTACGGCGGATCCATCCTCGTTTGACCAGGTGATCCAACCACTGTTTGTCGGTGCTGTGCGCCAGAACATATAGTCTGGGACGTGAACGGTTCACCAACCCCTGTAGCGCATACGCCATCAACTGACGGTCCGGTGCAAGAACGCTCATGTCCAGCACATATAGCTCCGAGGCGGGAGGGGCGGATCGCGGAAACAACCGGTCTCCATGAATCCGTTCGCCTGTCAGGCGCAGGCCGGAGGGTTCGGCATGCGGTACGGGCGAGTCGACGCGCGGTCGGACCGGCGGCAGCGAGACTGGTCCCTTATACCGGAACAGCGCGAAGCCGTCATACCGTAGCGGTGCGCCCCCGTTCCATTGAATGCGGCATTCCAGCTTGCCGCCGGTATGCACGAACCACAGAGGTATGCGTACGTATCGTCCTCTGGGCAACAGCGCGACATCCAGTTCGTTCAGGGCCAGTTGTCGCGTACCCTGCTGTGTGCATGCGTCGATCTGGCCGATCACGGGAACGGCCGGTTCACCAAACAGGCGTACACGGAATAACGCCAGATACGCTCCGGCTGGCTGATCGGTGTACGGGCCAAAGCCCAGATGTCCCGATCGGTCGCGGTCAAGCATCCCTTCTCTCACCCGGCCTGACAACGCCTCCCGATCAACCACAAGTCGGCCAGCGTTGGCCGGCAGCACCGGCGCCGACCAGGCGCCCACATATTCCAGGTCGCCTTCGGGCAGCCGTTGCGGTTGAACGATTTCGTTCAGAACATGCGGAGCCAATGGCGCCGCCGTCCCGGCTCGCGCCATCGCCAGCGTGCAGGCAGACAACAGGAACAACCATCGGAACCTCATCGTACAGTCCTTTCGTCGGGTGCGCCGCTAGCGTTCTAAGCGCGGCTAACTTCTGGATATACGGGTACTACCTCAGTGTAATCGTTGCCGATACCGTCTGTCCAGGACGCCAATCCAAGGGGAATGGCAGCGCATACAGCCGATATCCCGATCCGCGCCAGTATCGCTCGTCGGTCAGGTCGAAGTCGACGTCGCTGTCCAGGCGAACGGTATCCAACTGTACCTGCCTCCCTTTCGCCAAAGCGGAGGCAGCCACTGCCTCCGGTAAACGGACTGAACGGTTACCGACACGTACGGTGCGTCCCTGCCAGCGTGCCTGTGGCAGCACGATGCGTTGACGCGCATGGTAGAGACGGACGGGCGTGAGCGCTTTCAGGCGCCAGGTGATCTGAAGCCCTCCATCGCTCAGCGGACGGATCGTCTGGATGGACTGCAGCGACATCCCGCCTTCCGTGCGAGCGGCCTTAGCGACGAGCTGCCTGTTTGAGGTGCTTATCTGCACGTCGGAGAAGGGCAGGTTGCGCCAGGCATCCGAGGTCACCAGGTCGATCGCCACACGGCCGGCGATCACCCGGCCGTTCTTGAGCACACTGCGGATCGAGCCGTCTCTGTCGGCCCGCACCTCCAGTCCGGACCGCGTCACCAAAGACCACCCATCCGGAAGTGTGCGGATCTCCGCGGCCTTCGGACGCCGGAAGAGCCAGCGGTTATCCTCGCCGACAGGCGAGTCCTTGGCTCCCGGAGCAGGCACATACAGTCGGCCATCCAACGGGGGCACCACAAAACGGCGTGCGGTTCGACCGGTGGACCGATCGCGCATCACCTGAGCGAACTGCACCTCGACGCCATAGTACCCGGGGTTAACCACCACATGTCCACCGGTGAAGCGACGTTCCCATGCACCGTCCGGGCGTCGCGTGGATGCACCGCGCGGATACCCCAATGGCGTGTCGTATTCCGGGAACCACCAGTCCTGCCCTCTCCAACGGGTATGCAGGTCAAAGGCGTGGTATCCGTCCCCCATGAGCGTGGTGCAGAGGCCGAACCGCATCCGCTGCAGTTCACGCAACCCGCGATTGAGGAACGCTTGCTGCTCGGCTTCCGGCAGTCGCCAGGGGTCGAAGGGCGGCTCGACACCCGACGGTGTGACGATCGTTGTCACCATCGGGCGTCGCGGACCGGACGTCCAGTAGAGGTACTCGGTCAGCACGTCTTCCCATTCACGCTCACCGGCCAGCACCTGGTCCAGCACGTCTTCCAGCAGGATACCGTTCAACAGCGGCCGCCAGGAGCGGTCCGCCGCGTTGATCATCAACGGCTTGTCGGTGATCTCCGCGCGTAGCATGGTAAGGATCGTGCGCTTGCTGTCCGCCCAAAGGGAGTCCAGCGAGCGGGGCGGATCGGGCTGACCATCGCCGTTCAAATCCACCTGCCACCGGCGGCCTGTGGCAATCTCACAGGCCCAGTCGTCAAAGACGGGCGCCATGCTATCGATGAACACCCCGTGCACGCGCTTTTGGGTCAACGCCTTCAGGCATTTATCCACATGCCAACGTTGGACCGATGGTTTTGACAGATCGATCATGTCGGTTCCCGGCCAGGCCGCAACACGCACACCGGACATGTCCCTCAGCCAGCCATCCGATGGAAAGCCCTCCATAGCGGGATACTCATAAGGAGCGCTGGTGGCGAAGTCAAGCTGCGCCTGATGAGGATTCAGGCGGCGCAGCACCATCAGGTTTTCGTTGATCAGGTCATTGCCTTCAGCTGACCATCCCACGCCGATCAACAGGCCGTACCGACTGTAACGCACGAGTTGTTCGCGGGTCAATGGCTGACCCAGGTTGGTTCCGTAACAGTTTGCGATCCGCGGATAGGGCGCCCGAGCGGGCTCCGGCAATGATGCAGTCGCGCTGAACAGGCAGCAGGCCATCAACCCCGCAACACACCGCTTCATGCCAGATCCTCCGGGGCTGTCAGCCAGATTTGCTGTAACACGAGAGCGGCCGGCTTGGGCGTCAGGTGATAGTCGATGATCGATGTGTTGGTCGCGCAGGGCCAGCAGTCGTGGCCGCACCAAAGCAGCACACCGCCACAGTTCGGAAACCGCTTTTTACAAGCGGATACGGCGATGGCGAGCGCTTCGGCCTGGCGACGCTGGCTCCAGGCGATGTACTCTTCCGGATCGGCTGGTTCACGGCCTATCTCGTCCCGAAACGCCTGATCCTCCATCCACCATCCGAACGGACGCCCCCAAGCGGGATTGGTGCGTGTAATGGGCTCCAAATCCAACGTTCCGCGGTACCGATCGATGATGGTCAATGGAGCGGCTCCAGGAGCACCTACCTCGCTGCGGAACAGCGCATCGTCACCTGCCCAATACCGCCTCCAATCGTCCATCGAACCACTCAGTTTCCACGGGCCGTGCACATCCCAGTGCAGTCCCTTGCCGAAGTCAGCTTCATGCGCATAGAAACGCGGTCCGGTACCGGTCGTGGCGACAAATCGACGGTCTGGATCGCATTCCGCCACCACATCGGCCATCGCTTTCAAAGCGGGATGGGTCAGGTCGCATGGGACTTGCACATCCTTCGGTTCCTCCCGGATGAGTTCATTGCCACCGCACCACATCAGCAGACTGGCGTGATGGTGTCGTCGGGCAATATAGGAGCGCATGATCTCTGCGCACTGGGCGGCAAACGGAGCGTCATGCGGCGGCTCGTTTTGCACACCGGATGAGGACAGCGGCATATCCTGCCAGACAAGCAGGCCCAGACGATCACATAACGTGTAAAACCACTCGGTTTCCAATGGTCCGACGCCGTTCACACGCAACGTGTTGACACCCAGATCCCGATACAACGTCAACAGACGCTCCACGCGCTCGGGTTCCACGTCGGCCGTGTTCGGCCGAACGGGCGGATAGTTGACGCCTTGCAGAAACACCGGCACATCGTTAATCACGCACAGCCAGGGATCGGCTCCTTCGGGCGCGCCTGCGCAGGGATCCCAACGGATTGAGCGGAAGCCAACGGTTCGCCGCTCGACCTGGCGCACCTCCCCCGCTTCGTCCAGCAGCTCCACCGTCACGTCATACAGCCTCCGGTCGCCCGCGCCGTTCGGCCACCACGGCTGGACATCCAGATCGTCCCATTCCACTCCGCCTACCGCTGTCGCTCTATCCAGAGTGACTGACCGGATGGCTCGGTCGGCATCCCACAAAACGATGCGTACACAGTCACCGGGCAAGCAATCGGTTTCGGTATGCACGCGAAGAGTGCCCCGCCGGGAGGCGGTATCGAAACCGGCGTGCATCCACACCTGTTCAATGGCATGTCCATCATGAGCTTCCAGCCAGACATCGCCGGTAAACCCTGCCTGTACCAGCCGGCATGTCCAGTCCCAGGTGTAATGAAAGCGTGTCTTCCAGTCCCGCACGCGTCCGGTATATCCGAACTGGCCGAGCCAGCGGGGAGCGGGTTGGAAAATCACACGCAACCTGTTGCCGGCGGAGTCGGGCGTGACCGTAAACGTGTGGGGCAGATGGGTGTTGGCAAACACATCCACGCATGCGCCGTTCCACCAGACTTCGCCCCGATAATCCAGCCCCTCAAATACCAGCCGCCAGGAACGCGCTTCGGACGTGAACCACTCATCCGGCAGGGTCGCTTCATAGATCCAGTCGCGGTTCTCCACCCATTCGGAGCCACGCGCATCCAGCGCCGTATCCCAGTCCGGGATCACCCCGGCCTCCCGCAACACCGCCTGAACGGAACCGGGTACGTGCGCCGGCATGGCCGGGACCTCTGCGTCGGGTGAACTTCCTGCCTCTATCGGTGCAAACAACCGCCACAACTCCGGCGTCCAGCCGGAAAGGCTCCAGGAACAGGCCGATACCTTATACCGTTTCATCCGATGACTCCTTCGAGGATGCCGAGCGCCGAACGGGGACGAGCATTACATCGATCCCCATCTGCCTCATCGCGTCGATGAACTCTTCGTCTGCCGATTGATCGGTGATGAACGTGTCCACGGCATCCACACCGAAACTGCGTGCATACGCGTATCGGCCAATCTTGCTGGAGTCGCACAGCATGACCAGACGGGTAGCGCGCGCCCGGATCAGCCGCTCCTGACGCGCCGTCGAACGACTGTCGGTGGTGATCCCCCGCTCAATATCGATGGCGGCCGGGCTGAGGAACGCGATCTCGAAGTTGACCGATGTCAGCTCCTCCTCACAGTTTGTCTGCAGGGACTCGGGACGTACAGTGCCGCCCAGCACATCCACAGACACCCGCTGGTCTGCGGCCAGCATAGCCGCAATATCCAAGGCATTGGTAGTGACCTGGAGATCGGGGCGATGTGGCATGTGCCGCGCCAGCGCCATGGTGGTGGTTCCACCGCCCACAAACACGCAGCCGGATTGCGGTACAAGAGCTGAACAGGCTGCCCCCAATGCGTCCTTGACGTCTGCGTGGCTGCTGCGCGCCACACGATATGGCACACGGGGTGCTGGGCTGCTCAGAAAGGCTCCACCGTGAACACGCTGCAGTAATCCCTTCGCCGCCAGAGCGTCTAGGTCCCTGCGGATGGTCGTTAACCCGACCTGGAACGTCTCAGCCAACGTCACCGCATCCACGGATCGGCTCCGTGTCAGCCACTCGAGTATCCGTGCCCGACGCTCTTCGGGCACCAGCCCGCTCTGTTTGCGTTCTGCCATGTTGATCCTCCGTTTACGCAGGGTGGCGAATGCACCAGTAGCAGTGTACTCAGATTGCGGACAAGGCGATCGCCGAAATAATCCATAAATCGCCAATTTACACCATTATGTGCTATAATGGCACGGAAGACAACGTTCAAACCGCCGCATATTGGGACACAAGGCGACTCGGCTGTACAATAGGGTCAGTCAAATCAATCAATAGCGCGAGGTAGTCCCGTCATGACGACACCCAAATCGATGGATGTAATGTGCCTGGGGATCTTTGTCGCCGACGCCTTGGGGCGGCCCATTCGCCGCATTCCTGCATGGCGCACGCTGGAGTTGATCGACAGCGTGGATCTCGAGATCGGCGGATGCGCCGCCAACACCGGAACCGGGCTGGCCCGGCTGGGGATCCGTACCGGGGTAATGGGCAAGCTGGGCAAGGATGGATTCGGTGACTTCATCGAGAACCGATTGCGCAGCAATGGTCTGGATACGCGCGGTGTGATCCGCACGGATGAGAAGAACACATCGTTTACGTTCGTGATGATCGCAGAAGACGGAGAACGAGCATTCTTCCACTATGTGGGAGCCAACGGAACGTTGCGACTGGAAGATGTGGACTTCTCGTTGCTGAACGAAGCACGGATCCTGCATGTTGCCGGATCGTTTGTGATGCCCGGTATCGACGGCGAACCCACCGCCGAGCTGCTGCGGCGGGCCAAGGAGATGGGGCTGGTAACCTGCCTGGACACCGTATGGAACGACGCGATCGATGCTTACGGCACGCTGGCGCCGAGTTTGCCTTACCTGGACTATTTCCTGCCCAGTATCGATGAAGCCAAGCTGATGACGGGACATGACAAACCCTACGATATCGCCGGATTCTTCATGGATAAAGGCGTGGGGACCGTGGGCCTGAAGATGGGAGGCGACGGCAGCTACCTGCGTAACGCCGACACCGAAGTGTTTGTCCCTTCATACAAGATCGATGTCATCGACACCAGCGGCGCGGGCGACTCGTGGATCGGCGGTTTTCTGGCTGGCATCTCCATGGGCTGGGATATCGAGCGATCCGCCCGATTGGGCAGCGCCTGCGGCGCGCTTTGCTGCCAGTCGGTGGGTACCACCACCGGCCTGCGCAACATGGAAGAGACGCTGGCGTTCATGGAGAATACGCCAACCCGATAACAGGCGCAAGCTCGCCCCACAGATCCAGGTGGTCCGCTCTGCGCCAAGCTAGCAAAAGGAGAAAACATGGCAACTGAGCCTGAGATAGCGGAATGGACCGCCCTGTATCGCGTCATGCGACTGGCCCGGCGGTTTGAAGAGTTGGCCAGCACACTGTTTGTGGCGGGCGAGGCCAAAGGCACGGTACACCTGTATACCGGCCAAGAGGCGGTGGCTGCCGGTGCATGTGCGCCGCTTCGTCCGGATGATATGGTGGTCAGCACCCATCGGCCCCATGGTCACGCTGTGGCTCGCGGGATCCCCGTACGGGAGCTGATGGCCGAGCTGTTCGCCAAATCCACCGGGTGCTGTCGCGGATATGGCGGGTCGATGCACTTGGGAGACCCCAAACGGGGGATGCTTCCCGCCATCGCGATCGTAGGTGGAGGCATTCCGATCGCCGCCGGTCTGGCGCTGGCCTACAAACAGCAAGGCACCGACCGAGCGGCGCTGTGTTTCTTCGGAGACGGCGCCAGTAACGAAGGAACCTTTCATGAAGGGCTGAACATGGCGGCCATCTGGAACCTGCCGGTGGTCTATGTCTGTGAAAACAACCTCTATGGCGCCAGCACACACGTCTCCCGTGTCATGAAAATCGAGCACATCGCCGACCGCGCTGCGGCCTATGGAATGCCCGGCGTTACAGTGGACGGCATGGACCCTGTACCGGTACGTGATGCGGTGGCTGAAGCGCTGCATCGCGCACGCACCGGCGGTGGACCGACGCTGATCGAGTGTGAGACCTATCGGTTTGTGGGCCACTCGCGCACTGACCCGGGCCAATATCGGCCTGCCGAGGAACTGGCCAGATGGAAAGCACGCGACCCGATCGCTGTGTACCGGTCACGGTTGCTCGACGCCGGCGTCAGCCCTGAGTCTGTCGATGCAATCGATGCATCGGTCGAGGCAGAGCTGGAAGAGGCAGTCACGTTCGCAAGACAGAGTCCGTTGACTGAACCATCCGACGCGCTGCGCTTCGTATATGCCGATGAGGTGACCGCATGAGAACATTGACGATTGTGGAGGCGTTGCGAGATGCGCTTCGGGAAGAGATGCGGCGCGACCCGCGGGTTATCTGCATTGGCGAAGATATCGCCACTCCCGGCGGATGGGGAGGCGCATTTACCGTCACGTTAGGTCTGGCCGATGAGTTCGGCTTCGACCGCATGATCGATACACCGATTTCGGAGGCGGGATTCGCCGGTGTGGCGATCGGCGCGGCCATCGGCGGTCTGCGCCCGGTCGCGGATGTGCAATATGGCGACTTCCTGTTCTGTATGATGGACCAACTGAGCAACCAGGCTGCCAAACTGCGGTACATGTCCGGCGGAAAGCTGACCGTGCCCATGGTCATGCGCGCACCTGTGGGCGCGACCACGCGCGCCGCTCAGCATGGCCAGAGCCTTGAAGGGCTGTTCCTGCAGGTGCCTGGACTGAAAATCGCCTGTCCCAGCACCGCATACGACGCCAAAGGATTGCTGAAAACCGCCATCCGGGATGACAATCCCGTGCTGTTCTTCGAACACAAGCTGCTGTATGGATCAAAAGGAAACCGGGCCGAGCACGGAGCGCTGAGTGCAGCAGGACCGGTTCCGGAAGAGGAATACACCATTCCGTTCGGCCAGGCCGTGGTGCGGCGAGAAGGGCGCGATGTCACCATACTGGGCAAGCTCGTTACCGTTTACCGTGCGTTGGAGGCGGCCGAATTGCTTTCCGCCGAGGGCATCGAAGCGGAGGTGATAGACCCACGGACGCTTCGTCCCTTTGACTGGGAGACGCTATACGCCTCACTCCGCAAGACCGGTCGGTTGGTAATTGTCGATGAATGTCCGCCCATGGGTGGCTGGGCGTCGGAGGTCAGCGCCACGGTGATGGAGAACGCTTTCGATGAACTGGACGCTCCGGTGCTGCGCGTGTCTCCTCCTGACACGCCGGTTCCGTTCGCGCCTGAAATGGAGCGGTTCTACCTGCCAGATGCACAAAAGATCGCCCATGCGGTCCGTTCCATTACGCCAACCCCGAGGAGGTAATACGATGGCCCTGACCCCGATGAGGGAAATGCTGTTTCACGCCAGACAGCACGCTTATGCAGTAGGCTACTTCGAGGCTTGGGATCAGTATTCGCTGGAGGGCGTGCTGCAGGCGGCGGAGGCAGAGCGCTCTCCGGTCATCCTGGGCTTTGGCGGCATGATGATGGACCGAGAATGGTTTGACGAGCGGGGACTGGCTGGCTTGGGCGCAATGGGTCGGGCGGTTGCGGAAACCGCCCGTGTTCCGGTCTGTTACCTGTTGAACGAAGTGCCGGCGCTCGAACACATCCGGGACGGGCTGAGGTGGGGCTTCAACGCGGTGATGCTGGACACCGCCGGCATGCCGCTGGAAGAGAACATCGCCGCGGTCAAGCAGGTGGCCGAGATGGCGCATGCCGCGGGAGCCGATGCAGAGGGGGAATGCGGCGATCTGCCTGACGCCAGTCATGGCGGTATCAGCTGGGGCAGCGCCACACGGGTCGAGGATGCGGTACGGTACGTGGCCGAGACCAATGTGGATGCACTCTCGGTATCAGTAGGCAACGTACATGTGCTGTCCGAAGGCACTGCATGTATCGACATGGACCTGCTCAAGCGGCTGTGTGATGCCGTCCCGATACCGCTGGTGCTGCATGGCGGAACCGGCTTGGACGCCGGTATGTTGCGGGCAGCCACAGCCATGGGCGTGGCCAAGGTGAACATCGGCACTTCGTTGAAAGCCGCCTATGTGCGGGCAGCTAGACATGCACTGGACACGCTGCCCGACCGGTTTGACATACAGGCCGTGGTCGGATCACGAAAGCCCATGGATTTTCTGGTGGCCGCACGCGAAGCGGTCTGCAAATACGTGGCGCAGCGAATGCGCGAGCTGGGCAGTTCCAACCAAGCATAACGTAACGGATCGCTGTACCCGCATACGACAGCGATCCGTTCCACTTGAGTACAGGCAGGAGGCAACCCATGGTTCGGTATCAATTGCCACTTGATGGCAGCGCACGCAGCTGGGACCTCGCGCTCGCGGTCTGTACATTACAGGGGCTGATCAACCGTTCAGGGCCGCGGCTGTACATCGAGACGGGCGCCAGCCGGTACCCGTCTTACTGGCTGGAGGTGATGAGCCGTTCCGGGTACTGGTTGGCGGACAAACCATGGAAACAGCTCAATCGCTTGGAGGATCTGGTTGAACTGGCCGCCCCGACACTGAAGGGAGCGATAGTATGGGATCCCAACGTACCCGCCAGTGTCAATGTGGCCACCACGATGGCTGGCGTGCATGACGCCGTGGTGTTGCATCCGGACTTGCACGCCAACGAAACCGCATTCCGGAACATCCCGGTACTCCATGACCTGCGCGGGCGATTCACCGGCGCCGAAACCGGCAGCGCCAAGAACGACGCCTACCGGTGGGCGATCCGCGAATACCTGCAGACCGGACGTTGTTCCAGCCGTTTCATCTTCCTGTATGAAGATAGCTGGGGCGTACGGGATGCCGGCGACGCCAAGTACGTGGTAACCCGGGACTGGGCGGTATTCCACCGGGGGTTCGTGTTCGATCTGTCGCCCTGGGGTGATGAAGCTCCCGCGGACGACCGCGGACAACGGTTGGGATTGGATCGCGAAACATACACCATGCTGTTGGAGGCGCTCCTGCGGCAGTCACGCGGCCGCCATATGACTGAACTGGCGGGCTTCTTCCACTTTTCGAAATACAGCAATGTGCCGCCGAACCAGTCCAAACATGAACCGGTGCCTACCGAATGGGAAACGGTCTGGCTGATCTCTCCGTACAACGTCTATCAAAACACCGTAGCCCATGGCTGCTATAATCAGTCGTTCCACCGGCATGCTCCGCGCAGACCACTGAAGCAGCGCACCCGCCCGGTACGTCATCCGCACCTGCAGGCGAAAACCTGGATGTGCGTACTGATGGCAGACTACGACTCCGCCACACCGCTGTATGAGTTCATGCCGGATAAGTGGGACAACAGCGTAAGGGGACAGCTACCGCTTCTATGGGGCATCAACCCGAACCTGATGGATACCTATCCCGATATCTTCGCGCATCTGTGGTCCACCGCATCCGCCAACGATGTCTTTGGCGCGGACGCCAGCTGCGCAGGATACATGAACCCCAACCGGATCCGGCCGGAGTATCTGCCGCTGTTCATCCGCCATTGTCAGCAGTACTATCGGGCGACCGACATCAGTCTCTCGCCGATGGTGCTGGATCAGGACGAGCCGTCTCCGGCCGTTAAGGATGCGTTCGCGCGATTCTCGCCGGACGGATTCGCCACCATCGTTCAAGATGAACACAACCAGGGCGGCAAGCACCCCACACCACACGTGTGGCGAGGGATGCCGGTGGCGGTATTGCGCAACGACGCCCGTCATCCCGACTCGGTGGAGATGACCGCGGCCGCGTTTGCCCGTGGATTGGCCGAACAGCGTCCGGATCGACCGGGTTTCCTGTTGTATCGGGTGGTCTGGCAAACCCCCGAGTTCGTCCAGCAAGCGCTATCCATTGCCCGGCGGAAGCACCCACAGGTTCAGGTGGAGATGGTGAATCCTTACAGCTGGTTCGCCTTGCTGAAACAGCACCTGACAAGCTGATTACCGGGCCTGCAGAGCTGCGGGGCGTTCGTTCAGAATATGGACGCGCCCCGCGCTTCTTTCGCTTCGTCCCAACGGCCAGTGAACAGATATCTAAGCAAGGTTACCAAGCAGTGCGCCCAGCCGGACCAGGCCCGCTGCACTGCCAAAGAGCCGTCACTAAATACAGCGGAACCTGTGTCCCCAGCCTAGTGCCCCGTATCAGCTGAGCATCACCTAATGCCGCAGTGTCCATGTCTGGGTGAGACGAAGCGTCTCGCCCGGCGCCAGCGAGCGTTCCGGGGTGAACAGCTCCAGATTCGCCCGTTCGGCGGCGGGCAACCAGTTCAGCAACCCTTTCGCCACCTCGGAAGAAGGATAGGCAATGGTCAGACGTGTTCCATCGGGAAACCTCAATGTCCATTCACCAGCCGGCGTGTCCCCGCCCTGCAGCCACAGCTCCTGTTCTCCGGACACATGGTCAGCCAGGTTAATGACACGCCGCGAGCCGTTGGCCTGAAGCGCCTCTACCTGCACACCGGTAAACGGCGAGGCATGGAACGACGGGTGCGTTCGCAGACACGCCGCACGCGGTTCCGCCCCGGCATTGGTGAGCGTTGACTCAATCAGCAACGCGTCACCGTCCAAAGCGAACCGGCGGGTCAGCCGCAACCCGTTGTTCAAGTCGGCGGATAGAACAAGTTCACGGTCTGTTTGACGGGTAATCGTGTATGCCTCACGCCAGCCGGGGGATCGGTAACCGATTTCGCTGTACTCCTCATATCCATGGTTCAGCGGATCCCACCCCTCCTCGGAGCGGGCAGTCAGCAGCAGCTGGCGGCCCGTTCGGCGATCTTGAAGACGCCAAATCCTGCCGCCCAATGCGGGTAGCACGTCGGCCCTCCAACAGGCGTTTTCAAGCAGTACGATGGGGACTTCAGCGGATTGGCGTGGGATCGAGCGGAGCCAGGCATCGAGCGAAGCATCCGGTCCGCCCTCCCGCACCATCGTGACGCCCTCTTTGCGGGCAATCTGCTCGAAACGGTCCAGGAGCAGACCGGTATCCACCCCCTGTGCACGGATTAGTTTGCCGTCAGTTTCGGTCCAATGGCCGGATTGCGCCAACACGATCTGCGCATACAGCACAGGGAGCCGAGCGACCTGAACGCGATGCAAACGTATAGGATCGGCCGCCACCGCTCGTTCCGCAGCGTCGAACAGGCTGTTCGCCCGAGCGAGCACATCCAACGTAATCGAATCGCGGGGATGCGTATAGATCATCACGTGCCGCTCGGGATGGTTGCGTGCGTCGTCATGGATCAACTGGATGTATCGCTGAATATATGGCGCAGCGGGTCCGTAATAGGCCGCGCAGAACTCACGGATCAGCGTATCGGTATCCGAAGAGGGGTCCCACAACGTGTGCGCCAGGATATAGTTCCGAAGCTCCTGCATTTCCGACCCGCGCGTGAAATAGCAGGACTCCTCATAAATACCCTTGACGCCATTATCAATGAAGAACCGGATATTGGGAGCGATGGAATATAGATTGGGGAACGGACAGATGGAATGGGCATAGTTGATCACGTAATCCCAGATCCACAACCGGTCGGTCAGTCGATTCCAGCCCTTGATATCGGCAGTGAAACTGACGTTCGCAGGGCAGGTGGCCAGTGGATGTGCGAAGCAACACTCGATGCTGCAGAGGCAGATGATCACATTGGGACGCGGCTTGGTTACCGGCGGTTTTCTGGTGTATTGGTATGCCAGCGTCTCGATCGCGATCTGCGGATGGTCCTTCGCAATGGCATCCGCCACGGCGTTGACAAAGCGCACCAGAGGCCCTGCTTGGCTGCCCTCTTCCTTCGCGACAGCGGTACAATTCGGACACTCGCAGTAATTGAATGTGTCATTTTGCGAAACCGAGAACACACGCATCTCGGGGTGTTCGGCGATCCAGCGGCGCACACCTTCCACCACGATCTTCAGCACGTCTGGGTTGGTCAGGCACAACTGCGCGTATCCGGACTGACGCTGGCCGTTCACCAGCGAAAAATACTCGGGATGAGTGGCAAAATACCGCTCGGGCGGGCACAAAGAGGCAAAGGTATGGGCCAACGCATGAACGCCCACTTTTCCGCCCTGATGCGGTGCGATGTTGTGGTTGGCGCCATTCAGCCGCAACCGAGCGGCAAACGTGCCGTCATACGCCACCGGATAGTCACCTCCGCGGTACTCCAATGCCGGTCGGTAACGCCGGTCGATCTGCCCGACGGTGATGGCACCGGTTGTGGGCCAAGTGCTGCAGTCTGGCGTAAACCAGCGGCAACCCAACTGGCGCTCCAGGAACTCGTAAACGGCATACAACACGCCTCGACCGCCGCCTTGCAGGACCAACGACCGCCCAACGGTTCGCACCCGAAGCTCCTCATCGGCGTAGCGGGAGGATCCGCCCGGGGCAGTTGTACAGCGTCCCACATAAAGAGCCTGCCGTGAACCGACTTGGGTCTCCGGGACGATCGGCAGCGCTTTTCCGGTGATCCGCTCCAGATGCACCTGCAGTTCGCGCGCGGCATACCGTTCGACGTCCGATGGAGACCGAGGGAGTGCGATCACATAGTTGCTCGGTGTGACGCTCATGCCGCCCAGCGTCAGGATGCATGTACCCAGCTGCGCCTGCTCGTGCTCCAATTGGCCTATCTGTTCAGTGAGTCGATTGCGCGCTGACTGGAGCAGGTCTTTGACCTCTTCACTGCCGGCGTTTTTCAGTGACTTGGCCAAGAGGCGCTCGATGGATTGCAACACTTGGCGCCGCTCCGCAACAGATGTCGGCTCCAGGGGCCGCCCCGTCCATTGTTGGAGCACCTGTTCCGCACCGCGACGTGTGCGTTCATCCTGCGGATTCGCGGCAACTCCCCGCAACAGCACCTCGATCTGTTGTGTGAGAGTCATCCCTCGGGTCATCTGCATGAACCGTTCCACACCTTGAAAATAGGTCGGTGAACCGGCCGACACCGCGGCGGCCGCGTAGCGGATGCGGTCGGCGGGGCGCTTCCGGGCCAGCGCCAGCACGGTGGCCAGGTCAGCGCGCAACAGGCCGCGCGCGGATTGCAGCAGACGGTCGGCATCGGTCAAGCGGTTCTGCTTTACGTACCAGCGCGCCAGCAGCCGGATTTCATCATCGGTTCGCTCCCGTTTCGCTTCGATGGCAGCCATCGCCTCCTGAGGAGCGGCCACTCGCTCGATCAGCACATCATCCACCCAGGCCTCACTGGAAGAGGCATCCAGCATCGCCAGATGATGCACGTAGATCTGGGGTCCGGGAGAGATGAATGTCACTTCCTGGCGGGTCCATTCGGTCTGCTCACCGGTCAGCGGCGCGAGACTCTGGAACGCCCATTCATAACTGTCCCATGCGTAGATATAGGGTGCGTAGGCCACGCCCTGCGTCACCTTCCAACGGGCCCAGCAGGTCATCCGGTATCGGGCGAAGGGCTGGACGTCCAGCGGACCACCCAATGCGGCCCAGTGTTGTGGTGCATCCACCTTCAGGTGGGCCGCACGCTGACCACTGCGAGCCATGGTGGATGTCCCGCTAACCTCGAATCCCGGGTCTTGGAAGATGTTGGCGACAGCCATTCGAAGAGTCAGGCAGAGCATCGCTGCCGAGCATACCGAGACTATCCAGGTACGCGCCCAGTTCATGATGACACCTCAACAGCTATACGTATTGCAGAACTGTTTGTATCTAGATGGACTGATCTCCTGCACACACAGCCGTTGTTGCCGCGACATCTTATCTGGGGTCGAGGATTAACACGCGATGATGCATTATCTGCTTCGGCGTCTGGGAGTGAATGCTCACGGGGTATCGAAATAGAGGGCCGTTTGTAACGAAGGTATGGAACTCACCGTTTTCGCCACAGGGATCTATTCCCTGTTCCAGCAGCTTGTCAACAAGCAGATGGTCCAAATACTGCCCCAGGAACTCTTCAGGCATCTGGCGCTCATCCACCGCTACGATCATTGCCTCATACTTCAGATCGATGAACTCCCGAACCAGTGATTCTCTGTTCTGCCCCCAGAGAGGCAGATGCGGATAAAGCCCACATTCCGCACAGACTTTCTCTTCCCAGTCTTTATGGGGTTGCAGATCGATATCCCCGAATACCGCGTGGGTGGTTCCATTCATGGCAAAGCCGTTGGCGGCCCTTATAAATTGCGGCTCGTAATCCTCCCAGGTGGCGCTTGCGGTAACCAGTGGTAGCCCTAGCGCCTCGGCCTGTGTTTGCAGCATGGCCACAGTCAACCCATGCGATCGCGAGAAACCATGCTCGGGGTCGACCATAGTGAACAGGGCATCGCACTGATATCCCCGTTCTAACATCCGGTGCAGTGCCAGGCAGGAGTCCTTGCCCCCGCTCCATGAACTAAAAAACCGAAAGGAAATGAGTGTTCCTATTGGGTCACCGTATTTGGGACACATATGAACTCCTTGTGCATATTACGCGACATCATACACGGATGCTAGACTAACTTGAAGAGATCTGAAACACGATGCGGCCATGCGATCCGTTGTTCGACCAGTCGATTGACAGCCTTACCAGCGATGTGCTGGCAAGGCTGTCCGGAAATCAGCGTCTGAACGTTATTTCAAGCTCTCTGACTACGCCTGGCTCTATATCCCCTAAGCAATGCCAGACCAGCCAGTATCCCAGCCATAGAGGCTGGTTCAGGCACGGCAGCCACAGGTATCCCGGGCGCCTGCTTATGCAAGTTATAAGCAATAGTGCCGGGAGCCTCTGGATTCATCCACTCCAGACCACCCCGCGCCACGCTGAACCCAACCCAGGAGCCATTGTGCAGACTCATCCCGGCAATACCCGTTCCGGACAGTTGCCACTCGCCGTGAACGCCGGACCAGGGACTGTTTGGGTCATCGGGCGTCCAATAGGTATTCAAACCCCTGTCAGGCACGTTAGCGAAACCGCCACTGCCGTTCAGCTCATGCCACAATTCCCATCCGGGGCCAGAAAAGCCTCCCCAATACAGATCCTCTGGATCCAGCGAATACGAGTTGTCCGGGTCGTCTTCGTTTACCACTCCCACGACTCCATTGTTGTTGAGATCGTAGGCGATGCCGAACACAAAACCCCCGCCAAATCCAGTGACGATACGAATGCGGGGATCGGCCTGCTGTATCGCATTGAGCATGTCAGCGCCAGAGGCTTGACCATCAAAACTGTATTGGTTCAGCGTGAATTGGAGAATCTGCCATTCTCAATGTAACAGATGGT
>CAZYPZ010000030.1:0-34647 GCA_964650005.1 uncultured bacterium | reverse complement strand
TCCCTCAATCCGCATGTCAACCGGCGAAGTCTGGCAAATTCATGAATAATCCGGGATTACCCTTGACTGAGTATCAATTCGTTGGTTAAGATGGAGTTACTGCAACGAAGTGTAGCTTCCCGCAGTGGTTTTCGTGGTTATCTGTCCCATTTCATCTCTCTATCCGCAGGTGAGGAGGTACGTATGCGTCGAGCGTTTACGCTCATCGAACTCTTGGTGGTTATCGCCATCATCGCAATTCTGGCTGCCATTCTGTTCCCCGTGTTCGCCCAGGCTCGCGAAAAGGCCCGATCCACCAACTGCCTCAGCAATGTCAAGCAGATCGGTCTGGCCATGATCATGTATACCGAAGACAACGACGGTGGCTTCCCGATCATGTACGTGGACTGGGGTCGTCAAGTAGGCGATGGATGGAGCGAGCTGTATGCGGGACACGCCGGTGTCGGCAACGCCGCTCAGTCCGATTATGTCAAAAAGGCCAGTTATGTCGCGCAATTGTTGCCTTACGGCAAGAGCGCGAAAATCTTCGTCTGCCCGTCAGACAGTTCTGTGTCCACTCAGTTTGAGCCGGGTGGCAACTTCACCTCGTATCACTATCGTCACTTTATCGCCGCCTCCTGGTGTCCGGCAGCGGTAGACAGCGGCGCGTACCACTTCGCCCGATGGATCTGGAAGTCTTCCCGGTTCGAAAACCCGGCGGGCGTCTTCCTGGTTCACGAGAACAACGTGTGGCACAACGTCAAGCGTGACTACCTGGAATGGTTGAGCGGATGCGGCGACGATAACGGCCGCAAAGGCCCCACCGAGAACTCGACGATGAACTTCGTGTTCGGCGACGGCCACGCCAAAACCTATGCGATCGGCCAGATCCTGATGAAGCAGCCGCCGTGGTGCGGTTTCGGCTGGGATTACCACTGGCCCCGCACAGGCTGGGATTGGGGCGCCGGTGGCATACCCAATCCGGACATCCAGTAGTACCAAGTGAGGGGCGCCTGCCTCCTATAAATAAAGGGGAGGCTGTCCGCATGCTCCAAGACAGCACAGTCGCTACACGGCTGTGCTGTCTGTTTTATGTCCCCATGGAGTGCATCATGGCGGTCTGTCGCGTCTGAAAGGAACTGCACGGGTTGGATTGTGCCGGCACTACCTGTCGTGAATAGCAGGACGGCGACTCAAGCTGCCACTGTGCAAGCGACTACTGTGGTGCCGTGCCATGTGGATTGCAGTCATGATAGGTGGAAACTCAGGGGCATATCCGTATTACATCTAGATGTTGCCCCGTTTTAATGGGTATCTATTGACAAATCAAAGACAATATATTATGCTTGCATTAAGGTCGCGAAGCACGGCTCTCACGACCCTGTTTTACCCAATCTACTTCCCATTTTCGCTTTCCTGTTAGGAGGTTTCCAATGCGTCGAGCGTTTACGCTCATCGAGTTGCTGGTGGTGATTGCAATCATCGCCATTCTGGCAGCTATCCTGTTCCCTGTATTCGCACAGGCTCGCGAGAAGGCCCGGGCAACAAACTGTCTGAGCAACTGCAAGCAGTTGGGCTTGGGGCTTCAGATGTATCTCGAGGACAACGACAACGCGTTCCCCATGATGTACGAGCAGTATGCGTCGCAAGTCGGCGATGGGGTGGCTGAGCTTTACGGCGGTCATGCAGGCTGCGGTAACGACGCTCAGGCGGAATACGCCAAAAAGGCCAGCTATGCGGCCCAAATCATGCCGTACGTAAAGAGCTGGAAAATCTTCGTATGTCCCTCGGACAGCTCTGTGTCCACTCAGTTCGCCGTGGGCAGCAACTTCACCTCGTATCACTATCGGCACTTCATCGCCGCCACATACGCTCCGGGGTATGCCGGCGCCATGCACCTGTATCACCGGTTGATCAAAGAGGGGTTCTTTGAGAGTCCGGCGGGGGTGTTCCTGATCCACGAAAACAATGCGTTCCACAACTCCAAGCGCGATTATCTCGACTGGCTGAGCGGTTGTGGTGATGACAATGGCCGCAAGGGCTGGACCGCCAACTCCACGATGAACTTTGTGTTTGGCGATGGTCACGCCAAGACCCATGCGGTGGGCAGCATTCTGCTCCCGGCCCCGTGGTGGTGCGGAGTGGGTTATGACTATCACTGGCCGAAGAACGGCTGGAACGCCGACGGCTCGCCGGTTCCTGACATCCAGTAACCCGCAACCGACTGATATACCAGACCCCGGAGGCATGCCTCCGGGGTTTATTGTGTACCAAGGGGAAAGGGTAAGCAGACCAGTGCAGCGGATACCAACAGAACCGCCCAATGTCCGGTTAGGCGTGATCCGATGGGACGGGTACAACGGCAGTTCCGTGTGGACCCAACAACAGGAGTTCGGGTTTCTGGCTGACCGTCGCTGGCACACGCGCGCGCCCTGGTTCGTACGCCGGACAGGGGACCCAGATCATCCCTTACGGTTCAACCCGGGTTATGAGCGCCGTGTCATTCAGCAGGTTACGGATCAAGAGATCCGGTATGCCGCGGACGCGGGGATCGACTATTGGGCGTTTTGTCATTTTGGTGCACACAAGGGTGGCGGATGGCAGTTGCGAGACAACTTCGAGTGCTATCTGGCCAGCTCTCTGAAGCGGCGTATCCGCTTCGCGCTGATCTGCCTGGGGGAGCATGTCGGCGCCGGGTTGCCGGAAGGGGAGAGCGGACCGGACGCGGTGCTATGGGACTGGCATCGATACGAAGATGAATACGTCAGGCTGTTTGCCGACCCGCAGTATATGCGCGTCTGCGCCAGTCGCCCGCTGTTCTTCATCCTGGGGCCGGATGAACTGTCGCGCCGACTTGGCGATCCGTCCGGGCCGGAATGGCGTGTGGATCGGCTGCGCGAAGTCATTCATCAGTTTCGCGCCCGCTGTCGTCATGCCGGGTGTGGCAACCCGTACATCGTGGGTATGAACCCAGGCGGTATCTGGTCTGCCATGTATATCGATCGGGCCGGTCTGGATGCGGTCAGCGCGTATCGCCCGGCCTTTGGTGCGACTGCCGAGGGCACACCCTACCATCGACTATGGCCGTCTATTCGCGATCAGTTGCTTCTTGGTGAGATCGGTATAGGGGGTAATCCCCGCAGGCAGTTGGTTGTCCCCTTGATGAGTGGAGCCGATCACACACCCAGACACATCAAGCAACCCGCCTCCTTTGGGCCGGAGCACTATCGGGAGCCGCGCCCTAGCGAGTTCCGTGAGCACCTGCTGGCTGGCCTCCGCTGGACCGCAGCCCATCCACGAAACTGTGCTGCGCAGACGGTGCTGGTATACGCCTGGAATGAACACTCGGAAGGCGGTTTCGTTTGTCCCACGATGGGCGATCCGCCGGATTATCGACCTGACACGCGTCTGCTGGATGAATTGGCGGAAGCCGTTCGTCGCTTTCGAGAGGAGCATCGCTGATGAGTTTCCGTCCAATCAATCGCCGTAATCCCATACTGCTCTTCCACGTGTCGCCTGCGTTCGGTAATAGCGTGGCGGTCGTGCGGGATCTGACCGGTCTGACGCGCATCTGTCAGGCGCTGCGTCCACTAAGGTCCCGATACCGCGTGGCGGTGATCCTCGATCCGGCGTTGCGGGATCGAGAGGTTGTGCACCGCTGCCTGGACCGTTGCGCGGCGTGGGACCAGCCGTTTGTACTTGACTTATGCACCAGTGACAGCCACATGCTGTCGGCCCGGACGTCCCATACACGCTTCCATGACGCCTCACATGGCATCACCCTGTCTTTGGAAGAAATGAAGCGACTGCGTACGCGTTATGGAGCGTTGTTTACCGGATTGCGTGTGCACGAGGTGTTCGCTCAGGACTTCACCGTAAAAGCGATCCGGACAACCAATCCGGAGTGGGGGCATGAGGGACTGCCGATGCCGAATGGTCCGTTCTACCGACCTGACCTGCTGGAACCCTACCTCGCTTGGGCGCAGCAGGACGGTTTGTTTGTTCATTGGTCGGACTGGCATTGGCATGCGTTTACTGAATGGGATACGGCGCAGCAGGAGCGCGAGACCGCATTACGCCGGCTGCTGCAACGCTATCCGGGAATGATCCACGTGACGTACGCGAATAACGAGCCCAACAGTGCGTCAGCGGAGCGGTTGATGACGTGGCACAAGGCGGTGGATTGGACGGTACAGGTCGGTGCAGCGGGGTTTGGGCTGTCCAACCAGTCCTGGATGCGCAGTGATACCGACTGTCCGATCGAAGAGATCGTCGCCTGGACCATGCGCGCACGGCATCTGCGCTGTTCGCTGATCCAGTTCGAGCCGCCTTGGTATCTGTTCCAGTTGCCTCGGGGTACTTTCGCGTTTCAGGACTACCGGGGTGATCCTGCGTGGAAGCACAGAGGCGAACCGCGTGATTGTTTTCGCACGTTGTTTCAAGCGTTGATGGGATAGGCGTGCGGTGGTGCATGTGTGCACATGACTGCGAGGGCGACATTGGGATGACTGAAAAGCAGAACACCCTTGAGATCCTTCGGTTCGGCAACCCGGAGCGCATCACCGGCGGCATATCTCCTGTAACCATGGCGTCCTACGCCGGGGTGGATCACACCAATGCGGATGGCGGGGGACACCACCTGCCGGTCGGGTCGTGGTGGACGGATATTTGGGGCGTGGGATGGCACAAGGAGCATGACGGCGTGATGGGCTTTCCAAAACATCATCCGCTGGCCGATCTGCCTTCCGCGTTGAAGACCTTCTCTTGGCCACATCCCGACGATCCCGAGATTGTGGAACCCATTTACCGGATAGCCGCCGAGGTTGACCGGCTAACAACGTTCATCGGCGGCAGCCATCGCGACACCTTGTGGGAGCGGGCCTATATGCTCTGTGGCATGGAGCAGCTTATGTGCCTGATCTACGAAGAGCCGGGTGCGGTACGGGAGCTGATGCACCGGATCATGGACTTTCAACTCGGCATCGCGTCACACTACCTGCAGGCCGGTGTCGACGTGGTGTTTCTGACCGATGATCTGGGTATGCAGCATGGGCCGCTTCTTTCACCCGAGCTTGTGCAATCCCTGCTGGTTCCCGAGTATCGCCGCCTGACGGCGTTGTACCGATCGCATGGGGTTATCATCTCCTTTCACTCCTGTGGATACATCGAGCATCTGTTGGATACGTTCATAGATCTGGGGGTTAATGTGTTGAATCCGGTGCAGGCGTCAGCGAATAACCTCCCTGCAGTTCGGCAACGCACGCAGGGGCGTTTGGTGCTGCAGGGTGCGCTTTCTTCCCAATATATGGTGGAGGGGCCTCCGGAGCGCATCGACGCGGAAGTGCGCCGGCTGATCGACCTGCTGGGCCGTAATGGCGGCTACTTCTGTTGTCCCGATCAGGGCATGCCTTGGCCGGAGGCGCACTGGCAGGCCTATCTGGATGCACTGGACCGACACGGTCGTCTAAGGCCCTAATGGCTGATTTGTACGGGCCGGTGTATATACTGGCTGTTGGCGCGCGCAGGCATAGAAACTCGTGAGATCATAAATCACCGCGTACAATGCACTTGTGGAGTGTCCTGGAGCAAACGGTGGTATGGATTGACGGATACAGAGTCATGCAAGAACCGAAGGGCAGCGTTGGGCGACCGGATGCAGCAGTTGCATGCGGTCCGCAGGCTGCTGTTCCTGACGCGAACAGAGGATGAACTGTGCCGGCAGGCGGTGCTGCTTGCCAGATCTCATCTCGGTTTCGATCGTATCTCTATCTGGTTCAAGCACAGTGACACTCAGGCGCGCGGCAGCTATGGCGTCGATGAGTCGGGTGTGTTGCGTGACGAACGAAGGCAGATCACCACGATGACTCCCGGCAGGCCCATGGAGCGGGTGCTGACCGGTGAAGTGGAAGCCATATATGAGCAGGACCATGAGCTTTACGACCATACCGGCAGGCCGGTTGGTCGGGGCATGCTGGCTGCGGCGGCGTTCAGCGACGGGCTGAGCGTGCTTGGATGCATGAATGCCGACAACGGTTTCAGACATCAGCCCATCACCCCTGATGATGTGGAGATCCTGCGGATCTATGCGTCAATGGTGGGCCACATCTATGTGCAGCGGCGTGAAGAGCGTGAGTTGCGGCTGAGGGACGAGCGCCTTCAGCAGATCATCGAGTGCTCTGGTGAAGTGTTCTATCGGCGCTGCTTGGCGACGGGGCGGTTCGAGTACATCAGTCCTCGCATCAAGGACATGCTTGGATATGAGCCTCAGGAAGTCATGGCGTTAACAGCGGAGCAACACGAGATGCTGGCCCATCCTGACGACAGGCCTCTGCTTGGGCGGTTACGAGAGGAGCTTATTTCCGCTGTCGCCAAAGGCAGATCGCATATCGAACGCGTGTTCCGACTGCGTCATGCGGACGGCCGGTACCTTTGGATTCGTGGAAGTTACGCGTTGGTTCCCGATGAATCCGGCCAGCTGGTTGCGGTGGCCGGAAGCCTGCGTGATATCACGGACCAGATACATGCCGAGGCGGCCTTGCGTGAGAGTGAGATGCGGTTTCGGGAAGTCGTGTCCATTGCGCCGCAACTGATCAGCATTGTGCAGGAAGGGAGAACCGTGTATGCCAACCCGGCCTGTGTCGCACGGCTGGGATACACCGAAGAAGAGTTGATCGGCCGTGATGCCATATCGCATGTCGTGCCCGAACAGCAGACTCTGGCCGTCAAACGTCTGCAACGTGCTGCAAATGGAACGACTAACGAGATCATCGAGGTGACACTGACCACCAAGTCGGGACAGCCGGTATATGTCGAGTCAATATCTGCCCCGATCCTGTACAACGGTGCGCCGGCGTCGGTGGTGATCCAGCAGGACGTTACGGCGCGCGTCGAGGCGGAGCGTGCGTTGCGCGCCAGTGAGGCCCAGTTCCGCGAACTGGTGACGCATGCGCCCCAAGCGATGCTGATCGTGCAGGACGGTCGATATGTGTATGGCAATCCGGCCAGTCTGAGGTTGCTGAACTGCACGGAAGAGCAGTTGATCGGCCTTCCCGCGCTGTCAGTTATCGCACCGGAGTATCATGAGCGCATCCGGGAACGGATGATGCAGGCCGCTCACGGCTCGAGCAATGCGCTCATCGAGATGCAGGTGATCGGATTCGACGGACAGTCGATTTGGACGGAGTCCTCCTCTGTGCCCGTGTACTACCAAGGGCGGCCTGCTGCACTGGTGATCAGCCAGGATATCACCGCGCGGCGGACGGCGGAAGAGGCGCTGCGCCGTTCCGAGGAGAAGTTCAGCAAGGCGTTTCATGTCAGTCCTGATGCGGTAATTATCACCCGGCTCCAAGATGGCGTGTTGTTGGATGTGAACGAGGGTTTCTGCCAGATCACCGGATACGACGCCCACGAGGTGTTGGGGCGTTCGACGCGCGACGCCGGGATCGATATCTGGGAGGATCCCGCGGACAGGCAGCACGTGGTGGATCTGCTGACCGCCCATGGCGTGGTAACCCAATTCGAGTCGCGTTTCCGGTGCAAAGATGGATCCATACGGATAGGGTTGATGGCTGCCCGTATCATGGATGTAGACGGCGAACCGTGTATTCTCTCGATTACAAGGGATATTACGCAGCTGAGAGAAGCCGAGGCCGCTCAGCGCAGACTTCAGGTCGAGTTGGAGCATGCCCAGCGGGTCGAGGCACTGGGCCGACTGGCTGGCGGCGTGGCGCATGACTTCAACAACATGCTGAGCATCATCTTGGGGTATGCGGAGATGGGCGCCCATTCAGCCCCTCCCGACTCCCCCATTATTGGCTTCCTGGAGGAGATCCGCCGGGCGGCGATGCGCGCGGCGGACTTCACGCGCCAGTTGATGGCTTATGGTCAGGTACAGCTCGTGGCGCCGCGTGTACTGGACTTGACGCAAGTGATACCGGAGACGCTGGCGATGCTGCGCCCGACGTTGGGCGAGCAGATAGACGTGAAGTGGCATCCACAGCCGGGGCTGTGGCCGGTGAAGATGGACCCGGTGCAGCTCGATCAGATACTGACCCATCTCTGTGCGAATGCACGTGACGCCATGGACGCGCACGGCTTAGTGTGTATCAGTGCAGAAAATACGTGTGTGCACACTGCCCCGCCAGATCGGGTGGATGGGCCGGCGCCCGGTGACTACGTGCGCCTTACCATATCCGACACCGGTCGGGGCATGGACGAAGCGGAGTTGAGCCATCTGTTCGAACCGTTTTTTACATCCAAACCGTTCGGTCAACGGGGCGGATTAGGCATGGCCATGGTGTATGGAGCAGTTAAACAGAACAACGGCGATATCTCCGTGCAGAGCACCCCTGGCAAGGGCACGACCGTTACCATCCTTTTGCCGAGATATCACGAAGGTCCTGTCGCTCGGTAATGGATGAAAGGCAACTATACCGCATGGGGCCGCCGGGGCCTTTGTAAGGCCCCGGCGGCATGTCGCTCAACCGTACACCAAGGGGAACATATCGCCCTCCAGGCGTTCCCCCGGCGTCAGCCCCAGTCCGTTGGTGACCACGTGCGGCCTGCCGTCATAAACCGCTTCCCCCGGCATGTAGATGGTGACCAGCGCGCGGCGGCGTTGATCGGTTCGGTTAGGACCGGCGTAGTGCCAGGTCATTCCGTTATGGAAAGTACAGCTGCCGGCTTTCATCTCCGCGATATACGGTGGTTGTGCGGCCTCGGGTCGTTGAACCAGCGAGAAGATATCCTGCGGATCCATCAGATTGATCGGCTCCAGCAATCCCCAGGAGTGTGACTGCGGTATGAACTGCATGCAGCCGCGCGCTTCGGTCACGTCATCAAGCGCCATCCAGCAACTCAGCATATGTTCGTTGATGAATGGCCAGTAAGGCAAATCCTGGTGCCATGCGCTCGCCTTGCTGTCTCCGGGCATTTTGGTGAGCAGATGGTCATGCCAGATCCGTATCGGCGTCACGCCGCTCAGCTGCGCGGCAATCTGAGCAATCCGCGGGTTCAGCACATGTTGGCGGATCCCTTCACTGACGCGCCACAGGTTGATGCGTTGATCGAAGATCTTCCGATACTCGGGGTTCTGGGAGGATAGGTCGACGCTCGCGTCGAACTGAGCCTGCAGCGCATCATCGGCGGCTCGCTGCAGCGCTTCGAGGGCGTCCCCCGTGAGTACGCCATCGAGCTGCACAAAACCGTTCGTTCGATAGAAATCGATCTGGTCCTGGGTGAGCGGGTACGGGTTCATGGAATGCCTCCGATAGTTGTTAGCGATGCTAACTATGTCGCCAGCATACCCGCTAGTCTAGCAGCAATGCAATAGTCTGGATATCGCCCGGTGGACATGTTACTGTGGAATAAACCGAAGCCAATGGAGAACCCATGATCCAACCACATCTGTTAACATTACTTCAATGTCTTTCGTGTAACGGGGAGTTGTGCGCGCATCCAAACGATGTCGTTTGTACCGGGTGTGGTGCGCGTTATCCCGTTCGAGACGGCGTGCTCTGTATGGTACCCGGTGACCTGGGCGCGCTGGAGGGCGACGAGGACAAACTGACGGAGCAGCGAACGCGTGACGAGCAGGCCGATTCATATGATCGTATGCTGGCGTGGCACCTGCCCAGCCGAATGGAGATCCCACGGATGCTGACTCTGCTTGGACAGGGACATGATGCCGTGCTGGAGATTGGAGCGGGTACAGGCCGGATGACCCGGTATCTCGCGCGCCGCTGCCGTCGACTGGTGGCGGCTGATCTCTCTCTCGCATCGCTGAAACGCAATCGCGAGACGTTGAAGTCGATGAACCTCGCGGATAACGTGCTGCATCTGCAGGCGGACGCCACCGCACTGCCCGTCCGGGCAGCGGCATTTCATGCGGGGTTCAGCGCCCAACTGCTGGAACATCTGCCATCAGCGGCTTTGCGCGAAGCATTGGTGACCGGTTTGTCGCGAGCCATTGTTCCCAGCGGGCCTTTGGTGCTCTCCGCCTACCTGTGGTCCTGGATGTACAGGCTAATGGGGCCTCGTGAAGGTCGCCATCCTGGAGGGATCTACTACTACCGGTATACGGTTGACGAAATGAGAAGCCTGATGCAGCGATGTTTCGGCGCGGTCGATTGCGCCATCCCTCACTGGCAGTACCTGGTGATCGTCCGTGCACATAACCGTCTGGCGCATGAACAGGGTCTGGGGGCATGAAAAGACTGATCTGGCCTGTTTTGTTACTGGCTGCCATCATGGTGGCCACCAGTCTGGCGCGACGAATGCATACCACTGAACCCGACGTCGGCGCCGCGTCATCCGCTGGCCATATGGACCAGTTGTACGTAGAGGTCAGCGCGCTGGGCAATCTGGACTATTTTCGTGACCACAAATCCGGCATGCAACAGGTCGGCAAAGCGCTGGGGGTTCGGACGGAATACGTGGGGCCTGCCGAATACGACATCCCGGCGATGATCACCGCCATGGAACAGGCGTTGGCCAAACCCGGTTTGAAGGGGCTGGTGGTGGTGGGCTTCGAACCCGCCTTGAACCCGGTGGTGAACAAAGCGGTGGAGCAGGGCGTTCCGGTTGTGACCGTGGATGCTGACCTGCCCAGATCCAAGCGTCTGGCGTTTGTGGGTACCGGTAACTATACGGCCGGGCTGCGCGGTGGTGAACGCCTGGTCCAGGCAATCAACGGGCGCGGCAAAGTGGCCATCATGACCAAAGCCGGTCAGAGCAATCTGGAAGAGCGCGTACGCGGCTACAAGGATGCGTTGGCCAAAGCGCCCGGTGTGGAGTTGGTGCAAGTGGTGGATACCCAGAGCGACGCGGTCATTGCCGCTCAAGTGGCGTCTGCAGTATTGCGCAGGCATCCCGATCTGGCTGGATTGGGCTGTGTGGAAGCCGCCGGCGGGGTGGGGGCGGCGACGGCAGTCAAAGAGGCGCGGCTGGCCGGAAAAGTGAAGATTGTGGCGATGGATCGCGGAAACGATGTGTTGGAATTGATCGGCGCCGGCGTGATCGATGCCACAGTCGTGCAACGCACCGCGCTGATGCCGTTCTACGCGGTGCAGATTCTCTACAATCTGGCCAACGCGCCGGTTCCCATAGCCGATGACAACGCGAAGGCCGGAGTACTTCCGGTGCCCGAGGTCATCGACACCGGAGTCCTGTTGGTCGACAAGGCAAACTATCGGCACTTTCTGCGCAGGTGATCGGATGGCCGACGAATTCGCGCTGCAGCTGCGACGGGTGAGCAAGCGCTGGCCGGGTGTGCTGGCACTCTCCGAGGTCGATCTCGATGTGCTTACGGGCGAGATCCACGCGCTGGTGGGCGAGAATGGCGCCGGCAAGAGCACGTTGATCGGGATACTTGCCGGTGTCAGCCAACCGGATAGCGGGGAGATGCGGCTGTTTGGCGACTCCGTGCGGTTCCACAACCGAATCGATGCTCAAGCACAAGGGATCGGTGTGGTGTTTCAGGAACTGAGCCTGTGTGAAAACCTGTCGATTGCCGAAAACCTGATGCCCAATCGCCAGCCATGCGGCCGATTGTCTATGGTCAACTATAAGGCCCTGCGTGACGAGGCATCGCGCTGGTTGAATCTGTTCGGATGGCAACCCGATCCCATGACACCCGTCTATGCGCTGAGTCCCGCGCGTAAACAGGTTGTGGAGATCCTCAAGGCGTTGTCAATGTCGCCTCGTGTCTTGATCTTGGATGAACCGAACTCATCACTGTCCGCGATAGAAGATGATGCGTTGTTCCGACTGATGCGCCGTCTGCGCGACGAAGGCACGACCATCTTGTGGATTACGCATCACTTGCCGGATGTGTTGAGTCATGCTGACCGCGTAACGGTTTTACGTGATGGACGGCGCGTAGTTACGCAGCCTGTCGCTGAGGTGACGGAGGGCGACTTGGCGCGGTCCATGGTGGGCAGGCCGGTGTCGGATGTGTACGGCCGTTCCGGTGCGCCGATCGGAACGCCGCGCCTCCGGGTGGAGGGTCTTACCGCATCCGGGAAGTTCGCCGGGGTGACCTTTACCGTCTGCTCGGGTGAGATCGTCGGCTTGGCCGGGCTGGCCGGCAGCGGGCGTACGGAAGTGGCCCGCGCGTTGTGCGCGGCCGCTCCTGCCGATAGCGGTGTTGTACAGGTGGATGGCCAGTACGTTCATCCCAAGGATCCCAGCGAAGCGATTGGATTCGGGATAGCCTACATGACGGAGGACCGCAAGCGGGACGGGCTGTTTCTGGATCTGTCGGTACAGGCGAACATGGTGGCGGCTTCACTGGACCGGCACACGCGCCCCGGCGGATGGCTCGATGACGCGTCGATAGCCCGTGTCGCACAGGCCGCGCGGGACCGGTACCGGGTGGTGTGTCATGACCTCGCCCAGCCTGTAGGCAGCCTGTCGGGCGGCAACCAGCAGAAAGCGTTGCTGGCCATGTGGGCTGGCGTACAGCCGCGCGTACTCATTGTGGATGAGCCCACCCGGGGGGTGGATGTGGGCGCCAAAGCGGAAATCTATCAGCACCTGCGCGATATGGCCGCCGCAGGCGTGGCGATCCTGCTGATCTCGTCTGACCTGCCCGAAGTGATCGGGTTGTCTGACCGGGTACTGGTGATGCGCAAAGGACGGCTGGTGGCGGAGCTTCAGGGAGATCAATTGACCGAAGATCACGCAGTTACCCATATGACCGGAGCCGGCCTCTGTGAAGATGAACCGGAGCCGCCGGGAAGCGGGAGGGTATAGGCATGCAACTGTGGATGGACAGGATCGAACGCCTGACGGCGCGCCGGGAGTTTATGATCCTCTATATTGTGGTGCTCACATCCATAGGGGTGGCTTGGGCAGCGCCGGAGTTCCTCTCCCGCGAGAATCTGTCCGCCGTTCTGTTGGCGTTGGCGGATCAAAGCATCATCGCCGTCGGTATGACGATGCTGCTCGTGTCGGGCGGATTCGATATGTCGGTCGGATCCACCATGGCGCTGGCGGGCGCTTGCACGGCAATCTGGCTGCAGGCCGGTTTGCCTGCTCCTTTGGCGATTTTACTTGGCCTTGCGGTGGGGTTGTGTATCGGGCTGATCAACGGGTTGATTGTGTCCCGTCTTGGCATCAATCCGTTCATTACCACGCTCGGCATGATGAGTCTGGCACGTGGCATGCTGATGGTTGTCACCGATGGAAAGAACATTTCGGGGCTGCCCGAGAGTTTTACCGTGCTGGGACAGGGCAGTCTGCTGGGTATCCAGTATCCTATCTGGATCTCGTTGGCGCTGGTGATCCTGGGGGATCTGCTGATGCGCCGGCACCGGTGGTTCCGGCAGAACTATTACATCGGCGGCAATGCACGGGCAGCGCTGCTGTCGGGCATCCCGGTGGAACGTGTCCAAGTGTTCAACTACGCGCTGACAGGCGTTCTGGCGGCTCTGGCCGGTATCATCATCTGCGCCAGGTTGGGCTCTGCCTCCACCACCGCCGGCAAGGGGTTGGAACTGCGCGTGATTTCGGCGGTGATCATCGGGGGCGCCAGTTTGCAGGGAGGCGTCGGCACCGTGGGCGGCGCGTTTCTGGGGGCGCTGTTGATGACGGTGATTGTCAGCGCGATCAACCTCCTGGGGATTGAACTGAACTGGATCGATTTCGTGCTGGGCGCCACGCTTCTGGCTGCGGTCATGGCCGACATGTTGGGCAAGCGCAAGTCGTGAGAGCCAGGGAGCGGATTGCCCGAAGCTGCCGCTCCAATGTTATTGCCACAGGTCCAGTTCGTCGATCCACAAGGTCCCGTCGGGCGAATGTTGTGAATCCGGGCTGACATCGATGTACAGTGCCGCATGCGTGAAGCCCGCCCCCAACTGATCAGGAGTGATTGTTCCGGTGAATTCCACCCAGTCACGCGAGCCGGACGGACACGCGTCCGGTGAGACCAGCAGCGTATCGCCGAGCCAGCCCTCTTTACTGAAGCGCGCCAATCCGATGTGAAGCTTGGCGCCGCTCAGCCGTTCAGCCTTCAACCAGACGCTCCAGAAGATCGGCTTGTCCGGACGGATGGCCAGATACCATTGCTGCCAGTTGACCATTCGCCCGTTATGGGGGGCTGTTGAACGTAGCGAGCCGGGGGCCAGATGCCCGACTTCACGGTCCCATGTCAACCCGCCTCCGCGTTCGGCCTGCCATAACCCGTAGGGATCCGTGCAGAAACCGGGGTCGTCGTAGAGGCTTAACGCCCCGATGGTGACCGGATGAACCTGGCTCACCGACAGATCGCGTTGCCGGGCGGACAGTGTCACGAAGGCCAGAGCATGGGGCGCTCGGGAATGGAACTCCCAGTTCGCGTGCAACCGTCTGCCGGATCCGGTTAACGAACCGCTCATGATGCCTGCCGGTGCGCCAATCCGAACACTGGCCTGAGCACCCTCAGGCAACCTCGCTGCACGTAATGCGACCGCAGCGCCAGGCAGCTGCATAGGTGGACGGATGGCCCTCAGCAGACCATGCAGGCGGGCGATCTGCTCCCAGCGAGCGCTGCCTTCGATAAACAGAGGTCCGCGACGAAGATCCAGAACCAGACGGGAAGCATCCGCTCGAGCGAGTCGGTTTCCGTAGAGATCGTATACGGTAAGGCGCTCTGTTGGAGCGCACCCCAATTCGGTAGCCTGCACCGGTTGAGACGCCTGCAGCCTGTCGTCGAACAGCACGGCTAACCGGCCGCTGAACGCCGCGATGTGGATGGATGGGGCCGGCTGCCAGTGCCCCAGCCCCTGCCGATGGTCCAGAAGACGGGCGACCGCGTTCAATGCGACATAACTCATTTTGGGCAGCAGCCCTTCGTACAGCACGCCAATTCCCGCATCCCAGGCGTACTTCTCCGGATGCCAATCGGACGGTCTATGCGGGTCATGTGGGTCAAGCGAACAGAACCAGAACACTTTGCCCTCGGGACGCTCCGTCAGGTAGAGCGCCATATTGGCGATGAGTGTCTGGGCCTGCGCCAGTTCGGAACCGTTTAGCTTCTGATTGTACTCAGGATTGAGATCACAGGCCGGTGCGCCGATCTCGTTCAGCCAGGCTGGGCGGTCCCAGCCGTCAGCGCCTCCCCACAAGTCCAGTCTAGACCGTACGTGGTACAGAAACGAGGCGGGTTGGGCATAGGTGTGGAACGTGAACACATCCGTGAGGGCGGGCGCACCCAGCCGGACGCTCTCCTGAAGCCAGCGGCGGTACCCCGCACTGCTGGGCGCGTCGACATGAGCGTCGGGATCCGCGCTGCGCACTGCGTCATGTGTGGCTCTCAGCAGGGCCACATATTGATCCGCATTTTCACCCGCTGTTCCGGGCCACATCATATCGGGTTCGTTCCAGGCTTCGTAATGGCCGATGCGGCCACGGAAGCGTGACGCCAACGCATGCACCCATCGTCGCCACCGATGCAGCTTGTCCGGAGGAGGCGGGGACTGCAGCAGTCCGCTGCCTCCGATCCGTTCCGGCGAGGAGAAGAGTATGGCCTCATAGGCCAGCCCGAACTGCTCGCATCGGCTGATCATGTGCTCCATTTGAGTGAAGTCAAACCGTCCGTCTGCCGGTTCCTGAGTGCGCCAGGTGTTTTCCCATGCCAGCCAGGGCCGCACCCAACGCGCACCGGTTGCGGCAATCATCGGCAACTGGAACGTATAGGACCAGAGTTGATGTTGAAACAGATTGATGCCCACATGCGACTGCTGGGGCGTCATCTTGCGAGTTTGATGTGCGATGCGCGTCAGGCGCAGCTGGGCTAACTCCTGACCGGCTTCATCTTGCAGGCGCAACACAAAGACGCCCAGCGTTGGAGCTGTTATCTGAGTCTCCCATTCGTTCAGTTGGCCTGCCGAGAAACGGCCGGTAACTTTGGTGCGGGTGATCTCACGCTGTGTCAGATAGTCGGTCAGAACTAGGTACATCCGGGAGGGAAGCTCCCCCAACGATATCAGGCGCACTCGGATATGACTGGCGCCGACCAGTAGATTTCCCACCGCGTCGGTTTCCAGGCGTATGCGTGGCGTTGGCTGTTCTGGCAGCAGGCGTAGACGGCTGACCTGCCCGTCTGACGTTTTCAACAGAAGCCCGGCAGGGCAATGGGGCGACAGAAACGCCTGGTCGAAACGTAAATCGATCAGACGCGCTTCCCAATATTGCCGGGACGGTGCTCCAAGCTGGACGGTGATCCGCCAGTGGGGATCAGACCACGTGCAGCGGCCTTCGGAGCCGGGAGACATCCATTGTACTGATGCGGCCGACCACTTGTCCGGTGCGCTGGATGGCGTAGTGATCAGGCCCAGCTGCGGCTTTCCCCCTGTGGAAGGCGAGTTCAATGGAAAGATGCCGCCTGCCGCTCCTGGCAGTTCCATCGTCTGTCCCAGCCATCCCGGGTGGCGCCATTGTCCCCGATACTGGTCCAACAAATCCAACAACAACGGCTTGGATGGATGTGGCAACGGTGCAGCGCTCGCCGGCAGCGTGAACAGTGACAGCAGGAACAGACAAGCGGCATATCGCATCGGTAGTCTCCTCAGGCGCCGGCGATGCGTGGCATTCGCATCGGTTCACAGGCAAGCGTGGCCTGCATAAACGCATGCAGTAACCCTGTTTTTACCTCCAGCGCCGATGGCTCGTGCCAGAGATTGTACCGTTCCTCCGGGTCGGTATGCAGGTCGAACAGCTCTCCATCATTCCCGTGCCGGTAGACCGTGATCTTGTAGCGCTCATCTACGTAGGTCCGCATGTGACAGTGCACCGCGCCGTGGTGATTTTCGGTAATGGACCAGCGGCGCGCCGGTGCGCCACCGTGCCAGGTCTCCAGTTGAGAGATACCGGTCATCACTCCGGGTATCGGTACTCCGGCAGCCTGCAGGAACGTGGGGGCGAGATCCACAAGGTTCTGCAGCGATGGATGGATGGCTCCCGCAGGGACATGTCCCGGCCAACGAACCAGGTACGGGATGCGCAGCAGATCCTCATAATGGTGAATCGCTTTATGCGCCAACCCGTGCTGTCCCAGGAAGTGGCCGTGATCGGTGGTGAACACCACCAGCGTGTTGTCTGCTTGTCCCAGTCTGTCCAATGTGTTGAGAATACGGCCGATCTCGCGGTCCATCAGACTGACCATGCCGAAATAGACGGCCATGTTGCGGCGCATGGTTTGCTCATCCATCACATGGCTGTGCGCACCGTGAATCGGTCCATCCTCCGGCGGGAAGAGCGATGAGAAATCCGGATTTTCCAGCTGTGTCAGCCCGAAGTGCCGGGGATTCCGCGCATGCTCGCCAGGCTCGAGCGTGCCGGGCTCCATGTCGTCCGGATCATACATGCTGGCCCATGGTTCCGGAACCAGATAGGGCGGGTGGGGGTCATGAAAGCTCGCCCAGATGAAAAACGGGGCGCCTGTCTGTGCGGCGTGCTCCAAACGGTCGATGGTGCGTTCGGCGGTCCAGACTGAATAGTGAAGAGACTCCGGCAACCGCCAGACACGCCCGTCCTTATAAGCGCGTGATGCCTTGGGATCAGGGGGCCATGGTTCGAAATAGTCACGCCAGTTCGCTAATCCCTGTTCTTCCAGCCAGAGAGCGTAGTGTTGGCCTGCGTGCGACTCGTCGGCGTGCATGCGTGCGGTTTCCACATGGCTGAATCCGTACCACGGGCCGTGGAAGCCGCGCCAGAAATCCAGATCACGCAGCAGGGGCTGGCATTCAATGGACTCCATACCGGGGGCGGTGGCCAGCGGTTGAAAGTGCGCCTTGCCGATAAGGCTGGTTTGATAACCGTTCCGGGTGAGCGCCTCACTGACGGTTGGCACATCCTCGAAGAGTTTTGTCCCCAGTGACCATGCGCCGTGTTGAGACGGGTACATGCCCGTCAATATGCTGGCGCGTGTGGGCGTGCAGGTGGGGTTGGGACAATAGGCTCTCTCGAAACGAGCACCCTCGCGCGCCAGCCGATCCAGCGCCGGTGTCTGGATGCGCGAATTTGCGGCGCCGAGCGTGCTGTGATGTTGCTGGTCGCTGGTGATGAGCAGAATGTTCGGGCGCGATGGCTCTGTCCGCTTCACAGTTTTCCCCACCAACGGTTCGCGATCAGATCGTGATTGACGATCCGCGCGGCTTCGCTCAACTCCGGATAGGGGGTGTCGGTGACATCCACGAAGCCGATGTTATAGTTCTCACCATCAAACCATCGGCCGGTGATGGACTGGTCGGTGTATTGAAACCAGTGGGCGCCGACTATCCGCGGTTCGCGTGCTGCACTGCGCATGTAGCGCTGGTAGGCCCTGCCCCGCTCCCGCTGGTTGGACACCGGCACCAGACCCTGATGAAACATGCCTCGGTCCAGTGCGCCGAAGTGAAACTCGCCGATCATGACCGGCCGGTCGAACGTGAACTGGCCTGCCACGGATGCATCGATTTCGCGAACGTAGGCGTTGAAGCTGATCACGTCGCAATACTCCGCTGCGGCGCGTATGGCCTGCGGATGACTCCAGGCAAACCGGCACCCCAGATAGAGCAACCCGGGCGCCTTGCTGCGCAAGGCATCGCGGATGATGCGGAAATATTGGGCCGCAAAACGGTAGGTGAACTCATGCAGGTCATCGACGCAGCGCTCGGTGCGCGTCTGGGGTTCGGCGATCGCGTTCCAGTCGGCAAACGCGGTATTCCATGCGCGGTTAAACGAATCCAAAGAATCGTACCGCTCCCGCAGGAAGTCAAGGAACGCGAGGCGCGCGGGTTGATCGGCCGGTGCGGTCAGCACGCCCTTTTCCACACCCTCCCATGCCAGTTCGTTGTCGAAGAAGCATCCGATGCAGTAGGGGTCTGCCGCATGGTCCTCCATGCCCCAAAGTCCCTGTTCAACGGCTGTTTTCCAGGCAGCATCGAACACATCGTATATCGGCGCCCAATACCCTCCGCCGGTGGTCAGGCGTCGGAAGTCCAGGTAGGCCGGCCCGCGTGAAATCACATAGGGCATACGGATCTGGCGCGCCATCTCCATGTCCGACCAGTTGGCGATGGTGTTGATACCCCATCGACGCAGTCGTCTACCGGTCACCTCCGCCCAACGCTGTTTGGGTGACGGCCCGTACCTTCGGATCAGGTTGGCGCGTATGAAGTTCACGACGTCTCCTTCACCGCCGATCCGTTCGGCCATGCTGTGCGCTTTCCCGAAGCGCGCGCGGCAATATGCGCCGTACACCGGGTCATCGGCAGCGGGGACCCACTCATGCCAACCCTCCCGCCCGGAGACGAATGTGAACCCTTCGTTATCGGTGACACAGTCCATTCCGATCGACCAGAACAGGTGTCCATCGGGAGTGACCAGCCACCAGCGGTTGTTCAGCTTGTCGGTGCGAAAGCGCCCGGTCGCCTTCAGTTGCGGCCCGCCGAGCCATCCTCCGTATGCGTCCATGTCTTTGCGTACGGGGCGCCGAGTCCATTGCTGTGCTTCACGTCGCGTGCGTTGGGATAACTCCGACTCGCTGTGCAGCTTTCCCGGCCAGTCGGCATGTTTGTACTGACCGAAACGGTCGACGAACGGCAGAGTAACCGCTCCGCGTCCCTGCCGAGGCAGCAGCCGGAACTGCGCGAACGCGAGTGTGACATCTTCAGGAGGTGACGCCAAGAACAGCACAAAACCGACGATCCGCGACGGATCGATCTCGGGGCCGAAGGGCGCAGGGCCGATCCCCGGCTGCCCGCGCATTCCCCAAAAAAGACTGCTTTGCGGGGTGCGCATCCGCAGTTCCAGCGGGGTCCATCGCCCCGGGATAGCCTCGACCTGCGCTGTATTGCAGTGCTCCAGGCCGTTGGCGCCGGTATTGTCCACGCGCAGGAACACAGTCACGGGGTGTTTCCCGGGGTTGTACACATCGACTGCCATGCCGGCCTGATCGCTCCAGTCCCATACCGGATCCGCCGTGAAGGTGACCCCGGGCCAGGTGGCAGGCGTAAAGGTGACTGTCAGCGCCTGGCGGCCGGCAACGCGGGATTCGGTGATACGGGCTTGGTTGGGTTGTCTACGGGACGGAGCCATCCCGGGTGTGATGGATAGTCCTGTGTTTATTGGCATCTGATAGCCTCCCCTGCGGTCTGTTAGCAGATTGGCTGTCGCGATGGGGTTATCCTGCCCGCAGACAGTGCGGGCAGGTGAGGTCTACCGACGCCAGGCGAGCTCTTGGCACAGATCCAGGTAACGCTTCACTCCCTCGGGTGTGACGTTCCAAGGAATGTGGTTGCCGATGCACATCAGATACCCGTCGGTCATGTGGGCTGTTTCCACCATAGACAGAACCATGGCGCGGATCTCATCGGGATTGTTGCGCGTCAGAATGCGGTTATCCCCTTCGCCTGCCAGCACACAACCCGGGTGTTTGCGGGCAATCGATTTGAAGTCCGTGAAAGGCTCCGTGATAATACCTTCCGCACCGCAGGCGAACACGTCATCGGCGTAGGCGTCCATGTTTCCATCCGCCATAAAAACCACTTTCTTGCCTGCTGCCTTTACGATACTCCAGAACTCCTCATATCGCGGGAAGATGTAGCGGTTCATCCATTTCGGTGAACACACCGGGCCCCTTGCGGTCACGATGTCGTCGTGACACATGATGACGTGCACGGGAAGACGGGCGAATACGCGAAACACCCGGCGGTTGATTTCGGCGAACTCATCCATGATCCGAGCGAACTCCTCTTCGCCGCAGATCTCCAGGAACAGCTCCCAGCCAAACGTCAACAGAGGCCACATGAACATCGTGTTGTAAAAGCCCTGTATGATCACATTACCTTCCGGAGCGATATCGCCCCATTCGGCAGGGTACTGAGACCGGAAGTGCCGATACAGCGCCTCTTCATCCCGATAGTCACGTGACTCGACCACCGGTATCTCGGTAAAGTCGCCTTGCGCCAGCGGTGAGAACTTCAGCGCCTCTTCGGCGGTCGTAAAGTTGTGTCCCCAGTCCCAGTGCCAGGACTGGCCATCTCCCCAGCGCACGCTGTGTCGGGCGCCCTGGTCATCGGTGGTGGACAGATCTGTGGGACGTGAGCGTGGCGTATCATCGGGCGGTACCGGCAGTCGTAATTCGGGATAACGCTCCTGCAACGCCAGTCGGCAGAGGCGCGGATGATCGTAGTAATCGATGCCCGTCAACAGCGACTCTGCATCAGGACACGACCAGTGTTCATAATGAGGAATGCGTTTGGGGCATCCGCCGAGGAACGCCATCGCGAGTTCGTTCACGGATAACCTCCATGCCGGTAGTTAATGCGGCGTGCAAAATCAGAGCGCGGAGCCGCTGACGCGTCTATAGCGCGTGATACCTGTTACCACATGATTTTTGCAAAATAGTCCGTACATTATGCAACCCGCAGGCCATATCGGCGTCTATACAGACACGCGGAATTGCATGGCCAACTCCGGAAAACCATTTTCCATCAACTTTTGGGGAATGTCTTTCACCTATATGTATAAAAGGTGGCCGGTAATAGCAGGGTATTGCATTGACTTTTGATGCATTGCCTGATACCATGCGTATCATCCGGGGTATTCCGGGTATCGGCGCGCCCTTGCGGCGCTGTCACCGCGACGTGCTACACGTAATGCAATGCAAGCTGGAGGTACCGTAATGCGTCGAGCGTTTACGCTCATCGAGCTGCTGGTTGTGATCGCGATCATTGCGATCTTGGCGGCTATCCTGTTCCCCGTGTTCGCGCAGGCGCGCGAAAAGGCCCGGGCGACCAACTGCCTCAGCAATGTGAAGCAGATCGGCCTGGCAATGATCATGTACACCGAAGATAACGACGGCGGGTTCCCCACCATGAACGTGGAGTGGGCCCGTCAGATCGGTGATGCCTGGAGTGAGCTGTATGCCGGCCACTCGGGAGTCGGCGACGCCAATCAGGCTGATTATGCCCGCAAGGCCAGCTATGTCGCTCAACTGTTGCCGTACGGCAAAAGCGCCAAGATCTTTGTGTGCCCATCCGACAGCTCGGTCGCGACCCAATTCGAACCGGGAGGCAACTTCACCTCCTATCACTACCGTCACTTCATCGCCGCATCTTGGTGTCCTGCAGCGGTTGACAGTGGCGCGTACCACTTCGCCCGTTGGGTGTGGAAGTCATCGCGATTCGAGAACCCCGCCGGGGTGTTTCTTGTGCACGAGAACAACGTGTGGCACAACGTGAAGCGCGACTATCTGGAGCAGATCGCCGCTTGCGGTGATGACAACGGTCGCAAAGGCCCCACCGGTAACTCGACCATGAACTTCGTATTCGGCGATGGTCATGCCAAGACGTACGCGATTGGTCAGATCCTGATGGTGCAGCCGGCCTGGTGTGGTTTCGGTTGGGACTATCACTGGCCCCGCACCGGTTGGGATTGGGGTAACGGCGGCACGCCGAACCCGGATATCGACTAGTTCCTGATGGGTCTCCTCTTTCATTCCGACAGGGGAGACCAGCAATACCCCTGCCGGGTTTAGGATCAGCCGGCGGGGCGGCCCATCTCCCGCGGGAGGGTTCCCGCAACCGCAGCCCCTCATCGGGCGTCGGCAGTCTAGACGCCGATGCGGGGCTGTTTCGTTAACAGCAAATGCAAGTGCAATACCAGGAGGAGCAACACCATGCGTCGAGCGTTTACGCTCATCGAGCTGCTGGTCGTGATCGCTATCATCGCGATCCTGGCAGCGATCCTGTTCCCTGTGTTCGCCCAGGCCCGTGAAAAGGCGCGCGCCACCAACTGCCTGAGCAACACCAAACAGATCGGATTGGCGATGGCCATGTACACCGAGGATAACGACTCCTCGTACCCGATCGCGTATGAAGCGGATGCAGCCCGGGTAGGGGACGGCTACTGTGAACTGTATGGCGGCCACGCGGGAGTCGGTAACGACGACCAGGCGTACTATGCAAAGAACATGAGCTATGTGGCCCAACTCATGCCGTATGGCAAGAGCGCCAAGATCTTCGTGTGTCCTTCGGACAGCTCGGTGAGCACGCAGTTTGCCGTCGGCGGCAACTTCACCTCCTATCACTACCGCCACTTCATGTCAGCCACCTATGCCCCGAGTTATGCGGGCACGATGCACCTGTATCACCGAAAGATCACGGAGAGCTTCTTCGAGAGTCCCGCCAGTGTGTTCATCGTGCATGAAAACAGTGCATGGCACAACATGAAGCGCGACTACCTCGAGTGGCTGAGCGGCTGCGGTGATGACAACGGTCGAAAGGGCTGGACCGCAAACACCACGATGAACTTCGTGTTTGGCGACGGTCACGCCAAGACCTATCCGGTGGGCAATATCCTGCAGCCGGGCAACTGGACCTGTGGCACGGGATATGATTACCACTGGCCCAAGAACGGCTGGAATGCCGACGGATCACCGGTACCTGACATCCAGTAGCCCCATACATGCAGCCGGGGACGTCGCATGAAGGCGCCCCCGGTTCTTTTGTCACCGCGCGCCAGCGCGCCTCAACCGTTCCGCAAAACGCTCCGGTGTCTCAAATCCGGTTAGCCGTAAGCCCTTGAGCTCGGTTCCATCTGCCCTCAGAAACACGATGGTCGGCACGCCGGTGACTTCAAAACGCTTCGCCGCAGCTGTAGCGATGGGATCGCCGTCGCGCGTCAAGTCCACCTTCAAACGCACATACGGTTGCAGCATCGGAGCCACCAGCGGACTCGGAAATGTCCGTGATTCCAGTTCACGACACGGGATGCACCAGTCGGCCCGGAAATCGATGATTACCGGTTGACCGGCCTGTGTCGCGGCCGCGACCGCCGCATCGCTGTAGGGTTGCCATGTAACCGACTGTGTGACCGGTGTCGTCGGGCGTAACGCCCACAGAGCAGCGACGATTGCCACCAGCCCAAGCACACGTCGGACAGTGTCAAACCAGCGCACCTGAGCCGCTCGGCGATCCAGCAGGTTCCACCAGATGCCCACCGCCAGGCTGTACGCAGCCAGCAGCATGCCGCCCCATGGCGGCAATAGCGGCAGCAGGAAGAAGATCGCGGTGCCGATCAGCAGAAAACCGAAAATGTGCTCCATCACGATCATCCACTCACCGCGCTGCGGTAACGCCTTGATGCCGCCGGCGAAGGTGGCCAGCACCAGATAGGGCAGTCCCAGGCCCAGGCCCAGTGTCAGGAACAGCGCGAAGCCCAACAGCAGATTGCCGGATGCCGTGACGAGTGCGGCCAGCGCGACCACAACCGGCCCCACACAGGGGGCAGCCGCCACGCCCACCAAAGCGCCCATCACCAGCGCGCCGCCGAATCCCTGTCGCAGTTTTGACTGATTGCGCAGGCTGGCCGGCAGTTGAATCTGGTACAGTCCGAACAGACTGAGCGCCAGCGCCACCAGGATCACCGCAAACGTACCCAGCACCCAGGGATTCTGCAGTTGAAAGCCGAACGTACGCCCCAAAGCGGCCGCCGCCACTCCGAACACCGCATAGGTCAGGGCCATCCCCGAAACGTATACCGCGGCCAAGGCGACGCGGCGGCGGGGATGCTCTTCCGACTGTTTGCCGAAAAACGCCAGTGTAATCGGTATGATAGGGAACACGCACGGCGTGAGGTTCAACAACAACCCCAACAGAAGGATTAACGGCAAAGCGGCCAGCACGCGTCCAGAGCGCAGCATCGCCTCCAACCGCTGCACCATATTGCCGTCCTCGCCGCGAACATCATCGCCGTCCGATGGCCTCTGTGCGACAGTCGCGTTTGCCTGAGGGCGGGTGAGTTCAGACTTCGAATTGGCTGTGCCGATCTGCAGCTCAACCGTGAAGGGCTTGGATGAAGGCGGATAACAGGCGTTGTCGTCGCAGGCCTGGTAAGAGAGTTCGCCTTGTAGCGACAGGGATCCGGCTGACGGGGCGGCCTTTACCGTGACAGGAAGGAGGATCTCGGTTGACCCTTCATAGACCGCAATGCGTTTGCCTCCGGTGAACGCGAACGCCTTCATGACGCCAGTCGGATAGACTGGCTTCCCTGCCTGAACGTACACGGAGTCGACCAGTTTGACCTGGGTTGGGATGAGATAGTCGAGTGTGGGCGGTGTCGCATTGATATGATAGGGAGCATCGATCTGAACACGCACCGAGATCTGGGCCGTTTCACCGGGGACCAGCGAGGCCGGCTTGGCCGATGCCGTGACCGTAATCGCGCTGTCTGCTCGGCTGCCTGTGGCTGCCACCTGCTGGGCGCTTAGAGATGCCGACATTGCGACAGCGAACAGAAGCAGTGGCCAGAACGGGGTAACGCGATGATTCATCTGATCCCTCCGAAGCGAAGTGCGCTCACGTTAGTAAGATACGCAGAAGACGCCAGACGTCTCACGGGATTCCTTGCGGGCGCCGGTGAGGGCGTTTGTGGCCGACAGGTATGGTGTCTCGTGGTGGCTGCGCAGATAGGATGTCGGCGTGAGAACAGGCGTAAACTCCGCACATCACGATGGGAACTATACGTGCCGCCATGTAGCCTCGATGCCGTGCAATCGGTCATCATAATACGGTTCGGACGCCGTGGGCGACCGGTATGAACGGTCGTTTTGGGCGGCCGTATCTTGCGGCATGTATGCAGTTCGACGGAAGGTTCAGCAGCGGCTGGCATGAATGTCTGTGAAAACGGGCACAATCAGGCGTCTGCAGAGGCTGTCGAGTGATATACTGTAACCTGCTGAGACGCTTAATGATCCAGAAAGGTGATAACCAGTGCCGGATGACCGACTGACCATCACGTCGGCACGCGAGTTTCGCGACCGAATTGCCCAGCTAAGCGGCGAAAAGATAATGGCCTGTTATCAGTGCGGCGAGTGCACCGCCGGCTGTCCTGTATCGTTTGCGGCCGATCGTTCCCCCAATCAGGTGATCCGCCTGGTGCAGCTCAACCAGGAGCAGCCTGCGTTGCGCAACAGCATGATCTGGCTTTGTGTGGGCTGTGAAACCTGCGCTCAGCGGTGCCCGCGCGGTGTGGATCTGGCGCATGTCATGGATGCGTTGCGCGAGATCGCGATGGCCCGGGGAGAGACGCAGGCCCAGCCTCAAGTGGCCGCTTTCCATCGCTCCTTCCTGAACGCCGTTCAACGGGATGGTCGAGTGCATGAGCTGGGACTGGTGGCCGAGTACAAGTTGCGATCACGCGCGTTTCTGGATGACATTCCACTGGGTGTCCGGATGTTTCTGAAGGGCAAGCTGGAGCTACTGCCGGGTCGGGTGCGTTCGTTGACGGCTGTCAGGCGGCTGTTCTCCGAGTGCCGCGCCTCCGAAACCTCATCCCCTGATCGATGACTCGCCGCACGGAGATCTGACCGATGAAATTCGCCTACTATCCCGGATGCTCGCTGCACGCGACCGCTCGCGAATACGACATGTCGACTCGGGCGGTCTGTAAGCAGCTGGATATTGAACTGAAAGAGATCAAGGACTGGAGCTGCTGCGGCGCGTCCTCCGCGCATGCGGTCAACCACAAACTCAGTTTTGCCTTGCCGTTGCGCAACCTGGCGCTGGCCGAGCAGGAGGAAGGCGTGGACGCGGTGGTGGCGCCGTGCGCCGCGTGTTACAACCGCCTCAAATCGGCAGATGCCGCCGTGAAGCAGGACCCGTCGATCGCGCAGACCGCCACAGGCGGCGAGCGGCCGTACTCGGGACGGCTCAACGTGCTGTCACTGCTGGAGGCGATCACCGGGCTGACGGACGCGAAGCTGGCCGGTCCCGTGAAGAAACCTCTGGCTGGTATGAAAGTGGCGTGCTACTACGGCTGTCTGATGCTCCGCCCGTCAAAGGTGTGCGCGTTCGACAACCCTGAAAACCCGGTGTCGATGGATCGGATCGTCCGGTTGATGGGCGCAGAACCGGTTGCCTGGGGCGGCAAAAACGAGTGCTGCGGCGCAGGATTGGCGGTGCCCCGAGCCGACGTGGTGGTCAAGCTGACTCGCGATATCCTGACGCTGGCGCGCAATGCAGGAGCCGATCTGATCGTCACCGCATGCCCGCTATGCCAGGGCAATCTGGATATGCGACAGGATGACATTGCACGCGCCGGTGGACCTCGATTTGACATGCCGATACTCTATTTCACGCAGCTGATGGGCCTCGCTTATTCCCTTCCGGCGGATTCGCTGGGGCTGAAACGGCTGCTGACAAGTCCCGAGCGGGTGCTGGCCGGCGCCGCAGGAGGTAAGTGACATGGCGCGCGTAGGAGTGTTTGTCTGCTGGTGTGGCAGCAACATCGCCAAAGTGGTGGATTGCGAAGCCGTCGCCGCGGCCGCGCGACAACTGCCCGGTGTGGTCCATGCGGTCAGTTACAAGTTCATGTGCTCCGAACCGGGACAGCAGTTGGTGAAGCAGGCGATCGCCGAGCATCGGCTGGATCGGGTGGTGGTGGCGTCTTGTTCGCCGCGTCTGCACGAACCGACGTTTCGCCGGTGCATCAGCGAAGCGGGGCTGAATCCGTTCTTCTTCGAGATGGCCAACATCCGCGAACACGTGTCTTGGGTGCACCATGACCACGATGAGGCCACCAAAAAGTCGATCGACCTGGTGGCGATGGCCGTGGCGCGGGTGATACGTGCCGAGCCGCTGTATACCACTCAGATACCGTTGACCCGCCGCGCGCTGGTGGTGGGCGGCGGGGTTGCCGGTATTCAGGCGGCGCTCGATATCGCGGATGCCGGATACGAAGTGGTGCTGGTGGAGCGGGAGCCATCTATCGGCGGACGCATGGCCCAATACGACAAGACGTTTCCCACACTGGACTGCGCCGCGTGTATCCTCACGCCGAAGATGGTGGACTGTGCGTCGCATCCCAAAATCCGGATTTTGACATACTCGGAAGTGGAATCGGTCAAGGGATTTGTGGGCAATTTCGAAGTGACCATCCGCAAACGGGCACGCAGCGTCGATATGGAGAAATGCACCGGTTGCGGCATGTGCTGGGAGAAGTGTCCCGCAAAGCGCCCGTCAGAGTTCGATTGCGGCTTGGGACAGCGGCGCGCGATCTATGTGCCGTTCCCGCAAGCCGTGCCCAATGTTCCGGTGATTGACCGGGAGGCGTGCATCTGGTTCCAGAAGGGCAAGTGCGGTGCGTGCGCCAAACGCTGTCCCACCGGCGCCATCGACTACGATCAGCAGGATGAGCTGATCACCGAACAGTTCGGTGCGATCGTGGCCGCCACGGGCTTCCGGACCTGGGACCCGAGTGAATACGGCAATCTGGGCTACGGCGTGTATCCGGATGTGATCTCCAGCCTGCAGTTCGAGCGGCTGTTCAATGCGGCCGGTCCTACCGAGGGTAAACTGATTCGCCCGTCTGACGGCAAGCCGCCGCGCAGTGTTGTGTTTATCTCGTGCATCGGATCGCGCGATGATGTGCACGGCTATCAGTACTGCTCCAAGGTGTGTTGCATGTACAATGCCAAGCACGCCACGCTGCTTAAGGAGAAGCTTCCCGAAGCTCAGGCGTACGTTTTCTATATGGACATCCGGGCCAACGGAAAAGGGTACGAGGAGTTCGTCCGGCGCGCCATCGAAAAGTACAACGCCGTGTATCTGCGGGGCCGGGTGTCGCGCGTGTTCCAGGATGGCGATCAATTGGTTGTGCGGGGTGCGGACACACTCAGCGGCAATCCCGTGGAGATCCGCGCCGACCTGGTGGTGCTGGCGGCCGCCATGGAGCCGCAGCCTGACGCGAAGGACGTGGCGCGTAAACTGGGTATTTCAGTGGATCAGTACAACTGGTTCAGCGAAGTGCATCCCAAGCTGCGTCCGGTGGAAGTGGCCACCGCTGGCGTCTATCTGGCTGGCGCCTGTCAATACCCCAAGGACATTCCGGATTCGGTGGCGCAGGCGTCCGGCGCGGCCAGCAAAGTGCTGGGACTGTTCGCGAAGCCGTCGCTGGAGAGCGAACCGACGGTGGCCGAGGTTAACGAGAACACCTGTGTCGGCTGCCAGCTGTGTGTACAGGTTTGTCCGTACAACGCCATCGAGACCCGTCAGTTGACTGACCGGCAGGGGAACCCCACCAAGGTCGTCGCTTGGGTCAACGAAGGGTTGTGCCATGGATGCGGCACCTGCGTGGCCGGTTGTCGCAGCGCTTCCATATCACTGCGCGGCGTGCGAGACCAGCAGATCCTGGCTGCGGTGGACGCACTGGCGTTTCTGGATGAGGACGAACTAGCCCCGGCTGAGGCGCCGGCTGGCTGACAGGGAGATAGGTATGAACGACACTGCCACTCAACCCGCCGCGGAGCCAAAGAGCGCCGTCTGGCAACCCAAGCTGATCGGGTTTCTGTGCAACTGGTGCTCCTATGCGGGGGCGGATCTGGCCGGCTCCAGCCGGCTGACGTACCCAGCCAACATTCGTGTGGTGCGTGTGCCCTGCTCCGGCCGGATCAATCCGCAGTTCGTGCTGAAGGCCTTCGAGCGCGGATTTGACGGCGTGCTCGTCGCCGGCTGTCACCCGGGCGACTGTCATTACAGCAAGGGAAACTACTACGCCCGACGCCGGCTGATGTTGCTGCAGGAGTTGCTCACCTACATGGGCATCGAGCGGGAGCGGTACCACTTCGACTGGATCTCCGCAGCTGAAGGTCAGAAGTTTGCGGAAGTTGTCGAGCGTTTTACCGAACAGGTGCGCGCGGTGGGACCGTTCAAGGGGGTGGTGAATCCATGAGCGCCGTACAGACGGGTAACCCGACAGCCATCGAGACGATGCTGCGCAAACACGCAGCCGAACTCTTACAGAACGGGACCGTGTCGGTGGTGATCGGTTACGCAACCGGCAGCACGCCGTTCAAGACCACCCCGGTGTTCGTTCGCACCCCGGAACAGGCGGATCAACTCGTCTGGAATCCTGCATGTGTGAACAACTTGGCTGTCTACCTGCCGCGCGTCCGAAAGGAAGGGCGCGTCGGGATCGTGTTGAAACCCTGTGACATCGCCTCTTTCCAGGAACTGATGCGTGAGCACCAGATGGAGCGCGAACAGGTGGTGGTGATCGGCGTGGCGTGTGGAGGCGTCGCCGATACCGTGACATTGGCCAGCGCCGCCGACAGTATGGCTATCGAGGCGTTGACTTGGTCTGACGCCGGGGTAAGCGCACAGATGGCCAATGGTGTGCGCGCGGTGGATCTGGCCTTCAAGTGCCGTGGATGCACACTGGATCAGCAGGCCGGCACGGATGTGTTTTTCGGCGATCCGCCCAGCTCGCGTGCCGGCGAAGTGGTGGATGAACTCGCTGAGCGATACGCACAGATGGATCCGGCGCAACGGCGCCAGTTCTGGGCGGACGCCTTCGGTCGGTGTATTCGTTGCTATGCCTGTCGGTCGGTCTGCCCGGCGTGTTACTGCACCGAATGCTTTGTCGATAAACACGGCCAGTACTGGGCCGCCAAGGCCACCACCGCTGAAGCGAACTGGTTCTTCCATGTGACCCGTATGCTGCATCTGGCGGGGCGCTGTGTCGGATGCAACGAATGCGATCGGGCCTGTCCTGTTGATGTACCGTTGCGGCTGCTCACCCAGGGGGTGAACCGGCAGGTGGAAGCGCTGTTCGGAGACTCGCCGCATGACGCCAACACGGCGCCGGTGATGGGCACATATGGAGAACACGATCCGGACCCCTGTCCCGAGTGATCAGGCGGACGCACCGTTAGCTGGAGGAATCATACACGTGAATGCAAAGGTAATCACCCGGGACGCGCTGATACAGTGGTTGTCGGCGCTGGCATCCGCTCGGCAGGTGTATGCGCCGGTGATCGAAGCTGGCAAGGTGGCGTATCGTCGCATGCAGCCGGGGGATACCCCGTTAACAGCGTTTGCCGGTCCCGGCAAGTCGCTGCGTGAGCTGTTCACGCCCGAAACAGAGGTGCTGTTCGAGTATGAACAGCGTCCTGACGGCACCACGATCCGCGAGCCGGAGCGCCCCTTGCAGCCTCGGGTGGTTTTTGGCGCACGGGCGTGCGATACAGCCGCGCTCAAGTACATGGACACGGTTTACAGTTTCGTCGATCCGCCGGACCAGCCCTATTTTGACCGCCGGGCGAACACAGCCATCGTGGGACTCTTCTGTACCCAGCCGGCTTGGAGCTGTTTCTGTACCGCGATGGGTGACGCGTTGACCAACCCGGTGGGCATGGACGTGTGGATGACCGATCTGGGTGACCGCTTCCTGGCTGAGCCGATGACAGACGCGGGCGAAGCGCTTTTGAGTGAAGCCCAGACCGCAGAGGCCATGGAGGCTGACCTGGAAGCGGCTCGCGCCGTTCGCGCCGAGGTGTTGATGCGATTACCGGAGCGCCGTCCGGAAGCGGTCGGCGGGTTGGACAGTGAATGGAGCCATGCGGTGTGGGCTAAACTGGCGGACCGCTGCCTGGGGTGCGGCGCCTGTTCCTTCGTGTGCCCCACCTGCCACTGCTTCGATATTCAAGACTGCAGTCGCGGCCGTAAGGGCGTGCGTTTCCGGTGCTGGGACACCTGTCAGTTCGAGCAGTTTACTCTGATGGGACATGGGCACAATCCGCGTCCGTCCCGTACCGAGCGCACCCGTCAGCGCATCTTTCACAAATTCAAGTACTCACAGGAACGGTACAACATGCCGGGATGCACCGGCTGCGGCCGGTGTGTGGCCGCCTGCCCGGTAAACATCGACCTGCGTACCGTACTGGATGAGTTGGGAGCGTAACAGCTGTATGTGTCATCAAAACCCGTATGTGCCGAAGCTGGCGACGATTACCGAGGTAATTGACGAGACGCCAGATACCAAGACATTCCGCGCCCGATTTGTACAGGGTGCGGACGACCCCTTCCCATATGAACCCGGACAGTTTCAAGAGGCCTCCGTGTTTGGAGTGGGGGAGTCGACGTTTTGTCTCACCTCTACGCCCACGCGCCCCGGTCATATCGAGTTTTCTGTAAAGCGGGTCGGTATGGTGACCAGCGCGCTCCATGAGATGGAGCCCGGTGCGACTGTTGGTATCCGCGCACCGTTGGGAAACTGGTTTCCGTATGCCGAATGGAAAGGACGTAACTTGCTGTTTATTGGCGGCGGCATCGGTATGGCTCCGTTACGTTCCTTGCTGAACTTCTGCCTGGATACCCGGGACAACTACGCCCATGTGGACGTCATTTATGGCGCCCGCTCGCCGGAAGATCTCTGTTTTACCTATGAGTTCGATGACTGGAAAGGCGCACCGGATACCAGCCTCTATCTCACCGTAGACCGCGAAGCGCCGAACTGGGACGGTCATGTGGGATTCGTGCCGGCGTATTTGAAGGAACTGTCGCCCAGTCCTGTTAATACCATCGCGATTACCTGCGGTCCTCCCATCATGATCAAGTTCGTACTGCAGGAACTGAAAGCACTGGGCTTCACCCCGGAGCAGATCTACACCACGCTGGAGATGCGGATGAAGTGCGGCGTGGGTAAGTGTGGCCGTTGCAACATCGGCAGTATCTACGTGTGCACCGATGGGCCGGTGTTTTCGCTGGCCCAATTGGATCAACTGCCTCCGGAGTTCTAGCAGGGGGCTGTTTTCGTTGCTCACAGCCCAATCGAATAACCAGCATCTGTAGGGGCACGTGGCTACGTGCCCCTACGCCTTGAGCACGTTGGGGTCGCGCGGTTACATAGCACGCCCGGTCCATTGACCACTCGACAACCCTTCACAATCGTAACGATGTCAGCGGTCCTAATCAAGGAAAATCAGCGCGCTGATGGCCAGTGACACTTTGGATCCGGCCACTAGGCGGGCTGGAGGGATCGCAGAACCGTTGCCGTCGTCCACAACTTTTTTTAAACTGTCGCAAAAACACTTGACACGTTTCATTGGGGCTGCTATATTTGCAACATACAGCGGTAAGGCCGGCTCCGTCAGCGGTCCCAACGCACCCATCGGCTGTGTCGCCGGGCAGAGGTTGGTATGCAGCGGTATACATGGATAGATGCAATGGCGCCTGTCTTCTCCTCCGATGGGGGGGGGCGTCTGGCTGGTCTCCCCCGATACGACAAGAAGCCGATCGCTACAGACCTTTGGCTGCTCTCTTCGGCGCTCGTTTGCAACTCCACTCCGCATCTGAACCGATCCCATGACGGCGCACCGGTATGTCCGCAGGCGTGGCGCCGCCCGTTCCCTTCCGGCGGTATCGACCTGTACCCCGCGGCGGTCGCGCCATGATCCGCATCACGAATCCGTGGTTCCGGTGTGTTGGCTTGACCCGGTGGGATACCGTCCACCGCCTGGTGCTGATATCGGTATTGCTGATCTGTGTCATCACCGCAGGCCACACGCTGAGAGCCTATCAGGGACGCTCAAGCACGATACTGGTGATCCGTCAGGGCGTGCCGGAGGAGATCACCCGGCCGATTACACGCCTATTCGGCGGACGGATTATCTATGTGCCAGCGTCCAAGGTATCATTGAGCATCACTTCTTCGGTTCACGCAACAACCGTGCAGTTGCCTGCCGATGTGTCGATCGCTGTGCTCCCACCGAATGCTGGCCCCCGCATAGATGGGGCCGAGACCGTCACCCGGTACCTGTTGACGCAGCAGCGGCGATGGGACCGAACGGTGACTCGTACAGCGGCGGTGTTCCTTGTGTTGATCGGTATGTTGTTGGCGCTGCTGATGCAACGGGAACTCAGCACGCTGACGGTGTTGTTTCCTCTTATTCTGACAGTGCTGAACGGTCTGCCTCGAGTCGGCTGTATTTCCTGTTCCGGGTATGACGGTGCTGTTGTGCAGTTCATGACGTATGGGATCATTGCCGTGACGGTACTGATGGCCATGCGCTACTGGTTTGCACCCCACCATCACATGCTACACACCGTCTCCCGATGGATTGGCTGCGCGGTTCCGCTGGTTCAGGCGTTGGCGCTCGCGTTGGTTCCGATGCTGTGCTACAAGTGCCTGATCAGTGGATTTCTCATATACGCCAGCGCGTTGTTTGAACGCCCCAGACAGCTTGTCGTACTGCCGGCGGCCGTGCGATGGGTGCTGTTTGCGTGCTTGTGCGTATTGTTGCTTCCTGCACGTCCAACGGCGAATCAGGCAGCCGGACAGGACATCGTACCGTTGTACGCAGGCAGCCGCTGGAGCGAACACTTCAACACGGAGTTTCCCCAAAAACCCGTATGTGTGGTGGTCGTGAATGACGGATGCCCTCCGTGCCATCGAGCGATGCGCGAGCTGCCCGCAACGGGACTCACGTATCGCACCGTGCGCATTAAGACGCTGGGCAGGCAATCCAATGTATTCGATGCGCACGGTAAGCTGGCTCCGACACCATTGTTTCTGGTATATGATCGGACCGGGATCTGCCGGTTTGTTCATAGCGGATGGCCAATACCTGGCCCAACATTGAACATGATAGTTACTATGCTAGAGTGATAGGCGTGAGGTTAGGATAATGAGTCACGTGAGAGGGCTATCGACTGATACTGCGAGGTGCCGTGCCTGCGATGTTATGGTAGTATTCTTGATCGCTTGGGTGATGACTGCCTGTTGTGACTTCGTGCTTAGTGCAATACAAGCATTCTTAATCAATGACTATCATGCCCATCCCTTATACCGGGCATATCAAGACATGCATATGTATTGAGCCTGTCGAATTTGGAGAATCTCCATCGTCTCAAGTAGACTACACCA
>CAZYPZ010000029.1:0-37583 GCA_964650005.1 uncultured bacterium | reverse complement strand
CGGTGAACAGCCCGCCCAACCGGATATGCCGACCGCAGAACGGAGTGCAACGCGGCGGATAGATGCTCCGGTGGCGTTTGCCATTCGCTCTGATGACGCTGAGTCAGTGAGCGAGCCTGCCGTCAGTCAGCCGGATGCCAATCGCGTGGCCGCTGAACTCCGGCCGCAGGCGTCTCGCTTGGCGGATGCCGCTGACCGCGCACAAAGCGGTGAACAGTCCCGACAGCCCGAAATGCCGACCGCGGAACGGAGTGCATCACGGCGGATGGATGCCCCGGTGGCGTCTGCCGTTCGCTCGGATGCCGGTGAGTCAGTGAGCGAACCGGCCGTCAGTCAGCCGAACACCAACCGCGTGGCCGCTGAACCCCGGCCGGAGGCGTCTCGCCCGGCCGTTGCCGCTGATCGCGCACAAAGCGGTGAACAGCCCGCCCAACCGGATATGCCGACCGCGGAACGGAGTGCAACGCAAGAAGTGGTTCGGACATCTCAGCCCGCCACAGAGTCGATGGCTCCGCCGCAGAAGGCTGGGACTTTGGGGCAGGCAGCGCGGCCTCAGACACAGCAAGTGAGCAGATCTGAAATACAGCCGGGTGGGCAGACGGTCCGCACTATCGATATGCCTGGCGCGGACCAACCAACAAATTCATTCAAACAGGCCGAGGAACCCGCAGAGGGCAGATGGCAATCAGCCATCGGCCTGGAACCCACGAGTGCCTCACAAGCACCGGCTGCTCGTCTCCGGATGGCGAACGGGCCAGTCCAACACGCCGTTGATCCGCCGGCGGACATCACCGCATCCCAAGAACCGGTCAGCCAACAGGCAAAGTCTGAAGAACGGCGTGCACCGTGGACGGCCTCCGACCGGTCCGTGTTGGATATCGATGCGTCTTCACGACTACAAGAAGCGCATCGCCGTGCGCACGTGCAGGTGATACATACGACTCAGCCGGAGTTCGATGATATCGATGTACCGTTGTTAACCGGCAATCAGCCGACCGTCGATGGAGCGGTTGTGGAAGCACTACCGGATTCTGTGATGAAGCAGAGCCGGTCGGGTTCATCTATACCCAACCCGGAACAGATGGGTGATCGGGTTGTCCCGACTCCGGATCCGGATACGTTGGAACAGCGCGGTTCAGACTTGACTCAATCCGCTTTGGATCAGACCATCGAGCAGATCCCGACCCAGTCTGTGGTCACCCAACACCGTGCGGATTCGAACACTCCGCAACATAGCGTCAGACCTGCAGGTCACCCACAACGGATCGGGACGCAGGACCAGCCGGTCAGCGCGCAGGCAGGGCAGACTAGCCGTTCAGCGTCCGCCGAACCGGTTGTCAGTCATGCATCATCGGTGAAAAGTTCGCTGTCTGGTGACTCCAGTCCGATCTCCACCCCACTGCATGAAGAAACTGCGGGGCAGCCATTCGCGATGACATCCTTGGCCGACAAAGTCGGTCCCGCTCTCAACGTGGCTGATCGCGCAGATCGCCCGTCTGCGCCAGTGATCAATCACGCGTCGCGTGGTGTAGACGAACCCGTAGGCCAGCCACGGGCCACTGATGCTCCTGAGCCTGTGGCGGCGCCGTCGGATGGATCAAAACGTTCCCATGTCACGGTGGGTGCCGTTGATACTGTTGACCAGTCCGATGTTCAGACTGAAACTCAACAAGCTTCGCAGAGGCAAGGCCGTCAGCTGCAAGATAATGCCACTTCGGTGCGGCTTTCAGAGCGTGGCGTAACTATCGGACAACAAGCGATGGCGCCGTCTTATGATGTGACCGGTTCCGGCATCGATATACGCTCAACGGAGACCGTGAATCAGCCATATCTGCAAGCTGTGGGTGCATCGGCTTCGCGAACGGAAAGCCATGACTCGACCGTTGACGGCATGCCGGCCGATCAGCCGGAGTGGAGCGAGAACACCACGCAACCGGCAATGGCCGTATCCGATGAAACCGGTTATGTAGATGCTGATACGTCCACACCGACCGCCAACGCCGTACAGAGCGCATCGACCCATCAGCCATCTTATCCGGATGTGTCTGATATCGCGGTTCATATGAAAGATGCGCCTGCAATGCCGACAGTAGCAGAGCGCCAATCAGTTTTTGTACCAGCTTTTACACCAGAAGATAACATAGCCGAGCCGGCATTGGTCCCAGGGCAGCTTTCAGAGGAGCAATCCCATGTAATTTCGCTGGTTCAGCAGGAAGCCAACTTGGAGAATACCATCACAGACCGGCCAGTCGGTACGCCTGGTGCGTGGTACGTCAAGGATCCGAACACAGATATCCTTGGCAATGCGGCCCACGATATGGCTGCCTTGAAGCAGGCAATGGAGTTCGATTCCGTTCCGCCTGGCTCTGGCCTCCTTTCAGGTGACGCTGTGTTGACTCAACAACACGCACTGGCGGACCATCACAGGATAAGTCCGATGGGCGCCCCCGCAGACGCCCACTCGGTAGAACGAGGCTCCACCCCTGCAACACCATCCCAGGTCGTGGTTCCGCAAACCGGTGGCGCTGAGATGGCCGCAACGCCGATCCAGACTCTACAGTCGATGGCAACGCAAGACCAGCATCCTGTTCGCCTCCCAGTGCGGCCGACTGTGCGAGGCGGATCGGTATATCGCAGGCAGGCCGTCGCGGACGTCACGGCACAGTGTCAGTTGGGGGAGAGTGAACACGAGATCCGGTATATGTCACCTATCAACAAAGTCGTGTCAGATGATCGGCCTGTAGCCTTCGTAAACCCATTGAATACCGGTGCGAACCCGGCCATGGGGGCTATCGTCAACGGACAGCCCGGTTTTCCGAACACGGCTGCGCCTCAGACCGCTTCAACTGTTGCACCGATGGAATGGCGAACCCTGGAAGGAGCCGGCACGACGTTGCAGGACCGCCGCACGGAGTCGCGTATCATCCGCAATGAACGGCGAAGCGGTGTGCAATCCCCGGTACTCGGTGCGTCCGAACCGCTGATAGCCGCCCTGTCTACGAAACCGGTGGAAGCGCAAGTCGCGGTGCCGGCTGGACGGGAGTCCGCCTTGCTCCGGTTTGCGGATCGAGTGGTCAGTGAGATCAAGGCATCCTTGGGCCGTACGTCGCAGGATATGGATGTCGTGCTGGATGTGCCTGGCATGGGGCGCGTGGAACTGTCATTGAAGCGCCAAGAAGGTCAGATTGCCTTGACCATTTCAGCACATTCGGCCGAAAGCCGTGAGATCATTCGCAACGGTATGCCGGAGTTGCGCGAGACGTTGTCCAATGCAGGCGTACAAACCATCCAACTCGCCATGACCGCATCCGCGGACCGTGATGGACACAATCGGCAACGATATCATCGACCGAGCGGACGGCGTTCGGTGCTCAGACCGGTGGATCGAACCGAGTCCCGCGTTGTATCCGAAACGCGCTACACATCCGCCACACTGGTGGATCGGATCGCCTGAGCGCACCGAGAGGAGAACGAGTATGCCCGTTAACGGAGTGACCGAAACAACGAACAGTACCTCCAGCCAGACCGCGAACATGTCGCGTCAGCTGGACCGTGATGCGTTTCTCAAACTGCTGGTGAGTCAGCTGAAATATCAGGATCCCACCAAACCGATGGAGGATCGTGAATTCATCGCACAGTTGGCTCAGTTTTCCTCACTAGAGCAGATGACCAATGTCAGCAAAGGTCTCGAGGCGCTGCTGTATCAGCAGGAGGCCAATCAGGCGTTGAACCTGATTGGTAAACAGGTGACGGTACAGGCAGATCCCACATCTCCGGCAGTCACTGGAACCGTGGACGAGGCGTTGTTCACCAGCAAGGGGGCAGTGGTGGTTGTCAACGGCGTTCGATACCCGGTAACATCGGTATTGACCGCACGCCTATCCTGACAGCAGAGGACCTGATGATCCGCATCAAGCTCGACGATGTCGTACCCGGCATGGAACTGGCACGCCCGATCCAGAACAACCTGGAGCAGGTGCTGTTGCAGCAGGGGGCGTTGATGACGGAGTCTTTCATTGACCGATTACGCGGCTTTGGATTTGAACGCATTTGGGTCAATGAACCCAAAGTGCGGGATGTTCGTCCGGCATCTACATTTACAGAACGCACACGGTATCGCCTGGCCAGCCGCTTTCGTGATCTGCTCTCGCTGTCTGCACCGGCTTCCGGCACACTGAAGCAACTCTACTCGACCATCGACATGGTGGTGAGTGAGGCCAAAGCGAACACCGCCCGTCTGGTAATCCTGCCCGACAACGGCCCCAGTGAGTTCCCGCTGCTCACACACTCGGTCAACGTCTGTCTGATCGCCGCCGGAATGGGCGCCGTGATGAACATGACCTATGACAACCTGTGGAGTCTGGCTCTGGGTGCACTGTTACATGACCTGGGACACAGCCAGCATCCGAACAGCCGAACCATGACAGCCAATGAGCTGGATTCGGTGAACCCGGATCACGTGCTTACCGGGTTTCAGGTGGTGATCAATTCATGGCAGGCCAAAGCCACAACCGCAGCGGTCTGTGTGCAGCACCATGAACGGGCGGATGGCACGGGATATCCGCAGAGGCTGCACGGCGAGCGCATTCATATCAATTCGCGGATCACTGCCGTAGCCGACGCCTATGACAATCTGGCCTCCATCAGTGGCGTATTGCCGCATATGGCCGTTGAGCGCGTCCTGAGCCTGGCCGGGGAAGTGTTCGACGTCAACGTGGTCACGCACTTCTACGCCCGTTTCGTGCCATATCCCCCGGGCACCCCGTTGCTGTTGGGAACCGGTGACCAGGCCGTGGTCGTATCGGCATCCGCCGGTCAGACCTGTCGCCCGGTAGTTCGCGTGTTGCCAGCAGATGGCCACGTGCGCGATATCCCCCTGTACGATTGTCCGAGTATTCGGATCGCCGAGGAGCGCTGGAACGCGAGCGCCTCCTTACAGGTCGGCTGATACTCCTTATCACCTGTCCTTTCGAACATTTCGCTCTCTTCACTGTCTAAAGCCTCTCTGTACTTTCCGTGCCGTACGTCCTGGCTGGTGAGTTGAGCGTGTCTGATTTGGGGAAAAACGCTCCAACCCGGGCCCGATTCCACACTTGGACCACCGCGGAAGTGATCCGTACTTGAGCGGATTGCTGCTGATAAGAGGGTGTGCCATTGGGACACCCTGATACAGGCGGGCTGCGTTGGTGGATCTTGGTTTTTAGCCGAAACTCCACGGTTTGTCTCCATGCTGGCACAGCGATTGCTTCATTGTATGTGCAAGACAACGATGCTTCGGAAAGGAGGGTGTCATCAGTGATCGACCACGTGGGCGCTGTAAAGCCTGCTCAACCAGCAGTACAGGAACGGACCGTAACGCGGCCGGAGACCAACCGGACCGAAATCGATGCGTTTCAACATCTGTTGGAGCATGCGCGAGAGGCGCACGATCTGCGCTTCTCCAGTCACGCTCAGCAACGCATTCAGTCGCGGCAGATCCAACTGACCGAGAGCGATTGCGACCGGTTGGGCGAGGCCGTGGAGCGGGCCAGCGCCAAAGGCGGGAACCAGTCGCTGGTGATGCTGGACGATCTGGCGTTCATTGTCAGTATCCAGAACCGGGTAGTTATTACCGCTGTGGATAACGACAGCGCACGCGACGGAGCCTTTACTAATATCGACAGCGCGGTGATCGCGTAGTCGCACGATCCAACACTACTTACATCGGGCCGGACCTTACGAGGAGGCCCGAGCGGCCGCTGACCGACAGAGGCGGCCCTGACGATATACGACTCGGGAGGTCGAATCTCAAATGGTACAGTCGATCCTGAACGGCGCGTCCGGACTGCGCGCACACCAGACGCAGATGGACGTCATCGGCAACAACATCGCCAACGTCAACACCATCGGTTTCAAGGCGGCTCGCGCCGACTTCCGCAGCATGCTGGCCCGAACGATCCGCGCGGCCACACCGGAGACCACCAACACCGGCGGCACCGACCCGATGCAGGTGGGTATGGGGGTGACGGTAGGCGATATCCGCACTATCCAGACACAAGGTTCAGCGAACTTCACCGGTCGCGACTTCGACTGGACAATTCAAGGCAAGGGTTTCTTCGTTCTCAGTAATGGCGCAGAGAAAGTATACACCCGCGATGGGTCATTGACCGTGGACGGGAAGGGCTCTCTGGTGAGTTCCGGAGCGCTTGGTTACCATGTGGCGGGATGGATGGCCAACCCCACAACCGGCGCCATCAATACAGCAGGAGCGCTGGAGAACCTGAACCTCAACCAGGTGCCCTCCACCGTTGCGCGCGGCACCAGCACGGTGAGCTATGCGGGGAACTTCGATGCAGGCGCTGCAGTGGGCTCGACTACCAGCAACAGCCATGATATTTATGACTCTTTGGGACGTCCTCATCGCCTGACGGTCACATTCGAAAAGACAGGCGCTGGAACGTGGAGCTGGACCGCCAGCAGTCCCGATGGAACCATGGCGACGGGAACCGGTGAGATTGTGTTTGACACCAACGGGCAGATTTCCAGCGGTGGTTCCGGCTCTCCGGTGCTGACACTGACTACACCGGATGGTGCAAACGCTGACATCAATCTTAAGCTCGATTTCAGCAAACTGACCAACTTGGGCAGCACAACCGGTTCGGCGATCGCCACCGCATCGCAGGATGGTCTACCCACCGGCAGCCTGAAAGGCTATTCCATCAGCCCTGAAGGCCTGATCACCGCCGTGTACAGTAATGGCATGACACGTGACGTGGCCCAGGTGGCCCTCGCCGACTTCGCCAATCCCACCGGTCTGGAGGCGGTCGGCGGCAACCTGTTCGCGCAGACAGTGAACTCCGGTTCCGCCCGCATTGGTGCGGCCAACAGCGGGGGTCGAGGTCAACTGACATCGCAATATCTGGAGATGTCGAACGTCGATCTTTCGGTGGAGTTCACCAACATGATCGTGAACCAGCGGGGCTTTCAAGCCAACTCGCGGGTGGTGACCACTTCGGACGAGATGCTGCAAGACCTCATCCAGCTGAAGCGATAAGGGGGTAGACCGGGCCTCCGGCTGACTCGGAGGCCCGGTTAACACATCATGGTTCATCTCAAAAAACTGCACGGCGAGGATATTGTTGTCAACGCCGAGTTGATCGAGTACGTCGAATCCACCCCGGATACCACCATCACGCTGACCACCGGACACAAACTCATGGTTCGTGAAACAGTGGATGAACTGATCGACAAAGTGATCGCGTACCGGCGCAAGGCCTATGGAATCTGCCGCGATCTGCCGATTGTTACTGATCGGGAGAAAGAACAGGAGTAAACGATGGACCTGGCAACGCTGATTGGACTCATGGTCGGTTGGGGGGCGTTGATCATCTCCGTCTATATGGAGGGTGGAACTATTGGCAGCCTGATCGCTCTGCCGCCTTTTGTTCTGGTTGTAGGAGGAACAATCGGAGCCGCCTTGATCTGCAGTCCGATGAAGGTGTTCATGGGATTACACGCGATCTTTCGCAAGGCGTTTTTCTCCAAGGAGCTTGATCCTGCGGAAGTGATCAAACAGATCATTGGTTTTACGCGGAAGGCTCGAAGGGAAGGCATCCTGGTTCTCGAGGATGAGGCACGCAAACTGGACAACATGTTCCTTCAGACCGGGATCCAACTGATTGTCGACGGTGCACCGGCTGAAGTGGTGCGCAGCATCTTGGAGGCAGAGGTGCTTTCCTTGCAGGAACGGCACAAAGCGGGTGCCGGCATGTTCGATGCCATGGGCGGGTTCGCACCGACCATGGGGATCATCGGCACGGTCATGGGGCTGGTGCACATGCTGGAAAACCTGAGCGACCCCAGCAAGATGGGCCATATGATCGCCGCCGCGTTTCTGGCGACCCTTTACGGCGTCTCCATCGCGAACCTGGTGTTTCTGCCTATCGGTAACAAGCTGAAAGCGCGGTCTGCCGAAGAGGTGGCGATCTACGAGATGATGATCGAGGGCATACTGGCCATACAGGCAGGGGACAATACACGCATAGTGGAGGCCAAACTGCTGGCATTTCTGCCACCCTCCAAGCGTGCTCTGGTGCCAACAGGAGAGTGATGCATGTCTCGCAAAAAAGGTGGAGGTGACCATGGCGGAGGGGGCGGCCACGACGGTGGCGGCGCTCTGCGATGGTTGCTGACCTATGCAGACATGATCACGCTACTGATGGCTTTCTTTATCATGATGTACTCCATGTCCCAATTGGATTTGGCCAAATTCCACAAGCTTGCGGCTTCCATCCGGTCGGGTTTCGGTGGGACCGTTCAAGACGGCGGAGGCGGGGAGTCCGTGATCAGCACCATGCCGGGCAGCGGCGGCAAGCCGCTGGTGATCCCCGAGCTGGCCGCGATGGCGTCCGAACGCGCCGTTTCCGAGTTCAAACGCTACCTTGAGTCTCATGGGCTGAGCAATGACGTGCGTGTCACTAAAACACAAGGAGGCATGACCGTCAGTATCGTGACGGACAAGGTGCTATTTGCCAGCGGCCAGGCTGAGATCAACAATGCCGGCCGCGACCTGCTCGCGGAACTGGCCAAGGTGCTGAACAAACGCCCTGGCGGCATTCGGGTGGAGGGCCACACCGACAATCTGCCGATCAGTACGCACCTTTATCCCAGTAACTGGGAGCTTTCGGCTGCGCGAGCCGCCAAGGTGGTACGATTCTTGATTAATCAGGGAGTGAAGCCGGGACGGCTGTCAGCAACGGGTTTTGCCGACTCACGGCCGGTCCGTCCGAACGATACCGAGGCGAATCGCCGATACAACCGGCGTGTGGACTTGGTGATCACTGATCAGGAGACGACATCCCCCGTGGAAACAGTCAGTACCTCAGAAACAATGGTGATGAAACCGGGAGGCAGACCACAATGAAGCCACGCCTGGTGCTCTTCCTCATCATTCTAGTGCTGATATCCGCGGGAATTGGCGCGGGGGCGTTTTACATATTTGGGCGTAACAAGACGCCAGCCAAACCGGCACCACCCAAGATGACTACCGGGCACTTTGACGTGGAAGAGATGATCGTCAACCTGGCCGATGTTGCCGAACCGCACTATGTCAAACTTTCGGTATCCATCGAGTACGAAACCGAAGAGAAGAAATCCGCTGAGGTCGCCGAAGCGGTAACCAAAAGCACCGCCAAAATGCGGGACGCGGTAATCGGTGTGATCACCAGCCGTACCTATCGGGAGTTGCTGACCCGTGAAGGCAAAGAGTCGCTGAAAAAGTGCATTGCCCGCGAATGGGATCGGTCTGTTCCCGATACCAAGGCGAAGCAGGTCTATTTCACCACGTTCACAATGCAGTAACACGGGGGACACTCGATGGCCGCGAAATCGCCCCGGGCGCCCAAACAGATCAAGCAGTATGACTTCGAGCGTCCGGAGAAGTTTTCCAAGGAACAGTTGCGCACCCTGGAAATGATCTATACCAGCGGGGCGCGCGGTCTTACGACCCACCTGTCCACACTGTTGCGCACCACCGTTGAGGTGGAGTTCCAAAGCCTGTATGAGACCTCATATGGCGACTTTTTCAACCACACGGTTCATCCGGCGTTTGTGGCGCTGCTGTCCATCTCGCCGCTTGTCGGCCGGGCGATGATGGAGTTGGATCCGGAATTGACGTTCGCGATTATCGATCGACTGAACGGCGGCGCCGGACGGCCGATCGATGCGCGCCGTGATCTGACAGATATCGAAAAAGAGTTGATCGGCCAGCAGGTTATCAGCCGCATCGCGCGTTGTCTGGCAGATGCCTGGGGCAATGTGGCTCCGATGAAACCCGAGCTGGAAACCATTATCGGCAGTACACTGTTCAGTCAGGTCGCATTGCCAGAAGATCGGGTGATGCTGGCGGCATTTCAACTTCGGTTCGGTGGTAACGATGGACGTCTCTGTTTCGGTGTCCCGGTCACATCCTTCGATCCCGTTCTCTCCAAACTCAGCGCCCAGATGTGGTTCACCGGAGGACGTGATACACATAACGAAGCGAGTACAGCGAACATTCGGTCCTTTCTGGATCGCACCGATGTTACCTTGGTGGCGGAACTCGGACGCACCGAATTGACAGTTCAAGATCTGTTGGATCTGCAGGAGGGCGACATTATCTGCCTGCATAGCCGTGCTGACCAGGATATTACCGTGCGGGTGGATACGCTGCGCAAGTTCCAAGCCAAACCCGGTTTGTTGAACGGTCGATTGGGTGTCAAGATCACCCGCATACTGGAGGATGATCCATGGATAACGACGAGACATTAGGCGGTGGACCTGCCGGCGAGATGCCGGACATTCAAGCGGCCACATTTGCCCCGATCGATCAAGGAGTTGCGCAAACGGTTCCCCGCTCGCTGGATCTGATTCTGGATCTGATGCTGGAAGCAACCGTGGAGTTGGGGCGGTGCAAGATGCAGATCCGGGACATTTTGGCTTTGGGCCCCGGGTCCGTGGTGGAACTGAACAAACTGGCCGGCGAACCGGCCGATCTGTGTATCAACGGAAAGACACTGGCGCGCGGCGAGGTGGTGGTCATCGATGACAGCTTCGGCATTCGGATCACCGAAATCGTGACACCGGCGGAGCGCCTGGAGAGCCTCAGGTAATGCTGCTTTCCCGATTGTGCTGTCTGTTAGCATTGGTGTGCGTGTGCTTCACGGCCGCCACTGCACAAACGGCTACACCGTCATCACCGCCCTCCGCACAGCAGACAAATGCACCACAGGCGGCCGATCAGCCTTTCTTGCCGGAGTATCGGGGAGTCCCGGAGACATCCGGCGGGCAGTCCACTGCTTGGCTGATGCTCAAGATGGTGTTCAACCTGGCGCTGGTGCTCGGTGTCGGTTACGGCGGACTATTGCTGTTACGAAAGTACATGTTTCGTGATGGCTCACCTGTATTGCGTCGGCGGAATATGGCGTTGATCGAGACCCTGCCGCTGGGCGGCGGTAAGCACGTGCATCTGGTTCAAATGGGTAACAGGGTGCTGATCGTGGGCAGCAGCCCAACGGGACTGACTGCGCTGGCCGGCCCTCTGGAGCCGGACTCCTTGGGAATGGTGATCTCCACATCGGATTTCGCGTCGACGCTGGCCCAGGCGCAACAAGGGGGCGTGTCGAGCGTACTGGCTGCCGGTATCGAATCGCTCAGGCGCCGTTCGGAACATCTCATGTCCAATCCGCCCTCCGAGAGGAGGGATGACTGATGCGTCGCCTTTGGATCTCCGGAATGTTGCTGTTGATGCAGTCAGCGGTATGGGCGCAATCCATGGCCATACCCAAGGTGTCCGTGGGCATCGATGCAGCCACAAGTCCCAAAGACGTCTCGCTGAGCCTGCAGATTCTGTTTATGCTGACGGTGCTGTCGTTGGCGCCGGCGTTGCTGATTATGGTGAGTTCGTTCACTCGGATCGTGATTGTGCTCTCGTTCATCCGTACCGCACTGGGGTTGCAGCAGGTGCCGCCCAACCAGGTATTGATCGGTCTGGCGCTGTTTCTCACGTTTTTCACCATGGCGCCCAGCATCGATCGGATCAACAATCAGGCGCTCCAGCCATACCTGCAGAAGTCCATCGGGTACGAGGTCGCTTTGGAGCGCGCTCAGGCGCCGTTGCGCGAGTTCATGTACAAACAGACTCGTGAGGTGGATTTGGCGCTGTTCGTGTATCTATCACGGATGCCCAGGCCGCAGAGCCAGGCCGATGTACCGACATCGGTGCTGATCCCGGCGTTTCTCATCAGCGAATTACGTACTGCGTTCACCATGGGGTTCATGATCCTGGTGCCATTTGTGGTGATCGATCTGGTCGTGGGGGTCATGCTGATGGCGCTGGGTATGATGATGCTGCCGCCTGCGCTGGTGTCCTTGCCGATGAAAGTGATGCTGTTTGTGCTGGTGGATGGCTGGCACCTGATTACCCGTTCTGTCATAGAAAGCTTCAGGTAGAACGATGACGGATATCACTGTATTAAGTTTCATGCAAAAGGCGCTGACCATTGCCACGATGGTTACATTGCCCGTTCTTGGGATCAGTCTGGTCGTAGGGCTAACGACCAGTATCATTCAAGCCGCCACACAAGTTCAGGATATGACCGTTTCGTTTGTTCCTAAGGTTGCGGCTACCGTTGCCGCGCTGGTGTTTTTCGGCCCCTGGATCCTGAGAACGCTGGTGACGTTCATTCAGACCGTACTGACGGAACTGCCTGTATATGCCCGCTGATGCTGTACTGCCGCTGAGTCCGGCGCTGTTTTTGACCGGTGTGCTGGTTTTCATGCGTCTTTTGGCGCTGTTCAGCGTGGCACCGGTATTGGGCAGCGCACAGGTTCCGATCCCCGTCCGGATCTCGGCCGCGCTGGCGATGGCATTCGTGGTGGCTCCGGTCAGTCCGCCCGCTCCGCTCACTCTGGCAGATCAGCCACTGGCCTTGGGGGTGGCGGTGATGCGCGAAGTGATGGTCGGTTTGGCGATAGGGTTTGCTGCTCAGCTGTTGTTTCTGGCTGTGTCCGTGGCGGGAGAGGTTATGGATGTACAGATGGGTTTCAGTATGGCGACACTGGTGAACCCATTGTTCAACGCGCAGGTGTCGCTGTTGCAGAACATACTGATCATCGTCGCAACGTTGCTGTTTGTGTTGATGAATGGGCATCATGTGCTGATCGGTGTACTGGTGCGTTCCGTGCAGCTGGCGCCCCCGGGAGCGGGCGTGGTGGGCGGCGCCGCTGTCGAGGGTTTGATCTCCGTGAGTGCCCGACTGTTTGTGCTGGGATTACAGATGGCCGCCCCGGTGATGCTGTCACTGTTGCTCACCGAAGTGGTATTGGGGCTTGTGGGGCGTTCTGCGCCTCAGATGAACCTGTTGATGCTTGGCTTCCCCGTCAAGCTGGCTGTAGGCGTTACGATGCTGGGTATCAGTCTTCCATATCTGCTGCCCGGATATCGGTTGATGTTTGGTCCCCTGCTGGAGCAAGCACTACGCAGCGTACTGCCCTGATCTGGCACGCGAGTTGCTAAACTTCCCCGCGGAGGTGAACGCCACGTGGGTGAAGAGAGAACAGAACAGGCTACACCGCATCATCGCGAAGAAACCCGCAAGAAGGGGCAAGTCGCCAAGAGCACCGATCTGGTATCCATCGCGGTGCTGTTGATCGGGCTGTCCATGCTGCGGTCATACGGTCCCAGCACGGTGGAGAAACTGCGCGAACTGGCTGGCCGTCATCTCGCGCATCTGGCGTCAGCTCCCACCACGGTGGACGGTGTAACCGTACTGTTCCGCACGTTGATCTTGGACGGCCTGATGGCGTTGGGGCCGATCATCGCATTGGTGACGTTGGGCAGCATGGCTTCCAGTATGGCTCAGGTCGGTTTTCTGTTCTCCGCTCAGGCGCTCAAGCCGGATTTTTCCCGCATCGATCCGCTCAAGGGTTTCGCACGCATATTCAGTGGCCGGGGCATATTCGAGGTGCTCAAGAGCATCGCCAAGGCCGGTATCTGCTTTGCAGTGGCCTGGCAGTTTCTTCAAAACGAGCGCGGCGTGCTGCTGATGATGCCCATGATGGACAGCCGCCTGGCTGGAACGATCGCTGTGGACATGTTGTTCCGGTTGTGCATGAGGCTGGCTCTTGTGCTGGCGATTATGGCGATCGTGGACTACGTGTATCAGCGATGGTCATTTGAGCGCAGTATTCGCATGACCAAACAGCAGGTCAAGGAAGAGTACAAGCAGATGGAAGGCGACCCTGTCATTCGCTCGGCGCTGCGCCAGCGCAGACGGGAGATGCTTCGCAGCCGGATGATGCAGGCGGTTCCCCAAGCGGATGTTGTGGTCACAAACCCAACCCATTACGCGGTCGCGTTACGCTACGATCCCGATGTGTTGCCTGCGCCTCAGGTGGTCGCCAAAGGACAGCGGCTCATGGCCCAGCGGATCAAACAGATCGCAATCGAACACGGCGTGCCTATTGTCGAGAACAAACCCGTGGCGCGCATGCTCTACAGTACCACCGAAGTGGGGGACATGGTGCCCTTGGAACTGTACCAAGCGGTTGCTGAAATACTGGCGTGTGTTTATCGCTTGCGCGATCGGCGCGTCAACGCTCACGCTTAGGAGATCCGGATGGCTGCACAGGCTCGATCTGCAGAGATAACCACCCGACTGTCGCGACACAGTGATGTCACGGTCGCATTTGCCGCCGTGGCTGTGATCGGCATGATGGTGGTGCCTTTGCCGGATGTGGTGTTGGATGCCCTGCTGGTGATCAACCTGACCGGGGCGTTGACCATCCTGCTCAGTACGTTGTATATGACCGCTCCCCTTCAGTTTTCGTCATTCCCATCGGTGCTATTGCTGGCCACGCTGTTCCGATTGGCGCTCAACATCTCCGCTACGCGGTTGATTCTGTTGAACGGACATGCAGGGGCGGTGATACATACGTTCGGCAATTTTGTGGTTGGCGGCAACTTTGTGGTCGGTCTGGTGGTCTTTGTGCTGCTGGTGGTGATCCAGTTTGTGGTAATCACCAACGGCGCCGGGCGCGTGGCGGAAGTGGCCGCACGATTTACACTGGATGCAATGCCCGGTAAACAGATGGCGATTGACGCTGACCTGAACGCGGGGTTGATCACCGAGGAACAGGCGCGCGAGCGCCGGCGTGAGGTCTCGCGCGAGGCGGATTTTTACGGAGCCATGGATGGCGCCAGCAAGTTTGTGCGGGGTGACGCCATTGCTGCGGTCGTAATGATCATCGTCAACATCTTGGGCGGCTTCATTGTGGGGGTGGCCCAACGGGGCATGGAGCTGTCGCAAGCGATACAGACCTACACTCTGCTGACGGTTGGAGAAGGACTGGTTGCGCAAATCCCCGCGCTATTGATATCCACCGCTACCGGTCTGGTTGTGACGCGAACGGCGTCCGATAAGAACTTGGGAAACGATCTGGTTAGCGAGCTCTTGAGCCAACCGCGCGCCATGATGCTGGTCACGGTGTTTGTCCTGTTGATGAGCCTGGTGCCCGGACTGCCCAAGTTAGTGTTCTTGATCGTCGCTGCATCGGTCGGATACGTGGGATGGATGCTGACACAGGCCGCGAAAAAGCCTGCGGAACCGTCGACAACCCGCAAGGAACCACCACAGCCGGTGGACATGATGCAGATGCTGGTGGTCGACACACTGGAGTTGGAGATCGGGTATGCGCTGGTAAGCATGGCCGATCCCCGGCAAGGCGGTGAGATGCTGGAGCGGATCACATTGGTTCGGCAACAGATCGCCCAAGACTTGGGGTTTGTGGTTCCGTCGGTACGGGTGCGCGACAATGTGCGACTGGCGCCGAATGCCTATTCAATACGTCTCCGCGGCGCAGAGGTTGCATCCGGGGAAATCTACCCCGGACAATGCCTTGCCATGAACCCAGGAACTGCCATCGGTCCGTTGCCCGGTCGTGCCACCGTGGAGCCGGCGTTCGGCCTGCCCGCGGTCTGGATCTCAGAGTCTCAGCGGGGTGACGCAGACGTAGCGGGTTATACCGTAGTTGATCCGTTGACCGTGCTGATTACGCACCTGTCCGAAGTGATACGGTCTCACGCCGCGGAGCTGTTGGGCCGTCAGGATGTGCAGGCGCTGGTGGACAACCTCAAGGCCCGTGCGCCGGTAGTAGTGGATGACCTGATGCCGCAGCTGCTTTCTCTGGGTGAAGTGCAGAAAGTGCTGCAGAACCTACTAAGGGAGAGGGTGTCCATCAAGGACCTGGCGACGATCTTTGAAATCCTGGCCGACCGCGCCCGATCCACGCGTGATCCGGATGTGTTGACGGAGTATGTGCGTCAGGGACTGGCGCGGCAGATCTCACTGCAGGCCCTGCATGACGACGGCATGTTGCATGCGTTTACACTGCACCCGCAGTTGGAGGACTTGATCAGCAACTCGATCCGACAGACCGAGATCGGCGGCTTTGCGGTGCTGGAGCCAAACGTGATGAATGCCGTGTTAGCCGCCACACGACAGGAAATGCAACGCATGGCCGATCTGGGCTATGCGCCGGTCTGTATCTGCTCGCCCCGGGTGCGGTTGTACTTCCGTCGACTGGTGGAACGCATGGCGCCTCAACTGGTAGTTCTGTCATACGGTGACGTTGCGTCTGGCATACGAGTTGAATCTACGGGGATGGTAGGTATGCCTCAATGAACACACAATGGTTTCAAGCACATTCGATGAATGAAGTGATCACCGCCATCCGCCAGACATTTGGCGAGGATGCGGTGATTCTGGAGACCCGTCGCCAACGTCTGCCTTTCGGACGGGAGCGCATTCACGTGTTGGCCGCATCCGGGGCGGATGCTATGCTCGACAGAACCCAAGCCGAGCCCCAATCGGCTGAACGGCGCGCCGAACGGGTGCGAGCGACATTGCGCGATGCGGGCATGGAACAAGCCGATGCGGAAAAGCTGCTGCTGTCTGCGTTGGGAGAGCTTCCCATGGAGCGCATCCGGCAGGCTCTGATCGACCGCATACCGGTGAACCCGGTGTTCCCATCACGGCCCGGAGGCTGGGTCGCGTTGATCGGGCCCGCTGGCGCAGGCAAGACAACCGCTTTGATGAAGCTTGCCATCGAGTACGGTCATAAGCGGCGGAAGCGGCTGTTGATCACCACTTGCGATCAGCGCATCGGCGCTTCGGAGTCTCTGGTTCAAGTAGCCCAGGCGCTGGGCTTGCCGGTGATGCCGCTGGAGACCGGCGAGGATATCGCCAAAGCTCGTGAAATCGCCGCCGGATGCGACCTGGTGTTGTGTGATACCCCCGGATTGTCTCCCGGCCGGGACGAGCGATGGCGTGAAGTGCGTCAGATTTTGGATTCAGCGCAGGTTGCGGATCGGTTCCTGGTGCTGCCGGTGACGGGCAGTACCGCATACCTGCAAGGAGTCATCGAGGGATTTCGGACGATGTCGCCATCGCATCTGGTGGTCAGTCGTCTGGATGAGTCGCCTGTATGGGGCTTGCTGCCTCAGTTGGCCGAGTCTGCGCATCTGCCATTGGCGTTCACCAACGAGTCGGGCGAACTGACATCGGGGCTCTCAGTAGCGAACGCTGAGATTCTCGCGGTTCGCATACTGGGCGAACGGGTGTTGAAACCAACCGGGCGCCAACCTCAGACAGACCCAAGCGGGCATCCCACTGCGGCAGTACTGGCCGCGGGTTGATACGGGGCGCCCATGATGGAACAGTTATTGCATCGACGTATGGCACTGCGCATTCAGCGCATAATTGGGCGCTGACCGGATGCCGGAACTCCCGGCGGCGACCGACGCACCGAAACGGGTAGGTGAGATGATGGAGACACAGGAAGTTCTCGATCTGCTTTGGACAGCATACAAACAGCGTAACGATCAGAGCGCGCGCGAGCGGCTGATCCGAGCGTATATCCCGTTGGCCCGTCAGGTCGTGAAACGCATGGGCGTGCCCGGAACCAGCTATATGAACCGAGACGACCTGGTGTGCCAGGCCATTATCGGCCTGATCGAGTCGATCGAGCGGTTCGATCCGGATCGGGGTATCCGCTTTGAGTGTTATGCCGTCCCTCGCATACGTGGAGCGGTGGCCGATTCGTTGCGCTCGATGGATTGGGCGCCGCGCCTGGTGCGTAAACACGAAGAGCAACTGCGCCGGGCAGAACGCGAGTTGAGCACTCAATTGGGCCGGACTCCGACAGAAGACGAATTGGCGGGAGAACTGGGTATAACGGTCGAAGAGCTGAACCTGATCTTGCAGGAGATCTCCCAAATGGCTGTCGTTTCACTGGAAGACTACCTGATTGGAGACGATGCGGGAAACCAGCTGTCTGTCATGGATAGTCTGACATCCAATGACGACTTGGAAGCCGATGTGGTGCGCCGCGATGTTTGCACGCGCATGTGTGATGCGGTAGCTAACCTGCCGGAACGCGAACGCCTGGTGGTGACGCTATACTATTATGAGAACCTGACGCTGAAGGAAGTCGGACAGGTTCTGGGCGTCAGCGAAGCGCGCGCCTGCCAGTTGCATGGCCGCGCCATGAGCCGGCTTCGGGCAGAACTGCTCGCCATGGGGCTGGATGTCGTAGCAGTGGCGTAAAGCGGGAGGGACGAACAGCATGGTTCTAGGTAACTCGCGCGTTTGGTTGGGCATATGTGCGTGCGTCTGTCTGGCGGCGGCTTCCGGGAACGCACAAAAAATCACGGTGCGATTTGAGAACCACACAGACTCCGTCGTAGTCCGTGTGAAGGGCGACAGCCCGTTTACCCACACGCTATCGCTGGTGGGACCTGGATCTTCGGTAAATCTCGATCTGCGCGCGCATCTCGTGGGCAGCTACAGGACCATCCGCGTGGCATCCGGCGGTGTGTCCCGGATGTGGGTGGGCTGGTACCAGGCCAAGCCACCCATCACCCGCCTGCGGATTGTCACCACCGAACGACGCCCCTACCGTGTGGAGCGCACCGACGACGGCTGTGGATTGACCGTGACTGTAGACAAGCGCTTGCAGGCAGATCCAACGGAACGGCTGGCTGTTCCCAACGAAGATACTGCTGCGGCTGAAGGCCAAGCCACGCGGATTGCATCGCCGGTCGCTGCCCCGGTGAGTACGGCACCCGTCATTGAAGCGCCTGACCGGCCGGTGGCGCCAATCAAGTCTGTTGGCAAGCGGTATGAGCGTACTTCGCCAGGCCGGCGCCCAGCGACTGTGCGCGCCATCGACGAGAAGCACACCAGGCCGACGCGCGCTGACCACGATACTGCGCCTGTCACGACCGTAGAGCCTGCGCCCGTGAAACCCGAGGGGGGAGCCTCGCCTGCGACTCCGGCCGCTCCACCGGTCACGACACCACCAGTCGTTCCTCAGTCCAAAGTGAGCCCGGATCCGGTTGCCGCCGGCAGACCTCAGATGGCGGGTGTTGCTGATGCTGGTAATCCGCAGGTTGGCGGGACACCCATATCACCAGACGAGCCGCCTCAATCAACTGCGAATATCGAGTCTCATCAAACAAAAGCATCTATGGTTCCCATAGGCGAGACGCGCTCCAGCAGTCTGCCCGAACTGATATGGGCGGCCACGGGTCTGTTCGGTATCGCTGTGCTGTATTCATGGGGCAGGCGTATCCGGCAGCCACGACGGTTGAAGCCGTCGGCATCCGAAGCGATGCTGACCTATAAGCGTCCTGCAGCCGCGGTCATTACACCGACTGCTTCTACAGAGAAAGCAGTGCGTGCATCACAACACACTGCACAGAACCAGGCGACGATCGCACCAGACGATGTGAAACGACTGGAACAGACCGTGGAACAGTTGATCCTGCGCTTGGATCAGAAAGCGGAAGAAGTGATCGCCCGAATTGAACGGGAACGGGCCGGTATTCAGTGCGAACGCACCAATACGCCACGACCGGACCGCGACGCCGATGGGACAGGGCGAGACGCAGGCCGTAGCGAAGCGGCCGCGCCTCCGAAGCCGCTTTCGCGCGGTATGCGTGAACTGCTCGCCGAACTGGACCGAATACAGGAAGAGACCGCCCCGGACGCTTGAGCGCGCATGCGGCGAAGCGACAGCCGGTCCGATAGCGTCGTTACGCTGCGTACCGACCGTGCTGTCGGTCGCGGTTTCAGCGGCCGATACTCCTGAGGGCGCGGTTGTGTCTTGAGCCATAGCACCGCGTGCAGTAACAACAAAGCGGCAATCGCGGTAGTCGCAGGCCAAGGGAACATCGGCCTAGACGTTGCCGGCGCAGATTTCGGTTGTGCGACGACCGGCTGCGGAGCAAAGAGGGGTTCGAACTTGACGTTCAGCGGCGCTCGCGGAGAGGCAAGTGAACTCAATGGCATTCCGTCTGGATCACTGATTGCGCGCAAAAGGTGCCAATAACCGGATTGCCGCCGCTGGGATGTCTCCGCCGGGCTGGTTTCCACCAGAAACGCGGGTATCTGTAACGATGCCAGCCGGCGGTGCAGCAGGCCTGACGTACGGGCAGGACCTGATGTGACGCGAGTCACTCGCAGTCCAGGCTTGGCGAGTGCCGATACCAGGCTGCAGTGTACTGTATCCCAACGATCCGCCACGTATTGGGCCGCTTCCACGCTGTTGCCGCGCCGCTCTTCTCCCGGTTGCCACTGATGTAAATCAAGCACTAAATGCGGGCGAAAATGCAGTATGTAATTCATGGCGGCTTGCGTTTCAGGCTGGCTCAGTTTTCCCCAATCGCGGTTCAGATCGACACCCGCACCATTGACGCGCTGACGCTTCACCGCACCGTCGGGGTTCATTACAGGCAAAGCGGTGACAAGCACATCAGACCGCAGCGGTATTTCGCCGGATGCTGTCAATCGGAGCCAACTGAGCAGGCCATCCGGACCGTCCGGTTCATCGCCGTGCTGGTAGGCCACAATCAACACCCGTGTGGCGGCATCCTCCGGGCCCATCAGGACAGCCGGCAGAATGCGGCCATGCGCCGAGCGTCCAATGGAGACGACACGCACCTGCGGAGTGGCGGCCAGTTGTTTGATGGCGCTCATGACTTCCTGGTAGCGGTCTGCCGCTCTTGCTGAAAGGCTCAGGAGGGCCAGCAGCACGCAGAGAAGGGGCCGGCCGGTGGTCCACCGGCCGGTATGGCGCCATGAGGATGGCATGGGTCAGGGCCTTTGGTCGATCAATGAGGTGGCCGTACTGGTGCTGGCCAGATAGCCGGTGAACGCGGAGCGGAACTGTATGGATTCACGCATCGATTGGGCCGCTTGGTCGCGGGACATGGCAAGCGCTTCCCGGGTCTGTACATCCAGACTCAGGATGTCGTTCAGAATGCACAGCAGCTGACTGCGCAGATGCTGTGCAGTGTCGTCATCGCCGGTCTGTTCCTGCTTCAGCTGATTGAGCGCGCGGGTGCAGTCCATGCACTGGTCCAATAACGCGGCACGCTCATCCAACAACGTGTCCAGTTCATCCAGCGCTTCGGTGCGGGCTGCCACCAGACATCGCTCTGCAAGCTGACGAACCGACTCGCTAAGTTGTCCCCAATCTGCGTAAACCCGGCGTGTGGTGGTCATCTGTTCCCCCTTCAGACGGCGGCTGCCATCTGTGCTGTCTGTGATGCCAGAGCCTCTGCTTCAGCGAAAGCCGACCGCAACGTCTCCAAATGCCTGACCGCCTCGGATACATCCTCCGGAGTGTCATGGATATTTGCATCCACCAGACGCTGGATGATGTACTGATACAGGGCGGTGAGGCTGGAGGCCAGCTCGGGGGCGTACGAGTGGTCCAGAGTGACCATAAGTTCATGTACGATCTTTTGAGCGCGTGTGAGACAGCGGTTCTGTTCATCGACACGCCGCTCCTTCATGGCCAGCTCTCCCTGACGGGCGAACCGAATAGCGCCATCAAACGCCATAATCAGCAGACGCGACGGGCTGGCGGTGAGAATGCCATTTTCCTGGTAACTCTGGTAAGGATTCGCTAAGGCCATCGTCAGAGACTCCCTCATCCGTGTACAAACTGCAGGTCAGACTTGCCGAAGGTCGCTGCCCGACCTGTACTTCCCTACACTGTTATTTATCGGATCGGGAACTCAGCGCCTTAACCTGCGCTTCCAGATATGTGCTCTGGCTTTGGAGTTTGGCCATCACCGCTTCCAGCTGGTTGAACTTGTAGCGCGTGTTGGCCTCGAACCGCTGCAGGCGTTCCGTCTGCGATGCAATGTCTGTTTTCAGCGCGGTAAGCTGTTCATCCAGTGCCTGTTCGGCGAGCGTGATCAGGCCGGTTGCGGCCGTGTAGCGGTTCGCCAGCGCGTCGAGCATACCCGCCAATCCGCGTTGAAGCGTCACTTGGCCGTGTTCGCCGGTGGTGGTGGATGTTGAGGCAACACGCAGTCCGTCGGTGTATGTGTTGCCGGCGTTTCCAACCAGTACGTTACCCATGCCGGTCGCGCTTTCCCAGATAACCTGTCCGCCGACAAACACCCCGTAGGCGCCGCGGACATCGCGTCCGGCGTTTCCGGTACCGGCGCCGGTTTCACCTGCGTAGGAGGACTCACTGACCAATAGTATGCCGATGCCCGTGGTATCTGAGGTTGGCACAGCGCCTCCGTTCGAAACCGAGCTGACCGCAGTTAGGCGGCTGGATGGCCCCCACGTGGTGGTTTTCAGTGTCAGATAATCTCCTGTCCCCGTTCCATTCGCTCCGGTTTTTTCTGCGATGACACCGGTGAGGTGAGACTGGGCGTTGATCGCGTCCACCACCTGGCTTTGGCTCATACCCGCGGTCAACGAGATGGACACGCCGTTGATGGTGAGCGTTTCATCAGCTGCCAGCGCGGCTGTCTGCGCCGCCCCCGCTGTCACACGTGCTTGCAACGCGGTTTGATCGATACGCACAGTGTACCCGGCGCCCGGTGACGATTGCGTGTTGGAGGTGCTGGACAGATAGGAGATGGACTGATCGGTGGCCTGTCCACTGCTGGTGAACAGACGGGAAACAGCCAGCGGATTGGTGCGTAAAGCCTCCTGCAGCATCTCTTCGTTGAGTACCATGCGCCCCGTCTGGTCGATGGAGATGCCGGCTTGTGTGATGCTGCCCAGTCCAAGCCCGTTGGACGACAGATCCATGGACACCGTGGCAAGCAGTTCATCACGCATCTGGCGCAGGCTGTTATCGCTGTACATCAAGCTGGTGACGCCTGTCGACACATCATAACGGTCCAATTCGTCAATATAGCTGACCAGCTGATTGAACTGCTCGACCATCTCCTTCACACGGGTCACCACAGTGCTGCTGTCCAGGCCAATTGAAAAGGTGATGTCGCGCCCGGCGTCTGCGGCTTTCAGATCCAGCGTGACGCCTGTGAACACACCGCTGATGCTGTTTGATGAACGCTGCACCTGCACGGCCGCCGCACCTGTGCCCACTGTGATTAAAGCGTCCTGTGCTTCACGTATCGTCGTGAAAGACAGCTCCGGTCCACCCGTTAACGATGGTTCCCAGATAATGCTGTTTGCCTCTCCTGTCGCGTTGCTGGTCAGAACCAGCCGGTAGTCATGAGCGGTTCCGGACCCCAGATCCGCAATGCCGGCAGTCACACCGACATTCGCGCGGTTAATCGCGTCACGCAAGCCGATCAGTGTGTTATTGTTGCTATCCACCGTGATCGTCGTCGAGCTGGTTCCCGCACCGATCCGAATGGTGCCTGTGGCCAGAGAATCTGTGAGTCCGGAAAACCCCTGAGATCGCATCGAATGGGATTGGGCGACCCGATCGACCTTGACCGTGTAACTTCCGGCCTGTGCGCTGGCATCGGCCCGTACATCGAGCAACGCCTGGTCTGATGCGGACAGCGACGCCGTACGCGTCAGAAACGTCGTCGGGCTGGAGAGACTCCATGCTTTGAGTTTCATCGACAGCAGTTTGGATGTCAGCGTCTGCCAGGCTGCAGCCTGCTCACTGGCCTTTTTCTGCTGAGCCTCCAGCTTATCGAGCGGCTTGCGCGAAAGCTCCACCATCTTTTCGATGATTTCGTCGGTCTTCAAGCCGGATGCCAGTCCGGTGATGTACTGATTGCCTGCCATGTTCTGCCTCCCGTTGTGTCAACGGTTACGCGCTGGTGTCCACCTTGTGTCCGGATGCCGCTCGCGCCAGGCTTTCGGCTAGACGGCGCACTGATTCGGGTGGGACTTCTCGGACCAATTCACCCGTTTCGCGGTCATAGATCCCCACCACCGTCTGATTGGTCTGGTCGTCCACCGTGAATCGCGCCTCCATCTGGCGAGGGCGTGGGTCAGGCGGATAGGTTACCGTCGGCATGGTGTCTGCGGATGGCGTCCAGACGTCTTGAGCCGGTTCTGGAACCGGAATAGCTGGCCCCTCGATGCTGCCCGACTCAGGTGACACCCGCAGTTCACGCACGGCGGTTCGCTGAATGTGCGGCGTGTCGCTGGCCGTCACATTAGGCGTTGTTCGTGGTTGCGACACACCGCCGGATGGTGTTGTCATTGCCGTGCCTCCTGCATCAGTTATCAATACACCGATACCGACCGGGGCATCGTGCCCCGGTCGGTCATTCGGTCGTCATGCAGACGGTTCCTGGCGGGCGTACCGGTTACCCCTTGATCAGCTGCAGCAGCTGCTGCGGCATCTGGTTCGCCTGCGACAGGATGGCTACTCCCGCCTGCTGAAGAATGTTGTACTTGGTGAACGAAGCCATCTCTTCGGCCATGTCCGCATCGCGGATGGCGCTCTCGGATGCGGCCACGTTTTCCTTGGTGACGCTCAGGTTATTGATGGTTGACTCCAGCACGTTCTTCTGGAACGCGCCGTAGCTGGCGCGCATGGCGGACACATCGGCGATCGCCTGATCGATCACCCGCAGTGACTCCTGCGCGTTGGTGGTGACGTCGATCACGCTCAGGCTGGAGAATGTGCTGCTCGCCCCCAAGCCGATCGAAGACGCCTTGACACTGGCAAAGGAGACGCTGGTGGTCTCGTTGACCTCTGAACCGATCTGGAAGACCGTTCCGTTACCGGTGACAGTGGATGCGTAAGTGGCGCTCCCTGCTACGGTTCCGACCATCGCGGAGGAAAATGCAATTTCGTCTCCGACGGCGTTCTTGAGCGTGAAACCGGTACCCGACTTGAAGTCGACTGTGGCGCCGCCTACGCCGTTCCCACTGACGGTGGCCTGCAGGTCTTTGCCGAAGTTGGAAGCCATGGTGGACGCTGCGCCGGCTGTTGTGTCGACCGTCCCCCCGCCCAGCAGGGTGGCCACCGCCGCGTTGCCGCCGCCACTGTCCTGAGAAATCGTCTCAGAAATGGTGATCCCGTGAGCCGATCCGAAGTTCTTCGACTGCAACACGATTTTGCCGCCGGAAAGGGATGCGGTCATGGTCTGACTCAAGGTGGCGTTGTTGTTGATCGCGTTGATCACGTCACCAACCGTGTTGACACCGGAGAACGTCCCGATGTTGACACCATTGATCGTCATCGTGCTGGTGGTATCGGCTGCCCAGTTGGCTGCTGATTGCAGTTGTGAGGAGGTGTTGATGAATGTCGCATTACCGGTCAGTTTGGCCTTCGCGGCGTCCTGGGTGATAGTGACGGTGACCGATTTGTCTCCGACAGCGTTCAAGAATACAGAGTTGGTCGCAGCGGCACGCACGGAAACCAGATCAGCGGCGTTGCCGTTTCCACCGGCTACAACGGTGCCGAAGCCCAACGATGCCGTGCCGTCGAGCAGTTTGGTCCCGCCGAACGAGGTGCGCTCTGCGATGTTGTTGATAGATTGGATGGCTGAGCTGATCTGGGCCTGGTCGGCTGCCAGCATGGCGGCATTGTTGGCGCCTGTGTTGGCGGCATGCACGGCCAGCGTGCGCATCGAGCGCAATGTGGTATGTACTTCGGTCAACGCGCCTTCAGCCGTTTTGACCATGTTCACCGCGTCCTGCGTATTCGCCAACGCCTGGGTGAGGCCGGCGAGCTGTGCGCGCAAGCCTTCTGAACGGGACAGGCCGGCGGGATCGTCAGCGCCGCGGTTGATCTTGTAACCCGACGAGAGCCTCTCGACTCCCTTTGACAGACCTGCCTGATTGGCGGCCAGGTTGCGGTAGGCCATTGCGGCTGTTTCGTTGAAGTTGATGCGAAGTCCCATGGTGTCTCTCTCCTTAGAGTTGGGCCCGATGCTTCCTGCTTCGGGTTTTGCCGGAACCGTCCGGCTGCGATATCGAGGGGACTCGCCCCTCCACTAGGTAGATATCGACAGTCGGGACAAAGGCTTAAGGGGTGAGCCGGGGAACTTGGAAAATCTCCCGGGATTGCGATGATGGCTGGAATGCGCTCCCTGGTGCTCGCCCGGATTCATGTTTGCGTTGGATCGATCACGAATATGCCTGGCTTCGGCGGTTGACCTGTTGATCGAGGTGAGGCTGATACGGCGGCGTTTTCGGCAATCGGTCTTCATTTGAATGTTTCACACCAGAGTCTTCGGCATGCTAAAGCAATTCTGACCATAGAGGAGCGCCAGATACGGGTATTGTGTTGAGGAGCGCCTGCACAATCACCTGACCGCGGGAAAGCGATGGAAGCCCTGCGCGAGATCGATGCAGGATCTGGCCCGGCAGGCGTACAACTTGCGCCGGAGGTTTGCTTGGGCGTTTTGTAATGGACACTGCCCGGTGACGGAGCCTTGCGTAGGGCACACCAGGAAAGCGGTCTTCAGTAACGAGGCCCGCAGTGTTTCCGCAGAGGCTTTGCATAACTGGGGGCCGCGCAGGTGCTGGCGAAGTGTTTGGTGTAGCCCGAATGTAATGTGACAAAGCAGACCGGACTTTGCATCGCCCAGGCTCACATCAGCGCCGTGCCGCCATTGGCAGTCAACTGTGGACCGTGAACGTCACGCTTTGAACGGTAAGCAAGCATGGGAAGGAATACGCCAAATCGTTCACTTACGTCCGGGACGAATTTCACTTATTCTTGGCAATCTGGAGTTCGGCGGGGCCAGGCACGTTTCTATGGAGTTCGAGCCGATGTGAATAAGCCCGATTTGGCCTGATAATTGCATGCAATTTCCCGGATGCCTCAGCAATGAAAAGCCGGCCGGAGTGGGGGCTCCGGCCGGCTGCGGAACGCCGGACGAATCCGGCTTGGGGGTTACAGATTACCCGCGCAACAGCTGCAGCAATTGCTGGGGCATCTGGTTCGCCTGCGACAGAATGGCCACGCCAGCCTGTTGCAGAATGTTGTACTTGGTGAACGAAGCCATCTCTTCAGCCATGTCCGCATCGCGGATAGCGCTTTCGGATGCCGCCACGTTCTCCTTGGTCACGCTCAGGTTGTTGATGGTCGACTCGAGCACGTTCTTCTGGAACGCACCATAGCTGGCGCGCATGGCGGACACATCGGCGATCGCCTGATCGATCACCTTTAGTGACTCCTGTGCATTCGAGGCGACATTGATGGCGCTCAGATTGGCGAACGTGCTGCTGGCGCTGACACCCAGCGAGGAAGCCTTGGCGCTGGAGAAGGACACCGCAGCTGTCTCGTTGACTTCGGAACCGATCTGGAACACGGTGCCGTTGCCTGTGACGTTGGTGCTGTAGGACGCGTTGCCCGCAACGGTGCCAACCATCGCGGTCGAGAATGCGATCTCATCACCCACACTGTTCTTCAGCGTGAATCCGGAACCCGACTTGAAGTCAACCGTCGCGCCGCCGACGCCGTTGCCGCTGACGGTGGCCTGCAGGTCTTTACCGAAGTTGGACGCCATGATGGTCGCCGCACCGGCCGTGGTGTCAACTGTTGCACCGCCCAGCAGGGTGGCCACAGCCGCGTTACCGCCTGCGCTACTCTGCGAGACCGTTTCAGAGATGGTGATCCCTTGGGCCGAGCCGAAGTTCTTCGACTGCAGAACAATGTTGCCGCCGGTAAGGGATGCAGTCATCGTCTGGTTCAATGTGGCGTTGTTGTTGATCGCATTGATCACATCGCCGACAGTGTTCGCACCGGAGAACGTACCGATGTTTACCCCGTTCACTGTGAGGGTGCTGGTGGTGTCGGCTGTCCAGTTGGCCGCCGTGCTCAGCTGAGCCGATGTGTTGGCGAATCCGCCCGCGTTACCGGTCAGTTTGGCCTTTGCGGCATCCTGGGTGATCGTGATCGTGAGCGACTTGTCACCGGTTGCATTCAGGAACACCGATCCGGTCGAGGCCGCGCGTACGGCAGATATGTCCGCCGCGTTGCCATTTCCGCCCGCGGTGATGGTCCCGAAGCCCAAGGACGCGGTGCCATCCAGCAGCTTGGTGCCACCGAACGAGGTGCGCTCAGCGATGTTGTTGATGGACTGGATCGCCGAGGCGATCTGCGCCTGGTCGGCAGCCAGCATGGCGGCGTTGTTGGCGCCGGCATTGGCCGCATGCACCGCGAGGGTGCGCATGGACCGCAGGGTGGTGTGCACTTCGGTCAGGGCGCCTTCAGCGGTCTTGACCATGTTCACAGCATCCTGGGTGTTGGCGAGCGCCTGAGTCAGGCCGGCGAGCTGAGCCCGCAGACCCTCGGACCGGGACAGACCGGCCGGATCGTCAGCGCCGCGGTTGATCTTGTAGCCTGAAGAGAGCCTCTCGACTCCTTTGGCCAGGCCCGCCTGGTTGGCTGCCAAGTTGCGATACGCCATGGCTGCCGTTTCATTGAAGTTGATGCGAAGTCCCATTGCCTCTCTCCTTAGAGATGGGGCCCGATGCATCGTGCACCGGGTGCCGGCTTGCGCCGACCATCGTGGAATCGAAGGGTGGATACCCCCACTTTCCGGAAGGGCTCCACCCTTCCACTAAGGGTGCATCGGTACGGGCGTCAGGACCTTAAGGGTTTTTCTGCGGGTTATCGGAGGAATTTTGTAAGGTCGGATCTGGTGTGGGTGACAGAAGCGCGAGCAACTGGTCGCCCGTCATCGCCGCCTGACGATTCTGGCGGGTGACATCGTCGATCACCTCAGCGCGGAGAACGCGTACAGTACGTGGGGCATTTATACCCAGCCGTACTGTTTCCCCTTGGACATCCAAAACAAACACTTCGATGTCATCCCCGATACGGATCGACTGTCCACTTTTACGGGCCAACACAAGCATCCGTCAGCCCTCCTGCCGCGGGACGATCGGCGTGCGCACCGACCAGTTGGCGGGATCCTGGATGATTTGAGCCGCCAGACGCTGCTGTGCGCCGATGATAATCGGGGCCAGAAGATTTACCGTCACGCCGGGTTCGTCTGAGCCTCCCACCGAGGCGATTACCAAAACCACGGCGTCTTCCTGTTTTTCGATGCCTAACGCCTGTGCGTCCACCGCGTCAATTTCAGCGTCGTATTCAGGGAAAAACACGTTGGGGTCGATGACGATGAACGCCAGATTGATATCATCCAGCGCCTGCAGCCATTGAAACGGGCGGATTTCCGGGCGATCGATCAGCGCAAAGCGCTGACCTGCCGGGAATCCGATCAGACCGCTGGGGAAGGTGATGATCTGGCGCTCCGTGATCTCCACAGTGCCAAATCGGCCGGTTTGTATCTGCACAGGATTACCTCAGGTAGTCCGCCAGACTGGCAGTCTGGCTCATCAGGCGCGTGGAGTACAGCGCGGCCTGATAGACATTTTGTTCGGACTGAAGCCGCGTGATGGTGTCCACTATGTCGGCATCCTCCAATGTGGACAGCTGTGTACGTAACATTCCGATCTGTTCTTCGTTGAATGCCTGATGCGCTTGTACTTGGTCAGCGCGCGCACCCAGTGTCGCGCGGATGGTGACCACATTGCGGTGCAGATCCGCCAGTTCATTGCCGGATTGCTGCAGCCCGTTGATATCGCCTGATCGGATCTGATTGGCAATTCGCTGCAGAAGCTCCAGCCCGTCCGGTTTGGAGGGATCGGCCTGCCCAAGGTTCAGCACCTGTTGGGCGGTGACGCTTACCGGTAGCGTGGAGTGGTCATTGATCGCCACACGGAGAACACCGGTATCGCCGTTGTACTGATACGGCAACGGATCGCCCGCAGCGGACCGGGTTACCGGATCGATATCCGTGCGAAAGCCGCCGAACACCGCGCGATCCATGTATCTGGTGTTCATTTGCGATGCGATGACTTCCATATGGGACTCGACCTGACGTGCCAGCGTTTCGCGTGTATTTGCGTCATTGGTGGAGTTGATCGCGCTGGGGATAAAGCCTTTGACCGCATTCAGAGAACTGGTGACCGTGCCCAGCGCGGTATCTGCCGGTTTGAGAATGGCGCTGGCGTGCTGTAGATTGCGTGCGTACTGTTCCGCGCCGGCGAGTGTGGCACGAACGCCAATCGCCTGAGAAATGCCGCTGGGGTCGTCCGACGGGTTGCGCAATCGCTTCAGCGTTGCGGCCTGTGACTGTAAGTCGTACATGCGTTCCAGACTGGATGACAGGTTGCCCTGTATCTGTCCGGATGTCATCGGGTTGGTGATGCGCATGTGCTGTTCTCCCTATTAGCGGCCTACTGTGCCCATACGGTCAATGACCGTGGACAGCATCTCATCCATGGCTGTCAGCACTCGGGCGGCCGCCGAGTAAGATTGCTGCAGACGCACCATATTGGTCAGCTCTTCATCCAATGATACGCCGGTGTGCGAGAGCTTTTGGGTGCGCAACGCTTCCGTGTATTCAGTATATCCCGCTTCGTTGATGGATGCCTGCTTGACCGATGCGCCGATCTGGGCGGTAAGTCCGCCCCACACCTGTACCAGCGATCGGCCACCCAACAGCGCCTCGGTGCGTACTGCCGCGAGAGCCTGAGCATTCGAGCCATCACCCGGTGCGTTCAGTGCGCTGGCTGCCGCCAGCCTCTCCGGACGGCCAGCCAGATCGGCGCTGAGTCGTATGGTGGCCGCATCGGTTCCTTCATAGAGCGGCAAGTTGGTGCTTCCGTCCGCTCCATATCCCTGCTGGTGGACTGTGTTCACTCGCGTGATCAGTGCATTCGCCATCTGATCCAGCTGCTGTTGAATTGCCGGAATGTCGGTGTTATGAACGGCGGCCATGGCTCCCAACTCACCACCGGCGCGAACGGCTGTTGGAATGCCTGCCAGTTGAAAAGCGATTGAACCGTCTGCTTGTCGGACTGCTGTTACTTCACGGGCCTGGCCATTCTGAATCCAGGCCTGCCCATCGATCTGAACGATGTCGCTCATACCACCCGAACCGCTGACGGTTGCTCCGATCAGGGTGGCAGCCTCTTCCAGCAGTGCATCACGGCGATCCAGCAAGTCCATGGGTTGTTGCCCCGCAGCGCGCGCCTCTTCGATCAGTCGATTGATGGATGCTAGCTGGCGCCCCAAGTCGTTTAAATCGGACACCCGGGTATCGATACGATCTGACAAGGATTTCTGCTGGATCTGCAGGTTGGTTGAGAGCCGGTTAAACTGATTGGCCAGCACATCCGCCTGATGCAGAACAACCGCGCGCGCACCGCTATCGTCCGGCTGGGTGCTCAATTGGCTCCAACTGGCGAAAAACGCACTCATCGAAGCGGACAGTGAGCGGTCGCCCGGCTCGCCAAGCAGCTGTTCGACTGAACCCAACAGTTCCGAGCGGGTTTTCCATGCGCCCGAGTCAGCCAAACCCAGATGGATTTGTGTCTGCAGGAAACGGCCCTGTTCGATCCGAACGGCGGTCACATCCACGGTTCCTGACAGCAACTGTCCGGAAGCTCCGGCCGGGATCAGCAGCATTGACTCCTTGTTGTTGACCGTTCGGCGGGTGTAGTTGGGGTCATTGGCGTTACTGATGTTTTGACCGGCGATTTCCATCGCCGCCCGATGGGCGTTCAGTGCGGAAGACATGCGATAGATGCCGGAGAACGATGACATGTGCCGATCCTCAGGCCAGACAGTCCACCAGCACGGCGCCGGTGTTCATAGCGGTCTGCAGTGCCGGTCTGGACGCATCATAACAAGGATTCGGGTCCGCATTGCGGGCGCCCAACAACAGGAACGTAAATCGTACAGCGTCCATGGCGGACTCAAGCAACATCGCATTGGAGAGGTTCTGTCGCCCCAGATCTTCCACCAACTCACTGAGCGTGCTTCGATGCTGCAGCAAAGGAAGTGAATCGGAGGGAGATAGTAACGCGGCGACTTCACTGATGGAAGGTGATGGCGTGTTCAGACCGAGCACGCCCGCCAGCGCCTTGAGGGCTTCTCGTGTCGCCGATCCGGCGGCTTGAGCGCGAGCCATCAAGGAGTCCTGTTCAAGTGTCAACTTTTGCACATCATCCACTCGTCGCTCGATCAACGCCATACGCAATCGCCGGCCAAGATCAAGCAACGCTTCGTAGATCTCGATCTCGTCCCTCAAACGCAGCGTCAGCGTTTCACATTCATGCATCTTTGCCCTCACCGACAAGTCCCATGTCGTTCAAGATCGCATCTGCAACGAGCCGTGGTGATACGTGGTACGTGCCATTCCGCACCTCGATCGCCAGTTTGGCGACACGCTCCGCTTGGGCCGGGTCTTCCGTGTTCGCCTGGAACGTCTCCTTCATCTGGGCCAGCATGCGGGCTTCTTCGCTGATGTCCACCTGGTCTTGCGGTGAGGCCGCGTGGGCGCGCGCTGCGTCAGGCCGCGATTGCGCGTTTTGTGTGTAGGCGTTGATCAATGGGTTGGTGCGGTCGTTCTCGATGCGCATTTCCCGCCTCCATCTGGCACACTATGGCTCTGTTTTAGAAGTCGGCGAGGGCGCTTCAGCTGCCTCGCCGCGTTCCGTCAGATACCGATATAGTACATTAGCAATTCCCATGCCACCCGCTTCGGCCATGCGGTCGGCCAGTTCGCTGTCCAGCATCTCTCGGTAGGTTCTCCCAACCGAGCCTCCGTCCAGCGTGTCTTCATTTGCACTGCCGCGCATGGTGGAGAGCATCTGTCGGATCAACATCGCTTCGAAATCCTGACAGGCCTTTTTCAACGCCCGTTCATTTTGGGGACTTGGCGATGCTACTCCCACTTTCGTACCATCGGAAGGCTCACTCGGGCGCTTAAGCGGTTGTAATGGGATATTGGCAGGAATTTTCATAAGATCACCAGTTCTGCCTGAAGTCCGCCAGCCTGCTTGATGGCCTGAAGGATCGCGATGATGTCCCTGGGTGTGGCGCGGATGGCGTTGAGGGCACGCACCAGATCTTCCACACTGCTCTCACCACCCAGCATGGTAGTCGTGGCGTTTTCTTCGGCTACGGTCAATTCGGTGTCGGTGGTTTTGGTTGTGTTCCCTTTGGAGAGCGGGCCAGGTTGGGACACCTTCTGCCGATCGGCAACTGTGACCGTAATCCCACCGTGAGAGATCGCCACGGGGGAGAGACGTACCGTTCCTCCGATTACGACGGTCCCTGTGCGTTCATTGATGACCACTCGATTGACGGATGGAGCCTCCAGTCGAACCTCTTGTACGCGAGCGATAAACGCGGTGGGCGCGGATTGCTCGGATGCCGGAATATCCACTTTTACACGTCCTGCATCGTCGGCTACGGCGCGTACACCGCAGGATTCATGCACCGCTGCAGCGATACGCGATGCGGTGGTGAAGTCCGGCTGTTTCAGAACCAGCGACAAGGTTGCGCCGTTAGAGATGCGCATCTCCACTTCACGTTCAACCAGCGCACCATTGGGTATGCGGCCAACGGTGAGATGGTTCTTCGTGACGCTGGCAGTCTTTCCTGATGCGCCGAACCCTCCAATGGAGATCGCGCCTTGAGCCACAGCATAGACCTGTTGATCCGCCGCTCGCAGAGGTGTCTGAAGCAGTGTGCCGCCTTGCAAACTGCGCGCGTCACCAAGAGAAGACACTTGCACGTCGATGGTATCTCCATTGCGGGCGAACTGTGGCAACTCGGCAGTCACCATCACAGCGGCCACGTTCTTGACCTTGACCTGCTCCGTGGGAACGTCAATGCCCATCCGGCTGAGCATGCTGACCATACTTTGCACCGTGAACACCGTCTGTTTGGAGTCACCGGAGCCATCCAAGCCAACGACCAGGCCATACCCAACCAGCTGGTTGGATCGCACGCCTTCGATGCGTGTCAAATCTTTGACACGTACCTGTTGGGCCTGTGACGCGATTGCCAGGCAGAACAAGGTGGTAATCCAGAGGGCTGGGACACAGCGCATGGTTAGGCTCCTTCTAAAACAACCACTGCAGGATCTGGCTGATAAAGCCGGGTTTTTGGCGCTGAGCGATAGGCCCTTTCCCGTCGCTCTCGATCTGAGCGTCCGCCAAAGCCGATGACGGCACGGTGTTGTCCGGTCGGATGTCCGCGCGTCGGATCACACCGGAGATCCGAAACACCTGTGTATCGTTGTTGACTTTGACCTGCCGCGTGCCTTCGATGACCAGCGTGCCGTCCGGATTCACTCGGATGATGCGTGCACTGATCCGCGCAGTCAAATTCGTACTGCGGGTGGTGGTTCCCGTACCGGTGGTGCTGCTGCCGGCTTCATACGCGATCTCTGGGATTTTATTCAGTATCGGCCCTGTGCCCGGCCCGGCGGTTGTTTTTGTCTTACGAGAGGTGGAACTGCTCGCCTGTTGATTGGCGCTGGAGACTTCGCTGATCAAAATCGTGACGACATCACCCACTTGACTCGCTTTCAAGTCAGTGGTCAGTGATCGGTTGGCGTCAGAAGGCCACAGCGATTGCGAACCGGCGGGGCGTATCATCACCGCCATCATGAACACCAGGGCGCCTGTAAGGATGATCATCGGGCGCATCACAGCACCTCCACTTCATTGTCAGGTGTGACCGTGCCGGTTACCGTCTGTCCGGACGCAACACGCACCCGGCACGGCAGTCCGGGGGCAGCGTCATCTATGGCGGCTCCCTGTACTTGGATCCGCACCAATCCACGCTGTGTTCGCACGATGACCGATTGTCCCCGGCGAATGGTAGGCATCGGGCGGGTGTTGCGCCGTGTCAGTATAGACCCCTGTCCGATCGGCATGGCGGCGCTCAGCCCGGCAAGCGGCGTATCGGCGGTGAGCGCTTCAGCGGTCAGGCCGGATGCATCGATCCGTGTCACCGTGACGGCATCCGCGGTGATCGGCGTGTCTGCCGAAAGCGCGCGTGTTGTGGTCAACGCATCGACCATCCGCCTTATCCGCACTGTAACCGTAGGTTCCGCAATCTGCACCCCGTCGACGCTTACCGAAACGGCTATGCGCTGCAGTGCGCCCGCAGGTGGTCCCATCGACCGTGGTTTCAGCTGAAGTTGTCCCTCCGGGCATGTCACCGGATTGGGGCGTCCCGATGGGACCACCGTAACTTCGCCCTTTGAGTCTGCATATTGCTCCGCGGCGAACCGGCAAGCTGCCTCGGCCAGCATGTCGGGCGTTACTTGAATGGCTTCACGCCTGACAGTACACGTGGTGGCAGATGCTGCTGTCAATTCGACCGCTATACCCGCCTGTTTCAAACGGTACCGGACGCTCTCTGCTGGGATGCGTACAGAGCTGCCTGCAGCGGGCGCCCTGCTCACCATCAGGGAACGCCACGCGGCAGACGGCGGAGCGGGAGACAGCTCCGCAATGTCCCCAACCGTGACTTCAGCGCGTCGGACGATAGCCTCCGGCTTTAACGCCAGCCGGTAGGTCGCCGGAGCGGCATATAGTGGTGTGACACTAGCGGCGCAGGCCGCCAGCAATACCCAGCATCTCATCGGCTGCCTGAATCGCCTTCGAGTTGATCTCGTAGGCGCGTTGCGCCACGATCATGTTCACCATCTCTTCGACAACCTGTACATTGGAGCGTTCCAGCATGCCTTGGGCCAGCGTGCCCAGTCCATCCCGTCCAGGCGTTCCCTGTATCGGTTCACCGGACGCGGCGGTGGGTAGCACGATATTGCGTCCGATGTTGTTCAACCCTGCCGGATTGACAAACCGCGCCAGTTGGATCTGGCCGACTTCCTGCGGGGCGGTCTGGCCGGCGATGGATACCGTGACTGTGCCGTCCGTGCCGATCGAGATCTTGGTAGCCTCAGCGGGTATGGTGATCTCAGGCTGCAGAACGAATCCGTCCCCGGTAACCAACCGTCCCTGGCTGTCGGTTTTCAGGCTGCCATCGCGTGTAAATCCGGTGCTTCCATCCGGCATCGTGACCTGAAAGAACCCGTCCCCCTCAATGGCGAGGTCCAGCGGGTTGTCGGTCTGCTGGAACTCCCCCTGAGAGTGGATCTTCAGGATGGCGGTGGGACGCGAACCCAATCCGACCTGTGTGCCGGCGGGCACCTGCGAGCCTTGAGCGGCGGTGGACCCTGCGGCGCGGGTTGTCTGGTACAGCAGATCTTGGAAGTCGACCCGACTGCGCTTGAACCCTGTGGTGTTCACGTTGGCCAGGTTGTTGGCGATGACATCCATGTTCAGTTGCTGTGACATCATGCCGGTTGCTGATGTCCAAAGAGCACGCATCATTGGTGGTTATCTCCTTCAGGGCGTACGCCCGACGTCATTGACGGCTTTATCGAGTGTCTCATCGGCGGCTTGGACGTATTTTTGAATAGCCTCCATGCCGCGATATGTCTGGATCATGGCGGTCATCTCATAGACGACATTGGTGTTGGAATCTTCCAGGGCGCCCTGCACGATCCGAGTGGCGCCATTATCCGGTATCGGGATACCCCCGCGCAGCAATCCGTGACCGACAGGTATCGGTCCGGATCCAGGGGCAAATTGCACCAGTGTCAACCGTCCGACCGGGGCGTTGTTGACACGAATGACGCCGTCTGCCGCCACATCCCACTGTTGCCCATTCGGTACGGTCACCGGGCCGTTGTCAGACACCAATGGAAGTCCTTGCGGATTACAGACTCGTCCCTGGCCGTCCAAGTGGAATGCTCCGCTGCGTGTATACGCAGGCCCCTGGGGAGTCTGAACGGTGAAAAACCCGGGACCTTCCAATGCCAAGTGCCATACGTCTCCGGTGTGGCGCAGGCCTCCCTGGCTGTAGTCGGTGACGCCGGTAACCCGGGGCGTCCCCGGGGCGCCCGATACGCCCGTACCGGCGTGCAACGCGGCCAGTTGGCGTTTGAAACCCGAAGACGCGGCATTGGCCAGGTTGTTAGCGGTGATGTCGGCCATCGCCATACGTGTGTTCAGCCCGGCTGCTGCGGCATTGAGTCCTCGGATCATGTGGACCTCCGGTGTACAGAATCGGTCAAACAGGCGGATGCAAATCCTGTGCCATCTGGGGCTATGGCGATGTTCGAACGCTTGGCCGTGTTGACGGTTTCCAGTCGGATGTGGTCACAATGTAAATGTGCAGACAGACGCACAACGGGCCGGTGAAGTGGCCATGGAATGCCACATCGGTTTCAGGGGTGACCGGATGCGCGTACTATTGGTCGATGATGAACCATCTATCTGTGAGGTGCTGGAGGCGTTTCTCAGCGACCTGGGCTACGAAGTCGTGGTTTCGCAGAACGGACGCGAAGCCATTGGACTGGTGGATCAGCCGTTGGACCTGGCGTTGCTGGACCTGAGCCTTCCGGGCGCGACCGGGTTAGAGGTGCTTCATGCGTTCAAGCGCGTGCATCGCCAAAGCCCCGCCATTATGTTGACCGCTTACGCCACGCTTCAATCAGCCCTGCAGGCGTTACGGGAAGGCGCCTATGATTTCGTCACCAAGCCGTTCGATCTGCAGGATCTGCAGGCACTGATCGAGCGTGCGATGGATGGCAATCGGCTGATAGACGAAAACCGGTACATCAACGATCAGCTGCGGACACGCTACAGCTTTGATAACTTCATTGGCGACAGCCCTTTAGTGCAAAGAGCGTACGTGTTGGCGACACGGGTGGCGCCGAGCAGCGCCACGGTATTACTCCGCGGTGAGACGGGGACAGGCAAAGAGTTTCTGGCGAGGACCATCCACTATGCCAGTCCGCGCGCTGAGCAGCCGTTCGTCTGTGTCAACTGCTCCGCCCTTCCGGAGTCGTTACTGGAAAGTGAACTGTTTGGTCACGAAAAGGGGGCGTTCACCAACGCGTTGACACGTCATATCGGGCGGTT
>CAZYPZ010000028.1:0-40725 GCA_964650005.1 uncultured bacterium | reverse complement strand
ATGGGGCGACAACATGCCACGAGGTGGCCGATTGCGGGCGGTTCACGGAACCGCCCATACAGCAACGCAACACGTAGCCGCGCAAGATGAAAGGTCACCAGTCTGTGTACACCTGGGGGCGGGGCGAACCCCGCCCCTACATCGCTTCGGCAGTTACTCATCACGTTTTTGAAACGGGTGAATCGCGCAACCGCGGCGCGAAAGCGCCACTCCTTCCCCGCGTGGGGCGTGAAAACGCACCGCGCTTCACCTCTGAATTGATGTTCAGCCCGTCCGCAGCCTGCCACCCATTTGCTCACATTGCGGGAATTCCGGTAGCGCACAAGCCGCAAGGAGGTCAATATGCAGATGGAGGTCAACAAGGGGCCTGAAAAACATTCCACTACTAAGGTAGATGCCGGTTATCGTATAGCTCTTTACCCACACGTTGACTAACCATTGCAGCACGCTCCACGTTCGCGCGTTGGATGGGTATGTCCCCAGCGGCGCCACCGGCAGCAGATTCGGCTTCTCGCAGTACTTCCGCCGCAGCGGAGAAATCTCTCGCCGCCCGCAACGCGCGTAGCCCTACATCCTCCCGCAGCCAGTGATGTTGAGCTGTGGGATCGGTGATCAGGTAAAATCCGCGCCTACTGCTTTGCCAGGCGGGCGTCATCCAGCATGCGGAAGGGACCTCCTGCCAAGTGGTCCGCTCGTCCGTGTCGAAAACCCTCCGTAGCGCCCAACTGGCGTTCCATGGAAACGCCTCCATCGCATCGGAGATCAGCCGCCAAGCCGACAGCAGAGGCTCTCTGGCGGCCTCCGGGTAGAACGATGCGACTTCGCAGATAAGCTCATCACACGAAGCGCTCGGTTTACGCAGCCAAGCGCGCAGCATCGCCGTGTTCACAGACAGATGATCAGTCGCGATGCCGTAGTACTCCTTGACGCCGGTCACTTCAGGGACATCCGCCAACGAGGTGAGTTGACGCCAGACCAGCCGCGGTGCTGCCAGATGCGTTAACGGGTGGATGTCCTCACCGGAACCGCTCAGAAAACACTCGCCAATCACCGGCATCCCGACACGTCCGGCGGCCCGCGCGATATTTCGAAAGGCTTGATCGGGATAGCCTGTCATGTAGACCTCAGACAGCATGTGGTGCAGGATCAACCCGAAGGGGCGTGACCGAATGCGCTCAACCGCATACTCGATCTGGCCTTCACTCAGTTCCCAGGGCTCCCACCAGAAGACCACCCCTGGTTTCGCCGCCTGCACGGCATCATTCAACGCATCCAGGAATGCGGCCACACGCTCGTGCAGAGGTACGCCGTGACACCGTGGACAGGAGCCGAATTCACTGCAGAGCCAAGCCAATTGATCATACGTGTATACCATCACCTGATCGATCTCGGGCACTGCTCTGAGGAGATGGATAAACCGGCCCCGGTAGTTCTCCACCACATCCGGATCCAAGATGCAAGTCGTTGCGTCTTGCTGAGGGCCCATCGGCAAGCCGAAGTGAGCCAGCGTCCGAAAGCCATACCGATGCGCCAGCTGGGCCCGGCGCCTGTATTCAGCCATCTGAGACGGATCGTCCAGGTCCTCCAGGTTCAACACTTCATTCGCCGGCTTCCAAGCCCAGGCGATGCTGAGCTGCAGCGTGTCGAACCCGAGATTCCTCATGGCCTCCATCTGCGCGTCGGTCCAACGCACATCCGGCGTGGTTGGATTTCCTACGATACCGATGACTTGTGTAAAACGCGGATGCCCCATCATGGTCTCTCCTCAATCTGAAATGTCCGGATGCACAACTCCAGCGCCGGCCATTGCGCCCCCTCAAGGCATAAACCAATATGAGTTATCTCTGCGGCCCGAGAGGCATTCGGCACTTGCAACGTCCGGGATATCGAGACATCCATACGCGACTGTTCACCTACCGGGATATCAGCCGTATAGACACGGCCATTGCGCGCGTTCCAGGCGATCACGGATAGGCGCACATCAGCCTTCCATCCCGGCCCGACCGGACAGTATGCGAGTTCGATCCGCCCATCAAACGGTAAACCGGCAACCGCTCGATACAGCCGGGCTTCCCAATAGGCCGGAGGAGCGCCGCGTGCATCGATCCGCCAGCAAAGTCCACTAGTCGTTTCACTGACCGTTCCAGCGGAAGCGCCCCATACTCTCCATTCGCCGGTTTCAGCCACCATGGCCTCCACTCCGGACATGGAACAGACCGCGGGATGCTCCTGCCCCGGAGGGACGCGTTCTGAGTCGGGGGCAGTCACGAACTCTTCAGCCGACCTGTTGAACCACCATCCGGGCGCCCATTCCACCAGATGAGCCGAAGGCCGGATCGTCAAGCGGGCTGCCTCGGCCAACTGCCGAACCCATTGCCGGACCGTCTGCTCGATATCGATGCCTGCCTCGATCTGCGATTGTTCTTCGGCCAGTTGTGAAGCCGAGATCAGAACGGCCGGACGACGGCGCAGGTCCCATACACCCTTTTGCGGTTCGCCATAGCGCCCCAAACGGCCGGCATCCACTGAAGTGGCGAGCACCGGTGTAACCGCCAACTGACGGATACATCGCCCAGGAAGCACGGCACTGTGCGGCACGACAACACCGCGGTAGCTTGTAAGACGGGTGTTTCCGGCTTCTATGGACGCACTGTCCACCACCTCAAAGGGCAGGCCGGCGTCTCGCAGATGACGACAGGCCGCCCGAACCGCCAACGCTTCGACACTGTCGAACGGGCGTACGCGATCGGTATCGGCACCGTAGATAACCAGCACAGAAGGACGGACCCATCGGGCCTGTTTGGCATCCACAAATCCGCGACATAGACGCGTGATAACTGAAAATGCGCGCGCCGGTTCCCAGTCGTAGTTGCGGTTTTGGCCCGGAGGCATGCCAAAATAGCCCAACACAACCCCCTGATGCCCCAAGGCACGGCTGCAATACAACTGCCAACGCAGGTCACTGGCGGTGCGCGCCCGCATGATACTACCGCCCTCCACAATCCTGACCGGCCGGTGCAGCGCACGCGCACAGCCCTGCAGAAACATTAAGGATGCCTGCCATCTACCGGAGACATCGATGTTGAACTCCGGATCGTAGGCATAGGCCGTGACACCCAGTGAAGTGACGTATGGCTGTACGGCACGAAAAATGGACCATAGACGGTTTCCGGTGCGCGAGGGGCTCCAGACGTGGCCTCCGGGCATGGGTATGCCCCAAAATGTGTTGATCAATGTTGTTATGCGTGCGCGTGTACAGCGACGTACACCCGCGGCCGATTGACTGTACCAACGGGCCACTAGATACTCGCGAAACGCCAGCCAATCGATGGTCGCCGGATCTTCTGTGGCAAGCGAACGCGGCGGCTCGAGTTCATCCCAACTAGTCCATTTGCGGCCCCAACGGTCATTTACAGTAATGTCGGTGGGGCGTGCGCCTCTGGCCGGTGAGGGATGACGGAAGTAAGGGGACGACCGGTCCAGCCGCAGCCACATCCTGAACAACGCCACGGTATGGGGATTGTAGTCCATAACGTTGTCGCCAGTTTCATTGTCGGGGTTCAGGTAGATTTCGCCCTCACAGACATACTCGTCGACAAGGCCGGGCCAGTGGGACTCCACGTGTTGAATGAGCTCCGCCCGCCACCGGTCCATCCGTTTCTGCAGCCATGCAGATGAACCACACAAGATCGGCGGCGCAGGATACCGTCCAATGGCGCTCCCTTCGGTCTGCCCCTGTCGGCCTGTTTCACCGCGTGCGTTCAGGCAAAATGGTTTCTGTGCGTCATACGCGTTCAGCCAATCAGGCGCCCCCCAGTAACTGTTCAGGATGAGGGTCACACACAATCCGGCACGCGCGCCCACCGCACAGACATGGTCCACCCAGCTGAAGTCGAACACGCCGTCGGCCGTCTCGACGAGGTTCCAGGCGCAATCGGCTTTCAGTCGGTGTGCCGAGAAGTCGGAAGCGAGGCTTCGAACCGCGCGCACATCGGCTTCCCGCCCCGACCGTGTGCCGATGCGCGACCATCCGGTGTAGTGAACCGCTATGTCCCAGCCCTGATCGGATGCGCGCATGCCGTCACTCCTCGCCGAAACGGGTTCATGCAAACAGGGCGGCCATCGGTGTACTGCCAAAGGCCGCCCGTAGAGACTGCCGACTATCAGTCGAAGTGTTTGAAGTGAGGCAGATAGGCCTCATTGGCCTTCAGCATGTCACGCACCATCTGCCGGATTTCCGCCAGGCTCAGCACCGCGCTGGTCAACGGATCGAACGCCACCGCGTGGAAGATCATGGTGGGATCTCCGGCCAGCGCACCTTCCACGGCCAGTTCCTCACATCGCGCACTGATATTGTTCATCAGCGCCAGCTGGGGCGGTAGCGGTCCCACATGGATCGGGTCCAGTCCCCGCTTGGACGCCAGCACCGGCACCTCCACACAACAACCTTCCGGCAGGTTGTCTATCAGGCCGAAGTTGCGCACGTTGCCGTTGAACTCATACAGCGTGCCATCACCAAAACAGGCGTTCCAGATATTTGCGGCGTATTCGTGTCCGCGATTCAAGTCCACCGGCTTCTCGAGTTCCTCCTTGATATGATCGCGCCAGGTATCCTTGATCCGCAGATACTCGTTCAGGATATACGCATACTCGCCGGGGTTCCAGTTGGTGCCTGTTTTGCAGTATTTTTCGATCAGGTCAGGCCGCTTGCGGAACCATGCGTTATACTCCGAGTTATGTCCGCTGGACTCTGTAACGTAATAGCCCAGATGAATGAACATCTCGTTGCGGACGAGTTCCTGATTGTAGATCTCGTCCTTCTTGACCGCCTCACGGATCAGGGGATAGGCGTCCTGACCGTTCCACTTGAAATCCAGATACCAGGCCTGATGGTTGATACCGGCGCACAGGTAGGTCACTTCATCCATCGGCGCACCGATCCAGTTTGCCAGCATGTGCGCGGTGCCCTGCACGCTGTGGCACAGCCCGCTGATCCTGACGGTTTTGGTTACCGACTGCATGGCGCGGCATAGCATCGCCATCGGGTTGGTGTAGTTCAGGAAGATGGCCTGCGGGCAGTACCGCTCGATATCCTTGACGATATCGATCATCACCGGGATGGTGCGCAACGCGCGAAAGATACCCGACGGCCCACGTGTGTCGCCGATGTTGATATCCACGCCATACTGCTTGGGGATCTCGATATCCGTTCGGAACACCTCGACGCCGCCTTGCAGGATCGTACAGGCGACCCCGTCAGCGCCCTTCAACGCCTCGGCGCGGTCGGTTGTGGCGGTCACTTTCGCTGGATAGTTTCCCGCATCCACGATTCGCTGAACCGCCTTGGTGATGAACTCGAGGCGCTCTGTGTCGATATCCATCAGCGCCAATTCCACATTCTGTAGCGCCGGATACGTCAGTACATCTCGTACCAGTCCGCGCGTAAACCCGAAGCTGCCTGCCCCGATAAAGGCGATCTTTTTCATTTGCTATCGGTCTCCTGAATGTCATAGGGCGTTCCTGACGCCGCTTGCGCGGTTATGGTAACAAACAAGCCCGCCAAAAACGCGTTGTTCGATGTGCCTATACGGGCGAATTTAAGGGGATCAAGGTCACAAGCGCCATCGCCGCGATACCCTCACAGCGTCCGATGAACCCCAGACGCTCGGTGGTGGTCGCTTTGATGTTGATGCGATCCTGCGCACAGTTCAACGCACGAGAAAGCCGCTCCTTCATGTCAGACACATAGGGACGCAGACGTGGTGTCTGGGCCATCAAGGTGATGTCGGCATGCCCCACTATCCAGCCGGCTTCGCGGATCCGAGTATTCACCACGTCCAGCAGTTCCATCGAGTCGGCGTCTTTATACGCAGCATCGGTATCCGGGAAGAGAACCCCGATATCGTCCAGCGAAGCAGCCCCCAGCATGGCATCCATCAGTGCATGTACCAGCACATCCGCATCTGAGTGCCCCATCAGCCCCTGCTCGTGCGGTATAACCACCCCGCCCAGCACCAGTCGGCGCTCGGGTGCGAATGCATGCACATCGATACCCAGTCCGGTACATGTTGGCGGTTTTGGCGCCAATGCACGTTCCAGCATAACCAGATCTCCAGGCCACGTCAGTTTAATGTTCTGAGGGTCACCTTCTACGCTGTACACCGGATGAATACGTTGCACGACACCCGCATCATCAGTGGGCGCCTCCCATTCTGGCAACTGGGCATAAGCAGCCCGCAACAGCCGCAGTGAAAACCCTTGCGGGGTCTGCACGCGAGCGAGGTTCAACGCAGAGCCATCTGCTCCCGGGGTTTCGCGTGGCGGTCCTGAATGTACGATCCCTTTCGAAGACACCCGACAGACGGTGTCCGGAATGTTGAGTGCCGGGATCACCGCACCATGTTGACTGGCACCTTCGATAACCCGTGATATCACGTCTGGCTGGATAGCCGGACGTGCGGCATCGTGTACCAGCACCAACCCGTCCTCATCGGGAATGGCCTGCAATCCACAGATCACGGACTGCAGACGTGTTTCTCCGCCCGGCACTACGGCGTGTACGGATGAAAATCCGGCAAGCAGCTCCTGTGTGCGGTCCAGCATCGCGGCTTGGGCGACCACCACCACGCGGCAAACCTCGGGATGCATCTCGAACGCCTTCACGGCGTGCCAGAGTACCGGTTTCCCGCCGATCATGACCCACAGCTTGTTCCGCGCCTCGCCGAACCGACTGCCGCGCCCCGCGGCAACCACCAGCGCCCAGACGGGTCCCGTGCGACTCACTTCAGGCGGCGCCGCCCGCGTCCGTTAACCGGATCGGTGGAGTAGGCATCCGGATTGTCGTCTGTGCCTGCCGCAGAACGAACCGTTGCGAAGATCATCTTGCCGGCGACAGTCTGCAGTACGCTGCTTACCGCAACGTCAACCTCCTGGTCGATCAGATCACGCCCGTTTTCCACCACGATCATCGTGCCGTCATCCAGATAGCCCACGCCTTGGTTGGCCTGGTTGCCCTCTTTGATGATGCGCACCCGCATCAGTTCGCCGGGCAGCACCACAGGTTTCAGGGCATTGGCCAGTTCATTGACGTTCAGCACCTTGACGCCTTCCAGCTCGGCGACTTTGTTCAGGTTGAAATCGTTGGTGACAATCATCCCATTCAGCTCTTTGGCGAGTATCACCAGCCGCTTGTCCACGGGCTCGTTCACGTTGGCCAGATCGTCCCAGGTGCGGATCTCCAGCCTGCGCTCTTTCTTAAGGGCGTTCAAGATATCCAGGCCGCGCCGTCCGCGAGCACGTCGCAAGGGGTCGGCCGAGTCGGCAATGTACTGCAATTCATCGATCACGAACCCCGGCACATAGATCACGCCTTCCAGAAAACCGCACTTGCTGACATCGGCTATTCGCCCATCGATGATCACGTTGGTGTCCAGGATCTTGATGCGCGGTGTATTCACCGATTCGGCGCCCTGCACCGACGGCAGCAACAGCCCGAGTTCCTTCATGCTGAGGATAGCATTGATGCTCAAGTAGATGAGCAACACACCGACCACCAACGTCAGCGGCAGCGCCAATGTGCCAAAACGCGAGAACACCGCTGCGAACGGCAGCGTGACCACCACACCGATCAGGCAGCCTACGGTGATGGCGACCTTCTCCCGCGTGGGCATGCGCTCCATGGCGTGTGTCAGAGTAGCGACGATCCGGTAGCCTTCTGACGCCAGGATCACTCCGAACAACCCGCCCACTGCGGTCAGTCCCAGCCGGACGGTCATTCGGAACTCATCGTTACGTAAAATCCACGTGGATGTTTTGGCTGCTGGTGTGGATGCCGTGGCGAATTCGAGAAGAGAAAGAAATGATGGCGCAAATTGGAAACCCGCCACGAGTCCCACCAGAACCATGAGAAACATCAGCGCGTATCGAAAACCGCGTGCCGCGAACATCGTCGGGCTCCTCCTTTCGGTGGCCAGTTGTAAACCACCCTTATTAATGACGGTATTCCGGCATAAAAGGTCACTGAAAACCAGCCCTTTATTCTACAGTTTGAAAACAAATAGAACAACCGCATATCCAGCAGGCCAGCCAACCGTCACGTGAGGGGAACCTCTCCGACGACATAAAAAGATCCTGTCACGCAGATAAGATCCTCGGGTTGCGCCTCACGGAACGCCAGCTGCATGGCCTGAGCGACAGACTCGCAGGGAACCGCTTCGCGCCCGCAGGCGGCGATCGCACGATGCAATTCACTGACCGGGCACCCGCGCGGATCGGATGGTTGCGTGACGAAGATCACATCAAACAGAGGCAATAACGTCTCGAGCAATGGACCGGGATCGTGTCCGCGCGTCATGCCGATAACCCCAATGGTGCGGCGCCGTGGATAGCCTTCACGCAAGGCGTCCGCCAACCGCTCGGCTGCCGGGGCGTTATGGGCGCCGTCCAACAACAGCCCCGGGTTACGGCGCACCAATTGCAGGCGTCCGGGCAGCGTTGCCGCACGCAATCCGGCCGCCACCGAGTCCTCTGTGATCCGATCCATACCCTGCTCACTCAACTGTCGGGCTACACGCCACGCCAGGGCCGCGTTCCCGCATTGATGCCGTCCAGACAGCGAAATGGCATAACGTCCCGCTGCCAATTCCCTTTGGTTGATGGTAACGTACTGCAACGTATCATCGCACCGCTCACGCGTCCAGCTGACATCCGCATCCACCGAAGCGCCGTGCTCGGCCACCACTTCCACCGGAGCACCGACTCGAGCCGCCACATCACGGATCACCGCCAAAGGCCCTGGTTCCGTTACTCCCGTATACAAAGGCACTCCCGGCTTTGCAATCCCCGCCTTTTCCGCCGCGATCGCTTCCACCGTGTGGCCAAGCCGCTCCATATGATCCAACCCAACCGAGACCACCACACTCGCCTCCGGAACGATCACGTTGGTGGCATCCAGACGTCCGCCCATCCCCACTTCAACAACGGCGATATCCACGTGTTCCTGCGCAAACATAAGGAAACTGGCTGCGGTTTTCACTTCAAACTCGGTGACAGGTCCCAATGAAGTCTCACTCAGTTCGTCACAGATCGGTTTCATATAGGTCAATAAGCTCGCCAAACGCTCCAGTGTCAGCGGGACGCCATCGATCTGGGCGCGTTCGCCGATGTGAAACACGTACGGAGACAGGTAAGTTCCGGTTCGATATCCGGATGCGATCAAAATGGACGCGATGAAAGTACAGGTCGAACCCTTGCCGTTCGTGCCGGCGACGTGTACCGAACGAAACCGGCGATGCGGATTGCCGAGGCGATCCAGCAACGCCTCCATGCGTTCGTTGCCGAGCTTGATGCCGAAACGCTTGAGCCCGGACAGATACGCCAAAGCCTGTTCAGCGTTCATCCGCTACACCGGCCCCAGTTGTCGGATGTCCTTGCGCGAGACCATCACCACCCAAACCACCATGGTAATCGCCACGCCGCAGAGAACCGCAATGGACGCGTCATACCGCGCAGCCAATGCCCCCATGAACAGGCTTCCGAAAGGCGCCAGGCCCATCAAAGCAAATACATGCATGGACACAGCTCTGCCCCGCATTGCAGGGTGAGACAGAACCTGAAGCATGGCATTGATACTGGCCAAAGTGGCCACCGTACAGCATCCGACCCCCGCCAGGGCGACCAGCGCCAGTGGATAGCTGTGAGTCAGCGCCATACCGGTCAAACTCACACACAACCCGCCGGTAGTCAGGATCAGCGCCCAGCCGCGAGGGGTCCGGCCGTTCATCGCAGACAAACCGAACGCTCCGATCAGCGCCCCGACTCCTGTCGCGGACAGCATCGCGCCCAGTCCGGATTGATTGACGCCGAAATGGTCCTTTGCAAACACAGGCATCAGTGTTCCGTACGACAGGGCGAAGACGCTCACCGTTGCGTCCACAAGCAACAGCATACGAAGGATCGGATCGGACATCACCGCACGAAGTCCCTCGCCGACTTCCCGAAAGACCGTGTCACCCGAATGGCGCACCCCGGGCCGATTACCGGGTGCAACGGCCAACGCTCCGACAACCGCCAGATAGCTCACGCCGTTCGCCACGAAACACCAGCCGGCTCCGACCCATTCGATCAGTTTGCCGGCCAGCATCGGGCCCATGACCCGCGCGGTGTTGAAGGCGGCCGAGTTCATAGCCACCGCTGCAGCCAGATCCCGGGGACCGACGATATCGGTGACCATTGCTTGCCGGGCAGGTGCATCCAAGGCCACCACGGTGCCGTTGATGGCCGCGATCACGGCAAAGTGCCAGAAACGGGCGTGTCCCGTCAATACCAGCACCGCCAGCACCAGTGTGGTCAGTGCAAAGATCACCTGCGTAACCATCACAAGCCGGCGTCTTTCGGTGTGGTCCGCTATCACACCGCCAAACAACGAAAACAGCGTGGTCGGCAGCGAACCCAGAAAGCCGAGTACACCCAACAGGAACCGGCTGTCGGTCATCTCGTAAACCACCCACCCATAGGCCACGTTCTGCATCCATTGGCCTGTGAACGCCACCAGAAGCGACAGCCAATAGAGGCGATACACGCGGTTTTGCCACAGAGAGGAAGGCCTCGCGAAGCGGCGGATATGTCCGAATGAGGCGTGTTGCTGCACAATGTACATTGTAGCGCAGCGCTGTTGGCTGCATCGTTCGAGGAGTGTACATGCATCCGATCCTCTGGCAGGTGGGTTCTTTCAAGCTGCATTCCTATGGGTTGATGGTCGCCCTGGCCACATTGGTGGGGGTATTTGTCGCTGCCCGCATGGCCAAACGCCGAGGCATTCAACCCGAGATATGCGTCGACTCCGTCATCTGGTCCCTGATAGTCGGCATCGTCGGTGCGCGCATCTTGTACGTGGCGCTCAACTGGGCGTCCTATGCAGCCGAGCCTGCGGCGATTCTCAGGGTGTATGACGGCGGTCTGTCCTACCTGGGCGGACTGGTTTTCGGCACGTTAACCATCCTGGTGATCGCTCGCCGAACCCATTTGAATCCCATCGCCCTGATCGATGCGCTGACGCCGTCCGCGGCGATCGGGTATGCCATCGGGCGTATCGGCTGCTTTTTGAATGGATGCTGTTACGGCGGCGCATGCAATCTGCCTTGGGGTGTACGCTTCCCCGGACAGGCCGAGCCGCACCACCCCAGTCAAATCTACAGTTCAATCTCCGGGCTGACGTTGTTTCTACTGCTGTGGTATTTGGGCGGCCGTATCTCGCGCAGAGGCGTCATGGCGGCTGTCTGGTTCGGCGGATACGGTATCTACCGGTTTCTGGTGGAGTTTACGCGGGCCGGCACAACGGCTGAACTGAGCCTTTGGGGTCTGACACAAGCCCAATGGGCGTCTCTGGTTCTGGTCTGTTTAACAGGTATCTGGCTGGTGTCGATATATCGCAGGCCGTCGGATGAATGAGCGTTATTTAAGCATATACATCGATGATGAGTTCGAGGGCTTGCGCATAGACTCGACATTGGCGGTGTTGGTTCCGGATGTCAGCCGCAGCCGCATACAAAAGCTGATCAGCGCCGGAGCCGTTCATCTGGACGGACGGACGGTCAAGCCCAGTACATTGGTGGCTGGCGGGCAGATCGCATCCGTGTCACTGGATGCATTGCCCGCCCCGAATGCTGAACCGCAACCCATCCAGATTGAGGTTATATACGAAGACCCGCACCTGGTCGTGGTGAACAAACCGCGTGGCATGGTGACGCATCCCGCACCCGGATCCCCGGATGGCACGCTGGTGAACGCGCTGCTGCACCGGTACGGCTCGCTGTCGTCTATCGGCGCTCCTTTGCGCCCGGGTATCGTACATCGCCTGGATCGCGACACGACCGGCCTGATCGTGGCCGCGCGGACCGATGCGGCGCATCTGCGTCTCGCCCGGCAGATACAGGAGCGTGCGGTCACACGCCTGTACCAAGTGATCTGCTGGGGTTCCCCGACCTTCACGGCCGCAAGGATCGATGCACCGATCGGACGGGACACATCGGATCGGCGTCGGATGGCCGTACACACGCACATGTCGGCAGCAGAGACGCGCGAGGCCATCACCGAACTGACCGTTCGAGAGAGGCTGGATGTGTGTGCCCTAATGGAGGCGCGCCTGCTGACAGGTCGGACACATCAAATACGCGTCCACTGCCAATTCAGCGGTCATCCGGTATTTGGTGATCCCGTGTATGGCGATGACCGCACACAAGCTTCCCGGCATAAACGTCCTGATTTGATCCCGGTAGCCGAGTCGCTCGGCGGTCAGGCACTCCACGCATGGAAGCTTTCGTTTACGCACCCGATTACCGGTGCATCGTTGGATTTCGAGACACCACCACCGGCATCCTTTATGTCGGTACTGGACCGCTTGCGGGCCGGAGCGCCTGCCACAGAACACTTCTGATCGCTTGACTCTCAGGGCCTGCTGATGGTACACCCATGCAGTGAGGCACTACGAGACATGACTAACCGCTCACCCCGAATGAACGAACCCGGGTGGACGTTTCTGAAAGATCCCCGTGAGGGCATACCGGATGTTCCTGTGGTCATCCGTCCCGACCCAAGCATCCGTAGCTTGGTACGCGCCTATCAGGAAGAGCTTCAGTCGAAGCCCGCGCATCAGGGCGTACACCCTCTGTCGTTGGGCCGCGGACGTTCTGACAGGAATCGGACACGCCGGGAAGCACACGAGGCCTACCGTCAGGCGATGTGTGCGATAGAAAATGGCAACGCCCACAAGGCAGTCGAAGCCATGATCACCTGTTTGCGCGCAGCGCCCGCTCATGGCTACTACCACTTTGCGATGGCCATGCTGCTGGAACGCATGAACCTGATCGCCGAAGCGCGGGGGCAGATGGAGTGGGCCGTTTTATTTGAACCCGAAGACCCGTACTATCGCGCCCGGTACGCTACGTTGTGCCTTCAATTGGGACTGCTGGACGAAGCGGCCGCTGCTTTGCGCCAGGCGCTTCGGCTGCAGCCCGGCAACACCGCCTATCACTATGTACTGGGCGATACCTATCGTCGTCTGGGCCTCGATGACATGGCGACACATCATTACAACAGTGCGGGTCTGCTGGACGCTTATGACGCACGCTTTGTCCGGTGGGTTCGTGAACGGTTAGCCGAAACACCGGCGGAGATTTGAGCACCTATCCGGCGGATTAGCCACACACCGAGCAGGATGCCCAACAGGTCCCATCCGACATCAAACGCCGATGAGGTACGGCTGGGCTCGAACGATTGATGTATCTCATCGGAGATGGCCAACGAGATACACCATGTGAGGCAGAAAGCCAGCGCGTGTTTGCCGGGAGGCCGGAATAACATCGCCCCCGCGCGATACGCAAGTGCAGCGAGCACCGCATACTCAAGCACATGCGCCGCTTTACGGGTCGCCGCATTGAGTGCGTCATGTACGGCCGTGGACATATGTCGGGTGATCCACTCGGGCAGATTGGAAAGCAGCCATGTCCATACCCGTCCGGTATTTTCAGATGATCCGATCTGCGTGGACAACAGAAAGACGACCGTTGACCAGATGATCAGCGGCAACATGCCGGCAAGCAGTTTGTGCAGATGGTCAGAACGACTGGGCAATATCCACTCCCGCAACGCCCGGTGAGCGCAGTCAAACAAAACATGAGCCAGCACATTGTCCGCATCGGATCGGGCCGCTGTCAATGCCCGGTGTCCTAGTTGTGCCCGCCCATTTCTTTACGGCGAGCCGCGACAACGCGTACAATGAAACGCTGGGATCAGAAACAGGAGGTGCGCAGTGCGTCGTATCGAAACGGGCCTGCTGGACAGACAAGCGGTCATCGCGTTTGTGCGTCGTCCTATCGCCGAGGTCGACCATCACGCCGTTCAGTCGGTATCCGCCATCATCGAGGCGGTACGACAACGCGGTGACGCGGCGCTAAGGGAGTTGACGCGTCAGTTCGACCGGGCGGCAATCGAGGAGATCGAGGTGGCGCCGTCCGAGATCGTGGCCGCAGCGGCTTCTGTTCCACAGCAGGTACGCGACGCCCTGTCGGCGGCCGCCGAGCGTATCCGCGCCTTTCATCTGCGGCAGCGGCCCCAGAGTTGGCTGAACATGACCCCCGGCGATGTGGTCGGGCAGATGATCACTCCGCTGCGTCGCGCAGGCCTGTATATTCCGGGGGGAACGGCCGCCTATCCCAGTTCCGTATTGATGTGCGCAATCCCGGCGCGGGTTGCAGGTGTAGATGAAATTGTGATGTGCACACCTCCGCGTCCCGACGGGTCCGCCAATCCACTGGTACTGGCGGCGGCCTCGATCGCCGGAGTGGACCGGGTATTCCGTGCAGGCGGTGCGCAGGCTATCGCCGCTATGGCATATGGCACCGAAACCGTGCCCCAAGTCGATAAAATTGCCGGACCGGGCAACCTTTATGTCACGCTGGCCAAGCGGCAGGTGTTTGGCGTTGTGGGCATCGATATGCTCGCTGGCCCCTCCGAGGTGTGTATCGTCGCGGATGGATCGGCCAATCCTGAGTATGTGGCGTTGGACCTGCTGAGTCAGGCCGAGCACGACCCGCATACCGCGGCGTTCCTGATCACGTCGGATGCCTGGCTGGCTGACCAGGTGGAAGAGCAGGTCAGTCGACTGACGGCCCAAATGCCGCGCAAAGACATACTCGACCAGACGCTGGAGTGCAACGGCGGTATCGTGTTGACCTCAGATTTGAACGAGTCGATCGAGATCGCCAACGCCTGCGCTCCCGAACATCTCTCCCTGCAGATTGCCGATCCCTGGTCGGCACTGCCGCGAATCCGATGCGCCGGGGCTGTACTGTTGGGGCCGTACGCTCCCCAAAGCTTTGGCGACTATGTGGCCGGCCCCAGTCATACATTGCCGACATCGGGAACTGCAAGGTTCTCGTCGCCGCTGAACGTCGAGGATTTTCTCAAGCGCACCAGTGTGATCGCGAACGACCTGACCACACTGACCCGGCTCGCTCCGGTAATCGACGTGCTCGCCAGCGAAGAGGGGTTCGAAGCGCACAGACAAGCGGCCTTGAGGAGGCTTGAGCATGAATAGGGTTTCCGAAAGAAAACGAACAACACAGGAAACGGATATCGAAATACACTGGTCGTTGGATGATGGTCCGGGCGGATCTATCTCCACAGGCGTCGGCTTTTTCGATCATATGCTCAGCCACATCGCACGGCATGGTCGGTTCAACCTGTCGGTGTCCTGTCGGGGTGATCTGGATGTGGACGCACACCACACGGTGGAGGATACCGGCATCTGTTTGGGAGAGTGCCTGCGGGAAGCACTGGGCGACAAGCGCGGTATCGAACGATATGGCAGTGCAATCGTTCCCATGGATGAATCACTGGTATTGGTCGCCTTGGATCTCTCAGGTCGCGCCTCATTCCACAGTGATCTGAGCCTTCCGCCGGCAGAACTCGGTCACATGAACGCCGAACTGATAGATGAATTTCTACGTGCGTTCAGTCACTCCGCGCTCATGAATCTGCATGTGCGGCGTCTGGCAGGCGGCAACCTGCACCATCTCGCCGAAGCGACCTTCAAAGCGCTCGGACGAGCACTTCGGGACGCGGTCGCCATTCGCGCCGGCGATACCGACATACCCAGCACAAAAGGGAGCCTGTAGCGTGTCTTTGGTCATTACCGATTACGGCATGGGAAACCTGCGCAGCGTACAGAAGGCATTCGAGTCACTGGGTTGCGAGGCGCGGATTGCGTCGGATGCCGATGCCGTGAGACATGCAGACCGAGTGGTCGTGCCGGGAGTCGGCGCATTCGGCGCGGCAACTGCTGCGTTGGCGCGCCTGGGGCTGGACGAGGCCATTCGGGATGCGGTGCAACGCGGTGTTCCCGTGCTGGGGATCTGCTTGGGACTGCAGCTGTTGTTTCCTTTCAGTGAAGAGAGCCCGGACAGCCTACCGGGCCTTGGACTCTTGAACGGCTCGGTCGTGAAGTTTCCGGTGATGACCGACCCGTGCGGCCGGACGCTCAAGATCCCGCACATCGGATGGAATCAGATCATGCCTTCTGGCAATGATCCGCTTTTTGCCGGAATACAGCCTAACAGTTATGCCTACTTTGTGCACTCCTACTATGTGCAACCCGCAGACACTTCCGCATCCATCGCCACGTGCGAATACGGAATACCATTCACCTGCGCAGTCGCTTCAGGCTCATTGAGAGCGGTTCAGTTCCACCCGGAGAAGAGCAGTCAGGTTGGCATGCGCATTCTTACGAATTTTCTGTCACTCTAGGAGACTCTCATGTCGATTACGATATATCCCGCCGTCGACTTGCGTCATGGCCGTTGTGTACGCCTGCTCCAGGGGCAATTCGACCAGGAGACGGTCTATGCCGATGATCCGCTGGAAGCCGCTTTACGATGGCAGCGTGAGGGGGCGTCTTGGCTGCATCTTGTGGACCTGGATGGGGCCCGCGCAGGTCAGCCCATGCAAACGGATGTGATTCGACGGATCTGCGAGCATACCACTGTTCGCACGCAGGTCGGCGGCGGTATCCGTGACTTGGACGCCGTCCGGCGCGTGCTGGATTGCGGTGTGACACGCGTGGTGATCGGCAGCGCCGCCATCCACAATCCGGCATTTGCAGAGTCTGCGTTCATGCGATACCCCGAACAGGTTGCACTGGGTATTGACGCTCGGAATGGCCGTGTTGCGATCGATGGCTGGGAACACACCACGGAAACGGATGCCCTCGAGCTCGCTCAGTGCATGGCTCAGCGTGGGGCCAAGGTGTTGATCTACACGGATATCGCCCGCGACGGCATGATGTCAGGGATCGACGTGTCTGTCTATAAACAGCTGGCAACATTGACCGGCATGGAGATCATTGCCAGTGGAGGCATCGCTTCATTGGACGATATTCGCCGTTTAAATCAGGCAAATATATCTGGCTGCATCGTAGGAAAGGCGTTCTATGAAGGTAGAATAGCAATGTCGGACTGTCTCAATCTGTAGGGGAAGACCCGGCATAGAGAATTTCAGGAAATCCCCGAAATGCACAACGAAACCTATTGACAGTAGGCAGCCCCGATGGTAACCTGAGCATGGCAAGGAACAAACCTGCCGTAGTTGTGAATAGCAGCTCACCGGCGCGGTCCCGGCAAGGCCGCAACGTTGATGTCAAACGTGGGGGTGTTTTAATGAAGACCCGAAACGGACTCGTGAAGACAGTAGCCTGTGCACTGCTCGCTTCTGCTTCTGTGTGCGCTTTCGCAATGGAAAACGCGGATGTGTCAGCCACGGCATCATTCGATACGCTGGTTTCAGAGACTCAGGCATCCGCTTACGGGCGTCTGGTTCAGGAATTGGGTGGCGAACCGATCACCGATGCAGCTCCATTCATCTTCAGCTCGGCCGACGTCAATGCGGATCTTCTGCAGTTGCTCCAGTTGCTGAACCGCGTTTCGGTGGATGGCCTCGAGCGCTTGATGCAGAGCACTAAGCTGGTTTCCGTTACCAACCGGCTGAATGGCGACCAATTGGCAACCAATGATCTCGTTCAAGAGATCCGGCGCGTGAATAGCAATCGAGTCGTTATCGCCACCGGACCCAATAACACGTCCAATATCGAGGATGACGACTTCAACGCGCAGTTGCGGCTGCAAAAAGGTCGACGGGTCCGCGTCGTGCGCATGGTGTTCGATCCCGCATCCAACCGCACGGCTACGGAAAATGCTGTAGCCGATCAGTTGTCCTTGGATATGGGACGCACGATCCGCGCGTCCGACACCAGCACCGGTATCGACATTGCACGCGGCGCCAACAAGACAGCGCAAGCAGTTGGCGGCACCAGCCCGATCCGTATCACGTCTCCGAACAGCGGTATTAACGGAAAGGCATCGTCCAGTGGACCGACCGCAGTGCCTGAACCGATCACGATGACCTTGCCTCTGGCAGGCATCGCCCTGATGCGCGCGTTCCGCAAGCGACGCAGCGCCTGATCCACCCCCTCGTATATGCCATAAGGCCGGCTCCCGGAGCCGGCCTTATTTTTGTTTGACACTGACCTCCGCCGCGCCGTATAATCTACGGGAACAGTACCAGCAGATCGCGCAGGGAGGTGTCTATGGCGGCTGACAAGGGAACGGTCATTGTTATCGGATCCGGTCCCATCCGAATCGGCCAAGGTATCGAGTTTGACTACTGCACAGTGCATTGTGTCTGGGCCTTGCAGCAGCAGGGATACCGAGCCATAGTCATCAACAACAATCCGGAAACCGTCTCAACCGACTTCGACACTTCGGACGGTTTATATTTCGATCCCCTCACCCTTGAAGACGTACTGAACGTCATTGAACGAGAGCAGGCTCTCGGTGTCATGGTCCAGTTCGGTGGTCAGACAGCCATCAACTTGGCGTCGTCACTTCATCAGGCCGGTGTTCATATCTTCGGCACGTCCTCCGAATCTATCGACATGGCCGAAGATCGTGATCAATTCGAGGCGGCGCTGAACACATTGCAGATCAAGCGGCCTCACGGACGGGCTGTGACCTCTATCGAACAGGCGGTTGAGGCTGCCGCTCACATCGGCTACCCGGTGCTGGTTCGGCCGTCCTTCGTGCTCGGAGGACGCGCTATGGAGATCATCTATAACGAGGCTGAACTGCAACACTACATGAAGTATGTGGTGGACGTATCGCCTCGAGCCCCCATCCTGATCGACAAGTACCTGCTGGGCAAGGAGGCGGAGGTCGATGTCATCAGTGATGGCGTGGATTGCCTGTTACCCGGAATCATGGAGCATATCGAACGGGCCGGCGTGCACTCTGGCGACAGTATGGCCGTGTATCCGCCCCAAACGCTGTCGCAAGCGGTCCAAGAACAGATCGTCGACACGGCGCAGCGTTTATCTCGATATATGAACGTGCGCGGCATCATGAACATTCAATATGTGATCGTCGACGAAACCGCCTATATTCTGGAAGCGAATCCCAGGGCGAGCCGGACCGTGCCATATCTCTCAAAGATCACAAACATTCCGATGGTGGCATTGGCAACCCGATGCGCCTTGGGTGAGTCGTTGAAGGACATGGGCTATCAGTCAGGACTGGTGACTCCGGGCCCCCTGATCGCCGTCAAGGCGCCTGTGTTCTCTTTTTTGAAGCTCTCACAGGTCGATCCCACATTGGGGCCCGAAATGAAATCAACCGGCGAGATCATGGGCGTGGATACGGATTACGCGCGGGCCTTGTACAAAGCGATGGTCGCGTCCGGCATCAATCCGCCGCAATCAGGCAATGTACTTGTGACGGTTGCCGATCCCGACAAAGCCGAGGCAGTAGAAATCGTACGGGAGTTTTCCGAACGGGGATTCGGCATATACTCCACGGCCGGCACAGCCCGCTACCTGCAGGATCGCGGCATCCCGGTGAACACCGTTCAAAAAATGCACGATGGCAGTCCGAACCCGGTTGACCTGATCCGTAGCGGTCAGATCGATCTGCTGATCAACACCCCGGAGCGGGATCGCAGCAGCGAACGGGAAGCGATATTGATACGACGAGCCAGCGTGGAGCGAGGCATACCCTGCCTTACCTCTCTGGATACTGCCCGCGCCCTGTTGATGGCCATGGACGCCCTACATGACGGTGAAGAGATGCAAGTCTACACCATTGACGAGTACGCTGCGGGCGTTAGTTAAAGCCGGCGGATACACGGTGGTGCTGGTGGACCACTAGCACCACTTCAGCCCGATGTCCGTACGGAAATGCATGCAGTCGAACTGAATGCATCGAATGGCTTCATATGCGGATGCGCGCGCCTGCTGCATACTATCTCCCAGCGCGGTCACACACAGAACACGGCCGCCTGAGGTGACTATCTGCCCATCAGACCGTGTGGTTCCCGCATGGAAGACAACCACCCCAGGAACCGCGGAGGCTTCCCGTAAACCGCTGATCGGCAGCCCCCTCTGGTATTTTCCGGGATATCCCCCACTGGCCACCACAACGGTGACCGCAGCTTGCTGTCGCCATGTCACCTGTACCTGGTCGAGGCGGCACTGAACCACTCCTTCGATCACATCCAGCAGGTCGGTATCCATCAAGGGCATCAACACCTGCGTCTCGGGATCACCGAAGCGCACGTTAAACTCCAATGTTTTCATGCCGGCCTCTGTCATCATGACTCCGGCATATAAAACCCCTCGGAATGGGATGCCACGATCCCGCGTGGCCTGTATCGTGGGGTAAATAATGGTATCCAGGGCTTCCTTCTGGCGTTCAGGAGTGATGAACGGCACTGGGGCGGTGCATCCCATGCCGCCTGTATTCAGTCCTCTATCTCCGTCGAGCGCGCGTTTGTTGTCCTGGACAGCCGGCATCAGCAGGGCGCTTTTACCATCCGTGAGAGCCAGTAACGAGGCCTCCTCACCGTACAGTCGCTCTTCGACCACGATCGTGCGGCCCGCAGGCCCCAAAAGGCCCTCATCCAGCAGACCACATACCGCCTCCAGCGCCTCGTCCACCGAATGGGTGATAAACACGCCCTTTCCGGCGGCTTCTCCATCGGCCTTGATCACCAGGCTGTTGGCGCCCTGCCCATATGCTTTGCGGACGTACTCACAAGCCGGTCCGGATGAAGAGAATGCCTGTGCGGCTGCCGTCGGCACGTTATAACGCCGCATGGTCTCTTTTGCAAACGCCTTGCTGCCTTCCAACTGGGCGGGATCCTTGCTGGGGCCGAAAATAGCCAAGCCTTTGGCCTCGAACGCGTCGACTATGCCGGCGATCAAGGGACTCTCGGGGCCGACAACGGTGATGTCCACCCGGTTTTGCTCCGCAAATTGCAACAAGCCTTGTATGTCCGTCGGAGCAATATCCACGCATTCCGCAATGTCTGCGATCCCCGCATTTCCAGGCGCCGCCCACAGACGTTTCACCCGCGGGCTCTGAGCCAGTTTCCAAGCAATGGCGTGCTCCCTGCCGCCTCCCCCAACGACGAGTATCTTCATGAGGATCCCTCCGCTGTATAGTCGACATCGATGAACCGCGCGATATCACGCACGAACTGAACCGTCACAGTACCTGTCGGTCCATTGCGATGCTTCGCCACAATGATCTTCGCTTCCTCGGGTTCGGTAGGATCGTTCTGTTCCAGAGCGAACCCGCTGTCACTGGTCTTCTCCCGGTCATAGTACGCCGACCGATGAATGAACATGACAATGTCTGCATCCTGCTCGATAGCGCCTGAATCACGCAAGTCAGAAAGCACCGGAAGCCGATCGCTGCGAGACTCGACACTGCGCGACAGCTGTGACAACGCAATCACGGGAACATGCAGTTCCTTTGCGAGCGCTTTCAGCGACTGGGAGATGTCCGATACCTCGAGGTTCCGGTTGTCGGACTTTCGGTGACTGCGGACGAGCTGCAGGTAGTCTACAACCACCAAGTCCAGTTTACCGGCCTGTGCCAGTAATCGCCTGCATTTCGCGCGCATTTCCAGCGCTGTGATCTCAGAGGTATCATCTATGTATATCTTTGTGTCATACAGCCGAGTCACAGCGGCAACGATACGCTCCCACATCTCCGGGTCTAGCTGCCCCGTGGCCATTCGCCGGGCGTTCACACGGGCCTCGGCTGCGATCAGCCTGCGCAACAGCTGTTCGCGGCTCATTTCGAGACTGAATACCGCTACCACTGCGTCATCGTGCAGAGCCGCATGGGTGGCCATATTCATGCACAAACTGGTCTTACCCACTGACGGCCGGGCAGCCAAAATAATCAAGTCGTTCTTCTGCCAGCCTGAGATCATACGATCCAATGCATGGAAACCCGATGGCACTCCGGTGATTTCTCGACCGGATTTGTTGGTGTAGAGCGTATCGATCGCATCGAACGTTTCGTGCAACAGTCCACTGATCGGCTCCAAGCCTTGCGTTTGCTCTTGACGAGCCACCTCAAAGATCAAGCTTTCTGCCCGGTCAGCCATTAACTGAACATCCAACGCGTCTTCACCGGTTGTCGATGCCAGTTTTATGATCTGCATCGCCCCGTTGATCAACCGACGGCGGATGGACTGCTCCCGAACGATCTGAGCGTAGTACTCCAGATTGGCCGAGGTGGGCACGGAATCAACGAGCCCGGTGAGAAACGGTATGCCTCCCACCTCTTCCATCTTGCCACGCGTCTGCAGTTGACTGGCGATGGTCACCAGATCGGGCGGCGTGGAGGAAGCGGCCAGATCCTGTAGCGCGAGAAACACCTCTCTGTGATGCGGACGGTAGAAGTCTTCCGGCCGCAACAGCGTGACACCGCGTTCCAGCGCCTGCAGATCGATCATCATCGATCCCAGTGCAGCTGCCTCCGCTTCCAGATTGTGGGGCATCTCGCGCAGGCTGATGGCCCCCGGCTTCGTTCCTTCGAAGGAATCAGCCAATCACCACCTCCACCTCAAACGAGGCGGTGACCCCATGATACAGGTGTGCAACAACGGCAGTGACACCTGCTGTCTTCAACGGTTCTTTGATGTCCAGTTTTTTACGGTCTACAGTGACGTGAAGTTGCTGCTGCACGGCATCGCTGATCTGTTGGGCTGTAATCGATCCGAATAGTTTGCCGCTCTCCTTGTCAGCCTTGGCCGTGACGCGCACACGTGCCCCGGCTAACGCATCCTTGATGCGCTGTGCTTCTTGCTTCAACCGGGCCTCTTTCAACTCACGTTCATGCTGCCGCAGCTCCACATTTTTCATCACTCCCTCACTGGCCTCGATGGCCAACCCACGAGGGATCAAATAGTTGCGTGCGTAACCTTCGGCCACATTTTTTATCTCGCCTTTTTTCCCGATTGACGGGACGTCCTGTCGCAGGATCACCTTCATAGCCATCCTAAGTACCTCATCTTCCAGGCGACATGCACCTGTATGTTGATCATTAAAACTTGATCCGGAAACCGACGGCGGGTTCATCTCTCCGGAACAGGGACTCCATCCCCAGCCATAGGGACCAGTCGGAAGTTAAGTCAAACATGGCCTTGATGTCGATCTCAGGTTCTGAGGGCCTCCAGAAGTCACCTCTGAGGGTGGCCGTCGGCGACAGTTTGTAGTCAAGCCCCAATCCCGCGCGGCTGGCATACAAGCCATACCGGACATCCAGCCTATCAGTCAGTCCGAGTCCACCCTGTATAGTCAGCCGGTTTGCCTCCCCTACATCATAAACGCCCACCAGGGCAAAATGCTTGTCCTTGATGGGCATACGGGCTGAGATGTCGGTGCGGAATGAACCGGTACGCGGCTGAGCAATCCCGTCCAATGCAAACGTCGGGTTGAAGCCTGAGCTGCGGGGTGTCAAAAGTCGATCGACGAATACACTGATCCGATCCGCAGCACGACGGCCCTCTTCGACGGCGGCGCGCACCTCCGTAACGGTGCCTTTGATGTCATTGCGCAACTCCGGATCTGATGTATACTGCCGCAGGTCCTCCGCCAGAGCGGTCAATTGCTGTGTAAGCCGACGAACTTGGTTAACGGTCTCCAGAAGGGTGACTTGCACTCCAGGATCCGAGACCACTCGGTCAACACCGGCCAATGCATGTTGCGCGGTAGCCAGCACTTTGCCGGTTTCGGTCAACAGCTTCTGCACTTCAGCCATTACAGCAGGCAGGTCTTTTGAAGCCGCATTCATGTTGGCGGTCATTTGGGTGACATTCCGAGCGGATTGCCGCACATCCCCCTGAACCGACTCTACCAATTGAGCAGCTGCCCGGCTCAGCCGAGCGGTCCCTTCAGCCGTACGTTTTACCTCTGCGAGCACCTGACGAAGATCCTGCCGCATCCCTTGGTCGTTCACCATCTCGTTCAAGCTGCGCACCAAAGTCGTGACCTCTTCCAGTGTACGGGTGGCAGCCGGGACCAGATCCGTCAGTCCCGGTTGAACCTCGCCGATCAGCCAACTGCCGGCTTTGGCCGGGACCTTCTCTTGAGACGGTAAGATCGCTACCAGTTTGTCCACACCGGCGATACCCGGAGACAGTATGGTGACGCGACTGTTGCGGGGGATAAACACATCCTTACGCACACCCAGTTGGAGAACCGCTTTCAGTCCGCTCAACTGAACGGACTCGACCTTGCCCACTTCCACTCCAGCCAGATAGACACGCGCCTGTTTGCGGATACCCGATGCGTCCGTGACAGAGACCCACAGCGAATGATACTGACTCTCGATCAGCGTACCCTTCAACAGAATGACGATATACGACAGCACCAGCGCTGTGGCGATCAGTGCGATGCCCACCAATATGGACGCCCGCCCCGTCGATATCACGATGCTCCCTCCTTGGCGACTCTGGTAACGCCACCTGCTGCCAGAAACTGTTGCACTAGCTCGTCCGTAGATTGTTCCAACTCGGCTGTTGTGCCCGTCGCTGTCACCTGTCCGTTATGCAGCAGCGCTGCCCTGTCGGCTGTGGTCCAGACGCTCTGCAGATCATGAGAGACAATCACCGATGTGAGGCCCAGCCTGGCGCGCAAATCCACCATCAGTTGATCCACAGCCCGAGCGATCACCGGATCCAAGCCTGAAGTCGGTTCGTCGTACAACAACATTTGAGGTTTCATGGCCAGCGCCCGCGCCAATGCGATCCGCTTTTTCATGCCGCCCGACAGCTCCGAAGGCATCATCTGCTCGGTTCCCGACATGCCCACCAGCGACAGAACCTCCGCGCATAACTGCGGCAAGTCAGTATTACGCGAACTCAGCCGACGGGCCCCGAATACCACATTCGCATAGACATTCATGGAATCAAATAGAGCGCTGTACTGAAACACCATCTGTACGCGCTGGCGCAGATGAGTCAGTTCCATCTCGCTCAACCGGTTCAACGCAACGTCGCCAATCCAGATTTCGCCGCGCGTTGGCCGGATCAAACCTCCCAACAGCTTGAGCAAGGTGGTCTTTCCGCAACCGGATGATCCCATCACGGCAAACACCTCACCGGCGTCCACAGAGAGATCGATCTGACGCAGAATTTGACGTCCTGGGACCTCATACCAAACATTCTCCACCCGAACGGTCATGCCCTGCGACATGATCAACTCCCGAAGAACAGGTAGGCCATGATGAAGTTGGTGATGTACACCAGCAACACCGCGCTGACCACGCTCCGCGTCGTGGCCATTCCCACTCCGGCCGCGCCACCATCTGCCTGCAGCCCATAACGGCAGCCCACCAAGGTGATCAGACCGCCGAAAACAATCGTCTTTACCAATCCAAGCAGTACATCCCGGGGAACCAGCAACTCCTGTATGCTCATCAGGTAGCTCACCGGTGCAATCCCGTAACTGACGCTAACCACGTAGCCCCCAGCAACACCCAGCACGAACGCCACCGTGCCCAGCATCGGCAACATAACCAAACCGGCCAAAAGACGCGGAACCACCAGGTACTGTACCGGGGGCACGCCCAGAGCCCTGAGAGCATCGATCTGCTCGGTAACCTTCATGGTTCCCAACTCGGCGGCAATCGCCGATGCCGACCGAGCTGCCACGACAACACCGGTCACAACGGGAGAAAGTTCCCGGGCACATGCCAATGCGACAGCGCCGCCCACGAGTGAGCCAACCCCGTATTGCTGCATCAACTGCGCCGAATAGAGAGCCAGCACAGCACCGGTGAACCCCGATGCGATCATGACCATGGGGATGGCATAGACCCCGATCAGCACCATCTGCACCAGCGTTTCGGATGCCTCCAAACGGCCGCGCAACAGGCATCGTACCGATTGGAACAGAAGGATCCCCAAGTCGCCGATAAAACAGGCGCCAGTCTCAGCCCAGTTACGACACCGGGTTACCTGATGTTCGAAACGCATGGCTCACCCGGGAAGCCAATCGACTGTATCCCGCTCTCCCATTGGCCGGTCTTTCCGACAAGGACGGACCATCAATCGATGACCCAGTCAACGTCATACCAGGGATCATCGGGGCGCGTGAAAACCGGCAAACCTTCCGACTCCATCACAGAGACGTAGCACTTCATCGCCGAGAGTACGTTTTCAATCGCCTCCTCGCGAGTGGCGCCTTGGCGGAAGCAGTTCGGCAGCAACGGGCACTGGGCCACCCAACCGCCACGGTCGTCATGGTACAACTCGACCATGTGAATCTCGGGTTTCATGCTTCCAGTACCTCCAAGCGCCTGAGCCGGTTGGGCACGACCGGGCAAACGATACGGCTACCTGCCGCTGTCCACCCATCTAGTGGGTCGCGCAAAGTACGCGGGGCTGGCAACTGCAACAACACGTCGCTGGTGTCTCGACTCAGCACAGTCATACTGCTTTCACTGAAACCGATGGAGACACCTTCAGGCGCATACAGGTGTATACCTGCTGCAGTCCCCCAATCTCTAAGTATGCCCGAATCGAGGTATGGACTGCCACACCAAGTCAATAACCCGCGTCCCGACTCCCGATGCGATGTGGCAGGAGTCCCATCTGAATACAGCAATCCACCCGTGTCATCACCTATGATACGCGGCCAGATCGGAGCGGAAGGCCCTGCCCCTATCTCAATCGGCCCAGGCCCATGATCAAATTCCAAAGGCAGCGACAGCAACAACCTGGGGCCGGACCGTCTCCATTCCCGAGTCACCGGATCGACCAGCCCGGCCGGTCCAAACACAACCACGTGCCGACCGCCCTGCCGTATGACCTGTTGCAATACGCGCCGCATGGATGAATCGGGAGCGATGAAACCAAACAAAATCAGCAGTTTCACTTCATCGGACAGTGACGTCAGCTGATCCGCTGTTCTGGCGCTCCAGGGGGCGCCGATACGGTTCAATGTCTCGGCCAAGTGCACCGCCCCGGCATATCCGTATGGGGATCCCGGCGGTGTCAGCCTCATGGATGCTTCGTCACACACGAGCGCCACCTGTACCGGCCAGGGATGTCGACTAGCGTCGCCACCGGTCATGAGCAACGCACTTCTACGCTCTACCCGCTGAACACCAGCGTCAAACCAGCGGGCGGGATAAGGATACCAAAGCGAAGGCCACTCCGGAACGCCCACAGTTATCGTCACGGCCGACCGCGCCGACAGAGCTCCCATCAGTTGCTTGGTGTATTCGATGGTCAGAGAATCATGAAACAGTCGCCAACTGTAGGCCTGCACGTCGCGCTCATCGGAAGCAAAAATCCCCACACCGACAGGGTCCAACCGTTCCGGTAAAGGCACCAGATTTACGCGGGAAGGCGCCATACGGCGCGTTTCGGCCAGCCAACCGGCCAACCGGGCAGAGGCGTTTGTGCTGTAATCCGCGGCACGCTTATGTGGCGGAGGCGTCGGCAACTCAAGGCAGATATCAACCACACGCTGCCCCCAGCGTCGTCCCTTGATGCCGTCAACCAGCGCCTGCAACAGTGATACGGATTGCATCCTCCAGACATCGGACGCCAAAGAGGCCATCGGATAACCGTCCGAATCGACCGCTGGAGAAAAAAACCAGCCGTCTGCGTGCAACGCCACATCACGCCTGTTAGCGAGGACCCACCACAGCGGCGGACGCATCATCACTCGTATCTGCAGTCCCGCTGTCGGGTCGTGTGATATCGCCTCCGACTCCAGTCGATCCAGCAGGCTCGTCACATCGCTTCCCTGCGCCTGTGCCAGATCGCAACGAATCGCTCTCAAGGTCACGGGCCGGCCCGTAAAGGCGGTACCTGAAACGCCGGTCTCCACGCGTACGCTCACGTCACCTGACACATTGCGCCGTCCGGCCGAAGTCAAACCAAAGACATAGGTGCCAGCAGTCAACTCAGCCGGCAGGACCACTTGGTGCGAGACTTGTTGAGATGCAGGGCACTCCGGCAGCCGTTGAGCCCATACGGCGATGTCGCCGCGCCGCACTTCCAGCCACAGAGACTCATCGATAGCCGATATGATCTGTACCACTGCAGGACGCCCGGCTCTCACCGGCCCTGCCATCCGCAAAGAACCAAGTTCGCGTGCAGCGGTGTGCAACTCCAACTCGCTCAACAGCACGTCTCCACTATCGCCCGCACTCTCCAGACTGAATTGGAGGCCATCCATCTGGTTTAATGACTCCGTGGCAATACGATACCGCAACGGGACCTCTCCGCCGGGAGGAATCGGCGTCCATCCAGTGGCATCGGAGGCAGGGAATGCTGCAGATCGGATGCGCCACAGCGCAGTACAATGCAACCGCAGCGGTGCGTTTGAATTGTTGATGGCGGTCAGCGAAACCTCGTCCGGCGGCAGTCCCGCCGGGATACTGACCCATAACGCCGCCTTCGCCCCGCGCCACCGGCATCTCAACCGGCGCTTGCCAGTATGCCAGCCGTGATCCAGAACGGGAGCCCCGGAAGATAAATCGAGCGTCAGTGCCAGTACCCCCCACGGCCTGTCGAACTGACCGGCCCGCCACACCGATGGCAGCGTCAACGACGCAGACTCTCCTTGTGGATCTTCTGCCGTTCGTCCTGCGACACAGAGCGCCCCTGCAGCCACAGCACCCAATGTACCGGAACAAAACTGGCGTCTTGTAAGCAGAGCGAAACGGCGAAGGTCGAGGGTCACTAAATGCTCCCGATATGCATGACGTTACAATCCCATTATAAGCCCGGGCCGATCGGCACTGCTGGTCCGACCGGCCCGGGTTGTTATATACGGCTGACCAAACGACTATTCAGCCGACTCTTTGGGCGCCTGAACAACACACGGACCCGTGCCTTCGTGCTGCCGATGCGTTCCGTCACAGAACGGAAAATCAGCAGACTTCATACACCGACAGATGAACACACGTTCACCTGCCGTCAATGTCATCTCGGTGCGAATGGTCGTCCCGATGGTTTCGGTCTTGTGCTCTGCCATGCCGCAATCTCCTCTGCAGGGTGTTGTGAAACCGATTATACCCGCTCGCGCACTTAACGCTGAGGCTGAACCTGAGGCATTGCACCGCCCAGCGCCGGCGCCAGCTGTTGTAACTTGGGCATAAGCTTCATGGCCATCTCCATTGACTGCTGCATGAAGGCCTGCCTCTCTTCGGGCGTCATATTCAGGATCATGTCGAACTGGGACTCCACCATCTGCTGGCGGAAGTTGGGATCCATGTTGAAGAACATGTCCATCATGCCGCGTGCGGCACGCTGACGTTCCTCCGGAGACATTTTGGCCCAGGCCAGCAGTGATTGACGGGCCAAGTCCATGACCGCTTCCGCTGAAGGCCCCTGTTCACTCTCCAACGCGGCTGCCAGTTCAGGACTGATACCCAACGCGGTTAACGGTGATGTCAGACGGTACACGATGTAGATCGGATCGGGTTGAAACGGCACGCGCTTTTTTTCCAGATCCCGATACTGTTCCGGCCCTGTAGGTATATCGCGCACCACATAGGTCATCTTGCTGGCGGAGCCGTCTGTGACCATCAGCCCCTGCGCCTCGAGACCTCCCAGCACGCGCATCCAAGACGCCATCTTTGCGGCGTCCACCACCTTCTGATCCTCACGCATATACACCTTGCGCCAAGCGCATTTGTTCGAGCGGCTGACCAAGCGGTCCAAGCTCTTGTGCAGACTTTCGTCCATGCGCCAGTCGGACAGGTCAAGCTGCGCCCCCGGCTCGATCAGCACCTTATGACTGAACCGCTTGCTGAGATCCGCAGCCAATTGAGTCACCGCTTCGGCGCTTGCCCATGTTGGCGCCGTTTGGGCGGTCTGCGCGGTCGTCGCAGGCGTTGAGGATGCATCTTGCGCCCAGGTCGTTCCGCCCAACAACGCCAAGCAAACGGATAGGGTTGTCAGTTTGATTTTCATGTTTCCTCCTGCAGATCGGGTCGCCGATTGCGCTGTGATATCACTATGATACCACACCACGCTGTAGATTGTGTCTTGGCACATATTGTGATGAAAGACGCGTCCTCACATTGTAAATACCGCAGGTGGATCATATTTGCCGTCGCCTTACCTTGTGACAAACAGCGATAAAGCCCTGTACAATCGAAGTATTACTATCGTGCAATAGAGGAGTGTGGATAGGCTTGGATACAAACCCGAATCCCAGCCAGCCGGCGCAAGGCGGTTCACCTGTCAGCATCAGAGCGCTAATTCTTGGACTGTTGCTGATATTGATCGATAACTATTGGATTACGCTCATAGAGGTCCGATACTACGCATTGGACGGCTCGTGCCTGCCTCTTTTCATCACTCCGGTGTTTCTATTGTTCTTGGTGACGCTTTTGAATTTGGTGCTGGGGCGAGTGGTGCCCAAGCACGCCCTGCGACCGGGTGAAATGATCACGACTTACATCATGATCGTCATCGGTGCATCGATGGCCTCTCATGATATGGTGCAGAATCTGTTCGGTGTAATCGCCCATCCCGCACAGTTCCACCCCATGAACCCCTCTTGGGATCAGCATTGGTTCCAGTACCTGCCTCGGTGGCTGTTCGTGGACGATCCGAACGCTGTAAAGGCGCTCTACAATGGCAACGCCAATGCCTATGATCCACGCCTGTTCGGCCCGTTCATCAAGCCCCTGGCGTACTGGTTTGTGCTGGTGATGGCTCTGGTAGGCATCGCGCTCAGTATGAACCTGCTTGTACGTCGTCTCTGGACGGAACAGGAAAAACTCAGTTTCCCTTTGATCCAATTGCCCTTGGCCATGTGCGGGGGCATCGAGGGGCACCCGTTGTACAAACAACCGCTTATGTGGGGCGGTTTCGCTGTCGCCGCGGTGATTTCGGGGATAAATGGCCTGCATGATTTCATTCCTCAAGTACCCTACCTGACATTTGTCAAAGGGTTGCGCATGATCAACATGGTGCAGACCCCGCCATGGAACGTTATCGGTGACACACAGTTCAACATGTATCCCTTCGCCATCGGACTGGCGTTTTTCACCCCATTGGATCTGGGGTTTTCGTGCTGGTTCTTCTACGTGTTACGCCGGCTGTTTCAGGTATGGGGAGTAACCCAAGGACTGGCAACCGGACAAAGCACGTTCCCGTGGTTTGCGGAACAGGGCGGAGGCGCCTGGCTGGCCATGGGCATCATACTGGTGGTAGCCGCCAGAAAGACCATCGCCGATGCGTGGAGAGCCGCCTGGCGGGGAATGGGTGGTGATGCTGACGAGGCGCGCCAATACCGGATCGCCTTTGTGACCTTCGCCGTCTGTGCAGTGATCATCGGTGTGTTCGCCCACTATGCCGGCTTCTCTCTATGGGTGACCTTGGCGTTTTTCGGGATATACCTGATACTGGCGCTTGCGATCACACGGGTCCGCGCTGAACTGGGCACTCCGCACGAGATCTATTTTGTCCATCCGCAGGAGGTTTTGGGCGGCATAGTGGGACGGTCCAATATCGGCGCACGTGACATTACCGCCATGAGTTCGTTTTACTGGTTCAACCGGGGATACCGGGCACACCCGATGCCTAACCAGCTGGAAGCGATGCGGATGTACGATCGCACGCCCGGCTATATGGTTCCGCTCATCTGGGTGATCCTGCTGGCCACAATATTCGGCTACATCACGGCCTGCTGGGCCAACTTGCTCGTCACTTTCGAGTACGGCGGAACAGCCAAGGCAGCCGGAGGGTTCAAGGCTTGGGTCGGACATGAATCGTTCAACCGGGCGACTAACTGGTTGTCGGTACCACAACCTTGGCGGGCTGACGGAGCCATCGCGATGTCCGTGGGCGCGATCATCGTATTGGGCCTGCGTATGGCGAGAACTGCACTGCCATGGTGGCCTCTGCATCCAGCCGGCTATGCTCTGGCGGTGTCCTATGCGATGGACTACTTCTGGGTCAGCTTCTTGATCGCCTGGATCATCAAGCTGGTTATTGTCAAATTCGGCGGTATGAAACTGCATAACCGAGCCATGCCCTTCTTCCTGGGGCTGGTTCTCGGAGACTACACGGTCGGATGTATACTCGCTATCCTGGGGCCACTGACCGGGGTGCCTTTATACAAAATCTTCATCTAGATGTTGAACGCCGGATGCTATTCAGCCAGTGTACGGTGCCTGTGAAGGGTACCGTACACTGGTAAGGGGGCTGTTCGTCATATCTGGCTCCCAAGGAGTCGCATCGGGTGATTAGTTACTGGGTAATCGTCGCTGTCGGTCTGGGAGCTGGAGCGTTCAGCGGGCTGGTTGGCGTGGGAGGCGGCATCATCATGGTGCCGGCGATGGTCTGGTTGCTGGGATTCGAGCAGCATAAAGCGCAGGGCACATCTCTGGCGATGCTGTCGCTGCCATTTTGTGCGGCCGCTGCCTGGCAGTACTGGCGTGCCGGTCACGCAGACTTGAAAATCGCGTTACTGCTCGGGTTGGGATTTGTCATCGGCGGGATTATCGGCGGGCATTTTGCCGTGTCCATTCCGGAACTCTGGATGAAACGAGTGTTCGGAGTTGTGATGTTGTTCATGTCGGTCCGCATGCTGTTGGGCCATTGAACCGCCACGGCATATTCAGTCGGGACGCCGCCCCTGTTACGCCCCGACTGGATCCCGATGTATTTCAGTGCCGGAAGTGCCGCACTCCGGTGGCGACCATCGCAAGGTTCAATCGGTCGGCAGCTTCGATCACTTCCTGATCTTTTACCGATCCACCCGGCTGTATCACCGCGGTCACTCCCGCTGCCGCTGCGGCTTCCACCCCATCAGGGAACGGGAAGAACGCATCGGACGCCATCACCGCACCCACCGCGTGCTCGCCGGCATGTTCCGCAGCCAGACGTACAGACTGCACCCGGTTCATCTGGCCCGCCCCGGCGCCGACCATCACATACTGGTTGGCAAACACAATCGCGTTGGATTTCACATGCTTGACGCACTTCCAGGCAAACAGCAGCTGCTCCAACTCGGCTGGGGTTGGTTCGCGGCGTGTCATAACGCGCAACGAAGCCGGGTCCAAGTTATGCAGGTCGCGATCCTGTACCAATGCGCCGCCGACAATTGAGCGGAATGCCACTCCAGACGCAGCCTGTGCCAGCGGCCCGGTGCGTAGTATCCGCAGATTGGCACCCCACTTCTTGCGTGTCTTCAACACATTCAACGCCTCAGGCGTATAGTCGGGTGCCAATAGCACCTCCAGGAACGTATTCGGACCGGTAATCGCCAAAGCGCACTCTTCATCGACCAGCCGGTTCAACGCCATGATCCCGCCGAATGCCGAGACGGGATCCGCAGCTCTGGCGGTCTCGATGGCCTGGGCGAGGTTGTCACGTATGGCAATCCCACAAGGATTGGTGTGTTTCACGATGACGCAACATGGACGGTCGCTGGCCCATTCCTTCACCATCTCCAAAGCAGCGTCTGCATCCAACAGGTTGTTGTAGCTGAGCTCCTTGCCGCCCAGAAGTTCAGCTCGTGCCACACTCGGCTCCGTGACATTCGGCAACCGGTAGAACGCGGCCATCTGATGCGGGTTTTCGCCGTAGCGCAACGACTGGGCGAGACGAAGAGGAATCGCCATCTCTGCAGGAAACGGCTCGGCTGGCAGGAAACGCGAACGCAAAAACGCCCCGATCTGCGCGTCATAAAACGCGGTATGGGAAAACGCCTTGGCTGCCAGTCGCTGACGCGTCTCCAGGCAGACCCCGCCGGAATTACGAATCTCTTCTATGAGAGCGTCATAGTCGTTTGGATCGACCACCACAACCACACCGGTATGGTTCTTTGCTGCGGAACGCACCATGGACGGGCCACCAATATCGATATTCTCGATCGCCTCGGCCAAGTCCACGCCCGGACGCGATACGGTGGCTTCAAAGGGATACAGGTTGACACACACCAGGTCGATCGGCGCGATCCCCATGGAAGCGATCGCCTCCATGTGCTCCGGCTTGGCGCGATCTGCCAACAATCCACCATGAACCGCAGGATGCAGCGTCTTGACGCGCCCTTCCATCATCTCGGGGAAACCGGTTATCTGATCGATGGGAGTGACCGGTATGCCCGCACCCGTCAGCGCTCGGGCCGTTCCACCTGTGGAGATCAGCTCAGCGCCCTGTTCTTGCAGGGCCCGCGCAAAATCGAGCAATCCCGACTTATCGGAAACGCTGATAAGCGCCCGCTTGACGCGCACCATGTCGCTTGCACCTCGTATGGGGATTTGACTGCATAGATCGCAGCCGACTGTTACATTGTATCGCGGATACGGCCGGTTGGCAGAAAGATCCAATCCGGCAGGTCCGCCGACCAGCCCGAACGGCCAGATTCAAGATGCACCATCTTCAGTCTCCGGCTATCAAAAGCATTCGCGATTGGCGCCAAAGGGAAAAACACGAGAACACCGGCCATTTGACCGGTGTTCTCGTACGATAATTGATTACTGGCTGTCTGGAGCGGTTTAGACGGCTGCGTGTTTCACGGAACCTGCCCCGTACGCGTCACACATATCGACGCGCCGCATCTCCATAGCGTTGGGGTCCTGGTCAGCCCGAAAAACAAGCATGCCTACCAATCCATCTCCCTGCAGGGTCTGCAGCAGTGCATGCACCAGACAGCGGCATGGCGCAGGGCTCACTGTCGACTCAGTCGACTCGACAGCGTCCTGCATGGGACCAGTTCGTTCGGTCATTCGGTACGTTTCTCCTGGCAGATGTACCGTTGTTGTTTGCTGGCAGACGACGATGTCTGCCCGATGTGCACGAAATGAGACTTATTGCGTTCATGAACCGCATCTGGTACCCGCCAAGTCTCCAACAGACCGGAGAAAACCGGCGGCGGATACCGGTGTAAGGGCAGTATGCCACATCGCCAGTCCCGCTGCAACTGCACAGATGTTGACTATACTCGGTCCACCCAAAACCACAACCCGCTGTGCAATTGCCAATACAATGCCCCTGCATCTAGTGTACGGCATCAGATAGCTCTTTAATTGCCCCAGTCTGCATCACAGGCCACTTCCAGGCGGCGCAAAGGTTCTGAACCCCGTAGGGTACAATGGGAATAATACCAACCATAACAACAACCACAAGGAGAGACTGCATGCCTGCGTATCGTATCGGTATCGTCATGGGAAGTGATTCCGATCTCCCCATTATGGAGAAGGCTCTGGAAATACTCGACAAGTTCGGTATTGACGCGGAAGTTCGCGTGTTGTCAGCGCATCGCACCCCGGATCAGGCGATCGAATTCGCCCGCACCGCACGCGACCGGGGGCTGCAGGCGATTATTGCCGCGGCAGGTGGTGCAGCGCACCTGCCGGGTGTCGTCGCTGCGGTAACCACACTGCCGGTGATCGGGGTGCCCATCGAGTCGAAGCTGCAGGGACTGGACTCGCTGCTGTCCATCGTTCAAATGCCTGCCGGTGTCCCGGTCGCGACAGTCGCTGTGAACGGGGCCGCCAATGCGGCGATATTGGCTGCTCAGATCATCGGTGTGGGCGACGCAGAGATGGCGAGCAGACTCGCAACTTATAAGGCAGAACTTGCGGAACAGTCCTTGGCCAAAAATCAGAAGCTGGCCGACAAACTGGCCGCTCGTCACTCCGGGTAACCGCCCACAATCAGTTCTACATACGCCGGCCGGGGTCCTCACCCGGCCGGTACGCCTAACGCCTGCAGCGCGTCAGTTCGAGACAGGCGGACTTCTTGGCTATCGAAACGGTCTATCCACACAGCAGGAATCAAAACAGTTACTCAGTAAACATGTAATAGTAAAACGCCAGTCCACCGGCGTGGGGGTCTGATACCCGCTCCCGAGTTCATCAACGACACCGGTTCGGTAACCGGCGCCTGTGCCTTATGCGGAGGCTGCGATGCTTGTTAGAGTTCTATCAGGGACCGTATTGGGGCTTGAGCCTCACACTATCGACGTGGAAGTCGATATCCATGGCGGCTTGAACGGGATTACGGTTGTCGGGCTGCCCGATCGCGCGGTTCAGGAAGCGACCGACCGAGTGCGCCTGGCGATACGGAACAGCGGACTGGATTGGCCGTACAATCGTCGGATTACGGTGAACCTGGCGCCTGCCGACCTGAAAAAGGAAGGCCCAGGATTCGATCTGCCCATCGCGTTGGGCGTTTTGGCCGCAAGCAGCCAGGTTTCCCTCCGCGACATGTCAGACACGCTGGTGCTTGGCGAACTGTCATTGGATGGCACAGTGCGCCCGGTCACCGGAGTGCTCCCCATCGCAATCCACGCACGCCAATCCGGCTTCAAGCGTATGCTGGTACCGGCTGCCAACGCCCGTGAGGCCGCCATCGTGGGCAATCTGGATGTCTACCCAATGGAGACACTGGAACAGGTGGCGGCAATGGCATCCGGATGTAACGGACCGGCTCCTATCCGCAGCGACCCCGAAACCGCTTTATCGTCGGTTCCGTCCGACGGGCTGGACTTCGCCGATGTCAAAGGACAGGGTGCTGTCCGGCGGGCGCTCGAGGTGGCGGCTGCCGGCGGTCACAACGTGCTGATGATCGGGCCGCCGGGTTCCGGTAAGACCATGCTGGCTCGCCGCATGCCGGGCATTCTGCCGCCGTTGACCGTGGATGAAGCGATCGAGACCACCATGCTTTACAGCGTGGCCGGTCTGTTGGCCAATGATGTGGGGCTTGTTTGCCGTCGCCCGTTCCGTTCGCCACACCACACCAGCAGCAACGCCGCTTTGGTGGGCGGAGGAACCAATCCGCGTCCCGGAGAGGTCAGTCTGGCGCATCACGGGGTGTTGTTCCTGGACGAGCTCCCGGAGTTTCGACGTGAAGTACTGGAAGTGCTTCGTCAACCGCTCGAAGATGGCGTGGTGTCAATCGCACGCGTGCAGGCCAGTGTCTCTTACCCCGCAAGGTTCATGCTGATCGCGGCGATGAACCCATGCCCCTGCGGGTACCACGGCGATCCTCAGCGCGCATGCACCTGCGCCCCGGCGGCCATGCATCGCTACCAACAACGGATTTCCGGACCACTGCTGGACCGGATAGACATTCATATCGAGGTGCCGCGCCTGCCCCATGATGACCTGATGCAGACCATGCCGTCTGAAAGCTCTGAAGCGGTGCGCCAGCGCGTAGTGAAGGCGCGTCTGAGACAGCAGGATCGGCTGAAAGATACGGGAGCCAGCTGTAATGCTCATATGCGGCCCCAGGACCTGCGTAAAAATTGCCAGATGACAGAAGATGCCCGCGCTCTCCTCAAAGTGGCGGCGCAGCGGATGGGGATCAGCGCGCGTGCATTCGACCGCATCACCAAGCTGGGACGCACCATTGCCGACTTGGCGGGCAGTGACATGATTGAACCGGCGCATATCGCCGAGGCCATTCAGTATCGCAGTCTGGACAGACGGATACTGTCGTGACCTGCAGTCCGTCCCGAAATCGCAGAGCCTGCACATACAAAATCCAAGCGCCAACTCAGGGAAAATGCCGACGGATTTTCGAAAACGCGCCTCTCCTCAATCCCGTTTGGCAGGAACCCATGTTTGGATCAGCTAACTGAACACGGGTCTTCCCCATCAACTCACAGATGACAACGAGGTGTACACTGAATGAAACCGGTAGCCGTTCAGCTCTATTCATTGCGGGAAAAAGCCGCCCAGGATTTTCGGGCAGTACTGGCCGAAGTGGCCGAGGACGGATATGCAGGGGTGGAATTCGCCGGACTTCATGGTCACAGCGCGGCGGAAGTTGCCAAGTGGCTGAAGGATTTGGGGCTCAAGGCGTGCTCCAGCCATACATCCATGCCGACTGCAGAGAACATCGCCCAAATCGAGGATACCGAAAAGACGCTGGGCGTAAGCCGGATCGTGACCGGTTTCGGCCCTGATGCGTTCAAGACAATGGATGACATCCGCCGCGCGGCCGACACCTTCAGCCAAGGGGCTACACTGGCCGCCGAGAGAGGTCTCACACTGGGTATGCATAACCACTGGTGGGAGTTCGACTCGGTGGATGGCCAGTACATCTATGACCACATTCTGAAACTGGCTCCTGGCATCTTCAGTGAGCTGGATGTGTATTGGACCGCCTTCGGGGGCGCTGATCCCGTCTCCGTGGTAAAGGCCAACGCCGCACGACTGCCGTTGCTGCACATAAAGGATGGAAACCTGACACCCGATCATCTGCATACCGCGGTCGGCGCAGGCAAGCTCCCAATGGCCGACATCATCAACGCAGCAGACCCCAACGTTCTGGAATGGCTGATCGTGGAACTGGACGGGTGCGCAACCGACATGAGCGAGGCAGTCAAGCAGAGCTGCCAGTGGCTGATTTCGAACGGATTGGGGCAGGGCCGCTGAAATGTCCGATCAGCCGCGAGCTGGCGCTCAACTCTTCACCTGCCGAGCAACCTGTCAGGATTTGGACAGCTTCCAACAGACACTAGCTCGATTGCAGGTAATCGGTTACACCTGCGTGCAGCTTTCTGGGATAAACTGGGCGATGGGCATTCCAGCCATCGCCCGGGCGCTACAGGACCACGGGATGCAGTGCGCCTGCACCCACATGGGATGGAGCGATTTCCTGACACGAACCGATGAGCTGCTGGACATACACGCCGCGCTGGGCTGCCGATATCCGGCGATCGGGGGCGTTCCTGCCGAGTATCGGTCTGCGGAAGGGCTCAGACGGTTCATCGACGAGCTCAGACCGATAGCGGCGGCGTGCGCCCGACGCGGTATGCGGTTCAGTTATCACAATCACCACATGGAGTTCACAAAGCTGCCGGATGGTCGGTTGTGGCTCCAGGCGCTGTATGAAGACACCGATGCCGATACACTCTGTGCCGAGCTGGACACCTATTGGGTGCAGGAAGGAGGCGGTGATCCCGCACGCTGGATCCGCAAGCTGCCGGGACGTCAACCCTTGCTTCATCTGAAAGACCGGATGATCACCCCTAAAGGTCAGGTGCGAATGGCGCCCATCGGAAACGGTGTGCTGGATTGGGATGACATTCTGAGCGCCGCCCGGGAGTCGGGCGTGGAATACGCCCTAGTGGAACAGGATGACTGCTACGGGATGGACCCCATAGACGCACTGGAAATCAGCTACCGCTTTCTGTCGGCTCGCGGAGTTCGGTAACAATACAGGGGACGTGTGGTTCGCGCGTCCCCTGCTCCTCAACGTCAAGCCTTGGAGATGTCACGCTCGGCCAGCAGCCCAAACCTCTTGCCGATGGCCAAAGCCGGATCGGTCGGCACACTGGCGGGAACCACATCCGCCGGCACCTGAATGATCGGACGCGACTGTAGCGTCTTCCCGTTGAACATCGGCAGCCATTCCGCTTGGGCTTCCAGCAGTTCACGGGTCATATCACGAATCTCTGTCAGCGTCAGGCAGGCGCTTGTCAGCGGATCCATGGCAATGGCCTGCATCACCATTTCGGGATCGCCCGTAAGGCCGGCCTCCACGCTCAACGACTGAACGGTTACGTTGCTCTGGTTCAATGCGGCACACTGAGGCGGCAATGCCCCCACACGCAACGGATGCAGCCCTTCGCGATCCACATATACCGGAACCTCGACACAGCACCCCTGCGGTAGGTTTGTAATGTACCCGTCGTTGCGCACATTGCCCTGCAGGCGGAACGGCTGGCCAGTGACCGCAGCCTCCAGAATATACGAGCAGTACTCCGCGCTGCGGGGTTCCAGCTTGGGCGACTCGAACTGAAGCGGATCGACAGTGGCGTACTTGTCTGCGATCATCCGACACCAGCGATAATACGCACCGGTCTCGCCACCAAAAGCCGGCTGGTCGCACCAGGTCTTGAGCGCTCGCTCACTGCTGCGGAACCAAGGCACATATTCGGACAGGTGCCCTGTGCTTTCAGTCATGAAATAACCGAAGTGCCGCATCACCTCGATGCGCACTTTTTCATTCACGTAATACTCGGGCAGCTCGCAGCGTTCCTTGAACAGAGGATACAGGTCGCGACCGTTGTGCTCCAGTTTCAGGAACCAGGCCATATGGTTGATCCCCGCACAGAGATAATCGATCTCCACTTTGGGCACATCCACGTAACCGCTGATCAGATCCAGAGTCGTCTGCACTCCATGACACAGGCCAATCACGGGCACATCGGACATACGACCGGCGGCGAGACAGACAGCAGCCATCGGGTTGGTGTAATTGAGCAGAATAGCGCCCGGCTTCGCCGTCTGCTCCATGTCCCGAAGGATCCCCTCCATCAACGGCATGCTGCGCAGCCCGCGCATCACCCCGCCAGGGCCCAACGAGTCACCAATGCACTGATCCACGCCGTACTTCATCGGAATGGCGTAGTCGATCTCGAACGCCTTGACGCCGCCCACTTGGGCCATGCAGATCACAAAATCCGCATCTGTTATAGCCGTGCGCCGATCTGTCGTCGAACTCACCGTGGCCGCCAGGCCGTTTTCGGTAATCATGCGCTGGGTGAACGCCTCCATGCGCTTGAGCTTGGACTCCGTGGGACTCATCAACGCGTAATGAGCATCTTGAAGACACGGCGTACCCAGCATGTCGTTCAACAGTGTTTTAGCGAACACGATGCTGCCAGCGCCGATAATCGCGACTTTAACCATGGCCACCTCCGCTTTGTATGCAGGATATCCCTATCTTACGCGCAACCCTGCCTGGTCGTAATGGACGGGGTTGCCGAAGATATGGAGATATGTGCGAGCCGGGGTGTTTCAACAATCTAGACACAAATTTGCACTCTTGATTCGACCTGTGTATTGGTTCAGCGTGAATTGGAGAATCTGCCATTCTCAATGTAACAGATGG
>CAZYPZ010000027.1:0-45304 GCA_964650005.1 uncultured bacterium | reverse complement strand
CACCCCAAAGGGGCGGGGCGAACCCCGCCCCTGTATCGATGCGGCAACGCCGCAACCGCGGCGCGAAAGCGCCGCACCTTCCCCGCGCGGGGCGTGCAAACGCTCCGTGCTTCACCCCCCCCAAAATCTTGCCCCAAGCCCGTGCGACGCGCGAGCGTCGCACATGCCCGCTTGGCGACAGCCACGGATGCCCGCACAGAGCTAAACGAGGCGTCTGCCCGCGTTGAGCGCAGCGAAACGCCTCACCACTTAGTGGACAAGCGCAGCCGGAACTCACTCCATGAGTCGTCGCCGCCCAAGGTTTCCGGGCGTGAGATCCGTGTCTGGTACACCTCGAATGTGACGTTCATCCCGTTGTTGATGGCAGAACGGTACCCCAGCCGATAGCTGATCTGGTTGTAGTCGTTGGCGCCTAACGCTGCCTGCTCATTGCGTCCCGTCACCAGTTCGGAGAACGGTGTCAGCCGCCAGGCCATTCCCAAGTCAAGACCGCGCGCTTTCACACGGGTATTGGTGTCTTGCTTCTCGTTCATGGCTCCGGTAAACATGAACCCATGTCCGTTGGTGGATGTCAGCCGGTACTCGGATGTGGAGACCCGCTGCACCACACCTTTTTCGTTCTCCGGATTGTAAATGAAACTGCCCGAGAACGACAGCAACGGGTTGGGACTGAAGCTCATCATCACCCCGGCCGTCTCCAGACTTTCGGTGCCGGTTTTCATCCGAAGTTTATGGTCAGCCTTGACCGCCAGCTGTTTGTTGGGCTGAACCAGTGCGCTCAGCAATCGGGTGTAGCCCACGTCGTTGTTCTTGCCTACCTGTGCCATCGCGCCGGACAGCTGGATGCCCTCGGCCGGTTGCGCAATGACGCGCGCCTCATGCTGCAGGAAGGAGTCGTGTCCCACGTTCTTCGTGGACGCCAACCCCTCCAATGACAGGTTCTTTGCCGCCTGAGCGGTCACCTTGATGTCCGACGAACGCTCTTCCGGAGCAAGGTCACCGCGCTTTTCCGTGTAACCCGTGGAGATCTTGATGGGAAGCACGGGCGCCGTTTCGACACGCACCCCCATCTCCTGCATCTCTTTCTCATTGACACGGGACATCGTCATGTTGCCCTTGAACGTCAGCGCTTGTTTCTGGCTGCTCACCAGCTCCAGCACCGTCTTCTCGGCCTCGGTCGGATCCGGAGATCCATCCACAGCGGTCACCACGCGCTCATGATGCGCCAGAGCCACCATCCCGTCATTGCGCTGTGTGACAAACTGCGCCCTCTGTTCCTCAACAGACACCCGTGTTGTTGGCGCCTCGGTAACAGTGGTCGTTCGCTCTGCAGCCAGCGTCGTAGTAAGCTTCGGGCTGGTTCGAACCGAGATCAGCGCCAGCTTCAACGCCCCAACGTCGGTGTCGCCGGCCGGATTCAGGCTTCGATTGGCCAGACGTTCGGCAATCAACGTGTTGTTGAGTCCGGGCGATGTCGCGTTGGCGGTCAGAAGGTACCGCTGATTGGCTACACCCGCCTGTCCTGCCGGCGTCTCCTGATACTTATCCACACCTTCGTTGAGCAGCGTCACGTTCAACCGTTTGTCGCGGCTGACCAGGCTGAGTTGATACTTGTTGACTCCTTCCACTACTGTGGCCGCCGCCGTCTCGGTGATTTTGGTGTTACGATCACCGGTCAGTCGCATCCAGTCGTCGCCGATGTTCAGCTTGCCAATGGTCGTCACCACACCGGTTCGGTTACCGGCTGCATCGGTCGCGTCCACCGTCTGGTCAAAGCTCAACGTCGCCTTGCCTTGGGTGAACCCAAGCTTGGTTGTGGTCACCTCTTTGGCGGTCGTGCCGGTTTCCGTATTGGTCCAGTTCAACCCCGCAGTGACCCCTTTGGCGGGTGTCATTGCCAGTGCCAGGTTTCGAAGATTGTTATCGGCTCCGTTGAGAGTGCCTTCGGACATGTTGAACTGGGCGGACATCAGCTGATTGGGCGTGAACCCGACGGCGAAGGTGCGCGCAAGGATATCCTTACCGGGCTCCAGCGACTGCAGGTAGCCCAGTGACGTCTTGAGCGCCGTCGACGGGGTCAGCGCCAAGGACATGTATCGGGAGCCCGTGCCCTTTCCCTCCACCGAACCGCTTTTGTAGCCCATCGAAGCGCTCATGGCGCTGTTCGGATTGAACTTGAGATCCGTGCTGAACTGTTCCGTGTCGGCCTTGGCCCCGAAAGCTCCCGAACCCGCGAATTGCTGTCCGGTATGCAGCACCGAAGTGGTCCATTCAGTGGTCTTGTTGGATGCCTTCGTGTCGAATTTGAATCCCATCCGTTCACTGGACTTGGCATCCTGTGCGCCGGTGACATCGGTGGCAAACGCACCGCTCACCGCCATGCCTTTTCCTTGGTCCATACTGCCGGAAAATCCCAGCAACGTATTGGCGCTCTTCTTGCGGTCAGCCGACGGCGTATACGCACCGATCATATTGAGCTTGGTACCCTGTTGGCTGATCAACGGCGTGTCCACATTGACGGTGCCCGCCGCCTGGGCCGTGGCTTTCTGCGCCCCCGGAGCCAAATCGTACTGCACCTCGATCTGAGACCGACCGCTCACCGGGGCCAGAAACGTGATCGTCCCAAGCGCGTAGTCGATCTGATAGTCGAAACCGCGCCGATACACCAGCCCGTCCACCCGGACCTGTTCGGATTGCTCCTTGATGTTGCGCCACTCAAGCGCGTACGGTCCCTGGCTGTTCTTCCCGACCAGCACCTGCCGCTGAGCGCCCGCTCCGTCTGTCGTCTGCACAGAAAACTGCACTTGAGGCACCGGAGCCGGCGAAGTCTGAGCGAACACACCGGCTGCCGCATACACGGCAACCGAAACCGATATCGTCAGTGTCTTCAGCGTGTTGAACTGCATCTCCTTGCCCCCACAGGCGCTATATCATAACACCTGTCATCTCATTAGACGAGACGGCGTCCCTCATGATACGCGTTTGTCCACCGGTTTTTCCACTAAAGCCATAAAAATCACCAGTCCGGATCGCTGATCCACGATCGTGAACACGAACGGACGATCGAAGCGCAGGACGCGCGGGATCGGCGCAGAGGTCACCTCAACCGCGATACCGGTGGCAGCCGCCGCCTTGGCGCCCTCCTCGTCCATCTCCACCACCGCGCGATGGACCACCTGCGTCACCACAAGCCGTTGATCGGCGATGCCGCTGAAATCGGCTTTTTCGGCTTGGAACGCCTGCGTCACGCCCATCTGCCGCAGCGGCTCCACCAGCGACCGGTGCATGTCCAGCTTCAACCGGGGCACCGCAATTTGGCATTGCTGCATGCTGCCTGCCTGTAACAGCTGCCGCCAGCGCTCGCTGGTCAACCCCTTCACGAAGTCGGTAAGTGGCATACCCTCCTTGGGCAGAACGAGAACGGCAGCGAAATCGCCTGATCTGGTGTTGGTTTCCTGGCCAGCCTTACCCAACGGCAACGTCAGCACCGTCACCCCGTCCTCTTCCGCCACGCGACATCGCCTCTGAGCATGCATGAAAGGAACAGTGATCGGATCTCCGCCCCCGTATGGCCTCCAGTTCTCGTCTTTTGTGGCCGACTTGTCGAAAGGTTGCTGCCACAATCCTTTGAAGTACACCGCGTTGAGCAATACCGCTACCGTATCCTCACCCAAACTCTCCAGCAGCCGGTCAATCATCTGCCGGGTGGCCTGTTTGACCCAGCCGTTGATTTTGAGCAGATCTGACTGGGTGTTGCCTGTCAGGTTTTGAACCGTGGCCTGAAACTGACGCTTCGCATTCGTCACCCATGCAGTCTTGGGTTTGAACCCGGACCGCAACCACAACGAGTTGGCGGTCGTCAGTGTAATATCTCCAGCTTCACGTTGCAGAGGGATCAGCAGGTCTTGAGGAACGTCCTTGTCTGCAAGCCTGAGCGCCTGCCTCAACTGTTTCGCCGTCTCTCCGGCCGCTCCCGAGGTCAACAGGCCCAGCGCTGCGCCGATACTGGGAGGTGACAATACGGTATTCGTATGCGCCTTGTCGTGTAAAATAGCCGCCAGTTGGAACCCCATGGCGTTCGATCGGTCAGCTGCCCGTACAGTGAGCGGATCGGACTGGTCAGGACCCGTCTGCGCGCTGATAGCTCCATTCATTCTGTTGCCGCTGCCCCACTGGTTCAATGTGGAACTGCCCGATGTGTTCCCTGTACCAATACCACCACAGCCCGCCACAACGATGGTTACACCGGCCGCGACGGCAAATCCGATGAATGCTGTACGTTTCATGTGCCGGCACCTCACTGACCGATGGCATACAGTAATCCCATATACCATCCGCATTATATCCGCTAATTGGACGGTTTGGCGGTTATAATCGTATCAGTAGACAAGGGCTCTCGCCTGAACAGTCTGGAGGCATCACCGGATGAAAGTGCTGACCGTATTATCGCTTCTGGCATCTGTCATTGCGGCTGCGTTTGCCGCTACCCCGCAGGAGCAGGTGGACGCTGCAGTACGCGCGTTTCGTCAAGGAGCGGCCGAAGAGGCGATTGCCCAGCTGCGCACGGTAAGAGAGTCCCATCCGGGCAATGTGGCCGCCATGCAGTGGCTCGGCTACGTCCTCCTACGCAAAGATCGTCCCGAAGAGGCCGTATCGGTGTTGAAAGACTTGGTGGAAGCCACTCCGGCCGATCCACAGGCATGGAACAACTACGGCTCGGCGTTGAACCGCAGCGGCCAGAAGAAAGAGGCGATTGCCGCGTACCGGAAGGCCGTGGAGCTAAAGCCGAACTACGGGGACGCGCTGTTCAGCTTGGGTGTCGTGTTGTTGGAGACGGGCGAAACCAAGCAGGCCGCAATGGCGTTGCAGTCGGCTGTCAAAGCCAACCCGAAAGATGCACAAGCGTATGGCAACCTCGCCACAGCCCTCTTGCGCCTGGGTGACACGGCAGGCGCCGTGAAGGCGGCCAACACCGCAGTAACACTCCGTCCGAAGGACGCCAGCCTGCTGGCCAACCAAGGCGTGGTGCTGCATAGCAACAAGCAGTATCAGGCGGCGGTTGCCGCGTGTGAGAAGGCATTGGCCATCCAACCGGAGAACGTGCTCGCCTTGTCCACCGCCGGGCTGGCCTATTCAGCCTTGAACCAGAACGGAAAAGCGATCGACTTTCTCGCCCGCGCCAGCAGGCTTGAACCTGACAACTACGACACGCAGATCAATTTGGCCGCGGTGAGCGTGCGCGCCGGACAGTTTAAAACGGCCCGAACGGCCGCGGCCAGAGCTGCCGAGATCAGGCCGGAGAGCATCGAGGCGCGACGCACATTGGCGTTCACGATGCTGAAGTCGGGAGAAAACGCCGAAGCACTGGCTCTTTACCGACAGATACTGGAACGCAACCCGAACGATCAGGAAGCCCTGTGGCAATGCGGGTACCTCGAGCAACTCCAAGGGTCCGTGGATCGCGCGATAGAGGCGTGGACCATGCTGGTCGATCTCAACCCCCGGCACATCCGGGCGCGTCTGGCCCTGGGCGCCATGGCGTTGCGGCGTGACAACAACGATGAGGCCGTCAAACAATATCAGGCGGTATTACAGTTAGAGCCGAATAACGCCGAAGCGCTGAACGGACTGGGCGTCGCCTATGAGCGGTTAAACCGACTGGCCGACGCGGCGGCGGTGTACCAGAAGGCGATTGCCGCCAATCCGAAGTTCGCACTGCCGTATAACAACCTGGGGGTCGTTCGGGAACGGCAGGGCCGCAAGGACGAGGCGTTGACCCTCTACCGAAAGGCGCTGCAGATCGATCCGAACTACCGCGACGCCCGCTTGAACCTGAACCGTTTCAGCGAATCAGGACGATAGTCAGTGTCCATCCACACTGCGGCAATCGTCGCGAATGTCGCCCGGGAAGACGCGCTGCAATTGTCCGGCGATACGGTGCGGCGATTTGACAGTGCCGGCATCACGGTGCGGTTACCCGCCGAACTTGCGGCTTGGCTTGACGGGACTCCATCCAGCCGCGAGGAACTGGAGCAGGTCGATCTGATCGTATCCATCGGCGGCGACGGCACCATGTTGCGCGCCTGTCAGCTCGCTGCACCCCATCAAGTGCCCGTACTGGGCGTGCGTATGGGGCGATTTGGGTTCATCACCCAGGTGGCGCCATCGGAGTTGCCTCAGGCACTCGAACGGGTGCTGCAAAATAACTGCGGTATGGAATCGAGGCTGATGGCCGCCTGTACCGTCATGCGCGGTGACACCTGTGTGTACCGTTCGCTGGCGGTCAACGATGTGGTGATCAGCCGCGGCCCCATCGCGCGGATGCTTCATATAGGCACGCGCATCGATGGCAAACCGTTGGCCACCTACAGCGCCGACGGCGTGGTGGTCGCCACGCCCACCGGATCCACCGCCTACTCGCTTTCTGCCGGCGGAGCGCTGGTCGACCCATGCTGTGAGGTATTGCTGCTCACGCCCGTCTGCGCCCACACGCTGAGCGCCCGCCCCATCATCATACCGGCGCATCGCCGCATCCAGCTCACCGCGGATGCGGGCGGTGACGCCATGGCGCTTCAAATCGACGGCTGGACCACCTGGCAGATCACGTCAGAAGACGTGGTCACGGTAGAGCGAGCGGTCGAACGGGCGAACGTGATCTCGTTCGATCCGGATGAGTTCTACACCAAACTGCAGACTCGCCTTCTCTGGGGCGAACGGGTGAATCCTTGAGATGCTCCGCTCCCTGACGATCGAGCAGTTCGCCATCATCGAACGGCTGGAACTGAACTTTTCGGAAGGATTGACCGTGCTCACCGGTGAGACCGGCGCAGGAAAGTCGATTCTTTTGGGCGCGCTCGATCTCGCACTGGGGGAACGCTCGGATCCCTCAATGGTCCGAATGGGCGCTGAACGCGCGCGGATCACGGCTGTGTTTGAAATCCCCGCTGATGGCAGGCTGGCGGAGATGTTGAACGCTTTGGAGGCCGCTCCGGAAGAGGGGTTGCTGTTTCTGTCCCGTGAGCTGTCCGCCAATGGCCGCAGTCAGGCGCGTATCAACGGCCGGCCGGTCCCGCTGTCGGTGATGAAGCAGGCGGGCGACCTGTTGGTCGATCTGCACGGCCAGCATGAACACCAGAGTCTGTTCCGTCCCGATGAACAACTGCACATCGTGGATGAATGGGGCGGTTCAGCCGCGCTCAACCTCAGGCATTGTGTCAGTACCGCATGGGAACAGCGCGAAGAGGCGATCCGGATCTATAGCCGGTTGAAAGCGTCCGCCGAGGAACGCGAGCGGCTGCGCGATCTGTATCAGTTTCAGGTGCAGGAGATCGACTCGGCCCGCTTGGTTCCCGGCGAGGACGAACTGCTGGATCAGGAGTACCGCCGTCTGATACATGCCGAACGACTTCATGAGCTGACCGGTTTGGCTTATGACAGCCTGTTTGCGGGTGAATATGCCTGTATCGATATGCTCTCCCGCGCTCAACGCGCGCTCGAGGAGGCAGCTACGTTCGATGCGCAGCTGCAACCTCTGGTGGACGCGTTGGAAACGGCCGCGATCACCCTGCAGGAGGCAGCACGCGATGCCCGAAGCTATCGGGACGGGATCGATTTCAGCCCCGAACGTCTGCCCGAGGTCACCGCCCGACTGGACCTGATCAAGTCGCTCAGCCGAAAATACGGGGCGGACATACCGGCGATATTGGACACCCGAAACCGCATTGCGGCGCTTCTCGATCAGCATGAGTCCGATGACCAACAGATGGAGACGCTTCAAGCGGACATCCAAAGGCTGGACAGCACGTTGCACCAGGCTGCCGAGGCGCTCAGCGCCATCCGACGTGAAACCGCCCAGGCGCTCGCGCAGCAGATCACCCGGGCATTGAAGGGCTTGGCGCTCGATCGCGCCCGATTGGAAATCGATGTATCGGCAGCTTCGCTGAGTCGCTCAGGCGCGGATGCGGTTCAGTTCCTGTTCAGCGCCAACCCGTCGGAACCGCTCAGGCCGCTGAACCGTGTTGCGTCAGGAGGCGAGTTGTCGCGGGTGATGCTGGCCATCAAGACCGCTGCGGCACGGGCCAGCACCGTCCCGACTTTGGTCTTCGATGAAGTGGACGCCGGCATTGGCGGCGAGACCGCCCATACCGTTGCACAACGCCTGTGTCAGCTGGCGAGCGACCGCCAGGTGATCTGCATCACCCATCTGCCTCAGCTGGCTGCCCCTGCAGACTGCCACGTGGCCATCGAGAAAATCAATGCACCCGGCGGACGCACGGTAACACAGGTACGGGAACTCGACCGTGACGGCAGGATTGCCGAATTGGCGCGCATGTTGGGAGGCGGTCCGGCCGCTACGGCCCATGCGGCCAGTCTGCTGGAGTCGGCAGGACGCTAACCGTTTTCGGCTTCCAACAGCGCAGCCACCGCCATCAGCTCGTCTTCTGTCAATGCGCCTCCCGTACGCGTTCTACTGACCGGTGTGATCGGTACGCCGCGGGCAGCCAGCACAACCCGCGCAGTGGTGGAGTAACCGGTATGGGCCGCCACATTCAATCGGGTGAGCGTCTCTGACAGCGTCAGAGCGGACTCCATGTCCCCAGCGGAAAACACATCACAGAGCCTCTGGATGGTGTCTGGAATACAGTTACCGGCAATCCCGCAGTATCCCGCGCCTCCACTCTGCAACACCAGCAGCAGCTTGGCCAGATCGGCGGTCATCCAGCGCAGCCGGGTCCCTCGCGCCCTCTCACACCGGGAGCGGACCACTTCGGCATCTCGACAGGTGTCCTTACCGAAGGTAAACCGTGCCGAGGTGACGGCCAGATCGAATGCGGCATCGGGAACCAGACGATGATACGGCCCCGGGCATTCATACAATCCCAGTTCGCCGGAGGTGTTGGCCACGATCTCGCCGATGCGCGATGTCAGAATATCGTCCGACTCGTCCGGGGAAGCCAGCAATGCGGGGATCAGCACGGCTATCGTCGCCCCGGCGTCATGCACGGCTTTGATCTGGTCGGCTGCAGCCTGTGTGTCGCGCGTGAACGCAGCCGCAGCGGCAATTGGCACACGAAAGCCGCCCCGTTGAGCAACCCGTGTGACAAACAAATGCCGCTCACTTGGGCTCAGTCGGTACATCTCACTGGAGCCGCATATAGTAAACAGACCGGCGGCGCCATGCGCGATGTACCAGTCGGTCAGGCTGTCCAGCCCATCCCAATCGATAGCGCCTGACGCCGTATACGGCGTCAGCATCACAGGCCACCAGCCGGGCGCCGGGACGGTTCTGCTATAATCGTCACGTGTCAGCATCAACCACTCCTTTAGTGATACGGAAGGTGAGCCAGCATGTTTGAGCGCGGTCAACGCATCCGTCAGATATTGGACCTGCCGATCGGTTCGGCCATCACCGCTTGCGGATGGGTACGCACCCGCCGCGACTCCGCCACAGTTTCATTCATCGAAGTCAACGATGGATCCTGCTTTGCCAATCTGCAATGTGTGGCGGATCGAAGCGTAGCTGATACCGAGGTGCTCGCACAAGCCGTCACCGGCGCCGCCGTGCGTGTCCGTGGACAGCTGGTCGAGTCGCCGGGCAGCGGCCAACGCGTGGAACTGCGGGTCGACACGCTGGAGGTGATCGGACCGGCAGATCCGGCTGCCTACCCGCTCGCAAAAAAGCGCCACTCACTGGAGTATCTGCGCGAAATCGCCCATTTGCGCACGCGCTCCAATACATTCGGCGCGGTGTACAGGGTGCGAAACGTGCTGGCTGACGCCGTTCACCGGTTCTTTCAGGACCGCGGGTTTCTGTGGATCCACACGCCGATTATCACGGCATCCGACTGCGAGGGAGCCGGAGCGATGTTCAGCGTGTCGACGCTGGATATCACCAATCCGCCCCGTCGTGATAATGGCGTGGTGGACTTCAGCGCCGACTTTTTCGGACGCCCGGCCTATCTGACAGTCAGCGGGCAGCTGGAAGCCGAGATCTGCGCCATGGCCTTCACAGATGTATACACATTCGGCCCCACATTCCGCGCCGAGAACTCCAATACGCCGCGCCACCTGGCCGAGTTCTGGATGATCGAACCCGAAATGGCGTTCTGCGATCTCGACGGCGATATGGACCTGGCGGAAGCGTTTGTCAAGTACTGTTGCCGGACGGTGCTGGAGCGTTGCTCAGAAGATCTGGCGTTCTTCACCAAGTGGGTGGATGACTCCGTGGTGAACACCCTGGAGCATGTCGCGTCGACTCCGTTCGAACGTTTGACCTACACCGATGCCATCCGACTGCTGCAGCAGAGCGGGCAATCGTTCGAGTATGCACCCGAATGGGGCGCTGATATTCAGACTGAGCATGAACGCTATCTGACCGAAACATTGTTGCGCAAGCCGGTCATCATCACCGACTACCCCCGTCAGATCAAGGCGTTCTACATGCGCCTGAACGAAGATGAGCGCACGGTACGCGCCATGGACCTGCTGGTTCCGCGCATCGGAGAACTGGTTGGCGGCAGCCAGCGCGAAGAGCGCCTGGAGGTGCTGCGGATGCGGATCCAAGAACAGGGAATGGACGAGGCGCCGTATTGGTGGTACTTGGATTTGCGCCGATTCGGCGGGGCGCCCCATGCAGGATTTGGACTGGGGTTTGAACGGCTGGTGATGTTCGCCACCGGCATGAAGAACATCCGGGATGTCATCCCCTTCCCGCGCACTCCCGGTAACGCGGACTTTTAGATCAAGGAGCCCGGAATGCAGCACGACACACACCGACCTTTCACTCCGCCCGAGGGTTTCACGGCTTTTCGCATGGAGCATCAATCCGGACGGGCGGACAGTCTGAACCGGTATCTCTGGTATCACTTCTCCCATCGGTTGGGAAACGGCTTGACTCTGTTCAACAAAGAGTATCTCGCCACCTCGGATTTGTGGCTCAACGCCGCGATAGATCGCGACAGCGGCCGCAGCATCCAGCAGACACATGCGGATCATCTCGCCGCCGTTTGGCTGCACTACTCCGGTTATGTACACACTCACCAGCACTTTTCGCATGCCCATGACTATGGCTGGCCATTCCCGTTCTGGGCGCAAGGCGAATACGCTCCCGGTTCTCCCGGCGGCGTTGCTGCGGGCTGGCATTTCCAGCACGAAGTGGCCGGCTGGACAGGGGAGATGCTGCGCGCCCATCACGCCGACTCCTGGTTCGGTGACGCCGCACTCGCCGGGTGGCAACTGCGCAATCTGCGATCTGAAGGAATACAGAACGGACGTTGGCGTCTCGTGTCCGATGGACCCATGCCCGCGCTGACCACACCGGAAGGGATCACCGTCCATGCGGATAACGCGCCATTTCTGCAGATCCGCTGGAGATGGACCGGTCCGCCCAGCGGCAAGCGTCCGTTTGTGGAATGGCAGCGTGCAGAAGACACATCCTGGTGTCCGGAACGCCGCATCGAGTTTGATCGCGCCTCTGTTCTGCCGGATGACCTGAGAGGCATCCCGGGGATCATCGGTGACTCAGAACGAGGCGATGACGGCCTGTATCATACGATCATCGATATGCAGCGGCATCCCCAGTGGAGCGGAGTCATCAAGCGGATCCGACTGTACCTTGCACCGGGCGCCCCGCCGCAAGAGTTTGAGATTGACTCGATTTTCGCCTGTTACGATACCCGTCACACGTCCAACAACCCGATCTTCATCCTGGCGTGTGCGGAACAGTTCAACTGGACGGGCGACGTGGACTGGCTGCGCACTCAACTGGACCGCATGCGGCTGGCCCTGCGCTTTCTGATGTATGACTTGGGTGGCTTGGAACATAAGCACATCCGTGTGCCCTGGTGCGGTCATGACGGGCGAACCGGCATCGGCTTCAATAGCCGTCAGGAACGCATCGCTTTTCCCGGGGTGGGTATCGGCGAGAACTATTGGGACCTGCTGCCATTTGGTTGGGACAGCATGTACGCCACGTCACAGTACTACCGCGCACTGCAGGTGATGGCGGAGATTGAAGAGGCCTGTCAGGCCCATCCCGATTGGGATCCAGCTCCGCGTATCACTCCGTACCGCCCGGAGGATTTGCGCCGTCACGCCAGAGAGGTGCGGCAGGAAGCCAATATGCTCTTCTGGAATCCCATCACGGAGAGGTTCGTGGCGTCCATCGACGCGGACGGCATCCCGCACGACTATGGATTCACGTTCGTCAATCTGGAAGCCATTTGGTATGGCATCGCGGCCCCGCAGCAGACGCATTCGATCATGGACTGGATAACCGGGCGACGCACGGTTTCGGATGATACATCGACAGGCGCCGACATCTACCACTGGAGATTCGGCCCGCGCGCCACCACCCGACGAAATATCGACTGGTACCAGTTCGTATGGTCCGGTCCAGAAACCATTCCGTGGGGCGGTCAGGTACAGGACGGTGGCGCGGTGCTGGGCTTCAGCTTCTATGATCTGTGGGCGAGGCTGCAGCACGAAGGCCCCGATAACGCCTGGGAACGGCTCTGCGCTCTGTTGGATTGGGACGACGAAGCGATGGCCGCCGGCGGCTACCGGGCATTTTACGCGAATGGCGCAAACGGCGCGACACTGCAAGGCGGAGGCACCGCAGGCGGCCTGGGTATTGACTGCGAGTTTTATGAGAGCAGTCTGATACCCGCGATCATCGTGCGTGGTTTCCTGGGCATCACCGCCAAGCCGACAGCGCTGCACATTCAGCCGGCGCTGCCGGAGGCATGTCCGCACATGGAAGTGCGTAATCTGTTGTATCGCGGTACACAGATGCATGTCGCAGCGGACCGTGCAGGCTGTCTCACGATTACGCTGGTGAACGCCCCATCGGCTCCAATCGCGCTGATGCCTCCGGCTGGCTACCGGTGCGCCTCTGCTGTTGCCAGCCAGGATGGTTATTGCCGTCTGTCAACCGCAGGTGTATTCGTGTTCACTCCGTAACGCCATCCGGCAAATAGCAGGACAACGCGGCATCGCGGAACAACCAGCGCTGCTCGGACGCGCTCAGTCCGGGCAGCGCCCGGCATATGCACCGCACCCACTCAGCCAGTCCAGTGGCTTGTGCGCTGACCGGCCAGTCACCGGCATACAGCGTACGGCGGACGCCGAACCGGTCCACCACATGCTGGATGTAAGGCGTCAACTGCTCGGGCTTCCATTGCAGCCAGTCGGCCTCGGTGGCCACGCCTGAAAGCTTACACCAGACGTTCGGTTCGCGCGCCAGCACATCGATCCAGCCGGCCCAAGGCTGCCATTCCCCCTTACGGATGGCGGGCTTACCGATATGGTCCAATACGAATCGCACCGACGGACACCGGCGCACGAGCTCGATGACCGCCGGCAATTGACGGCTAACCACTCCCAGATCGCATACCCAGCCGTAGCGTTCCAGCAATTGCACCCCTTGAACAAACGCCGGTCGAGTAATGAACGCATCATCCGGCTCCTGCTGCGTCAACCGGCGGGTACCGCGGACCAACGGTCCACGTTCGGCAATCGCATCCAGATGTCGAACTGCGCCGTCGCCCAGCTCCAAAGGCGCTGTGGGAACCAGAGCTTTCAAGCGGGGTTCGCTGTCATGAGCCAGTTGCAGCACCCAATCCAGTTCCGCCAGGCTCATGTCCCGGTCGGCTTCGGCCTGAACAAAAACCATCACGTCCACTGCCAGCGGTCCGCAGGCCTTCACATAGTCATCGGGCAGGTATCGGCGGTTCAACAGGGAGCTGTGCTTCAGCCAGCTGTACCGCACAGCGGAAGGGTCCCAAAGATGTACATGCGCATCCACAACCGGAGTCGTTACCATCGCGAGCCGCCTCCTGCCGGAAGCCATTCCAGCGTCGCCAGGCTTACACCCCGTCGGGGCCATTCGGCGGTGGTGATGTACCATGCGCCGTCTTCCTCGATGACTTCGGGAGCATGCGCGGTCAACACGGTCACGGGCGCATGCTCGCCAATATCATCCAGTCTGGTCGACCAATACACGAACGTGCGGTTGTCATAATCGGTATTTCGCGTGTCATGGATGCAGGCAAACAGGTAGTATCCTTCGTCCCGACGGATCAGCACCGGGGACTCTGGGCAGCCGGGAAATGGAAACCGGAAGAGCACCCTCGCATCCTCAGTCCAGTGCATCATGTCCGTGGAGGTGCGTAACCAGACGGTGTCTCCTGCCACATACACCATGTGAAACACCCCATCGATGTACGACACATGAGGGTCCCGACAAGCCCCCTGCTGACAGAACACGGCGCCCCGAGGGGTCCATCGGTATAGATCGGTGCTCACCGCACAACGCATCTCTTCCGGTCCCCAAAACATGTAGTACGTACCGTCATGAGCGTATACAAACGGCGCCCAGAATTCGCGCCGCTCCCCCGGGCGCTCGGCGGGAGTCAATACCTGCGGTTGCTCTTGCCACGGGCTGAACGAGTCCGCAAGTGTCGCCCCGGGACTGACGGCGTGAAATCCCTGCCACTCGGCCTCATGCAAGATTGGCGACTCCGGCCCGGTGATGCCGAACATATGCCACCGGCTATCCGGCCCTTTCACCAGCGTGTGGTCATTGGGTGTCCAATCCGCATAGATCTCCCCGGCCCGCAGTGTCGGACCGTCTGGTCCGGCAAACCGGGCTGGCCCCGGCAGGTAGATGGGCTCGAAAAACCGCCGTATGACAGGGATACGCATCCAGACGCCTCCAGCACGCTGTGATCATCAACGTGATGATACCGGAAGCCCCGCATTTTCCACCGGTAAGCGCTTGAGTCTTTTCGCCCGCTGTGTTACATTGCAGGCGACTGGGACGTTCCATCATGACCGGAAAGGAGCGGTATATGCCTGTTCAAATAGCCATCATCGGCGCAGGAAGCGTGGGATTTACACGCGCGATGGTGCGTGACATCCTGTGTGTGCCGGAACTGCAAGACACCCAGTTCGCGTTCTGGGATATCAATCCACACAACTTGGACATGGTACTACAGCTGTGCCAGCGTGACATCGCGGCTTCGGGTCTGCCGGCCTCCGTGCGGGCGGCCTGTTGCCAACGCGATGCGATCACCGGCGCAAAGTACATCTTCTCGTTCGTGCGTGTTGGCGGCCTCGAAGCGTTCGCCACCGACATTGACATCCCTCTGCTCTATGGCGTCGACCAATGCGTGGGTGACACGCTTTGCGCCGGCGGCATCATGTACGGCCAGCGCACCATCCCCGTCATCCTGGACATCTGCCGCGACATCCGGGAAGTCGGTGCGCCTGATGCGCTGTTCTTGAACTACAGCAATCCCAACGCCATGAACACATGGGCGGCCAACCACTTCGGCAAGGTGAACACCGTGGGCTTGTGCCATGGCGTCATGGGAGGACACTGGCAGATCGCCACGGCTCTGGGCCTGCCGCAAGAGGAAGTGGACATCATCTGCGCCGGCATCAATCACCAGACCTGGTACATCAGTATCAAGCATAAAGGCGAGGACATGACCGGTAAGCTGCTGGAGGCATTCGAAAAGCACCCCGAGTTCAGCAAGACCGAAAAGGTCCGGATCGACATGCTGCGCCGCTTCGGCTATTACAGTACCGAGTCCAACGGTCACCTGAGCGAGTATGTCCCTTGGTACCGCAAACGTCCTGAAGAGATCCACAAGTGGATCGATCTCGGCGCGTGGATCAACGGCGAAACCGGCGGATACCTGCGGGTCTGCACCGAAGGGCGCAACTGGTTCGAGCATGACTTCCCCAACTGGATTCAGGCGCCGCCCATGACGTTTCGGCCCGAAGACCGCGGACATGAACACGGTTCGCACATAATCGAAGGGCTGGAGACCGGGCGCTGCTACCGCGGACACTTCAACGTGGTGAACCATGGATGTCTGACCAACCTGCCGCCGGACGCCATCGTGGAGGTCCCCGGATATGTGGACGCCAACGGGATTGGCATTCCGCGGATTGGCGATCTGCCGATGGGTTGCGCCGCGGTCTGTTCAGCCAGCATCTGGGTGCAGCGCCTCTCCGTGGAAGCCGCGGTATCGGGGGATGACAAACTGCTGAGACAGGCCTTCATGATGGATCCGCTGGTGGGCGCCGTGTGCAATCCGCCCGAGATATGGCAAATGGTGGATGACATGCTGATCGCCCAGGAGCAGTGGCTGCCGCAGTACAGTCAGGCGATCGCCGCAGCCAAACAACGAGCTGCCGGAGAACGCATCCCCGTGCGCCACGGTTACCGCGGTGCCGCACGTCTTCACACCAAGACGGTGGAAGAGATGGAGCGCGACCGCGAACAGGCCACCCGCAACGCTGCCGAGGCGGACAAAGCCAAAGAGCGCCCCGCAGCGGAGTGACGGACAACCCTCAGGGGCGGTCCAAAAGCCGCCCCTGACTGTCCATCCACAGCGTATCCCCCTGTTGCCCCCGCAACGGTGTCTGTGTGAAACACACGCGATTGGGGGTACCGTTCAGATGCACGGCAACAAATCGGGTGTCCCCATAAACCGGAGTCGGGTGGCAGACTATCCGCTGCGCGCCACACAGTTGGAACAACCGCGCCAACGCTTCCTTTCCGATGCCCGGTGTGGCGACCAGCACATGACATCCTTTCCCATGCCGACGCATCGCCGCAGCCATCGAACCGTCCGCATACAGGCCCAGTGAGGTGTGCGTACTATCGGGGGCGATGACCAACGTCGGTTGATATCGGCGCTCCGATCCCCATGCCATCCCATCCAAGGCCCCGACGCCCCGGGTCCGCGTCGGCTTCGGTTCGGACTCCGTCACGGAAAGACCGGTCAACTGCTGGACTCCCGCGGCTCCCAGTCGTTCATCACCGCGAAACCATCCCGGTGCGTACAGCCAGATGATGTTCAAGCCGGCGCGTACCAGGCGATCGACAGCGCGTCTTTCGGCGGCCGTCAGGTTAAACGCATGGGGAATGTAGACACAGCGAACCGATCGAGGCAGCCGATTGGCCAGCAGGTCATCGAGCATGTAAAGTCCAACGTGCATTCCGGTTGCCAACGCCTCGAATCGCGGCTGCATGGCCGCCTCATAGCTCAGATCCCAATCGCTGCGCATGAATAGCCGTGACCGCTCGTCGGATATCAATCCCACATCCGGTCGGTATGGCTCACGGGGAACCGGCCAGAGCCGATCGCGAAGTGCAGCGAATCGCCTCCAGATTGCGGCATCCTGATAGGCGCCGGCGCCCGACAGGTCCATCCACCAACACCCGGCGCGATGTGCGGCAATCGAAGCGATCTGACGCTCCAGCAACCCCATCGTCACGTGAATATCCGGTGACTGTTCGCCGAACATCGACGGAGTGAGCCATGCCGGTAGATCATCCGGATTCACCAGATGGGTGCGCAGGTCGTCTTCATTCCACCAACTGACACCGGCCAGTGTCACGCTGTCCACGGGACTCATGAAGCCTGCCGGTCCGCCCGGATTACGCTGCAGATAGGGTACCGGTGACACCAGCACATCCACATCCCGACAGGACAGAACCTGTCGCAGAGCATAGTGCCCGGCCGCACTGCCGGGCAGTTCGAAGTGGTAACCATAGAAGAACACCGACAGTCGGTGTCCGCGTGTGACTCGCTTGATCAGCCGGGCCCAGCTACAGATCCGTCGGGCGGTAAGCTCACTGATGAACCGGGAATAGTCGATCCAATCCTGTTCGCCATCGCGATAAAACGCCTCCACGATCTGCTCCATGGGCGCCATGCGCATCGGAAACCGCGACGGATCACGGGGAACCTCTGCACGTTCTATTTTGACCGCGCGGTTCCACGCCCGGGACAGCGCGTCCGAGTTACGGTACCGTTTCCTTAGCCAGCCGCGGAAACGACGCGTAGACGCCTCCCCGATATCCGGACCGCTTTCCCGGAAAGACGGAGGAAACATCTCGCAGTCCGGTCCGCCGATGTGTAGACCGAACAGCCTGTCTCCATAGCGCCGCTCCAGCCAGTCGATCAGTTCCGACAAACGCTTGTCGGACGGAGCGTCGAACCATTCGGATGCGATCGATACGGGGCCCAGCTGACCATCGGCGAATCGCATCCGCTCACCTTCCGGGATGCTGCGCCATTCAGGCCAGCCCGGGTTCGGTAAGATCCAGATGCGGGGCAACAATACCGCTCGAGGGTCACATTCAATAAAGCTGTCCAGCACCTCGGCGATCGGCTTGAACTGTTCAGTCGGTGACCAGTAGTGCGCTCCGGGGATGAGCATCGAATGTATGTGAAAACCATTCGCTGCGGCCATCTGCAACTGAGGGCGTTGGAACCGTTCCAGATAGTCGGCCTGCTGTCCCGGGTTGTAGAAAAACACCAGAGGCGACGCCTCCCGGCCATTCACCAGTAAGCGCGGACTCCCGGACCTTCGATCGATACGAACCTCGGAAATCGGGAAAGATGCCATCGGCTTTCCTCACACACCCCGTTGTATGCGCACCATTGTACCAGAACACCGCACGATACTCCTACGAGCGGGCTCCTCATGCGATGTACCAATGTAACAGGCAACGTTTACCGGTACCCGCCGGAAAAGGAGCACATCCCGCTGTTATGAGCATTCAGCCGACCATCGATCCAAATACGACCACGTTGTCAGGACGTGACATCGTGCTGGCAGCCGCCCGCGGCCAGGTCACTCCACGCCCGGCATGGGTGCCGTTCGTGGGCTCTCATGGCGCCTATCTGATCGGCGAACACGCGCATGACTATTTAACCAATGCCGATCTGATCGTATCCGGTCTGCGCAAAGCGCGGGAATTGTATAAACCGGATGGGCTGCCGGTCATCTTCGACCTGCAGCTGGAGGCCGAAGTACTGGGGTGTGAGCTCCAATGGACCACTGAAGGTCCACCGTCGGTCATCACTCATCCATTGGCTCACCGCGACGACTGGAGTGCGGACGACCTGCCGGAACTGGACCTGACACAAGGCCGCTTTCCTATGGTGTTCGACGCCACCCGACGCGTAAAAGCGGAAATGGGCGACGAAATAGCGATCTACGGACTCATTGCCGGTCCGTTCACGCTGGCGCTGCATCTGCTGGGAACCGATATCTTCCTGCAAATGTACGACGAGGAGGAGAAAGTGGAAGCCCTGCTGATGCGATGTGCAGAATACGCCAAGCAGGTCGCACAAGCCTACATAGACGCCGGAGCCGATGTCATTGCCGTTGTCGACCCGATGACCAGCCAGATCTCGCCGAACCATTTCGAAATGTTCGTCACTCCGGCGATGAACGCTGTGTTCGACCATATACGCGCCTGTGGCGCCCTCTCGTCCTGCTTTGTCTGCGGTGACGTAACGCGCAATCTGGAGGCGATGTGCCGCACAACCTGCGACTATATCTCTGTCGATGAACAGATCGACATGGCGCGGCTCAGGGACTTGGCGCACGCGAACGGCAAAGGGTTTGGCGGCAACCTCAAGCTGACTGTGGTGCTGCTGCTGGGGAACGAATCCGATGCGAAACTGAACGCCATCGATTGTATCGACACCTGCGGTAACCAAGGATACATCCTCAGCCCGGGCTGCGACCTGCCATTCAATACACCGCCGGCGAACGTGGCGGCTGCAGGGCTGATGGCTCTGGACGCCTATCAGCGTGATGTGGCCCGGCAAACCGCACAGGCCAGCCGGATCGCCGGTATCGATCAGGTCACGCGCCCTGATTATGACCAGCGGCCTTATGTGACGCTGGATGTCATCACGCTGGACAGCGCCAGTTGCGCGCCCTGCCAATACATGATGGTGGCGGCGGAACGCGCGGCATCCACATTTGGCGAGCAGGTGGTTGTCCGTGAACATAAGATCAAACAGGCCGATGGGATCGGGATGATGATGGCGTTGGGTGTGCAGGCGCTGCCAACGGTCTGCATTGACGGAAAACCCGAGTTCATCTCGATCATTCCGGACCGTCCCACGCTGGAACAGGCCATTCGTGACCAGCTGGTCACACGAGGGTTGGCGTAGGCCGGATACGCCACACACCGGGCTGGCCTGGCCAGCCCGGCCAGGGAGGGTCAGATGCAAGCAGGCGTTATTCCTGTCTGTCTCGTTACCGGTTTCTTGGGCAGCGGCAAGACAACTTTGCTGCAGCGACTGGTCACCCAACTGCGTGGCCGACGCGTTGCCTTCCTGGTCAACGAGTTTTCTCCCGTGGATGTGGATGGGCGCCTGCTTGACCTTCCCGATGACGTGCTGGTCAGTCTGCCCGGAGGCAGTATCTTCTGCAGATGTCTGGTGCTCTCCTTCATCCGGGCGTTGCAGCAGCTGCACCAGATGAACCCGGAAGGCGTGATCATTGAAGCCAGCGGCGTCGCGGATCCGTCGGTGATCCACACGATGTTGACCGAAACCGGGCTCGATGCTCAGTTCACAATCGCCCGGGTGGTCACCATGATCGACCCGGGAACCTACCATAAACTCGCGTCCATCATGACCGCCATACCGGCACAGGTGCGCGCAGCGGATCTGGTGGTGATCAACAAGTCCGACGTCTACCCCGCCGAACTGGTGGCACAGGTCACGGCAGCCGTTCGGCAAGAGAACCCATCCGCCCGGATTGCGGTAACCGTGCGAGCCGATATAGCGATCGATCCGTTCTCCCGGCAGGCACTGCCTGAGACGTCCGGCGACTACGCCGCCTGTGCGGATCCGGCGTTTGTGCGACTGGAGCCTACGGCGCCGTTACCGGTACGGTTGGATGCATTGAGGTCCGACGTGCAGACGATAAGCAATACGATCTACCGGCTGAAGGGATTGGTGAACACGCCGGATGGCGCCGTGTTGGTGGAAGTGGCAGGCGGCCATTGGATGGAGACCCCCATCGATGCGCCGGCCGATAACACACTCGTGATCATCGCCAATGGCGCCGAGGACGGGCCGGCCCGTCTGTTCGCCGACCGGTTCACAGCGGGTGCGTACTCCGCCTGAAACGCCCCGGATACACCCGATTTCTGCAGTCCCTGCACAGGGATAATTCGGCCGCCTGTCTATCGGGTAGGATGTAGGTGATGAGAATCTTTTTGATACGTCATGCAGAATCCGATGGTAATGTGGATCACACGATCCGGCTTGACGTGCCCGATCACGCGCTTGACCTGAGCGAGCGCGGTCGACAACAGGCTGTATCCGCCGGTCAATGGTTCAATCAGTATCTCCGCACTCTGGATCCGCCGCTGCCGTTCCTGAGGATCTGGACCAGCCCGTATCGTCGCACCCGTGAGACCGCCAGACTGATCTCCGAACAGTTGACCGACACCCCTTGGGACCTCAAAGAGCACATCAACCTGTGTGAACAACAATTCGGGCTGTTCGAGGGGTTCGATGAGTCGGAATGGCCGTCGGCGTTCCCGGATGAATGGAGACACTATGAGAAGTGCCTGAAACACAACGGCCGTTTCTGGGCGAGGATGCCGCTGGGTGAGTCCCGGTTTGACGTGGCTGTACGCGTACATCAGGCATTCGGGACATTTTACCGGGACGCTCAAAAACATGCCATCGATACCATCGCAGTGGTCTGTCACGGCGTTACGCTCCGCGCATTTGTGATGCAATGGCTGCACTATACGCCCGAATGGTTCGACGCAGAACACAACCCGCCCAACACCGCCATTCGGCTGCTCGATGACAGCCGTGACCACGGGTATATATATCCTGATCGATGATATCCCGTCTATCCGTGCTGCAGCGACGGACATTGCGCCGCTCCTGCGCCGGACCCTCTGAAGGAGGCATACCCCATGTGGATCACTCTGGGTACCATCGCCTTACTGATGGGCATCGCGATGTTGCTCAATGGCCGTCCGATTTTGGTCAACAACCGGCCTGTGCGCGCCCCCGGCGTGCCGTTGATCATCCTGGCGCTGATCATGTATTTGATTTCGGCGGTGATCACCATCCCGGCCGGTTTTCAGGGAGTTCTGCTGCAGTTCCAGGCGGTGCGCGGAACGCTGCCGCCGGGCATCCATCTGATCGTGCCGTTCATCAACACCGTACAGCTGCTGGAGGTACGCACACAAAAGCACACCTCGACCTGTGAAGCCGCCAGCAAGGACCTGCAGACCGTACGAACCACCGTGGCGGTAAACTACCACCTGCAGCCGGAAGAGGTCGGCCGGATGTATCAGCGGGTCGGATTGGATTACAGCACGCGGATCATCGAGCCCACCGTTCAGGAAACCATCAAGCAGGTGACCGCAAAATACAACGCAGAAGGACTGATCACCGAGCGTTCAGAGGTCAAAAACCTGGTTCAAAACGACATCGGCAAACGCCTGAAGGGTTACGGGATCAATGTGGAGACGATCTCCATTACCGATTTCAACTTCAGCGAGGAGTTCAACCGCGCTATCGAGGCCAAACAGGTGGCGCAGCAGGAAGCGTTGAAACAGAAATACCTGCTGGAGCGCGCCGAAACCGAGGCCAAAACGGCCATCACCACGGCAAAGGGCAAGGCCGAAGCGGCCCGCTTGGAGGCGGTTGCGTTGAAGACCGCAGGGTCCGGCCGCGTTCTGGCCAAACAGTGGATTGAAAAATGGGACGGAAAGATGCCCTTGGTCACCTCCGGCAATAACGTCATGATCGACATCCGGAAACTGATGGAAGAAGCCGAAACTAATCAGTAACAGCCGGTCCGACGCCTGAGCGGCTGTCGCCGCTCAGGCGCCCTTCTTCGACGACTGGATCCCGCTGAGTTCATCCAGAAACGCCACCACATCAGCCAGACGTCGAGCTGCGATCAGGTTCGCCGCAGCAGGCCGCGTGGCTTCCGGCGTTCCATGAACCAGGTTCCAATGAAACTGGTGAATCAGCCGATCGATACACAGCATGCGATCGGCCGGAGTGCGCATCTGTGGATACCGCTCCACATATTCCGCAAACGCTTTAACGGCTGCACCGCCAAATAACTGTTTGTCCGCATAGGATCGGTGATAAGCATCCCATGTGCAACGCCATCCACAAGCACATACCAATTCACGGTCATGAGCGACCCGGAATGGAAATGTCGCCCCGCAGCCATGACAGAGCGCTCGCCCACGGGCGGCTTCGGTAACCTGCAAAATGCTCACACAACGGGCATGCAGCGCCAGCCCGACATCATCAACCAGCACGGGATCCAACAGTCCCTGAGATTCCTCCAGGTAGAGACGGCGTATCTTTTCCATGGGAACCTTGGGCGCCCAACGTATCGGCGGCATGTTTGTTGAACTCATATCACCTCCTCGATCCGGTAATGACCGGTAACATCGGTGTATCAGATAACCCGCCCGTTCTGTCAATCCCCGTGTGTCCATCGCGGGCCATCGGTGAATATGAGCACCGGAATACCGGCGACCGGTCGTCACACATGTCGGGCAGGATCTCCCGCAATGGCGGGCTAATCAGGAACATACAGATTGGGGGATGATCCCAGACTCACTCGGGAGGCCTGTGATACATGACGGCGCCTTTGTTTTGCAACCTCATCCTTGCGGATACAGACCGCGACATCGTGGGCTTGAAGCGCTTCTGTGAGGGACTGAAGCAACGTGGCGTATGGGACCTGGCGCACTTGACGGTGCTGTTGCACGCGGACAAAGCGCGCTGGAACGATCCCGGCCAGAAACGCTTTTTTCGGGGATTGTTGAACCAGGGACATGAGATCGGTGTGTGGTTCGCCGGTATGCGACCGGCTATCGCCCGCTGGTTGGATATCCCGGAGGCACAGATAACCGCCTGCGGCTTCCAGCTGTTTTCCGATACCGACTTGGAAGAACAGGCGCGGCTGGTGCAGGCAGGCTTTCTCACCGGAGCCAACGCCTGCATTGAAGGCGACTCACACAAAGAAGAGTTATGGGACATTCCGCATAACTGGGAAGGCGCTCCTTGTCTGCCCTATTGGGTTCAGTGGGATGCCGACCAGCCCGAAAGCGCCTGCCGAGTGGGCCGTGAACTGACCAAACGGAATGCGGTACTCGAACTGCAATGGGCCACGCGTACGCTGTGGCACAACATCGATCGGATCTGTCTGCCGCAGTGTTTCCACTTCGGTGAGCCAGCCAAGCATACTCAATGGATCCAGGGCCCGCTGGTGAGAAAAGGCGACATCCGTTGGTGGCAGGACGAGTTGTGCGCCTATGAGGAAAACGTGCGCACCGGACGCGCTCCGTTCGCGTACATCAATACGGCGTCCGAAGCGAACGTGTTCACCCCCGGCGGCCCGTGGGCGGCGATGCTCGATGTTGACACTGCCCTTCAGTGTGCCCTCGATTTGGTGGAATGGATGATCGGGCGCGGATGGCGCATGCTCACCTGCAGGGAGTTCTACAACTGGTTCACAAGGTCTTGGCCCTGCCCGTCCGCCCCCTCCGCCGCGTTCCTGATGCCCGACACGCTGGGCGGACGTCGCGATCAGCGCGGCACGATGATACCGCACAAGGGCCGCATGCTGCATGCAGAGACGCGGTATTACCAGGTGATCGACCATGAGCATCGATTGGGCCCTGAACTCGTCATTGCCTACGGCCTACAGACGCCAAACCTGCTGAGAGCCGGATATACGTTCGGAGACCCGGCGATATATGGTCCGGGGCAAAACAGGGCTCAATACGGCTCGACAACAGGCAATGCGATCTTCTGGAGTCCATCAGAACCGCTGACCGATGGCAATGGAACGCCGTACTACACGGTGAACAAGCCCGCCGAAGCACGCGATCGCACCATCACCCTTTACCTCGGAGACGACTGGCGGCCCTATCAGTTTTGTGATGCGGCCATCGAGCGGGTCCGAAGGAGTGGAGAGACGCTCAGCTGGACCAAACGCATGCGTGTTCCGGTAACCGGATCGGATATCCGCGTGGCCTGGCATCATCGGCTTCAAGGCCCCGAACACCGGATCCGGATCACGGTCAGCGGAAAGGATGCCATCGGTCAACCGGTGCATCTGCGGCTGTGTCCCTACTTCCACCAGGGATGGGACAGCCATTATGGCGACCAGTCGGGCGTACGAACTGTCCCTCGCGAACAGGCAGGACAGGAACGGCATGTGTTTGCCCATGCGCACGGTACGGAGTTCGAATGGCGGACGGATAACCTTCAGCCTCGTTCTTTGCAGATCGCCTCGCCGCCAAACGGACAAATCCGCATCCATGTGTTCAACCGGAACCCGGGCAGATCAAAGAACGACCCTGAATGGACGATCGACGACAATCCCCTCTGCAATAGAGGGCTGACATTGCAAACAACCGCCCCGGGGGCGACTATCGAGTTCCTGGACTCACCGGGCGCTTGTCCCTATGTCACCGTGCTGTTGCATCTGGGGGCCCATCGCCGACAGCGTGTCTATGAGTTCCGGTTCACCTACTGGCATTGGCGGGAAGCCCCTTCAGATGTTTCGGACAGGAGCTGACGCATGAACCTGAAAATGCGATACCCGGTGTTTATGAGTTGGTGTATCGGTTCTCTCTGTTTGGTCAGCCGGGCGGCACCGGTTGCTGTCACGGTGGAGGGCCCGGCCCACGCTCGATGGGGCGATCGAGTGTCGCTGCGCCTCGCGTCCGATGATCCGATCCCGACTCCCAGACGGTGTCTGGCGTCGCTCACACATCGATCAACCGGCGCGCCGGCATGGGCTCGGTTGCCGGTAACCGAAAGGCGAACGGAACAATCAGGTAACCAACCGATCTTTATGCAGGTGCGACTACCCAAGGCGCCGGACGCGTTGGGAAATCAGGACGGTGACTTTGATCTCACCCTACACGTGAACTCCGGGACGGCGAACTATCGCGGCGCATACCCGATCCACATCGAGACACGTGATGCAGACGGTCGGATCCGCGGCAAGTACACGCCGCGCATCACAGATCTCATCGGCGCCAACTCCGCCCCAGCCCGCACCACGCCGGAGTGGCTGATCGAGACAGGGATCCGCCATAGCCGCGAACACTGCGGCTGGAGCGAATTCCAACCGCAGCCGAACCGGTGGAACGAAGCCGCGCTCGCCCCGGACAGCCGGTTCAGCACCCTGATCCTGCAGGCGCGCCGGTACTATATGACGATATTGCCGCTCTTGTGTGATATTCCGGAATGGGCCCAAATGCGTGACGCCGAAGGAAAACCGCTGGGAGGATGGGGGCCGCCGGCTGATCCGCGACAATGGGAGTCGTTTGTCGATCGGGTGGTCGGTCACTATTCACAGCCTCCCTACAATCAGCAGGACTGGCAGGTCTGGAACGAGGCTCAGATGAACACCGGCTTCTGGTCGGGCGCGGATATGGAGCAGTTCATCCGAACAGTCTATATTCCAGCCGCGCGGGCGATCCGCAGGCACTACGTGGACCAGAACTGCAATGGCCGGGAGGATCCGGGCGAGCGGTGCCGGGTGGTCTATGGCGGATACCCTTGCGCATTCTTCAATGACGGCAGCTATGCGCGTGTCCTGCGGATCGAGAACGCGGGTGCGTGGACCGACATTTTGGACGCACACTACATGAACGGATTCGACTGGTTCAAGAACCGGCAGCAGTCCGGCGATGTCTACACCGAGTGGCACGTGAAAGGCCCGGCATCCGGATTGTGGCTGACCGAAGAGGGCGACACGTTTTCGGCCGATCCGGTGTGGCTGCCCACGACATTCAGCAGGCTTCCTGTCTGGGCGTTGCACCATTCATGGTCACAACCATTTCAGTACCGGGTGTTCTATTTTCACTACTACATGGCTCAGCCGCAGATGGGTTTTCTCTGGGACGGACAGCGCAAGTGGCCCAATGGATACGCGATCCGCACCTACATGCATCTGATGCGCGGAGACCTGGCGCTGCCGGACAAGGCCCGCATGGTACAGGTATCCGACAATCTGGATCACTGCGCGCTGATGACAGGAGGACGCTTGACGTTGTGTGTCTGGGCGCGCCAGCTGGACAAATCGGGTGAAGCCACAGTTCAATGTCGGCTGCTCCCCGGCGAAACCATGCGATCGGTGCGCCGGCTGTCGGTAATCGAAGGCTCCAGCCTCCCGGTGAGCGAGCAACGCCGCAATGGCAGGGTCACCATTACCTGGCAGTATGCGCCGATCGACCGGTCCCCTGCTGGCATGGAGTCGCCGCTGGTTCCCATACAGTATCTAGTGCTCGAGTTTGCCGGGAACACGCCCTGATAATCGGTGTAACCCGGTGGCCATCCGGGTCAGATTGGGTCTATAATGCGTTGGCGATGACCGGCATGGTGTTCAACATACAACGCTTCTCCCTGCATGACGGCCCGGGTATCCGGACGACGGTGTTCCTTAAGGGCTGCCCATTGCGGTGTCTTTGGTGCCACAACCCGGAAGGGTGGACCGCTGCACCGCAGGTTCGGCTGGCACATACGCTGTGCACGCTCTGCGGCAGGTGTGCAGCCGCGTGCACGCATGGCGGACATACAGTAAACACGGACGGGCATAAACTGGCGCTTGCCGCATGCGTGCGGTGCGGAGCCTGTATCGATGCCTGCTTGGCGGGCGCACTGGAAATGACCGGCCAGGAGATGAGTGTGGATGATGTGATCGCCATAGTGGAGCGTGATCTCCCCTTCTACCGCACCTCCGGCGGTGGCATCACGCTGTCGGGCGGAGAACCGCTGGCGCAATACGCGTTCACTGCGGAACTGCTTCAACGCGCCCGCGCACAAGCTCTGCATACCGCCATGGAGACCACCCTGTATGCCGACTGGACGCGGATTGAAGCGCTGGCTCCTTGCGTGGATTTGTGGCTGGTAGATCTGAAACACATCGATCCAGCACGACATAGAGAGCTGACAGGGGTCGACAACACCGGTATTCTGGATAACATCACTCGCCTGAGCCAGGTCGGATGGGACGCGCGGCTGCGCGTGCCGTTCGTCCCCGGTGTCAACACCGAACCGGACTTCCTGGACGCACTGGAGGCGTTCGTCACCGCGCTGCCACGCCCCATCCCGGTAGAGTTCATGCTGTATCACCGATTGGGGGCGTCGAAGTGGAGCGGGTTGGGCGAGGAAAATCCGTTGCCCGACTCGATCCCTGCGGCAACGCGTGAAGATGTGGCGCCGTGGGTGGAAAGGCTGCGTCAGGCCGGCATCCCCATGATCACATCCGACTGAGCGACGCGGAGCGCACGATCTCATCGGTTACGCGCAGATCCCCCAGAGCGGCCTCGGGCGTGTTCCGCAACCCTTCCGGTTTCCCCTCCACCGCATCGAGGAATGCGTGCGCTTGGGCGACAAACCCCGTGCCGTCAGCCGGATAGGTGATCTGCCTGGCCTCATCGCCATGGCGTTCGATGGCGTATCCCGGTTCGAAATCCACCGGTTGCAGTTCTAACACCGCTTTGGATCCGATCAACTCCACATACCACGCATTCATGGGAACGGGCTTGACAAATCCAGCACACAGACTGCTTGGGATATCCCCCGGCCAAAGCAATGAAGCCGATACCGTCTCCTGGTTCACATGATCCGGACCCGTATGCACATGTCGGCCGGCAACGGCATGCGTCACCAGCGGCTCACCCAAGAGCCAGCGCAAGGGATTGATAAAGCAGTATGTCATGTGCGTCAACGGCATACCGCCGCTAAGTGACTGACTGTAATACCAGCTGGCCGGATCCCCGTCCCACAGCGCAAGCGTACGCACCAACACCAGCTGGCCCAGTCGCCCCTCCCACACAGCATTTCGCGCGTCCTCCCAAAGCGGCATATAACGCGCGTTGAAACCCGCCTCCACCGGTACAGACAGCCGGTGGGACTCTTCGGCGATCTGTTCTCCGGTCGATACGGAACAGGCGAGCGGTCCACCCACCAGCACCGGTAATCGATGGGACAGCGCCCATAGAGTCACATGATCCTGAACCGCGTGCGGCGTCTCCACCAGCACCGCATCCGGCTGACATCGCAGCAACCCTTCATACCCGTCCCAGACTGGTTCCGCCTGTAGTTGCTCGCAAAGCTTTATAATGCGCTCAGGTGACCGGCCGGCAACGCCCACAATCCGTGCACGTCCAGTCTGGACCAGTGCGTGCGCCCGAACCCGCGCCATGAGTCCCGCGCCCGCCACCGCGATGCGTATCATTTGTCAGCCCTCCAGGTGATCATACCAGACCGTCCCGGAGGGCTGCCTCACCTACGCCCCCGCGGCGCCGAAGTTGCTGTCGATGATGAGGTAGTCGAACAAGGTGACTTGACCGTCGCCGTCCAGATCGGACATGCTGTCCGAGGTGCCGAATGAGCTATCCAGCGCGAGATAGTCGAACAGCGTGATTTCGTTGTCGCCGTCTGCATCGCCGTTAACCAGATGGACGTTCACGGGACCTAGTGCCGGGTCCACATCGGTCAGCTGCGCCCACAAAAAGTGCGGCGAACCGAACCGCAGCGTATAGGGCGGTTTCGTAAACAGGTACGTCTGATATGAGCCATCCGCCGTCAACTGCGCGTATCCGTACTCTTCCGGAATGGTTGCCCCCGCCTTCCACACCTGCAGGAACAGCCGTCGTGCCTCCGGCCGTTCCATTTGCGATAGGACGGCGGCGCCGTTCAACGGAGTCGTCGGCATCCGTAAAGCCCCGGTGGTCATACTGCATGCAGAAATTAGACCGATGAATCCGCTGTTCGGAGACATCACATTACATAAGCCGTATTTGTTCCAACCCCAGCAGATCATTTGCCCGTTCTGCTTCAGACCCACAGTATGACGCTCGCCCGCCGCCAAGGCCATAAACCCACTGTTAGGAGAAGGCACATTACACTGACCGTCGCCGTTGCGCCCCCAACAGATCACGCTACCATCCTGCTTAAGTCCCGCGGTATGCCATGCGCCGGCGGCTATAGCCACGAACCCACTGTTAGGAGACGGCACGGTACATTGACCGTAACCGTTATAACCCCAACAGACCACACTTCCGTCCTGCTTCAGCCCTACAGAGTGGTAGGTACCAGCTGAAATAGCCACGAACCCGCTGTTAGGAGAAGGCACGGTACACTGACCATAGTCGTTATAGCCCCAGCACACCACACTGCCGTCCTGCCTCAGCCCCATGGAGTGATTTGAACCAGCCACGGCCACGAACCCGCTGTTAGGAGACGGCACGGTACATTGACCATAGCCGTTATAGCCCCAGCACACCACGGTGCCGTCCTGTTTCAGTCCTACATTGTGTTGATAACCGGGTGCCACAACAGTGAACCCGCCGTTCAGTGAAGGTACTATACATTGACCATATGAGTTGTCACCTAGACAGTACACACTGCCATCTTGGTGCAGGATAGCAGCGTGATACCATCCGGTGCCGAGTCCGACGATCGGAGAGTCCGCTTCAACGGCATCACATTGCCCATCCCCGTTGCCACCCCAACACACCTCTTGACCATCAGCATCCACACCCGCCGTGTGGCTCTCGCCCGCCGAGATCGCCCAGAACCGGGTATTTGGCTTTGGATTGTCGCACTGACCACTTGTATTGCGTCCCCAGCAGACCACCGTTCCGTCGCGCCGATACCCTGCCGTGTGGTGTGCACCGGCTGCCACCGCCACGAAGTCACTGTTGGGCAAGGGTACACTGCACTGACCGTACGCGTTGTCACCCCAACAGACGATCGAACCATCCTGCTTCAACCCGGCTGTGTGGTTCGCACCGGCAGCCGCCTGAATGAACCCGCTGTTCGGGAAAGGCGGATCGCATTGACCGCTGTTATTGGCCCCCCAGCAGATCGCACTGCCATTTTGCTTCACTCCCACAGAATGCCGGTCGCCCGCCGCGATCCCGACAAAACCTGAATTCGGCGACGGAACGTTCAATTGTCCGCTGGTGTTCAGCCCCCAGCAGACCACGCTGCCATCGATTTTTAGGCCGACGCTGTGCCAACTGCCTGACGAAACCGCCGAGAACCCGCTGTTGGGAGCCGGTATGCTGCATTGCCCGTGTTCATCGGATCCCCAACACTGTACCTTACCGGTTCGCTTCAGCCCCACCGAATGCCAGGCGCCAGCGGCCACCGCGATATAGTCCGTGTTATCGCCCGGCACATCGCACTGACCATACGCGTTCCACCCCCAACAGTTGACCGACGAGTCGGATTTCAACGCCACAGTATGGCGCTGCCCGGACGCAATCGATGCGTAGTATGGTTGAGGCACATTGAGTTGACCATCGCTGTTCAGACCCCAGCTGACAACGCGTCCATTATTTCGCAACGCGGTCACATGGTAACCGCCTGATGCGACGGCCACGTATCCCCTGTTGGGCAGCCACACGTTCTGCTGTCCGCTGTCATTGTCTCCCCAACAGACAACGGATCCGTCCTGTTTCAATCCCACTGTGTGCCACGAACCGGCAGCCACGGCGATGAAACCGCTGTTGGGAGACGGCACATTGCATTGACCGTGCTCGTTCCAGCCCCAGCAGACCACACTGCCGTCTTGCTTCAAGCCAATCGTGTGCTGGTAACCGGCCGAGACAGCCACGAAACCGCTATTCGGAGACGGGACAGTACATTGCCCCTCACCATTCCCTCCCCAACAGACCACACGTCCGTCACGCTTTAGCCCCACTGTGTGGAGCCCGCCTGCAGCAACCGCCCGGAAATCGCTGTTCGGAGACGGCACATTGCATTGACCATTCCCGTTGTATCCCCAACAGATGACGCTGCCGTCCTGCTTCAGACCAACCGTGTGAGAAAGGCCTGCAGCAACCGCCACGAACCCGCTGTTGGGAGACGGCACCATACACTGACCGTCTGCATTTCCTCCCCAACAGATGACGCGACCGTCGCGGTGCAACCCAACGGAATGGAAGTAGCCGGTTGCGGCAGACACGAAACCACTGTTCGGAGATGGTACGATACACTGACCGTAGTCGTTCCAGCCCCAGCAGACCAAGCTGCCATCGGCGCGCAAGGCGACCGAGTGATAGTACCCGTCATACACGTGGGTTACCTGAACGACATCATGCGTATGTATGCGATACGCCCCCCAGATATCGACACTAGGCCGCGGGGCTGCACACACCACACCCCCTAAGAGTACCGACTCCAATACAATGATCATTGAACAGCGAACCATGGCGCAGACCTGCTGTCTGAGGTGTCGGATACATAAAAAATTGCTCATCACGACCTCCTGCCTATCGGCTTTCACCGCATGAGATTGGCCATTGTCGCGGGAACAATGGCGACCGTTGCCCTTGCATGTCCTAGACAGGCAACCATAAGCCTGACTCCATCTGGCGATCATCCGGCCACAAGAGCCAACCAGTAACGGATTGCCAGCCTCATGTAATAGCTATTCAGACCACATTTATGACAGTTCTGCCGACAAGCCATAGACGTCCCGGATCCACGTATGACTATGTGTTGCCACGCCCCCACACAGTGCCGCCCCGCCTACGCCCCCGCGGCGCCGAAGTTGCTGTCAATGATGAGGTAGTCGAACAAGGTGACTTGACCGTCGCCGTCCAGATCGGACATGCTGTCCGATGTGCCGAATGAGCTATCCAGCGCGAGATAGTCGAACAGCGTGATCTCGTTGTCGCCGTCTGCATCGCCGTTAACCAGTTGGACGTTCACGGGACCTTGTGTTGGGTCCGCATCGGTCAGCTGCGCCCACAAAAAGTGCGGCGAACCGATCCGCAGCGTATAAGGCGGTTTCGTGAACAGGTACGTCTGATATGAGCCATCCGCCGCCAACTGCGCATATCCGTACTCCTCGGGCATGTCCGCTCCCGGCTTCCACACCTGCAGGAACAGCCGTCGTCCCTCCGGCCGTTCCATTTGCGATAGGACGGCGGCGCCGTTCAACGGAGTCGTCGGCATCCGTAAAGCCCCGGTGGTCGCGCTGCCACCAAACAGCCCGCCTATATACCCGGCATTTGGAGACGGGACGGTACACTTGCCCGAGGTCTTCGCTCCCCAACAGACGATGCTCCCATCCTGCTTCAAACCGACAGAATGGAAATCTCCAGCGGCAATAGCAATGAAACCGGAGTTCGGTTGGGGGACTGTACACTGGCCGGACTGGTTGTCACCCCAACACACAACCGTACCGTCCTGCTTGAGGCCCACGGAATGGCCTGCTCCTGCAGCCACAGCCACAAACAGATTGTTGGGTATCGGCGCCGTACACTGGCCTTTGTCATTCAGGCCCCAACAGTAAACAACTCCAAACTGCTTGAGACCCACATTATGCGTACGACCTGCCGACACGGCGATAAAACCGGAATTCGGCGATGGATCAGCGCTTTGCCCTTCGGTATTGTCGCCCCAACAGACCACGCTTCCATTCTGCTTCAGTCCGCATGAGTGTTTATCGCCGGCGGTCACGGCCACAAACCCGCTGTTCTGCTGAGGCGCCGTACACTGCCCTTCTGTGTTCCGGCCCCAACACACCACCGTACCGTCCTGACGCAGACCGACTGTATGGTACCCACCGGCTGCCGTCGCGATATAACCCGAATTGGGTGCCGGCACGATACACTGCCCATCATCATTCAGCCCCCAGCAATACATGCTGCCGTCCTGCCTAAGCATGACGAAGTGCTGACGCCCGGAAGCCAGAGTGAGGGGAAAGCTGTCGGGATCGGGGGCATCACACTGTCCCGATGCGTTGTAGCCCCAACATCTTGGTCGACCATCATCATCTAGACACGCATTGTGGTATTCACCAGCCGAGATGGCGCTGAACGATATAAGGGGATAGGGATTTGTGCCTTCTCCATACGTGTCCTGTCCCCAACAGATCAGCGTACCATCCCGCTTCAACCCCAGTGTGTTATAGGCGCCGGCGGCCACAGCTATAAAGTCCCGGTTTGGGTCCGGCACGCTGCATTGACCATAGTTGTTGAAGCCCCAGCACACAATCGAACCGTCTCGCTTCACTCCGGCGGAATGCAGCACACCTGCAGCCACCGATACATACCCTTCATTTGGAGACGGCACTGTACATTGCCCATAACCGTTCCAGCCCCAGCAGACCACACTGCCATCCTGTTTCAGCCCAATCGTGTGATGGTATCCAGCCGACACGGAAACAAATCCGCCGTTCGGAGATGGCACGGTGCACTTGCCAGACGACTGGTCCCCCCAACAGATCACAGTGCCGTCCGTTTTGAGCCCAACCGAGTGATACGTACCGGCTGCAATGCACTGGAAGTCCTTGTTTGGGCTGGGAACCATGCACTGCAGCTTATAGTTGCTTCCCCAAGCGTCAATGCTTCCGTTATTCTTCAAGCCCAGGGAGTGTAAGGCTCCCGCGGCAATAGCGATATAGTCCCGGTTGTCTCCAGGAACGCTGCACTGTCCAAAATAGTCACTACCCCAACATGTGATCGTACCGTCGGACCTGAGGGCCACGCTATGATAGACGCCGCTCTGGATCGCCGTGTAGCGCCTTCGGGCTAGATTGCATTGACCGTATCTATTGAGTCCCCAACAAACAACGTGCCCATTGCGACGCAGTGCGACGACATGTCCCTGTCCAGCAGCGATTGCCGTATACCCGTTGTTGGGCTGGCCGATATTGGACTGACCGGATCCGTTGTTTCCCCAACAGACCACACTGCCGTTCTTTCGCAGACCAACCGAGTGAAAGCCACCGGCAGCCACCGCCATATAATCCGGATAGGGCGGCGCGTTGCACTGACCGTTCGTTTTCATCCCCCAGCACACAACAACGCCTCCGGCTTTCAGGCCGACGGTGTGAAACCCGCCGCCGGCCACAGCCACAAAACCACTGTTGGGAGACGGCACAGTACATTGGCCATCGATGTTGTAACCCCAGCAAACCACTCGGCCATCCTGCTTCAAACCGATGGAATGATATGACCCTGCAGCAACGGCAACAAATCCGTTGTTTGGCGAAGGCACCTCGCATTGGCGAGAGCTGTTCAAACCCCAACAGCGGATCGCTCCCGTCTTATGCAACGCGACTGTGTGTTGGGCCCCGGCAGCCACGGCAATGAAACCGGTGTTCGGTACGGGAGTGGTGCATTGGTTGTATACATTACTGCCCCAGCACACCACGCGACCGCCTTGCAAAAGTCCGACTGTGTGATATTCACCGGCAGCCACAGCGACAAATCCCGCATTCGGTGCGGGCACATTACATTGGCCGTATGCATTGAGGCCCCAGCAAACGACGCTGCCGTCTGCACGAAGGCCGGCCGAATGCTGGCCCCCCGCCGCGACGCTGATGACGTCTTCCACATCATAAGTGCGGGTGCGGACTTCACCCCAGGTTTCCGCAGTGACACGGGCATCCGAGGCCCATACCGCACTGGGGGCGATGCCTGCCGCCGATAGAACCGAAAGCCAACACAACCCGAGGCAACGCCAGGGGCCATATCGACCGAATGTCCAGAGATGCGTCATGTCCTCGCCCTCCTGAGGCCATCCAAATGTGACTGCCATTACTATATCTGTATGGTTGAATGGCCCCATAATAGCAGATCCTTTGTTGAATGTGCGTCATCATCTTGTGTAAATCGACATCATTTTTACGGGTGTTTTTTCTTACAGGTATGGGTTCCGGCGCCTGACACCCTTGTGTTCTGAGTGCAACAGCCATGTTGTGAACTCTCGGTACAGAAATCGGCACACAAATACCCGCAATCCGCCCATTACACCGGTCACCGGTTCGGAAAATGACCCTGTAAACATGCGATGATACGTAAACAGCAGCACAGAAGCCGAGCAGTGCTGTGCCCCGGTTGCGGGTATCACGGGAGGGATCTCGATGCGCAAATGGATGACGGTTCTCTGCGTATTTCTGGCCGGCGCCTCCTGTATGAAGGCCGAACTGAAGGAAGAGGATCTGACGCCATACGAACAGCTTTGCTACATGGCATCTATCATGGCATCAACAACAAATATGATCGATGGCATAGGTTTATGTCGCTCTGATGTCTGTCTGCGCGGAACAACGATGACAGGTCCGAAACGCATATCATTTAATGTGCAAGCTTCTCTTGGCACTATAGTATTCATACATGCTATGAGCTCACATGAATCTGGAGATATGGACTTGTTAGTGTATGATTCTAGCGGTACACTAATTGCTTCTAACACAGAATTGAACAAATATGCTTACGTAACATTTAAAGCCAACACTGACACATACTTTGAAGTTATACTGATTCGTGCTGATTACAGCACAAAACCAGCACCATGTATGGTAGCGATTTATGAGAATAAAGGTTATATAACATCAGAAAAGCGGATGATTAACACCCACGAGTTGGCTATACACCCACGAAAAAGCACAAAACTATTTAATGTCCCTTCCGACTGCATTCGGCCGGTGACATTAAGTCAGGATTGGTTGGTTTTGGGCTTCACATTGGCCCCGCGGGAAGCCATGACTATTCCGATGCAAAGCGAGCCATTGCCGACTGGCGGTGGTTATTCAGCGGTCGTAGCATGCGATGCTGTCAAAGCCGACATCACCATTTCTACTCGGAATAGAGCCGGTCAATTAGTACGTACAAATGAAGCCAATGAAGAGTCATGGGTCGGTGTCACATGGGTACCCCAACGAGGTGAGAATTACACGGCAAGAGTGGTAAATACAGGGACTAATGAGACTCTGGTGCTTTTCAGTCAGTTCGCAAATGATGCCCGGTTCATGTACACAGCTTCTGAGAGGTTGAAAGACAAAGCGCCTCCTGCCAAAAGCCTTGAGTGAACAGGCATCGTGCTTGCATACGGATAGAGTTACCTGCATCAGCGGCAGGCAACAGATCGTGGAAGGAAAGGAGTTCTGCAATGCGTATTGGGCTGATAGTTCTCGCGACATTGGCAACCCTGACCCCAGCGCCGCCCATTCTGGCTGAAGACGATGCAGAGGCGAACATAACTCCGCTTGAGTCAGCCGTCATCTTAATGATGTCGCACACAGAAGGTATCACACAAGCAACGAAACAGAAGCTGGGGCTGTACCGGGATGATGTCTGTCTACGGGCAACGTTGTTGGCGGGCGGCGCACAAGTATCCTTTCCTTTACACATACCGGCCAATACCGAGTTGTTGATCACAGCGTCAAGTCCTCGAGGCGGTGCAAAGCGTCTGTCCATCGAGGCCTACAGTGAATCCGGAGAACCAATTGGCGGTCAAGTTGGGGAGCCGATTGAAAAAGACGAGGGCACGTTGGTGATGTATGCTGTCGCACTGCGACGCAGTCAAAAAGGGCGGATTGTTATCAAACGTCTGGACACGGACAAAGCCCCTCAGGTCTGTGCCGTGAGTATCTGCGCGGAGAACGGCTATGTGCCAGGCGCGAAGGCCCTGCGCGACGCGGCATCTCTATTGGCATCGTGGCCTTCAGCAGTAACTGAGATACATAAGAAACCTGCTGACACCATCAAGCCGGTGAACACCCAGGGGGTCTGGATCTGCACGGGCTTCACGTTGAACCGCGCCGAGTCCATCGACATCGGCAATGTCCGCTCCACCAGCCGCTCCGCGATGATCTTGGCCACGTTCGACAACAAAAAGGCCGATGTAGACGCATTCTTAAGCAATCGAGCCGGCGAAATCGTAGAAGAGGATGTTGAACAGGATCGAAACTTAGCCTTTCTCTGGTGGAAACCGGAACGCGCCCAGACCTATACGCTGAAGCTCACCAACGAAGGATCCGAAGAGACACTCGTGTTCTACGCCCGGTTCGATGTGGACTTCGACATCCCTGAAGACAGTGAGCAAAAAGGCGAAACCGAGGACACCATCACCCCTACCAAAACGCTGTGAACAACGAGGTCGAGCTCACCGGCTTCACCACAGCCATGGAGGTTGCTATGCGGAAACTACTATTGGCGTTGCTGCTTTGCGCATCGCTTCACACGGCTTTGCCTGCTCTTTCGGAAGACACGCTACTGGATCAAGCGGCCAGATGCGCTGCACTGCATGCAGGGCGCCACAGCAAAGAGTTCAGCTATCGCTCGGGTAGCCAATACGGGTTCTACCGCCGCGATATTTGCCTTTACGCCACCACATTGGTCGGCGGAGAACGCGCATCATTCACGCTGTTTGTCAAAGCCAACACGCCGGTCCGCTTGGAAGCGTTCAGCACGGGGCTGAATAGCGAACTTGTGCTGTTCCTGAATGGAAGCCAGGGACAGGCCATCGATATCGGCGCCGGCAACCCGCCGCTGATCGACATCAGGGTCCCGCGTGACACCTACTTCGACGTCGAACTGGTGCGAACCGGCTCCAGCCAAACGCCGGTCGGCTGCAGCGTGGCTGTGCTGACGCCGAACGGCTATCGAGGCGCCGTGAAAAGGCTCCAGTCGGCCGCGCTTACGTTAATAGTGGAACAGTCAGGAGTGGCCAACAGCCTGAACCTATCTACGGACCAAGTGACGTCCCTGGTAATGTTTGACAATTGGCTGATAGTTGGCTGCGTACTTTCGAAAGGAGAGTCCTTCAAGATCGCCGATATCGCAACAGGTGACCGACTGGCGTCTGCCGTGATCCGATGTGACAATACCATGGCGCAGATCACCGGAAAGCTCTACACCAGCCATGATGGCAAGCTGGTACGTACCAGTAAGGATCCAATGGCACCGGTATTGCTCTGGTGGGGCAACGAAAACCACACCTATTCGCTACGGACAAGCAACACGGCTGCCGAGACGCTGGTCTATGTGGGGATTATCGGCGTATCATCCAACCTCGTGCCGGACGCGAGTTCCGAAGACACGGAGTCCGAATCGCCCCGCAAGGGCCTGTAGTCGCCTTTTGAGCGCCGCCCCGCCGGGAGCGTTATCTCGGCGGGGGGCCATATTGCGATCATTCAGAGGGCAGAACCAATGGTGTCTCCGCCTGCAGCGCGACCTGCCAGCGTCCGGGCCGGATGGCCCCCGCAGACACCGTAATGTGTTGCGGGATCGCCGAACGCAGCGTGGCTTGTAAATACAGCTGATCGACATCCCATTCCAGATCCACCGTGATACCGCCTCGTGCGCGCAGACCGCTCAGCCGTCCGCGGCGCCATCCCGATGGCAGCGCCGGCAGCAACCGGATCAATCCGTCATCGGACTGTATCAGCATCTCTTGAACCGCATTGGTCCACCCCATATTGGCATCTATCTGGAACGGCGCATGCGGTAACTCCATGGCAATACCCATTTCGCGCCAGTCATTGTGCAGTGTGAAGAGGTTAGAGGTCAGGCAAGAGCGGGTGATCCAGTTCAGGCAATCCAATGCCTTGTCGCCATCCCCGGTATGCGCCAGGCAGTGAGCCAGCAAAGCCAATCCCCAGCTGGATGCGTGCTTTACACTGCGCTCAAACCGGAGCTGAGTTGCCCGCTTTGCGGCTTCGAACAGCCGCGGGTTGCGTTCATGGGTGATCTCTGTGCCGGGATAGAGCGGGTACAGGTGTGACGCGTGCCGATGTTGGTCGTTGTCCGTAAAGCACTCGGGAATCCATTCGGCCAAGCCGCCATCCGCGTTGATACGATACTCGGGTAACGCCTCGAGCAGCTGTCGCCATGCCGGCAGCTCATCCGCGTACATCCCGCACAGTTCACTGCCCTCCAGCAAATGCGTCAGAACCTCACGCGCGATCGCCACCTCGATGGTGGCGTCATACGTGGTCTGCATATTGCCGCCTCCCTCGCTGCCGTCCCACCAGTTCCCAGGTGTGTTTTCCGGCGAGCTGCTGGGCGTGAGATGAGTGCGGCCATCCGCATCCCACTGGCAATAGTCTTGGTAGAATAACGCCACCTCCCGCAGGAACGGCAGCGCCCTGGTGCGCAGGAACCCCAGGTCTCCGGTGTAGCGCCAATAGTCGTAGTAATGCTGAGCCGCCCAGCCGGCCGCTCCCACAAAGAATAAAATGTGGTATAGGCTGCAGCGCACCAACCCGTTATCGGGCATAGAGACCGACGACAAATGGATCCCCCGGCAGTCGAACAGCTTCCTGGCATTTTCGCGCAGGTCAGGCAGATGACGTTCCAGGTAATCGAAAAGCGGTGTGACCAGCTCCGGCATGTTCCCCGAAAGCCCCTGCCAATGGATCATCTGGGCGTTGATGTTGAACATGTTGAAGCTCCACATTCCGCCATATTCGCCGCTCCACAGACCCAACAGCGGACAGGGCATCCCTCCCGGTCGAAGTGCTGAAACGAACAGATACCGTCCATACGCCCACAGCCGTTCCACCAGTGCGAGTGGCGCGGCGCCCTCATAGGCACACAGTAACAACTCCTCATTGCTCAACAGGCGCTCTTTCGGATCTGCCCCCAAGTCCACTTGTACGCGGTTGTACAGCGCGCCGTGGGCCTGTCCGTGCCGGGCGGCCAACACCGGATAGGAATCACCGATCTGGCGAAGCTGTGCCATCAGCAGCGGCCAATCCGAGTCACGCGCTCCATTCACAAACACGCGTACAAGCAGCGTGACACGGTCGGCGCACTCCACATGGATTCGGTCGCCCTTTTCCACCAGGCGCCCCCCTTCAGCGACAACCCGAACCACCGCACCGAAGTCCGTTCCGTCATCGTTCCGCGCCGCATACAACACGCAATCCTGCGACACCCGTGTGCAGACATCCGAAGGCAGGAGTTCCGGACGTGCCGCGTCTTGCGGATCATGGATCGACAGTCCCACATCCAAAACCAGCTGACCGGGCGCACTGGCAGTGAACAAACCGACAGCGACGTCATCGACACGCGACACGATGAACCGGCGTTCGAACTGCACCGATCCAGAACGCCACTTCACCAGGGCTTCACCTGTGGCGAAATCCAGTTCACGCCGATACTGGCGAAATGGTTCCCGCATCGGCTGACGGATCAGCAGGTCCCCTAATGGGACAGGGAAACTGGCGCTGGGTACATGCCCGCGTTGCGCCAGCGCTTCGGTCATCAAGGGCTGTGCGCGATCCGGATGTCCCTCTGATATCAGCCGACGGATCTCCGGCAGTACGTCGTGTACTGCGGGCATCTCGGGCCGATAGCAAGCCTGCCACAGCGCTTCATGTGTCAGCAGCACACGCTCCTGATGTACACTGCCGTAAACCAGCGCACCGACCTGCCCGTTGCCCAGCGGCAACGCTTCACGCCAGCGGGCGCCCCACCAACCCGCCGGATATCGCATCCACATGCCTGCAGTAGAACTCATCCGCTATCTCCTCACACCCCGGCTTCAACCGGGACGTTAAAGCGCGCCACCTCTCCACGGCCCGCCATCGTTTTCCGCCATACGGTTCATTACCGACCGCACACATCGGTCGATACGCACCGGAGCGGTTATCTCCCACAGCGTGGTTTGTTGCTGCCGAAGTCCCAACACGGCTGCCGTCCAAGCCATGCTCCACCCGGACTCCACGCACCAGGCCCCCCAACCGACATCGGCGGAGCTGGCCCACGGCTCCCACCGCTTGAAGTCGAACGCCCGGAACCAGGATCCATGCAGCCATGGAAGCTGGGTGCTGCGATTCTGGATGCGGCACAGGTAGTGAGCCAAACGTTGTTCCGCCTGCGCCAAACCGGCATCACCCGTAGCACCCACGGCTTCGTGCAGACCCAGCAACGCAAACCCGGTCGTGTACAGCTGATCACTGACCGCGTCATCATTGGTCTGGATCAGCGGTGTCTCGGATGTGCCATATGCCTCATTGGACGACGGCGCAACGTAGTGACCACCACCTCCGGCGGCATTCACGGTCTCCCGTATCGCTCCGCAGGGATCCTGCAGCTGCAGTAGATCGTGTGCTACACGGTTCAGCCAGCCCCGGTGCTCGGCCGTGTCGTCCACGCGGACCAGCCAAGCCAAACACAGCAGCATGCGTGCCCGTTCAATGGTATCACCCCATCGCCAGTGATGGGGATAGGCGTCCATCGTCATTCGAATGGCGCAGATGGCCTTCTCACTCAGCGGTGAATACCCGGTCTGACGGTACGCCCACAGATAACAGGCCCACAGGTACGACTCGAAGTGCGGAGCATAGTTTACTGTCTGCACATTGAAGAAATGCCGCCAGCCATGGGCTTCCAACGCAGGGATATCCACCCGATCGCCTCGAAAGCCCAGCATACCGGTGGTCCTCAGGTTGGACCAGATCACGCGTGTGAGCGCATCATCCCAATCGGTTCGCTGCAGACAGGCTGCCGCCAGCATGGTGGCCAACGCAACCCGGGCGGCATCGTCCCCATAGTTCGCCACTTCCCACGCGGGCGCGATCGCTCCCCAAGCGATTAACCCATAAGCCGGGTGCTTCGGATTGCCGCGCACGCCGCCATGCATCCCGGACCGTGCATAGACGAAATCCAACAGATTCGTCGCCACGTTTCGGCTTTCTGTCGCGCGGTTGACCGCCCAGTCCAACGCCAGCACCATCGCAGCCTCGGCGTTGCAATCCGCACGCAACGGTATACGCTGGCGTTGCCGGCCATCCGGCCATATCTGTGAGGAGTACCCTTCCAACAGACCGTGCCGGCCATCCCCGCCTCGATGACTCGAAGCAGGCATATCCCGTTCTTCGCGTCCTTCGGCCAACGCCGATGCGATATCGTTCCCTTCCTCGGTTCGAACGAGCAGGCGCGAGGTGTGGTACCAACGGCTGCACTGTGACAATGCGGTACGCTCAGTATCCGGTGTCACTCGGTGTTTCGCATCCAGCATTGGCGCCACACGTGGCGTCCAGCTCAACCGGACCGGCAGGGAATTGCCCAGCACCCAGCGCAGAATGACACTCCAGACCGCTGCCCAGGCATCGGTTGGTGCGTAGCGCGCCGTGACGAACTGACTCAGTGCTGTCGAAGCTGCCCAGATCTGTTCCGGATAATCCGGCGATCGGTAAAGCAGCGGGCACGCGTCATCAGGAAGACCATACAGGGCAGTATCGAAACCGGCAACCCGCGCGATCACCAACATAGGTGATCCGGCCTGCACGACCAGATACCGGCAGGCATGCAGCGCCATAATCCGATGCGGCTGGAGATCCGGCAGGAGTGCATCACCCGCCACCACTCCGCGTTCCCAGTTTGCCTGTCGTACACCGATGAACGGTGAACCCGGTACATCGGTCACATACTCAACATACACGCGCAGCCGCTTCTCGATGGCGGTCTGCCAGACAGACAGGCCCACCGCACCTGCATCATCGGGATATTGACTGGCGAGCAGCAACACTCCCGAGCCTGCAGGAGCCGCCTGCACCGCCTCGAGCGGCGTATCGTACCGGCGGCAATGGCGCCACCGGTGTAAGGCCAGACGAAACAGATCATTGTCCGACGGACAGGAACAGGTCAGCATGACGAAAGGCCTCCTTGCAGCCACTCGGTGTGCGCAGACACGACGGCACGATTCTGCGGATGCACGCCCGCTTCCTGCATGCGCTGGATATCATACAGATAGTCGACGGTCAGACGGCAGTCTCATGTCCACACAAAGGAGGCATAGATGAGCGACTCTGTGCTGACGTACCAGCGCACCATACCGGTACGCTACCATCCGGATGTACTGGTCGCTGGAGGGGGACCCGCCGGTGTGGCGGCAGCGATTACCGCAGCCGAACAGGGTTGCCAGGTAATGCTGGTCGAAGCCACTCAGTGTCTTGGGGGGATGGGGACATCCGGACTGGTACCGGCGTTCATGCAGTTTACCGATGGCATGCGCTTTCTGGCTGTCGGAGTGGGCCAACGTATCCTGGAAGCGCTCCGTCGCGAAGGTGGAACCTGCCCGCCGGACGGTTTCGGCATCCGTGTCGAGGTGTTGAAGCGCTTGTACGACTCACTGCTGCAGCAGGCCGGCGTGATGTTCCTGTTCCAGACGCAGGTACTGGACGCAAACATGGATGGACGGCAGTTGACGCATGCGGTCTGCGCCGGTAAATCCGGGCTGTTCGCCGTCGCGGCCCAGATATTCATCGACGCCACCGGAGATGGAGATCTGGCTGTTCGTGCAGGCGCCGAGTATCAACAGGGTGATGAGACAGGACGCACACAGCCAGCCACCCTCTGCAGTTTATGGGCGGGCATAGACTGGCCAACCGTGTGGTCATCCGGCTTGGGCACGGGCGACAGCCAGATCGATGAAGCGATACGTGACGGAATACTCAGTGTCCCGGACCGCCACCTGCCCGGCATGTGGCCTGTCGGGGAGACCGTTGGCGGCGGTAACATCGGCCATGCATTTGGGGTCGACGGTTGCGACGAAGCGTCACTGACGCCAGCATTGGTCGCAGCACGACTTGCATTGTTGGAATATGAGCGTTACTACAAGCGGTATCTGAAAGGTTTTGAACGGATGGAACTCGTCTGTACCGCACCATCGTTGGGGATACGTGAAACACGCCGCATTCTGGGAGACTACGTGTTGTGTCTTGACGACTTCCTGAATCGCGCCAGCTTTCCAGACGAGATCGGCCGGTATGCTTACCCGATCGATAGGCACGCTGCGGAACCCGGTACCGCCAGTTACCAGGCATTCTGGGATGATTATCAGCGACTGCGCTATCAACTGGGAGAAAGCTATGGTATCCCGTATCGCATCCTGACACCGCGCGGCTTGGACAATCTGCTGGTGTGCGGCCGTTGTGTCAGCACCGACCTCGCCATGCAGGCATCGATACGTGTCATGCCCGGTTGCTACATCACGGGTCAAGCGGCCGGAGCCGCCGCCGCCCTGGCCGTACGGTCAAACACCAACACACGCGGAGTCTCCATCGAGGCGCTGCAGCACATCACAGGCGTCATCTGACCATTGCTCTGAACGGCATACTGATTGCGTGCCAAGATCAGCCACAACGCGTATCCCTTTTCGTGTTTCCTCTGAATGTGACTCTTCACCGTCCTCGATGGAGCTCCAATGACGGCTTGTTGCTGTCGACCCTGATCGATGCCGTGCTTGGTCTTATTGGCAAAGCCACTGTGGAGACCCTGCGAGCGTCGTTACTGAAAACCGCTGTTTTAGTGCGACGTACGGCGCACCGTCAGTTGGCGACTGCCGATGCGGAACGCACGCGAACATATCTGGCGCAAGTTGTACGCCTGCCTGGCCTGAGCCCCTGTCAGGCTTCAACGAGGGTTCAATCGCCATCCCGCGGACAGGCGATCGGGTGAGCGCATCTCAATACCCGTACTTGGCGCTTAATTGTAGCCTGTATTACGCTTAAATGCCGAGAGTTTTGTTGTGACACACCCAAAATCCGAACTGATTACCGAAAAAGGCGCCGTATCAGTCCTCTGATCCCTCAATCCGCAGGTCAACCGGCGAAGTCTGGCAAATTCATGAATAATCCGGGCCTACAGATAAACGGGTAATCCGTGACGACGCATCCATCCGCCGGATTCGGCAAT
>CAZYPZ010000026.1:0-50519 GCA_964650005.1 uncultured bacterium | reverse complement strand
ATACGCACGTGGACCAACCATAGAATGTAGGGGCGAATAATTATTCGCCCCTACATTCGCCCCTACAGATAAACGGGTAATCCGTGACGACGCATCCATCCGCCGGATTCGGCAATACATCGTTACAAACCCGGCACAATGGGCGTTGGACCAGGAAAACACGAATACGATGGACACGCGGTGTGAACACGCCGGTTGCGGGGTTGTAGAACCGCACGCCTAGCTGCAGTATCGGCATTGTTGCGCCTGCGGCGAACGGGCAGGCGCACTGTGGGCCGCGGGCAGGCGCCTCGCTTGGCTCGGCGCGGGCATGTGCGGCCTGCGGCCGCACGGGCTTGGGGAAGGGCGCAGCCTTCTAAAAGCGTAGTAAGTAATGGCCGAAGCGATGTAGGGGCGGGGTTCATCCCAATTTCGGGGTGAAGTGCGCCGCTTCGCGCCGCACGGAGGTGAAGCGGGCTTCGCCCGCGGGGGTGAAGCAGCCCTGCGGGCTGCGGGGGTGACGCGCCTGCGGCGCGGGGAATGTGCGCCGCGCATGGCGCGACGCGGATTGCGGCTTCGCCGCGCGTGTGCAGTTGCCGGCTACCCAGATGCGGCAACGCCGCAACCGCGGCGCGACAGCGCCGCACCTTCCCCGCGCGGTGCGTGTAAACGCACGGCGCTTCACCCCCGGCGCGCAGTGCCGACACCCCCGCGGCCCGCAAGGGCCGCTTCATCCCCTTGGCCGAAGGCCACTTCACCCCAAAAGGGCGCCTACAACGCTTCGCTGGTTACTCGTCGCATTATTGGTGAGTTGTGATTGCCTCAAGACCGTGCGGCGCTAAAGCGCCGCCCATGCCTGCATTGAGCGCAGCGAAATGCCTGCCCGCGGCATCTGCATGTCCGACTCAAATTACGGTGATGCAGCGATCTGCACGATCGCCTGCGACGCGGCGCGGCCCCATTCGGAGTCCGGGGCGGCATCCACGCACTTCCGCAGCCACTCCATCGCCTGGGCTTTATCGCCGCGCTGCAATGCGGCTTCGGCCTGACGATACGCCTGTTCGGCCGCGTTGAGATCCTGCGGCGCCGCCGGAGGGATCCATTCACCCGATGCGCTTCTCTGCGGCCGCAACACCGGATCGGGAGGTGCGGCGGCGCCCAGCACCTGTTTGGCTGTTTCCAGCCCCTGACGCGCACCTGCATGCTGAGGTTGAACCTGCAGGGCATCCGCATACCGCTGCCAGGCTCGTTGATAATCGTTGTTGGCCATCGCCTGGTTGCCTTGCATCACCAGCGTGTTCGCCAACAACTGTTCGGCGGACCGTTTCGCTTCTGGTGTCGCCCGGCCATCATTCAGAACTTGGCGCGCGGCTGTCTCTGCGGCATCCAACTGACCATAGTTCATCGACTCGATGCCGCCATTCAACAGTCGTGTAATCGCCGTCTGTGCCGTATCAGCCGCCTGTTGCTGATAGACGCGTTGAATGCCCCAGACAATACCTCCGACCAGCGTCACAAGCAGTCCCACCAATAAAAGCGCCTGCACCATCGTCAGCAACAGGCGAGCAGGTGACCGATACGCGTCTGCCGGCACATAGACAACAGGCGCACTTTGAACCACCGGTTGAGGCGCTGCAGGCGTCGGAGGAGGCGCCATAACGGTCGGTTGGGCAACCGGATTGACGGAGGGCGCGACAGCTTGAGGGGAGTAAACAGGTTGAGGCGCTGCGGCCTGAATAGGCTGCGGTCGCGCGTCCAAACGATCCAGTGCCTGCAGGAACGCCTCGGCTGAAGCGAACCGACGCGATGGATCCTTCTGCAACGCCTGATCCACAACGGTCCTAAGCTGCGGTGCAAAGTCAGAAGGCCAAGCTGGCTGTGCGTTCAAAATGTTATGCGTGACTGTAGCCAACGTGTCCCCGGGGAAAGGACGCAAGCCGGCCACCATTTCAAACAACACCACACCGGCGGAGAACAGATCGCTGCGCGCATCCACCTCTTCGCCGCGCACCTGCTCGGGAGACATGTAGCTAGGTGTGCCGAATACCTGGCCAGCCACGGTAATGTGCGGATCACGCAAAATGCGCGCGATACCGAAGTCGGTCAGCTTCACCCGCCCATCGGGCAATAAATGTATATTCTCGGGTTTGATGTCCCGATGCACGATGCCGCGCGCATGCGTGTGCTTCAACGCCTGCAGCACATCACGGATCACCTTCACGGCGTCGGCAGGCGACAGACGCACGACGTGCTGAAGGCGTCGGCGCAGATTCTCGCCTTCCAGGTATTCCATCACCAGGTAATGCACACCCTGGCGCTCACCCGCTTCGAACACGGTGACGATGTTGGGATGCTGCGCCTGCCCGGCAGCGCGTGCTTCCGCCACAAACCGCCGGATACGCTCCTGCGCTTCAGGACCGGAACCGGGCATCTGCAGTTCCTTGACCGCCACCCGACGGCCCAGTGAGTCATCCCAGGCTTCCCATACGACATCGTTGCTGCGCGCGATCTCACGCAGTAGTCGATAGTGTCCCAAGGTATCGCCGGTCCGCAACGGCACGTGTCGCTCTCCCATCGGTTGGCGGTCTGTTCTCTCTTCAGTATGACGGATGGCGGATAGTCCTTGTTTCCACCGGGTACTGTCGTTGTTTGGGCCGCATCCGTGCATCCGATAAGATGCAGATAGATGCGGCTTCACACTCCGCACACATGAGCATCAGGAGGCCAATTGACCGTGCCAAAAATCGCCATCATCGGCGCCGGCAGCGTGGTGTTCACACGCAATCTGCTGGGTGACATCCTGGGTTTTCCCGAACTGGCCGACAGCCATATTGCACTGATGGATATCGATCCCGCCCGACTGCACACCGCCGGCCGGGTGGCCCAGAAGGTGGGTGTTGCCGTGAACGCCCGCCCCACCATTACCGAACACACGGACCGGCGCGCCGCTCTGGATGGCGCCGACTATGTCATCAACACCATCCAGGTGGGCGGATACAAGCCCTCCACGGTGATCGATTTTGAGGTTCCGAAACGCTACGGCCTGAGGCAGACGATCGCGGACACGCTGGGTATCGGTGGCATCATGCGCGCATTGCGCACCATTCCGGTCATGCTGGATATGGCGCACGACATGGAAGAGCTGTGCCCGGGTGCGTTGCTGCTGAACTACACCAATCCCATGGCCATGTTGACCTGGGCGGTGTTGCGTGGCAGCCGGATCCGCGCGGTAGGCCTATGTCACAGCGTGCAAGGGACTGCGCACTACCTGGCGAACCTGTTGGGCATTCCCGGTCACGAAGTGAACTATGTCTGCTCCGGCATCAACCATATGGCGTTCTTCCTGCGGCTGGAACATAACGGCGTCAGCTTGTATCCCGGACTGCGCCAGTTATACCTGGATGGCAAGGTGCCTGACTATGACCGGGTCCGCTTCGAGATGATGATGCGGCTGGGTTATTTCGTTACCGAATCCAGCGAGCATTTTTCCGAGTACGTGCCCTGGTTCATCAAGAGCACTCATCCGGATCTGATCGAACGGTTCAACATCCCTCTGGATGAATACATCCGACGTTGCGAGTCACAAAACGCTGACTGGGAGCGGATGCGTATCGAATTCGAAGGCGACACGCCCGTGGAGGTGAACCGCAGCATGGAGTATGGTTCGTTGATCATCCACAGCGAAGTCACCAACACCCCGCGAACCGTCAACGCCAGTGTGCTGAACACCGGCCTGATCACCAACCTGATGCCGGGATGCGCGGTGGAAGTTCCCTGCCTGGTGGATCGCAACGGTGTACAGCCCATACCCACCGGTGCGCTTCCCGTACAGCTCGCGGCGCTGATCAGCTCCAACGTGGCGGTGCAGAGCCTGGTCGTCGAGGCTGCTCTGACGCGCAAGAAGGAGTACATCTACCATGCGGCCATGATGGATCCGCACACCGGCAGCGAGTTGTCACTGGACGAGATCACCGCATTGGTGGATGATCTGATCCGAGAACACGGAGATTACCTGCCGGAATACTGCTGATCCGGCCCGATACGGATGGCTGGCCCGCCGCTCACATTGATCACGGCCGCTGACTCCAGCGCCCTGGATGCAGCCTGCAGGCATCTGCTGCGGCAGGCCGGTCCGTCCGCAGTGCTGATCACCGCTGACGCAGCCCTCGAGTCAATGCATCACCTCGAGGGCGACAGCACCCCGGAGTGGACAACACACACGTTCGTCTCCTTCAGCAGGCGTTTGCTGGAGCAGGCAGGATCGTGCCTGAAGGTGGCCTCGCCGCTGCAACGGCGTTGGCTGATCTACCGCCACGCTCCAAGCTGGTACCCCGCAGCCGGCGGCAGCGGGCCGGTCCCCTCTGGATTGAGGCGATTGCTTCAATCCTGGTGGCTTCGAATGGAGGCGCACGGCATCACGCCCGATCAACTGAACGATCTTGCGCCCGAGTGCGACTATCCGCAACGCGCCGACGAACTGTCCGGATTGTTGGCGGCGCTGCAGCGCGGTCTGGGCGAGTCAGGGCTGATAACCGACGCCGCATTGCCTGCAGCCGCTGCATTGGAGTTTTCCAGAGGCGGCTGTACAGCCCCCCGCGTGTTGATCCTGCATGGATTGGAACGGTTGACCCTGCCTCAATTACAGTTGTTGGAGACTCTGGCGCAGGCGGGGACGGCGGTGAACATGACGATGTGGTACGATGCGACCCGTCCGGCTGTTTGCACCGATCTGAACCCCATTCGGGAGGCGCTGCACCGTCGGTTTGACGTGACCGTCATCGAAACACCTGCCACGGATGCATCCTCTGCGCCGGAAGCCGTCATCCACTTACAACGCCACCTATGGGGTGCAGGGGCGCCCCCGAAGTCTGCAAGCGGGCAGATCCGCTGTGTGGAAGCTCCGGACTGCTTGAGCGAGGCGGAACAGGTGGCCCGACTGTGCGTGGACCTGCATACGCAGGGCACGGAGTGGCCACAGATAGTGATCGTATCCGCGTCGCTGGACTCATCGCTTCCGGTACTCGCAGACCAGTTTTCCCGCTTCCAGATCCCCTGGTATGCTCCTGAGCGACGCTCGATCCCCTCGCGCCACCCGGCCCACTTGCTTCAGGCGTTGTGGCAAATGACCGTAGAAGGGTTGTCACACCATAGCCTGACCGACCTGATGGACGCGCTGCCTCAGCGCATACCGCCGCTGGAACGGCAACGACTGTTGGAGTGGAGTCTGCAAATCGATCCCGGGACGCCTCCGCATTCCATCCTCCCGTTGCTGGACAATGCGCGGCTCGATGATCCGACCCGCGAGCTGCTGAAGCGACTGGTCCATTGGATATCCGCTTCAAGACAGTGCCAGACTCTCACCCAACGGTGCATACTGCTGCGATCCACTGCGAGCGCACTCGCGTCCGCCGAGCGTTCAGACATAGACTCATTGTCACGACTGCTGGACACAGCACACGCCGCGGCGCGTCTGGCCGACTCGCTGTACACACCGGCCGACGGCGAGGCGTTCGTCCGCGATGTGTGGGACGATCTGCAACCCGACACACAGGAAGTCGCAGACGCCGTGTCCATCGTATCCCTGAAGATGGCGCGCTGGATTAAGGGAGCCCACATCCATCTGTTTGGCATGCAGGAAGGCGTGTTACCGTCACGAGTCACCGATGATCCGGTACTGGGTGCCGATCTGTGCCGTCTGTTGAACTCACGGTACGACGCGTTGCTCCCGGACGCCGCAGACGAAGCCGCCATGGAACGCAGACGGTTTCTTCAGATCTGCGGGCGCACCACGGGAGGTCTCTCATTCAGCTGGTCGCGACTTTCCGGGGACAGCGATCTGCAGCGCTCCTCATGGATCGAACCGCTCCTGCGGTTGTTCGAAGCGAACAGCGTGCCCGTACGGATCATTCGGCAGCACCAACTGACACCGGCGCCAATCGAGGCAATCGACGAACCGGACCGCAGGCTCATCGCTGCTGACCGTCTGTTTGACCGGTCGATCCATACGCGGCCTGAAGTCACCCCGGAAGACCTTACAGTACTCCAAAACTGGTTGTATGCCTGGCGTTCAACTCACCCGTCGCCAGTGGAACAGTGGATCGGGTGGCATCGGGGAGTGCAACGCCCGCGGCTGCACACACGCTCGGCGCTTCCGGATGAGCTGCGCCTGTCTGTGGGCGCCCTGCAGGATTTGATCTCCTGCCCATTCCGCTGGTTCGCCCGTCATCGGCTCGGCTTGACCTCCAACGACTATCGGTATACCACCGCCCAGGCTCGGTGGCTGCGACGCGCCGCCACAGCGGCGGAGTCCGAAGACCCCGAAACGCTCTGGATCAATATTATTCGGACAGACCCGCCACGTTGCAGCCCGGGAGAGCGAACATTGTTGCTGGATGACACTCTGAGGCTGATGCGAGCCGGCGCCGAACGCGAAGCGCATTGGGATCAGCGCGCCAGGCGTCGGCCGAAGGGGCGGCGCATCCGCTTCGGCGAACAGCCGCCCGGATCTTCAGAACCAGCCTGCCCGCCGCTGACACTTCCGGTGACATCAGAGATGCGCCTGCACATCAGCGGACAACTGGATCGGTTGGACCTGTTGCCTGATAATCACACCGCATTGACCGTGTACTACCGCCAGCTGCCCGCAGACTGGTGGGAGCAATTGGGCAAAGGCCTGCTTCTGGAGGTGATCCTGGGGGTGTCTGCGACCAAACACTCTCTGAAGCTGAACCCCTCAGCGGTCTGGCTGGACTGCGCGATCAGCGACACACGCTGCAGCATATTGTTGGTGGATACCGGCAGCGCAAGCGCCGCAGAAGCCTGTAAACGCCAGCCTGGCGAACCATCGGGGCTGCACCGGTTCGCCGGCGATGCGATCTGGAGCCGCGCGTTGCAACAGACCGCATCGCGCATTCGGTCGGCCATACAGACCGTGCAGACCGGCGAGATACGTCCACAGGCCGACATACAGCGCTGCGCGGCATGTCCCTGGCGTATCCTCTGCCGGATACGCCCCACACCGCAAGGAGGCATTCATGACGGCGAGCCGCTCGATGCCCCCGACGGCTCGGTCACGTCTCCAGATCTCTGACAGGCAAACAGCCGCCATTGCGGAACATGCATTCTGCCCAATCGGCTGGAGGTCAATCCAATGAATGTCCGACGGTCGCTTTCCGCTGCAGCTTGGCCCATCCGACCGGGACTCCCTTCAGCGCCGAGATCGCCGACCGGATCACCACATAGTACATGAACTGCCGGTAAAAGAACCGCTGCCAGAACAGCCAGGCAAGTTGCCGCGGGTCTTCACGGTCGAGCCGGAAGGCGATCACGGCCCCTAACAGGTCTATCGCGAAGAATGCAGACCAGTAGGCCAGCACGGGAAGCACACTGTTATTGACCAGACACAGCAATATGGCAAGATCCACCACCGGTGCCAATATCTGGAAACCCACGGCGTACACAGCCATCACCGGCATGACGGCCCATCCAAACACACCGTATCGATGGTTCAAAAAGGTCCGACGGTGCTTCCACAAGCTCTGCAGCGTACCGAATACCCAGCGATATCGTTGCTTCGCCAGGCCGGCGACCGTATCCGGCGCCTCGGTCCAAGCGATGGCGCGATTGTCGGCAAGCGTCCTGAAGCCCAGCAGGTTCAGCCGAAATGTCAGATCGGTATCTTCGGCCAGCGTATCGGCGCTCAGACCACCCGCCTGCTCGACGGCCTGCTTGCGCCATGCGCCCAGCGCGCCGGGTACGACGGGAACCGTGTAGAAGAACGCATAAGCCCGTCGGTCCAGGTTCTGGTTGGTGATATACTCGATACTCTGCCAAATGGTAAGCGGATTGTTCCGATTGCCGACTTTGATGTTCCCGGCTACCGCAGCGACGCGTGGATCACGGAAGTGCTCCACCAGAAAACCGATTGCCCCGGGATGTACGATCGTGTCGGCGTCTACACAGACAACAATGTCCGTATCCGCTGCCGACAGTCCGTTGTTCAACGCCGCAGACTTGCCGGCATTGGGCTGGGTGATCACGTGAACGCGCTGATCGCCAGCGAATGCCGAAGCCGCAATCTCAGCTGTTCCATCGGTGGAGCCGTCATCGATCACGATCACCCGTACCGGCGAGTACCCGGACATCAATACCGACTTCACGGTACGAACGATTGTGTTGCCTTCATTGTAGGCGGGTACCAGTACCGTTACCGGCGGCGTTTCCGCGCAGTCGGGGCTGCGCGTGTCGCGACGCTGCTGCAGAACAGCAAGCAGAGTCATTACCACCATGCGCAACAAGCCGAGCGCGATCGTCACCAGAAACAGCCAGCGGAATACGGACCCCACCATCACGGCTTGTTGAAACGCCCATCCATCCACCGTGGCAAGCGTCTTTTGCAGCGGCGGTACAGGGGGCAGCATCTGCGAGCGATAAGCGGGCCCCAACAGATCGGTCACGGTAACCAGCTGGTACCCGCTGCGTCGGAGTTCGGTGATCACTTTGGGCAGCGCCGCCACGGTTCGCGATCGGTCACCGCCCCCATCATGCATCAGGATCACGTGCCCCTGATGCAGTTGCCGCTTCACGGCTGACACGATCTGGTCTGTGTTCTCGGCCTCGTAGTCTTTGGTGTCGATATTCATCCCCACGCTTACATACCCCATATCGTGCACCTCCCGCAGCACCGTGATCTCCTGCATACTGGGGTTCGTGTCGGCGGATTCACCATAGGGAGGCCGGAACAGCCTGGTGGAGTGTCCAGTGATGCTTTCGATCAACCGTTCCGTGGCGTTCAGTTCCAGTTCACCGCGCAGCCTGGACACACGACCAAAATGCGGATGTGTGAAGGTGTGGTTACCGATCTCACAGCCGGCATCCCAACACTGTTTGACGATCCACGGGTACTGCTGAACCTGCTCGCCAACGACAAAAAACGTAGCAGGCGCCCGGTACCTGCGCAGTATATCCAGTATTTGAGGGGTATATCGGGGATCCGGACCGTCATCGAATGTGATCGCCACCTTCTTGTCGGGCGTGTTGCCATGCCGGCCTATGATGTAAGGTTGCGGATATCGCAGAAAAGACTCTGAGGTGATCAGTCCTTGCTTGTTCATACGCACCCGCCTCAGGCCGACTTGCGGGGTCGCATCGATATCGATGATCTCGCCATTGCTGGATTGGCTCACGTCCATCTGTTCCGGGTATTTCACACGACAAAATGCGGATGCCGGCGCCTGGCGTCCCCACGCGTCACGCGAAAAAAAACGCCAGATGACGGGATCTTCGCGCCCCAGACACCACAAGGCGCCTCCAGCGGGTTGGTACGGCGCTGCGGCGCGAATTTGGTTGTAGGCCGTTACCGCGTCCAACATGAAAACGATATGGTCCACGCCGTCTGCCGCCCTATAGGTGAAATAGGGGTTCAGGTCGTCGTTCTCCATGTGGATATCGGCCTGCGCTTTACTGGCGACGTATAACGCTGCCCCGACATTCAAATTAACCCCAGGTCCGTTGAACAGGATCTCACCCGATGCGTCTTCACGAACGTTCCCCTTACCGTCAGACAACACCGGCCAGTCACCGCAGTAGTTCCCGATGCCGAGGATTACCTTCCGAGGGTTTACCTTGGAGAACACCTGGCGATATTGATCGACTGTCCAGTCCTGACCGGCAATGGGGCCGGCCTGATGACTGACCGTATGCTGATCGTAAAACATGACGATCAGATAGTCACAGGCGTCTGCCAGCGCCTGATAATCCAAATCGGGATGGGCCGGCGGCACATCCTGAGTCACAGTTAAATGAGCCCGGTGAAAGACGCCGCTAAGCGTTCGCATGAACCTGGGCAACTCATGGCGCATCAACCACTTCGCCTGCCGTCTGTCGGCCAATGACATAGACTGTGCATCATAACTGGGCTCAAAATCCACATTCACCCCTGAATACCCATGCGCCAACATATAGTCCCGCAGACTGACCGCCAGGCGAGTCTGCCGGTCGCGATCCATCAACAGGTCTCTCAACACATCCCAGTTGAACGCTCCGGAGACCACATTATCGATCATGGGCGTAATCGCCACCCGGTTCGATGCAGCCAGATGTAAGACCTGATCATCCCCGAGCGCCTTGTTGAATCGCGTGACGAATGGCGCTTCGCCGCTTTTGGGGGACAACGCCAACCATGCGGGGATCACGTGGGTCAGACAGGTCACATGCTCGCGCAAATCGGCCAATGCCCCCGGATCCCAGTTCGTGTAGAAAGCAGCGACAACGGCGTGCCGAGATCCCGCTGGGTTGTGCATCGCCGGCCACGATCCATGTGTAGCGCGGATGTGTCGCCGCAGTCTCGAGTAGCTTTGCCTGGCCCGCAACCCCCGCACGATTTCCGCGCGTGTCTCGGGTTTCAGCGCCGACAACACACTGTGCCCATAGGCGCTGGACAGGGAGAATGGCGCTCCGGGAGGCATGAACAGCAGGCTGAGATACACCAGGGAACCAAGCATGGAAAGAACCAGACCGGCGGTAATGCCCCATCTCTTGACCGCCTGCCATCGCCGCTGTGATGTATCCAAAAACACCTGCTTGGGGTTGTTGTATCCATGCATGGGCGTATCGAACCTTCCTTCTCGGTAATGGTCACGTTCTATTACGAATACATGAGACCGCAGGTTTCTGCCGCATTCCGTGTGCATGGATGGTCAGTGAGCCGTCACCTTGGCAAAACGGTCTCAGCACATTGCAATAAAACAACCTGTGTTTAACGTTTCTATCGATGTGATCTGCATACTGGTATGCCATAATGGGCCGTCGGCATGGAACGTCTCCGGTACAAAGGCCCGGGCACAAGTGCATGCGCAAGCCGGAATTTCACCCATGCCTTCACCATAAACGGGCGCCCCGGTTTCACCGGGGCGTCTGGTTGTTGATCTGGACGGTTAACCGGCAGCTCGTCAGGGTTCAGCGGATGCCCCAGGCATAGTGATGGCCACGAACGGATTGGCCGTCAGACGGCGCGCAAGACGCATGACATCCGCACTGCTGACCGCCAGTACGCGCGCAGCGAAATCACGATCGCGTTGCCAGCCTCCCCCGACCGCCTCCATCAGGCCCAGCCAGTAGGCACGCTCGCGCAACCGCTGCCGCTGCATGGCGTAGTTGCCCACAACCAACCGACGGGCACGCTCCATCTCCTTTTCGGTAGGCGGTGAAGCGATGATCCCGGTCACGGTCTCCACCAGGCGGTTTTGTGCCTGCCCGGCCAAGGAAGACCCGCGCGCCTGTGCGGTCTCCACATAACACATCAGGAAGGTGTCCTGCGCCATCGGCGGGACGATCGCCCCGACCTCGTAACCGATTCCATCCGCCTCACGCAGTGCCCGGAAGATCCTGCTGGTCTTTCCACCGCCCAATATCGCCTCCAACACCAACAGCGCCGGGTAATCGGCTGAAAGCAGTCCCGGCGCCGGGCCACCGGCTATGGTGTAGATGGTTTGTATGGGCATCTCTTGAACAGCCGTTCCGCCCGGCTCCCGGGAGGCGCTGTTGATGGCGGTGGGGCGAACCGATCGGCCGCTGGCGTTCCAGTCGTTCAACAGCGTGGCCAGTTTGGTGCGCACATGCTCCGGTTCGATGTTGCCGGCCACCACAATCACCAGGTTCTGCGGAACGAACACCTCGCGGTGGTACTTTTCGATGTCCCGTGCAGACAGACCGGCTATCACATCCGGATCGCCCACCAGGTTGCCGCGGTACGGATGGTTCGCAGGCAGGGTACGCTCGCGCAACAGCGCGAAGGTGCTGCGGAACGCTCTCAACCGCTCCTCACGCGCGTTCTCCACAGTCTGGAACCGGGCACGCGCCACTGTCGCTTCATCGAACCGGGCGTTCTTCAGGCCCTCCGCCAGGACATACAGTGCGTTGTCCAATTGGTCGGGCACCGTTGCCACACCGATTTCGATAAAATCGGGCTGTACGGTAGATACAATCGAGCCGCCCACCCGGTCGATCTCCATCGCCATCGTCTGCAGGGTTTGATTCTCCGTGGCGCCGAACAGGCAACGCGCCGTAACGCTGCGCACACCGCGCTGGGCGGGAGGCTCGGACGACAATCCGGCACGGATGAACGCCTCGATCGACACGGTCCGCGCAACCGGCTCCTGCAGACACAGCACCACGATGCCGTTGCTCATAACCTCTTTGGTGACCCGTGAGTTTTGCGCACCCGCCGCGACCGCGCAGATCATCAGGGCGACCAACCAGAAGGATCGTTTCATCGCCCCACCTCCGCAACCCGCGCTTTCCGCTGGTCTGCGCCAGCCGGGGACGGCGGAGTCTGGGGAGCGCCCGGTCGGACGCCTTTCACCACCACCGTTACACGCCGGTTGGGGTCCAGATACCTTTCTGCCGCATGCCTGATCTCTTCAGGCGTCAACGCCATCACGTTCTCCTCGTATGCGATACCAAATGGCAACGCGCCTAACGACTCATAGAAACCCAGATTATGGGCCAGTCCTTCCGTCGTTTCGATATCGAACAACCACGTGCCAATCAGCTCGCGACGGGCGCGGGTCAGGTCAACAGCGGTGGGCGGCTCTGCTGCTGCGCGCACAAACGCCGCCACCACCTCGTCTTCCACCTGTCTCGGATCCGCATCCGGCGCGAGTGCAACCGAAACGGTGAACAGCGACCGGTCCCGCTGTGTCAGAAAATCGCCGTCGATCACGCGCGCCAGGCGTCGCTCATTGACCAGTCGTTCGTTCAGCACGCCTCCCTTACCAGTCAACAGAAACAACAGCGAGTCCATGGCGAGCACTTCTTTCGGTTCGCTCATGGCCGGCCCCATCACGCCGATCACCAGAACGGTTACCGGCAGTCTGCCGGTGAGTTCCACACGCACCGGGGCATCCGGCGGTGCATCCATGGGAGGAAACGGGGGTACGGCCCCAGCCGACTTCCATCCTTTGAACTGGGCGGTAACTGCGGCGATCGCATCGGCGGCGGAGACATTGCCCACCACAACGACCGCAGCGTTGTCGGGCACATACCATTTCTTATAAAACGCACGTACGCTTTCGGCTGTCAGCCCCAAAACCGATGTGCGCGAACCGCCTTCCGGCAGGCGGTACGGATGCGTTGCGTACATCGCCTCCCAGGCGGCGCGGGTGGCCACGCGCACCGGATCGTTCTGTTCGCGCGCCAGCTCATCCAGCACCACCATCTGCTCGCGTTCGAAATCCGCATCGCGCAGCACGGCATTCTGCACGGCATCGGCTACCACGTCCAGGGCCTCTTTCCACCAGGCCGTCGGCACTGTCGCGCGGATCTGCATCCAATCCCGACTGGTGTTGGCCTTCAACTGGCTGCCCAATGACTCGATCGCTTCGTCCAGCTCACCCGCAGCGCGGCGGCTGGTCCCTTTGAACAGCAAGTGCTCCAACATGTGGGCGCTTCCGTTGGTCTCGGCGGTTTCACGCGATGACCCTGCGCGCACCCAGACCCCTACGGTCACCAGCGGGGATTCAGGCGCTTCTTGAACAATCACCCGTAGTCCGTTCTCGAGTGTTGCCGTAACGGGAGTCTTCGCCGCTGCCTCAGCGGGCCATGCTCCGCACGCAACAGCCAGTCCGGCGAGAACCAGCCGATGGATCCATCCCTGCAATATGCCACCTCCGGGCTCGAAAGCCACTGTAATGGTACCGCCTGGAGTCCACTCGATGCGGTGTCATTCGTTAGGTACCGAAGTTTCAACGGGATCCGCTTACATAACGGGTATACAGCCAGCTGATTCCCACCAGCGACAGTCCGAGCCCGAACAGTGACATCAGCCGCATGGTGTCGGGGAGATAGGCCAGATCCCAACCGAATACCTTCAGTACGGTCACACAGATCCAGCCCAATGCGCCGATTCGCAACCACCGGTAGTGGCTGCGGATCCCTTTGACCAACATCACCGCCGCTAAAAGGCACCAAACAAGCGAGGTGATCAACGACGCCAGATGATCGCTCTTCGCCCCATCGCGCACTGCGAGGTGCACAGCCTGACGGATCTCGATCGATATGGCAAAGGCTGCAGCCAGCCAGGCTGTCAGCGCCGTTGTGATGGACCATCCGGCATCTTTGCCTTCGCCCCGTTCCCGAAACACCATGAAAAGAAACGTGAATGCCGCGATCACACACAGATGCATGACGCCACGGGCGCTAAGAAAGGGCCATAAATTGTCGAACGGTTGGCTGCTGTTCAGGAGTTGGAACAGAGCGATAATCAAGACCGATCCACCGCCGAAGCGCGCTCCCGCATTTGTATTCCGTAACCCGACTAGTATCGCCATACATCCGATCAGGGCCGCTCCCGCTGTGGTCATCCAATCGCCATAGACAACCCAGCCAGACACCGCCAGGCTGGCCTCGGTTGCCACAGGCCTCTGCCGCTGAGCCAGCAGGTTCATGATATGACTCCACCACCAAACCGCGCCCCAGACCGCATACGCGCCATAAACCGACGCAACCGTTCCCGTAACCGACCGTAACCGGCGACGCGCAAGGTACGCCCCAGCCACGGCCGTGCTTAGAATAGCCAGGCCGTTTACATCGATCAGCCACATCACATCGCCTTGCGTGATGTTGACAAACAGCAGGTACAGTACCGCCCAGAACCACAATACCTGGCCGCCGATGCTCAAAAGACGTATCGAACGACGATATCCTATCCACACAGACAGGTACCCGAGCGCCGCCCAGCCGATCACCATCAATCCCTGAACGCCCCCGGCGGCAAATGCGAGCGCGGCCGCAATCAAGGCAAGAGCGGCCAAAATGCTGGTGCGCACATCGTCGCTGACATCACGACACCAACGTTCCGCGATGAGTAGTATCGCGCCGCTGGCGAGAAGCCACCAGAAGCTCCACCGCGCAAACACCAACAACAGATAGCTCTCCAACATGAATCCGGCGCCGGTAATCGCCAACAACCAGGCCTCAGCTCCACTCAACGTTCGGCGCTGTTCGCGTGCCGTTGCCAACAGACCTAGGAGTACGGTCCAGCTTGGCAGCGCCAATGCCGCCAGCCGCCCTCCTCCCCAGTCGTATCGGCTGGCATCCGACCAGCATCCGGCGTAGGCGATCCAAGCGCCGAATAGAACTGACCACCAGACCAGCGTCCAGTTGCGTCGGGCCGCCATCCAACCAAACGCGATCGCCAGTGCGGACAGGTACGCGGGCACCAGCACGGGACCATAGGTTGAGGCGACGGCGCCCAACGCCCAAGGAGCCAGATACCCGCCGGCGGCAGATGCGACGGCTAACGTCTGACTGCGTTGACGCGCAGACATGGACGCTCCCAGGGCCACACAGGCGGCCAACAGAACCAGCGCCAGTTCCACCGTGACAGGCCCGAGCCTTACGGCCGCCAGCACATCTGCGTACAGCACGCCTAAGCCCAGCGCGCCGGCCGCCTCCCCAAACGGAGATCGTCCCTTTCGTTGCAACGCGCGGTCACCCCACGCCACCAGCCCAATACCCAGCGCGGCAGCCACCAGAAACTGCATGACCGCACTCAATTCCTGCCACCTGATCAACAGCACCGACGCAACGGCAATCAACAACGTCGCCGCTCCCAGCCATAACGCCCCTCGCACGCCAACAAATTGCTCCCAGTCGATCCGCTCCCACAAGCGCTCGCGCTTCGCAGGAGATGGCTGACTGACGATCAACACGGGTGGTTTCTCAACATTGGGGCCTTCTATTTTGGCGCTTGACCGTACTTCCTGGATGAGGCTCTCGAGCACATTCACGCGATGTTCGAGCTGTGAGAGCCGTTTTTCAATGTCGCTCGGTTGCGATCCGTCCATACGGCGGCCTCCGGCAATTGAATGCTGCAACTGTTTTGCATCTGGTGGCATGATACCTGTGCGCGTGCTCTTTGCCTGCTATCCCGATGCAGTGTGGCATTAGTTCGATTTATATGTGCGGGTCTGCGGTTATCGAACACATGCGTCCCGGCTACGTATTCGCACCGGGCTTAAGGGCATGGATCACCAGATCAGCATCTGATGGCCTACCCTGTGGGGGTGTGTTGCAAACTACCATGAAATCTCATACCAACACCCTTGTCCAACCTGAGGTATGGACGTTGTCGACATCAGGTCACGAGGCAGCGCCACAATCACAGCCCTTCACCACTCCAGCAACGGAAGCAGCTTACATCAACGACACCGGATCAATGTCACATTGAACCCAGGCGCCGGATGGAAGCCTCACACGAGCCAGCGCCTCGTCCACCAGACCGGGAATGTCTGCATCTATGGCGGCCTTCAGCAAAACATGCCATCGCCAAAACCCCCGAATGCGCGCCAATGGAGCCGGCGCCGGCCCCAACACTTGTGCCGTAACCGATGAAACGGACACCACCTGGCGCAGGCTGGTCGCCACGGCTGTCGCCCCTGATTGCGCATCCGCCTCCTCAGCGGAATGGCATACCAGATTGGCCAATCGGCTGAACGGCGGGTACCATAGCGCCTGCCGTTGCCGGACTTCATGGTAATAGAAACCGGTGTAGTCGTGTTGCAGCGCACGGATCAGCACTTCATGATCGGGATTGAAAGTTTGAATGTACACCGCCCCGGGTTTGTCTGCCCGGCCGGCGCGTCCCGCCACTTGCGTTAACAGCTGGAAGGTACGTTCAGCCGCCCGAAAGTCAGGCAAATTCAAGCCCGTATCGGCCATCACCACGCCCACCAGTGTCACCTCGGGAAAGTCAAGCCCTTTGGCAACCATTTGCGTTCCCACCAAGATATCCGCTTCACGCATGCGAAAAGCACTCAGCATCTCTTGATGCGCCCCCTTATGGGTGGTGGTGTCGCGATCCATGCGCAACACACGAGCTTGGGGAAACATGCGCATCAAATCGTCCTGAACCCGTTCCGTTCCCATGCCAAATGGCTTCAGTTGCCCGGGACAGGTGGGGCATTTTTCCACAACAGGTTGCTCATGCTCACAATGATGGCACCTCAAGCGCCCCGCAGCGCGATGATATGCCAGCGAAACCGCACAATTGGGGCATTTTTCCACATGTCCGCACGATCGACACATCAAAAACATCGCCCAGGCGCGACGGTTGACCAGCAGAATGGCTTGCTCACCCCAGAGCAGTCTGTCTGCGATCGCCTCGGCCAGCGGCAAGCTGAACACCGACTCGGTCACACGCGGCGCACTTCGCATATCCACCACCTGAACTTCCGGCATGGGCCTTCCTGCGATGCGCTCATCCAGTGTGATCAGCGCGTTGGAGTGTGTACGCGCCGCTGTGTAGCTTTCGAGCGACGGCGTGGCGCTGCCCCGCAGCACAAGCGCCGGCGGGTTCTGCGCACGTCGCCAGGCCACCGTGCGTGCATCGTACCTGGGCGCATGGTCATGGCTCTTGTAAGCAGCTTCATGCTCCTCATCGATGATGTACAATCCCGCATCGGTAACCGGCGCAAACACCGCGGATCGAGCTCCTACGACAACCCGCGCCTCTCCTCGACGGATCCGACGCCAGGAGTCACCCCGCTCACCGGTGCCCAGCGCGCTGTGAAGCACGGCCACCTGCGCCCCAAAACGGCTGGAGACAGAACGCACCAGCTGCGCGGCCAAAGCGATCTCCGGGACCATCAACACAGCCGACCGGCCCGACTGAAGAGTCCGAGCGACAGCCGCCAGATAGACCTCTGTCTTGCCGCTGCCGGTGACGCCATGCAACAGAACCTGCATGGGCTCGCCGTTCCAGCAGCGATCGAGCGTACGGTAGACCTGATCGATGGCTTGACGCTGGGCTTGGGTGTGCTCCGGCGCACATGTTCGTTCTACGGTACTGGCGGTCGTGCGATCCCGCTCCTGATATTCCAATGTCACCAGTCCGCGTCCGGCAAGTCCACGCAATGCTTCGCGAGCGGATGGGATCTGGCGCTCCAGTTCCGATACCAGGCATGGCCCGGCGATGAGTGCTTCCACACATTGCGCCTGTTTCGGCGCACGGCGACGCAACGACTCCATCATCAGCACATCAACCGGATTTGATGTCAGTCGGGCGTAGAGTTGCTTTCTGGGCGACCATCGGGGAGGCAAAAGCACGGCCACCTCCGATGCGCGGCCACGCGCCCGCAGTCTGGCCAGTCCCCGTTGATACACAGCCGGCCCCAACGCCTGTTTGGCCACAGTAACAGCACAGGCGCCGCCATGCGCACGCAACAACGCTTCCAGCCGGTCGCCGGTGTCCTGACGCGGCGCGTCTAGCAGTACGCACTGACACGCCGCCTCGGTAAGCCTCACCTCGCGCACCAGCCTTGCCAGCAATCCCGATGGGGCGAAGCATCGCACAGCATCGCTCAGGGGGCACCGGTATTCATGGGCCATCCAGCGGGCGATTTCGATCCAGCTCGGCTCCAGCCTCTCACCCCCCAAGACGGCTATCAGCGGCTTCAGCTCTGGCGGTTCGCTCTCAGAACGCGGACGCACATCGGCGACGAACCCCAGCGTCTCTTGCGAGCCGAACGGCACGACCACCGCGACGCCACAATGGACCTCAGGTCTTAGCGGTTGGGGCACCTGATAGGTGAAGCACTCGCGCCCGGCGCCTGGCGCATCGATGATCACATCCGCCACCCACGATTGACTCTGGGGGTTTTCAGGAACGGGGCGCACTTACCGACTACCCACGCGAATCCGGTCACGCATCTTTTGCAGCTTCTTGGGACCGATCCCTTTCACGTTCATCAGGTCCTCAGGGGATCGGAACGGCCCGTTCGCCATGCGGTACTCGATGATCCGCTGCGCCGTAACCGGTCCAATGCCGGGCAGGGTATCCAGTTCCGCCACTGAAGCGGTATTCACATCCACCAGCCCTCCCGATGTGACTGCAGAACTGGCAGGTTGCGAAAACGAGCGCGGCGATTGAGAGACAGATGATGAAGCACCAGGCACCGGAGCGGACGGTTCGCTGACAACAGCAGGTTGATAATGGTCCCGATCCGGCACATACACCTGGTCACCATCCTGCAACGGGGCGGCGAGATTCACACCGTCCGGAGCCGCCTGCCGGGTCAATCCACCTGCCGCCTTCACCGCATCCGACACGCGCGATCCATCCGGCACAGTCACCAGGCCGGGTTTGTTTACCGCTCCCGTCACGTGTACAGCGATCTGCCCCGTCGTCACCGCAGGCGCACTGGTTGGGGCATGGTACCGACGCCCTACCTGCACGCCGGCAGTCAAAACACCCGCGGTCACCAGAACCGCTGCCAACGCGATCAAAGCCTTCTGCCTGATATCCATCAGCGCCTCCCATTGACTGTTGCATGGCTTTGTCTTTCAGTCGTTCATGTGTCTCGGGATGCCATGCTCAGGGATGATACACTATAGATTGTACGGTGGACCATTGTGCCTGCAGCCATTCAAATTACGTATGGTATGCTGGGCACATCGATCGCCGAAAACTATGGCAGGAACACACATATGGATCACACAATGAAAAAAGCCATCTTGGAAGTCCTGGAAAAGGACTCCCGCACCACGGCAGACCAGATCGCCATCATGGTGGGCAGCACCACCGAGGCCGTCACCGCCGCTGTACGTGAGATGGAAGAGGCCGGTGTGATCCGACGGTATCGCACAGTGGTGGATTGGGAGCGGTTCGGTGAAGAGCGTGTATTCGCGTTCATCGATGTGAAGGTCGCCCCCGCACGCGGCGTTGGTTTCGATGATGTGGCGGAACGGATTTACCGGTTTCCACAAGTGCATGCGGTCTACCTGGTGTCGGGAGATCATGATCTGCGCGTCATCGTCTGTGGACGCAGTATGCGCGATGTCGCCTCCTTTGTATCTGAAAGGCTGGCATCCATAGAACGCGTGAACGCCACTTATACTCAGTTTGTACTCCGCCGCTTCAAGGAAGACGGAGAGGTCTATCTGGACGACGAGACCGACAACCGTCTTGTGGTGGCGCCATGAAACCGCTCTCTCAAACCGTAGAAGCGATCCCGCCTTCCGGGATCCGTAAATATTTCGACGTCGCCGCTCAGATCGAGGACTGCATCTCGCTGGGTGTAGGTGAGCCGGATTTCGTAACCCCCTGGCACATCCGAGAAGCGGCCATCTGGTGTATCGAAAAAGGATACACCTCTTATACATCCAACTATGGTCGGCTGACGCTGCGCGAAAAGATCGCAGAACATCTCTCTCGCATGTATCGCGTGGATTACAACCCTGCCAGCGAAGTGCTGGTCACCGTGGGTGTCAGTGAAGGACTGGACCTGGCGCTGCGTTGCATTCTGAATCCGGGCGATGAAGTGCTGGTTTTCGATCCCGGCTATGTCTCCTATCAACCGGGGATCTCTCTGGCCGGAGGCATCGCCGTGCCGGTGCCATGTGATGTACAGAATGGCTTCCAGCCTTCGGTGGAGAACGCCGCCCGTCTGATTTCGCCGCGCACCAAGTGCATCCTTCTGGGATTCCCAAGCAATCCCACCGGTGTGGTGCCTCCCCGCGACGTCATGCAGGCGCTTGTCGACTTGGCAGAGGCTCACGATCTGTATATCATCAGTGATGAAATATATGACCGGCTCATCTATGGAAAAGCTCAGCACACCTGTGTACCGTCGTTGGCGGGCGCTCGAGACCGGACGGTATTGCTGGGTGGTTTCAGCAAGGCTTACGCCATGACGGGCTGGCGCCTGGGATGGGCTTGTGCGCCCCCCCACATTATCGAATTGATGTTGAAAATCCATCAGTACACCATGCTGTGTGCTCCGATAGCGGCCCAGATGGCCGCTGAAGAGGCGTTGTTCCGCGGTGAACCCGAGGTGCAGCGCATGGTCGCCGAGTACGATCGGCGCCGACGGTTGATCGTCAAACGATTGAACGACATGGGACTGACCTGCGTCGAACCCGAAGGCGCGTTCTATGTGTTTCCGTCCATTCGGAGTACCGGACTCACTTCCGAGCAGTTCGTGGAACGCTTGCTGCGTGAACACCGCGTCGCGGTGGTGCCCGGCAATGTCTTCGGTGAATCGGGGGAAGGGCACGTCCGCATGTCCTATGCGACATCCACGGCGAAGATCGAGGAGGCGATGCGGCGAATCGGGGCATTTCTGGCCGAGGTTCGCCCTGACAGGGTAGCAGCTACTGCTGTGTAACAGGGAGGTTGCATCAGTGAAACGGCTGAGCGCATTTCTGGGTTTACTGGTCGGCATCAGCTGCCTGGCGCAGGCCGACCGCAGCATTTTGGCGCCATCCGGCCGCAGCATCGGCACCGGCGCCAAGGCGGAGATCCTGCGCACCGATACGTATGGCGGCGCCACGATGACCTTCATCCACGTTGGCTTGCCCAATGGACTGGAACTGGAAGCCATGCGTGATGACCGGCCCAACAACCGGAAAAACGCCCTGAGCGCACAATTCACCATTCTGCCAGACACGGGCTTTACCCCATCCGCGGTGGTGGGCTTGAGAGATGTCACCAACGAAACCAAACGGGGACGCGCGCTTTATGCAGCATCGTCCTATCAACTGCCCATGTTGCCGGACAATCCGTTTATTCACGATATCACGGTATTTGGCGGCGTCGGGTTCGATGGGATCGATGGCCTGTTTGGCGGTCTGGAAATGAACCTGATTCGCGGTCTCCGAGCGCGTGTGGAGTATGACTCACGCGACTTCAACGCGATGATACAGGCCTCTCCGTTGAAAGGCCTGTATCTGGGTGTTGGCGTAATTGGCGACCGCCTGCACTATGGCGCATCGATGACACTCCGGCTCTGAGCCGCCTCAGCTATCCCCTGTGCCACCGATTTCGGGCCCGGCCTGGCTATCAGGCCGGCTCGCGTTTCGTTCACGATGACAGGAGTACTTCACCGAAATGAGCAAATTCATCTCCAGCGGCGGAGGTCGCCGCATCAATTCGCTTGCGGAAATCGAGACGTTATTCAGCACACAGCTCAACGATATGCCAGGTGTTTCCGTTCAACACGTCAACCGGCGAGGGGTCGTGTTCGAACCGGGTGATCCGGAAACGTGCATCTACCTGATCCGCTTCGGGCGTGTCCGTCTGTACCGTCATGCCCCGTCAGGTAAAGAGATTACCGTCGCACTCTATGACATCGGGGAGATGTTCGGTGAGATGGCGGTGTTCTATCCATCGCGTCGCATTAATATAGCGGCCACCATGGAAGACACCGAGCTGATCATGGTTCCAACGGACACGTTTAAACAGTGGATGGACGAGCATCCGCGGATCAAAGAGATGGTGCTGTTCCTGCTGGCTGACCGCCGCCGGGCAATGGAACAGAAGGTCGCCGATCTGGTGTCACTGGAAGTTCCTCAGCGAGTCGCTCAAACCATTCTGTGGTTATTTGATCGGTATAACCCCAACAACCAGGTAAACCATCCCATCAACGCCCGTCTGACCCATCACGAGTTAGCCAGTCTCGCCGGCACCACTCGGGAAACAGCCACGTTGATCCTGAACCGCTTCCGCAAGCAGGGCCTGATCGACTTTTCCGGCCGGCGACTGGTTATCACCGATCGCGACGCGCTGATCGAACGCGTCAACACCCCCGGCGACTGACACAACGTTCCCAATGAACGCATCCCGTCAACGCGTTGATGGGATGCGTTCAGGCGCTTAAACCTCGGTCAACCTGCGGAAGATGTTTCACCAAGCAGCCGCTCGGTGACCTGTTCCCACTCCTGCAGAAGCGCGGACAACTCTTGCTCTACGGCTTCGAATGCACGGGCAGTTTGTGCCCCTTCACCGTTACGGTAAGTCTGTTCATCCTGCAGCCGAGCGGTGAGTTCGTCACGCTGGTCTTCCAACTCCGCAATGCGGTCTTCCAGCTCGCGTTGCTTTTGTTTCAACTGCCGGGTTTGCTGTCTGGCCGCACGCGCATCCTGCCGATGGGCTTGGCCGGTCGATCTCGACGTCGTGACGACCGGCTGGCTCGAGGAGCGACGCATGCGCCGGTAGTCGCTGTAATTGCCATCGGTAACGCTCCACAGGCCGTCGGAGATCTCGATAATCCCATCGGCCACGGCATCCAGCAGGTACCGGTCGTGTGAGGCGATAAGCATGGTTGCATCCGAACGCTTCAACGCCTCTTCCAACGCTTCCCGACTCACAATGTCCAAGTGATTGGTCGGTTCGTCCAACAGCAGCAGATTGGGGCGCGCCGCAAGTACCTTGGCCAAAGCCAGACGGCATTGCTCGCCGCCCGACAGCACCTCAACGCGCTTGAACACGTCATCGCCGCTGAACAGCATGCGCCCCAGCAGATCCCGCGCCTGCGGGGCGTCCAAGTCGGCGTCTTTAAGCAACTCCTCCAACACTGTCAGTTGAGGGTCCAAGTGTTCGAACTGCTGAGCAAAGTAAACCGGCTGCACCTTGACGCCTGGGATCACGGCGCCTTTGTCCGGGTTAATCAGGCCTGCACAGATGCGTAAAAACGTGCTTTTGCCACTGCCGTTAGGCCCGACGATCCCGATTTTCCGGCCCCGCTCCAATACATAGTTCACATCCGAGAACAATTTCAGCGATCCGAACGCATGGCCCACGGAGTCCAACACCAGCACTTCGCGCCCGGAACGCTGGACGGTCTCCAGATGGGGCGCCATCTTGCGTTGACGCACCACACGTGGAGTCCGCTGAATACGCTCCAGCTGTTTGATTTTGCTGTCACGCAAGCTGAATTTCCTCTGGCTGAACAGCTGCTGAATGGCCTGTTCGATCCGCGCGATCTCGCGCTGTTGCAATTCGTGCTGTTTACGGCGTTGGGCTTCGCGTTCTGCACGGCCCGCCGCATACACGCTGTAGTTTCCGTTAAAGCTGTCCACTCCATGCGGCGACATTTCCAGTACGCGTGACACCACGGCGTCCAGGAAGTAGCGGTCATGGCTGACGATGATCGCCGCCCCCGTAAAACGCTCGCAAAGATAGTCCTGCAGCCATTCACAGCCTTGGATGTCCACATGGTTGGTCGGCTCATCCAGCAGCAAAATGTCGGGAGACTGCAGCAACAATCGGACCAGAGCCACGCGCGTGCGTTGGCCGCCGCTCAACGCCGGACACGGCGTATCCAGATCGCGCCGATCGAAACCCAGCGCCCCTAAATATGCTTCAGCACGCGCGCGCAGGTCGTCGCCACCCAGCGCGTGTAGATGCGCAGCCTCCTCAGCATATCGGTGCGCGGTGTCCGCAGGCGCGTCTCCCCGTTCCAGCGCGCGCCCCAAACGGTCGACATCGATAAACAGCCGCAACAACTCGGGATGTATACCGGCCGCAGCTTCCCAGGCGCACGCATCGGGCGAGAGTTCCGGCTGCTGTTCGAGGTATCCCACGGTCGCCCCGGGCTGAGTATAGACCGTCCCGGCGTCCGGAGTTTCCAGTCCGGCGAGTATCCGCATCAAGGTCGTCTTGCCACATCCGTTGGGGCCGACCAGCGCCACCTTTTCCCGCCCGTTCAGCAGCAGGCTCACATCATGGAACACGTCCTGTCCGCCAAAAGACTTCTGCAGTCCGCGGATGGTCAGCACTGCCAAAGGATCAGCCCTCGAATCTGTCTGCTGCGGCCATTCCGTCGAACGTGTATACCACCACTGCCATCTCCCGGGAACCAAGCCGCAACGGGACCTGAGTGCAACCCGATGTCCGCGTCCACTCACAATCGGACAGTCTGCCATTCGTCGGATTCCATACACGAGGTTCGACATCCCCGCGCACCATCAGTTGTGTATCACACTCACGGGTTCCCGTGTTGAGACACAGTACAGCCCGGCCGGCAGGCGTATCAAACAGGTTCAACCGCACGCGCCGTAAAGACGAAATGTGCTCCGCAGTTGACGCTGTCAAACTGACCATCGGAGGCGACAGATAGTCGATCAGGGAGATCAGGCGATCGGTATCGAGCGGCAGATAGCAGACGCGTCCACCTTGTGCGTTGTGATGCGTCCATTCGGCATCGAGACGCTGCTCTCCGCCAAACAGTGACGCCCTGACCTCGAGCACCGCTGCATCGTCATCGGGATGCTCTCCATGCTCGGGCAACGCCCCCAACGCATATACCGTCCCTCCAGCATTCACGAAAGCCGTCAGAAGCTGAAGTTCGAATGCCGATATGTGGCTGACTGAAGGCAACAACACCACGTCAAAGCCCGGTGCGTCCGGATCTCCTGCATATGTCAGCGAACGGCCCCTGACACTCATACCGCACAACGCGCGTGCATCATGCACTACAAAAGGCCGCTGGTGTTCTTCCAAGGCGTTACACACCAACTCCAGGGGAGCGTCCACCAACGGTCCGGAAGCCATTCGGCCGTGCGAGGAGTCAGATACACGGCTATGGGCGGTCATGGTAGTGGATGGATAATACACAAGAATCGAAGCCAGACGTCGATGATTGGCCAGCTGCAGCACACGGTGCAACACGCTCCACTCGGATGACCGGCACCATTCGGCGATCGACTCGGGCGGGGCATCATCGATCCCAACCAATACGCGCGTCGCCCCGCGTGTCACCGCCCGCAATCCCTGATATTGCATCTCTTGGGCATCGCTGCGCTCGGGGTCGACGGGCAGCCGGCACAAAGTCGCCTCGGAGCGCGACGCATTGACCACGCCATTTGCCAGATGCAAACAGATGCCATCGGGAGCAAGACACGACTGCCAGTCGAAATGATAGGCGCCGTAACCAGGACCGGTAGCCAGCAGCGCGTCGCCGCTGGTAACGCCTCCTTGCGCCGGCTGACCGGCCAGTTTGAGCCCAGCTCGGTTCAATCCGTTATGTAGAGGGTGCAGAAACGACTCGATGTACAGATCCGTGCTGACCGTACGATAGTCGATCCGAACAGATTCCGCACCGACGCCATCGCGCACCAACATCATCAGCCGTGGTTTGATGTCGTATCGCCTGCGTATCTCGAACTGTTCCGCAAACCGGGTGCTCCAAGGTAACAGGTGGGGCATGCCCGGACCGCGAATAATGATCCCTTCCAGTGTGTGCCCAAACCAGTTGCCCAGCTTCTGTGTCAGATACTCCAGCGTTTGGCGCACGACGATCCGCCCGCTGTCGGGATCCAGCAAATCCACGCTCTGCGTCGTCGCCACTGGTTGGGCGGCAAACAGCGCTACCAGCCATCGGCCCCCGGGACTGCCCCACTCCAGTATCCGGTCATTCACCGCATCCGATATATCCACAGCCGCGGACGCATCGGGTATGCCCCCATCCATGTGAAACGCGGTCATGGATACGGGCTCTCCCGCCGGCATGGGTAGAAACAGACGTTCCCCTTCACCGCACTCGGCCACTTTACCATGCAGAACGCGTGCGACCGGCAATCCGTCGGTTCGAAACACGGGTCCTAGACATCCGGGAGCTGCCGCACCGGTATGAAGCCACGCGACGCAACCACGACGCGCGAGGTGTTCCAACACTTGATTGGCGATGTCGTACCAGCTGTCGGGCAGCGCGGGTGTATCGCCGGCCAACGGCTGGATGGCCAGTCGCCGTACGCCCGCGTCGATAAACCTGTCCGCTTGCTCGATCAGCGAATCCAGCTGAGGCATCGCGTCCCATCTCCAGGAGGGGATAGGCGCATACGCTGCATTCAGGTTGTCATGAAGATACTGCGGATCGGTCAAGAGTCACTCCGTCTAAAGCGGGGTAAGAACCGCCACCGTTCATGGTAACAAACCGATGCACCGATTTGAGATAGGATGTACCTGTATATAACGCCCAAGGATATGATCCATGAGAGAGACGCCCGAGACGCCTCAGCGTCTGAGACGCGCAGTTACCTGGCGTTCCCTGTTACTGGGCACGCTGCTGGTGCCCCTGAACTCCTGGTGGGTAATACAGATGGAGCTGGTGCGGTATTCCGCGCATCCCACCACGGTATCGCTGTTTTTCAACCTTATCTTTATCGTCATTGTCATCAGCACTGCCAACCTGCTGACCGCTCGTGTACGACCGAACTGGGCGCTTTCACAGGGCGAGATCCTGGTGGTTTACATGATGTGTGCCTTGGGGTCTTGCATCGCCAGCCATGACATGATCCAAGTCATGGCAATGATCTATACGGCGCCCATGCATTTCATCAGCTCGTACCCGGGGTGGCAGCGGTTCATGGACCTGTTACCGCCCGACGGGATGGTCATGGATACGTATGCAGCCGATCTGTTCTACCGGGGACAGCATTCGTTTCTGCATCCGCGCATACTGTCAGCCTGGGCCGTCGTGATCGTGTTCTGGACCGTGGTGCTGTTCCTGCTGCTGTTCGTGATGCAGTGTCTGAATGTGATCATCCGGCGGCAATGGATGGAGAACGAGAAGCTGGCATTTCCGATTATTCAACTGCCTCTGGCGCTGACCGAAAACGCCGGAACCGGCAGACTGCCATCGCTGTTTACCCGCCCGGTATTCTGGATCGGGTTTGGTCTGGCAGCCGGTGTGGATTTGATCAACAGCCTGAACCTGTACTATCCCAGTATTCCCGGCATTCTGAATCCCGGCTTTGGACGCGCGTTCTGGGAGTTGGGACCGCTGATCACCCAAAAGCCCTGGAACGCCGTCGGATGGCTGCCCATCAGCTGGTATCCGTTTCTGGTGGGATTGGGCATGCTGCTTCCCCTGGACTTCTTGTTCTCATGCTGGTTCTTTTTCCTGTATTGGAAAGGCTGGGCGGTACTGGTCAACGCCATGGCATGGGATCGCGATCCGCAGTTTCCTTATGCGGTCTACCAATCATTTGGCGCCTATGCGGCATTTTTTCTGTTCAGCATCTGGCTCAGCCGGGGATATCTGGCGCGTGTCGGCAAAGCGATTTTCGGCCTTCCCGGGGGGCTGGATGACAGGCGCGAACCCATCCCATACCGTTGGGCTGCCGCCGGCGTATTGATCGGCAGCACGCTGTTGGCATGGGTGCTGGGACGCATCGGCTTGGGTTGGTGGACGGCGCTGGCATTCGTGGGCACCTATCTGGTACTTGCCATCGCCATCACACGTATGCGCGCCGAAATGGGTTCGCCGATACATGACCTGCATTACATCGGTGCTGACCAGATCTGGCCCAATCTGTTCGGGCACTCCAGTTACTCCCGATCCGACCTGATGGGGTTGACGCTGTTGTACGGTTTCAACCGGGCTTACCGGTCCCATCCCATGCCTCACCAGTTGGAGGCCATGAAGCTGGCGGAACAGACCGGAGACACACAACGGCGCTGGTTCTGGGCGATGCTGTTTGCCAGCCTCCTGGCCTGTCTGGCGGCCTTCGCAGCGATGCTGCAGTTGTGCTATTCGTATGGCGCGTCCACCATGATCAACTGGGGATTTGGCGTGGAACCGTTCGCCCGGCTGGAAGCCTGGATCTCGACGCCGTCACGTCCCAATGTGAATGCCGGCATCGCCACCATAGTGGGTATGCTCATCGCCACCGGCCTGCAAATCATGCGGGTCCGCTTCCCCTGGTGGCCGTTTCACCCGCTGGGATTCGCCATCACCGCCAGCTGGGAGATCCACCTCGTATGGTTTCCCCTGTTCATGGCCTGGTTGATCAAGGCGAACATCCTGAAATGGGGCGGACTGGGTGTGTTTCGGCGCTCATTACCGTTCTTCTACGGATTGATCGTGGGACAATTCGTGCTGGGCAGTCTGTTGAACCTCATCGGCATCTGGGCCGGCGTACCAACCTATCAGTTCTGGCAATAGGCCACTGATTTTCCGGGCATGCCGATGCATGCCCGGAAGGTACAGGCTCGATGCGACTATCGGTTCCAGGGGATGGTCACTTCGCTGACGGCCACCGCGTTCCGCTCTCCGTTGCGGTAAAGCACGCTCCGGATGGTCAAATCACGGGAGCTGCGGTTATAGTAGCTCACCAGCACCAGATCGGCATCGGTCTCGCGGGATATGCGACGCACTTCGTCCCCGCTCAGTGCGAAGTCGAATATCCGCGATCCCCGTAACGCGCGATCGACCACCGGACGCGAAGCCGGAAGCCAGCCAATCGCCCAGGCGCCATCTTCCATGAGAGAGCGCACCTGGTCTTGCGTCCACGGTGTCCGGACACCCTGCTCCTGAGCCGGCAATATAGCGATTGTCGCGGCGCGGGGGATCGATCGGCCCGCACGGTCGCGGAGCTGCAGGAACATCCGCTCGATCATCCAGGAGGCGTCCCGTTCCCATGAACGGCTGTCCTGCCACCGGTTATAACCCCATCGGTTTCTGGGGCGCGGCTGATCCCACCACCAGTAGGGGCCCGGCTCCTTGTCCCGATTCCGATCACGCCAATCCACATCCCGGTCACGATCCCGACGGTCGAGAGGTTCCCGATCTCTGTCGCGGTCTCTGTCCCAACCGGGCTGGCGATCCCGGTCTCGGTCGCGCTCACGGTCTGCAGCAGGCTGGCGGTCTCTGTCCCGATCGCGGTTGCGCTCATCCGAAGGTTGGCGCTCGCGATCCCGGTCCGCCCGGGGTTGACGGTCCCTGTCACGATCGCGGTCGCGTTCATCCGAAGTTCGCTCGTCACGGTCCCTCTCTGCGGGAGGTCGACGGTCGCGTGACTCATCCGCCACCGTCATGATGCGCGCACCGGCCCCACCCGATCGATAGAGCCGAGGCTGAGCGAACACGACATCACGATCGCTTGAACGCAGGATCACCTGGTCCGCACCGCGCAGATCCAGATCGATGGATCGTGACGTTCCGGCGCGCACCGTGCCCTGCCACAGCGTCCGGTCGCGCGTTGTAACGGATACATCGGCGGTGGTCCGTGAATCACCGGAGGACAGCCCGACAACGGTTCGCAGACGGTCCCATCCATTCACCCGTAGCACCGCGTAAAGCCCTGTGCGGATGAAGTCCGAATAGACGCGTCCGTTCAGCACGACCCGTTCGTTGTAGAACGCCTTCCCGAGCGGCGCAGACACATCATCGGCAATGCGCTCTTCACTTTGCGCCATACCGGTCAAGCCCATCAGCAAGATCGGCACAGCCATGATCGAAATGGATCGTCTCATTGCACTCCTCTTGCGAAGCGCCCATTCTGTGCCTGTCATCGGGCCATGTTTGGGGAGGCTTTCGTAACATCAGACGATCCAGAAAGACTGCCGTTCCGAGGCCCCGCCAATGCCATCCGGCCAAAGGGTTCGTTGTGAAGTCACGAGCCGGGTTGTGGCTTCCGATGGTCATCCCTTGAGGGACATGCCGATCTGGCTGGCCGTCACCACGGCCCAGTTCTTGCAAAGTGGTGGTGCTGTACCAGCCACCCACCGTGCGCATGATGACCATCCGTGATATCAGCGTGGCGTCTGACAGCCTGCCAGCTTTTGGGGGTACTCTCATACCGTGGGACAACATACCCTATTGCCGTGGTGTGCCATCCACAACATTCCATGCAACCAGGAGCGATCTATGCGCGCCATACACAACGTGTTGACCGCCGGGCTACTTTTGTGCCTTTTGGCGGCAGCCAGCCGAAGCGAGACCCTCACCGATGTCCGCGAGACCCGTCTGCCGAACGGGCTGACCGTACTGACGCGTGAGGTGCGCAGCGCCCCGATCATCTCAGCCCAGGTGTGGTTCCGCGTCGGTTCCCGGGATGAGCAGCAGGGCAAGACCGGTGTGTCGCATCTGCTGGAGCATATGCTGTTCAACACCAGCAAGAATTTCAAGAAGGGCGAAATCTCGCGGTTGGTCAGACTGCGGGGCGGCGTGGAGAATGCGGCCACGTACTATGACTACACGATGTACTATCAGCTGCTGCCATCCGAAAACCTGGAGTTCAGCCTGAAAGCGCTGGCTGAACGTGTGGGCAACGCGCTGCTGCTGGAAGACGAGCTGAAAACCGAAAAAGGCGTCGTGCTGTCTGAACTGCGGGGCAGGTATGGTGACCCTGTATTCGAGCTGTTCCAACAAACGATGACCACCGCGATGCAGGTTCATCCGTATCGCTGGCCGGTCGGCGGTTGGATTGACGATGTTCAACAGCTGACGCCCAATGCGGTGCGGGAGTATTACCGTGCTCATTACAGCCCGGCAAACGCCACGCTGGTCCTGATCGGTGATTTCGACACCGCGCAGGCTCTTTCCATCATCCGCAGGGTGTTCAATCAGCCGGCGTCCAAACCGGCTCCTCGCCGCGCATACCAGGAGCCGCGTCAAAACGGGGAGCGCACGTTCACGCTCAAGCGCATGACCAACCTGGAGTTCGCGACGATGGCCTGGATGGCCCCGGCGATGCTCCATCCGGATGCGGCGGCCATGACCGTGCTGAATCAGATACTGGCCGAAGGGAAGAGCAGCCGGCTCTACAAGGCGTTGGTCGACACCCAGTTGGCGCTGCAGGTCAACTCGATCTCAGCGGACACCCGGGAACCCTCACCCTATGTGCTGATGGCCGTCGCACGACCGGGGGTTTCGCTGGACAAGGTGAAGGAGCAACTCACGGAACAGATCGAACAGATCCGAAAAGCCCCTCCCACGGAGGAAGAGCTGTCACGCGCCAAGCGTCAGCTGGAGGCGGAACTGATCTTTGCCCGGGACTCCATCACCAGTCAAGGACAGCTTCTGGGACAGTACAGCGTCATCGGAGACTGGCGAAAGGTCGCCGATATCCTGCCTTCGATCAACAAGGTCACCGCCGATGACGTGCAACGGGTCGCCAAAACCTATCTGGCGCCTGAACGACGGACCACAGGTCACCTCCTTCCGGCTCTGGAGATGCCGGCCCCCCAGCGCCAGGAGTCTCTGCTTCCATCGGGCGGGTCCAGTCAATACACGGCCATGGCGTATACCCAAGCCAAGACGTCAGGTCGCACCACCGAGGTGCGACCTGCAACGAAACCGTACGCGACACGCGCAGCGGCGTCAACAATGAAACCGACCGCAGCCCGCAACCAGCCGGTGCGTTATGTCTTGCCGAACGGGCTGGTGTTGATCATGCAGCGCAACGGCGCGAATCCCACAGTGGCGATCCGCGGCGCGATCAATGCCGGTTCCGCATTCGACCCGGCAGGCAAGAACGGTGTTGCAGAGTTTACGGCGGAGCTCTCCGGTCGGGGCACAACCACACGGTCTGCGGCCGAGTTCGCCCTGCAGATAGAGCAGATGGGCGCATCGCTGAGCGTTGATGCCGGCGAAGCACGCACGGTACTGACCGGCCGATGTCTGGCACGGGACATCGAAACGTGGATGGAACTGTTGGCAGATCAGCTTCGAAATCCGGTGTTCCCCGCTGAGGAGCTGGACAAAGTGCGCAACCAGACGCTGGCGGGACTGCAATATGCGATGCGCGACCCGGATGCACAGGCCGATCGTACGATCCGCCACATGATCTTCCCGGCAGGACATCCGTATCACCGCCTGAGTTTCGAAGATCAGATGGCCCAGACGGCCGCCATCACCCGTGAGGACCTGGTTGCCTTCCACAACACCTATTGGCGGCCCGATTTGATGTCGTTGGTTATCGTCGGTGACATCGACCCGACGCGCGTGCGCGCTCTGGTGGAGCGGCACTTGGGCGACTGGAAAGCCGAAGGGCCCGCTCCGAAGACGGTCATCCCCACCATCAACCCCCAAGGGCCGGGGGGACGGGCGGTAATCCCTCTCATGGAGCGCAAAGAGGTCACGGTCAAAGTCGCCGCCCCATCGGGGCTGAAGCGATCCGACCCGGACTATTATGCGGCATCTGTCATGAACTTCATTCTGGGCGGCGCGGGCGCCATGGGAAGTCTCTTGGGCAAAGAGATCCGTGAAAAGCAGGGACTGGTCTACGACATCTACTCCACATTCGAGGCCGGGCTGGGCGCCGGCCCCTGGCTGGCCTCCATGGGTACCGGCCCGGACAACGTCGACAAAGCGCTCGCATCCGTGAAGAGCTTGGTACGGCGCATGCAAACCTCCGGTGCAACCCGCGATGAGATGAGCCAGGCGGTCGAACAGATGATCGGGTTGTATCTGCTTCGGCAGGAAACCAACCAGGGTGTGGCGAACGGATTGCTGGATTGCGAGCTGTACCAACTGGGGCTGGACTTCCCGCGGCGGTATGCTTCGATCCTGCGTGCGCTGACGCCTCAGCAGATACAGCAGGCCGCACGTAAATACCTGGCGCCCGACAGTCTCACCGTCGTCATCTCGGGCCCATACCAGGAAAAGCCGTAACGCGTGCGACACGGGACGGCTGCACGCTGCGGAAATGACCTCTGCGCGTCAGCCGTCCAATCAATGTATGTCCATCATCTATTACGGAGGTAGTCCGGTATGCAGTGGCGTGTGGCGCGCTTGCTCGGCTTGGCCTGTCTATCGGTCATAGTCGGACTGGTGACCGGTTGCGGGTCCGGCAGCGCAGGCTTCGGCACAAACAGCGATGTGGAGCTGATCGTTAGCGGGCAGTACATGGACGAGATGCGCGTGGTCGTCTCACCCACAGAGGGGCCTTTCGATGACGCTCAAGCCTGCCGTGAGGGTTCCGCCGGATTTGGATGCACACGACAGGTCACCAACACCCGGGTCATCTATCGGTTCAAAACCAACAGCACGGCGTCCTCGAGGCCTTTCTACGTGTACCTCCGCAATCTCAACCCCAACGTCTCCCGCGTAGGTTTGCTGCGCATCTACATGGATGACAAGCTGAAGTTTGAAATGGACTTTCGCGTCTACCCCAACGAGACGTACCACATCGCGAACATCTACCGGAACAACGCCAGCGCCCCGCGTTGAGCAGGTTGCCGTTGCGGTCATAAATCGCTTAAGCCCTCGGCATACAGAGTGTCTGCCGGGGGCATCCTCTCGGAGGACCGATAATGTATACCGCTTGGATTTGCCCGACCACACACTGGGACAGGGAGTGGGTTATGACACTCGGAGAGTTCCGGGTGCGACTTGCCGACCTGATGCGCCACCTGCTGGACATTCTGGATACCAGCCCGGAATACCGGTTCTATGCGGACGGTCAGGCTATCATGCTCGAGGACTTTCTGGCTGTGGCGCCACACGAGCGACAACGCCTGGAGACCCATATGCGCTCCGGACGACTTACTGCCGGACCGTGGTACGTATTGGCGGATCAGCTGATCCCCAGCGGCGAATCCGCCGTGCGAAATCTGTTGCTGGGCGACAGCGTTATACGCGAACTGGGAGGCCGGCCGCTGGCGCTTGGATACGTGCCTGACTCGTTCGGCAGTTGCTCCGCGTTGCCCACCATCCTGGCGGGCGCCGGCATCCGGCATATCACCTTCGGGAGAGGCCGCCCCTGGGAACGGTTTCCCCGTGCCCAGCACGAGTTCTGGTGGACAGGTCCGGACGGATCGACCGCACTTACGGCATCACACGGTTATGGCAACGGCCTTTTTCTGAGCTATCCGGACATCTGGACGGACATTCACCGCGCATACGCCGATCCGGATCGCACCGCGGCGGCATTTGAACAAGCGGCCGACGCGCAATCCGAACGCGCTGCCAGCCGGCACCTGTATTTTTCGGTGGGCGTCGACCACATGGAGCCTCGACCGGACCTGCCCGATATCATCGACCACATCCGCCGTCGGTGGACCGGGCAGGTGCGGTTCGGCACCCCTCTGGACTACATGCTGGGAGTGGAGGCCGAGGTGGAGGCTTCGGGCAGACCTCTGGATGAATACAGCGGCGAGATGCGCGGCAGCCTGCACCATCCGCTGGGGCTGCATGGTGTGCTTTCCTCCCGGATGCCCCTCAAACAACACAACGCCCGCTGCGAACAGTTGTTGAGTGCGTTGGTGGAACCGCTGCTGGTTCAGGCGGAACGTTTCGGGCTGAGGATGCACCGCCAGTCCGTTGTCCGCGACCTGTGGAAAACGCTCGTCGGCAATCATCCCCATGACTCCATTTGCGGCTGCAGCATCGATCAGGTGCATGACGATATGCTGATCCGCTACCGCCATGTGGAAAAGACCGCGTTATACGTGGCACAGGAGACCACACGCGCGCTGGTCACGCAGATGGACACCACAGGCGGCCCTTCCGATGCGCTGGCGGCAATTGTGGTATTCCGTCCGCTGTCGTCAGACGGCTCGGTGCCCGTATCGGGGTTGGTCCGCGTTCCGCTTCGTCTTCCCGATGGCCCCCACTCGATCTGTGGCGCTGATGGAGAGGTGGTCGGTACAGCGCGTTGTATCGCGCGCAAACAGATGGATCTGGAAAGCGTATACATGCCTGCAGAGGCGTTGGCTTCGGTAATCTCGAAAGACGCCGGCCCCGGCTTACCGGATGACCAGGTCTATTCCGTGCTCGAGGTCGACTTCATGGCGTATGACTCCGCCGGATATGGATGGCAGACATGGTGGCTTTGCCCCCATCGGCACGCCCCTCTGCTGGTGGAGTCGGCTGACTCCGTTCTGGACAACGGATTGCTTCGTGTGGAGATAAACCCGAACGGCTCCATCGAACTGATCGACCGGCGATCCGACAGGCGCTGGTCCGGTTTGCTGGAGCTGGCGGACCGCGAAGATACCGGCCATGTCTATGACTACCGCGGGTTTGCCAAACCGGAAGAACACACCACGCGTGGTCTTACCGCTTCCATCAAGCATCTCGAGACCAAGCCCCATCGTGCCGATGTTCAGATATCGCTGCCTTGGAGGCTGCCGGAACAATTGGCCGGCGAACGGCGCAGCGGACTCACCGTAGCAGCGGACGTGCGGATCACTTTGACACTGTTCGCCAGCGAGCCTCTGCTGCGGGTCCGGGTGGAATTCGACAATCAGGCACGCGATCACTGCCTGCGGATGCGTTTCAGACGCCCGGCGGATACGGACGAGTCAGTGGCCGGCGGTCCCTTTTCGGTTGACTACCGCCCCGTTCGCGACGCCCATCTGCCTTGGCAGGACGAACCGATGCACGGATGGGTGGATATGTCTGACCGTTCCGGAGGGCTGGCGGTGATCACCCGCGGCCTGCCTGCCTACGAGGCGCGGAAAATAGACGATCATACCGAGCTGTTGATCACGCTACTGCGCTGCACGGGCCAGCTGGGTGAACCGGCAGGGGCAAACCATCCCGTTCCGGGAGCACAGTGTATCGGTCGCCATTCGTTCGAACTGATGCTGGCGCCCCATACGGGCGACTGGCGCGCCGCCAACCTGCCCACTCTCGCCGCAACGGTTTTGGCGCCGTATTCCGCTGAAGGCGGCCCGGTTCAGACGGGCCGACTGCCAGGAGTGTTCAGGGGCATGCAACTGCCGGACATGGTGGTTCCCACAGCATGGAAACCCGCCGAATCGGGCAGCGGTGAGGTGATCCGCCTCTGGAATCCCGACGAGGACCCCGTGTCTATCCCGATCAACGGCCTGCCAGCCGCCGATCAGGGTTGGAGATGCACGCTGCTGGAACAGCCTCGAGAGCCTCTACCCGACCCGTTGACCATCGGGGCAGGCGCCATCGAAACGCTGCGGCTGATTACTCGGCGTCTTCCCGAGGGGCATACTGTGCCCGGCTGAATACCCACAACGCCAATATCACACAGACCGCCGTGGTGATGCCCAGCACCCACCAGGCATCCGCGGCGGCGATCTGTGTAGGCGACATGCTGGCCAGCATGTCCGCCAGGCGCATGGTATCCTCCTCGGGCAGCGGGTGTGGCGACAGCGCACGCAGCCAGCTCATCAGCGACAGCTTGGCGAAGTTGCCCGGCATGTTCGGCACCCAGGCCTCCCAGCCAAACGCAAATCCCAAGCTGTACATCAAGGGGCGGTTCAGCAGCGTGGCCACCAATACGAACAGCGACGCATAAGCGATGGAACCCACCGGCAGGATCGCCATGTCCCGCAGTACCGTGGTCTGTTTCAGGCCTGTGGGGCCCCAGCATGCGAGCGCCAACAGGATGACAGACAATTCACACATCATCACGATGAACAGCAACGCGGCCAGCCACTTGCCGGCCAGAACGATCCAGCGCCGAGCGGGACGGGTCAGCAGGTACACGATGGTGCGCTGCTCGATCTCTGTCGACACCGCTCCCGAACCAAATATGGCGGCCGACATCACCAGCACGAAACCGAACAGCAACATGCCGCACATCACGTTGTAGGTCAGCTCGGGGGCAAATCCCGATCGTCCGGGGGCGGCTTTCCAGATCACCGCCAGCATCGCAGGCGCCAGCACCAGGCAGAGTGCAGCCAGCAATCGGCGAGGCGACGCCAACCCTCGCAGGGACATTCCAAACAGCGTGCCGAACACCCTCATCGAGCCTCCACCAGGTAGCGGAACACCGCCTCCAACGAATTGTCCGGCGAAGAAAACTCCACCGCCGGCACCTCACCGGAACGGATCACCTCGGCTAGTGCATCGTAAAACGCGTCGGGGATGGTGGTGGCGACCTCCAGCCTCAACGGCGCCCTCGAGCGCACACGCAGACTCACCACTCCGGGCAACGTCAACAACGCCGGGGGAACAGCCACATCGTGCTGCAGCACCAGGTGGATGGTGTGCGGGATACGATCCAGATGCGCCCGGATCGCCGAAATGCTGCCGCTGGCCATCAGCCGTCCGCGATACATCAGCATGATCCGGTCGGTCAACTGCTCCACCTCATGCAGCACATGGCTGCTGATCAGCACCGCGCGTCCTTCCGCCGCATACGCGCGCAACAGATCGCCCATCTCACGCCGCGCCATCGGGTCCAGCCCGTTCATGGGCTCGTCCAACACCAGCAGACGCGGTTGGTGAACGATCGCCTGAGCCACTTTGATCCGTTGACGCATCCCTTTACTGTATCCGCCAATGCGGCGCTCAGCCGCATCACGCATACCCACCGTGTCGATCGCCCGATCGACTGCCGCGCGCAGATCATCCCCATGCAATCCGCCGAGACGGGCCAAAAACTGCACGAACTGCCGCCCGCTCATCTCGTCATACAGAGACTCGCTTTCAGGACAGAAACCCAATTGCCGGAAAACCGCCGGATTGGCGAATGGAACCCGATCGAATACCCGCACGCTTCCGGACGAAGGACGCAGTTGTCCGGTAATCAATTTGATGAGCGTGGACTTTCCCGCTCCATTCGGACCCAACAATGCGGTGATGCCGGCGGTGATCCCACCCGACACATCGTTGACGCCAATGACCTGCCCATACCAGCGCGATACGGAACGCAGCTCGATCATCCGCGGATCACCTCGACAGCGCGCACCTTCAATATGGCGATCCATAGTGAGACGGCAACCACCACCACAGCGATCGCTGCCAGCCACCAAAAATCCGGCGGGCCGATCACCAGTTCATTCCAGGCCATGGCGCGACGCCTCATGCCCCGGATATGCACATCGATCTGATAGATATTCTGGCTCAACCCCAGCACAATCCCATCCAGCGACAGATGCTGAAGCAGCACAAACTGGTCTTGCCGCCCGCCGCTGCGCAGCAGCCAGATGCCCGATGACGCGATATCCGACAGGAAAAATACCGCTGCAAACGCGGCGCCGGCCATCCGCGGATTACGGGACAGCGCCGAACAGCACAGCGCGACGCTGCCGTATACCAGTGCAGTCACCAAGGACGCCGCGACCAGCCGCATCAACAGCCAAGGGTCAGCGGTGAACTCGGGCTTGCCCCACATGCTGGCGGCGCAGTACAGGTAGAACAACCACCCGGGCGCCAGCACCACCCCGCCGACGGCCATCATGATGGCCGCCAGTTTTCCCAGAATGTAGTCGGCGCGCGTGATCGGTTTGGAGAGATACACCAGCAACGCATTGGCGCGGTTATCGGCCGCCACACTGCCGCTGCCGATCATCAGGGCAACCAGAAACACCAGGATCGCCTGACTGCGTCCCGCCTGATAGAACTCCCCCGCCAGCACTTCATGTTCAAATCGGGGTACGAACGACGGTGTGCCCGCAGGCAGGTTTGCGGTAAAGTACAGCTTCATGACATGCGCCAACCAGGGGAAGCACGCCACGGCGCACAAAACCCAGAACAGCGGTTTCCGGATCACCCCCAACAGTGTCCGCCGGGCGATAATCCACCAACGCGCACGCCGGGTGATCAACGGCCCGTCATAGGACCGATACCGCAGGTCGGCGACCGGACTGTTGGCCTGAGGATCGTTCATTCCAGCGCCTCCATAAACACCTCTTCCAGCGTCCTGCGCGCCATGCGTACCGATCGCACCTGTGCGCCGCACGCAGAAGCGGCTTCCAGCACTATGCGTATGCACACATCGGGTTCTCCGCATGCGGACACCACCAGTCGCGCCCCTTCACTGCGCAGGACCTGCACGCCCAAACGGCTCAGTGCATCGGCAAATCCGGTATGCGCTTCGCGGATCTCCACCAGCATACGCGCACTCTGTTCGGCACGCAGTTCCGTCAGGTCGCCTTGGGCGGCGACTTCGCCTGCGCGCAGCACCGCCACGTGCGCACAGACCCGCTCGATGTCGGGCAGCAGATGACTGGAGACCACCACATTCACACCGACACGCGTGGATACATCGGCAATCAGCTCAAGCATCTCATCCCGGCCTTGGGGATCCAGTCCGTTGGTAGGTTCATCCAAGAACACCAGCTTCGGCCCGTGTACCAGCGCCTGCGCCAGCTTGATGCGCTGCTTCATCCCGGTGGAATAGGTCTCCACATTGCGGTAGCGCGCCTCTCCCAGCCCTACATACTCCAGCACCTCATGCGCCCGGCGCAGCGCCTGACCCGATGGCATACCGGACAGTTCGCCGGCGTAACTGACAAAGGTAACCGCGTTCATACCGGGGATGTGGCACTCCTGTTCCGGCATCAACCCCACCATTCGCCTCACCGCCAGCGGATCGCTGGCGACATCCACCCCCAGCACCTCGGCGCGGCCGGACGCGGGCGTCAGGAAACCCAACAGCGTTTTGATGAGCGTGGACTTTCCGGCGCCATTGGGCCCCAGCAGCCCCACACATCCCTCCGGTATATCGAACCGCACACCGTTCAGGGCAACCCGATGTCCGTACCGGACAGTCAGATCCTGGATCGATGCTACTGCCACCGCAACACCTCATGGAGCGCACAAATGAACCACTCGACTCATTATACGGCTATCCCGCGTCTTCCGTCGCCGGTAGCCGGATGCGCGCAGGAAGGCCGCGGTTGGATGCCGAACCGTGTGCTACGGCACGAACGCCGGTGAACACGGGAGGCAGGACAGAATGGCGCATACAGACAGTCCCATTCGCGTGGGTGTGATGGGCATCGGACGCGGGCAGTCCTTCATGGAAGGCGCTCGGCATACCGGCATGGAACTGGTGGCGATCTGCGACATCTGGAAGGAGCGGTTGGAAGAGGTCGGCCGGCAACGCGGAGTCGCCACCTATACGGATTTCGAGGCGTTTTTGCAGCATGATATGGACGCAGTGGTTCTGGCGAACTATTGCCACGATCACGCCCCCTATGCCGTACGTGCATTGAAGGCAGGAAAGCACGTGATGAGCGAGTGCATCGCCGCCCGTACAATGCACCAATGCGTGGAGCTGGTGGAAGCGGTCGAGCACAGCGGCCGGATCTACATGCTCGCCGAAAACTACCCGTACATGGTCTCCTGCCAGGAACTGCGTCGGCTGTATCGGCAAGGGGAGATCGGCGACGTCAGGTACGCCGAAGGCGAGTACAACCATCCCGGTGACTATCGATGGGCGCTGAGCATCTCACCGGGGCTGAAGCACTGGCGGAACTGGCTGCCGCCAACCTACTACGTCACTCATGGGCTCTCGCCGCTTATGACGATCACCGACACGATGCCCGTTCAACTGAATGCGCTGTCCATACCCGAACCGTACAAACAGGCGCCGCATACCGTGCGCATGGCTGATTCCGGATCGGTGATCCTCTGCCGGATGGACAATGGAGCGGTCTTCCGGATCTGGGGATTGTCGATGAGTTCGCTGACACGGGTCCGATACGAGCTGCACGGCGAACGCGGTTTGATCTCAACCACCGAACCCAACCATTGGGCCTATGTGCGCGTGTTCCATGAGCCTTGGCTGCGCCAACCCGGACAACGGCGCGAAGAGACCTACCTGGCCGACTGGCCCGAGCATGGAGACCTCGCAGACGCCGCCGGGCATGGAGGCGGCGACTTTTGGACCAGTTTTCATTTTGCCAACGCGATCCGGTCCGGTGAACAGCCCTATCTCGATGTGTATCGGGCTACCGCAATGGCGGCGGTCTCCATATTGGGCTGGCGCAGCTGCCTGAGTGACGGCGCTCCCCAGCGGATACCCGATTTCCGCGACCCCGTCCAGCGGGAACCGTGGCGAGGAGACAACTGGTCACCCTTCCCCGAAGATGCCAGTCCGGGACAGCCACCCTGCCGGCTGGGAGGCAATGTCGCCCCTTCGGTCGAAGCGGTGGAATATGCCCGCAAGGTTTGGCAGGAGATGGGCCTTCCGGCCGACTGATGCACGCTGTGGCCGCGCACCCGGCCTGAGCCGGGTGCGCCGGCCATCGATCACCGCACCTAAATTACGAAGGTCACCTTGCGATATCCGCTTCCCGAACGGAAATTAATCTGTGTCTCACGGGGCAGAATGCCCGGTCCATCGACCCGAATCGTATAGTCCCCATAGAAGGCGCGCGTCTGGACGGCCCCGTTCCATCCCGTCAGGCCGGTGTAATCGGTCCACCAATTGCGCCTGATAAGGCGCATCAGACGTTCATAGGCGGGTTTAGGGGTCATATCCGCCCGAATCAGCCCGGCTGGGGCGTTCATCCAGGCGTTACGGTCCGACAGATCCCACCAAGTGATCGCCTGCACCGAGGGGTGGCTGAACAGCAGCGTATACAGCCGCTCCACGTAGTCAGCCTGAAGCGCCTCCGTTTCCGCCGAAACCTCCCATGCAGCGGGTGGATTGCTATAGTCGATGACCTTAGGCCGGGAGCCCAACACCGTCAACTCCGTGAAATGCACCGGACGCGCGAACTGTCCCATCTCTTGGGCGCGTACCCAGGCCCGTTCCAGGTCCCAGAGGGCCGTGTGCATATGCGACTGCTGGCCAAATGCATCGGGCAGCCCGCCGCGCCGCTTCAACTGATCCGCCATGGTCGGAAACGCATCGGTCATATCATAGTCATTGACCACCAGAAATGCGTCTTTACCCGCCGCATCCCGGGCCGCTTGCATACAGGCCCGCACCACTGCGACCGCCCCATCACGGGCAACCCATCGGCCCAAACCGGTATGCGCAAACGAGGCGCTGGAATTCGCTTCATTGATCACATCCCAGCCATCCACCAAACCCCGGAACCGGTCAATGATCGTCTGCACCCGGGTCAGCAACATCTGCCGGGCCTGATCGGGATCGACGGGCGCCCACTGAGGCCATACTTCATGCCAGACCAACGGGTGTCCTTTGGTGCGAATGCCGTGTTCGCGGCACCATGCGGCCATCATTCGCAGCGGCCCCTCCCGGGTCTGACCGGGTTGCGGCTCATACGCTCCCCAATAGAACGGCAGCGTGGCGAAGTTGAACAGCGACGAAAACCGCCGCTGATACGCGACCTGTTCGGGGCTGGCATCCTCGGGGTTCAGTCCAAAGATATTGCAGCCGAACCAAAAAGCATGCCGGCGCATCTCTATCTGCACACGCGCCTGCCGCACCGGCTGACCGGCCCTGTTGCGCACCTCCACCTGCAGCGTTCCCATCCGCAGCGCGCGAATCCGGCGCTGCACAGCCGCATCATCCACCTCACGCCGGGCCGCATTCCAGACCGGATCCAGCCCCATATCGCGGACTTCGAGTCCGGTGATCTCGATGATCCCGGGCCGATGACCGAATTGCAGCCCGAAGTGCAACGTGTTCGGCGGGCTTCCGCTGGAGACAGCCGTCACCTGGTATTCCCGCCATACGGGTTCCAGTTCACCGATGGAGACCTCAGCCACGGCTGTCCAAGGGGACTCCGCGCGTTCCAGTACTGCGCGCAGACCGCAGCGTTGTGTAGAGCGCGCCCGGAAGCGGATCTGGATCCGGTGATGCGGGGGGATCGCCCGGTCTACACGTGTACTCAGTTGTAACGCATAAAAGGGTTCCACTGCCTGAAGGCATTGCAGTCGGATCACCCCGCCGCCCAGGTCGACCGGATGCACGTCAAACCGGCCGGCATCAGGTGAACCCAGAAGCTCCCATGAAGAGGAAGCGCCCGCCAATAACGGGGTCAACACAGCGGTTTGCATGGCCTGACTCTCCTTCCTGCCGAGCGAGGCTGTCGGCGGATTACCGATCAATCAGCCGTAGGCTGCACTGTATCCTGCAGTCACCGCTCACCAGCCCATTTGGCCGCCACAAAGTGCACCCGATCCGAACGGGACGACGGCGCCTGGGTGGTGTAGCTGTTGAACGCCCGGACGCGGTCAAACCCTGCCTGTTCCAGCCAGCGCTTCAGATCCGGCAGCGGGTAGGCCCGCTCGATGTGCCTCTCCAGGAACTCCTCCACAGGTTGTTCCGGACCGGGCCGGACGCGAAACAGGCAGTCCACCTCACAGATGCCCGTCTGGGGGTCATATCGGCTGCGCCAGTCGTACAGGAGTACCCGATCGTGCCCACGTCCCCGTTGGTCGAAAAGACCTTCCGAGAATGCGTATGCGGTGTTCATATCGAATATGAACAGCCCGCCCGGGTTGAGATGATTGTGAACTGCCCGGAAACAGGCCTGGAGCGCCTGTTCATCGGTAATGTAGTTCAGACTGTCATACAGGCTGATCACCAGATCGTAGGTTCGCCCCATCTGAAGCGTTGCGGCATCCTGTACGTCGAACCGCAGATCCAGCCCGGCAGACTGTGCCCTGCGGCGCGCAATGGCGATCATTCCGGGAGACAGGTCTGCTCCGTCCACGTCATACCCCATCTGGGCCAGACGGATCGTCAACGAACCGGTGCCGCACGCCAGGTCCAGCACCGACCGCGGGTGACACCTGTAGCGCGCCGCCAGCTGAAACACATACCGGATCCAGAATCCGTATGGTACGGATTGCATCAATTCATCGTAGTACTCCGGCAGACGGGTGTACTGAGGCTCAGTCATGTCCTTTCTCCGTGGAGGCAGGCTCTGGGTGATCAGGCGAACGCCTGAACATCTCCAGCCAGGCCGGTGTCAGTTCGACCGACGGCCGAAATGCGGGTGAGCCGGCGTACTTCACCAAAGAGGCCATTAGGCGCTCGTATTGCGGATTCACCTCTGCAGGCGGGCGGATGCCGACAACCAACAAACGCCCCAAACCCACCCGTGCCTGAAAGATCACGCCCAACCGGACAGGATCCGGCCGGGGATCGATCACCTGTACGGATGGCCGCAGCGCCAGCGGCGCGCGGTCGAGGGGGATGGGTATCAACAGCGGCAGCAAAGGCTGCCAGTTGGCATCGGCATGATCGCCGGTGGGAAATCCGGCGAGCGTCGGATGATCGGGTTCGCACAACAGCCCATAGTACAGGGGATCGTACGAGTCGTCCACCCGCAGATGCGCAGGCTGCAGCACGGCTGTACCGCCGGCGGCCAGTCGCGCGGCCAACGCATCATCCCAGGCGGAATGCACCGTCACCTCGGTCGAAGCCTCAACACGCGGTTCCGGGAAGATCCATAGGTTGAACGGCCTGGCCTGCCCGGTCAGGCGCAACGTTGTCATTACCGGCTGTTCTACGGTCGGCAAGGCGATCGTCATGCGTGCCTGCCGGTCATCCAGCGCCGTCAGTACGCCGCTGGTCAACACCCCTCCCTGGCGATCCACCAATTGCCATTCAACCCGATCCGGAGCCGAGCGCGCATCCCGCCGCAGCCATGTCATCTCGATCCGTCTGCCGCCGACAAACACACGCTCTGATTGCATCATGCGCCAGCCTCCCGCACTCAGCACATCAGCGTACTGCTCCAGAGAGACGTGCGGGCGCAACGTACCGGCGACGGTGTATGCCCCGGTGGCGGCCATCGGATCAGGACCATCCCAAAACGCGTCTGTTTGATAGCCAATGATGTCAGGGTTGACCACTGCCTGATCGATAGCGGTTGCCAGCCGCAGAAATGCCCAGTTCCCGGAAGCCAGCGCAAAGCGCCCTGCCTGTCCGATCAGTCCGGCTTCCGAAAGCCGCTGACGCCTGAGCTGCAAAGCGCGGGGTTCCATCACCGCCTGGAAGGCGCCGAGCTCCGAGAGATCGCTATAGATCGCGAATCTCCCCACAGACGACAGAATCTGTGGACGGCTGTGATCCGGGTCGGGCTGTGCAGTCAATGTCAGTGCCCCCTCCTCACCTGCCGAAGCGACGACGAGTTGGCGCTGTGTGACCGTGGCGATCCATTTGCGCAACGGCGAGGCGATCTCTTCCGGTGCATTTACCGTGACAAATGCCAACGAAGGGTGGGATCCATTCTGGTCCAGAACACGCGACACAATCAACTGCGCCTGCTCCAACCCCGTCTTGGGAGCAATGGCGATGTCTACATGGATGAACAGGCCTTCTCGGTCGGCAGCCTCAAAGGCGGTTTTTGGCGGCATCCAACCCTCGAAGCGCAGGCCGTTGAGCCCCAGTTGCTTGGCCTTCCGCACGATAGATGTCCAGCCATCCAAGGTTGTGGGTGGTGTTCCTTCCGCGGGCCAAACAGCCGGTGCGCACCCCATCCGTAAAAACAGCGGCACACCATTCCATGTCGCGGATCGGCCTGCTACGGCCATGTCCCGCACCCCAACCCGGTACTCCAGCCGATCCGTCTGTCGTCCATCCACAACCAGTCCCAACGTGCAGTCAATCAGATTTGGCGCTTCTGGGCTCCAAACCGATGTGTTTGGCGGCAGCGGAGCCACCACGGTAACCGATGTCAAACCGCGGGATACGGGCGTTACGGGCACGCTGACCCGTGTTTCCGGCTGGGTGGCCAGCCGCACATGCAGATGGCCGGGGCGCGATATCCGCAACTGACAGCGGATCGTCAACGAGTCTCTGCCAGGTTGTGTAAAGAATTGCGCCGTGTGGATGTGGTTCGGCCGCAGCACAATCAGGCGAACATGCCCCAATGCGCCCAGCCACCAGTCCGGTGAAGCCGAGTTGTCCAGACGAAGGTGTATGCGGTGGCTCCCCCCAGCCAGCGGCGGTATGGGCATCTGCAGGCCAGCCTGGGCCGCGGGCGACTGTCCCACCATACGTCCATCGATCCAGCAACGCACCGCAGAGCTGGTGTAGCCGATCTGCAGCAATAGGGGCCTGCCCGCATGCTCGGAAGGTACGGTGAACCTTCGGGAAAACCAGGCGGCTCCTCGGTAATGCCTGTGAGGCACTATCGGCGCGTCATCCTGAGACAGAAAGCCGTAGTCTGTATCTTCATCCTGCACCGTCCCGGGCAGATTGATGAGATCGGGCAGCCGTGACGTCTCCCAACTGGACTTGAGACCTTGATCGAACGGATCGAGACGAAAAGACCAGTCGCCTGCAAGGTCCAATGGCTCACGGAACGCCTGGCCTGCCACAGAACAGCAGACCGCCAGGCATACCCACAGGAAACGCCAGCAGCCTGTCATCAGATCATGGACGTCCTTCCGGATCCAGCAGGATACGCATCAACCGCCAAGCCTCATCGACATGGAAACGGGAAGACTCCACAGCGGACTCGTCGAACGTCCCTTGCCCGGAACCGATGCGTCGTCGGCTGTCGAACAGCAGGAAAGGCAGCGGGTCACCCCGGTGAACGCGCGTACAAACTGGAGTGGCATGATCGGGCATCACCAACATTCGGAACGGCTGACCGTTCAGCCCATTCACGATGGTTCCGACCACATGCCGGTCGATCTGCTCCAGTGTCCACACCTTTGCATCGGGATCGCCGGCGTGACCGGCTTCATCCGGCGCTTCGATATGCACGAACACAAAGTCGTGGCGTTCCAGCATCTTCAACGCCCAAGCGCCTTTGGCGGCGAAATCGGTGTGTATATACCCGGTGGCGCCGGGCACGGTGGGTGTTTCCAGCCCCACCGCACGTCCCAGTCCCTTCACCAGATCCACTGCGGCGACGACAGCGCCGGTTACACCATAGGTGGCCAGGAATGAGGGCATTCCGGGCGCCCGGCCGGCGCCCCAGGGCCACAGCGTATTTCCCGGATTGAGTCCTTGATCGCGTCGCCTGCGGTTAACCGGATGGTCATCCAGCAGGTTCAACGAATCGTCGATCAATTTCCGGATCTTTTCTGCACCGTCGCCATCCGGTAAATGGGCGCTCATCGGCTCGCCCACCACATCATGCGGCGGTGTCAGCACGGGATCGGCCGGTCCGTTGCGCCACACAAGCAGATGCCGATACCCCACCCCCGGGTAGATAGACCAATATGAGGTTGACAGCTTCTCGCGGCACAGTGCGATCAGCGTGTGCGCTTCCTCGTTGCTGATGTTCCCACTGCTGTGGTCAAGGATGCGCTCACCATCGGTCGTGATGAGCGAACACCGGAACGCCACGTCTGACGGCTCCAGTGTAATACCCATCGCAAGCGCCTCCAACGGGCCGCGTCCCGTGTAATACCGCTTCGGATCAAACCCCATCACGGCCATATTGGCCACATCGCTTCCCACGACCATGCCATCCGGGATAGTCTGTGTCACCCCGACAATGCCCTCGCGTGCGAGCGCATCCAGATTTGGCGTGGCAGCCTGCTGCATGGGTGTGCGCCCGTTGAACGAATCCAATGGATCATCGCAGAACCCATCCGGCACGATGACGATCGATTTCATGAACACCTCCGCGCTGTACACGCCGATTCTACCCACGCGGACCACACGGGCGCTACCCCTTCATCCGAGTGGAGCCCCTTACTGTACCTCGCCCCCCAATAGGGAGCCGCTCAACCCGCCGGTTATCTTCTGGAGCATCGACATCAAGTCACGAGCAACGGCTCGGATAAAGACCAATCGGCGCCTGTTACAGGCCCATCGATCATCCGACGCGGTTCAGCAGGGGCGTTTCAGACCCGTCGGCCGAGCGTCTGGTTGATGGCGTTCAATTGTCACCCGTCAAAAACAGCTTCCTAACAATTGGGACACCCACAAGGAAGCCCGAGCTCTCTTGCAACAGAAACGATTTTTGCCATCTCCACCTACCCGGATTATTCATAGAAGCACAGACTCGCAGGAAAAGGGCCAGGCTCCGCCGAACTCCAGATTGTGAAATCCCAAGAAGAAAGGCGGGCCTGACCCAATTGAAAGATACCCCGGATACCGTGCGGATTCCTTCCCGTGTTTCCCATTTTTGAACGTGACTTTTGACGGTCCTCAATTGAGTTCCAACGGCGGCTTGGCGCTGTTGAGCCTGATCGATGCCAAGCTGGGTCTTATAGGCAAAGCCACTGCGGAGACCCTGCGAACGTCGTTACTGAAAACCGCTGTGCTGGTGCGCCGTACGCAGCGCACCGTCAGTTGGCGACTGCCGATGCGGAATGCACGCGAACATATCTGGCGCAAGTTGTACGCCTGCCTGGCTTGAGCTCCTGCCAGGCTTCAACGAGGGTTCAATCGCCTTCCCTCTGACAGGCGATTGGGCGAGCCCATCTCAATGCCCGTATTTGACGCTTAAATGTGACCTGTATTACGTTTTACTGCCGAAAGTGTTGTTGTGACACACCCAAAATCCGAACTGATTTCCGAAAAAGGCGCCGTATCAGTCCCCTGATCCCTCAATCCGCATGTCAACCGGCGAAGTCTGCCCAATTTGAATAATCCGGCTATACGTGTATTAACTCACGTTCATAGTTTGATCACGTATCTTAATGACTCGCAGAGCAGGTAGTTTACCAGCAGACAGGACATATAGCCATAATGCTGTAATCGTGGTGCGATTACTCTGCTCTTGGTAATGATCAGACCTCCCACTACAATAAAAATGAGTGATTCTACAACAATGACCAACAGGTTCAAATCTGGATTGTTTTGCACTTGTTGAAATGGCGCTATGATTTGCATGTACTTAAACACAAAAGCAACAGACAACACAAGATATAATCGCATCCCGATCCTACCCACAATTCCGATGCTAATGCAGGATATGAGTAGTGCCGTTAATATCAAAGGAGCACCCACATACATATATTTATGCATGTAATCCTGTTTATACAACATGTAATCATGCACATTACTCAAAACAATAACGACAGTCATGATCACGAGAAATGCTCGAATCTCGTTTCTGGATATATAACGAGTGAAGAAACCGTATATTCTATCTTGTATCAAGACACTCTGAGAACTTGATCGAACGAATCTAGAACTAAACGCACGGCTCATCGCACGTCTAACGGTGCTGGCAGCATCTACGATTACCCCATATGCACCGAACAATGTCATATATAAAACAGCAAGCATCGGAATCATCTTATAATTGATATCGTTAATTGCATATGTTAAAATGGGATTTGGGCCAGATTTATTTACTTCATACATGCATATATACCTAGTCAGATATTCACTAGGGGTATATACGATGAGCTTGGTTGTACCGCTGTGCTCATATTTCTTTATGTACCAACCACGAGCTATAATTCTATCGTTGCTATTATCATCACGTAATAGCACATACTGGCCTTTCTCAGCTGTATTTGAATCTGGTAAGTACAACGTCAGCCACCGACTGTTTTTCCATACTGAACTATGCACGACACCAAATACATTGCTTTGTTTGTGCACATTATCGGTAACCGCATAGTAAGCAATGTCTTTTGGCAGTAGTTGAACAGAGGCAACCACTGTTATCCATACCACGATGAACATTATGACAATGTAGGCTACTTTGTTTGGAGTAGACATGACTATTTGCCCTCTAACAATATTTTCTTACCGGCGCATACTTTGTCAAGAAGTGCATCAGGCCATAACGACCTGAAGTCCATATTATCCAATATGGCCTGCACTGCAGCGTGTTCACCCTTATCTTTAAATGGCCATGCCCAAGGTTTTACTTTTCCGTCATCACTAATCCGCCGACACTTCGCGCTTACATTCCACACCATCTTAAATAATATATAATCAATCGTTATGTTAAGTGCAGAATAATACTTTAAAGTAGTGAACCAATCCATATCGATGCAGCCTGCTACAGAAGGATATTTTCGGTTTGGAACAATAGCGATTCTGTCGACAAGGCCCGATTCTTTACTGAAAAACACGAAGTTCGTGTTTTTCGTCTTTTCGACACAATAGTCAAATCCGTAAATATCCTGGCATCGTCGTAATAAGTACATTGTTTCACAGTCTATTGCATCGGGAACACAGTCACCACATCCCGTTGGCGTTATCTTTTTTACTTTCGCCATTGTACTCATGGTCCTCACGCCGGTTGCGGGGTTGTAATACCCTTCGCCCAGCTGCAGCAAAGGCATGTTCGCGTCCTGCCAGTGGGTGTAGTACCCATACCGCCCGATGTACTGGTACGGCTGGTTGGTGCTGCCGGTGCGGGTGATCACGCCGCCGAACGCGTTGTACACGTACTTGTCCGTCTGCACCGCGCCCGCGTCCGTCAGGAACAGCGTGCTGCCCAGCTCGTCGAAGTGGTAGTACTTGCGGTC
>CAZYPZ010000025.1:0-65269 GCA_964650005.1 uncultured bacterium | reverse complement strand
CGGCGGAGCCTGGCCCTTTTCCTGCGAGTTTGTGCTTTTATGAATAATCCGGGAGTACGGAGCGCGCTCCCATTCGATGAGGCAGGAGGCAGACGTGGAACGGCGACTGGATGTGTTCGCAATGTGCAATGCGCTGATGGATATACAGGTGTCGGTCACACCGGAGGATCTAAATGAGCTGGGATTGAAACCCGGCAGCATGGGGTTGGTGGATGACTTGGAAAGGGAGCGCGTATTGGCCCGATACAGAGACCGACAACTGATCACGGCGTCGGGCGGATCGGGCGCAAACACCGCCGTGGGCGTGTGTCTGCTGGGGGGCAGCGCGGCGTTCACCAGCGCCGTGGGCGATGATGACCTGGGCCGTGCGTACACCCAAGGTATCTCCGCGGCCGGGGTGGTTCCCAGGCTGCAGGTCAGGGCGGACGCGCCCACAGGCACATCCATTGTTCAGGTGCTTCCTGATGGTGAGCGCACCATGTGCACCCATCTGGGCGCCGGACGCCATATTGAACCGGATGCGGTGGATACAGGCCTTCTGGCGCAATCCCGTCTCTTGTACATCACCGGGTACCTCTGGGATACAGACCGCCAGAAAGCCGCCGTGGAACACGCCATGCGCGTTGCCCGGGCTGCCGGGGTGCGCGTCGCATTCAGTCTGTCCGATCCATTTTGTGTAAATCGCCATCACGATGCGTTCCGGCGGCTGGTGGACGAGCTGGTGGATGTGGTCTTCAGCAATGCGGAAGAAGCGATGGCGTTGACCGGTGCGGAGTCAGCTCAGAAGGCGGTTGAGATACTTATCGACCGCGGAGTGACCGCAGTGGTCACCGACGGGCCGCGTGGCGCATGGCTTGCCCGTATCGGAGAGGTGGTTCACGTTCCCGCAGAACCGGTACAGCCCGTGGACACCACCGGCGCAGGCGATGTGTTTGCTGCCGGGGTGCTGTACGGCATGGCGCATGATTTCCCTCTGAAGGACAGCGGACGTTTGGCATCGTTTATGGCCGGCCATGTGATTTCTTCGATGGGCCCGCGCCTGAATGCCCGCGCCGCCGCGGATGTGCGGCAGCTTGCGGCGGAGATGACCGGCAGGAATCACCGCCTCTGATGGTTAATTGCCCACAGACAGAACAGCCTGTGGGCGCTGCATTGGAGGACCGCACCATGAACCGAGACACCATGCCGGATACCTGGATGGCCACTGACGGCCTGATGCGGGAGACGCCCGCTCGTCCCCCGTTGAGCGGTCCGCGCGTGGATCGTACAGTGGGCATCTTCTATTTTCTCTGGATGGGACAGCACGGAACGGAAGGGCCGTTCGATGTCAGCCGTATCACCAAAGAGCACCCGGAGGCCTGGCAAAACAAAAACCACCCCGCTTGGGGGCCGATGCACAAGTTTCATTGGTGGGGCGAGCCGCTGTTTGGGTATTACCAGTCGGATGATCCCTGGGTGCTTCGGAAACACGCACAGATGCTCTCGGACGCGGGCATTGATATGGTGGTTTTCGATGTCACCAACCAGTCGACGTATAAAAAGGTCTATATGAAGCTGTGCGAGGTCTGGATGGACGTGCGCAATAAGGGCGGACGTACTCCGCAGATCTGTTTCCTGACCCCTTTCTGGGACCCGGCGCGGGTGGTCAAGACCCTGTATGAGGATCTGTATCAGCCGGGGCTGTACAAAGACCTGTGGTTCATTTGGGACGGAAAACCGTTGATCCTGGCAATGAAGGCCAAGGTTGATCCGCAGTATCACGACTTCTTCACCTTCCGTCGGCCGCAGCCCAGCTACTTCGAGGGACCGGTGGAACCCGACATGTGGGGTTGGCTGGAGGTTTACCCGCAGCACGAGTTCCGCAACGCGCGCGGTGAGCTGGAGCAGATGGTTGCCGGGGTCGCCCAGAACGCCGTCGGTGACCGTCTGGCGGCTCTGAGCATGAAGAACGCCCGCACGCGCAACTGGCATAACGGTGCGAACGACACCCGCCCGGACGCGGTGAATTGGGGACTTAACTTCGCGGAACAGAGCGAATATGTGCTCTCCAAAGATCCTCGTTTTTTCTTCATTACCGGGTGGAACGAGTGGATCGCGATGCGGTTCGACGAGTTTGCGGGTTTTCGGGAACCGGTGATGTTCGTTGACCAATGCGACCAGATTGCCAGCCGCGATATCGAGCCGATGCGCGGCGGCCACATCGATCACTACTACTATCAGATGATCGAGTATGTACGCCGGTACAAGGGCGTGCGCAGCGCACCACCGGTGGGACCGGCGCGCACCCTGTCGGTTACAGGGCCGTTTTCAGCCTGGAAGCAGATCAAACCCGTCTATCTGGACGATCGCGGAGACGCCATCAACCGGAGACATCCGGGGTACGACGGCGTGGGAGTACTCACGAACAACACCGCTCGCAATGACATTATCGAAGCGCGGGTGGCGCGTGACCGCATGCATCTCTATTTCTATGTGCAGTGTGCTGCACCGATCACCGCTCCGTCGCCCACCTGCTGGATGCGGCTTTACCTGCGGACGCCGTCATGGAAGCGCGCTCATTGGGAAGGGTTTGATTTTGTGGTGAACCGATCCCGTCCGAATAACGCGGGCATGCTGGTGGAGCGTTGCCGCGGCGGATGGAATTGGAGCCCTGTCGGTCGTGTACAGTGGCGCATGGCCGGTCGGGAGATGCAGTTGGCCATTCCACGGGCGATGCTGGGTATGGCTCAGGGGCCGGTGCATATCGAGTTCAAATGGGCCGACAACCAGCAGACCGACGGTGACCCCCTGGCGTGGTACACCGACGGGGATACGGCGCCCAACGGCCGCTTCCGGTATGTCTATCGCGAACGCTAATCACACGAATCAGTCTATAAGGAGCATCTATGCATAACCCGGTTCTTGATTTCTGGAACGATCCCACCATTGTCGCCTGGCGCCGTGAACCAGGGCGGGCGTCTTTCATCCCGGCCGCTTCGGCTGAAGCCGCATTGGCGCGCGACCCCGCGGCGGGCGGTTGTTGGCTGGATCTGAATGGCGAGTGGCTCTTCCGATGGTATGAACGACCGGATCAGGTCCCGGCGGAGTTTGGATGCTCCGCCTTCGAGCCCGATGGATTCACGCCGTTCCCGGTTCCTTCCAATTGGGAGATGCACGGATACGGTGTTCCCATCTATACGAACGTGACCTATCCATATTCACTTGACTGGTTTCCGAACGCCCCGCAGGACTACAACCCGACCGGCTGCTACATCCGGGCATTCGATCTGCCTGCGGATTGGGCCGGCCGGCGGGTGTTTCTGGTGTTCGAAGGAGTGGAGAGCTGCATCACTCTGTGGGTCAACGGTGTGTTGGCCGGATACAGCGAAGACAGCAAGATCGCTGCGGAGTTCGACATCACCTCGCTGGTGCATCCCGGGCAGCAAAACACGATCGCCTGTCGGGTCATCCGCTGGTCGACCGGCAGCTGGCAGGAAGATCAGGACAAATGGCGCATGAGCGGTATTCACCGCAGCGTGTATCTGGTGTCTACGCCGCAGGTGCGCGTGCGTGACGTGTACACCGCGGTGGACATGCCCATTCCCGGCCGCGATGCGACCTTGCGGGTTCGGCCCACACTGGTCGCGCACGATGGCTCGAAGGGAGCGGGATACCAGATCCGGCTGACCCTGCTGGATGCCGATGGCCAGCAGATTGTGAAAGAGACGCTGGATGCGGCGAAGTATGCGTTTGGCGGATTACTGCATCCGGAGATCGAAGCCTATGACGCATTGCTGCACGTTGACACGCCACGGTTGTGGTCAGCCGAGGACCCGTATCTGTATCGATTGCTGGTTACCCTCATCGATCCCAATGGCGCCGAAACCATGCACATCTGCCAGCGGATCGGGTTTCGTACAGTGGAGGTGTGTGAACGGCGCTTCCTGATCAATGGACAACCGGTTCTTCTGAAGGGCGCCAACCGGCACGATTTCCATGACACCCTGGGCCAGGCGGTGACCCGTGAGTCCATGCTTCAGGACGCGTTGCGCATGAAGGAGTTCAACATCAACGCGGTGCGCACGAGCCACTATCCCAACGATCCCTACTGGTACGATCTGTGCGATGAACTGGGCATCTACGTACTGGATGAATGCAATTTGGAGTCGCATGGCGTCTGGTCGGCCACATCGGTGCGGCAGGAGTTCAATACCGATTTCATGCAGCGGGCTATCCGTATGGTGGAACGCGATAAGAATCATCCGTCCGTGATCATGTGGTCGTTGGGCAACGAGTCCGGACCCGGCCCCAACCATGCGGCCATGGCCGGATGGATCCATCACTACGATCCTAGGCGTCCTGTTCATTATGAAAGCGGCCAACGCTACGCCGCCGGGCATGGTGACTACGAGTGGGTGGACGTGATCAGCCGGATGTACGCCACGGTGGAGACGATGGCCGCATTGGCGAATGATCCGAACGATAAACGACCAGTGATGTGGTGCGAGTACGCCCATTGCATGGGAAACGCCTGTGGCAACTTCAAAGAGTTCTGGGATACCATACGGGCGCACGAAGGGCTTTTTGGGGCATTTGTGTGGGACTGGGTGGACCAGGGATTGCTGAAGACCACGGACGATGGTCGGTCTTACTGGGCCTATGGAGGCGACTTCGGAGACAGCCCCAACGACGGAAGCTTCTGTTTGAATGGCCTGGTGTTTCCGGATCGGTCGCCTAAACCGGCGCTGTACGAGTACAAGAAACTGATACAACCGGTACATGTCACAGCGGTCAACGCAGAGCGGGGCGAACTGCTTGTCTATAACGAAAACTGTTTCGTCGACCTGCAGTATCTGCGGCCGGTCTGGAAGCTGGTCGCCGGTGAGCGGGTGCTGCAACAGGGAGAGTTCTCGGTGAATGCGGGGCCGCTGCAAACCGTTCCAGTACGCCTGCCCGTCGACCAGCGTCTCCGTGCGGCGCTTCTACCCGGCGAGGAGTGCTTCCTGGAAGTTCAGTTCTTGCAACGTGAGGACCGTCCCTGGGCCGCTGCCGGGCATGAAGTTGCCTGGGAGCAGTTCGCCTTGCCCTGGCGGGCGCTCGAGTCCCCGCAACCTGCGGTCGATTGTCCGATCGAGATCGACGAATCCGAAGCGGGGTGGACCATTCGTTCAGGCGTGACGGAATGGGTGCTTGGCGCAGATGGGCTGATCCACGCGTGCAGAATGGATGGTATGGACCTGCTGGTCACCGGTCCCCGTCCGGATATCTGGAGGGCGCCCACAGAAAACGATACCGCTGTGTTGTGGGGCAAGAACTCCCCGTTGAACGCCTGGCTGGAGGCGGGCTATCACCAGATGCGCTTCCAGGCCAGTCAGGTCGGCTGCATCCGCGATGGTGATGTGGTGACGGCGCAGGTGACCGGCGTGCTGGCTTCCGAAACAGGACCCGCCCGACTGGACATTCAGATGCGCTACGTGTTCCTTCAGGACGGGAAACTGAGGCTTACGGCCGTGTACACCCCTCAGGGAGATCTGCCGCGTCTGCCCCGATTGGGGCTGCGTATGCAGTTGCCGGAAGGACTGGATCGCTTTTCCTGGTACGGGCGCGGGCCGCACGAGTCTTACGTAGACCGCAAGGCGGGCGCGCGCGTGGGCGTTTGGAGCGGTTCGGTGGACGACCAATGGACCGACTATGAAGTGCCTCAGGAAAATGGCAACAAAACGGACGTGCGTTGGGCCTCGTTGACTGACCACTCGGGGCGCGGGATCCGGGTAAGGGCCGACCGCCTGTTCGAAACCGGTGTGGCGCGATATTCGCCGGAGCAGATGTATGCGGCGAAGCATACCATCGACCTGCGTCCTGAACCGTTCATCACCTGGAAGCTGGATATCGCTCAGACGGGGTTGGGCAATAACAGTTGCGGTCCCGATACGTTGCCGCAGTACGTGCTGCATCCGGAGCCAATGGCCGTCACCTTCGAATTGACGCCCGTGGCTCGGCGGTAGCTCGTCTGTTGACATACCGATAGCGGGGTGCTACTGTACAGACATACCGCGCTTGCTGAGAGGACGGCTCATGACATCCCGCATATCGGTTCTGCGTGACGAGATCATGACGCGAGGGGGTTCGTTTGTCGCGAACCCCAATCCGATGACCATGCCGGTGGCGATCCACCGCGCGATGCTGTCTCCCGGGTCACGGGGACAGTTACGGGCGGCGTTGCTCCTGGAACAGGTGCGTTGGGCGCAGATCGAGCTCCGGCCTGTTTGGACGCTGGCGGGAGAGCATCTGCCGCGTGCGACCAGTTGGGATGTGCCCGTGCCGGATCTGACGTGTGCTGAAACCCGGGCGCATCTGCAGTCTCTGGACGTTCCGGAGGCCGAATGGGACGCTTTGGTCCATCATGTGGCTGAATGGAAGCGGATCGGACGTTGCTATGCGGTCGGCGAAGCCGATCCGGACTATGTGCGCGGGCTGATCGACCTGGCCCAACCACAGTCTACTGCGGTGTTTCTCGCGGGCGGTTGGACGGAAAACCATTCGGTGCGCGATTTCGCCAAGGTGATGCGCCTCGGTTTTTCGGGGATCCGTGAAGAGATCTGGCGCCGACTGGAGACGATGCCGCCGAGCCACCCCGATCGGGTGCGAAGCGAACAGTTCTGGCGCGCGGCGCTGACGGTGTGTGAAGCCGGCATGCTGTTAGGGGAACGCTATGCTCAGCATGCACGGGAATTGGCCGGTTCGTGCGCGTCCGATCAGGACAGACAGCGGTTGTTGCGGATCGCCGATACCTGTTGCAGAGTGCCGGCGTATGGCGCGCGCACCTTTTCTGAGGCCGTTCAGGCGCTGTGGTTCGCTCACGTTCTGACATGCGGCGAAGACGGTATCAATGCCAACAGCATCGGCCGTTTGGACCAGATCCTTTGGCCATGGTATCAGGCAGACATTGCCGCCGGTGTGCTGACGCGTGAGCAGGCGGTGGAGATCATGGCCGAGCTGGCCTGTAAGCTGTACCTGGAATACGATGTGCAGGCCATCACCTTGGGCGGACAGGACCGCGAGGGGCAGGATGCGGTCAACGAACTGAGCTATGTGATCCTGGATGCAACCGAGCAGGTGGACTTCATCCGGGATGTATCAGTCCGCCTGCATAAGGCATCGCCGGAGCCTTTCGTACGCCGGGCCGCTGAACTGATCCGGCGAGGGGGAGGCATCCCGTTTATTTTCAACGACGATTGTTTCATTCCCGCGATGACAGAGCACGGTATCGCCATCGAGGACGCGCGGGACTATGCCCCGATAGGCTGCATCGAGCTGACGGTTCCCGGACGCGCCATTCCGCACGCGGTGTCCGGCTGGATCAATGCGTTGAAATGCCTCGAGTTGGCATTGTTTAACGGCAGGGATCCCCGCACCGGGGTTCAGATCGGACCGGAAACGGGTGAGTTTGTGCAGATGAACTCGTTTGAGCAGTTCTACCAGGCATACTTCACCCAATTGCGGTTCTTCACCGAGCGGATGGTGTATGTGTGCAACCGCGGGGAACTGATGCAGCGTGAATACGGTCCGTTGCCGTGCTGGTCAGTGATGACGGATGACTGTATCGCGCGGGGCCGGGATATCACCGACGAGGGCGCTGTCTACAACTATCATTCGATCTGCTTCATGGGAACCGCGAACACAGCTGATTCGTTGATGGCCCTCAAGCAGCTGGTGTTCGACGAGTCGGTCATCGACGCTCAGACGCTTCTGGATGCACTGCGCGCTGACTTCCGGGGGCATGAGGATGTTTTCCAGTTGCTGTCGCACCGGCCGGCCAAGTACGGTAACGATATCGATGCCGTGGATCTGCTGGCGGTCAGGGTGACCTCCGACTTCATCGATCTGCTGGATACGATGCGCAGTCCGTTGAACGGCCGCTACGTGGCGCATCTGTTCACCTTCAAACTCAACATCCCGTTTGGCATCTCGACGGGTGCAACACCGGACGGTCGTCGCTGCGGAGAACCGCTGGCCTATTCGTTGTCTGCCCATCAGGGACGGGATCAGACCGGTGTCACCACAATGCTGCGCTCCCTGTCCAAGCTGCCCCATCGACGCGCCGGCGGCGCCACCGCGGCGATTATCGACCTGGATCCATCACTGGTGGAGACAGAATCCGGGGCGGAGGTGTTGACTCAGTTGATCCGCAGCGCCATCGATATGGGCGTGGGGCAGCTTCAGTGGAATGTCACCACCGTGGAACGGCTGATGCAGGCCAAGTGCGACCCGGAACGGTACGGCAACATCCCTGTTCGAGTGGCCGGATATTCGCAGCTGTTCCGGTTGATCGAGCCGGAGCTGCAGGACCATATCATCGCCCGTACCAAGCATCGCCGTTAACAGACGGTATGCCGGGGCTAGTCTCGGTGAGACCGAACCCAACGGGAGCGATAATAGTCCGCGATGACCGCCAGCACAATCGCCAGACCGGTGATGATCCGTTTTGTCGGCTCCTCCGCGCCCACCTGTGACAACCCGCTGCTCAGGGCCGCCATGATCAGCACGCCAATCAGCGTGGTCGCGGTGGAGCCGCGGCCACCCATCAGGCTGGTACCGCCCACGACCGCAGCGGCAATGGCCGACAACTCGAATCCCGAACCGGCGTTCGGATTGGCCGCCGCCATTCGGGCCGTGTCAGCCAAGGCCGCCAGCGCGCACAACAGCCCGGCGATCCCGTAGACCGCCAGCTTGATGGGCCAGGGGCGAATGCCGGACAGCCGTACGGCCTCCTCGTTAGCGCCGATGGCCACCATGAGTCGGCCGAATACCGTGCGTGTCAGCACAAACTGGGACATCGCGACCAGGACAACCGCCATCAAAAACAGATAGGTGACGGAACCCAACGAGACGGTGCCCAACGCCCCGATGCGTGTGCCCAGATAGATTGTCCGGGTCTCCGTGATCGAGAAGGCGACCCCGCGTGCGATTTCCAGCATGCCCAATGTGACGATGAACGGAGGCAGGTTCCATCTGACAATCACGGCCCCGTTGATCAACCCGCATAGGAGCCCGACCGCCAACGCCAGCATGATCGCCAGCGCCAACGGTTGGCCGTGCTGCAGCGCCAGCGCACACACGGCGCCCGTTAACCCGACAATCGATCCTACGGACAAGTCGATTCCGCCGATAATCAGCACATACGTCATCGCAACCGCCACCAGGATTGCTGCCGGCAGTTGATTGGCAAGCCCGATCATGTTGTCGGTCGTCAGGTACTGAGGCGATGCAAATGCGAACCAAGCCACAATTGCGCCCAATACCGCGATCAGGCCGAGATATCCGGAAATCGCCGAGAACCAGGCCGGAACGTTAACCCGCATGAGCAGCCCTCATCTGGTTGTATCCGCTTAGAGCAGCCGCCATGATCGCCTCCTGATCAAACTGATCCCTTGGGAACTGCGCCACCAGTCGTCCCGCAGACATCACCGCGATGGAGTGGCAAATGGACAGCAACTCCTTCAGATCGGAAGACACCACGATAATCGCCTTTCCTTGGGTCGCCAGACGGGTCAACAACGCATAGATGTCCAGACGTGCGCCGATATCGATGCCCCGTGTCGGTTCATCGAACATGAGTATCTGGCAGTTCCGCAGCAGCCATCGGGCCAGGATCACCTTTTGCTGATTACCGCCGCTCAATGTGCCGACGGGTTGATCGACATGCGTGTAACGCAACGACAGCATGCGCGCAAGCGCCTGGGTTTCCCGTTCCTCGGCTTGGAACGAGAGCAATCCAAGACGGCTGACGCGATGCAGTGACGCCAGTGTCGTGTTGATCCGGACCGACAGCGGTAATAACAACCCCTGTTCCTTCCGGTCTTCTGTGAGCAGAGCCAGCCCATGTCGTACGGCCTGATGCGGTGAACGGATCGTGACGGCCATACCCGGATCATGAAACCAGATGCGCCCCCGGTCACAGCGGTCTGCGCCAAACAAGGCGCGCACCATTTCGGTGCGTCCGGCCCCCATCAACCCGGCGATGCCCAATATTTCACCCTGGTGCAGGGTGAAGCTGACGTCGCGTACCGATGAGCCACGACTGAGCCCTTCTACGCGCAGGGCGACTTGGTTCGTATGCTGTTCCGGCGGAGGTGGCATGTCGGACAACTCCCGGCCAACCATGGCGCGGATGATGGTCTCGGGGCCAACGTTGCGGGAAGGCCAGACGCCCACGTGTTCACCGTCACGTAACACGGTCACGCGATCGGCGATCTTGCGGATCTCCTCCATCCGATGTGAGATATACACAATCCCTGCGCCGTCAGCGCGGAGGGCGTCGATCTGCTGAAACAGCACCTGCGTTTCGGCATCGGTCAATGCTGCGGTGGGTTCGTCCAGGATCAGCACCGCACAGCGGTGCATGAGTCCTTTGGCGACCGCGACCAGTTGCTGCTGTCCTATACCCAGCGTGTCGGTGCGCGCGCCGGGATCTATGCCCGCTGAACCCAGCCGTTCCATCGCCTGCAGAGCCCGCTGTCGCAGGGATCGGCGATCGATCACACCCAACCGGTTGGGCAGATCGCCCAGCATCAGGTTTTCCGCGACCGATAACACGCCCACCAGATGAAGCTCCTGGTGGACCATACGAACTCCCTGGCGTTCCGCATCATGCAGACTGCGGGGTTTATAGGTTTTTCCACGCAGGGTCATGGCGCCTGAATCGGGCTGGACCACTCCGCACAGGATGCGGCACAGGGTGGACTTCCCGGCGCCGTTTTCACCGACCAGTGCGTGGACTTCGCCAGCATGTACGTCGAAACTCACCTGATTGAGAACGGGTTGTGCGAACGCCTTACTGATTTGATTACAGGCCAGTATGGGAGAGCGCACGGACATTGTTCAGCGGGTCTCCGCGGTGATCACGTCAACCGGTGTCTCTTTGTCAGGCAGGGGCTTTCCCGCCTCGATGATCTTCAACGCATATTCGATCCCGTAAACGGCCAATTGATCGGCGTGCTGATCTGCTGTAGCCAGGATGCCTCCATTTCGAACATATTCGTTCGCCGCCGCGATGTTGTCGAATCCCACAACCAACACCTTGCCTTTGCGTCCCATGTCTTCGACCGCACGCACGGCGCCCAGAGCCATGCTGTCATTTGCGCAGAGCAATGCGTTCAGTTTGGGGTGAGCCGTCAGGATGTTGCGGGCCAGATCGTATGCCTTGTCCGTCTCCCAATAAGCGGTCTGGGATGTGACGATCGTGGCTCCCGCGGCTTTCATGGCATCCTCGAAGCCCAGCTTTCGTTGAACGCCGTTATAGGCGTTCGGGGCGCCTTCAAGGATCGCCACGGTGGCGCCTTTGGGCAGCTTCTTGGCCAGCACCTCCGCCACGCGCCGTGCGCCGTCCCGATTGTTGGGGCCGACGAATGGTATCGAAAGCTTTGCCTCACGCAGCGCGTCAGCATCCAGTTTGTTATCGATGTTGACGACAACGATACCCGCATCGACCGCTTTACGGCATGCATTCACCAGCGCCTTGGAGTCCGCCGGGGCAATGACGATCGCGTTCACTTTTTGGGCGACCATGCGCTCCACGAGTTCGACCTGCTTGCTCACATCCAGTTCGTCCTTGATGCCATTGACGGTCAACCGGTACTGAGCGGAATGCGCCTTATGATGCGCTTTGGCGCCCACTTCCATTGTCTTGAAGAACTCGTTGGATAACGACTTCATGATCAAAGCCACATGCGGTTTGGCAGGCTCCGTCGTCATCTGCTCAGGCTGCTTGCGGCTGCAACTCGACAAGAGCAACAGCAAAATTGAAAACGAAAGCAGGCTGATACCCAGGGGGCGACTGTGCATGATCACGGCTCCTTTGTGTCTGTGGTGCTTAGAGATGTCGGTGGCGGACCGAATGCGGCGAGCTCGCCGCAGGAACTGAACGCCTGATGCGGGTTGTCTCCGCTGGATGGCCGCCCGATCAGGCGAATGGCATAAACCGATACGGGAGTGGTGTGCAGATCGAACGATTGCCAGGCGCTGAGATCTCCCGGACTATGCGCAGTGGTCGTTGGGTAGTCCTCAAACTCGCCCAGCCACTCCCACGGACCGTCGGGTGTGCGTCGGATCTCGATATGAGGCTTGCCCTGCGTCGTATCGAACCAGCCGCCATCGTGGAACAGCTTCCCTTGCGTGAAGCGCACCCGGTCGATCACCACCGGACTGTCTAGTTCAAGCGCATACCAGTCTGCCTCGGACATTGTGCCGTCAAATGTCACCACATACGTGGTCGGCACGTTATCGTTGATCGAACCGATGGCGTTGCCCTGGCGTGAACGGCTTTCGCGCGCCCCCAGCAACAGCGAAACAGGTGATGGTTTCAACGCCGAACGGAACGGGATCCAGACGCGGTATGGGGATCCAGATGCGCCGGCTTCAAAAAACGGTACGAGGTTGAGTGTGATCGATCTGGCCGGTTCTCGCTCATGCGGGTAAGCGATACCGGGCGTCGAGAAGACAGCGACAAAATTGGCGCCTTCGGTTGTCGGTTCCCGCTTCAGCGACAGTTTTTCGGGTTCGTTAAAGTCGAAGCCCAGGTTCACATAAGGAGCGTTTGCCTGGCCGTTGAGTGACTGGTCGATGGCGAGAACCAGCGGGCCGTACATGACCGCGCCCAGACCGGTGTTGGCTTGTGTGCCCGGCAGTATCCGAGGCGCCATGTCGATCTGAATGACAACCGTGTCACCATCCTTCCAGCGGCGCGTCACAGCCCGATATCCGGATGTTTCGGTCGTGTTGATCTCTTTTCCGTTTACGCTGATGGTCATCCGGGGCGTCCACACCGGTTGACGCATTGACAGGGTAACCGGCGTGTTGATGGTGGTGCGCGTCACCGTGAGCGCAACGCGGCCATTCAACGGATACTCGGTTGTCTGCCGAATAGCCATTCGACCGGATTTCGGCCAGGTTACCGTCATTTGTGAGTCTGCGTAGATGTTGACCCAAATCCGCCCGGGCGCTGACGTATACAGGAACAGAGGCGCCAACGCGACCCCGCGGGGACCACTGGAGTGACAACATGTGGTCGCTTCGTCATACCGTTTGATCCCGTCGAGCGCGGTGTAATAACACCAGTCGTCTCCGGTCGGTTTTTGCGCCCCCAACAGATGGTTATACAGTGTGCGCTCGAGCTGCTCTGCATACCTGCCGTCGCCGGTCAGTCGCAACAGATGCATGTTCAGTTGCATCCATGTGACCGTGACGCACGTTTCACAGATGTTGTCTCCCTGTTCATGCGGCAGGTGATTGTCCTCTTGCCACAACTCATGGGAGCTGCCGCTGCCCGTGATGTAAAGCCTGTTGGCGACGATATCGTTCCAGGCAGAGGTGACAGCGGTGAGCAGACGGGGGTCACCGGTCACTCGATAGAGTTCGCACAGGCCAACCAGATTGCTGAGCATTTCATACGCCTTGGCGTTGGCGATGCGGTTCACCGGCTTACCTGCCAGCAGGTCCGTCAGCAGCTTGGCGCCATCGGGTTGGTCCCACGCGGAGACCAGGTACTGGGCGAACGCCAGGTATTTGTTGTCTTTCGTGATGCGGTACAGCAGCGTAATCGGTTCCAGCACGCTGGTGGCGGCCATTCCCACCATGGTCCCTGCTGCATTGATGCTCTTCCGGTCCGGCTCGAACGTCCGGATCAACAGATCGGCCATCCGACGACAACATTCGAGAGCCTGTTCATTGCGTGTGTACTGGTAATAGGTGAGCAGGCCCAGAAGGTTGTACTTGTGTACCCACACATCCCAGTCTGCGTTGGGGTACAAGCCGAAGCGTTGCTCAGGCCGGTAAGTGCCCAGATATCCATCGGACTCCTGGGCGGCGATCAGGCGGGCCGCCACGCGGTCCAGCTTGGCGCGCAGTGCGGGGTCCTGTGTGGCCGCCCATGTGATAGACGCGGCGTGCATCCATTTGCCCACATGCTCGCCTATCCACGCCTGAGCGCCCGGGCGTTTCTCGAAACCTTCCAGCAGTTCATTTTCATCCACCCGTAGCAGCCTGCGATTATGGCTGGCTGTGTACCGGTTGCCCAACAGTCCGCCGAGTCGCACCTGGTCGGGTGGCAAAGGAGTTGCCTTATCGATCACTTTTGCGGTGCCGGGCTGCCAGATCAGGCTGTCCGGCTGCTGAGAGCTGACCATGGTTGTGCAGCAAACAACCGCCAGTACGCTCCATAAGGTCCGCATCGGGATCCTGCCGTGCATAGGGGATGCATGTGTCATCGGGCGCCTCGATATGCGAATCGTATTATCTACATGCTGCCCTGCAGAATGGCAGGGTGTCAATGCGGGCGATCGTCAGGTGAGGCGGCTTCGGGATTGCGCAGGATATCCAGGATGTGTTCGATGCCTTGGATCAGCTGTTCGGTTTTGGGGTCCAGATACTCGGCCAGCCCTTCCGGTAGGTCGCCATATCGTCTGAGATGCTTGGTCAGCATTTCGACCAATGGTTCCCAGACGCCGGCACACTCGCCGCGGACTGTTGATGCGGCATCCTGAACCGAGCCGTGAACGTTGAATGTACGCGCCAGCTCCTCGATCAGGCGCCGCATTTGGTCCGTGGTCTCTTTGATCGCGGCGCGCTGATCTTCGGTCAGGTTATTCTGTTCGCGGTGCAGCACAGACTGTGTCTCACGGCCATTCGCCCATTCGTCAATGCGACACAGCGCCGAGTCGACCAGTGTCAGTGTCACGCCAATCCCCCGTTGATGGGCCAGGTTCACCGGAAAAGCGCAGTGTGAAGCCGGTGTATTCATCAACGCATGCTCTGTACTGTCAGGTCTCTTGGTCATGATTTACGCGTCCGTAGAACCGTCCAGAACAGTGGCGCTGCCACGATCTGGGCTGACAGTGAGAAGGCGATGACGCCTGCCAGTGATTTGGTGTATATGAGTCCCATCAAGGCGCTTCCGGCAAACCAAGCGACGCCATACAGGCTGTTGAGCACCCCGTAACCGGCGCCTCGGCGTTCGGGCGGCACCAGTTCCGCCACAAATGCACGCATAACCGACTCTTGGGCGCCCATACCCACCCCCCATAGCGCCATGCCGATCCACAACGCAAGACCGCGTCCCAGAAACACCAGCGGGGCGAACAGCGCGGCAATCAGTGACGTGATGATGAGTATCGAGAGGCCGATCCGATCATACAGCTTTCCGATGAGCAGCGCAGCGATCGCATCGCTGCCCATCGCAATCGCGTAGTACAGCGGTATCCAGTCGGCGGTGACAACCATCATCCTGCTGAAGTGGTAAGCGATCAATGGATAATCGACATATCCCGCCGCGAGACATGCCACGCCCAACATATAGATCCAGTAAGCCCGTGGAAAACCGCGCCATTGCGCCGGTGCATCGGTTTCCTGCTCCATAGAGCGGGGAGCCGGAAAGCGGATACGGGCCAGGATCAGCAGAGTGATCGCCAGCAGGGCGGGAATGGCCAGCATGGCAAAAGCGATTTGGTACGAACCACGAATAAACAGGATAAACGCCACGATCAAGGGGCCGGCGATCGCGCCCAGTTGGTCCAGCGCCTCGTGCAGTCCGAATGCCCAGCCCCTGCCGACCTGATGACTGGCGAACGACAGCATGGCATCACGGGGCGGGTTGCGTATGCCCTTGCCCAGGCGTTCCAGGATGATCAACAAGGCGGCGATCTCCCATCGACCGGCCAGCGCGAGCAATGGGACCGCACACAGGTTGATGACATATCCGGTCAGCGCGATCGCCCAGTAGCGGCGTGTCCGGTCGCTGATGAGTCCAGACCACAACCGCACGCCGTAGGCCAGCAACTCGCCAAACCCGCTGACAAAAGCGACCACGGCAGCGCTGACGCCGAAAGTGGCCAGATAGGGGCCCGTGATGCTGCGGGCCCCTTCGTAAGTCATATCCGCGCAGAGACTGACGATGCCGAGCAGCACCACGAATTCGATAGAGCGTCTGGAAAGACGCGATGTCTGTTCTTGCATCGTTATGTCTCCTGCGGGCCGTTGCTGACTCCTGCACGTAATACATCGTTCCGGCTGATCACGCCCTTGAAGCGGTTATCGGCATCCACCACCGGGAGCATTTTCACCTGACGCTCCACCATCAAAGCGATCGCTTCGTCCAGCGGGGTCGTTTCGGATACGGTGATCAGCTCCGTTTTCATGACATCACGTGCGGTGGTGGCGTGGTAACTGTTCAGTAGCTCCTGTTGGCGTTTCGCGGCGTCGTTGCGGGTCATCTTTCCCAACAGATATGCCCACAGGCTGGGATGGTTCTCTTCGAATAAGGACAGTAAATCGGCGTCAGATATGAGTCCGACCAGCCGTCCCTCCTCGTCGACCACGGCGACATGCTGCAGGTCGCTGTCGTCGATCAGCCGCGCCACGTGTTCGATAGGGGTATTGGTCAGCACGGTATGCGGATCGCTGCGCATGATGTCACGGACCTTTGCTTCGTTGGCGACTCGGACGACAGGCGACTTGATGACGTTCCAGTCTGGCGCCAGACTGGTGACCAGCTTGAACACGTCCAGACGAGCGATAATACCCGCCAGTTTCCCAGCTTTGTCCACAACGGGCAGCCTCTTCAGGTGGTGTTTCAGCATGGTGTCGACGGCGTCCGACAGCGGGCTGTCCTGAGAGATCGTGCGAACCGGATGCGTCATCACGTCGCGGGCGGTGAGCGTCTCCATTGTCTGGTGGATCGATTGCTGTTCCTCATGCTTCAACTGGTTCAGGAGGCCCACTCGGATGGGCATCTTGGCCCGGTGGATCAGATCGCCTTGCGTCACGATGCCGATGGGCCGACCCTCTTTGTCAACTACGGGAACCGAGTTGTAGATGTGGGTCAGCAGCAGTTCGATGATGCGGGTCACAGGGGTTGTTTCCGTGACGGCATCCGGCGCAGCAGTCATTGCGTCTCGAACGCGCAAGTGGCGCGGGATCAAGCGCTGTTGAGTGCGGTGCATCATGACTTCCTGCATGCGTGACATGACCACGCCGTCGGTAACCCGCTCCAGAATACCGGGCATGAACTGCGATACGGCAGACTGTGGCAACAGGATCTCTATCTTGATCGGCATGTTGTAGGACATAACCTCGATCCGGCTGCTTGCGAGTTCACCGTTTTCATAACACCCTGCGAAGCCCTTACTGACCATGCACCGGGTGGGAATGTGGTTGTGATGCAGCAGATCCACGATCGCGTCCCACACAGGACGGCCTTGCCAGCGCGCCTCTTCACTTGTGTAGATGATGATAGTGGTGTATGTCATGGGCATCGCTCAGGCCTCCTGCGGACGGTAGATGCACATCTAAGTGGTGGATGGCGCTCTGCCGTTTATCGAACGATCAACACACTGCACGGTGCGTAACTCAGCACGCGCTTGGAAATGGAGCCCAACAGCCAGCGGGCCAGAATATTCTTCCCTCGGTGTCCCATCACGATCAGGTCGACAGGCTTCTCTTTCGCTGCCAGGATGATCTGTTCCGCGGGGTGTCCCACGCGAATGCATTGTTGCACGGTAACGCCCCGTTCACGGGCGGTTTTCTCCAATTCGGCGAACTGTTTGGAATACAACTCGCTGGCGCTCTCGATGACAGCCTCCATCTCCACGGCCTCGGGAGGCTCGGGCGGTCGGGCTACAGACAGCACCGTGATCTCGGCGTTGAATTTCTCGGCGATGTCCAACGCGAACAGAAACGCCTTGGATGAATGCTGAGATCCATCATATGCTGCCAGAATGGTGCGGATCATCGCTTGTCTCCTTTCGCTAGTCACGTTCCATCACTCGGCACTGAGGGCTGTGACGGAGCGATCAGGTGCCGGGGCAGGTAGAAGGCGTTGGCAATCAATGTGGGCGCGACCGCGCTTGCAATGACGGCGGCGACCAGGTACGAGTACTGAGCTTGTGTGATAACGTTGTGTGTCAAACCGTACAGTGCCGAAATGCTTCCAAATGTCAAACCGGTGGACATCAACAGCGTTGTGTAGACACTGTCCCGCTGGGCGTTGCCCAGGTAGCGTGTGACCGGATAGACCGCCAACGCTTTGGTGATCATTTTGGCAACCAGCAAGACTAGGAACACCAAGGGGGCGGACACCAACGCCGGAACCGACACAAACGAGCCGGCGCGAATGAAGTAGAACGGCGTCAACAGACCGAAAGTCAAAGTTCGCAGTCTCCTGACCAGTACGTGATCCCTTCCCACGGTGCCGGCCAGAACCATGCCAATCATGTAAGCCGGCAAAACGGCTTCGCTTTCCGCCCATGTCGCAAGAGCGCCCATGCCAAATAGGAAAAGCAGCAGGTACTTCGCTTCCAGTTCGGAGGGACGCCCGCCATACCGGTTAAAGAACCGGGGGGTAAGCCAGGGCAGGACTGCAAAGATGCCCACACAGGCCAGGAAAAACACCAATGTCTTCATGGTGAACGGTGCGAAAATAAGTCCCAGCGCCAGTACTGTGCCCAAGTCATTGATGAAACAGGCTGCTAGGACCAGTTTGCCGAAGTCGGTTTTGTTGAGTCCGAACTCCAGCATGACCGCGTAGACAACCGCTACAGAGGTGGTGGACAACGCGACTCCGGCGAGCCAGCTGGCCCGTGGTTCCCAATGCAGGCCATAGTGGGCGATGGCTGCGCATCCCAAAAACGGAATGACGAAACCTGCTAATCCAATCCCCAGCGCCTGCTTCCATTGCAGACGGAAAACCACCGGGTCGAGTTCCGCCCCCGCCAGGAAGGTGAGCAATATGGCTCCGGCTCCGGATAGGAACAGGATCCAGGATTTATCCGTTCCCAGCAATGCACCGCCGATGAACGCGCCGATCACCAACTGTGCAACCGTTCCCACCACAATCTCTGACAGCGCCGTGGCGATGCGGAACCAGATGGATACCAGTGTCGCAATCAGCGCCAGAGCGAGCCAGAGAGCCGCTAATGCCCATGTTTCAGTCATGACACTGCCTCGAGTCAAACGCGTAATGGGAGGACCTGCGCGATTTGCGCAGGTCCTGAAGCGCACTTACAGGCCAAATACAGCTGCCGAACCCAGTTCGTTCTCGATCTCCAGCAGGCGGTTGTACTTGGCGATTCGCTCGCTGCGGCAGGCAGAGCCGGTCTTTATCTGCCCACCACCCATCGCGACCGAAAAGTCCGCCATGAACGTATCTTCGGTCTCACCGGACCGGTGGGAGATTACGTAGCTCCAGCCGGCCTTGCGGCACATATTGATTGTCTGGATCGTCTCGGTGACCGTTCCGATCTGGTTCAACTTGATCAGCACGGAGTTGGAGCACTTTTCCTTGATGCCCCGTGCGACGAACTCCGTGTTGGTCACATACAGGTCGTCGCCGACAATCTGGATTTGCTGGCCCATCTGGGCGGTCATCTTAGAGAATCCCTCCCAGTCGTTCTCGGCCAGGCCGTCTTCGATCGAGATGATGGGGTACTTGCGCACCCAGTCCGCGTACAGCGCGATCATCTCATCACTGGTTTTGGCGCCCTGTCCGGACTTGGAGAGGTTGTAGACGCCATTCTCATAGAAAGAGCTGGCGGCCGGGTCCAGCGCAATCGCGACATCCTGCCCCGGTTTGTAACCGGCCTTCTCGATGGCGGCAACGATCACTTCAACGGCTTCCTCGTTGCTTCCCAGGTTGGGGGCGAAACCACCTTCATCTCCGACCGCCGTGGAGTATCCTTTCTGGGCCAGTATGCTCTTGAGTGCATGGAACGTCTCGGCGCCATATCGCAGCGCCTCGGCGAAAGTGGGCGCGCCGACGGGCATGGCCATGAACTCCTGCAGATCGACGCTGTTGTCTGCATGCTTGCCGCCATTGAGAATGTTCATCATCGGAACCGGCAATCGGGTGGCGCCCGGGCCTCCCAGGTAGGCATACAGTGGAAGCTCTGCCACGCTGGCAGCAGCTCGTGCGACGGCCATCGACACGCCCAGGATTGCATTGGCGCCCAGCCGGGCCTTGTTGGGGGTGCCATCGCACTCGATCATCATCTGATCGATTTCAGCTTGTCGGGCGGGGTCTTTACCGATCAGCAGCGGGGCGATGACGTCGTTCACATTCGACACGGCCTTCAATACGCCTTTGCCGCCATAACGACACTTGTCGCCGTCACGGAGTTCGACTGCCTCATTCTCACCGGTTGATGCCCCGGAGGGAACGGATGCGCTGACGGTCAGACAATCATCGACGGTGATGTATACGCGGATCGTGGGATTGCCACGCGAATCGAGGATCTCGATGGCGCGAACGGATGTGATCGCAGATGCCATGGTCATGTGGTCCTTTCCTGGATGTATAGGATTGTGCAGTCACGGCGGAGGTCTTGCAGGTAGGGCCGCAACAACCCCGCCTTAACGGTTGGTGCGCCCGTGAGGAGATGCGGGTCAATGCAGACACGCCAAGGCCGACATACAGACCCAGCGGCTGCGCGATGTAGCGGACGCCTCACAACTACCTCCCGAGCCACCCGGAGACAACACGGACACGTGCCGTTCGCGAGCGGCGTGTATGGTAGGAGTCATCAGCAGTGTTGCGGTTTCGGGGGACTCCATCCCCCTTTCTGACTGTTCCGCATCCATTATGTGCCTTCGGGTACGAACGTGTCAATGCAGATACGCGACTATCTAGCGCTTAAATGCAGGAGGAACACACCGCCGCAGGGAATGAAGAGGCGGCTACGGGATCGGGAGGCGGACATGGGTTCATTCATCATGGTGGTGCCTGGCATCTGTATGGTCGGGCTTTTGGTATTGTGTGCGGCTGTTGCCGACAATGCGGTTGCTCAGTCCGAGATCGCACTGTCCGATGGACAAAACTCGCGCATGCTGTTTTGGTTGGAGTCTTCGCTTCGGAGGGTGTATCCCAAAACGGCAGCCGGCGGTCGGACAACGCTGGATGTGTACATGCCGCGCAATGGAAGAGCGTCTTTTCAAGTGTGTGTGCTGAACGCCAGTTTGCGCGGACTGACTGCCCGATGTGATGTGGTCGCTCCGGAGGCTATATCCGTACAGGTGCGTCGGGTGGGGTATGTGCCGATGCACAGCCTGACGGCCGGGGTGCCGTTGGAGGAACTGGACGGATTGAACCACACGCCTGGACTTGTGCCGGACGTGCTGTATGAAGACCGATATATCACCGCGGGACCGCAGAGCACACACGCCTTCTGGGTAAGTCTGCGCTCGCAAACTGACATGACGCCTGGGACCTATCCCTTGAGGGTACAGTGCCGTGTCGATGGGGCCGATACCTCCATCGAGATGACAGTAAACGTTCACGTCAGTTCATTGAAGATAGCGGAGCGGCGTGACTTTCCGGTGACGCATTGGTGGAACGCCGATGGCATCTATGATTATTACAAGTACCGGCCATTTGGGGACGACTGGTTTCGTATGGCCGAATTGTACCTGCGTAACATGCGGGAGCATGGCTCTGATGTGATTTTCGTGCCGCTGTTCCATCACCGGATGGAGGTTGTGCCCAGGCCAGCTCAGTTGCTGGTGGTCACCGAGCCACGCGCCGGGCGCTTCCGGTTCGATTGGGGCCGTGTCCGCCGATTTGTCCAGATGGCGCGCCGCTGCGGGTTTACCCGATTCGAGTGGCCCCACTTGTGGCATATGAAGATCACCCCGGCAGGGGCAATCACTGCGGCGGACGAACCGCAGCGTGTATACGTGCAGGGGCGTCGGGGACTCCGGCTCGTTGTACCCCGTGACGCGTCACCCACAGATCCACGCTATCTCAAGTTTCTGGATCAACTGCTGCCGGAGATGCATGCGTTTCTGCAACAGGAACGATTGCTGGACATCAGTCTGTTTCATGTGTCCGATGAGCCCGGTGGCAATGATGCCGACATTGCGCGCTATCGGACAGTCCGTGACCTGATGGTAAAGAAGGCGCCGTGGATGGCTGGCCGAATACTCGATGCGATGAGCGACGTACGGTACGGACGCAGCCAGTTGATGGACTATCCGGTTCCCAATGTGGCTGCTGCTGCAGACTACATGGCCGAGGGGATCCCGCACTGGGTGTATTTCTGTTGCGGCCCCAAAGGTCCCTATCTCAACCGCTTCATGGATACGCCGTTACCTAAGATCCGCATGTCGGGTTTGCTGTTCTACAAGCTGCGTGCGCTGGGGTTTCTGCACTGGGGCTTCAACTACTGGTATGTGATGGACTTGGGGCACAATCCCGAGCCGCAGAAACTGATCGATCCGTTTACGGACGGAGCGGTAGGGACCTCTGCCGGAGGCGAGGGCGAGCCATACGGTGACTCGTTTGTGGTGTACCCGGGCCCCAACGGCCCGCTGGACTCGATCCGCTGGGAGATCTTCGCAGAGGCGCTGCAAGACTATGCGCTGCTGCAGGCAGCCGGCATCTCTCCCGATGATCCGGTACTGGCCCCGTTGCTCGACTATGCACACTTCCCCAAAGACGAGACCTGGATCACCGAGACGCTGCGCGCCATTCTCACACAGCGCCATAACTGATCTGAACACTGATGTGAAGCGTTAGAACATCATGTGGGCCTGTTCGCGGTGGACCGCCAAAGCCAATCCGATCATCGCGAGGCATGTCATCAGCGCGGTTCCACCGAAACTGATGAACGGCAGCCAGACACCCACGACGGGCAGCAGCCCCAATACCATCGCGCTGTTGACAATGATGTGATAGGCGAAGAAACAGAACACGCCCGCGGCCACACAACCGTCATAGGTCCGAAAGTCCGATCCGCTGTTTCGTAACGCCCGGTACATGATGATCCATAACCGGCTGAGGAACAGCGTGTACAGGCCATAGATTACGGTCAGGCCCGCGAAACCGAACTCTTCACCGGGTACAGTGAGTGCAAAATCGGTGTGTTGTTCTGGAATGAACCGGAGTTTCTTCTGGGTGCCCTGGTTCCATCCTTGACCTGTGACCCGGCCGCTGCCAATGGCGATACGCGCCTGATTGACATGGTAGCCAGCCCCCCGGGGATCGCTTCCAGGATCCAGAAACACCGTGATGCGTTTCTTCTGGTAATCTTTGAGCCCGCCGCTGGTCCACAATACACCGAAGCCTATCAGCCCCAACAGCGCCATCAACACAAAGAAACTGACCGGCACGCGCGCTACCAGCAACATGCCAGTCCAGATGGCCAGCAGCACCAGCGACGTGCCCAGATCCGGCTGCTTGAATACCAGCAGCCAGGGGATGCCCACGTGCAGCAGCGCTTTGAAGAACGTGGCGGGCGTATCGATCGATGTGCGTTTCTGCCAGATGAACGTAGCCAGCGTGATGATGAGGGCGAACTTGGCGATTTCTGACGGCTGCAGGTTAAAACCCAACGGAAGCGGTATCCATCGCTGAGCTCCTTTGGCGCTGCGCCCCACGAAATCGACGTACACCAGCAGCAGCACATTCACCACATACAGACCGGTCGCCCAGCGTGTCCAGATTTGGCGGGGGATCGCACTCACAGCGATCATGAGCAGCACGCCGATCCCCAATGCGACGATCTGCTTGAGCAGCATATAGGCGCCGTCACCGAACGGTGCGCGCGCACTGAGCACTGTGGCGAAACCGACGGCGCAGAGACCTGCTGTCGCCATCAGCAGCCACCAATCGATCCATCGCAATCGCTGCCACACAGCAGACATCAGTAGTTCATCTCCGTTCGGATACGCCCCAGAGTCCGCATCGGGATGGGGTCAGTGGTCGATATGTCCAGCAGCCATTGGCGTTCAGTCAGCACCATCTGCAGCGCCGTCACCTGAGGGGTCATGGTGTATGCATCGCGGATCGCCACGGTGATGCGCGCGGTCCGACCGGATGCGGACGGTGTCACGGACAGGATCTGCCAGTCGTACATGGGGCGCCACAGCGGATGTATTGGTTCATCCATCGTACTGTACACCCGAGTCAGGACTTCCGCCAACCGCGGGACGTCATGCATCCGATACACCAGATATTCATACGCCCCATCCCAGGACGTTTTCTCATACATCCGTTCCCAATCCCGTGACCGGTATGCGGACAGTACGTCCTGTACGGCATCGATCACCGGAGGGGGAGCCAGGTACGAAGTCAGCCAGCGGTACCCGTACGCCAGGCCGGTGAGCCAGATCAACAACCAGATCCAGCGCCATGCCGAGCGTCTCCTGTTGCGTCGGTGAGCGGGTTGGAGTGGCTCTTGCGGCTCCGCAATGGCCTTTGGACGCGCGAGAGACCAATCCCAGTCGGGATCATCCGTTACCGGCTCTGCGTCCGGTGTGGTTGCAGTGGGCGCTTCTGGCGGTGCGTCCGGACTACCGGGAGGCGAGGTTGACGCAGTCTCAGCGGGAGGCGGAATCTCGGGAGTTGCCGTCGACGTTCCCAAGACTTCTCTCGACGGTGTGCTGTCTTGTGTGAAGTCGCCATCATGATCCGTCGACTGATTGTCTGGGGGCATTTGTGGAGTTTGGTTGAGAGGCCCATCGTGCTCGGATGTCTGCTCAGGTAGTTCTGGAAGGCAGAGGCTCTCGGCCGTTGTGCTCTCAGGAGCACTAGGCTCCGGCGTAACGCCCTGCGCGTCTGCATCCACCAAATCGTTGGGCATCGTAAAGTCCGATCCGGTGGGCGGCGGCGCGTCGGGTTGGGTAGGCCCTTGAGGGATATGATCATCCACGGATACGTCGACCTCAACCGACAACGCGCTATCGGAAGTTGGAGGGACTGTATCGGCCTGAACTTCTGGCGCAGGTTCCGGCGGTAGTTGCGCGTCAGGAACCGAAGGCGTTTCTTCTGGTATATCGCTAAGTGCATCGACTATTGGCGAGGTGAGGACAGGTACCGGCAGTGGGGCGTAACATCGCCAGCAGGCGCGGCGTCCGGGACGGTTATCCGCCCCGCAACGGGCGCAGATCTGCGACTCGCTCACTATCGCAGGCCCACCTGGCGATCATAGGTCGCCCGGCGTTCCTCATCAGACAGCACTTCGTATGCCTCGTTGATCGCTTGCATGCGTTTTTCCGCCTGCGCCCGCGCTTCTGGCGTTTCCTGCCGGTCGGGGTGATGTTTCAGAGCCAGCTGGCGGTACGCCGCCTTGATCACTTCCGTGGATGCGGTTGGTGATACCTCCAGCAAATCGTAATAATGGCCGGAGCGCTGCTCCATACGCGGAGTTTGTCTGTTTTGGTTGACGCCTGTCAGCCCCAGCAGCCGGCGCAACAGCCGGAGCAGGATGTCCCGTGTGTACGGAATCAGCAGCAGGATAATCAGGATGAAAACGAATCGGCTCATGACGTCACCGTTGACAGTATAGACTACAGAGGCAGGAACTGACTGATAGATGGTTGAAACGAATTCTATGCACTCATGACAAAAGGAGACAGATCCGATGCCTTACCTGCTAGGTATTGATATTGGCACCAGTGGCGTCAAGACGCTGTTGATCGATCAAGATGGCCGCATCGCCGGACGGGTGATGCGCGAATACCCGCTGTACACTCCGCGCCCCCTCTGGGCTGAGCAGGAGCCCGACGATTGGTGGAACGGTTCCGTGGAGGCCGTGCGACAGTTGCTTCAGCAGACGGGCGTTCAGGGGGACGAGATCGCCGGTATCGGCCTCTCCGGCCAAATGCACGGTTCCGTGTTTCTCGATGGCGAGGGACGGGTGCTGCGTCGGGCGTTGCTGTGGTGTGACCAGCGTACCGGCGACCAATGTGACTGGATTACCCGCCAGGTGGGCGAGGCGACGGTCGTTGAGGAGACCCTCAATCCCGTGCTGACCGGCTTCACTGCGGGCAAGATTGTCTGGCTGCGCGACAATGAGCCGGATGCATGGTCACTGGTAGCCCATGTGTTGCTGCCGAAAGACTTTATCCGGTACCGTCTGACCGGAGCGTTGGCGGCCGAGGTGTCTGATGCATCGGGCACCGCGCTGTTCAACGTGCGGAAACGCACATGGTCGGATGCCATGTTGGATGGTGCAGGCATCCCTCGAATCTGGATGCCTCCGGTCGCTGAGTCCGTGGAAGTGACCGCTCATGTCAGCCCGGACGCGGCGCGCCTGACCGGACTGCGAGCCGGTACGCCGGTTGTCGGCGGTGGAGGCGATCAGGCGGCAGGAGCCGTGGGCAATGGCATCGTGGAACCCGGGGCGGTTTCGGTATCCATGGGTACCTCTGGCGTGGTGTTTGCCTATGCCGATGAACCGGTGTTGGACCCCGGACTTCGGACGCATACGTTCTGCCATGCGGTGCCCGGTAAATGGCATGTGATGGGCGTGATGCTGTCTGCCGGCGGCAGTCTGCGCTGGTGGCGCGATACGTTTGCCGACGCGGAGAAGCAACGCGCCGTAGAACTGGGAGTCGATCCCTACGAACTGATCTGTGCACATGCGGAGACCGCCCCGGCGGGTTGCGAGGGGATGATCTTTCTTCCGTATCTGTCCGGTGAGCGTACGCCTCACAAGGACCCGAACGCACGCGGTGTCTTCTACGGAGTGACATACCGCAGTGACCGAAGTCATTTTGCCCGGGCTGTGATGGAAGGGGTCTGTTATGGACTGAACGACTCGTACCGGATCATGGCCGATATGGGTGTGCCGCTTCAGGAGTCACGGGCCTCTGGCGGAGGAGCGCGAAGCCCATTCTGGCGGCAGATGCTGGCCGATATCACGGGTATTCCGCAGAGCGTGGTGAATATCGACGAAGGACCGGCGCTGGGCGCCTGTCTGTTGGCTGGGGTGGGCGTCGGCATCTGGCCTGATGTGCCGGCTGCGTGTCGGCAGACCATCCGCGTAGTGGACGTGACGGCGGTCAATAAGGATGCGCATGCGCAATACCAGCACAGCTTCGCGCAATTTGGCCGTCTGTATGCCCTGCTCAAAGCGGAGTTTGCAGACACGGCGCGAGAGTTGGCCTCTCGATGAAGCCGCTGTGTGCAACTGTGGGCGTTCTGGCGGCCACAGCCATGCATGCCGCGCCACCCGTTCGTTCGGGTGATACGCTGATCTGGCCGGGATCTCCTATCCAGATCTCACTGCGGAGTCCGCGAGTCACCGTGGAAGGGACGGTTGTAGGGGATGACGCGCCGCTGCGGGTGACGGGACGGGTGACCGATGCTGGCGGTATGCGGGTGACGTATCAGCCCTCGGTGCTGAAGGGGACGGGGGCGGTGCGTATGGAGTTGCGCCTGCGTTGGTACGCCCGCGAGGCAGTATTGCGCAAATGGGTCAGGCTGCGCTTCGACTCCTCAGCTCCGGTCACGTGTGGAACAGTGGAGTTGGAGCGTCTGCCTGCCGCGGGTTGCCGTTACCTTCCCTATCCGCCGCAGAGCCATCCGGTCTTTTGGGATGGGGCTTGGGCGGGCCTGGAATTCCCCGTCGCGGCCACGCGACTGGAAGGAGACGCTGCGGTTATCGCGTGGCAGCCGGGAAGGCCGTTGGACGCTCATGTATGGCACGAGTCCCGCCGGATGGTCTGCGCGGTGGTTGCGCCGGGTGAAGAGACGCGGCACTTTCAGCGGTATCTGTTGGCGCGTCGCCCCGGCAACGCCAGGCTGCACGTCAACTACAACAGCTGGTGGACGTCACCGGTTCCGTACACCGAGCGGGATATCCTGGACCTGATGGATCGCTTCCACGCCGGACTGGCGCCCACCGGCGAATCGCTGGACAGTTTCTGTATTGACATGGGCTGGTCGGACCCTAAAACCGTCTGGTCGATCGATCCGAAGCTGTTCCCAGACGGGTTTCGGGCCATCGCCCAGAAGGCCCGGAGTCATGGAAGCCGGTTGGGTCTATGGATTTCCCCATCGGCGGTGTATCCTCCCGCGCTCGATGTGGCGCATGCACGAGCCAACGGTTACGAGACCACCCGCGTTCCCTGGGGTGAAGGGACACTTGACGCCTGTTGTCTGGGCGGGGCCAAGTATGCGTCGGCGTTCCGCCAGGCACTTAGCCGGCTTGTCTCCCGGTACGGTCTGGCCCATGTCAAGTTGGATGGTTGTTTCCTGACCTGCAAAGAGATCGATCACGGACATCTGCCGGATGCCGCCGCCGCGGACGCCATCGCAGAGGGCGCTATCGCTGCGTTCGACGCTGCACGGGCCGCCAACCGAGCCGTCTGGCTGGAGACCACCTGCTTTGGGTGGAATCCCAGCCCGTGGTGGCTTTGGCATGTGCACAGCGTGATTGGCACGTACGGAGATGACGCGCCTCCCGGTCGCGTCCCCGCTGTCGCCTACCGCGACGCAGCCACCACCGGACGCGACTACTTCAACCTGCAGGGCAATACATGGATCCCTCTGCCGGCGTCCACCCAGGAGGTGCTGGGTGTGGTGCACCAAAGTCCCGATGATCCGGCCAATGACATTATTACCGTGATCCTGCGAGGACACCGGTTTCTTCCACTGTATATCAATCCGGCCTACATGAATGCCGACCGTTGGTCCGTGCTGGGGGCGATGTTGCAGTGGGCACGCCGGAATGCCTCGGACTTGGGGCAGCCCGAGGCGCTGCTGCCCCCGACTTGGGCAGGTGGGAAAGCGCCCCGGTTTACATCGGATCAGCCGATGCCGCGCGAGCCGTACGGGTATATCCATTCGAAACGCAACGGTGGTATCGCGCTGCTCCGCAATCCATGGGTGGCCGAAGCGGACGTGACATTGCATGTGGGCGGCCAGCCGGGTTGGATGGTTCCACCGGGCGTGTATCAGTTAAACACGCTGTACCCGACACGCCGCGTCACCGCGGTCGGTCTCGAGCCGGGGGCGACGGTATCCGTCAGACTGGCTCCTTGGGAGACCAGGGTTGTGGAGCTGGTTCCGCAGCGTGACAACCAGATTGTGGCGTCCACGGCCTCTGGCAAAGTGTCGGTGCAAGCATCCCGGTGGGTGTCTCATCGCACCGCATCGGCCGACGGAGACGGGTTTGGCCCAAACTGGACGCTGGCCGGCCCCATGGGCCCAGGAGCGATGGTGTCCGGTAAGGTCGCCGTGGAATGCGACAGCAACGCGGACCTGCTGGTGCTGTGTGAGCATGCCTCGGATAGCACGGGCGGCAGCGCCACAGCGCATGTCGATGGCCGCGAGACCCCTGTGGAGATGATCCCGTCCTCTGCAGGATGGACCGCTACCGTGATGAATGCGCCGGAACACTGGACTTGGTGGCGGATACCCCTGGCCCCAGGAGCCCACACGGTGGAGTTGACAGTGTACGGAGCCAGAGGGGTCTGGTCCGCCTGGTGTACCGCGTGGCGCAACGGGAAACGCCCTGTGGAGCAGGGGGTGCTTCCGGAACCGGAGCGCGTCTATACCGGTTCCACCTGCCTGATGGCCCCCGCAGAAAGTGAATCCATGCCGGAAGTCCATGTCGACTTGCCTCGCCTGGAGATAGACGGCATCTATCTCGACATGTTGGATCCGACCCATGTCGAGCAGGGATGGGGTATGTTACAGCGCCGGCAAAGCGTCTGGGAAAAACCCATACGACTGGGCGGGCGGATCTTTCGACGCGGATTGGGAACCCATGCCCCAGCGCGTCTGGTGTATGCGCTGGACGGAAAATGGCGCCGGTTTGAAGCGATTGCCGGAGCCGACCAAAACAATGCGCCGACCATCACATTGGAAGTGCTGGTGGACGGTCGCAGCGTCTGGAAGTCCGGCCTGATGACCGCCGAGACACCGCCGGCCGAGATCAGCCTGGATGTCACAGGGGCTCACACGCTGGAGCTGATTGCGGGCGATGGAGGCAACGGCATCAGCGGTGACCATGTCAGCTGGGCCGATGCCCGCCTGCTGCGTTAACCTGTCATCTATGGACGGATGCCACCAGTCAGGGGCTTGGGATAGCCCCTGACTGGTGAGCGCCACGGGTTTGATCAGTCCTCGGACTCTTCCGGGTCTTCTTCATCAGGAGCTGTGACGATGCGCGCCAATGCGCTGACACGCTCGCCTTCATCGACGCGCATGATACGCACGCCCTGTGTGTTGCGCCCGCTTTGCCGTATGTCACTCACGTTGCAGCGGATTGCCTTGCCGCCCGCCGACACAATGATGACGCGATCATCCGGCAGAACACCGCGCGCATCCACAACCGGGCCGGTCTTCTCCGTCACCTTCAGGGCAATGATGCCTTTTCCGCCCCGTGACTGTACACGATAATCATCGAACGGAGTGCGTTTGCCAAAGCCATTTTCGGTGATCACGAGCAGGTCCCTGTCGGGATGCCGTACGACCATCGCCACGACCTCGTCATCACCTTCCAACCGGATGCCGCGTACTCCGCCAGCCTGCCGCCCGGAGGCGCGGACATCGCGCTCACGGAAACGCAGGCTCAGCCCGTTCCGGCTCAGCAACACCAGCTCGTCGTTTCCATTGGTGCACCGCACCCAGCAGAGATCGTCGCCTTCCTCGATGTCAAACGCGAACAGTCCATTGGCGCGCAGGTTGGCGAAATGGCTCAGTGCGCAGCGTTTGATCTCGCCTCGCCGCGTGGCCATCATCAGGTAGCGGTCATCGGTGAATTTCGCGATGGACAGCACCGCGGTCACGCGTTCGCCGGGTTCGATGCGGATCAGGTTGATGATGGCGGTGCCCATTGCGGTGCGCGAGGCTTGCGGGATCTCGTAGGCCTTCAGCCGGTAGACCCGTCCTTTGTTGGTGAAGAAGAGGATGTAATGTAGCGTGCTGATCTGGAATATATGCTCGAGCGTGTCCTCTTCCTTGGTATTGGTGGCGATGATGCCTTTCCCTCCGCGTCTTTGCGTGCGGTAGGTGTCCAGCGGCAGCCGCTTGATATACCCGTCACGGGTAATGGTGACGAGCATCTCTTCCTCGGAGACCAGATCCTCTTCGCTGATATCTTCCGCTTCGCGGGCTTCGATACGCGTTCTCCGATCGTCGCCGTACTTTTGCCGCAGTTCGCGCAGTTCCGCCTTGATCATTTCGAACACAAGCTGCTCATCCACCAGAATATCTTCCAGTCGGGCGATCTCGCGCAGCAGCTCCTTGTACTCGTTTTCCAGTCGCTCTTGCTCCAGAGAGGTGAGCTGGCGCAGCTGCATGCTCAAAATCGCTTCCGCCTGGATTTGGGTGAGTTCGAATCGCGCCATCAAGGCACGGCGTGCCTCTTCGCTGTTCCGGCTGTTTTTTATGAGGGCGATGATCTCATCCAGGAAGCGCAGCACAATCTGCAGGCCTTCCAATACATGGGCGCGCTGAGCGGCGCGGTACAGTTCGTAACGCGTGCGGCGTACAATCACATCACGCCGGTGGTCGACCCAATGCCACAGCACCTGATGCAGATTGCTGACACGCGGCACATTGTTGACCAGCGCCAGCATGATCACGCCGAATGTCAGCCGTAACGGAGTGTGCTTAAGCAGCGCGTTCAGGACGCGATGCTGATTCGCATCTCTTCGCAGCTCGATGACTACCCGCATGCCTGTGCGATCGGTGAAATCATCGATTGCGGTGATCCCGTCGATCTTTTTGGCTTTGACCAGATCGGCGATCTGTTCGATGAGTCGGGCCTTGTTGACCTGGTACGGCAATTCGGTGATCACGATCGCCTGTTTGCCGTTATCCATCGGCTCGAATTGAATGCGCGCCTGCATGGTGATGCTGCCGCGGCCGGTTTCATAGGCATTACGGATGCCGCGCGTGCCCAAGATCAGCCCGGCGGTGGGGAAATCCGGTCCGGGCAGGAACTTCATCAGCTCGGCGATAGACGCTTCCGGATGGTCAATAATGTGAAGCAGCGCATCCACGACTTCCCGAAGGTTATGCGACGGAACGTTGGTGGCCATACCCACTGCGATCCCGCTGCCGCCGTTACACAGGAAGTTCGGGAATTTGCCGGGCAAAATCACCGGCTCCGTGGTGGATTGGTCGTAGTTCGGTTCCCAGTCGACGGTCTCTTTGTCGATGTCTTCCATCATCTCCATCGCCAGAGGAGACAGACGGGCTTCCGTGTAGCGCATTGCCGCGGCGGAGTCGCCATCCACCGATCCGAAGTTGCCTTGTCCCGAGATCAACGGATAACGCATCGCGAAGTCTTGAGCCATACGCACCAGAGTGCCGTACAACGCCTGGTCTCCATGCGGATGGAACCGCTTCATGGTTTCGCCAACCACGGCGGAGCATTTCACGTGCGCGTTGTTGGGGCCGACTCCCATCTCGCGCATGGCGTACAGAATACGACGCTGAACGGGCTTCAAGCCATCGCGCACATCGGGAAGCGCCCGCGCGATGATCGTGCTCATGGCGTACCCGAGGTACGACCGGCTCATCTCTGTTTCTATGGCGACTGCTTGCAGATTACCTTCGGCTTCGGGGACGTCAGACATACGTGACCGGTGTTCCTTTCAGGCGTCTCGGGGTGTGGGGAAGTTGGTGTTCGTTACCCTTATATCAGTATAACAGACAGCCGTTCGGCGGCCCGGCTTGACAGCGCGCGGCGTGTCAGGGCAGAATATCGGTTGACACGTTCATCAGGAGTCAGATTCATGCGGATCCGCAATAAAGAGCTGCGTGTGCGCCGGAAGCGCAAAGAAGAGAAGCAGCGCCAGGCGCGCCGCGAAGGCGCCAGCCGCTCGCGGCGATAACCGGCGCATTGGCAAGCAGAACGGACGTCGCGTTTGGCGGCGTCCGTTCTGTTTGGTGTACAGCCCTGTAACACCTATGTTTTAAAAAGCCGTTACAGGTCCAAGCCGATATCCAGCGCAGGGGCCGAGTGAGTCAACGCACCGACCGAGATGATCTGCACACCGGACTCGGCAATCGAGCGGACCGTCTGCAGGTTCACGCCGCCGGATGCCTCCAGGATGATCCGTCCGTTCGCCAGAGATACCGCTTCCCGCAGCTGTTCCGGTGTCATATTGTCCAGCAGTGCGCTGTCTGCGCCCGCATCGATCGCTTCGGCGAGCTGATCCAGCGTGTCGCATTCCACCTCGATCGTCATGGTATGCGGGATCAGTGCGCGCGCTCGACTGACCGCCTGTCGGATACCTCCGGCAGCCACAATATGGTTATCCTTGATCATGACCGCGTCGTAGAGGCCCGTGCGGTGATTGTGCGCTCCGCCGCATCGCACCGCCCATTTCTCCAAGTGACGTAGTCCGGGAGTGGTCTTTCGCGTATCCACGATCCGCACAGGCAGATCGCTGACGGCCGCCACGTAGGCGGCCGTCAGTGTCGCCACTCCGCTCAACCGCTGCAGGAAGTTCAATGCCGTCCTCTCCATGGTCAGCACGGACGCTGCCGGACCGCGTACCTCTGCCAGCACTGCACCAGCTGTGAATGCGTCGCCGTCATGCAGTAACGGCGTAAAGCGGATGGATGTATCGACCGCCCAGCAGACCGCGTCGGCCACGCGTATGCCGCAGAGTACTCCCGGTTGCCGTGCCCGGAACTGACCTTGGGCCGTCGCATCCGGAGCGAGCGTACTCAGGCTGGTAATGTCACCCGGTCCCACATCCTCGGCCAGCGCCGCGGTGACCGCCTGTCTGATGATGTCTTCAGTTGGTGGAATGATCACTCGACATGGACCTCCAGAACATCGGGCGCAGACCAAACCGCTGCCACCGCATCCGCCGGAGTCTGAGTATGCGCCAGATGGATGGTCAGCACCACCCGTTCGGCGCCATGGCCGGCGGCCTCTTCCACACGCAGCGAGTCGATGCGGAAGTGGTGTGTGTTCATCGCCTCCAGCAACGCGGGCAGTTGATGCCTGCGCATCATTACATCCAGCGTACAGGATAACCGCTTCCACCGCAGCAGCCTGTCCATTACCGGTAACAGAGCCAATGTGGCAAGCGTGAGCAAGGTCACCATAACCGCAAGCCCCATGAAGCGCTCGCCAAAACCGCAGGCCATACCCACTGCCGCCGCCACCCACATCCCGGCCGCTGTGGTCAGCCCGCGTACCGTTACCCCCTGATGCATGATCGTGCCGGCGCCCAAGAATCCCACCCCGGCGACGATCTGCGCCGCGATGCGACCGTGGTCGTTGTTGGGCGCCACTGCTTCGCGGGAGAGTATGGTGAACAGCGCTGCACCTAAAGACACAAGAATGTGTGTGCGCAGACCCGCGGGTCTCCCTTGAAGCTCTCGTTCGACCCCCAACAGACCGCCCAGAACTGCTGCAACCAGTATTGCTGTCCAATGCTCAGGCATGATGCACGATGCTCCTGGCGTGAAGTCCTCCGGTAACAGGCTTTGTGGGCATATGGTACCCTGTTGTGACGCTGTTTCGCTTATTGACAAAAGCGTAAGGGACGGGTACAGTATCGCGCGGTCCCCATGGCGGCACGGGGACGAAAGGGATCAGAGCGTGTCAGATCAACAGGAAACCACATACTGCGGTTTTGCAGCGATAGTTGGCAGGCCCAATGCGGGCAAGTCAACGCTGATGAACGTGATGCTGGGGGTCAAGGTGTCTGCCATCTCACCGCGGCCGCAGACAACCCGGCAAGGGATCCATGGGATCTACACCGAGGACAACCGACAGGTGGTGTTTGTCGACACGCCGGGATGGCACAGGCCTCAGGATGGGTTGGGCGTGTACATGCAGAAGGCGATCCAGGGAGCGCTGGATGACGTCGACCTGGTTTTGTGGACGGTTGACCTGCATCGCGCTCCGAACGACGAGGATCGAGCCGTGGCGCAACGGCTGAGGGAGAGTGTCACAGAGACTCCGGTCTGGCTGATCGGCGCCAAGTCGGATCTGTGCGAATCCGTGGATGCCATGCTGAACCGATACCAGGAGCTGCTTCCGGAGGTCGATAAACGCTATCCGGTGTCGGCGTTGCGACATCCGAAAGGTGTCTATCTGTTGCGTCGACGCGTGCTGCAGCAGATGCCGGAAGGGCCGTTCATGTACCCCGATGAGTATCGTTCAGACCAGTCACGCGAAATGTGGGCTGCGGAGCTGGTGCGTGAACAGCTGATGACCGCCATGCATGATGAACTGCCGTACGCGGCGGCGGTCCGTGTCACCCAGTGGACGGAGCGCCCTGATGGGCTGCAATCGATCGAGGCGCAGGTGATTGTCGAGCGTGAAAGCCACAAAGCCATGGTGATAGGTAAAGGCGGGCGCATGCTGAAGAAAATCGGGACCCTGGCGCGTCAGGAACTCGAGGTTTTCCTTGGACAGAGGGTATACCTGCATGTGCAGGTCTCTGTCATTCCGGACTGGCGGCGTGATCCACGCGCGCTGGCTGATCTGGGTTATGATGCCTGAACGGGGTCGGGAGTAGCTGAATGCCAAAAAACGTAATCATCGTAGAGTCACCCGCGAAAACACGCACGCTGAAAGGCTTTTTGGGCGACTCGTTCCAAATCGAAGCCTCCATGGGCCATGTGCGCGACTTGCCCGAGAAGACGCTGGGGGTCGATATCGACAACGGCTTCACACCGCAGTATCAGGATCTGGAATCCCGCAAAAAAGTGCTGAACGACTTGAAGAGGGCGGTCAAAGGGGCGGATTGCGTCTATCTGGCGTCTGACCCCGATCGCGAGGGCGAAGCCATCGCCTGGCACCTGAAGGAGGCGTTGAAGCTGACCAACTGCCGCCGGATTGAGTTCAACGAAATAACCCGCAATGCAGTACTGCATGCACTGGAGAATCCGCGGGATATCGACATGAACCGCGTGGATGCGCAGCAGGCGCGACGCGTGCTAGATCGGTTGGTGGGCTACAAGTTGAGCCCGCTGCTGTGGAAGAAGGCCCGTCGTAACAATCTCAGCGCCGGAAGGGTGCAATCTGTTGCGGTGCGGCTGGTGGTGGAGCGTGAGCGTGAGATCGCGGCTTTTGTCCCGCAGGAGTACTGGACCGTTACGGCCGGTTTGACGCCCGACACGCCGCCCAACCGGTTCGAGGCCGATCTGCGGCGTCATGCCGGCGTCAAGCTGGAGCTGCACACCGAAGCGGAAACGAACGCCGTGCTGGATGCGTTGCGCGGCGCGACCTGGCGTGTTACCAAGGTCAGGCGATCGGAGCGCCGACGCAAACCATCCGCGCCGTTCATCACCAGCACATTGCAGCAGGAGGCGTCGCGAAAACTGGGGTTCAGCGCCCGGCGCACCATGCAGGTGGCCCAGCAACTGTATGAGGGCGTGGACATTCCGGGACAGGGCACCGTCGGATTGATCACCTATATGCGAACGGACTCGGTGCGCATATCCCAGGAAGCACAAGAACATGCTCGGGCGTTTATCCTGGACCTGTTCGGCCCATCGTATTTGCCAGCCAAACCGCCTGTGTACAAACGCAAAGGCGCCGCTCAGGATGCCCACGAAGCAATCCGTCCGACATACATCGATCGAACCCCCGATTTGTTGCAGGCCTATCTCAAACCCGAGCAAGCCAAGCTGTACCGGTTGATCTGGAACCGGTTCATCGCCAGTCAGATGGCAGACCAGGTGCTGGATGTGGTGCAGGTCGATATCGAAGCGGCCGACTATGAGTTCCGCGCGGTGGGTTCCACAGTCAAGTTCGATGGCTTCCGGCGCGTGTATACCGAAGGGCGGGATGAACAGGATCCGGCCTCCGACGAAGATCGTCCGGCACTTCCGCCGCTGGAAGAAGGGCAGACGCTGTCTCTGTTGGATTTGAAACCGGAGCAACACTTCACCGAGCCGCCGCCGCGCTACACCGAAGCCACACTGGTCAAAGCGCTGGAGGAGAACGGCATCGGTCGGCCGAGCACGTATGCCGCGATCCTGGGGTCGATTGTGGATCGCCAGTACGTTGAGCTGGTCGAGCGCAAGTTCCGTCCGACCGCATTGGGTATTGCGGTCACGGATTATCTGGTCAAGTTCTTCCCCGACATCATGAGTGTGGAATTCACCGCCGGGATCGAGGTCGACCTGGATCAGATAGAGAGGGGGGCGCTCTCCTGGGTCCAGCTGATGCAGCGGTTTTATCAGCCCTTCGAGAAGCAGCTGACGGCAAGTGAAGAGAGCGATGAGCGGATTCGCGTGCAACCGGTCATGACCGAACATGTCTGCCCCAACTGCGGGGCGCCGCTTGTGCTGCGCGATGGGCGCTTCGGTAAGTTCCTCGGCTGCAGCAAGTTCCCGGAGTGCAAGACGATCCTCAAAGTGACCTCCACCGGTGAGCCGGCGCCGCCGGATCGGCCCAGCGAAGAGACCTGTGATAAATGCGGTGCCCCGATGGTGATACGGTACGGGCGTTATGGCGACTACTTGGCCTGTACCGCCTGTCGGTCCCGGCGGCCCTTGGAATCCGGAACCGGTGTGAACTGTCCGGCATGCGGACAGGGACAGCTTGTGCGCAGACGGACCCAGCGCGGCCGCACCTTCTATGGCTGCAACCGCTATCCGGACTGCCAGTTTGTGCTTTGGGGCAAGCCGGTCGGTCGTCAATGCCCGGAATGTGGCAGCGCACTGATCGAAACCGCAAGCCGCGGCGGGAAAGAGGGGCGCATCAGCTGTTCGGCGAAAGGCTGCAGCTACTCGGAAACGGTACCGGTTGTGTCTGCTGAAACCGACTCCGACTCGGAAGTGGCAGACGCGATGTAGCGTCGGGCCAGCACCAGCGCCGCATAGTCATCCACCGGTCTGTCCGGGGTGCGAAGCCATTGAGGCAGAAGGCGTTGCCAACCACGTGCCGGGTGCTCTTGCAGGTACAATTGGCGCGCCTCTTCTGTGGATCGGTATTCATTGACCTGATGCCAGACGACCGGTGTTTCTGTCAGTTGGCGAAGCATGGACGCACATTGGGTGCCGTTGCCCACAACGCAGACGGCCGGTTGCCAGCGGGTGATGATTTCATCCAGGGTTCGCAAGATGTCTGCACGCGGTACGATCTGCATCCAAAGCGCGTTGCCGCATGCATCGGTGACCGCCAAACCGCATTTGTCGCTTCCCGGGTCCAGCGCTAGTATGCGCATGTCAGCGTGATAACAGGCGGAACCGGAGTTTCAGTTGATCGCCCGCCCGAATGTCCTGGTCGGCTCGCGCCACCAGTGTGATATGTCGGCCTGCTCCTTCTGAGATGATGCGTTCCACCAAGTCGGCCAGTTCGGCGTTGGTGATGCCGCCTACCGTGTCGTCACCATCGCTGGTGCGCACCGGAATGATCCCGTCGACCATAGCTTTCTGTTTGACTGTGGTGCGCAGGAACAGCACCACGTCGTTGGATACTTGTCCCGAGCCACGGCCTGTGAACAATCGGATCCGCGCGATCTCCTCTCCGGCCTTGTAGACCAGCGGGTTGCGGTACGGACGCAGTTCCACGGCGATCGGCTCGCCTTCGAAGCAGTTCCGAATGGCCTGTGCCACCACAACCACGGGAGAATTGGATGTAGATATTTGGAAGGCGAGTACGCGCAGGCTCTCCTGTTCATCGGCAACCACTTCCTGTCTGGGGCCGAATTCGGGCTGTACCACCACCCGTTTGATTGGGATATAGGCAGCGCGAATTTGTGATCCCTTGGCTGCTCCGCGCTCCAAGGCCACCCGCTCACACTCCACCAGCAGTTTGTGTAACTCTGACATGACGGTGCGCATGCTTTGCCGGTCCGGGATCGCCCGCCGCGCGATCTCTTCATCTTTGCGGGCGATTACCGGCAACGCCGTACGTGTGGCCAGTTCGTTGACGGTCTGCCTCAGCTCCAACTCCTGCGATGCCAGCGCGCGTATGGTGGCGTTCAGTTCAGTAATTTGTTGTCCCAGCCGATCGCTCTGTGCCGCCAATTCACGTCTCTGGTCCTCCAGCCGCGCCGTTTGCTCTTTCAACTCTTCGTTCTGGCGTTGCAGCAGCAGGTTATTCGATTGCACCTGGAAGCTTTGCCTTAGCGCCTGGCGGTTCAACTCGGCGTTACGGGCGTTCTGGCTGTTCAGAAAGTCGTTGGATTTTTGCATGCGTTGTGCTTCGCGGATCAACTGAGCATTCCGCCTGAACAGCTGGGCGTTCTGTGCGGTAAGCGCAGTGACCCGTTGCTGCTGCTGTGTAATGCGGCGCTGAAGAGCGACGGCCTGGGCGTTCAATGCCGTGATGCGCTGGCTGCGTTCCTGCAGCAGTTTGGCGGCCTGTTCCAGCTGTTTCGACTGCAGTTCCAGCCGGCGTGCATTTTCCACAATCTGTTTTTGCTGATCGGCCACTTCGCTGCGGGCGCGTGCATACCGCTTCTGAAGCAGTTCAAAGTCCTTGTTGAGGCTTTCGTAACGTGCTTGCTCTCGTCTCAATTCACGGATAGTGCGTTCACCGCTGATGATCACCGTGCGGAATGTCTGTTCGGTTCCCAGCAATACGCCGATTGTCGCGAGTGCGATGACCGACCCGGTGATCGCGGTGACGACCACGGCGGTGTGACGCGGGCGCAGGCCAAACAGAGACACACGGCGGCGTCCGAGCTTGCGGCCCAGCCAGTCGCCAAACCAGGCGACAAAGCCGCTGACCACCACGAAGATCAGTCCGGCCATGATCGTGCGTATGGGCAGATCGTTCAATGTGTCACCTGGCCTTGTTCCACAGGAAGAAACCTCCCGCGGTGATTCCCAGAATGTCCGGCAAAAACGCGGCAAGCATCGGGTTCATGGTGCCGTTCTTGCCAAGGATAAACAGATACTGCGAAAGCGACCAGTAGAGGAAGATTACCACGATGCTTAGCGCAAATCCTGCTGCCGGCGTCCCTCGCTGTCGGCGCACCGCCAGCGGCGCGCCCACCACCCCGAAGATCAACGAAGCGATTGGCAGGGCGATCTTGGTCCACAGCTCCACTTCCAGCTGGCTGGTGGGGTCATTCGTGGCCCGATAGCGTTGGATGCGCGCCAGTGTCTCTCGGAAACTGCGCGTGTCAGGATCAGGGAACAGATCGGCTTCGATCTGTTGCAGCGACTTGTTGATGCCGCCGCGCAGCAGGCGGGTGGATGTGCGCTTGAACTCTCCTCGCGCCCGACCATCCGATGTCAGCCACCAGCCGTCCTCCAGGTCCCATTCCTGACCGCCCAGCCATCGGGCGCGCCGGGCAAAGACCATAAAGGCGGGTTGCATGACGCCATCCTTCATATCGAACTGAGTCGCCGTGACGTCATACAGCATCCCCGCGTTGAGATCGACGCCGCCTTGTGCGATGATCGACGTCACCAGCTTTTTGTCCTCCACCACTTTTTGCTGCACCGGGTCTACCCGTACGCCCACCTGTTTGACGACAGCGGTTTTCAGCCGCCACATTTCGCGTGCAGCCGGGGGGACGACTGTTTCGTTGATAGCCATGGTGACCAGACTGACTGCCAGCCCTGCGAACACAACCGGCCGGATGGAGCGGTAGAGGCTGATCCCGGCCGAGTATGTCGCAACCAGTTCACTCTCACCCGACAGCCTTCCAAACGCCAGCAGCGAAGCCAGCAGCATGGCCATAGGGAATGTCTTGACGATCATCGACGGGATACTCAAGCCGATCATCTGCAAGATGGTCCACGGTGAAGCGCCTTTGACCATGTACTCCGCCAGCGAAAACAGGTTGGTGCTGGCAAAGAACAGTGTGGTAAACATCATGGCGCCGAACCAGAAAGGTCCGTTCAGCTCCATGAGCACCAGGCGGTCAAGAACTGGCAGGCGTTTCATATCTGATCGTACTCGTGCCCCAAGTAGAACTTGCGTGCTATCGGGTCATTAGGCAGCTCGGCGGAACTGCCATGAGTGAGTATCTTGCCGTCCGCGATAATATACGCACGATCGGTGATGCGCAGCGTGGCGCGCACATTATGATCGGTGATCAGGATGCCGACTCCCAATTCATCTCGCAGCTTGGCGATGATCGATTGCAGGTCTGCGATGGCGATGGGATCGACTCCGGTAAACGGTTCATCCAGCAGGATGAACCGTGGATTGGCGGCGATGGCCCGGGCGATCTCCACTCGGCGCCGTTCACCGCCGGACAGCACATGGGCTTGTGAATGTTTGATATGTCCGATGTGGAATTGGGCCAGGATGTGGTCGATGCGATCCGGCATCTCTTTCTCGGGTATGCGCTGCGCCTGCATCACCAGTCGCAGGTTGTCTTCCACTGTCAGTTTGCGGAAAACCGATGGTTCCTGGGCCAGATATCCGATTCCCAAACGCGCTCGTTTGTACATCGGCATGTGGGTGATGTCGCGTTCGTTCCACAGGACCGATCCGGATGCTGGACGGACCAACCCGACAATCATGTAGAAGCTTGTGGTTTTTCCTGCGCCGTTGGGGCCGAGGAGTCCCACGATCTCACCGGACTTCATCTCGATGGAAACGCCATTGACCACGCGCCTGCCGCGATAGATCTTGACCAGTTCTTTGGCTGTAAGGGTGATTTCACTCATCGCGAAGGAGCCGCCGGGGCCGGGGTGTAGGTGGCCTCTGTCTGATCCTCTCCGCCTTCCATGACAACACTGGTGACTTCGTATCGTGCGCCAACCCGGCGCAGGTTGACGACTCCGGATGCTCCGCGCTGTGTGGCCGACATATCGGGGCGTTTTACCACAATGTTGACGTTCCCGGTCAGCACGATGCGTGGCGCCTGTAGATCATCGATGAACTCGACCGTGTCGGCCTGTCCATCGGCATGCGTGCCGTCCTTGGCATCTTTGATCTGAAAATTCACTTTGCCAGAAGCGGTGGCGTTGTCGAGTCGGATATCTTTGCCGGTCGTGGGGCGTGAGACCACCATGAACCGCGGCGCCGTCATCTGCAGTGATCCGTCTGTACGCTCCAGAAGTACCCGCTGCCCCGTGACATCCATGCGGATTGACCGGTCCTCACGGTAGACGGTGGTGATTTTGGTATATCGGGTAACTCGGAACGCACCAACCGTCGCTTGTGCATCCGCCAGGCGGGGCGTTATTAACGCCAGCAACAGCAGGCATACCATCCACCAGCTCTTATTCATCTGTGCGTCTCCTTTGCCGTATCGCTGGCATACAATGTCATGCGCGTTAGATCCGTGCTGAGTTCCATACGGCCGCCGCGTATATCCAGTCCGTCACCGGCCAGTCGTACCTGTCCTTCGGCCACAATCAGGTCTTTGTCCACCATCCAAGTCGCCCGCTCGGCCGTCAATGTGATGCCGGTTCCGCGCGAGGTGGCCTGAACGCCTCCCGCCACCTGAAGCACCCTTTTGGACTCATCCGCCCGAACCTGACCCGCCTTCAGGTCAGTCGGTCGGTTATCGCGCGAATACAACGTGCTGGTCACCTGTTGAAAAAGCCCCGATGCACCGCCTAGTGTCCTGTCGGTTTCTGCCTTTTTGGCGGTTGCCTCCCAGATCACCCGGCTGCGGCTGCCCGGCTCCATCCAGCGGACACGGGCATCATCGGTATAGATGGTCAGTTCCACCGGGGGCTTGCGCGGCGGTTCGGGCGCCGGTTGGGGCTGCGCCGCACGCTGCCTGCAACCGCTCGCTGCTAGCAGGGCGGCCGTTATGCATGCCATATAGCTCCGTTTCATGGGTTCAATTGCTATCCTACCCAATGGCTGTCGGCAGGAGCAAACACAGTGGGGTCATACTATAATCATGCGCATCCCTGCTGCAGCCATAGATATGACGGTGGAATTGCTTCGATCGGTCCGGTACCGCCCTTTGGCCGTCACCGCTGTACTGGTGACGTATGGCTGTGCTATTGGCCTGGCAGGAGGGTGGTGGCCAACAGCTCTTTTACCTGCGGCTGTTCTGATAGGTTTGTGCCCGTCTCCATGGCGCGACATGCGTTGGCTGGCCACATTGGCATTGGTGGTTGGTTGGGGACTGGGCTGGTCGGCCCGATCCCAGCATGATGAACTGGCGCATACCATAACGTCTGCTGTGCCCACCGTTGCGCGCGTCGTCGAACCACCGGCACTGTATGGATATCGTTGGGCGGCGATCCTTCAACCGATACCCGATCCTGCCATGGGGGCCAGCCAGTTTGAGGCTGCGCATATCTGGGCTGTGTTGCCCGAACGTCCGGAGATCCTGCAACGCGGTGACATCGTGCGCCTGTCTGGTCGAATCACACCGGTACACAGTCAATCCCGCACTAGCTGGCACCGGTGGTTGTTGGGGCGCGGTGTACATGCTGAAATGCGCTTGTCGTCCCTGCAGGTGTTGACGCACGCCCCGGTAAACAGGATCGATGCGCTGCGTTATGAAATGGGACGCGGTATCGTGGAGACCGCACCGCCCGGGCGGGGTGAGATCACCGCGGCAATCGCCTTGGGGCTGCGTTCGGGGCTACCAAAATCGTTGAAACAGCACCTGCAGGCGTCCGGTATCTATCATATTCTCAGCCCATCAGGTACACATGTGTCCAGCGTTGTGGCTGTTGTAACACTGCTTTGTCTGGCCGCGGGGATCAGCCTTCGACATGCGCTGGTATTGGCGCTGGTTCCTGTCTGGCTGTTTGCACTGTTGACAGGCATGGAGGCACCAGCCATTCGATCGTGCCTGATGTGGAGTGTGGCGGCGCTGGCGATTGTGGCGAGCCGCGACACGGATCCCCCCACCGCGGTCGCCTTGGCTATGTTGGCGCTGCTGTGCTGGCAGCCCGGTGCGCTGTGGGATGGCGGGGTGCTGTTCTCGTTTGGTACGGTGGCCGTGCTGGTGGCGGCTCGTGGCTGGATCGTCGGACGCCGAAGATCGCCCGGTTTGACCGTACGCATGGCGCAGTTGCTCAGGGCAGGGGTGGTTTGTGCGGTAGGGTCATTACCGCTGCAGCTGGCGCATGGGATGATGGCGTCTCCGGCCGCTCCGCTGACCAATCTGTTGACCGAACCGGCATCCGCCGTGCTGATCAGTGCCGGCATTCTGCAAGGCCTTCTGGCGATGGTCTGGACTGCTGCGGCTGTGACCATGGGTTGGATCACCGGATTGGCTGCCGGATGGGTCATTGGAGTGAGCGGCTGGGTGGCATCTGTGGTCCCATCCGGTCAGATGGAGTACGGACAGGTGCCGCTGTGGCTTGCTGTGGGGTGCGTTATTCTTATCGGTGTTGTGTTCAGCGCATTGGGTTGGCTGCAGCACCGACAGGTCCCGGAGAACTGATCTGAAACGACTGCTTGCACATCATCTGCTCAAAATAGTTTGCGTAATGCTGATCGGTTGCTCAAGCATCGCGCAACCGGGCGTTGCCATGCAACAGGCTGACTCGACCCAGCAGCAGCAAGACCCTGGCGGATCCATTTCAGATCGCGACAGTTCGTCTCCTCCGTCCGATTCACCGGTTGCCGATATGCCACCGGCAGACACTGACAGGAAATCCCCACCCATCAGTTCCCCGGCACTTCCCGAGCCGGATCCGGAAGGCCGTCGGTTGATCATCGACAGTTTTACCCGCTATTACCTGGGACCACAGGGGGAGGTGGAGGCCGAAGGGATCGTCGCCCGCTGGCGCACATATCGCATCACGGCTCAGCGGGTCAGTGGCAACAGCAAAACCGGCCGGTATGTGTTTGAAGATGATGTGACAATGGTTGATGACACCCTGCGGGTGACCGGAACGCGACTGGTGATCGAGGCGCGTACTCGGCGTTGGACCATGGATCGGGCGAACACACGCATGACTCCCCGGTTTCTGGAGAACCGGATTACGTCCGATCTGTTCCTGACGGGTGAATCGATGACAGGGCAGCGTAACCGGGCGGATTGGGGACCTTCGCAATGTACCACCTGTAACCGCGCTCATCCGCATTATGACCTCTTCGCCAGACAGGCGGATCTGTTGACTGGCAAACGACTGGTGTTGAAGCACGTCCGTCTCACCGCTTGGGGGCAGACGCTGATGACGTTACCCGCTCTGGTCATCCCATTGGACCAGCGGCGAAACGAGGGGGTGACCCCGGAATTGGGCCAGAGCGTGGATGAGGGATATTACGCGAAATTCGCCATCGGGTACATGCTGGGCGATCAGGCCGGTATCGGCCGTCTGCATCTGATGGAGAAGCGCGGTGTGGGGGTGGGAACCGAGCAGCAGTACCGACTGGGGGCTGGCGAGGGCATCTTCTCCGCGTTCTACCTGAATGACCATCGAAGAAACGCGCGGTCGCTTGATGTTAGTCTGCGGCATCGGCAGGAGCTGTTGGGGTTTCGCGCAGACTTGACAGGCGACATACGATCCGCCAGCTATCTGTTTGTGGGTGAATCGCGATCCAGCAGCTGGTCGCTGCTGATGTCACGCAACACCGCTGCCCAGACGCTGAGCACTGCGGTGCGCTACAGCGAGAACGCTGGAAGCGGATTCCACTCGGACTCATTGTCAGGATCGGTTAGATGGGACACGCGATTGGGAAAAACCAGTCGGCTGTCGCTCAATTCCGATTACAGCTCCACCGGTTATTCGGGCGGAATGAATAGCCGTATGGAGCAGATCCTGGCCCAAGCAAATGTCAGTGGAAGCACATCCTCGCTGGATTGGAGCATGGCCACCTTCCACCGCATACCGATTTCGAACGGGTCGGGATATGGATACGGCGGACTGGAAAAGCAGCCCGAAGTGACACTGCGTACGGACGGAGCACGGCTGTGGGGCGGACCGCGCAGCATCCGGTTATCTGCCCTTGCCGGTGACTACCGCGAGTTGCCTTCCGGTCGGGCTATTCGCCAAGTGCGGTTCGATGCCCAGACTCAGTCGGGTGGGGTGGAAGGGCTCAGCTACAGCGCGTCATTCCGCCAGAATTTCGCCAGCGATAACAGCGCACAGTATGTGCTTCAGGGTTCCGCCAGCTTGCGTTCAGGTATGGCGAGCCTGGATTATCGTTACAGCCGGCCACATGGATATGCGCCGTTGCGCACGGACTACAGCGGCCTGTATAACTACGTGTCAGGTGGTGTCACACTCGGTCGTCCGGAAGCGCTATCGTTTCGGGCGTATACCGGTTACGATCTGCTGGCTGAAAAGCGCCGGCAGGACGGCTGGCAACCATTGAACATGGATCTGAACTGGACACCAGTCGCAGGACTGCAGACATCGTTTCAATCGACGCTATCTCCTTCGAACGGCCGCTGGGATTACCTGCGTGGACGTATGCGATACCGTCGCGGTGAGAATCAGTTGCTGCTCACCGGACTGTACAATCCGGTGCTTAGCAAACTGGCCAACGCGACAGGCTATGTGGATATGCAGATCAATCCGGCCTGGAGCATCGAAGCGTTAGGTGTCTACAACGGGTATACCAGACGTTTCGAGTCACGACAGATGATGCTGGTGCGTGACTGGCATTGCTGGGAAGCCTGCGTGGGCTACATTGAGAACACAACCGGCTACCGGGCTGGCACGCAATGGATATTTGAAATACGGATCAAAGCGTTCCCAGGGCGGAGACGCATCGGTTTTGGCGACAGCGGCGATGTGCTGTACGGAGGCGGATATGGGGGATGGTCACAAGGAGACGAGGCCTATTCCGGGGCCTATTGACTGCCGGCGTAACCCGTGACCCTTTCAGGGGCTCATATATATGGGTAAGCGCCCTTGAACTCGAACAGTGAGGAGGACGCCAAATGAACACGCTCAAAGTGGGTGTACTGCTGATAGCGCTGACAGCGCTGTTTCTATATATGGGTGAGCTGATCGGCGGAAGGTCCGGTATATTGGTCGCCTTCAGCATCGCCATGCTGATGAACGTCATCAGCTACTGGTACAGCGACAAACTGGTGCTGGCGATGTCTCAGGCACGTCCGATCGAGCCCCACGAGGCGCCCGAATTGCACAGGCTTCTGGAACGGCTGTCTTTTCGGGCCGGTATCCCGGTACCCAAGTTGTACCTGGCTCCGGGAGATCAGCCGAACGCCTTCGCGACCGGTCGTGACCCGCAGCACGCCGCTGTGGCGGTGACGGAGGGGCTGTTGCGCCTGTTGGACAGCGAAGAGGTTGAAGGGGTGATCGCGCACGAGTTGGCGCACATCCGCAACCGCGACACACTCACGATGACCGTGGTGGCCACCATAGCCGGTGCGATCATGATGCTGGCACAGATTGCGCGTTTTGCGATGTGGTTCGGCGGCGCCAGAGACCGAGACAGTGACGGCCCCGGCGTGGTCGGGTTGCTTGTCGCAATCATCGTGGCGCCGATTGCTGCCACGCTGATTCAACTGGCTATCAGCCGTGCCCGGGAATATGAAGCCGATGCAACCGGTGCTCAGATTGCCGGGTCGCCGGAAGGGTTGGCGAGCGCGCTCCTCAAACTGGAAGAGGCGTCGAAACGGTTGCCGCTCATGACGGCTACCCAGACTACAGCGCATCTGTACATCGTCAATCCGTTGCGAGCCCTCGGTGGGTTAGCCGGATTGTTCATGACGCATCCGCCGATTCCGCAACGAGTGGAGCGGTTGCGGCGCATGAACAGCGCACTCAATGTGATCGTGCGTTAATGCACGATCGGAAGGACAATGCAGTGACCAAGACCATCCTGATCGGCGTTGCCGCAGCCGTGCTGAGCTTAAGCACGGCTGCGCAAAGCAGTGTCGACATGCGCTCTATTGTGCAGGACAAGCTGAATGATCTCAGTGCCGATGTCGCCCAGCAGACCGCGAACCGGCGCGAGCTGGAGCGAATCAGCCGGGATTTCGCCAATGCGTACCGCATCACGCAACTGAGCATACAGTATCGCGAACCGCTGATGATGCGGCTGGAAAGCCGCGTCGGGGTGGTGCCTGTCCGCTTCATCATCAACGGCAATCGGCGGCGTATGCAGGCCGGTCCGGTGCGGGATACGGAAGACATCACCAACGCCCCCGGCAAACGCAACTCGCTGTTCGACTTGGGGATCATCACGCCGGCGTTTGCCAAGCTGATTGAATTGCGTTTTCTGCGCAACGAGGGCAACACACAGGTGTATGAGATGACGTGGGCGAACAGCCGGGACACCAGCAAGCACATCATCTGGTTCGATCCCCGCACGCGCCTGATCGTCAAGCGCCAGTGGTATGCGCAATCCGGTTTCCTGCGGGCGACATTCGAATACAAGAACCCCGTGGAAGTCGCACCGGGTATCTGGGTGCCATCGAGTGCTGAAGCGTACAACGCCCAGGGACGGCTGGGAGGCACGACGCGCTACACGCGCGTGCGGGTGAACGAGGGAATTCCGGCTTCCGAGTTCGCGTTCTAACCGGCAGGCGGCAGACAGCTCGCTGTCGCCTGCACCGTTCAGGTTAACCGTTCTACGGCATCACGTATTCGGCTTGGATCGATCTGTGGCAGCTCGCTAATCAATGACGCGACTGCCTCGTCCCATAACGCGGGCGTCAACTGGTCGTTGCGTGTGAGGCTGTCAAATCGGCAGCAGGCGTGGATCAACGCCAGTATGGTTGTATTCTGCGATGCGTGCCGTAATGCATCGGCCAGACCAGATGAAGTAGCCAGATCAGCCGCGTATGTGAACTCTGGTCGATCATGCAGCTGGGCCAATACGCGTACGGCGACAAGCTCTTCAGCGCCGCAGTCTGAGTACAGGCTGCACACCAGAAAGGCCGTGCGATCGGCATGGCGCCGTACCTCCCCATTGGCATCTGTGCCGGGACCTAGCAACGAACGGACCAGCTCATTCGCGTGGCGACATATGACCTGGTGCACCGGTTCGGGGATCACGTGGTCAAAGTCCACCAAGCAGGTTCGATATTCGAGAACAGGATGTCTCTTGCTTCCGCATCCGCCAAGCGGCCCCACTCTTCCGGAGATGGGGTGTGTCCCTCCAGGATACTTTCGGCCAATTCGCACAACCGATGGACCTGGCTGGCGTGCCAGTCGATGCGCTGTTGGGCGTAGTCGGCTGCGCTTTCATTGGTGATCAGGAACGGCCAGTCGGAAGACTCCAGTAACACCAGTTCACGGCAGATCTGTTGGTGCAACGGTCTGATATGCGGATCGGGTTCCGCATGCGCCAATCGATCGCTCAGTGCTGCCACACGGTCTTCACACCCGTAGACGGTACGCCAGAACGCTTCGGTCCGGTGGTTAAGCCAGACATAATGGAAGCCGCCTTCTCCCCATGAACCCTCCGGCAGATCGATCATATCGGAGGGATTGATGATATCGAGGCACTCGCTGCAGGTAACCGCCTGCAGGTCCGGGTGGTCCTCCAACTTTCTGCGAGTGTGATACAGCCACTCGGGTCCTTCGAACCACCAGTGACCATACAGCTCCGTATCGTACATGGCGGTGATCACCGCCTTACGCCCCGTTTGTGCATATCGTCGCTCGGCAACCTGTGCAGCAATCGAGACAAAGTGTTCGGCATGTTCGCGCACACGGAAATAGGCCGCCGTTGGATCATATACCTGCTTCAATCCCAAGTCGATCCCGGCTTGCGTGATCTTCCAGAAGCGGAGTCCACCCAGCTCGTATTTCTTATGAAACTCCAGATAGGCGTGATCGCCGGGATAGCCTTCTGCAGCAGACCATACCTGCCGGCCCGTGTCCGGATCCCGGAAAAAGACCGCCACGGGCGCCTGGCGACCTTCCGATGTGTCGACCAGATAGACATCATTGGGTGAGGTGGGCGAGCCTTGAGGTGCTTCTCGGTGCGCATGCTTCCATAGCTCTGCAAGCGGCTTGAACCGATCGGCGTACACGCCAAGCGTGCGGCCGCCTTCGATCAGTCCGCTGTCAGCGAAAAAGTATCGAATACCGGCCTCCGAAAGCAGTTCATCGATCCCCATCCGGTGGCATTCGGCTGTCGCATCGCCAACGGGACGGCGCCAAGTTCCGGCCGGGCGATAGGCGCACTCCGGGAGCCAGAAGCCACGCGGCGGTCGGCCGAAGTGCTTTAGGTATGTTTCGACGCCAGTGCGGATCTGCGCACGGACATGCCGATCATCGCCCAGCAGCGGGAGGTAGCCGTGCGTGGCGGCGCTGGTGATGATCTCTATGTGACCGGCGTCCTGCAACCGTCGAAACGCCCCCGGCATGTCTGCATCATACACTTCATGGAACAGCCGGTGTGCTTCCTGATACCGCTCCAGCCAGAACTGAGCCAAGGCCGCCATACGGGTGTCGCCGGCGTCGCGCCACCGCGCCATAGACTCCGTGGCGGCAGCCACCCGGTATGCAATCCACAGATCGAACTCGGCGCTGAACTCAGGATGGGCCATCTGTTCCGCCAATACCGGTGTGATGCCCACGGTGAACCGGGGGGAGATGCCGTCGGCTATGAGCCGGTCACATGTGTCGAGGAGCGGCAGATAGGTCTCCACGGCGCTTTCGGATAGCCAGTCCATCCCGTGAGGCGTCCGTCCGTGAGCCATCACATAGGGGATGTGGCTGTGCAGGACACACGCAAACAGACCGCGCACGGACGTACTCATCAGATCACTCCTCCCGAGCAGGGGACTGTATCACGGTGGGAGTCGGTGTACGATCTCCCACCGCTTTATCAGTTTACCGACAGAGCCGGTTCAGACGGTGATGTCACGTCGCCGGAGGCCACTTCGAAGCGCAAGGCTCCCGGGCCGTCTTCCACAACGGTGACGTGCATCCCTTCACGAATGCGCCCTGACAGGATTTCATCTGCCAGCGGGTCTTCGATCTCACGCTGCACCGCACGTCGGAGCGGTCGGGCGCCATATTGCGGGTCGAATCCCACATGAGCCAGACGTTCACGAACAGGCGTGGTGACGGTCAGTGTGATGCCCATCTGCTGAGCCCGGTCGATGACCTCGTTCAGCATCAGCCCCACAATTTGCAGGATCTGGTCGAAGGCCAGCTGATGGAACACCACGACTTCATCGACGCGGTTCAGGAATTCGGGCCGGAATGTGCGTTTCAGCTCTTCCATCACACGGCCCTTCATGCTTTCGTATTCCCGATCGGTCTGTGTCTGCGGCCGCTGCGAACCCAAGAACCCGACCGCCGCTTCGCCGATGATCTCACGCGCTCCGACGTTGGATGTCATGATCACGATGGTGTTGCGGAAATCCACAATCCGGCCTTGAGAATCCGTCAGGCGTCCATCTTCCATAATCTGAAGCAGAATGCTGAACACCTCGGGATGCGCCTTTTCGATCTCATCCAGCAACACCACGGAATAGGGCTGCCGTCGGACGGCTTCGGTGAGCTGGCCGCCTTCGTCATATCCCACATATCCGGGGGGTGCACCGATCAGCCGGCTGACGGAGAATCGCTCCATGTACTCCGACATGTCGATACGGATAAGCGATGTCTCTTTCTCGAAAAGAAACGCCGCCAATGCGCGCGCCAGCTCTGTTTTGCCGACACCCGTCGGACCCAGGAAGATAAAACCGCCAATCGGCCGCTTGGGGTCTTTCAAACCGCTGCGGGCGCGTCGGATCGCTTTACTGACGGCGATCACCGCTTCCTTCTGCCCAATGACCCGGCGCTGCAGGTGCTCTTCCATCTGAAGCAGTCGGGTACTTTCTGCTTCGTACAATCGGGTGACAGGCACGCCGGTCCAACTCTGGACGATGTGAGCGATCTCGTCCTCTGTGACGACTGACGGTGTATTCTGCTGTCGCTCTTCCCACAGAGCGTTCAACTCATCCGCGCGCTCGCGCAGCTGTTTGCGCTCCATGCGCAGTTCGATCACCTGCGCGTAATCGCCGGCATCGTTGGCCTCGTTCAGTTTGCGATCGATCTCATCGATGGCCTGCCGGACCTCCCGCAATTCCTGCGGAGGCAAGGTCAACCGCAGACGCACCCTGGAAGCCGCTTCATCGATCAGGTCTATGGCTTTGTCGGGCAAGTGACGATCGCTGATATAACGGGTGGACAGTCCGATCGACGCATTCAGCGCAGCGTCTTCGATCTGTACTCCGTGATGCGCTTCATATCGCGGGCGCAAGCCCTTGAGTATCTCGAGCGCCTCTTCTTGAGATGGCTCCCGTACCGTAACCGGTTGGAAACGGCGCTCCAAGGCGGGGTCGCGCTCAATGAACTTGCGGTAATCGTCGTGGGTGGTTGCCCCGATGGTCTGCAGCTCTCCGCGCGCCCATGACGGTTTCATAATGCTGGTCGCGTCAATCGCGCCTTCTGCAGATCCGGCGCCAACCACGGTGTGCAACTCATCGATGAACAGGATCACTTCACCGTTGGATTTGCGGATCTCATCCAGCACCTTTTTCATCCGCTCTTCAAACTCGCCGCGGTACTTGGTCCCGGCCACCAACGCGGCCATATCGAGCGACACCACGCGCCTGTTCTTGAGCAGACTGGGGATGTCACCCGACACGATCCGTTGAGCGAGCCCTTCCACGATTGCCGTTTTCCCGACGCCTGGAGGACCTACCAGCACGGGGTTGTTTTTTGTGCGCCGCGTGAGGATCTGGATGACCCGTTCGATCTCCGTTTGCCGTCCGACTACCGGATCGAGTTTGTCATTACGGGCCAACTCATTCATGTCGCGCCCAAACTCATCCAGAGTTGGTGTTTTCGAGCGCTGGCGGGTGTTTTGCCGGTTATCGGTGCTTTGCGATTCCTGAACAGCCATGCGCGCCTTGTCGATGGTGACACCCATACGCGCCAAGACACGCCCTGCCAGGCCGTCACCCTCGCGGATCAGCCCGAGCAGGATGTGTTCGGTGCCGATATAGCTGTTTCCAAGCTGTCGCGACTCGTCGTAAGCCAAGTTCAGCACCCGTTGTCCCTGAGCGGTGAACTGCGGTTCACGACTCTCCAGTCGGCGGTCGCCGTGCGTCATCTGGCGTTCCAGTTCGAACCGGATCTTACCAGCGGACATGCCGAGTCTTTCCAGCACGCGAGCCGCCATGCAATCGCTTTCACGCAGCAGCGCCAGCAGCAGGTGTTCGGTGCCAACATATATCTCGCCCAGTTTATTCGCTTCGTCCTGGGCGTAATACATGATCCGGCGAGCGCGTTCGGTAAAGCGTTGATAGTGCATGAGGTGGCTCCTTTCCGCGTGTTCCGGAGCGAGGGCCACGGTCACGCAAGCCAGTTACATCTAAACCTTACCGTCTGGCTGAAGGCGATTTCAACAGGGTAAGATACCTGCGCGTCCCGGTCATCCTGCATCGATGGCCGGGACGCAAAGTGTTTAAGCAACTGGCGTGCCCGTTTCAGCTGTGTGTGCGCGGAACAGATCGATGAGTTTGCGTGATACCGGACCGGGACGCCCGTCGGCGATGTCGCGGCCGTCGAGATGGACCATGGGGATCACTTCGGCCGCTGTTCCGGTCAGGAACGCCTCGTCGGCGGTGTAGATATCATACAAAGTCATCATCTCTTCGCGTACCGTGATACCTGCCTCGGATGCCAGATGCATGACCGTGGCACGGGTAATGCCCGCCAGGATGCCGGCGGACGGTGGCGGGGTGATCACCTGGCCGTTGCGGATAATGAACACATTGTCGCCTGTGGCCTCTGCGACATAGCCTTCCACGTTCAGCATGATACCTTCACCGGCGCCCACACGGTTGGCTTCCATTTTGGCCATGATGTTGTTTACATAGCGGCCAAGGGATTTAACGCGAGGATCGATACACTGTGCCGGGACGACACGTGTGGAACAGGTCACTGCGGTGAGTCCCTCTTCGTACATCGATCGAGGGTACAGGTGCAGAGACGCTGTCGATATCGCGATCGTGGGTTCGTGCTGGATGTGTTTCGGATCCAGCCCAAGTCCCACTCCGCGCGACACGCTCAGTCGGATGTAGCAGCTGGCCTCACCGTTCTCCCGAACGACTTGTATTATCCGGCGTGCCATTTCATCACGCGTGATTTTCAGGTCAAACCCCAGAGCGCGTACAGAGCAGTACATACGCTCGATATGTTCGGTCAGTTTGAAGATGCGGCCGTCATAGCTGCGGATTCCCTCGAAGGCTCCGTCGCCATACAGAAATCCGTGGTCATACAGCCGCAGACTGGCTTCTGATTCCGGGATCAATGATCCGTTGATATGCACATATTGGCCCATGCGGCTACCTCCCTTGTTCCTGTTAGAGTATAAGCCCGTTCTGGGGTCATAGTCCACGTGACCCTCTGAATGAAGCGGCTGCCGAATGGAGGAGTGAATCGCATTGCATGTCGAGGTTTATGTGTGATACATGGGTTAATTGGGCTAGCGCAGGACGACTCGGCGCCCAAGGAGGACTAGATGAGACGACTATTCTACCAACTGACCCTTCTGTGCGTGGTGGTGTTGGTGCTGGCCGGATGCGGTGAGGGATTGAAGAAGGATGGTAAGTTGCCGCTTCTGGGCGTTTTCGGCTTGCAGAGTGGTGATACACGCGGCGCTGCCGTAGAACCGAACCCCGAGGGGGGCGTTCTGCTGCGTATCCATCTAGATGGAACGTTTGGTGATTTGGAGCAGCGCCTGTCGGCAACGCCGATCCGTTGGGACATGCATCAGATCGTCAACCGCGTTACGCTTGACGGCGCAGTGCTGCCGGATACGATCTCGGTGACGTTCCGGACTCGTGGTGTTACCATCCAGGATCGTTCGGCTGAGATCGTTTTGCCTGACAAGGACTTGGGCACATTGGTTTTGACCCGTCAGGCCGGAACCAATCAATATACGGTGCAGGCTGTGGCGAATGGCGGTCTGCTGGCGTCCTGGTCAGGAGTGGATGCGGCTGAGTTACCTCGCGTCATCAACAACCAGATCGAACCGAACACCGTGAGCGGGCAACTGGTGGGTATTGTACAATCCACGCCCTCGCTTCCCGCCGGAACCGTAATGGAGTTCACGTTTGGTCTGGGGACCGGAACCCTGACACTCTAGCGCGCATAGGTGAAATGGAGTGAATATGATGACAACCAGGTGTATGTTTTGGTGCCTTTCAGGCGTTCTGTTGGCAGCGGCCTGTAGTGTGTCTCAGGCCATCGACCTGTCTGTTGGCGGATCCATCAGCCGGGGCATGGCAGGAGCCGGGTTGGCGATTGCTGCCCGACCGGAGAGCCAGATGCATATGAATCCCGCGGCGGTAGCGTATGTCTCGAAAGTCACCCCGACCGTCGGCAATATCAATGTCTCCCTCAAGAACATCAGCCTGCGCCAGTTGCAAGACGTCTATGTATCAGGCAACAAAGGCGCATTTGACATCAATGACATAGCCCGTGTAATCCGCACGTTTGCAGAAAAGGATGAGGTCAATGCGCTGGTCTCTTTAGATGGCGGTTTGGCTGCGCCCGGATTGGCCATTACCGGAGGAGTAACCGGTGACATTCGACTCTATATGAACCGTGTTGTACAGGACTGGGCGTCCGATCGCAGCGCCTCGCTCTCAGGAGCCAAGACTGACGCGGTGGGGATCGTTGTGATGAGCGCCCCGGATTTTACAGGGGCTGTTCGTACAGCGAGCGGTCATGGTGAACTGGCGATCGGCGGACGTGTTCGGGTGCTGCGTGCGTTTTACACCCATTACTACGCTGATGAAGCCGAGTTGGCTGGCAGCAATGCGGGTAAACGGGCCGCTGAGATGAATAACTCGGACTACCTGTCGAAGAACGGGGTATCTGTCGATTTCGGTCTGCTGTACAAACCGGATCCGCTAAGCCCTTGGCGGTATGCAGTCGCCGTGGAGAACCTGTTCGAGCCCAATATCAAGTTCGCCGCCACACCTCGCTTTGCTGACGACCGCACTTTGGGGCCGACCACTGAAATAAGGCCTATGAAACGCAACGTCAGCGCCGGCGCGGCTTACGAGCGAGGCAAAACCACATTCGCACTGGACTGGGTGGATATCAGCAACGCGACAGGCCAGTCAGAACTGCGCGCCGGCATCGATCAGCGTCTGGGTAAGGGATGGGCCGTCCGCTGCGGGTATGGAACGCGCAATGGACTGGCCGCCGGTGTGGACATACTGGGAATATCTATTTCGATCGCCGATCAGTTCCCGCTTCAGCTTTCGCGATCGATCACTTTCTAAAATTAACTGTCCTCAGTCTCCCGGGGCGCCGTTCTTCCTGCGGCGCCCTTCGCTTATCCCGGTGGTACCATCAAGGCATGAGCCTGTTTGACGCCGCTGCACAACCATCCGGATTTGACCGCTCCGCGCCACTGGCGGCGCGCATGCGTCCACGCACTTTGGACGAACTGGTGGGGCACGATGGCCTGTTAGGGGACATGGGGGCCATCCGTTCGATGGTGGAGTCGGACCAGATGACATCCATGATCTTGTGGGGACCGCCGGGCTGTGGTAAATCGACACTGGCGCGTATTGTCGCGGCTCACACCCAGTGCGCATTCATCGAGTACTCAGCGGTCACCAGCGGTGTTGCCGATGTGCGCGCTGCGGTGAAGCAGGCTCGGGAAATGCGCTCGCTGTACGGACGGCGCACCATTGTGTTTATCGATGAGATCCATCGCTTCTCACGCACCCAACAGGACGCGTTTCTGCCACACGTTGAGGATGGTACGATTATCCTTCTCGGCGCCACCACCGAAAACCCATATTTCGCCATCACCTCACCGTTGTTGAGCCGCGCCCGCGTGGTTCGATTGGAGCCTTTGCGTGATCAGGATCTGCAGAGGATTATCGACTCGGCCCTCCAAGATCGCGAGCGGGGATTGGGGGCCATGCGGGTTCAGCTGGAAGATGAAGCCCGTTCCTGGCTGATCCGGATGTCCGGTGGAGATGCGCGCATGCTGCTGAACACGCTCGAAAACGCCGTGCTGACCACGCCTCCGGATGCTGGCGGTCAGCGTGTAGTGACTGTATCCGCCCTCGAGCGCGTACTGCAGCAGAAGGCGACGCGATATGACCGCACCGGCGATCAACACTACGACACCGCTTCTGCGTTTATCAAATCGATGCGCGGGTCGGACCCGGACGCGGCGCTGCACTATCTGGCGCGCATGCTGCGCGCGGGCGAAGACCCGCGGTTTATCGCACGTCGCATGTTGATTTTGGCCAGCGAAGACATAGGTAACGCCGATCCGATGGCGCTTACCGTAGCCACCAATGTGCTGCACGCCGTGCAGTTCGTGGGTATGCCCGAAGCCCGGATTATATTGGCTCAGGGCGTGACCTATCTGGCGTGTGCACCCAAGAGCAACGCCAGCTATCTGGCGATCGATGCGGCTCTTGCTGATCTGGACCGTCAACCGGAGCGACCGGTGCCGCTCTCTTTACGGGGAACCGGATTCCGGGGTGCCGCCGACCTGGGTCATGGTGTGGGCTATCTATATCCGCACGACTATCCAGGACATTGGGTGGCTCAGCGTTATCTGCCGAAAGGCGTATGGCAGACCCCCTATTACAAGCCGGCCGAGAGCGGGTATGAACGGCGCATTTCGGAACGACTGGCCCAGTTGCGCCGTCAGGCCGGCACGTTTGAACCAAAGGAAGAGGAGAGCAAAACAGATACATGAACCATCCGCAACGCGATCGTTTGGAGAGATGGATTGACGCTCATTTGGATGACTGCGTCGAGGACCTTCGGGAATTGGTACGCGTGCCTAGTCTGCGGTCCGATCCGGAGCCTGGGGCTCCGTTCGGGGCATCGATCGCCCAAGCCTTGGCCGTGTACCAGCAATGCGCTGAACGGGCGGGACTGCCTGTCACTCTGTATGACGGATATGCGTTGCATGTCGAAGCCGGTACGGGAGACGATGTGTGCGGGGTCTTGACACATGTCGACGTGGTGCCTGCCGGGGAGGGCTGGACTGTCGACCCGTTTGGCGCCGAAGTGTTGGATGGTTACATCTATGGGCGGGGCGTGGTGGATAACAAAGGCGCAACCATGGCCGCTCTGTATGCGTTGTGGGCGCTTGTCGAACTCGGCGTGCGCTTTCATCACCGTGTACGACTGGTGGTGGGGGCGGATGAAGAGTCGGGATGGGCCTGTATGGAACACTATATGAACCGAGTCGATCAGCACCCGGTGATCGGTTTCAGTCCGGACTCCGCATGGCCGTTGGTACACGGTGAAAAAGGCATTCTGAATGTACGCCTTACCGCGCAGGAGAAATCGACGCACCTGCGTATCGAGGCCGGCGAGCGCCCGAACATGGTGCCGTCCAGCGCGACGGTGTGGTTGTCGGCAGACCAGTCGGCGGTGATCGCTGCAGCCGCTGCAGAGGGTTTAGAGGAGGGCGACTTTACCATTGACACCACGCCCGACGGGCTGAAATTGACCGTTTTGGGCAAATCAGCACATGGGTCAACGCCCGCAGAAGGCGTCAACGCCATCGGGCGGCTGCTGAGCGTACTGTTGCGGTTGGGCTATGGGGCGGCGCATCCATGGATGTATGGGGCGCACGCGCTGTCTCTGGATATCCATGGTCATGCCTTGGGTATTGCCGGCAGCGATGACATCTCCGGGGGACTGGTCAGCAACCTGGGCACATTGCGGCTCTCTGAAGAGGGACTGCAGATCGAGGTGAACATCCGGTATCCGGTCAGTTGGTCCGAAGACGACCTGCTGCCCCGCATCAACCGGGCCGTCGCGCAGTGGAACCTGCAAGCCGAACGGTTCGGTGGCCAGGCGCCGCACTATGTGCCTGCAAATGATGAGGGCGTTCAGGCGTTATTGAGGGTCTATCGCGAAGAGACCGGCGATCATGCAGATCCCAAGGTGATCGGAGGCGGCACATACGCTCGGGTTGCTCCCGGACTGGTCTCGGTGGGGAGCTGCTTCGAAGGGGATGGCCCCGTCCACCAGGCCGACGAACGATTGGCGATTGACTCGCTGCGAAAGCTTATCATCATCTATGCGCGTATGATCTATGCGCTGGCCTGTAATCCCATTGATCGCTAATCAACAGCTCCACCATCCATTGGCAAGTCGGTAAACAAGTACATATACGGCCCGTTGGCCATTGCAACTGGCTCCCGCATGTTGCAATATATGAACAGATGTTCATATATTGCAGCTGGGTGTGCCTATGCCAACTTCGAAACATACAAACCCTGAATACCACCCTACCGTGACGGATACAGACAGTGCGGAACTGATGGACATGGTCGATCTGTTCAGCGCGCTGGGTGATGTGACCCGATTGCGGTTGTTGATGGCGCTCATGGACGGACCGCTTTGCGTGAACGACTTGGTCGCGCGATGCGCTGTGTCAGAAAGCGCTGTATCTCATCAGCTGCGATCGTTGCGGATGCAGCGCCTGATCACCCCTCAGCGCCAGGGCCAAAAGGTGTACTACAGTTTGAATGATGAGCATGTGTCGCAACTGGTGAGGATCTGTCTCGAACACGTCCGGGAGGTATGGCGATGAACCGATCTGTGGTAAATGAACCGCAGAACGTGCGTGAAGACGCCCCTCCCGTTCGCGTGGTTCGTATGGGCGTGGATGGTATGGACTGCCCGGAATGCGCCCGTACGCTGGAAGCGGCATTGCGCCAGGTTCCGGGCGTGAACGCCTGCCGGGTTGATTACGGCACCGGCTTGATGCGGGGAACACTGGATGCCTCGGTGTCCGATTCGCAGCTGCAGCGTGCCGCCCGGCGCGCCGGATACCGATTGACCGACCCGTCGCATGTGGAGCGTTGGAGCTGGCGTCCTGTTGCTGCGATCGGTCTGTCGGTTGTTTTGTACATGGGTGCCTGGACATTAGCCCGGGCAGGGCAACCGGTCTGGTCCGCCTTGGTGTACGCGTTGGTCATAGTGACAGCCGGATCGCGGGTGGCGCTCATGGCCTGGCAGGCGTTGCGTCAACGACAATCGGACATGAATGTGCTGATGAGTGTAGCCGTTATCGGCGCCGTTGCGCTAGGGGAATGGGGAGAGGCCGCGGCGGTTGTCGTGCTATTTCAGATAGGCAACCGATTGCAACAGATAGCCTCCGAAAGGGGACGTTCCACATTGCGCCAACTGTTGAGAGCGGTTCCGGAAACCGCCACGGTGGTGAGAGATGGACAGGAGGTCGAGCTCGCTCTGGATTTGCTGAGGCCGGGAGACGTGGTGCGTGTACGCAGTGGCGCGCGCATACCGGTTGATGGCGAGATCGTGGCGGGAATGTCTGAAGTGGACATGGCGTCGATTACCGGCGAGTCGCTTCCGGTCACCGTGGAGCCGGGTGCACGCGTGTATGCCGGTGCGATCAATCTGTCTGGCGGACTCGATGTGGCTTGCACAGTGGATGCATCCGACTCTCTGGCGGCGCGTATGGTGCGCCTGATGGAAGAAGCGCAAGAGTCGCAGACTCCGGTCCAGCGCCCATTGGACAGATTTGCAGCCATCTATACACCCGTGGTGGTCACTGGTGCGGTGGTGTTGGGTATCGTTCCTTCATTGATAACGGGTGATTGGCATATCTGGGTGCCTCGTGCGCTGGCGATGTTGTTGATTGCCTGCCCGTGTGCGTTGGTGTTGGCCGGCCCGGCCGCGTTGGTTTCGGCGCTGGGGGCTGCGGCCCGGCTGGGGGCACTCGTTAAAAGCGGCGAGATCCTGGAGCGAATGGGGCGAGTGACCCACTTGGTGCTGGATAAGACGGGGACCATAACAGAAGGGCGGCTGCATGTGTCCAACGTTGCCTCTTTGGCCGATGTTCCCGTAAACATCTGGTTGCCGATGGCTGCTGCCGCTGAGTCGGGCAGTGACCATCCTATCGCGGAGGCGTTGCGCGATTATTGCCGTCAGATGGAATGGGATATCCCGAAAGCACATAACCCTCAGGTGCATGCAGGCGTGGGCGTTTCGGCAGTGGTGCATGGACGGACTGTGACTGTGGGCCGTGATGAACCGACCGGTTCAGCTCGATCGGCGGCGCGTGTTGTGGCGCGGATTGACGATATGCCGGTGGGGCAGATGGAGTTCATCGACAGGGTGCGGCCGGATTCCGAGTCGGCAATCGCTTCGCTCAGATCCATGGGTTTGAAACTGTCGCTGTTGTCGGGTGATGATACAGCGACCACCGAGCGGGTGGCGCAAGCTGTTGGCGCGGACACGTGGACAGGAGGCATGATGCCCGATGACAAGTGGCAGGCAGTAGTGGCATTGCGCACCAATGGCAACACCGTGATGATGGCGGGAGACGGCATCAACGATGCACCTGCGTTGCAGGCCGCCGATGTGGGCGTCGCGATGGGCGCCAGTGGAACCGATTTGGCCATTGAAGCCGGCGATGTGGTGCTGATGCGCCAGGGGCTCAGCCCACTGGGCCCTCTGGTGTCGCTGGCGCGTGCGTTGCACGTGGTCATTGTGCAGAACATCGTATTCGCTGTAGGGTGCAAACTGCTTCTGATGGCGGCAGCTGTGCCCGGTGCGCTTCCCTTGTGGGCCGCAGTCCTCGGTGATACCGGTGTGGCGTTGCTGGTGACGCTCAACAGCTTACGTTTGCTGGTACATCGTCCGCGTTTGAATCGTGCGGCAACGGCGATATAATCACGATGCCGGACCCTGCCGGCGTAACGACATGAAAAACGAAGTGAGGGTTCGTGGTGCGGTCATGGCTCACGGTGCGGCGTCGGGTGCGCTTGTTTTTGGAACTGGTGCGTTTCGAACATACGGTCTTTGCGCTTCCGTTCGCTCTGATCTCCATGCTGGCCGCAGTGCGTGGCCTTCCCGATGGGCGTGTCATCTTTTGGATCCTGGTTGCGATGGTCGGCGCCCGGACCGCTGCGATGGCCTACAACCGGCTGGTGGACGCCCGGTTGGATGCCCGAAACCCACGGACCTGTAATCGCGCTCTGCCGAAGCGGCTTCTGAAGCCAACGGAAGTCGCCATGTTGTGTGCAGTCAGCTGTGCGGTGTTTCTGCTGGCGGCGGTGATGCTCAACCCGCTGACCATGATGCTGGCTCCTGTCGCATTGCTCTGGGTGCTGGGCTATAGCCATACCAAGCGGTTTACCAGTCTGTGTCATGTCTGGCTGGGGCTCGGGTTGGGTATCGCACCGGCAGGCGCATGGATCGCCGTGACCGGTCAGCTGACATGGGCGCCGGTGCTGTTATCTGCTGCCGTGATGTTGTGGACGGCCGGGTTCGACATTCTCTACAGTCTTCAGGATGTGGCCTTTGATCGTGCGGAGCGGCTGCACTCGATACCCGCACGATTTGGTACTCGACGAGCAATTACTCTAGCACGCGTGTTTCATGTGGCTGCCGTGATCCTGCTGCTGCGGTTTGGCAAAATGGCCGCATTGGGACCTGCATGGCTTTTGGGGGTAGCCGCCGTGGGGTTGCTCTGGGTAACGATGCATACGATGGTGAGCGAAACCGACACCAGCCGCGTGGACAAAGCGGCACTCAATGTAAATGGCTGGACAGGCGTGCTGCTGTTGGCTGCAACCGTGCTGGACTGGCAGGTGTTCTGGCGATGATACGCATCGGTGCGGTTCCGTATTTGAATGCGCGGCCGTTGATCCGCTGGCTGCAGACCCCATCGTTACGCCAGCGCGGCGTCACATTGCATTGCGCCGCTCCTTCCTTGCTGGCCCAGTTACTGGATGCAGACCGTCTGGATGTTGCCATGTTCAGTTCGATCTACGCGCTGCAGCGCACCGATGCCCAGACGGTACCGGGGTACTGCGTCGGAAGCTGGGGGCCCGTGATGAGCGTGCGCCTGTTCAGTCAGTGCCCTATCGACCGGATTCGCTCTGTGGCACTGGATAGCAGTTCGCTGACATCCTGTGCATTGGCGCGGGTGCTTCTGGAAAACATGTATCGGATTAAGCCCACGTATATGAGCCTTACACCTGACTTGAACATGATGCTGCAGCATGCGGATGCCGCGCTGCTGATCGGAGACCCCGGATTACGGGCCGACGGATCGGGACTGCATGTGCTGGATTTGGGTGAGGCCTGGTCTGATTGGACGGGACTGCCGTTTGTGTGGGCGTTGTGGATCGCAGCACCCGGACGGCTGGACTCCCTGATGACCGCCATCCTGCAAACCGCGGCTGCACGGGGATTGGCGACATTGACCGAGTTTCTCGAGTCAGACGCCCGGGAAACCGGTCTTCCGGTTCCGGTTGTGCGCCGGTACTTCACTGAGGCGATGCGGTACCCCTTCGACGCTGACGCGCAAAGAGGGCTGGCCCGGTTTCGTATCGAGGTAGCCACGCTGGATTGACGGCGGATGTTCGGCTTGATCTACGTCCACAACGCCGCACTTAACACGAGACGGGCCATAAAGCGGGTCAGGTTTCTGATGCTGTAGCGGGTTGTCCATCTCATCACGTCAGCGTTCCAGGCATTTCACTTCAGCCAAAAATGGCCCGGCACAGAGTGCCGGGCGCTATTGGCATCTGTCGGTTTTGTTTCAGTCGAAGAACGCCACGTGGAACCCTGCACCGGTGTTGTATGTACTACGGCTAATACCATACGTCAGAGCGGGTATCTGGTCCGGTATACCATTCTGCTAGCCGGTCAAGAGATGAGCCAAACCGGCTCAGTGGTAACCCACCGCCTCACGCAGCTCACGCACCACCGCCGGGTCGAGAGGGCGCAACGGCAGGCGTGCGCATCGGGCGTCATACTGAAGACGGCATGCCTCTTCCAGCGTCAACAGGCGCATCACCAGTTCGGGAATGCTGAGATGCCAGGTGATTACGCCGTGGTTGTCCAGAATGATGGTGTCATGTTCTCGCGCGGCTTCTGTAACGGCTTCAGCGAGCTCCGCAGTGCCGGGATGAATGTATGGCACATGGGCGACAGACCCGATGTAAATCATATTCTCCACGGTGGTCTGTTGCGTGATCGGCATATTGCTGCATGCGCACAAGGTGGTGTAGTGCGGTGACAGATGGGCGACGCATTGGGCCTCCGGGCGTACCCGGTAGATGCCGGTGTGCATGCGATACTCCACTGACGGGCGCGGGCCGTGCAGATGCGCACCGGACGCGATGTCGCAGACGCTGACCTGTTCGGTTGTGAGCCGATCGAGCCAGGAACCGGATGCCGTGATCAGGCATTGCGCGTCGTGTGTTCGCAAGGACAGATTGCCTGCAGTGCCCCACGTCAGGTTCCAGTACCGAAGTTCACGGCCCAGTTCAACTAGCTGGTCAGCGTCTTTATAGGAATGTGGTTCAGTCATGTCGTGTTACCTCCTGTGATTGGCATTCACACCAAACCCGCCGTTGCGCGGCGCTGACTCGGGCCCATACAGTGTGCCACGTTTCCGATAACAGAGGGTATTCGCCGTGAGCATACACCATCCGGCCATTGCAGATCGTCATCTGGACATCATGCCTCATCAGCGCAGCCTCTACACACTTTGTGGGTGTCGCGGCTCGATTGTGCATGCGCAAGACGGTCAAATCACCCGGCACGCCCGGACTAAGGCACGGCTGAGGCATGCGCAGCGCAAAGGCAGCTGTCTGTTGTACATGGTTCCACGTACGCAGCAGATCGGTCGCAGGGACCGGTGTCAGATGGATCAACTGGAACAGCGGGCTGAACAGCCCTCCGCTGCCGGCGCCATCTGTACCGATGCAAACCGCGCGTCCGTCTGTCAGCAGTTGGAGCGGCAGAGCCGGAACCTGGCCCAGATAGCGGCTGCTGTGGGGGCAGCAGGCCAGTGCATTGCCCGGCAGCAGCATGTCCGCTTCGCTCCGCTGTAAGTGGACCCCGTGTACCCACAGCACGCCAGCGTGTGCCCAAGGCATCTGTGATAGCCGTATCAGGAAGTCATTGGGCACCGGCCACTCGATGCCTCTACGTGTGTACATCTCAGCCCAAGGTCCCGCGTGGCGTCGCAGCAAGTCATCTTCCTGGTCCGACTCCAGCAGGTGAACACACAAAGGATAACGGTCCAGCGGGAAGAGATGGTGTGCGTTTTCCCAGACGGGCCAGGGCACGGTATACAGTGCATGCAGACTGATACCGGGAGACACGTTGCTGCCGGTACAGTGCTGTTGCACACATTGAAACCGGGTGATGTACCGAGTGACAGCGTCATTAGCGTTGCCGGTCACCGATGTGAATTCAAGATACAGCCGGGCGCGCAAGCCTGCGAGTTGGAGCGGCATTATGGACGCGCCATCGACCGAGATATCGCCGATGCAGGTCACTCCTTGACGCAACGCCAGCATGGCGCCCAGCAACGCGGAGTCGCGTCGTTCGTCTTCCCGGAGCAGGCTTGACAGGGTGACCAGACGTCGTATCCAACGGAAGTGATCGCCAGCGGGCAGCAAGCCATGGTAGAGCGTGTTGTCCAGGTGAGCATGTGGATTGATGATCCCAGGCATCAGCAGGCTGTCCGGCAGGTCGATGGCGGGTCTGCGGGTGCGGGGGCGTATCTCGGTGATATGGCCCTGTTCCAGAACCAGTTCGCTGTCTGTGTGCAGGGCTGCACCCGTCCATATGATCTGCGGGCGCAGGCAAAGGGATGCTTCCATGGTTACAGTGTAGTCCAGCACACGCGGTTTCGTGCTCCCGGACGGACCTCTCGAGAATTTTCGAGAAAAGCGGAAAAAAGGGTTGTAGAGGGGTTGACAGGTTGGTTGG
>CAZYPZ010000024.1:0-69921 GCA_964650005.1 uncultured bacterium | reverse complement strand
CGTGCGACGCGCGAGCGTCGCACATGCCCGCTTGGCGACAGCCACGGATGCCCGCGCAGAGCTAAACGAGGCACCCGCCTGTGCGTGGCGATGGCCACGCACCAGCCCCGGCGCGCCGCGCCTCTAGGAATGCACGCGGTTCCATTCGTCGAACGCGGCCTCGACGTTTTCGGGACGGGCGTCACCGCCGAACTCCAACTCGGCAATGCAACCACCATTTCGCCAGAGCAATCGGTAGACATCCCGCACCGCCTGACGCACCTGTTCTTCCGTTCCATGCGGTAACAACCCTTGCCGATCGATTTCGCCCCAGAACGTAATCTTGCCGGCGAATGGGACCAACTGATCCACACCCATACAGAAGATCTGCGAGTTGAACGCATCCAGCCCCAGTTCAATCAGATGTGGATAGATCTCCAGGGTATACCCATCGCTATGCATGAATGCCTTTTTACCGGCAGCATGGGCGATCTGGATGTAATCCCGATACATAGGCTTGAACAACTCACACCAGGTGCGCGGAGAGATCAACAGTGATCGCTGGCTGCCCCAGTCGTCCATGAAGTTGATACCGTCTACGTCGGTCTGACACCAGGTCTCCAGCAGCTGACAGTAAAACTGATGCATTGTTTGCATGAACTCCAGCATCGCGTCTTCCGGGTCGGCAAGGTCCATATAGAGCGCTTCCGAGCCACGCAGAAACTGCAGCTGTTCGAAAGGCCGCGGACAACAGGCCGCCAGGATGAACTGGTCACTGGCGGCGCAGTCACGGTTGACCGCGTCGCGGTCGATGGTCAGCCACTCCACGGGCACATGCACACCGGAGAGATCGTTCCAGTCGGTGATCACGGGATGCTTCACTTCACCGATCACCCCGGCCTGGATGTTTTCGAACACAGCTCCCCACTCATCGATATAGGTCCCCACGCTGTAGGCGTCGCCTTGAGTTTTGGGCAGTTCACGCCAATGGCCGGACACCCCGCCGATGTCGGGAGGAAACCGCTCCAAGATCCGGGCAGGCGCACCGGGATGTCTTGTCTCTGCGGCAGGCAACATCCACATCTGCCGGGGAACACGCGCTGGTCCTTCGAAGTTCAGCGTTTGGTAGACCAATTCACGTGACGTCGCACTCATTGTTGGTTTGCTCCTCGAGAGTAGTAGCTGCGTTTGGCGGCCGAACCGGTCCGCCAGGCGCCATCCGGCGTACGCACCCCCGATGCCCGCTGACGCAATGCATCGGGGCGGTTTGCGGCGGCCCGCAGATGTGTGGAGAACAGCCGCATTTCCCTGCGCTGCGTCTCGGTCACGAACCCGTCGCATTGCAGGTCTTCCCACAACACTCCGGGTACGCCGCCGGCCTCGTAGGTGGCCCGCCACCAGGGGTACACTGCCGTCAGTACGTGCATCATGCATCCCTTACGGGGTTGTGGCAGGTTGTAGTGTACTGTGTAGTCATATCCGTGCGCCGTGTTGATCACAATGTCTCGCATGTTGTCAAATTGTGGAAACCATGCCGGTATGATCCCCTGCTGTATCGACCGCCGCACCAGGAAGCCGATCTCTTCCGGCGTGTAGGGGACCGTCGTATAGTCGGAGTGCATTCGTACCAATCCAGATGGCTGGATCACTTCAGCCATCAGGGCGCATCTCCGCTGACTCAGGATGATGTGCCTGAAATGCGGGTTGGGATCGGCCGGGTCCAGGCCCTGAACCAGCACGTTGCCGCCCTCGGTTCGGATCTGCACCACCGCACGGGGGATCGCCTCACGCACCTGGCGCAGCGTGTCGCGGTAGTTACCCACGCGCACCTGTGTGCGGAACAGATCCAGATCGTACATCGCCCGGCTCCAGTCATGAAAGACACGCGATCGGTCGGTATACTCCCACAGGTGTCCAAACATGTTGCGCACACCGTCTTTTTCCGGATCGATCTCATCCACCGACGCATAAGCGCTGCCCCAGGCGCGGTTCAACCGGTCGATGTCCCCATAACGCCTGGTTAGCCACGATCGAAAGCCGCGCTTGAAATGCTCGCCCAACGGGTAACGGATATTGACGTCCTGCCGCATCCAGCCGCGGGAATCCTCCACATCGATGGGCACAAATCCCGCCTCCGGCTGGATATACAGGTCTCCCCAACGACGAAACTGGTATAGCCAGGTCACGGCGTTGGCCACAGGTAAATAGGGGTCCAGATAGCTGATCTCCACGGGGTTGCTGGCTTCCATCGGCACACGGCGACCGGTCAGCCATTCGGCGATGTCCACCAACGGCAACCTGTTGTACGGGTACATGCCCCAGCCAAAGACCTGCATCCCCTCATCGCGGCACACGTCCAGCCAATACTTCCAGGAGTCAGCCTGCGAAGCGCTGCGCGGGTCGCGATCATACAGCCACGGCATCGCAGTCAATGCGGTCACGTTGATCCCGCACGCCTGCATCTCGCGCATCCGCTCACGCAGATGCCGCTCCGGCCAAGGTCCAATCTGCACATTGGTGCGCATGTCTGCCATGGATTGCGTGGCGATCACAGGCACGCGCAAGCCGTTGCGCACGACGGTGAACGGATGATTTGGGTTCCATTTCAACGCCAGCGTCTTCGAGCTGACGGAGATCGGAGTCTCCTGCGTCATGATCCCCTGAGGCGTCACCAGTTTCAGGACGATATGGCGCGTCCAAGGAGCCACCTGCAGGTAAAGCGTTCCCTGAATACTCCCCGGTTTCGGCTTTTGATGCGCATCGAACGCCGTCATGAACTCTTCGAACGTATGGATGTACCGGGTCAGACCGTCGACATGACGCGGCTCCTGGTACAGCCGCTCCGCTCGGGTTATCGGGGTCTGCCGGAAAGTGGGCTCAACCCTGAAGGGGAGCGCCCATTCGGAGCAGGTCCGTCCCTCCCACATGTTCAGCCAATCGTCATGCTGGCGGTAATACCGATACACCAGCCGGATGCGGGCACGATACTCACCCGGGGTCAAACCGTGCCCCTGGGGTGTGGCGGTCTCAGGAGTGTATACGTTTGTCACAGGATGGAACCAGAACTCCATGGACTCGCCGGGATAGACGTATCGATCCAGCCGATAATACAGGTTGTACGCTGTCGCGACCTGCTTCCAGCTGCCGTCCGACTGACGCCTGTCCAGCACCGGGATGATCGTCGCGCCCCCCATTCCCTCGGCGTCCAGTATGGTATCCCCGATGTTCGTCAGACGCACACGGAGCCACACCAGATCACCCGCTTCGATTGAACCGCTGTGTCGAACCGGACCAGCCGTGTACCACGGATACACGCCCGGTTCGTCGCTCAAATCGGGCTTCATCAAGTGACGTCCCTCAGGCCGGAGCGTCGCAGTGACCGAGCCTGCCAGTTCGGCCTTCACATCGGGGTGTCCAGGCAGAGCCAGATCGTAGAGATGCCGTCGTTTCCGTTTGGCAGACTCTTCAAAGCCTACCGCTTGCACGGCCACAGGCCCTTTGACCCCCGCAGGCAACACCAGGGAGTAACGGATGGGAACCACGTCATACGCGTTTACCTGCTTCGGCACCGATGCGGTAAGACGCATATTCCGGCAGGTGAGAGCCACCGTGCGTGCCGGCGCCTTGCGCCAGCGCATGCGTTGAGACGCCGGCAGATCACGGCTGAGCGGGTTGTAGATTAACCCCCCATCCGCATGCACGGGATATTCACGTACGGGCGCAGGGGGCGGGATCTGCTCCGCCCCCTGGCTGAACACTGGACAGGCCGCCAGGAAGGCACATACCCACCCGACACCGCCCATCAGCCTCGGTCTCATGAGATCATCACAGTAACGAAGGAGAACGCCGGCACATCGACCGTCAGCACGTCACCGTCCCAGCCAACCGGGCGATCGGCCAGCGGCTGCTCCATCAGGTCGGCCTCACAGGCGTTCGTCAACCCCTTCGCAATATCCCTTAAGCGCACCTGTGCCGTTGTCGCCACATCGGCGGTGTTCCACATCCGCACCACCAATCCGTGCCCATCGGATGCCGGTTTCAGGCCACTGACCATGACACCCGGCGTCAACACCTCACAGAACCCATACGACGTCGGCAACGGGCCGGCGTGTACATCGGTGCTGACCACACTGAGCGGCTGGTTGAACGCCATACCCGCGCGAACCGCTTCATCGGCGTTCAGCGTCCCTTCATGCGGGCACACGGCGAACTTGATCTCATGCCGTCCCAGCTCGGGCAGAGGATCCGGATTGAACGAACTGCGGATCAGATTCAGGCGCAGCACATTTCCGTCGGCGCTGTGACCGTACTTGTCGGCGTTCACCAGGGTGACACCCATCCATCCGCCATCCGGACGTGTTCCGGAGATGTCCGCCCATTTCAACGCGGGAACTTCATGTCCGTCGGGTTGCCGTTCGATGCTGCCGAACGGGATCTCGCAGGTGAAGTGTGGATCGGATACCCGCACCGGAACGCGAACGCGCAATCCCGGGATGTTTGTGGCGCGCGTGCCGATTTCGCGCCAATCCACAATCACGTTGAAGTCCACACGGCGGATGCCGGCCTCCAAGGCGATCTCGACCATCACGCGCGAGTCGCCCACCACACGCTGCATCCTTACGGCACTCCGATGCGGGCCGTTCTGCAGCAGCGCATGTCGCGGGAATGGCCCGTCCGGTCCCATCTCCATGGGCAGGCCAAATCCGGGCACCTGCTCCAGGCAGGTAAACCCGGAATCCAATGGCGTACACTCCTGCAGCGGGCTGAGATCCCAGGCGCTCATCCCGTTCGGCGCCTCTTTCACGAACTCCAGCAGCCCTATACGGTCGCCATCCGGCACCAGCTCCACACCGGAGACCTTGTCGTAAAGGCTGCGGATGGCCGCCGCCTGCAGGTCCACTTCGACGCGCAGCCAACGGTTCTCCAGCACCCCCGGAGCGGGCATCTCCACCGCATCTTCTACCGGAATAAGATCCGTTTCCAACGCACTAATCCGCCGGTCATGGTGAGACGAATGATAAAACGCCGGGCGTTCGTCCACCGGTACGGGGCTCGCCTCGATCACATACGTGCGATAGCCCGTTCCCGGCACGTCCTGTGCGGGGAACAACACCGATGTGTAGTCGTGCCACCAATACTCGCCGTGATCCAGCACCTGCCCGATGGTGCGGTTACCCTGAGCATCGCGCACCACCACCTGTCCGCGCGGCATCGGCTTGTCCCATACACGTGCGGTCACCATTCCGCTGCGGGCAAACGGCAACGGATTGAACACCAGTACCGGTTCCGGCCCGGGCGCACCGGCGCTCCAGCTGGTGATCTGCCCCACAGAGCTGCCCATGCCGAAACCGGCGCCCAGCCCCTCGCCGACGCCGCCGGGCGTCAACCCCAGCGACGCCGTATTGACATGGTCGGCCAGTTTCCGCAACGCGGCCGTCCGGATGGCTCCCGTCGCCGCGAGGATCTCCTGGAACAGCCCTTGGGAGTACTCGTAGGTCGCATGGACGCCGGATCCCGGCAGGATGTCATGAAACTGGTTGAACATGGCGTGTCGCCAGCACCGCTCCAGGCGCTCTGTCGGATACGCATAGCCGACGGTACCCGCGATCAGCGCCGTCACCTCGGCTTCCGGTATCACGCATTCGCTCACACGGTTTGCGTGCTTGATGTTGGTCTGTGAGGTGTAGCACCCCTCGAAGATCGTGTTCAGCTCGCCGGTCACCACCGGCAGGTCGGGGTTGGCGGCTTCCACTGCGCGGAAGTAGGCATCAAAGGTGCTGAACATGATCTTCGGGTAGATCGGCCAGGTATCCATCTCCGCCAGGCGCTCCACCTGTCGCCGGGTCGGTCCTCCGCCGTGGTCACCCACCCCATACACATACAGAAAGTCCTTCAACCCGTTTTCGCGGAAATACTCCACAAAGTGCAGCGCCACATTGGGCACATGCCGCTCGTTGTACCAGGCGCGGTCCAGGAACAGCAGCACCCGGCTGCCGTCGGGGGCCTCCCACCAGCTCAACCATCGCTCAGGCCCGGTTCGGCAGTGATAGTACCAGCGGATACCCGCCCGGTTGAGAATTGTTGGCAGCGTGGCCGCATGGCCGAATGTATCCGGCTCAAAGTCCAGCTTCACCGCATCGTAAGGCTGCCCGAACGCCTGCTGGAAATACCGTTTGGTGTACAGGATGTGGCGGCAAAGGATCTCCCCGGACGCCAGGTTCTTGTCACCCTCCACCCACATCGAGGCGATATTCTCCCAACGGCCTTCACGCATGCGCCGCCGGATCATCTCGAACACCTCAGGGCAGTTCTCCTGCATGGCCACATAACACGACGCCTGACTTTGTGAAAACGTCATCTGTGGATAGGCGGTCATGAGCTTATCGACCGTGGTGAACGTGTCATGCGTCGCCGAGACGGTTTCCTGCCAGGGCCACATCCAGTTCATGTCAATGTGCGCATGCCCAGTACAGTGCACCCGGCACTCCTTGGCTGCGTCGCCGATCGGCTGTAACAGCGCTTCTGCGCGACGCACCGGCTCCATGGGATCACCGCCGCAAGACCAGCCCTCCGCGGCAGTCTGAGCGGCCTGGCGCACCAGCGCGCGCCATTGATCGGTGCGATCCGGGAAGGACGCGGCAAAGTGCCATGCAAACTCCAGTTCGTTTTTCAACCTGTCATGGGCAGCACCCGCAGCGCCGGCAGGCGCGGCCAGCACCCCCAACACCTCATGCACTGACTCGGAACTCATCGATCGACTCCCCTTTTCTCGGCGTGATAAATCCTGCGCATTGGATAGGATGCACGTATGTATGCATGAATGCAGACACACGGGCAATATACCTCAAGGCAATGGGTTGCGGGTAGAGCACCGGTTACGGTTTATCCGCTCTTTTGATCGATCCGGATGATACAAGCACTTCGAAATGCCGGAACACTCACCAGCCATCCGGTGCGCGTCCGCGTGGGTTGAAGAGGCGCCTCGCGTCCATCGACCAGCGCCCGAACCGCGCCGCCAGCCCGCCCGGCCACATGCAAGTTCAGTGTTCCTGCGGCGACATCAGCCGGTCCGGTATTCACCAGCCAGGCGGCGCGTCCGGTTGCACCTTTCCAGCGCATGCAGCGAACGCGCGCGGCCGCCGCTCCCGCCAGGCGCAAGTCGCCGCCATCCCCTTTCCAGATGCAGGTCAGCGCTTTACACGCGGACGACAACGCCGACGCGCGCTGCGGCGTATCGGCCGGCCACAACAGCAATGGGGGCGTATTGCCGGCATGCGTATCGCGGATCGGCGTACCGGTATATCGGATCCCGTAATCCGGCAGACGGCGGCGCGGCGGCGTGACGCGTATGGGCCGCCTGGCTTCATCCCAAACGCCGAAGCGTCCCGATGTGATCAGCACGCCGCCCGCTTTCTCATACGCCATCAACGCATTCAACGCCCTGGCGCCTAACGACGCGCAGTCGGGCACAACCACCCAAGGGTAACGCCGCAGATCGACACGCCCCTTCTGCAGTTCGTTCAGTGTGACCACGTCCACGCTGCGATGCAGTCGCTCCAGGATGCGATACCAGCCCATAAAGGAGCGCACATCATTACGCATGCCGCGGTCAACGGGTGCAGCCGGAATGAACGGCATCACGATGGCGCCATCGGGAGCGGGGCGCATATCCTGCATCCATCGCACCGACTTCTCGGCGTTGCGGTTCATCGTCGCCAGGTCTTCTACCGCGATATGGGGATAGTATGAATAATCCAGCACGAAGTTGATGTGCCAGGCACAGTAGACGATTCCGGTCGCCCCGTGCTGCAACGCCGATTGGGCCACCCGCTCCACATCCGGAAAGCCGATGTGCACGCCTGATGTAAAGTCCACCAGATCCACCGCCCAAACCGGCTTCTGGTACTTGCGGACGATATCCTCAGCCACGGTCACGCGAAACGCGTCCCGGTCGGCGGAACAGATCTGTAGGCCAAAGATATCGAGATGCCTTCCCTGTGCCGCCACTTCATCCGGGGCGATCGCCATATTTTGAGTTTCGTCCCATTCCGCCGGAGCGGCGAATGAAAACGTGAGATAGCTGGCCAACGGCATCTCCGGGTAGATCTTTTTGTACCGGCTGGCCAGCGAGTCGATGTAACGCGCGCCCTCGTCCATCCAGAACTGCAGCCAATCGGCCGCCATGGCCGAACTGTCTTCCCCGCCGCCAGCGCTGCGCGGCGCGTCGATCCGTACGCAAGCCCCACCCCCGCGTCCGGCATGCCTGTCCACGGTCGCGCGCACCGTGTCCTCACCGGTCCACCGCTGAAAAGACCATCCGATGGGCGTTTCACCGCCATCGGAAAACCCCGCATTAATGGCCAGGTTCGCTCCGCCTTCCGCCGGACGAAACACCACATCGTCAAACCAGATGGTGCCGTTGCCCACCAGCTTCAGCAACACCCACGCCAGTTTGGCCTGCGGCGGTGCTTTCACGGTCGCTTCGATCAGCACCCAATCGGAAGACTGCTGACGGGGTGCAGCCTGCTCCAACGCAATCGGCGGCTTATCCGGGTCGGTCTGCCAGGCCACTTCCAGTCGGGCTCCGGGGCCGGCGGTCATCTTCTGACGCGCCCACACGGCCATGTAGTAGGAACGTCCCCCTTCGACAGGGATCCTTCCGGGATGCTGTGCATCTCCGGCGTTGCTCCAGGAGCACTCCGCCGCTCCGCGGTCCACCTCCAGCAGAGTGGCCATATCGGGCAGCCCACGTCCGGCTCCGGCTGCCATCAGCCTGGGCGGCTGAACCTCCTCCCAGCGCGAGAACCGGCTGCGCCAGGCGCGATTCAACGAACCTACCCCCCCGTAACGGGCACGGAGCCACTCCCGAAACCGGGCGATCTCCAGCGGATGGTATCGCCAGATATGCGGAAACCACCACTCGGCTCCCGGATAGACGGCGGTCACGATCTCCGTGCCGCCCAATTCACGGATCTGAGCCAGCCCTTTGGAAATCGCCTCTTCCTGCGCCTCATACAGCGCCGGAGAGCTGAGCGTCGGCTCCGGAACGGGCTTGCCGTCCGGCCCGAGAGCGGACTCGCCGCGCTCTTTGGCGCGCTCACGCAACCAGGGCGAGGCATGCACGGGTCCCGTCTCACTGATCACGGTAAGTTTCAACCCATGCGCTCGCGCATACTCGACCTGTTTCTGCAATGGAGAAGGATCGTAGCGGCCGGGACCGGCACTGGTCACCCCGAACCCGGCGGACATAACCGCCAGATGTGTGGCGGCCGATTGCGGCAACAGGTCTTTGCCGGTCTCTTCATACGGAAACGTGCAAAACCAGGCGATCATCGGCTCCCATAGGGATGCAGCTCCGACCGGCTGCACGGGCATCTGCGGTTGCGCCATCTCACGGCCCCCTGCTCATCGGTCCATTATCCGGTTGACCCAGTGAGTTCTTCGTTCCATCACCCATCTGCGTTCCGTGCAGACAGCTTCATCACGTCATCGGGAAACTCCTGCATGCAGACCAACCAGCGGCACGCATACGGCGTTACAATAATGAGGAAACCGTACGTGGGAGGACACCATGCTGCAGATTACCAGCGGCGCAGTAGATTACCAGCTGATCCAACGCAATCGCAAAGGCCAAGGCTCCCTGAAACTGCGTGGAGTCTGCTCACCGGAAACATCCGGCGTCATCGAGGCCCAGGTGCGACTGTCGCGCGGTGTGGTGTTATCCCCGCATGCTGTGGGCGAGGCGGCCCATGGCGAGTGGACGGCAGAGCTGCGCGGGATCCCAACCGGCGGCCCGTATGACATCACGTTGCGCATCGCCGGCACGCGTGATCTGGTGCGGTTGCGACATATTCTGGTGGGCGACATCTGGGTGCTGGCCGGACAGTCCAACATGGAAGGATGCGGGCGCCTGCGCGATGTCGAACCGCCGCATCCACAGGTGGTGAGTTATTCGCTGGCCGAACGCTGGGAACAGGCGGCTGATCCGCTGCATTGGCTGCTCGAGTCGCCGGACTCCTGTCATTGGAACGGTCTGTCGGATGCGGAGCGCCAAGCCGCTGCGGAAGAGCAGCGGCACACCCGCCAGGTCGGCGCCGGATTGGGATTGACATTTGCCAAAGAGCTGGTGAAACGCACCGGCGTGCCTGTGGCGCTGCTGCCCTGCGCGCATGGCGGCACCACCATGAACCAATGGAGTCCCGGTTCTCCCGAGCCATTGGGCGCGTCGCTTTATGGGTCGATGCTGCGTCGTATCACGGCGGTTGGCGGTACGGTCCGCGGAATTCTGTGGTATCAGGGTGAAAGCGATGCCATGATCAGCGGCAACGAACGCCTGTTTGCCGATCGGTTCCGGCACTTGGTCCAAAGCATTCGAGACGACGTTGGCGACCCCATGTTGCCATTCCTGTATGTACAGCTCGGACGGTTTGCCGCCACACTGCCGTCAGAGATCCACGACGCATGGAACATGATCCAGGACATACAGCGCCGCTCGGAGGCGGAAATACCGGGCGTTCGGTTCGCAGTGGCGATCGATCTGAGCCTGGATGATCAGATTCACGTGGGCACCCAGAGTCTGAAACGTCTTGGCAAACGCCTGTCCCGTCTGGCGCTGAAAGACGTGTTCCATGATGAGACCCTGCAGGCAGGCCCCCGCCCCGCTTGGGCGCGATGGGAGAACCCCGAGCGCACGGTGATCCGCGTTCATTACACCGGCGTGAATGGCCGTCTGACCGCGCCGGGCCGATTGGTGGGGTTCGTGCTGCGTCGGGCAGACAACAGTCGCGTGGACTCGCTGTTTGATCAACAGGTGGACCTGAAGACCGGATGCGACGTGCTGCTGCAGATCGGCGAACCGCAAGCCGAGGGGTGCAACCTGTGGTACGGACAAGGCTGCGACCCGATTGTCAACCTGACGGATGAGAAAGATATGGCGGCGCCGGTCTTCGGCCCGATGCCCGTGGCCGAGGTTTCATGATGACTCCGCGCGTTGGCGTACTCGCGCTACAGGGAGACTATGCGGCTCATGCGCGCGTGCTGCGTTCTCTGGGCGCACAGGTGGAAGAGGTGCGCACGCCGGTTCACTTGGAGGCCGTCGATGGCCTGATCATCCCCGGCGGCGAAAGCACCACCATCATCAAAATGATGGGGCGTACCGGACTGGATGCCGCGATCACTGCACGGGCTCGGGCCGGCATGCCCCTGTACTGCACCTGCGCCGGGCTGATCGTCGTGGCCCGCGAGATAGTGGACTATCCGGACCAGCCGCGACTGGGGTTGCTGGATGTGGCCGTTCGGCGCAACGCATTCGGAAGGCAGGTCGACAGTTTCGAAGCGGACCTGACCATCGCCGGCCTGGACGGCGGACCCATGCGGTGCGTGTTCATCCGGGCGCCATGGATCGAGCAGACCGGCCCAGATGTTGAGGTGCTGTGCCAGATTGGTGATCACCCGGTACTGGTACGGCAGGGCCTGCTGTTGGCGGGCGCCTTTCACCCGGAGCTCACCGAAGACACCCGGCTGCATGAGTTGTTCCTCTCTTGGGTGCGCCGATAGTCAACAGAGTCCGGCCTTCCGGGGGGCCTCAGGCCCCCCAGAACGAATAGGTTTCCACGCCCAGGATCATGCCCACCAAACCCCATAAAGAGCCGACCAACAGATCACCCAAGACAACCCCCAGAAATAACGGCAAGACCGTCCTATAGAGCCGCAAGCCGCCCCACTTGAGCACCGTCGCCTTGATAACCCAGGCAATGAGCAAAGGCATCCAGACCAGATTCATCGACCAGGTGCCGGATATCGCCAGGCCGATCGGGTGCAGCGGCCAGCCGGGTATGGTGGCGCGCGCTGCGCTCAATGCGGCTCCCATCAGTGCACCACCCAGTATAGCCCAGTTACCGTTTGCGTTGACGGGAGGCGGGCTGTCGATCCAGCTGGTGAGGCGCCCCATGACCTCCGAACCGTAGTACAGCGGAGACAGCATCTTGGCAGCCGCCCCCTGGCTGTAGGCCAGATGCAGAAACGCCCAGCACGCGCAGACCGTGCCCACCAACCCCGCCAGCATCAGCACCCAGACCGCGCGCCGAGTCGTGTCTGGAGTTGACACGGTATGCATGGTCTCCATCTGCACCGGAATCGGATGGGACCTGTAGGCCCGGTTGAACCACCAGAACATCGAAAGCGCGGTCAGATTGCGCTGTCCCAATTCCGGTGCGCCCAGCATCGAAACGGTCATTACGTCGGGACCGACATAGTGGAAGTCATGCACCGGCGGCCCCAGTTCAGCCCGGATACGCGCCACACCGATGGAGATCATCAGATACGCGATCAAAAAAAGCGCCGCCACCGCCGGTGACATGCCGGCCGCCATGAGGAACAGAAACATGCCCAATGTACCCAACACCCAGCCACGCGCGGCCCAAGCCGGTACGGCCCCGGCGTCTCCGCGACGGCATAGCAGACGAAACGCTCGACCCAGATCCAGGCGGGCAGCCCATACCGCAGCCGCCACCAAAGCCAGCAGCGCACCAAACACCTGATGCTCGATGAACGGCGCCCCCGGTGTCAAGTCCCAGGCCATCGCCCGGGTCACCACGCGTTCCGCTTTCCAGAACAGATAGAAGAACCAGCAGGAGAACAGCAGGTCAACCGGAAGCAGCAATCCCAGTCCTATACAGAACGGGTAGAACGTCACCGGCGTCCAGCCGATGCCGTCCCAAGGTTTGGTGGTGAGCATCGTCTGCAGCTGCCAGTACTGCCCAACCGGGATCGCGGGGATCGCCGGATTCAGGAACGCGAGACCGTTCCAGATGCACAGGCCGGCGGCCGGAAGGAAACCCAACCAGAACAACCGGTTGCAAAACAGGTCCAAACGCGGCGACGCCAGCTCGACAGGGATCACCGTGAGCGGAAAGCTCAGATGTTCCTGTTGCGTCCAACGGCGGCGGAACAGCTCGCCGCTGCACAGCGTAGTCCACAGCAGCAGGGATACAAACAACGTCCAAGCGCCAATGACAGGCATCCACGCCAACAGATATTTCCCGCGGTAGAGCGTGTCCGCTCCACGGTAAAACCCTTTGATCGCATCGGCATCCTGAACCACCAGCCACTGCGGGATTAATGGCAGAACACGCCGCGCCCAGTCGGCGTTCTCGGCGCCATACCGTCCCGGATAGGCCACGGTCATCATCAGTATCTGTACAAAGTCCATACCGCCGATCGCTGTGGTCAATGCCACGATCCCATAGATACTCAGCATCTCGGCGCGCGTCAGTTCACGTCCGGGCCAGCGCAAACAGCAGAAATAGTTACAGATACTGATCAGCACCAGTACACTGACAGCCGTCGCGAACAGAGAGATGCTGGATACAAACGGTCCATTGCGGACACGCTCCATGTAGACAAGCCACAGGCAGGTCACCGGGGCGAGAGCCAACCCAATCGCTATGCTGCGTCCGCTGAAAGCGCCTCTCGATGTGATCATAGATCCGTCCCGGGTGTCCGGCGGGCCGAAAATACGGCCCGCCCCGATCTCCCTAGCGCTTGGTGTTCAGCCCGATAGAGATGTCCGCCCCCCGTGGGGCTTTGCCGATCAGTCGCATACCTCCTCGGAAGCGGTTGGCTGTAATCACTGCGCTCTCCAGTCCCGGTCCGAACTCGATCTGGTTCTTGCCGGGGGCTGCAAACTCACTGCCCGTCACGATCAATGATCCAGACAGCGCCTGGATAGCCGCGCTGGTATCGTCTTTCGGTACCGCCCAATTCGCAAAGTGGCATCCGTTAACGGTCAGCGTGCCCTTGCCCTCGTTGCGTATCTGCCAGCGCGTCTCGTCGATGGTCCAAAAACCGCACGCCGTGAGCTTGACCGGGCCGGTATTCTCCGGGCCGATGTTGATGGTTCCCATGAACTGCCCGTTCACGAACGAAACGCCCGCATGGCCTTGAACCGCATCCACCTGCACGGCAACCGGACAGATATCCGAGCCGCACTGGGTCAGCACCACGTTGCCGGGGCCTTGCGGGGTTTTCACGAAGTGGTAACCGATCTTGGGGAAGATTACGAAGCAGTTACTCATATACTGCCAGTCGGTCTTGCCAATGCGGAACCCCACCAGGTTCTTGTTCAGAAACTTCACTATCGTGTCCCAATGGGCTCCGTCCGCGGCATCACGCGTGGGCGTTTCCGATCTGAACCAATGGTGCGGGTTGAAGTGTACATTTTCCACACGGCCGATGTCGGTCACATTGTTGATGTACACTCCTGTCTTCAACGGGCAACCGAACAGATTTCGGATCAGGTGCAATTCGTTCCACTTCGACCCGAAATCCACGCCCTGCCAGGGATTCACCAGCGTGACATCGATGACGGACGGATTCATGCCCTGTCCGGCGATCGTCCATGGGTAAGGGACGGGCTCAGAAGCGCTCTGTTCCGGATAGAGCACTGTTACACCTTTCAGACAGCTGTTCCAGTTGAGCTGGATCAACGGGGGGCCGTCTTCCCGACCCTTTCCGCCAGTAGCCAGGATCAACGTCCCCTTGCCGAAGCCGTTATGATGCGGCGCCTCCCAGACCCCTTTGAGGGTGACGCCCGATGGCACATCGAGATGTCCTGCCACCAGGTACCGCCCTGCCGGCATGAACACCGGTTCGCCTTTGGCGCCGGCGGCGTCCAAAGCGGCCTGGATGGCCCGGGTATCATCCGTCACGCCATCGGCTTTCGCCCCGTAATCCTGCGGGGTGATCTCGGCGGCCAGCACCGCCATCAACGGCGCCAGCAACAGCATCAACGTCATGAACACGTGCATCAGTCTTCTCCTGTCTCGGTAAGTTGAGGCACACGCACCCAGCCGGCATATCGCCCTCCGGTTGCGCCAGCCGATGCAAAGTCGCACAGCCATAAGGGTTCTTCATCCTGACTCCACGCACGCAGGGATACACACGGATGGGCTGAAGATGTTGGCAACGCAGCCGGCTGCGGTGTACGTTTCAGGTCGATCACCGGCTCTGCGTCGCCCAAACCCGGGTTGAGCCGCCAGTCCAGCGCCATCAGCAGCGGTCCCCGATAAATGGCTGCCCGTCCGGTGGTCTCTTCGCGCCCCCGCTCGACGCGCAGCGACATGTCGAGTTCCAGTTCGATCCGGTCTCCATTACGCCATGAACGCCGGATCACACAATAGCTGCCCGCCCGGATATCGCCCACCGGCTCTCCATTCACCAAAATCCGAGTATGCCGAGACCACTGCGGAATACGCAGCCAGACAGCGAACGAGGCTGTGCGTCGCAAGCCGAATGTGAGCGTCACGGCGCCGTCCGCAGGATATGTGCCCGCTGTACGAACGGTCACCCGTTGCCCCTGCACACGGGCAGCCATTGTTCCCGGCGCATACCAGTTCACCGCCATCCCGCCGTCATCGGTCTGCATCACCGCCCAGCGAGGAACCAATCCCATCCCGGTGAGCGCATACATGAAGCAGCACCCCATATCCATGTCGTGCGGCTTGAGCGTATACCAGCCCCAGTTGCGTTGGCCGTTCACCGGTATCTGATAGCACCACTGACCGCCATCGGGGCGTTGACCGGCCAGATAGGTGTTCCAGACCGTCTCTTCCATGCGATCAGCTATCCGCGGATCACCGGTGTTGTAAAGCATCTGCAGTGAAAACCGCTGCCAGGCCGTCGAGACACAGAGTTCCGCCCAGGACGCCGACCAGGGCTTGTTGCACCACAACTCCTCCGGCGCTAAGTTGCCATGCGCCATCCGCTCGCGCGTATCCATGTCGTTCCACCAGTGCCACATCGCCTGTTGCAGCCTTGGTTCGCCGGTGATCCGGTACAGATCGGCAATACCTTCGAACACGAAGAGCTGTTCCAGTGCGTGGATGCGACCACCCGGCATGTCTGTACAATGTACGCCCTCCAGTCCGGCGCTGATCCACCGGGGGCCTGCGGATTGCTCGATATCTTCCACTATCCAGCGGGCCGCGTCCAGATACCGCGGTTGCCCCGTCAACCGGTAGAGCCAGCAGAACGGTGCGATTACGCCCAGGTTGCATTGGTCAGGCCCGGGGATCCCGGTAACGATAGAACGCCTGCCGGGGCCAAACACATGCCACCACAGATCGGCCATCCGCTGCGCGGCCAGCAGTGCGGCGTTATCGCCGGTCGCTTCGTAATACTCCAATAGAGCCATGGCGGTGTGCGCGCCGTTATACAGGTCCCAGTTTGTTCCTTGTGGTCCCGGCCCATACAGTCGCCGTTCCGGCAGCAGGCCGCCCAAATATCCGTCCGGTCCTTGGGCGCGGATGGCATCGCGCACATCTCGTCGCACGGCCTCCTCGAGTCTCCGATCACCCGTCATTCGGCATAGCAGTGACGCACCCTGAAAGTGCTTGCCGAATGACTCGGGCCAGAAGTCCAGCCACCCCTCGGTGACCCAAGGTTTGTGAAACATCCCGATCAGATCGGGATTGTCATCGGGAACGCGCAACGCCCAGCGCTCCAGAGCGGCCGACACCCGTGCGCCAAAATATCCTTCGGGCCGAAACGCATCCACAACGCCGGGGCGCAGCCGCCCCTCCAGTGCGATTTCCGGCCGACGCTTCGGCTCGCGCGCCGTTTTCCGTATCGATGGCATCGCCGCTGGAGTTCTGAACCCATAGAGCGGTGACTCGCGCCCGTCGCGTGTTCTGACGGACCATACATAAGCGACGCCTTCCTCCAGCGGAGGTGACATCACATAGGTCTGTCCGCGCACCTCTCGACTGAATACGGCGCGGGTGCGGTCGGCCTCGCGCCACATCTGAACCAGGTACGCCTGTTCACCGCTGACCAACCGCCAACGCAACACAGGACGCGTAGTGTTTACGATCGCGCCATCACTGGGCTCTTGAAGCAGCGGCAAATCTTTGGCGTCACCATGCAAAGGGCCAACCACGGCGAAGGAACCGTTCGCGTCGGCCGCCCGCATCATCAGTTCGGAGGCAGACACCAACCCCGGCGTCAGGCGCACCCATGCGATGGGGCCTTTCCAAGCGAACCCGCCGCCGCCCCATCCGCCGATCCGAACCGTGCGGGCTTCCGACAGAGTTTTTGGCCCCGCCCCTTCTGCGATACGCACCCCATCCAGCCACGTGGTGATACGTCCTTGAGCCACATCCAGATGAACGGCCGCATGCCGCCAGGCGCCAGCGGGCCACTGTCCTCCATTGGAGGCGCCCAGCCATCCGCCATCAGCCGCACGGCGCGCGTCACAGTGCAGTAACAGTCCAACCTTGCCGAAATTCACCAACGGCTCCCGTGTGTTACCCTTATCCGACCACAGGGAGACCAAACCTTTACCCATCATTGGATTGGCGTCGGGATTGTCATCACGCGCGTACGCCTCGATGGTCAATCCATCGCTCAGGTCAAAACCCTCCAAAGACATTTCACAGCATCCGTCACCGTTCGACTCCAGCCAGCCCGACGAACCGCCGATATGCGCTTGTCCCTGAAGCCGTGCACCGGTAGGCAGTCCGCCTGCAAAACGCCAGGTCACCGCCTTTGAAATCTGTTGGGGCCACAATACCGCTTCGTTCCCGGTATTGTCTATCCAGGCAGCCAAACCGGCCCACCGGGCCGGAATATATCGGAACATCAGTTCGATCTCCGAAGTTCCGGAAAGCCATCGCACCGGTATCGGGCGGTTTTCATGTACGCTCACCGCATGCAACTCGCTTCCGGTCGGCAAGCCCTGCGGCGCCGTGACGGACACCGTGACATCGGTAAGGCTTTCCGTGAAGCGGGAGGCATCGATGTATACAGGAAATCGAAGCGGAGCGGCGTGTGCTTCAGCACCCATCAGCGTACACGCTCCCAACGCCGCCAGTACCAGCCAACACAGCCATTGCACCGTCACCCTCCAGACCGGCCCATGCGGTTATCAGGTCAGATTGCGCGGCATCCCACCCGTTTTCCTGCAAATTCCAAACCGCTCGATGTGAACGGTCGCACTCATCGTCTGATGGATGAAATCCAGTGCGCGATATCACGCACCACCGCTTCGGCAACATGCCCCGGCTTCAGATATTCACCGGGGGTGGCCATACCCGTGCCGGTCATGAACAGGTGATTGAGGTCCGGGTACAGTCGGGACTTGGCGTTGGATTTCGTGCTGAGCACCTTTTTCCACGTATCGAACCCCTCCACCGTCGCCTGATAGTCACGGCCACCGTGCAGAATCAACATCGGCGCCACAAGCGACTTGGCCATTGCGGCGGACTGAGGCATATACGTCCGCAGATCATCCATATACGATGCGAGAACGTTCTTCAGTAACTCTTGCGTCTGCGCATCGATCGTTTTCTGCACATCGGCCGTAATCGGACCGTTCAACGATGCGATGTAAGTGAGTTGCCGTTGGATCATGGCTTCCATGGGCTCGGTAACGCACCCCGCCATTACGATGAGTCCTGCCAGCCGCCGATCGGCAAGACCGATCCGGGGGATCAGCGCTCCGCCCAGACTGTGGCCCAGTACGAAGATGCGGTTCGCATCGACCGCCGCAGTGCGTCGCAACAGTTTCACCGCCGCAAGCGAGTCATCGATCACCTCCTCCTTGACGGTGAACGTCTTGGCGACTTTAGAAAGCTGTAATTTACCTTGAGGGTCGAATGTGCGTTTGTCGTATCTCAGCACGGCGATGCCGCGGGACGCCAGACCCCACGCGATATCCTGAAACGGCCTGTTCGGTCCGATCTGCTGATTTCGGTCCTGAGGACCTGACCCATGCACAAGCACTACCGTTGGAAACGGCCCCTTGCCCACCGGCATCGACAGAGTACCGGGAAGCCTGTTCCCGCCTGCGCCAATTGTCACATCGCGTTCCCTGAAACGCTCCCGGCGAACGTACGCCGGCGGTGCATACGCCGTTTCCGCGCTGACCGCTACAGGCACGAACCAAAGCCCGGCAACCTTGCCATCGGCGTTCACCACCACTTTCATGTCGAGAAGTCTCTCGGCAAACCGGCACGTCACATAAACCACCCGGTGGCCCGCTTCCTGTGTTTCGCGGCTTCCCACACGCGATTGAAACGTTCCCAGTGATCTCCAGACCTGCTCGAGCTTCTCAGCCGGCAAGGCGGCCTGCATCGTCCTGTCGAAGTCAGCAACCGCCGTCTGGAAGTCGCCACGCGCCATGGTGTCGACCACGCATTCCGCCATCTGAGTAACGGAAGAGCTGGACCAACCCGCCAAGGAAACGGACAACCACATCACCATAATCAATCCAGCCACTCTGACATTCCCTGCCCATCGTTTCATCATCTCATGTATCCGTCCTTTCCAGCCCTTTGGGCGCCAACAGCCCGCAACCTACCTACGGGCCATCGCCCTGTCGGCGTGAGGCGGCTGGCTCCGTAAGGACATGATAGCGTGAGCAACCCCGCAATAGCCTGTTAACTGCGAATATGTTGCTCTAACCGGATATTCGGATTACAGGCAACTCAGTTCGGGCCGGCACCGGGCACACCGAACCTGTTGCGAACAAGACGATTCCTATCAGTTGTATACCGCCACCGCGGTTTGAATGGTTGATGCAGAGTCGCCGGAGCCGGCGTTTTATTCCTACTTAAGCACGTTGGGGCAGTGGATATGGGCCATAATGATGTCATGGATCATGTGCTCATCGCATTTCTGTTGACAGCGTTCGCCGGCCTGGCAACCGGTATCGGCAGCATACTGGCGTTCTTCACCCGGGCATCCAACCACCGGTTTCTCTCGGTGGCCACGGGCTTCTCCGCGGGAGTCATGCTCTATGTGTCTTTTACCGAGATACTGCACAAGGCGCATGACGCCATGGTCCGGACATATGCCGCCCCGTTGGCAAACTGGATCACCGCAGGGGCGTTTTTCGCGGGCATTCTGGTGATCCTGGCGATCGACGCCTTCATCCCGTCAGCGGAAAACCCTCACGAGACACGCGACGATGCCCAGATGGACGATCTGCGGACCAACACGCGGCCCAAAGAGCGGGGGAAACTGATGCGCATGGGACTGTTCACCGCGCTCGCCATCGGCATCCACAACTTTCCTGAAGGCATGGCCACGTTCATGGCAGCCCTGGAGGACCCCGCATTGGGGGCAGCCATCGCGGTGGCGATCGCGCTGCACAACATCCCAGAAGGTGTCAGCGTCTCGGTGCCGATCTACTACGCCACCGGTAGCCGCAAACGGGCGTTCGGTTATTCGCTGCTGTCGGGTCTGGCCGAGCCGGCTGGTGCGATAATTGGCTATCTGTTGCTGCGACCGATACTCACCCCTGCCGTCATGGGCGGACTCTTCGCAGGTGTGGCCGGAATCATGGTGTACATATCGCTGGATGAGCTGTTGCCGACCTCGCGCGCATTCGGCATTGGACATGACTCGATTTTAGGTGTTATGGGCGGCATGGCGGTGATGGCCCTCAGCCTGCTGCTTATGCAATAATCGGCAAAGCCACACTGCAGGGGAGGTAACCTTCATGAGCCGGCAGACCGAAACGCCCGGCGTGATGCCCTACGAAATGGCCGGACGCCCCGAGCCCCGCCGGCCGACGGTCTCATTCGACGACCCTGCCGGGTGGACGCTGACCGCAAATAACTGTCATGGCCGGTGTGAACGCAGCGTGGCGCAACGCCTCTGGTATCCACACACCACGCGTATCGACTACCGTGGAGGGCCCGGAGGCACCGTCACATTGCGTCCTCCACAGCCGGTCCCGGTAGCGCCCGAGAGCGACTGCCTCGATGTGTGGGTCTACGGCAACCGGTGGGAGTTCGCGCCGCGTCCCGATTTTCCCCCGATCGCCATCAGTGCGCTGCTCATCGGCGGAGACGGATCAGAAATCGAACTCCCGCTCACCGTCATGCGCTGGGAAGAGTGGTGGCTGGTTCACCGCCGTTTGCCTGACGGGTTGTCAGCCCGATCGTTATCCGGCTTGATGATACGAGGCGTCGACTGTCAGGAAGAACGGTCCATCTGGCTGGGGCCTTTGTGTATCTACCGAGAGCCGTTGGAACCGCTGCGGTTCGAGACACAGCCATCGCCCAATCTGACGCTACCGCGCGGGCAGGTGATGGGCGTTCATAACGGCGCATCCAAACTGCCGTTCCCCACCCGAACGGACACGATCGCTCCGATATGCGCCGATAGAGTCCGCACACAAATCTGGCAGGTCTCTCCGCAACTCTATGCACTGGAAGCCTCTGGCCCATTGGGAACGGTCCGGTACGAGTATGCCCCCCGATCGGGCGGATTGGCTGACGTGCAGTGTTTCTGGAATGGCAAGCCCGCGTGCGTTCCGATGCGGGAAGGCGGCATCACCGTCGATGGCTCCGTTCGACAGGACGGCGAGTTGATCGATCACCGGCTGGAAGGAACCCGTGTTTGTGCAACGTTCCGGATCGCCGATCAAACGGAGTGCACATACCGGCTGGGCATCAGCGGCCGGTCACTGACGGTGGACATCCAATGCACCGGCGGACGGGCCACAGGGCTGGACGTCGGACGCGTCGCACAGACTCGCGTGCTCAAACTGATCCAGCCCCCGTTTCTGACACTGGGGGCGATCGACCCGCTGATTCTGGCCGGCGAGGCGCCCGGAGGGCGCTATTTCCTGTCGGTGTTCCTTGATTGGTACCGCTCGAACGCCTCCCAGTTGTGGTGCGACACCGGCCGGTATCCTGACGGCGCACGGCTCAACGGTGGCGCGCGTTACCTTCCGCGCACCGATGGCGTACGGAATGACCTCTTCGAGCGGGTTGTGCTGACCGTCGCTCCGACCTATGAAGACGCACTGCCGTATATCGCCAATCCGCCGGCGCCAGGTGCTCGGGACGCAGGAACACGCTTATGGCAGGAAAGCTGGGGACCAGCCGACTACCAACGCGAACTGGATCGCGTCACCCGGCTGCACAGCTACGGGATCGAGAAGATGACGCTGTGCAACCACGAAATCACCTGGCGTGATGGCGGCGAAAGTTTCACGTTTCGCACCGATCCCGCTCCCGGAAAAGGCGGCGCTCCCGCACTGAAACGTTTTGTAGCCGGCGTAAAGGCGCTCGGCTGGCGCTGCGGGCTGTATACCAACTACACCGATTTCGCACCGGTCAACCAGTATTGGCATGAAGGCATGATCGCCCGCACCGGAGACAAGCAGATGATCACCGCATGGCCGCGGTGTTATGCGGTCAAGTCTCCGCGCTCTGTGGAGTTCGACGCCCGACTCTCCCGTGAAATCAAACGGCTGTACGATCCGGACTCTGCCTATACGGATGTCCATACAGCCTTGACGCCCTGGGCCTACACCGATTATGACGCCCGGGTTCCGGGTGCCGCAGCATTCGCACCGCTCTATTACTCGTACGGACAGTTGCTGCTCAATGACCAGAAGGTGTACGGAGCCGCTTTCAGCGAAGGCAGCTTTCACTGGATGTATGCCGGTCTGGCTACAGGCAACTACGCATTGGCCTATCAGTCACGTGGGCTGCACGAACGACCGCTTGATGTCAGCTTCGCGCTGCACAGGATTCACCCCCTGGAGTGCGATATCGGCATGGGATGGACAGCGCACTACATCCGAACGCCCGTCTCTCCCGACGCGGATGTGGACCGACTGGTAGCCGCAACGCTGGCCTATGGGCATATCGGCTGGCTGGTGGAAGACAGCTACGGCATGGAGCGCGTCGGCCGCTGTTACTACATGCTCCAACAGATACAGTCACGATACGCGCTGGTGCGCCCCCGCCAGATCCGTTACAGTGACGGCAAGGGTCGGTGGGAGTCGGCATCCGAGGCCGTCTGTTCGGGATTGCTGAACGCATCCCGACTGCACGTGGAGTATGCGAACGGTCTTCAACTGTTTGTCAACGGCAGCGAGGGGAACTGGCGGGTAACCCGGGGCAGACAGACATGGACGCTGCCACCCTGGGGCTGGGTGGCCTGGGATGACAACGGGCTGTTTGAAGTCAGCGCCTTGCAGGAGGGCAAACGGTTCGACTATGTGATCGGCCCCGAATACGAATTTTTGGACGGACGCGGCGCACGCATGACCATGGGTGCACTATGTTCCGAGCACGGCGTCGCGTTGCGCAAGCGCCGCCACCGCTGGACTCTGACGCTGATGCACCCGGGAAGTCCAGTAGGCGTCCGTGCGCCAGAAGGCTCCTGGTACGCCTGTTCGCCCGCAGGCGCACGTTTACAACGGCTCACCCCGCCCCGGGATGCACAGGGATGGGTCTGGGTGGATACACCCCGCGATATCTACCGATTGGAGTTCGTCCCTCAGCAGTCCACTCGACGCCCGCCCGAAGTGCGGATCAACGCCGACGCCGAAGCGGCGCCTCAGGGGCTCTGCCGGGTAACCTGCCACCTGCCGGACGGGTATGGACCTGTTCGGCTGGCGATCGGGTGGGACGGTCATCCACCGCTGCAGCAGTCGGTAGAGGGACGCCGACACACCATGGAACTGCCAGTACCCGCCGAGGCCGCAGGCCCCTTATGGGGGAGTGTGCGGATCGTACGTCCGCGTTCCCGACCCGAGATCCACCGCTTCCGGGTGACCGTGACCGAGCCTTATCGGCTGACGGGTGATGTGCTTCCCGACGGACGATTGACGATCTCCGCGACACCTCTGCGAGGCATCTCAGCGACGCCACGCATCGCCGTCAAATCCAGCGACACGTCCGTCCTTCGCATTCAACAGAACCTCAACGAGTGGCGCTGTGTGCTGGCGGACTCAGCACGAACCGCGCAGACGGTTCTCACCTGCACGGCTACCGGCCCGCAGGGATCGGCCCGATACACGATGACGGTGGCTGCCCGGCGCTCATCCGATCTGGTGGCGGATCTGACCGAACCGGGAGCACTGCAGACGGCGCGCGAAGGCCTTCGGGACCGGCCCGAGACGCCCGTCGACCCCACCAGCGGCGCCTATGCGACGGTGTCCACCGACTTGCGCTGCGGTGGCGTAACGTACGCTGGGATCGCCATGCATCCGCCGTATGCCAACGGTGTGGGATATGTGTCGCAGACAAGCGCTCCGGTTCAACTGCCTATGGCGCCTTGTGTATTCCGCGCCCATGTCGGCATTCGGGACGGCGGTAATCCGTCGGACGGGGTGTTGTTTCAAGTAACGGTGATCGATCCGGACGGCCAGCCGCACAACGTCGCCGAGGTGTTATGGAAAGAGCGTTCCTGGCATCCTTTGGAGGTCGACCTGAGTCGCTGGGCTGGACGGGAAATCGCGCTGGCGCTACGGGCCGATGTGGGGCCCCACGATGACCCGTCCGCAGATTGGGCCGCTTGGGCGCGTCCACGGATCGAAAGTAAAGACGAGCAGACGGTTTACCGGCGGGTCTATTAGTCGAGCGGGATGGGCTGCCAGACCATCCCGCTGGTTTTCTGCGCGGGTCTATTCGGTCTTCAGCGGGCCGGCCCAGACAACACCGCGCAGCAGGCGCGTGCTGCGCCAAGCAGGCGCGGAGGAGAAGAACTGGACGTCCTGCAGCCGGCTTTCGAAGAGCGGCGAAACCAACTCCGCGATCGGGCGAGGCTCCAACCGGATCGGATGGACGACAAATACCGCCACGCAACCGTTGACCCAGGGAAGATCGGTACCCAGCGGCGTCAGCCCTGGCACAGCGGTATCATCGGGCGCGATCACCCCGGAAAACAGCGCCACGGACGCGTCATGCCAATGCCCCTCGCAGGCTACAGCGCTGCATTCCGCAATCGCGACGAACACAAGCGGTGACGCTTCGGCCATATCCGGAAGGCACTGCGCCAGTTCCACCGGACTGAACGGCATATTCGGCGCCGCGGTGAACGTGGCAACCAGTGAGGGACTGCCTGAAAAGACCAGCCCTTCGGCCAACGCCAACTTCGGTATGCCTGATTCGGCGTACTCGATGTAATCGGCAGGTCCACTCTCGGGTTTTCCGGCGGCGATACCACCCGCAGCCAGCCAGCGGCCGGTATCCGCGCGCGTTCCGTTGGGGGCGATCAGCAGTCCTTGGCCCCATGCCAATACATCCTGTGGGAACGGCACGATGTAATCGGCCGACCCTTGGGCACGCTCGAAGGAACCCAGCGGACAGCGGGAATACGAACCGCCCGACACCACCTTGTAGGCGTCAAATTCGGCATGTGCGCTGCGGACCCGGCGTCCGCGCGGCGCATCCGCCGATGCCTGCCCCATCAGCATCTCGCGGATACCCACGGCTTCCAGCACATCGGTGACAAACGGCGATGCTCGGATGATCTGAACCGTTCCACCCAGGTCTTTCAATTGTTTGGCGGCGGCAACCAGCACGCGGATCCCAGCGGATGTCATGAATGCGACGTTCTTCAGGTCGAACTCGACCTGCCGACATCCCGTACGCACCACCCGGTTGACCTCGGCAGTCACCTGATCGCCGCTGCTGACATCCAGACGGCCATGCACCATGATGGTGGCGATGTCGCCGAACAGCTCTGTGCGTACTGTGGTCGGGATATTCTGGTTAGCTTCCGTCATCTCGCGGCTCCTTTGTCGGTTCCTGGTCGCGGACAAGTCACACCACGGCTGGTTGCCCTGTCCCCTGAATTGTTCAACGGCAGCCCGATGGCTTCCTGCCCCCCTATCAGCCGTCTGTCTGCAACGGGTCTCCCAGCGGATCCACAGCGGTAACAGTGCGCTCGTGTCGTGAAACACGCAGAGTACGCACTTCAAACGCCCCCAGCGCCACTTCGGTTTGGATGTCCAGTATGGGGATATCCAGCAGCGTGGAACGAGGTGTCCCTGTCGGTTCGAACAGCCGGACGATCAGATCGTCACCATCCATGTATATCGCAGGCGCCTGCACCACTTGGTCACCGAACACCACCGCTGGCAACGGACGTTCGCCTTCACCAGACGGGAAGAACGATACGGCGAATGGCGCTTCGTTGTGAACCGCCGCCTCCCGATCGACCTGTTCCAGACGTGAGGCGGTATCGCCGGCCGTGATCCAGAAACGGAACAGACGCTCGCCCTGGTCAATACGCGGTGTAAACCGGTTCTGCGGGACGATAGGACGATCGCCGATGGGATGGCCGGTATAGGCGGCCGATCGCAACAGGCTCAACCGCAAATGATTGTCGGTCAGGTCACTTCCGTAGATGCCGTCATTTACACAGGTCACGGCATACGCGTCGTTACAGACAGCTGTCCAGCGTTGCGCCACCACCTCATCACCATTGGTGGCCAGTGACTGCACACCAAACGCCGTCTGCCCCAGATATCGCGTATCCGGCAAGGCGATCGGCACATCGAGCTTCAGCATCCGGTTCTTCTCGTTCCAGAAGACGCGCGCTTCCACCTCGATCTCCGGGCTGTGCCGCGGAATGCGATACGTCATCAGCAATGAGGAGTCCTCCCAGGCGAACGACGCCTCCACCACCGTCCGCAGATCCCCCTCCTCGACAATGCGCACCGGCGGAAGTGTATCGCCGCGAACGCCAGCCATGCGGGCGGACTCTTCCGGGGTCATCAACCGGAATGCGCCTTCGACATCTCCAAACCGACGCACCGTCATCCCCCAGGGGTCTTCATTGTCGGCGATGACGAGCGCCTTGAACGCCCCTGCCGTGACGCATCGCACCCCGTCCACGCTGATTTCATCGATCAATCCTGTGTCGTGTCCAATGACCACCTGGGTGGAACCGGCGTTGAGACGCAACGGTTCTGTAAGCCCGCGAACGGTGTCGGGGCGGGCTGGCAACTCCGTCAACCGGCAGTCAAACCGCGTGACCTGCATCGGCTCCAGGTGGGCATGAAATGCCACGCGCTTGCGCCAGTCCAACGGCAGGTTGCCCAATTCCTTTTCCAGTTGCGCCGGAACAGGAACGCCGTTCTGCCACACGGAGGGGACATGCCATGTATCCGCCCAGTTCTGGTCAGCCATCTGCATCTCGCACTCCACGATGGTGTCCACCGGCCAGGGATGCGGATTCAAGACGACGATGGGGATGACGCCCTCGGAGGCCACCGGTTGCCCAGCACACAACGCATAAAACGCACGCGCCCGCAGACGGCTCAGCAGTTCCAGCCCATGATCCATCAGCCGCAGCGCCATGTCTTCCGCAGGCTGGATCGACGACCCGGGCAGGATGTCGTGGAATTCGGCCATCAGCAGGTCCCGTTCCGCCTCATCAAGTTCACCGGCGGGCCATGCCATCAGACCGTTCATCACCGCGGCTGACAACGCCTTTTCTGTACTGTAAAGCCAGTTCTCCAGCCGGCGGTGCATCTGCTTCACACGCACCTGCGAGGTATAGCACCCCACTGCCCACGGATTGATCTGATCGGCGTGACGGGGCAGCGCAGCCGCATCGATCTGTGCAAAGTAGCGCTCCGGCGTACTGTGTTCAAACGAGATGTTCTTTGACTCGGCAATCCGTCGGGTCAGCGCCTCCAGATCGGCCCGGCTGGGCCCTCCTCCATGATCACCGACGCCCCAGAGGCAGATGCCGCGATCGTTCTCCGCATACAGTTGAAGCCACGCATCGATCTTGTCATTTACCTTGCCCAATGCGCTGTTGTATCCCTCTTGGGCACGATGCGCCTTGACGACTGACCCGTCGAACCCCACCCACAGGAAGTCCTCGGCAGGTAGCGTGATGTCATGCCGGGATGGCCGACAGAACAGATACGAGTCATAACCGCAACGCGCCAGGATCTGCACCAGCCCTCTGGAATGGCCGAATGGATCGAAATTGATCGCAGTGGTCGGACGCACGCCGAACCGATCCTGGAAGTATCGCAGACCGTTGCGGATCTGACGGATAAACGACTCGCCGGATGGCATGTTGCAGTCAGGCTGCACGTACCAACCGCCCATGATATGCCAACGGCCCGCAGCCACCAGCGCCTGAATGCGCTGGAAAAGCGCCGGCTCATACTCCTCAACCCAGCGATACAACAATGACTCGTTGTGGTTGAAGATAAACCCATCGAACTGCTCGCAGAGATCCGCTGCAACACGGAACGTGGAGATGGCGACAGCGACCCCTTCCTCCCATTCCCATTGCCAGACGGGATCGATATGCGCGTTACTGACCAAATGAACTGTATGCATGAGCTGTATCCCTTTGTCTGTTATGCGTCAGGCCCGAATGGGCACCGTTCCATTGATGTCGACTTCCCAACCCCACTGCTTCAGGTAGTGGGCTGACGGTTCAAACGTATCCTGAACTCGGCGCAGTTCAGCCTGCAGCAGAGCCTCCAGCCGTTGCTGTTCAGCCGAATGCTCCGGCCGGTTGACCAGGTTCTGCAGCTGATACGGGTCGGATTCATTGTCATAAAGCATCCAGGGGCCTTTCAACGACCGAACGTAGGTGTACCGGTGTGTCCTGATTCCCCGGTACTCCTGGCCTCCATTTCGCCTCTCCCACTCGCCAAACGGGTGATAGCTTGCAATCAGCGCGACCCCGTCGGAATCCGGCCGTCGCCTGCCCGTCAACACGCCGGCAAAGCTGCGGCCCTGCGATCCGGACGGCGCACGCAGTCCGGTCAGGCTGCACAGCGTCGGACAGATGTCCTCGGTTCCAAACGGTGTCCGGATCATCCGGCTTACCACCTGTCCGTTCGGCCAGCGCCAGAGCGAAGGGATACGTATGGACTCATCCCAGGGGCGCTGTTTCCGCTGTTCTCCTTGCGATCCGATCATATCACCATGGTCACTGGTGAACACCAAGAGCGTATCGTCCTCTATGCCGGTGTCACGCAAGGCAGCGCGTATCAGACCGAAACAGGCATCCAGTGCGCTGATATGGGCGTAATATCCCGCCAGATCCCGTCGCGCATCGCGTGCGGATCGTGCGGGCACATTCGGCCTCAGCTGGATCGCCGGATCAAACAGCGCCCGATGCTCATCCGGGGCGGTCTCATACGGGTTGTGAGGCGGCCCCCAGCTGAGCACCAGCAGAAACGGCTTGTCGGAGCTGGCGCGGTCATGGATGTACTGCACGCAATCACGGGTCTGCGCCTCGGCGTCGTATCCGTTCCACCATTCGCGTTCCGGTGTATCACCGAAATAGTCGGACCGGTTATAGTCGTGGGTACACTCCAGCACCTTCCAGTAATCGAACCCCTGGCGTCGTTCCCGTGGAATGAACGACCGTCTGCCATGGCCGTCAATGTGCCATTTTCCCACATACGCTGTATCGTATCCCGCCGCCTTGAACACCTTCGCCAGAGAGGGAACCTCTGGATTCAATGGCACGTCATTCAGAAACACCCCATGGCGATGGGGAAAACGTCCCGTCAGGAAGGACGCCCGCCAAGGCGAACAGACGGGACAGGTGGCCACCGCATGGGTGAACTGGGCGCTCTCACGCGCAAACTGATCCAGATGCGGCGTCCGGGCGTTTGGATCGCCCGCATACCCGGTCGCCTGCGCCCGCCATTGATCGCCAAACACGATCACCACATTCGGGCGTTTACGCTGTACTCCGCTCATGGATGCGTCTCCTTGTCATTCCGGCGCACCCGACCCAACATGTACGACGTGCGCCAATTGCCCAGGCAGTCGATCACGAATGACACTCCGACCGTCTTATCGCCGGGGATATCCGCCTTGATGCATTGCCAGCTGAAACAGAAATCATCCATGACGCGCACACATTTGATCACCACGCGCCGCGGCTTCTCATCGCAGTGGAATGCGAATTGATGATCCTGCGGGAACCAGGGCTGTATCTTGTCAGAGCGATACACCTCTTCGCCGTCGATCCAGACCACCAAAGGCCCCGTAGCACCGATATTCGCCGAGCAGGACACCGGCTCACGGGAGACAAACGTGCGCACCAGATAGTAGACCGCCTCACCCGTGTAGCCGCCGAGATCCGTGTGTGTGATCCGATCTTCGCTCAGATGCAGCTCCATCGGATACTCATCGGGGATGTCCTCATGCAAGAGACGCGCCTCGTCCAGATAGGCGGTCTGCATGCGCGGGATCTGGTGGAACAGCACCTCATGACATCCTGGAACACGGATTGGATGATCGACATAATCCGGATTCCTGTATGGACAGACATCGCCGAACCGGTCTCTATCCCAGACGTCCCAGTACGGTCCGTACACCAGCCATTCACGTGATCCCACAAACCCGAACGTGTGTCCTGTGGTGCCCTCGCGTGTCTCCAGACGGACATGCACCAGGTTCTTGTCCCAGATGGTCGGGCTGTCCGGGTCCGCAGCCGCATACACCGTCGTCTCCACCGGACATCCGGACTGCAGGCGCGTTTCGATCACCGACGGATGCACGGACAGATCGGATCGGAACGACAGACAGCCGTCTACCGGTTCGCGTCCCAGCCAATCCACAGTCAGCCGGAGAGGCGTCGCCAGCGGCGCAGGCCAGAGCACCGGGTTGTCATCCTCATACGTCACGTCGAACAGCGCATGAGACACGGAACGTCGTCTGCGCACCCGATCCGCCTGCCGGTCCTGCAGACGCTCCTGTACCTCCTCGGGGATGCCGGTGACCAGATACAATCCTGACTCGATCGTTCCGGAAGCCAGCATCTCGAGCCCCACCAGACAGGTATCTTCCGCCAGTTGGCGCAGTGTGGCGTGTTTGTGGCGTACCGCCACATCACAGGTCAGGTGCTCCCCCAGCCGTTCCCGCCAGTCGGCAGGCAGGGAACTGGCGCCAAAGAGCGCACCTAACAGCGCGCCGGCCTCGCCTGCGGTGCAATCGACATCCCAGCCAAGAGCCAAGGCGGTGACGATGGTCTTCTTGAAATCCCCGCGGCCATAGATAACCGGTAACAGCGAAAACGCGAAGTTGAGCGCCGCTTTGCTGCAATCCCGGTCGCCATACTCGCGAACACATTGAAGCCACATGCGCTTCAGCGGCTGGCGCTGACTGCACAAGGAGCTCACCAAATCGATGATGGGCCCCAGCAGGTCCTCTCCATCCGATGCATCGGATATCGAAAGCGCATGAGCCGAACTCAAGATGACGTTCAGATCATCTTGGACCAACGCCAGTGCGGTGGCCGCAGCCCAGAACCGTTCCGCCGCGATAGACACACCGATGTGATCGAGTTCTCCATCCGCTTGTGCAAAGTCGGCCGCCGCACGGGGTGCGCCCGGGGCGATAAGCCCCCAGATCTCTGCCCGGATCGGACACCCTTCCGACTCGCGGAAGTAATGGTTGTTGAACGCGCCGGACAGCGGCGGGTTCACACCACGCTGCACGTTATACAGAAACGCGCCGTACTCGGCGAAGTTGTACCAGCAGCACTGTTGCCAATAGCGCACCAGGTCCTGCTGGGTAAACAGCGGCCCCACATCCTCGAGCATCTCCAGCCAGACGACCTGAATGTCCAAATCGTCGTTCGGGTAGATGATGCGTGGCCAGCAGTCGTCTTCCGGCACCTCGCCGTACATTTTGTGCGACTCATACGGCGCTCCGATCGAGCCGCCCAGCGACTTGCCGATCCAGGCGCCCAGCACCCGGTCCACATAAGCATCCCACGTCAAGGAGTACGCTCCGTCTGCCATGTTCCTGCTCCTTTTCACGCAAACGCATCGGCCAGCGTCATCACCTTGAGGCGCCCGGAGATGTCCGAGGCGCACATCGCCGGTGACTCCACCTTGACCGAGACCTTACGGCCAGCAGGCAGCGGCAGGAAGTTGTCACTCAGGCGCAACTCCCAACCCGGAAGGCTGATGTACGCACCGATGGCGGTGACATCCGACTGCAGGTCTATCCAGGTCTCCTCACCGCGCTGTGCCACGGATAGGGACACGGAGGGCACTGACAGTTTCATGTGTTTCCACCGGCGGAACGGCGTCACCTGGCGATCCATTACCTCTCCCGCAGCATCCCGCAACTCGGTCACCAGCACCGTATTGCGCACGCTGTCGAGATCCAATGCGTCCGAGCAGTCCAGCGACGCCACACAGGCACTCGACGCCGGTGCGATGACAACCTGTTCGCATCCCGAGCGTACGGGGGCGCCGTCGAGATGTTCCAGTGACCAGCTCAACAAACCCGTGAACGGCGTCAACTGGTCGTTGACCACATGCAGGGTGGCGGTACCTGCATCGGCGTCTTCATACACGGAATGGGCGACAGGCGCAAAGAACCTTCGGGCCGCGTAATGCAACGCCTTCCAACGGCCCATATACTCCAGGCTGGACCAGCTGGCCACAGGCCAACAGTCATTCAGCTGCCAATACAATGTGCCCATGCAGTGGAATTCGTTACGTTCTCTGCGCCAGTGCTCCACGCCGTACCGGATCGCCTCGGCCTGCAGCATCTGACTCAGGTAGATCATGGCCTCATGGCTGCTGGGCGCGCGGAACATCTCAGCCAGATAGTGCAAAATCAACCCGTTTCCCGCGGGGTTCTTCTGATGCCGTTCCATCACATATGAGGTGATGTTCCATTCGTCAGGAGAGGTAAACGTGCCGGTGGTCTCGATGGATGGCAGCGACTCGAACCCAAACTCGCTCATCAGCCGGAATACGTGCTTACGGTACTCGGTGAACGGCTTGCGTCCGTGCCAGACATCCCAGTAATGCCCGTCACCGGCGTGCTCGCCGTTCGGATTCTCGAATAACGGCTCTCCGGAGTGCGGCGAAGCGGGCCAATAAGGCGTGTCTGGGTCTTCGCTGGCCACGATGGGCGGCAGCAGTTCGTGGTAGATTGTCCGATACTCCCGCTTTACCCGGTCCATATCGACCGATCCGCCCGGCCATCCGCCCGAGATCATCCACTCCTGCTCGTTGTTGCCACACCAGACCGCCAGGCACGGGTGATGACGGATCCGACGCACATTGTCGATCGCCTCCAGGCGAACGTTTTCCAGATATTCGGGTGTCACCGGATAGTGGCCACAGGCGAACATGAAGTCATGCCAGATCAACAGCCCCAGCTCATCGCACAGATCGTAGAACAGATCGCTCTCGTACTGCCCCCCGCCCCAGATGCGCAGCATGTTCATATGGGCGGTGCGCGCGCTGGTCAACAGGTCACGGTAATGCGTCTCGTCCACGCGAGTGGCGAACTGGTCGGCGGGGATCCAATCCGCGCCTTTCGCGAACACCGGCACACCGTTGACGGCAAAGTAAAAGGTCTCGCCCCAGCGATCCGGAGTGCGCACCATCTCGATGGTACGCAGACCAGTGCGCGCCGTCCATCGATGCACCGTCTCGCCGGCGGCATCGGTCAGCGACACAGTCACGCGATACAACGGTTGTTCACCCAGTTCATTGGGCCACCAAAGGCGGGGATTTGTTATATCCAACGAGAGTGTCGCCGTGTTCCCGTCTGGTACAGCACACGAGGCAGTCTGTATCGTTCCGTCGGGATGCGTCAGTTCCATACACACCGTCAGCGTCGCCTCGGTGTAGCGCTCCAGGTTCACAGCGGCCGTCAGAGACACCCCTTCGGCATGTGTCTGCCGCAGATGCACCGAGTCGATCCGCGCTTCGGTATAGGCTGCCAGCCGGCAAGAGCGCCAGATGCCCATACTGGGCAGCTGCGGGCCCCAATCCCAGCCCCAGTGGCACATCGCCTTGCGCAGATAGGTGGAGCCGGTCAGACTGAATCCGGGCGCCTGCCAGTACGGTTCACTCTGCGAAGCGGCCATCCGCTTGCCGTATTCGACCGGCGAAGCCACGCGAACCTGCAGCTGATGGCAGCCCAGCGTCAGCCGACCGGTCACATCGAATCGCCAGCGCCGGAACTGATTGTCCGCGCATCCAACGAGCTGACCATCCAGCATCACTTCCGCCAACGTATCCAACCCGTCAAACTCCAGAAACTGTCGGGCGGAAGTCAATAACTCGGCGGGCACATCGAAGCTGCGTTGCCAGATCCAGTCTGACTCGGCAACCCACGCTACACGGATTTCATTGTCATCGGCGAACGGATCCGGGATCAATCCGGCAGCGAGCAGGTCTGTATGCACTACACCGGGAACGACGGCCTTGCAGACCGGGCTTCCATCCGCACGCAGCAGATCCCAGCAGCCGTCCAGCGTTATCTGGTTCATGTGTACCCTCCGGGGTGTGATACGGCCGCGGCAACGGACCACACCCCGAAGCGTGTTCACCGGGTTACCGTTGCTGCGGTACAGCGATATCGTAACCCAGATAGCGTCCCAATGCCTCTTTGAGCGCAGTGACATGCTGCCCGGCGGCCACGCTGACGTGATGCCGGTGGCCGGCACGCACCACGTGCATCAGCACATCCTGCAGTTCCGGTATAGCGGCAACGCCCGCACAGCCGAAGAAGTCCGCCGGGATCGGATCATTGGTGAACTCACCCTCACCCAGATAGGCCTTGATCCATCCGTCTTCGGTCAGCAGGCTGCCGAAGGTAAACGGCATCGGCTTGATGCGGCCCGTGTTGCAGCCCCATCCGCATCCCTCACCGGCGGCATTTTCCAGGATCAGGTGATCGGTCACCACGCCCGGCCCCGCCATCAGGTCCGGCGGTACCGGGCCGCAATGGAACAGAATACATTTCTCGTCTTCGTCTGCGTAGTTGTTGTTCCAGTCCAGACAGGCCGGCGGCGCATCGGCGGCCGCGTGAAGCGCAAGCATCATCACGGCGTTCCCCAAGTCAACCTCACACGCTGCCGGGATTCCCCGATTGTTCATGTCGCTGAGCAGCACGCAGGGCGACATGTGCATTTGCACCTGCAGCTCCAGCCAGCAACGGATCGCCACTGCATCCAGCGCATACTCGGCGATCAGTTCGTCGAACGCCAGTCCAACGCGGATGATATTGTCAAAGCTCTCTTCCGGGACAGCGCTGCAGTCGGTGAAGCTGCGAATGCGCTTGGCGCGTTCCGCGTAGGCTGCCGAGGAGGGATCGGCTTTTCGGGCGCGATAGAGCACCTCGCTCAGATCGAAGCTCTCCACGTCAATCCCGTGCCTCTGCAGCGTGATCTCATCGATACGCACCGTCTTGAACGGGGTGACCCGAGCTCCGATGGCGCCGATCCGCGCCCGACGCAGTCGCTTGACCACCCGGCAGATGGAGTCGAATGTGGCGATGTTGTCCGCAAACCGGGGACTGGAGGGATGCACGGTATGCGGCGGCAACGCGGTGAAGTCGATGTTGTTCTGTGAGAAGACATCGCTGATGGAGAGCTTGCCACAGAACGCATCCCGACGGAACGCGGGAGCCATTCGATCCAGATCGTCGGGATACGCATGCAGCAAGATCGGCACCCCAGCGTCCTTCAATGCGGCGGCTGCGCCGTTCTCATCGCCGAAGTTGGGCAATGTCAGGATCACGCCGTCATATTCGCCCCGGTGATCGGCCAGAAACTTGGCGTACACCTCACCTTCGGCGCGTGTCTCCACCGCTCCATGTCGGGTGGCGTCGGCGTCGAGCATCAATACCCGGTGGCCCATGCCGGTCAGCAGTTCACTCAATTCCTGACGAGCGCTGCTCATCAGGCTTGCGGGGAAAAATCCCCTGTTGCCAAAGAACAGGGCGAAAGTGGATTTTGCCATGGCTATCGCTCTTCTTCCTTTCGTAACGCGGCCAGCTGCGTGCGCGCTCCGGCCAGTGAGGTATGCAGGTTGCGGTAAATCTCAAACCGCCGTGCGTATGGTTCTTCCAAGCCAGGATCCGGTTCGAACGTCCGGCCCGGACGCGCCCATTGCTCCGCCGAGCGTGGCGCGTCCAGCAATCCCGCACCGTGCGCCGCCAACAGCGCGGCTCCCATGCAGGCGCCCTCGGTGACCTGCATGGTCGTGATCGGTATCCGCAGCACATCGGCCTTCAGCTGCATGTATGCAGCGTTGCGAGAGCCGCCACCCACGGCGCGCAGATCGGTCACCGGGATGCCGGCATCCTGCATGATCTGCAGGTTCAACCGCATCTCATACGTGATCCCTTCGAGAACGGCCCGCAACACCTGGGCGCGGGTGGATGTCAAATGCAGTCCGAACAGCACTCCGACGGCATCCGGATCAAACCAGGGAGTTCCCGTGGGACCGAACAGCGGACTCATGATCAGGGGAGACGGAGCGTTACCAGCGGCCGCGATGATCCGGTCGTACGGGTCCTCGCCGGCTGCGCGCGCCTCTGCGGCCTCTTGGGTGGCCAACTGATCGCGTGTCCAGCGCAGCACGCTTCCGGCAGTCATGGTGAACGCCACCGTTGTATACAGCCCGGGTAACACGTGCGGATAGGTCGCCAGATTGGCCCGCATCAGACGTTGATCCAGCGTGCGCTGGCCCAAGCCCGGACAGATGCACTCTACCGTGCCCAGCGCGTAAGACGCGGCCCCCGGACGGGCGGCATGACAGCCCATAGCTCCCACCGGCTGATCGTGACCGCACACCGCGACCGGAGTGCCCACGCTCAACCCGGTCACCTCTGCCGCAGCAGCGTGCACGCCCCCCAAAGGATGTCCTGATGGGGCTGGACGCGGCAACCGGTCTGCATCGATCCCCAGCGCCTCCAGTATCGGGGCTGACCACTGAAGTTGCGTGATATCGAACAGCATCGATCGGGCGGCCATGGTGAAATCGGTTCCCACTTCGCCCGTCAGCCACCAGGCCAACAGATCCTGAACGAACAGGAAACGGTCGCGGGTGTTGAACAACCGTGGCCGATGCTCACGCAGCCAAAGCAGCTTGAACAGCGTGTACATGGGATACGCCGTGTGACCCGTGATGGCGTACAGCCGATCCGCTCCAAACGACTCAGTGAACGGCCCGACCAGCGGCGCCGGGCGCGAATCCGATGAGGTCATGATGTTCCCGGATACGTCACCCTCGGCGGATACGCAGGCGAACGCCTCACCCTGCGACGTGATCCCCACGCTGCCAATAGGGCCATCAACAGAACCTGCAGCTCGGCGGATTACCCGGGCGGCTGCATCCAGAACCTGACGCGTATCCAGTTCTGCAGCGCCTGGCTCCGGAAAGAGCAGTGGATACTCTTCATATGCGGAGGCGCTCAAAACGCCCTGTTCATCGAACACCACCGCTTTGACGCCGGTGGTGCCGACATCGACTCCCAGGTAGTACACGATGTGGTCTCCTTTTCCGCTCAGCTCAAACCCGCAAGGCGGTGAAGGCGGGTCGACGATCCGGCGATGCCATACTGATCGCGCACCAGGCGTTCGATCGCCTCTTCCACCGCACGCTGCGCCGCTTCGGTGGATGCCCCCGAGGCTACCGCCCGCTCGTACGGCTGACGGGTATCGGTGGCGATGTTGATCTTCACCATACCGGCGGCGATCGCCTGATGCACGTACTCACGGATCACGCCGGATCCGCCATGCAGCACCAGCGGGATTCCGGTCACCTCCCGCAATCGGCGCAGATGCTGGATATCCAGACGCGCCGGGGTCTTGGGCTGATCCTTGGTGGCCATCGAAATAGCGCCATGGAAGGACCCCACAGAGACAGACAACCAGTCGACACCGGTACGGCGCACGAACTCGGCCGCCTCATCCGGGTCGGTGAAACCAATCCGGCGGGCGAACAGCTCATCGTACGGCGGCATGGGCCCCTCTGAATGTCCCAAAACCGCCCCGAGTTCGGCCTCGACCAAGGCGGATTCCGCATGCGCCATGCGCACCACTTCGGCGGTAACGGCGATATTCTCTTCCAGAGGCAGTCGCGAGCCGTCGATCATGACCGAATCGTACCCCAGAGCGATGCCCTCGGCAATCAGTGATCGCCAATCACATTCCAGATTGTCTTCGTCAATTACAGGCACATGATCCAGATGCAGCGAACAGTGACGGGGGCTTGCGTGGGTCAGGAACAGGTCTCGCACGGCGCCCAGACTGCGCGCTTCGAACTTGGTCAGTTCCAGCCGGGCCACCTCCACCATCCCGAACACATCCAGCCGCTCCAACGCCCGGCAGGTTGGTTCGACCATGGGAAGATAGGGGATGTTGAACGCCGGCACCACGATGCCGGCTTCGGCAGCCGCGGTCATCAACGCCCGCAGTGTATCTCTGGCCATCTATTCCTCCGTTGTGGGCATAATGAATAGGCGCTGTTAAAGCGCTTTAGCAGACAGTACCAAGGAACGGAGCGATTCGTCAAGATGCACACCGGAGACGGGATCACTTTGGCGTGAAGACCACATCACCGCAATCAACCACACGCGTGACACTGGCGCAGATCGCCCGCGATGCGGGCGTGTCGGTGCCCACCGTGTCGCTGGTGTTGAACCAACGCGACCAAGCCGTACGGGTCAGCCCACAGACTCGCGCCCGGGTGTTGCAGGTGGCCGAGCGGATGGGCTACCGGCCGCACGGAGCAGCCCGAGCCTTGGCAACCGGCCGTTCACACACCATTTTGGTCGCCTGCTTCGATCAATGGGACGAAAACCTGACAGAGCGGCTGCGCGCTGTACAGGACTGCCTGATGCCGCGCGGATACAGCACGCGCGTCTGTACGGTCGGCCCGTCAGGCGGTCTGGAGGCGTTCACGGCGATTGTTGGCAGCCGGCAGGCCGACGGAGTGTTGCTGACCGGGCTGGCCACGCCGCCGGCCCTGAATGTGCTCTGGGCGATGCGAGCCGAAACACAGAAAGCGGGAGTTCCAATGGTCGCTCTGGCAGATGCCTTTCCGGAAGGCGCCGTCGATGCAGTCGCCCACATTGACGACTACGATGGCGGTTGTCAGGCGGTACGTCACCTGCTGGAGCATGGGCATCGACGGGTGGCGTTCATCGGAGTACACGGGCAAAGCTGGTCGGATCGACGTGAAGCCGCCTATAGAGATACCTTGGCCGCAGCCGGCGCCGTCCTGGATTCTCAGCTGGTCCAACACTGCGGCACCCACATCAGCGAGGTTCGCCACGTCGTGGACTCACTGGTACATCAAACCGTATTCACCGCGCTGTTCGCCGCATCCGATCACATCGCTCTGGCGGCCATCGCGGCGCTCCGCGCACATGGCCGGCAGATCCCCCATGATTGCGCGGTCGTGGGGTTCAACGATGGCGACGCTGCGGCCTGTTTCTGCGAACCGCCTTTGACAACCATCCACAATCCGTTTCAGGCCAGCGGCGAAACCGCCTGCCGTATCCTGCTGGAGCGTATCGGTGGCTGCGCCAAGGAGCACACGCCGCTGCCCGTCCGGCTGGTTGTCCGCGGTTCCTGCGGATGCCCCGTGAAATACGGCTAGCAGGCAGAGGGACAGCCTGCGCTGTCCCTCTGCGTCTGTTGACTCATTCGAAACGGATGACCGGCGCCTCGGCAGCACGCGCGATACGGCCTGTCACAGCGGCGGCGTGCTGTTCATATCCGGGTTTGCCCATCAGGGCGAACATGTTCTGCTTATAGGCTTCAACCCCCGGTTGGTTGAACGGGTTGACCCCCTGCATGTAGCCGCTGTACCCGCAGGCATGCATGAACATGGCCAGCAACGCCCCCAGGTTGTATGCATCGAGCTGGGACATATGCAACCCCAAGTTTGGCACACCTCCATCACGGTGCGCCAGTCGAGTGCCTTCACACGCACGCCGATTGACGGCGTCCACGCCCATCCCGGCCAGGAAATTGAGGCCATCGTAATCCGCTTCATCCCGCGGCACGATCACCTCCGGCTGCCCGCCGTCCACCAGCAGGAAGGTCTCGAACAGCAGCCGTCGGCCCTCCTGCACGTACTGCCCCATGGAGTGCAGATCGGTGGTGTACTCCACTGACGCCGGATACAGGCCCGTGCCCTCTTTGCCCTCCGACTCACCGAACAGCTGTTTCCACCATTCGGCAACCATTCGCAACGCGGGTTCGAACGACGCGAACAGCTCGATGGAGCGGCCTTGGGCCAACAGCAGCTGACGTGTCAACGCATACGCCGCCGCCGGGTTCCTGTCGGCCGCCGGTGTAGCCCGGCAGGCAGCGGCGGCATCGATCGCTCCGGCCAGCAGCTCACGTACATCCACTCCGGCCACAGCGACCGGAAGCATTCCGCACGCAGTGAACACGCTGTACCGGCCCCCCACATCCGACGGTATCACAAACGTCCGCCATCCCTCTTGGTCGGCCATCGACCGTAACGCTCCCTTCTGAGGATCGGTGGTGGCGACGATCAGACGCCGGGCGACATCAGCGCCTGCCTGATCCTCGAGCAGCTTGCGTACCAGTCGGAACGCGACCGCCGGCTCGGTCGTGGATCCGGACTTGGAGATAACGTTGATCGCAAACCGCCGGCCGCGCAGATGCTCGAGCACTGACTGCGTGTACGAGGCGGACAATGTTTGTCCCAGATAGACCACTTCCGGGCCACCCGTGGGTGTCAGCGCGTCGATTACAGCCCGCGCCCCCAGATAGGATCCGCCGATCCCCACGACGACCAGGGTATCGATCTCTTCTCGCAATGCAGCGGCACAGGACTCGACCTCGGCCAGCGTCTCTTCAGGCATGTACCGTTCCGGCTGTCTCCAACCCAGAAAGTCCGCTCCTTCTCCCGTGCCCTCATACAGACGGCGATGGGCCATCTCCAGAAGATATTGCCGCGCCTGCAACTGGGCTTCCGTCACCTCGGGAGCCAGGTAGGCCATATCCATCGAAATCGGCGGTTTCGCCATGCAGATATCCTCCAAGTGAATGTCGGTCCGTTCCGGTAACGCCGCCCTGAGCCCCTAATCACCGCTCACCCGGCCGCGTCTCCCTCTATGCTGTACCATACACTGGGCATTTCAGGGACACAACAGCGCGCCAGACTATCGTGTAACGGGCGGTCGCGCAGCGAGGAAACGATTTAGATTGAGCGACACCGGACGGGCACAACTGGGAAAAGATGCCGCAAAACTGACCATATCACGGATCAGCACCCTGTTGATCGGCATGGTCTCGGCAATGCTTTTGTCACGTTTCCGCACGCTGGATGAATACGGCACCTATTCCCAGCTGTTACTGGTGGGCAATGTGGTCACCACATTGCTGATTCTGGGGCTGCCGAACAGCATCAACTACTTTCTGGCGCGTGCAGACACACCCGACGAGCGCAAGCGCTTCCTGTCGGTTTACTATACGCTGAGCACGCTGTTCAGCCTGACCATCGGGGCGCTGTTGTTGCTCGGCGCACCCTGGATCGCCGCTTACTTTTCAAACCCGGCGCTGCATCACTACATATATGCGCTGGTGCTAATCCCGTGGACAATCATCGTGGGATATAGCCTTGACAACGTGTTGATCGTCTATAACCGCACCAGTTCGATCATCGCGTATCGGGTATCCAACAGCGCGTCATTGCTGGCCGCCGTTTTGCTGGTGGAGTGGCTGCATTGGGGTTTCGATGCGTACATGCGGTTGTATGTGGCCATACAGCTCGGATTTGCGCTGGCCGTCTACGTAATCGTGTGGCGTGCAGCCGGCGGATTGCGGTGGTCAATCGATTGGAAAGCCATCCGCTCCATACTGGTGTTCTCGATACCGTTGGGACTGGCGATGGCTGTGGGCACGCTGAACATCGAGTTGGGACGGCTGCTGATCGGCCGATTCACCAGCACGGAGCAGCTGGCCATCTACACGAACGCCGCGCGTGAGATGCCGGTGATTTTCATCGCCCAGTCGCTCACGGCCGTGTTGATGCCCCGTATGACGCGCTTGTTCAAAAAGGACATGTTTCAGGCCGCGGTGGACCTCTGGTCACATGCCGTGGTATTTGCCTACATCCTGATCTGTTTTCTTGCCGCCGTGCTGATCACATTCGCGCCGGAGGCGATCAGTCTGTTCTACAGTCGAAAGTATCTTCCCGGTGTAGCGGTCTTTCAGGTTGCATCACTGGTTCTGTTGTTGCGGTGCACCTATTTCGGCATGGTGCTCAACGCACGGGGGCAGACGAAGTTCATCTTCTACAGTTCGCTAGCATCACTGGTGATCAACCTGGCGCTCAGTTACGTCCTGCTGCGTCAGTTCGGGCTGATCGGCCCGGCTTGGGCGACCCTGATCAGTCAAACGTTAATCAACGGCCTGCAATTGGCGATCACCGCCCGATACATACGCATCCCAATGCGTCGGATCTTCCCCTGGCGCCGGCTGGCCGAATTGACCTTGCTCAATGCGGCGCTGGCCGCAGGCGTGTACCTCGTGCGGCTGGAGTTGCGACCGCACACGGTGGGGCGCTTGTCGTTGGAGCTGCTGCTGTGGCTGATCCTTTGGGCCGGGCTATACTGGTTGCTCATCCGGAAGGATCTTGTCAACCGATGGCGCCAATTGAACCAGGCTGAAATCACCTGATCAGCTCAGGGTAGCCACATTATGCGGACCCAAACCATGCGTCAACCACCGCAAAGGGCGGGTAACTGTAGTTTGGCTTTGCCAATGCGGTCCGCAAAATAGCCGCCTAGTTCACGAGCTGCGGTGGCCGTGTTCACCCCTGTCGACCACCGCAGCCGGACCGTATCAGTCGCGCAGGCAGTTCTCGATCTGGTTCAACTCATCGGGAGTGAACGGCGCGCTCTGCAATGCTCCCAGGTTTTGATCAATCTGCTCCACGCGGCTTGCGCCAATCAGGGCGCTGGTAACGCGCGGATCGCGAAGCACCCAGGCCAGCGCCATCTGAGCCAGTGTCTGACCCCGCTGCTGAGCCAGCTCGTTCAACGAACGCAGCTTGCTCACCAGGCTTTCGGTCACCGTATCGGCGCTCAAAAAACCGGTCGGACGCGCGGCTCGGGAGTCGCTGGGGATCCCATTCAGATACCGGTCAGTCAACAGTCCTTGCGCCAGCGGACAAAACGCGATACACCCCATGCCCTCCTGCTGCAGCACATGAAGCAGGTTGTTCTCTATGTCAGGAACCAGCATGTTGTACAACGGCTGATGGATGGTGCATGCCACCCCCATCTCTCGCAGCAAGGCGGCGGCTGAAGCCGTCTGGTGCGGCGAATAGGAGGAAACACCGACGTACAGCGCTTTCCCCGATCGGACGGCGTGTGCCAGCGCCCCCATCGTCTCTTCCAAAGGCGTATCAGGGTCGGGGCGATGCGAGTAGAAGATGTCGACATACTCCAGTCCCATGCGCTTGAGCGATTGGTCCAGACTCGCCAGCAGATACTTCCGGCTCCCCCATTCGCCATAGGGTCCAGGCCACATCCGGTAACCCGCTTTGGTGGAGATGATCAGCTCGTCACGATAAGGCCGAAGATCGGACGCCATTATCCGGCCGAAGTTCTCCTCTGCCGATCCGGGAGGAGGACCATAGTTGTTGGCCAAATCGAAATGCGTAATGCCGGCATCGAACGCATGCAGCAGCATGTGGCGGGCGTTGCGTAACGTATCGACGCCTCCGAAGTTGTGCCACAGCCCCAGTGACAACGCCGGAAGCATCAGACCGCTACGGCCACAGCGGTTGTACCGCATCTGTGCATAGCGGTCTTCATTCGGCTGATACGACATCACAGACTCCTTCAACGGTCGATGAGCAACCGGTGATAGTCTATTATGTCATGTCGGCCGGAGAAACATCACCCCTTTTCGGGCGGTCCCAATTCGCGCACCGCTCGAACCGGTAATCGGCTGGCCTGACGCAACGCCTCACTGACGCGCTCCACCACCTGTTCTTCCAGTGAACCGCGCAATGAGTCGACTTCGGCCTGCAGCCGTTCCACACGGTCCAACAGATCCAGGATCACTTCGACCCCGGCCAGGTTCACCCCCAGATCACGCGTTAGCCGTTGGATCTGCTGCAGCCGCTCGATGTCATACTCGGAATACATCCGGTTCTTGCTGTTGACGCGCCGTGGAGAGACGAGCCCCAGCCGTTCATACAGCCGCAACGTTTGCGGATGCATGTCACACAGCCGTGCTGCCACACTGATCAGGTAGACAGGTTCATATCGGTTTCGTCCCGTTTCCGCCATCAGAATCCCCTCCCGCTCAGATTGCGCCGCGCGCCTTCAGCGATGCATGCAGCTGCTTGACCAGTTCGGTTTCGGACGTATTTAAGTGCTGCGGCACCTGTATACGCACACGGGCATAGAGGTGTCCCCGTTCACCATGCCGTCCTTTGGGCATGCCCATATTGGCCAGTCTCAGCCGCTTGCCGGCCTGCGTACCCGCGCGGATCGGCACCGTTACCGGACCATCCAACGTGGGCACAGTGACCTGTCCGCCCAGCAGAGCCGTGGTCATCGGCACGTCGATATCCACTTCCAGATCATCGCCGTGGCGGGTAAACACCGGGTCCGGAGCCACTTCGATATGCAGGATGATGTTCCCGCGCTGTCCCGAGGCATTGGCAGGCCCCATACCCTTCAGCCGCAGCTTGCGTCCCGTATCGACTCCCGCCGGGATGCTGGCCGTCACGCTCTCACGCCGTATACGGGTGCCCTGTCCCTGACAGCTCGGGCAGAACGACATACTGAACCGGCCTCTCGAACGCGCCTGACCGGTACCGCCACAGTCGGTACAGACCTCGTTCATCTCGAACTGCAGCGGTTTCTGGACGCCGTGATAAGCCTCAGCCAAGGTGATGCGCAGTCGTTGCTCGACATCCTGAGGAGGCGCTTGCGTCATGTGCCCGAAAGGGCTATCGGCACTGTGGCCGGCCATGCCGCCGAACAGCGAGTCGATCAGGTCCTGCAAGTTGAAACCGCCCATGCCCCCGCCGGGTGCGCCTCCGGGCCACCCGTTAAATCCGCCCTGTGGACCGGCCTCGGAAGCCTGCTTCCAGTATTCGCCGTATCGGTCATACTTGGATCGTTTCTCCGGGTTGGATAACACCTCGTATGCCTCGCTGATCTCCTTGAAGCGCTCTTCGGCCTCCTTGTTGTTCGGGTTGACATCGGGATGGTACTTGCGGGCGAGCTTGCGGTACGCCTGCTTGATCTCTTTCTCCGCAGCGTCGCGCGATACACCCAGTATCTGGTAATAGTCTTTGTATCGGTGTTCCATCGGATGTCCCCCCCTACGATGCCTGTTATGTCGGGGGCGGGGCAAGGCCCTTGCGCCTCACCCCGCCCCGCCTTCAGGCCTGATTGTTCAGGTTACCAGCCGGCGCTTGTGTTACCCGGTGACGACCTGTACTTTCTTCGGTTTGGCCGCTTCCGCCTTGGGCAGGGTAATCGTCAGCACGCCGTTGTTGAAGGAAGCGGTCACACTGTCGGCCTGCACGGGCTTGTCAAAGCCCCAGGATCGGCTGAAGGTGCCATACGAGCGCTCGATTCGGACGTAGTCCTTGCGGTTCTCCGTGTCCTCGAAGCGCCGCTCGCCCTTCACGGTCAGCACGTCACCCTGCAGTTCGATTTCGACCTCTTCCGGCTTGATCCCGGGCAGCTCCATGCAGATCACGTACTCGTTCTCGTTCTCGCGCAGGTCAGCCCGCGGAGTCCAGACAGCCGCTGCCGGGGCCGTGCGTCCGGTTCCGAACCACTGGCGCATCATCGCGTCCATCTCGGACTGCAGCCGGTTCATCATGTCGGTCGGATCTTCCCATCGTTTGAGTGTCATTTGTGCCTCCTCCTTTCGGCAGATTCGACTGGTTCACGCGCCGGCCTCAGGGCCGGCCGTGACTGGTTATCTATTTCTTCTCGAACTCGACGTCCTCGTATCCGTCATCGGCGGAACCGCTCGTCGCCCCGCCAGGGGCAGCCTCGGCCTGCGGCTCTTGTGAACCGGCAGCCTGTTCGTACAGCTTGCTGCTCAGTTCATAGCTGGCCTGCTGCAGCTCCTCGATGCGTTTACGCGTCAGTTCGATGTCGGTACCTGTACTGGCTTCCCGCAGCGCCTGCAGCGCGCTTTCCACCCGCTGTTTCTGATCGGGCGTCACCTTATCGCCCAGGTCCTTGAGCATGCGCTCGGTCTGATACACCAGACTGTCGGCCTGGTTGCGTACATCCGCCTGTTCACGGCGCTTCCGGTCCTCTTCCTGGTGCGCTTGCGCCTCCTTGACCATCTTGTCGATGTCCGCACGGTCCAAGTTACTGGAACCGGTGATGACGATTTTCTGCTCTTTTCCGGTACCCGTGTCCTTGGCGCTCACGTGCAGGATGCCATTCGCGTCGATATCGAACGTCACCTCGATCTTCGGCACACCGCGCGGAGCCGGCGGAATACCGGTCAGATGGAACCGCCCCAGTGTCTTGTTGTCGGCCGCCATCTCCCGTTCGCCCTGCAGGACATGGATCTCCACCTCCGTCTGTCCGTCAGCGGCAGTCGTGAAGATCTCGCTCTTCCGGGTCGGGATGGTGGTGTTCCGCTCGATCAGCCGGGTGAACACGGCTCCCATGGTCTCGATACCCAAAGAGAGCGGTGTCACGTCCAGAAGCACCACGTCCTTGACCTCGCCGCCCAGCACGCCCGCCTGGATGGCCGCGCCAACCGCAACCACCTCGTCCGGGTTGACGCCCCGGTTCGGCTCTTTGCCCGTCAGTTTGCGCACCATCTCTTGGATACACGGCATACGGGTCGATCCGCCTACCAGAATGACCTCATCCAGATCGTTGACGCTCAGTCGCGCGTCTGCCAAGGCGTTCTCGAAGGGCTTGCGCACCCGTTCGATCAGATCAGCGCAAAGCTCTTCAAACCGAGCCCGCGACAGCTTCATCAGCAGGTGCCGAGGACCACTGGCGTCAGCGGTGATGAACGGCAGGTTGATCTCGGTTTCCACCATGCTGGAAAGCTCGATCTTGGCTTTCTCCGCCGCTTCCCGAAGCCGCTGCAACGCCTGGCGATCCTGACGCAGATCGATGCCTGACTCTTTTTTGAACTCGTCGGCTATCCATCCGGCGATCCGCTCGTCGAAGTCATCGCCTCCCAGATGGGTGTCACCGTTGGTAGACTTGACCTCGAACACCCCATCTCCCACTTCCAGGATCGAGACGTCGAACGTACCGCCTCCCAGGTCGAACACCAGAATAAGTTCACTGGACTTCTTGTCCAGCCCGTACGCCAGCGCGGCGGCCGTCGGCTCGTTGATGATGCGCAGCACCTTCAGCCCGGCGATTTCGCCCGCGTTCTTGGTCGCGGTGCGCTGTTCGTCATTAAAGTAGGCCGGCACGGTGATGACCGCAGCATCCACGGTCTCGCCCAGGTATGCCTCCGCATCCGCTTTCAGTTTCTGCAGAATGAATGCAGAGATCTGCTCCGGACGGTACGTGTTGCCGTCGATCTTGTATTCGTGCTTCGTCCCCATGTACCGCTTAACCGAGATGACGGTCTGATCAGGCTTCATAATCGCCTGCCGCTTCGCCGTAACGCCCACCAGCCGCTCACCGTCTTTGAACGACACCACCGACGGGGTCGTCCGGCTGCCTTCAGCGTTCGGGATTACGACCGGCTCGCCGCCCTCCATCACTGCGACCACGGAGTTGGTGGTTCCCAGGTCTATCCCAACTGTCTTGCCCATTCTGTCTATCCTCCGTCCTCGGCCCTGCGGCCGGTTCCGACTGTTTCCACTCATATAGATACACACTTGAGTGTGTTGGTGTCAAGTGTTTTGACGCCATTTTTGGTAAATTCTTCAAAAACGGCACAAACACAGCGACGCCGCGGAAACCCCATCTTCCGCGGCGTCGCTGCGGTTCAGATTACGTAGATCCCGCCCTGGCCGGCGGGGAAACGGAGCTCAGCGCCCGGACGATCCGGATCCCATCAGCTCTTCCCAAGTACTGCGGACCAGGAAGCAGTTGTCCACGTCGGCTTCCATCCGCTTGAACAGACTCCAAGGCATTGTGAAGGACAGCTTATCCCGTCCGATGGCGCCGGCGGTGCGCACACGCGCGGACGCGTCGGTCAACCCCAGGATCGCGCGAGGCTGATCGGAGTCCACCTCCCGGTATGCCAGAATACCCATCTGCGCGCATCCCGCCGCCATGCTCACCACTACGGCGTTTCGCGTCTCGGTGGTGTAACAGCACAACGTGACCAGCCCGGACAGTTGATCCGGATTCACCAGAAAGATGATTACCTTGGGCTCTTCCGTCGGGGTCAGATCGGACAAAGGTTTGAAAACCACATACTTGGAGTTCAGGTCCATACGCGGCAGTTCCTGAATGAACGCCCGCGCGACCTCGGGATTGCGGAAATAGCCCTCTCCATGTTCGATGTGCGGGTTCTTCTTTGCCAGTTCCCGTCCTTCGGGCGTACAGCAAAACTCCGGATTGCCGTTGGAAAGAAAATACTCGATGCCCCCGGGGACGCCTTCATACGATGACGTCAGCCCTAATCCCACAGAGCCTCCGACGCAGCCGGCTGTCTGCAGGCAGGCGTACGCGGTCCTCCCTTTCGCAGCGGAGCAGATCAGCGATACCACGCATCCGCGGCGTCCTTCACCGAACTGCAGCGCGTTCTCGGGCTCCGTATCGGTCCACAACAGCGCCACAGGCGCCAGCTGCATTCGCAATCGTTCCGCTATACGGCTTTTCATGATCGATCTCGATCCTCCTCATCCAATCAAGTGCCGCTCATTGGGTTGATGCCAGTGGTTTCCGCCCCAGCAGGATGATACGTTTTGACGTCGACTCGTCGAAAGGAGTCAAGTCCTCTCCCCAAACCTGTTCCACCTCCAACCCGGCCAGCCGAAACAGCAGTTTCAACTGCGCGGGGCTGTAGATCCGATCACCGGCAACCACCTGCTTGCGATCGGTTCCATTCTGGGCAGGTACAGAGAGCACCACACGCTCGGTCTCTTCATCCCATCGGGACGAAGCGGAGTCACCCTCCTTGGTCACCTTTGTGGGCAGGTGAGCGGCGATGAACGCCCGATTGGGGTTTTCCATCAGCAGACGACCGCCGGGCTTCAGCGCACGCACCAATCGACGCAAAGCGTCGAAGTCATCCTCGACACCGAAATAGCCGAAGCTGTTGAACCAGTTCAACACCACATCGTATTGGGCATCTACGGCCAGTTCCCGCATGTCGCTGACCCACAAGGATGCCGGATACCCCCGCTCCGCGAAACGCCGTTGTGCCGCTTCTACAAAGCGCGGGTTGATATCGGTGCCGTCGTAGATCACCCCGCAGTCCGCCAGATGAACACCCACTCTGCAGTCGCCACATGGGCAATCCAGCACTCGTACACCGGGCTGCAAGTCCAAGGCCCGCATGATCACCTCAGCGTCATGAACCGGCGCCTCACCGTCCTTGAGCCACAGTTCATCGGGGGTCTCCTGAAACCAGTCGGAGTCGGTACGCGCCCAGTCCTGTGTGGGCGAGAGTTCGAACAGCTCGTTTTGCGCTTCGATCTCCAGTTGCCGCACCAACGCACTCTCCTCGGTCACCAGATCACCGTCTTCATGCGCCAGACAGACCCAAGCCGGACTGCTGAACAGATCGATGGTCCGTTCGACACGATACGTCTCCAGCGCATCCAGAAAGTTGCCGCCCCGCATCGATTTGAGACCGGACAGCAGATTCACGCTGGGCACACTGGCGAGCTCCCCTTCACGGGTAGAGATCAACAGCTTGATCAGCAGGTGTTTGCGCCCCTTATAGGGCTGCTCCATATGCTGCCAAAACGCCGCCGGGTTAAGATAGGCATCTACCGACCACTCGATCTGAGTGTGCCCGACACACTCTTTATATAGCTCCGGGGGAAAGCTGCCTCCCATTGGACGCGCGCCGATCTCCACGAGACACGGACCGTCCGGTGTGAGCATGATCTCCGCATGCCCGGGGCCTTGCCGGATCTGAAGGGCATCCAGCACACCAAGACAATAAGATGCGGCCTCCTCGAGTGCGGGATCCAGTTCAACCGCCAGCCGCGCATGCTCATACACCGGCGCGCCGGCGTTCAGCACTTTGTGATAGCGCCATACATCCGACACGGCGTGTTTACCCTGGCGCGACACGGTGTTTACCACGACCTCCTGGCCGCGCAGCTGTTCCTGCACAAGCACGGCGTCGTTGGTCTCTCCAAAGAATGTGGATGATCCCAGCAACTGCTGGAACGATTGGCGCACAGCGTCCACCGATTCACAGAAATGCACGCCTTCCGTGCCTGCGCTGCGCACCGGCTTCAGCACCACCGAACCGCCCTCCACCGTCTCCGCAAATGCGATTGCCTCATCGATGTCAGAGGTCAATACGCCACGGATCGCCCGCAGACCGGCTGTCGATACAGCCTGCTGCATCAGGTACTTGTCGCGCCGGATGGAGCGTGAATTCACCGGATTCGCCGGCAACCCCAGTCGATGAGCCAAAAGTTCGGAAAACTCCACTCCGCTTTCACAGCCGACCATGACCGCAACCGGCGACACTGCGTTCACCTCACGCACGGTATCGTCCAGATCGCCCCTATATTCCAGCATGCCGCTATACAGCTTCAAGATATCCTTACCGACATGATGCGCGAACGCCGCCAGCGCCGGTGACGTGCGCTCGATACCGGATGACAGATGATATACACGGTATCCCCGCCGCACCAGTTCGGGTGCATAATACCGTCCGGTGGAATAACCATCGACAATGATCACCGCAGACCCTGCCGGCGCGGGTTTGCAGTCAGACCATCTGTCTCCCGTCGGTTCGATCATGGTGTCTCCTCCTTGGAGTGGTTGTCTGTGCTTTCCCCTAAGACATGTGGTATTCCTGCCGGCATCCCCATCCGTAACACGTATAATGGAACCACCGTTCATGTATCGAGGTGATCCGCTTGAGCACTGTACGCCGTTTTGACCGGTCGATCGCGTTTATCCAGGATCGGATAGCCGCCGGAGAGATACCGGGGGCCGTCCTGATCGTCTCGGATCAGGGGCGGATCGTCTGCCGTCATGTCACCGGAACCTACTGCGGTCTGGCGGGAAGGAATCTCCCGCTGACGCTGAACGTGCTGCATCCCACCTACTCGTACGGGAAGCTGGTCAGCAGCACCGTTCTGCAGATTGCCCGCCAGGAAGGCGTGTTCGAATGGGACCGTCCGGTCTGCGACTACATCCCGGAGTTTCGCGGCGGCGGCAAAGAGGCGATCATCATGCGCCACCTGGTGACCCACTCCGCGGGCATTCCCTCGGTTCCCATGGGACCGGTGCGTACCCGCGACGAATGGAATGCCGCCGTCAAAGCGGCTTGTGAGGCGGCCACCGAATGGGCTCCCGGATCCCGTACCTATTACCATGCGTTGAGCGGCCATCTGGTGGCCGCCGAGGTGGTGTTGCGCCGTACGCACGCACCTGACTGGCAGACCTACTGCGAACAGAAGCTGTTCCGCCCCATCGGCGCACACAGTATGACGTTCCACGTGCCATCGGATGCGACACCCACCGCCATCACCCCCCAGCCTAAAGAGATCCCCACCACGCTCAAAGATGCATACGGGCTGGCGGGCCATCCCGCTGGAGGCGGTTTCTGCACGGCCGAGGATGCCTGGAAGGTGATGCAGCTGCATCTCAATGGCGGGGTCTGGCGGGGCAAGCGGCTGCTTCAACCCGACATGCTGCAAGAGATGCACACCGTACAGTACCAGCGTGAGATTGACATCGCCAGACGTCTGAAGCGCCAGCCGGCGCATGAGCCCTGGGGGCTGGGCATCCTGTTGCGCGGAACGGACCCGGAGGGTGGAAACGCCTGGTTTGGTTTTCGCGATCAGAAAAGCCAAGGGATCTTCGGGCACGCCGGGATCAACACGGTGATCGGTGTAGCCGATATGAACACCAACCGCGCGTTGTTCTTCGCCACTACCGGGTCTCCCGCAACGGACGCCATTACTGTGGAGATCCGGAACGGAGTGACGAACCGGGTGATGGAGGAGCTGGGCTGACCGATGCCGACTGCAGCGTAGCGATGCGACGCGCAGTCCCTGCAGCTGAAGTCCAACCCGCTGGCTTGGAGAAAAGCCATGAGCGGAGCGGCCTCGAGATCCGGTTCAGGTTTTTTTCGACCAGGTGAACCGGTGGGCCGGAGGTCAGCTACCGGCAAGCCGGGCCGCCCTGGGCTAGGGGTTGCCAATAACCCGATTGCGGTGGACCAGACACTGCTCACCAGTCAAACACTGCACCCCCGACGTGGTCTGGCTGGCGGCGAGCCACACCGTAATGTGTTTGCCCGCACACTGAGGGGCAGGTGGACGGGCGGTCTACGCCGTAAACTATACCAACTGCAAACACGAGGTGTGTCATGCCAGTGATCCGTCAGACCATCCGTCACGAGTCGGGTATCCCGTTGGGCGGGATTGGAACCGGCAGCGTCGAGATCCGCCCGGACGGGCTGTTCCACGAGTGGCAGGTGATGAACTTCGGCCAATGGTCGCCGAGAACGCCTGCGCCTCCCGATTCCGAAACACTGCACTCCGAGGATCTGCTGTTTCTGGTGCGGACCTGTACCCGATCCGGCGCACTGATCACCCGCATCTTGGCGCTGGACGCCCGGCTGCAAGAGCTGTACAGCCTGCCCTTTGTGCGCCCCGTCGAAGCGATCGAATATGATGCCCAATATCCCGTTGCACGGTTACGGTACCTCGACAGCGCCTTGCCTGTTGACGTCACGGCCTCCGTCTGGAGCCCGTTTGTGCCGCTGGATGCGCGCTCGTCCGGCACACCCGGATTCTGGGTGGACTGGGAGTTCACGAACCGATCTGACGAGGAGGTGTCCGTCTCGCTGGCGGTATGCATGCGAAACACCTCTGGATGTGGCCAATCCGGCCGTATTCCCCGTAACAGGCAGATCCGGGACCTGCCGGCGGGCTGGCGGGGCGTCCGGTTGAGCGCTGATGCTGTTCAGTCCGACGCGGTCACCACGGGCGACTTCTGCCTGGCGATGCATGGTGGATCGATCAGTTGCGTCACCGGCGCACACACCGAAGAACGCAGCGTGTTGCACACTTGGGAGACACGCAATACACGATTTGGCGCCAAGCCGATCTCACTGGCATTGTGGCTGCATGAAGATGGAGCGTTGCCCGAACTCGACGCCACCCGTCCGCTTCCGGATGTGTCGACATGCAACAACCCTGACGATGCGCCTTGGGACACGCTGCTGCAGCATACGCTGATCGCCGGGATGGCGCGCCACCTCGATCGCGTGGAAGATGGTTTGTCCGGCTCGCCCGAGGGGCGTGAATACCTGCTGGGTCTGGCCCAGGAAGCGCTGCGCAGGCGGCTGGAATGGGGCCTGACCGCATTGTGCGCCCGGCAACAGGCGCCGGTGTGCGGATCCGTACAGATCCATACCGCACTCTGCTGGCATTTTCCCAACCATATCAACCCGTCGGGCGAATTGATCGGACACAAGTACACCGAGTGGTACACCGACAGTGTCGAGGTCCTGCGTACGTTCATCGCCCAAGCGCCGGACTGGCGCCGTCAAACCGAAGCGCTGGATACGCTTCTGCGTGAAAACACGATGCCTGATGCGGCCCGCGAAGCGGTGGCGGCTCAACTCAGCACGCTGGTGAAGTGTACGTGGTGGACGCGTGACGGTCTGTTTGGCGTATGGGAAGGGTTGGGGTGCTGCGGTTTCCATACAACCGACATCACCTACCAGGGATCGTTCCCGATTATTGCGCTCTTCCCGGAATTGCAGCAGATCCAGATGGTCCAGGGCGCGCGGTTCCAACGAGAGGACGGCCGCGTCCACCATATGCTGTTCCCGGATTTGACACATGTGGATGACAGCTTCGAACGGGTCGATATGAATCCCCAATTCGTGATGCTGGCCTGGCGGGACTGGCTGTGGACCGGCGATACCCACTACCTGCAGACACTGTGGCCGCACATCCTGCGCGCCATGGACAATACGGCCTTGCTGGATACCGACGGCGACGGACTCCCGGACAGCGACACCCGCCGAAATACATATGACGCGTGGGACTTCACCGGCTGCCCGGTGTATATCGCCAGTCTGTGGCTGGGAGCCTTGCACGCCGCAGCCGAAATGGCCGATGAGTTGGGTGAAGCGGAGAGGGCTTTCCGATGGCGCGCTACATACGACCAAGGGGTACGCTCACTGGAGCGGCTCTGGAACGGCTCCTACTATGACCTCTGGGTGGATGGCGATCAGCGTGACAGCTGCTGCATGAGCGATCAAGCCACAGGCGACTGGTTCCTGAGCATGTGCGGCGCGGACGGCATTTTGCCTGCCGACCGGCTGCACGCGGTGATGAACGCGGTGATGGAGTATAACTTCCGCCCAGGCCGCGGGCTGGTGAACGCTGCATACCCGCCGGACAGGGTGCGCCGTGCGGTCACCTCTGGCAACATTCAGGCGGATGCGCCGTGGACGGGCATCGAATACACGGTGGCCGCTCTGCTGATCCGCATGGGACGTCTGGCGGACGGGATGGCTGTGGTCAACGACATACACGACCGCTACCTGCGCGCAGGCCGGTTCTGGAACCACGTGGAATGCGGCAATCACTATTATCGGGCGCTGTCATCCTGGACACTGCTGCTGGCATTCAGCAGTTTCCACTGGAACGCGAAAACACAGACGCTGCGTTTGAACCCGGTGCAGCAACGCGCCGAATGGATGCTGCCGTTCTTCTGCCCGCAGGCCTGGGGGATGGCCGCCGCGGCCGAGCGCACGATGACACTGGCGATCGCCGGGGGCCAGGTCACGCTGCAGCGACTGCAGCTGCGCTGCACCACCGAGCCGCAATCACTGGCATTATCGCTGGATGGCGTGTCGATAGGTGCTGAAGCCGAGATAGCCGATGGGATACTCACGTTGCGTTTCACGCAGCCAATGGAGCTGATCTCGGGCAGCCGACTGGACCTAACGGTGCATTAGGGACCAGAGGGCCGGGTGGAAAATCCCGGCCCGCATCACGATACGGCTGGATTCAGATAACGATGCCTCCGGTGGCGCCGTCGCCCGTTGCCCCGAAGCTGCCGTCGATGATCAGGTAGTCGAACAGCGTCACCTGCCCGTCTGCATCCAGGTCAGCCATGGGGTGACTTGTCCCAAAGGCGGCATCCAATGTCAGATAGTCGAACAGAGTCACCTGGTTGTCGCCATCCGCATCGCCGTTGATCAGCACGGCGTTGACGTCGTGCTGGTAAGGGTCCACGTCGGCCTGACGGGCCCACAGGAAGTGCGGCGCTCCGATGCGCAACGTGACCGGCGCTTGTGCGTAAAGCGGCGTCGCGTACCGCCCGTCCGCTCCCACGCGTATCAAGCGGGTTTCCACCAGTTTACCGTCTCCCTGCCATGCCTGCAGCCAGACTGGATACCCATCTGCAGGGGATTGCTGCAGGTGCTGCAGATCGATGGTCCCCTGCATGAAGCCGGCCCAGCGCACACCGGCCGCACAGGACGCGCCCGCACCGATCGCCGAAAAGGCGTTCGGGTCCGGCCGATCGAGCTCCCCGTAGCTGTTGCCGCCCCACAGTGTGACCCGCCCGTTGATGTCGATCGCCATCGAATGGTTCGCGCCCGCCGCAATCGCCACGAACGGTCCGTTCGGACTAGGCGGATTGCATTGCCCCGAATCGTTCCGTCCCCAACACACCACACTGCCATCCTGCTTTAGCGCCACCATGTGATGCGAACCGGCAGCGATCTGTTGAAATTGGGCGTTGGGAGTGGGCGCCACGCATTGATTGTAGGTATTGTCGCCCCAGCAGACCACCTGCCCGTCGTACTTCAATCCCGCCGTAAAGGCCAGGCCTGCAACCACCTCCGCAAAGCTGTCATTGGGCGCAGGAACCGTGCACTGCCCTGAGGAGTTCAGCCCCCAGCAGCTGATAGTGCCGTCCTTACGAACCGCCGCTGTATGTCGGTATCCGACAGCCACACGATTGAACTGCCGGTTGGGCGAGGGAACCGTACACTGGCCGGCATCGTTAGAGCCCCAGCAGACGATCGACATATCGTCATCCAGCAGCGCGGCAGTGTGAAAGCCGCCCGCAACAACCTGCGCAACGCGGGGAAGACCTGCAGGAACATCACATTGACCGTTGGCGTTCATCCCCCAACAGACGACCGTGCCGTCGATACGCACGGCCGCGAAATGAAGCCCGCCGCGAGCCACAGCGGTAAACAGCTCGTTGGGTTCGGGCACGCCGCACTGACCCACGTCATTCAAGCCCCAGCGTACCAGTTTGCCATCGGCCTTCAACCCCACCGAGAACGAATGTCCCGCACTGATCGCCAGGAACTGCGTGTTGGGCCCGGGCGGCGAGCACTGGCCGCTGCTGTTCTTGCCCCAGCAGATCACCGAACCATCCTGCTTCAGGCCCATGGTATGGTCATAACCGGCGGATACCGCGATGAACCCCGCGTTAGGGGCCGGCACAGCACACTGCCCGTCGGTGTTGTCACCCCAGCAGACGATCGACCCGTCGATCTTGAGTGCGGCCGCGTGCCGGTAGCCCGCTGTTATCGCCTTATATCCGCCGTTGGGAGAAGGAACGTTGCACTGACCTTTCGTGTTGTTTCCCCAGGCAGTGATCGAACCGTTCCGTTTCAGTCCGACGGTGAAGTATCCGCCGGCCGCCACCGCCACGTAATCCTGATTGGGCGCGGGAACACTACACTGGCCATCGTCATTCATGCCCCAGCAAACCAAAGCGCCGGTCGCTTTCAGCGCGGCTGTATGATAATACCCGGCATCCACTTCGATAAATCCGCCGTTATCCAACGGGGTGAGCGCCTGCCCGTGCGTCGTGTCGCCCCAACCGCGCAACGTTCCGTCGCGCTTCAACCCCACGGTGTGTGCGGCGCCCGTCGCCACCTGCTTGAATGACGCATTGGGTAACGGTGTTTGACAGCGCGCATCGGGGTTGTAACCCCAGCAGACCACGCTGCCATCGAACCGCACGGCCGCGGAGTGCGTATTGCCCGCGTTGACTTGAACGACTCCCCCCATCAAATCGGCGCGCGGCTGGACTGTGACGCCCCAGCTTTCCACAGTTCCCATCTGAGCCTGGCACATGGGCGCCAACATCTGACCTGCAATCATGAACAACCCGATACACCGTGTTCGCAACGATCCCTCCTTCGGCATCACCGTCTGTGGGATCGCCGCGCGGAGCCCCACGGATACCATCTGTATCATTCTGCCACAGCTATGAGTGGAAACCTCAATCACCGGAAGCGCCGAACGCGCTGTCGATCACCAGGTAGTCAAACAGCGTCACCTGTCCATCTCCATCGAGGTCGGCCATCCAGTTGGCTGAGCCGAACGCCCCATCCAGCACCAGATAGTCGAACAGCGTCACCGCATTGTCGCCATCGGCGTCACCGTTCACCAACGAAACGTTCAGCGGACCTGATGTGGGGACAAACCCGGGGAGCCGCGTCCACAGGCAATGGGCAGACCCCAGACGCAGCGCAAGGCTCGTGGTGACGATTCCCGGGGGATAGCTGTAGAGCGGGGTGCTGTAGTCACCTTGAGCCTTCAACCGTATCAGACGCGTCTCTTGCGGCTCCACCCCTCCTAACGGCCACACCTGAACGCATAGCCAGCGCCCTTCCAGGGTGTCCATCTGCTGCAGGTCGGCTCTTCCGGTGAGTGTCGTGCTGTATCCGCGAATGGAGATATTACCGCACGCATAGGCGTTGATACCGGTATGGTTTATGTTGGGCTTTGGCATGGTGATCTGACCATTGGTGTCATCTCCCCAGCCGACCAGTTGACCGTTCGCCGTCATCGCGACCGAATGGGAGTCACCGGCAGCGATGGCAATAAACCCGCGATTGGGTATCGGCTTGTCAGACTGCCCATAATCGTTGTAACCCCAGCAAATCACTTCGCCATTCGCCTTCAGTCCGAGGCTGTGCCATCCGCCTCCGGCGATGGCAACGAAGTCACTATTCGGGTCTGGCACATTCAACTGACCTTCGACGTTGCGCCCCCAACAGACTATGGTCCCGTTTGACCGCAGCGCCATGTTGTGATATTTCCCGCACGCGATGGCCACAAAATCCGCATTGGGCGCCGGGACGTCGCACTGACCGTACGTGTTGTCGCCCCAAGCCACCACCGTGCCGTCACCTCGCAGCCCCAGCGTATGGGCGTGCCCTGCCGCTAGCGTCTTGAAGTCGCTGATCTTGGGAGGCGAGCACTGCCCTGAACTGTTGTCACCCCAGCACTCCGCCTGGCCGTCCCAGTTCAACGCCACGGTGTGGTATCCACCGGCCGCCACCATCGCATAGTGCGGCTTATTCGTGGGCACATCACATCGGCCATCGCCGGTATTGCCCCAGCAGATGACACGCCCATCCGAGTACAGAGCCACAAAATGTTCATCCCCTTTGGCCACTTCCACGATGCCGCTGTTCGGATTGGGGCCATTGCATTGGCTGTATTCGTTATCGCCCCAGCACACGGCCTGAGCACGCGCCACTCCCGCCGAGTGCCATCCACCGGCATCGACAACCGTATAGACTCCGGCAGGCGCAGCTGTCTGTCCATCGGCGCTGGCACCCCAACACACTATGGATCCATCCGATTTCAACCCCAGCGAATGCTGGCCGCCGGCAGATACCATCACGAAACCGGTATTAGGCTCGGGCGCATCGCACTGCCCGTTATCATTCGCGCCCCATCCCACAATCGAGCCGCTCTTCTTGAGCCCCAGCGTGTGCGCACCGCCACAGGACACCGCTGTAAAACCGCTGTTGGGAGCCGGCACATCGCATCGCCCATCGGAGTTGTCACCCCAGCAGACAATCGATCCATCGGACTTGAGTCCGGCGACATGGTACCAGCCGGCAGATATCGCTGTATACCCGGAGTTGGGCTGGGGCACATCGCATTGCCCCGACGCTCCCAGGCCCCAGCAGACCACCGCGCCGTTTTGCTTCAAGCCCACCGTGAAATACCGGCCGGCTGAAACCGCTATGAAACCGGAGTTGGGCGCCGGCACCTCGCACTCCCCGTTGTCGTTGCCGCCCCAGCAGACCACCATCCCATCGCGCCGTAACGCCGCGGAATGCGTGTAACCTGCCACGACGGCTGTATACACAGCGGTCCCCGACGGCGGCTGGCACTGTAAATCGCGATTGCAGCCCCAGCAGATCAGCGATCCATCGACCCGCAGTGCAATGGTATGCTGGTCTCCTGCATCGATGGCGACAACACCCTGCATCCGGTCCGGCGTGAGTACCCGGTACTCGCCCCAAGCTTCCACCGCCCCGCCATCAGCCGTAAGCGGCGACGCCAACGCAAGCAGGACAGTCCACAGGAGTGCACCCAGCACCCGATCTGTGCGCCCATATCGATAACGGCATTGCGAAACCATGTGTACGCCTCCGAATGGCCCGCAGACTGGCAGCCGAGTGCCCCCAGTATATCATCTGAGCGCCATTCCGGACAGCCGCTACACGAGCATGCGTAACGCGATCAGATACTCATACCGCCCATCGGGCAACCGGCGGACCGGCTGGAAGGTCTTGCCATTGACCGTGGGAGCCCCTCCGGATGCAGATGGCGACAAACGCAACCGAACACGGGCATCTCCCGGCGATGGCGCACGGCTGCCTGCAAACGACACGCCATCGCGTGTGGCGTCGATCCGCAACCAGTTACCCCGATAATACACGTTCTCCGCTCCCAGCCGATCCAACATATCCGGCAGACGGGGGGCCACCATCAGGACGCCGTCCTCGTCCGCCGAGACGCCCAAGAACGCCAGTAACGGGAACATCGTCAGACAGCTGCTGTCGCTCAGGAATTCGCGATCGAGTCCGATCCCACCCGGCATGGGACTCTGCTGCCGCCCGCGCTCGGGATGGTTATCGTAATACGCGCGGTAGAACTGATGTCCATCGCCACCGGCGGCCTTGACGTCGCGAAACCAGCTTATGATCTCCAATGCACGCCACCAGGCGCTGTTGGCCCCTTCCCGGCCCATCTCACCGCATCGCAGCATTAGATCGAACAGCGACGTTGCAGGAATAGCCCCGCCGTCCTGCATCTGCTGCTCCCATTGCCGCGAGTAGTACCATGGGGAGTCCGGCGGCTCTTTCTTCCCCTCGAGATACCAGACCCAGTAGTACCATGACTCGTTGCGCTTTGTGCTGGTACGCGGCCCGAACCGGAACCGATAGATATCCCGTCCCGTGCTGGTATCACCTGTAACGGTGCGCCGGCCGGTCACCCAGTTGAACACAGCGCGTCGCTGCCTGGTTGTTCCGATACCGTGCGCCATCGCCCATAACGTGAAGTGCAGGTAGCCATAGTCGTGTTTCTGCCCGCGCACGTCCACCGTTTTCACGAAGCGCCCAGTCTCCGGCGACCACAACACCGTCTCGATACGCCGCTTCACGCGCGCCGCCAACCGCTCCAGAGTGGCCGGAGTCTCCCGGTACGTCACCGCCCTGCCGTCCGGTCCATCGACTTGCACGGGGCCTGCAGTGATCGCCTGACGTCGGGCCGCGCGCTCCAGGTTGGCCATCGCGCGCAACGCGGCATACAGAAAGACGCTGCTCTCGATGTCGTACACGCCCACAGGCAGCAGATCCCAGTAACTGCCATACACCGATCGCCCCGGTTCCGGTCCCAATCCCTGTTTGCCCACCATCCAACCGGTATTCACCAGACCGTCTCGGCGGCCGCGAAGGTGCTCCAGCAGGAAAAGCATAGCTGCACGCGCCCGCGGAATCATCCGGCGCAGGAACGCCACGTCACCGCTCCAGTTATAGAACCGCGAGGTATTCGTGATTAAAATGCCATTGGTGGTGAGCAGACCGGTATCGTAGGTGGCCCGAATATAGTTCAACCGAAGTTTCAGGCCCTGATGCCCTGCCCCGCAAGGCGCCAGTCGCAACCCGGTGATCCGTCGCCCTTCACGTCCCCATTCCGGATGCAGATGCATCCGAAAGTACAACGGATACCGTCCGGACTGGTTGGAAACCAACTGCATATAATCGTCAGGAAACCGCGCCGGAGGAAGCACGCTGAACGCACAATCCACTCGGCGGCTCGCATCGAAGTGAGGTGCGTCGGCGCGCGTCCACCACAAACTCATCGTATTCACCGCCTCTGACGCGTCAGGACTGTCGTAAGCGATATCCAACTCGATGACCGGAACATGCAGCGCGTCCGTATCGAATGCGGGCAGGGTGAGTTCCGGATGGTCTCCGGTCACCTCCAGTGTCAGCCATCCGGCTTCTCCGTCCAACCGCTTCAGGTCCCGCAACGTTATTTCGGTCCACACCGAGTCACCGGGATCATTGAACTCCCAGCCCGATGGCCGTTGGGCGGTGTTGTTGTGCCAATACTTGGGCCAAGGCCAGCCAAACTGCGGTTTGTAGCTGCCGGGCTGCATCGGGTTCTCGGGAGTGAGCGTTCCCCCGAATACGAAACCGAAACGATCGATTGGAGCACGCGCCAACGTATCCTTGATGACATCGATGGGGTTGGGCTGCCTCTGCAATCCCATCGCGGCGCGGTCCACCCATGGGAGGAACCAATAGTCCCATTCAATGCACCACAGATGATCGGTGGCGCCCACGACAGGTCCATGCCCCCAGTACACACCCCGTTCATCCACGCTGAGATGGCGCCACAGGTACTCGTTCATGGAGGCGTCGAACTCCGGATCGCTGGAAAAGAACCGCAACAGACGTTCTGGCTGCGGTTCGCGCGGCGCATTGTGATGCAGGATGAATGCAGGTTCAGACATGCACGGCCTCCCCCCTGACAGACTGGCCCACCATACGCCGCCGATGTTGCGGTTTCCTGCGTGCGAAGCGCGTACAATGAGACCATCCCATCCATCGGAGGCGACATGCTCAGCAGCTATTTCGACACGATTATCAACCAATTGCGACAGGTGGAGCAGACACAGCGCGCCACGATCAAGCAGGCGGCTGACTGGATGAGTGAGTGCATTGCCAATGACGGCATGGTCTACGTGTTCGGCCCCAGCCATGCCGGTCTGGTGGCGCAGGAGATGTTCTACCGCGCCGGCGGGCTTGTTCCCGTATCGCCGATCCTGCCTCCCGGGCTTACCTGTGACGTCCGCCCCATCACGTTGACATCCGAGCTTGAACGACTGAGCGGATTTGCCGAACGGTTTATGCAGACGGTACCGCTCCGTCCTGGCGACGTGATACTCATCCATTCGGTCAGCGGCCGCAACGCGGTCGCTGTCGAGGCGGCCGTCTGCGCCCGGAACCGGGGAGCGCGTGTGATCGCGTTGACCAATCTGACCTACTCACGCAGTGTAGAGCCACGCGGCGGCGCAGCCCGCCTGTTTGAGGTGGCGGATCTGGTTATCGACAACTGCGGCGTTGAGGGTGACGCGGTCATACCCGTACCCGGCCAGCCCATCCGCTGCGCTCCCACGTCCACGGTCATCGGATGCGCGATCGCCAATGCGCTGGTGGCCGAGACGGTTCAGAGACTGCATCAGCGCGGGATCGATCCGCCGGTATTCCTCAGCGCAAACCTGGACGGAGGCGATGAACACAACCACGCCCTGATGGAGCGGTACCGTGACCGATTGACCTACCTGTAACACCGAAAGGATCAGCTCATGAGCTACACGCTGGAACACTTCGTACAGCAGATCGAATCAGCCCGGCAGTTCTTCCTGAAACACATTGACGCGATCGATCCGGCAATCATCGACTGGAAGGGCGGTCCCGACTGCAAGTCGATCCGGGAAACGCTGCAGCACCTTATCGAAGATGACCGCGCCTCGCTGGAAGCGTTGCGTACCGGCCAGATGCCGGACTTTGCGAACATCAACGAGCCCGAAACGGACTGGAACCGCCTGTTGGAGCTGTTGTCGGAAAGCCATGCCGCACTGACGGCGTTCATTCGCGACCAGTTTGCCGATACACCGCTGGATTCGCCGGTCACGTTGTGGGGACAACCGATGCTGCTAGGCGACGCACTGGCACACCTGACGCATGAGGATCACTTCCACGCGGGGCAGGTGACCTATATCCGGTTGATCAATCAGCCGGAATGGGACTACTATCAGGCGATCTACGGGACTCCGGAGGTGTAGTCATCATCCAGAAAGCCCACCGGGTTTCGGGCCATCGGCTGATACAGCCGATGGCCCTTCGGCTATCGTTGGCCGGCCATGTACAGCGCGTACAGTACGGGCACGAGCAGCTGGACGAACAGCACTTTGAAGATCATGGCTAGCGGATAGACGCTCGCCCATCCCAATACGGCCATGTCGGTCTGTGTCTGTGCATTGGCCACCCCTAGCGCAGGCGGGTTTGTCATACAGGCAGCCAACGCTCCGCTGGACTTCGACAGGCGCATACGGAATACGCCCAGCATCAGTATCAGCGTCAGTGAGACCGAAACGGTGGTGACCAGCGCGCCGGCGGCCAGCAGCTGCCAGCCGTACTGCGTGAACACCTGAGCGAACTTCTCACCGCCGGATGTACCCGCACCCGCCAGGAACAGCATCAGCCCCAGTTCGCGGCTGATGTTCTTCGCGGCGGGCGGAACATACAGGTGCCACCGGCCGATGCGCCCGAAATGCCCGATGATCAGACTCATGACAAATGCGCCGCCGGCGACCCCCAGCTTCACTTTCATGCCGAACAGTTGGAACGGGATCACACCCAAGGCGATGCCGAGCAACAAGCCCACCAGGAACGGCAGCATGTCGGTCTCGTCTGCGGTGTGCGCTCCCCCTTCCAGTCGGTTGGTCACTTCAGCAACGCTCGCCCGATCGCCCACGATCCGAATGTTGTCGCCGATCTCCAGTGCGGTTTGCGCGTCCGGCAGGAATTCGATCCCCTGACGGCGCACCCGGGTGACCAGCACACCGTACCGGATCACCAGATCCAGGTCCGACAACGGGATGTTGCAGTATTTGCGCTGCAGCACATCCACGTCGGCATGGGTGATGGCGTTGTTGTTGTCCCAGTCCACCGATGTCTGCTCGCCCAGAAGCAGCTGCATCCGGTCGAGCTCTGCGGCATCTCCCACGACACGCACGATGTCACCCAGATGCAGCACGAGACTGCCCGATGCCGGCATGACATCGTCACCGCGTCGAACTCGCGATATGTTGGCGCGGATCATACGTCCCGGGTTGATCTCGGCTATGGTTCGCCCCTCGATCGCCGGATTGGTAATGCGCAGTGTACGACGCGTAATTGCGCCATGCGCAGCCTTCTGCTCGTCTTTATACTCCTGCTCCTCTTTGGGCAGATCGCGTCGGAGTAACCGGGGAAGGAACTGCAACAACAGCACGGTGCCAACCATACTGTACGGGTACGCAATGGCGTACCCGGCCACCGCGTTTCCGCTGGCGAACCCCAGCGCGGCCGCATCCGGCAGACGATCGATCACCTCTTTGGCGGCAGCCAGCGCCGGTGTGTTGGTCATGGCACCGCAGAACAGTCCGGCCGCGATGTCCGGTTTGAGCCCCATCAGCACCGCCACAACGCCGGTGACCAGCAGCGCCGAGAGGATGCTGACTGCGGCAATCGCGACAAACCGCAATCCGGTTCGCCGAAATGTTCGGAAGAATCTGGGACCGGCCTGCAGTCCCACCGCATACACGAACAACAGCAAACCCACGACCATCACATCTTCGAGCTTGACCGCGTCCTCTATCCGCTCCGCCAACGCCTGATCGGTGGTCCAATGCGGCGCGACATTTGCGCCCAAGTGCCCAAACAGCAGAGCCATGAACAGCACGCCCGTAGCTCCCAGGGATATCCCGCGTATCTTGAAGTGCCCAATCCATGCGCCCAGCGCCAGGATTGTAAACAGCACCAGCATTTTTTCACCAAGTAGAAACATGCGCCCTACCTCCGTGAAAAATAGTACAATATCAATACGGCAACCGCAACGCAATCGTGAACCAATTCACAATATGAGCGCTTGCGGTGCCGCCCGAAGCGGGGCTACACTGAGCCGTGACCTTTTCCGTCAATGGGATCTATCGAGCATGCGCATCTCGCGATCACCGATAACCACGCTGTCCGCCGCGCTGATCATTGCGGTGCTGGTGTCGTTCTTCGATCCAGTCCTGAGCCGCCCGGATGCGACGGTAACCGCTGTGACTCTGGCGGCCGTGGTGGTGTTGCTGATGATCCCACAGACCCACACGGTGATGCTGGTGGTGTTGTCGGCCGGGGTCAGCGTATTTGCGGTCAGGCATGTATGGCAGCCGGCCGCGGGCCTCATGGCCGGTGAGGTGACGACACGGATCGTAGGCGAGGTGATCATGTGGTCGCTGTGCGCCCTGTTCAGCGCGGTCGCCGCGCATCGATTGATCTGGTACGGCGAGGAGATCATCGGGCGCATCGCGTTTCAGTGCGCCATCAGCGTGTACTTCGTGGGTCATGGCATGATGAGCCTGGCAGAAGGCCGTCGTAACTTCCCGTACCTGCTGATGGCGGTGGGTGTGTTGGCGATGATCAACATCGCCAACGAGATCGCCGTATATCGAAGGCGCCTGGCTCAATCCAACCGAGACGATCTACACGACAGGCTTCAACCGTCCTGACGCACCGAATCTGCCTTCGCTAAGTTACAAAGGCCAAGGAGAGGCGAGCGGCAGCACGATATGGCGCTGAACCAGCAAGATCCCCCTAACTCTTTACCAGCAACTCGTCACATTTCCTGATCTCGCGCGTCTGACAGGTGCAATCCTCACATGAAAGCACAGTATCATCACACACACAGGCAACACAGTTGTGGGGATACCTTGACGTGTTTCCCTTTATGGGTGTGACCTTTGACGGTCCTCAATTGAGTTCCAATTGCGGCTGGGCGCTGTTGTGCACTGTAATAGTAGCTGCGTATTTTCTAATTTCAAACGGCCGGCCAAATACATCAAGGCATTCAATTGACGCCAGTGCTGACAGGGCCGACCGTATCCTCGCCTCGATCGATGGCTTATGTTTTACTTAAAGACTCAAAAGCTGGTCTTCAGGCGTTCCACTGAAACATCATCATAGTAACAGACAAAGCCTTCGCACCCCGACAGTTTGATCTGTATTTGGGGCGTAGGCCAGCACACCACGAACATACGCTGCCACTCATTACCCGCGCCGGGACGTGAGGTGGAACTTGCCAGTACGGAAGTGCTTCCGTCGGCGTTTACGGCAAGGACGCTGAGAGTAGGACGAGCATTCTTTGCGTCAGGATTGCCTTTACCCTCTGTTCGTATCCAGACGGATACCACATATTCGCTGTTGTTTTCGAGCTGGACGGCGTTGTGTATGGCCAGCGCCTTCTCTCCTGTCAGCTTGAGACTTCGCTTGCCGGTAAGTGCGTATGCTGTGCTTGCTGTTCCATCGCCGCTTATATTCCAGAACGCACACGTACCTGCGTCCCAGTCTTCAAAGCTGTTGTTAGCCACTTCACCATTCGGCCCGTCCCATCCATCAAGCATGCACGACCTTAAAACGGCGTACTCGCCATTTATCAACTCTATTCGCTTGAGGTAGGATGGATCTGCCGATTTACGCGCGATAGCCCTGGCCGTATCAAGATGCTTGAACATCTTTCTGAGCACGCTCTGCGTATACACATGATTCCAGCGGGCAGTGGCTACGCCGTCCCATTGTATTTGATCATCGCGGGCAAACCATGCCTTTTCCTGAACATCCCAAAACTTACGCATCGAGGATGCAGCAGGGCCAAAAAAGCTCTTGCAGTAATCATCGAGCACATCGTCCACATTCAGATTAGGGTTCCACCCAAGTTTGCCCATTACATACCAGTTGACATGATCCATGCCGTAGTGGGTAAGCTTGCCGAGAACAAAGCTTGCGTTCTCGTTCTCGGCTTCTGCAAAGAAACCTCGTGAATAGTTCGCCGTGCGAGCATATCTGGCTTTCAGAGCATGCGGCATAATGACGGGAATATACGGGCCATTGTTGCCGCTTAAAAACAGATGGTAGCACTGATAGTCCCATAGGCTGAAATGAGCCGCGCCCTGCTTGATCCACTGTTTTTCATATTCCAGCATCGTGTCCCGATATAGCTTTTCATACATCCAGTGAGTGCCGGCGCAAAACATCAAGACAACGTTGGGTTCTACCTTTTCCCCAGCCGGTGGTTTGAGGTAAGTGGCGTAAGCAAGTGTTCCGATGAAACGATCAGGGAACTCTCCACGGACTCGTCTGGCGACCTCATTTACCACTGGCAGGAGCAAGCGAGACATTTTCTGGTTTCCCCCGATGGAGCCATCACCTTCCCGCGGGGGGCTCAAATCCAGCTTTGCCTGACATCGGGAGCATTCACACGCGCCGGTGCCATCCTCAGGAACAATGGGAAACATCTTGGCCTGCGGATTGTTTCTGAAGTATTCAAGAGCAAGCCGTGTCCACTCATCTACAAGAGTCGGCTCACTCCAACACAAGTCCACGGGATGCCTTGCCCCATTGTGAATAGCAAACCACTCCGGATGCTTGGAATGATTTTCAGGAACACTGTAGATCAGCCATGCGCTGTGGTTCGGCCACATCGGGTCGGATGTCGAACCAAATCCGGCGCGGCGATACCACTTGGCTGCATCATCGTCTCGTGCAAAATTGAACGCATAATACATCCTCAACTCAAAGCGTGGCTCGACTTTGTTTCTGCCGACAGGAATTAACACACTCTTGTGTCTCGGGACAACCTCACCGAGATCGCCCGGCCATATCCATCGGATACCAAGATACTTCTCGAGGAAATGATAAACTGCAAAAAGCGTCCCGGTTTGGCCGGTGCCGCAAAGTTTGAGCTTTTCATTGTATCCCATCTCATACCGGCCAAAGTGCGCCTTGTTCTCGATGTATGGAACAGGTTCGTCACGCCCAACAAGCGCGATCACTTGTGGCTTTACTTGAATGATGAATCCATCCGACTTGAGCATCTGCGGGTCAATACCCATCGCCTTGACGGATGCACTATCGCCTACAAGAAACGTGATTCCCATTGAACTGGTGGCAGGAGTATCCACAATAGGAGCTTTGATACCCAACGACTTATCTATGTAAAGCTGTAGTTCGCGGGCGGCGTACTTTGTCGTCTCGAGTGCATCAGGAGATATGACAATACGAGCATGAGACTTGCCATCAAGCCTTACACAAGCAGACGGTTCTAGCTGTTTTGTTATTGCGTGGCCGGATATGAACGTAGACATGATCGCGATTGCAATGGGTGTGATCCTGTTCATAGCTACCTCTGACAGTATATTTGACATGTTGATATGGCGGGTTTACCTTAGATAATATCTGTTCCGAAGTGTGTAATTGGCGATACTTCAAATACATTATCTAAGATTATTCATCAAGGCACAAACTCGCAAGAACAGGGCCAGGCTCCGCCGCGCTCTAGATTGTGAAATCCCAAGAGGAAATGCGAGCCTCCCCCAAGTGAAAGATACCTCAGATACCATGCGGATTCCTTCCCGTGTTTCCCTTTTGTGAATGTGACTTTTCACGGTCCTCAATTGAGTTGCACTGGCGGTTTGGCGCTTTTGAGCGAGATTAATGCCAGGTTGGGTCTGATGGGCAAAGCCACTGTGGAGCCCCTGCGGACGTCGTTACTGAAACCGCTGCCCTTATGCGCCGTACGCAGCGCACCGTCAGTTGGCGACTTCCTATGCGGAACGCACGCGAACATATCTGGCGCAAGTTGTACGCCTGCCTGGCCTGAGCCCCTGTCAGGCTTCAACGAGGGTTCAATCGCCATCCCGCGGACAGGCGATCGGGTGAGCGCATCTCAATACCCGTACTTGGCGCTTAATTGTAGCCTGTATTACGCTTAAATGCCGAGAGTTTTGTTGTGACACACCCAAAATCCGAACTGATTACCGAAAAAGGCGCCGTATCAGTCCTCTGATCCCTCAATCCGCAGGTCAACCGGCGAAGTCTGGCAAATTCATGAATAATCCGGGCTTGTGCTTTTATGCATGATCCGAGCTTCTGCCGCTTATATATGACCTGCATTACGATTGAAAACCGAGTATTTTGGTGTGACACACCTATATTCTAAACCGAACAAGATCATGCATGCTACTATAGCAACTATAGTATTACGGTATCAATATATCCTCATACTTCGCTTGACATGCATGGTTGCGAATGAAAGTTAAGATTGGTCGTAGATCACCAACCGACTTCGGTATCATTACACTTCCGGTGGCACACATATACTTACGTGTCTTCGGTAACTTATCGCGAATGATTATATAGTTTATGGATTCTGATGCTTGCTGTTTTCTGTATATAGACACACATACAACATATTCCCAATCAATCCATGTCCGATACCGCTCATATCCTAACACCGGAAGCATATACCCGACCCCCTGATCATTCATGTCAACAGAATGGTTTAAATATGCACATGTATTTACCAAGAACAAAAGCATCGACAATATACTACATATAAGCAAAAACGTGTTTGCTGAATAGATATCTTCTGCACTCACACAATTTGACTCTTTTATTGGGGTGCCAACACACAATAACACGGCTGCTACTGCATTTATAAGAAATAAACTTGATTTCAATATTACTATAGATTTTGCTTTAGTCGTTGTTGTGATCTTATAACGTATCATATCTATCGGCCACCCTTATTCGCACAAGCGGCTCCCCATGCATTTCCAACGAGTTCTCCCGTAACTCTTGCCACTTTATCTATGATTATTGGAGTACCATGGTCGGTTACGTAACCACCTATACACCCAGCAATAAATCCATACAAAACGGCTTTCAGCGTGCATTGAAGGTCGACTTGCTTAGGGCAATTACGAACATTTTTGTCTTTCGTACTACAAAATTGCGTTAACACTCCACCAAGACCAGATCCTAATGCCCCCACAATGCCCGAAACAACACACTTACACCCTATACCGCCAGTTATCTCGCATACAGTCTCAGAAAGACCGCCAACTACACAGCCAGCGATAGCTAGACATACGGTATTATGCCACATTCTACTATCTAGATATGAATCAACTAGACCATTAAGCAATCCTATGCTGCCACCAATTAGACAACCGGACGCAAACAACCCCCATGGGTCCACTCTGCTCGCAACCATGCCGTTGGTATATGAGTAGTTGTTTCTACCGTATTTGATTGGGTCGCGCTGGGTGAACACGCCGGTTGCGGGGTTGTAGAACCGCACGCCCAGCT
>CAZYPZ010000023.1:0-72015 GCA_964650005.1 uncultured bacterium | reverse complement strand
CCTGCATGGGCCCTTCCGGGGTGAACCGCAGCACGACGTCTGCGGTGTTCCCCGGAGGTACGCGGTCACGGCTGAGGGTGCGCTGCACGCAGGCGTCACACCCGGTGGGCATCAGTTCGAGGAGCAGCGGCTGATCGCCGGTGTTGGTCAGGCGGAACCGGGCGACTTGCGGAACGCCGCTGTAGCAGTCAGGAAGTTTGAGGGCTTCTGTGGGAAGGCTTACACGCGCTGAAACGCCGCCCCCCCCCCCCGCGAGAGGGAAGCAACGGACAACAGGGCAACGATCAGCAGCCGTGTTCGCATGTGGTGCGTGTCAGCCTCGACAGTGACAAATGTCAACTTACGGCGCCACACCCTTGAATTACCCTCAACGGCACATCCGTGATGTGGCCACCGATAATATACCAGACTCATGCAACACGTGCAAGGGCATGCGGCCTTGCGGGCCGCGGGCATAGGGCAAGGCGCTACCTGTCAAAAACGCGGTAAGAAAGAGCCGCAGTGGTGTAGGGGCGGGGTTCGTCCCGCCCCCAATCCGGTCGCCTCAGACAACCTTTCACCGATAACGTAAACCAACCACATGGGACGACAACACGCCACGGAGTAGCCGATCGAGGGCGGTTCACGGAACCGTACCTATATCGCTGCGGCGGTAACTCGTCGCGTCATTGAAATGGATACATCGATGCGGCAACATCACAATCGCGGCGCGTAGCGCCACACCTTCACCGAGAAAGGCGTACAAACACACCGCGATTCACCTCAAACACCCTGCCACACCCCGCAGGGCTGCTGCCGTCAGCGTGCCTGACGGACAACAGCGGCCATCGCGGCGATATGTTCGGGGGTGGTGCCGCAGCAGCCGCCGATGATGTTGGCGCCGGCATCCACCAGCTCCTTCACGCGTGCCGCCATGTCGGCCGGCGTCTCTTTGAACACCGACTTGCCGTGCTCTAGAACCGGCATACCGGCGTTGGCGTGTATCAGGATCGGCACGCCCGGAGCGGCCGCGCGAATTTGACGCGTGATCTCGATCATGTTGTGGATGCCGTTGCCGCAGTTCGCCCCGACAATGTCTGCCCCCGCTTCCAAAGCGGCCTGTGTCGCCCGGGCCGGGTCCACGCCCATCATGGTTCGAAAGCCACGTGCGCCCAACTCGAACGTAAACGTGCAGATGATGGGCAGACTGGTGTTCTCTTTGGCCGCCCGAATGGCCTGAGTGGCCTCAGTCACCGAGGACATTGTCTCGATACACAGCGCATCGGCCCCGCCTTTGGCCAGCGCCACAACCTGTTCCTTGAACGCCTCGTAGAGGTCCTCTTCCGTCACGTCTCCGCCTTCGTCCTCTACAATCTGTCCTGTCGGCCCTACCGATGCGGCGACGTAGCCCTTGTCGCCCATAGCCGCCTTGGCCAGCCGCGCCGCTGCCATATTGAACTCGACCACTTTGTCGCGCAGACCAAACTCCTTTAGCTTGTAGGAGGTTCCACCGAACGAGTTGGTCTCCACGATATCGGCGCCGGCGTCAATGTACGCCTCGGCGATACTCTGCACCGCGTCCGGATGTGTTACACACCAGGACTCCGGACACTCACCCGGCTGCAGCCCCTTGGCCTGTAGAAACGTGCCCATGGCGCCGTCGGAAATCAACACCTCGCCGGCAGCCAATCGTTCCAGTAAACTCTGCATCATTGCCTCCCATGTATCAGTTTCATGTCCGGATACCCATCCGGCAGGAGTCAGGCGCCTGACACGGCTTCTTTCAGCGCGGCCAACCGGCCGCTGACCGATGGAAACTGTGACAGATCGGTGTGGGGCAAAAACAGCGCCCCGAGATAACTATCCATATACCGATGATCGCTGCTCAAGTCTATATACGTCATCGCCGAGGCGATCTGCATCAACCGCTGCCGATGTTCGCGCGACAGCAACGCGATATAGGCGCCGGTCAGCGCAGAGTTGCCAATGTAGCGGAAGCGGTCAGCCGGCAGATCGGGAAGCAGCCCGATCAGTATGGCGTCCTGGATGTCGATATACCGTCCAAAACCGCCGGCGATGAATATCCGGGATATGGCGCTCCATTCAAGCCCCACGTTGTTCAAGATCAACGCGCAGGCTGCGTAAATGGCCGCCTTGGTACGCATAAGGTTTTCGATGTCCGCCTCGGTAATCACCAGGTTCTCACCGGACAGCGTCTCCTCGGCCCGGGCAATCACATAGGCGGTCGTACCACCGCACTCTACCCACCGACCTGTAGGCAGGTCGGTGTTGAAACGCCCCGATTGGTCGATCACACCGCTGAGCAGCAGCTCGCCCAGCAGTGAGATCAGCCCGGAGCCGCATATACCGGCCGGCTTGCCGTCACCGATTACATCGCAACGGACGGTTTCGCCACCCGGGGTGATCGACACATACTCGACGGCTCCTTCCGAAGCGCGCATCCCGCATTTGATGCCCGACCCTTCGAACGCCGGTCCCGCCGAGCAGGCGCACGTGACCATCCAGTCGGCGTTACCCAACACGATCTCCCCATTCGTGCCGATATCGAGAAACAGGAACACCTCTTCGCTGTTCGACAGAAACTCCGTACAGAGCAAACCGGCGGTGATATCTCCGCCGACATAGCTGCCTACTCCCGGAGCGAACGCGACCACCGCCTTCGGATGGATGGCAAGCCCGACTTCGACAGCCAGCAGCGCGGGAACCGCATTTACGGTGGGGACGTACGGGGCCTCGCGGATATAACGCGGCGGCAACCCCAGCAACAGATGGATCATCGTGGTGTTACCCGCAATAAACGCCGCATGAATGTTGTCGGCTTCAATCTGTGACTCATCCGCCAGCTCTTCGACCAGGCTGTTGATGGTCGCCAGCACCATATTGGTGAGTTCCCGAAGCCGTTCCGGCGTTCTGGCGTAGTCAATACGCGTGATGATATCCGCACCACGGCTGATCTGTGTATTGTACGCCGTTCGGCTGGCTATAACCGATCCATCCAGCATATTGACCAGTTGCACCGCCACAGTGGTCGTCCCCACATCGATGGCCAGCCCTAAAGCCCGCGTCGGCCGATGTCCTGGCCAAACGTCAAGCACCTGCAGCATTCCATCGTCTTCCTGAACGATCGCGGTTACACGTCCATCCTCGGCACGCACCGTTTCAGCGAGCCCGCGGAGCACGGCGGCATCGGCGGTGACGGTGATCGCGCCGGTATCACGGGTCAAGGCGCGCACCAAGCGCTGCCAGTCGCTGTAATGCTCCTCGACAGACGCAGGAGGAACGGTGACCTGATGGGCGGTGTACAACGGTGTCAGGGAGTTGGGATCCGGCAGGTACTCGTCGCTGATCAGGAACTGACTGTCCCCCATCGCTTTGATGCCGGTTTCCTGACGCTGGCGCAATCGGATCGTCATATCTCCGTTGACCCGCGTGCGGCAGGCCAGTACCAGCCCCCGGGTGGCCAAGGCGGACTCCAACCGCGTGCTGCTCGGTTGAAAGTCGCCCTGAACCACCTCGACCTGACACCGACCGCATGTGCCCTTGCCTCCGCATGGCAGGTGAAGATCCTCGAGTCCCGCCTTGATGGCCACTTCATGGATCATCACACCCGGCTCGACCTCAACGGCGATATCGGCAGGCAGAAACCGTACGACGGGCATCTGCTATCTGCGCCCCCGGCTCATATCGGATGTTTTGTATGTACCGGCAGGCATTCCGTCAGCCTGCCGCCGCGTAGATTTTCATAAACGCAGTGATGTCCGACGCCTCCTGCGGCCCGACGACTACCTCCCAGCCCGGCAACGCATCTTCCAGCTCACCGCTGATCTGCGACACGTAGCCCGGTATGACCAGTTTGCGTGTCTTCACCTGATTCTCCAGACCGGAGGACTTGATGAAAGCGGCGATCTTCTCTCCCGAGAACTTACCCGCCGCCCAGGCAGTCAACACACTCATGCCTTCGCACTCCACCACCGCCAGGTGTGCCGGCACGCCGGAGTTTTCCAGTTCCCCGCTGACGATGAAATAGGTCAACGAGAAGTTTGTGGTCACGAATACCGGGGAGTTTTCATGCGCTTCGCCGATCGCATACACTTTCGGCTCCACCTGAATCGGCTTCTGCGGATCGGTATAGATGTTCTGCCGCAACATCATCAACGGAAGCAGCGCCTGATAGGCCAGCGAATCGATCACCAGTATCGACGCGTATTTGCAGATGAATGTGGACGCATCGGCAACCATCGATGCCATATCTTGACCGACGACCATGTTGAGTATCGGATACCCCATCGGTTCATACGGCCCCTTGAGAGCGGCTTTGCGCATGATCGTGTTGAACTGCAGCACTGCGGCCGGATTATCCGACGGGATCTCGAGTACGATGTCCGTTACGCCCAAGCCCTGAAGGCGCTGGGTCAAGGCCGCCAGTTCATCCAAGCCGGTCGCCGTTGCCACAACCGGCGCTTTATGTTTCAACGCCAGCGCCGCAACGGCGTCTGCGTTTTCAGAAGTGGCGGCATGGATCAACGGACGCTGCCCCGGCAGGACATTCAACGCCGCATCCAGGGCGTCCAGATTGCCGCTCTTCAAGATCACACCGCGTCCCGTACCGCCGGCGACCGCTTTGACCGCGGCCACGAACGGCTCCACATCGCCGGTGGTGTTGTCCACCAGCGCCAGATCCAGCCGAAGCTGCTCGCCGACACGTTCGAGGCAGTACTCGCGCAAGTCTGCGGTCAAATGGGCCAACTCCGTGCTCGATTGCGCGTCCGAGAACGCGACAGCGAACGCGGTCTGGTGAACGAACGTCTTCTCATGGCGGAACATCACGGTTTCGTTTCCCACCGCGACTTCGCTCTCGGCCGGCCCGATTTTCACCAACCGGATCGGCGGCTTGCTGGCGGCGCCTATCTTGGCGATTGCTTCCTCGGAGGCGTATGGACAGGCGGCCAGTTCCGCGTTCTTGGAGGCAAGTTTCATGGCGAACGCCATGCACGTGGGCACCCCGCACTCACCGCAGTTGGTCTTGGGCAGCAGTTTGAAGATATCCAGTCCGGAAAGAGCCATCGTTATTCTCCCTTCACCCAGCTACCCGGGTCATATCGGCGATCTTCTGTCCCACCGTACGCGCCGCCGTCGGGTGGTACATCACCAGCAGATCCGCACCGGCATTCAGCAGACTCATTGCAGTGGCGATTTCCAGCAGTGCGCCGCGCTCGGACTCAGGCCCCCACAGCGGGAAAGCACTTGCCGGCGCTTTGCTCTCCTTGATCTTCGCCACCTCATACCCCGGCGTCACCAGCATTGGCATGGCCAGCATCGCATCACCGGTGAACACAGAAGAACGGATGCGCTCCATCACCGAGTAGGTATACTCCAGACCATATCCCAAGGCCCCGGTCAACGCATCGATCACGATCTTGTCCGGCGCCAGCCCCATGTTGGTACACAGGATGTTGAGCTGCTTGGCCATATTCACGTCGATCGGAGTCTGTGTGACGACGCAGTGATTATACGCCATGGCGGCGGCGACAATTGTTTTGTAGTTGTCGGTCTCCACCCAGTTCAGCAACAGGTTCTCACCGGCGAACTGGCTGGCCACCTCCTTCATCACCGCGTTGCATTTCTCGTAATGCGCCGGGCCGGTGACGATAATGGGCACCCCCACCGCCTGCATGATCTGGCGGATGAAGTCCACACAGGCCGCAGGCGATGCATCCCCTTGGTCCGGATGAGCGCTTTCCAGCCGCACGCTGATGACTTCCGCTTTGAGCTGCTCCACGCAGTACTTGGCCATGGCCGCGGGATCGTCCAACAGCTGTCCATACGCGTCTCTCAGGCTGTCCGGATAGTTTCTGGGCAGCTGGTCGAACACCTCCATGGCGATCACCGGGCGATGTCCCGCGTTCCCCTCATAGTGGCGGAACGGCATTACCTCGGCACCGCCGATGGTGACCGCAGAGGTGCGCGTGCCGCTCCCTCCCAATGTCACCGTGCGCACCGCCATGGCGGAAGCGTCACTGTAGGTGGGGACCGTGGTCGGCGTGACGATCAGCGCAGAAGTCACCGGACGTACCGGAGGCGGCGCCTCGACTGCCGGAGGAGCTGGAGCCTGCACTGACTGCGTCACAGGCTCGGCCGGCGCGGCGGGTTCCGGCGGCGCAGAGGCAGGGGTGGACACAGGGGTTACGGGCGTCGCGGGTATGGCGCCCAGCAATCCGCTGTACATCAACAGCATGTTCGCGCCCGCGGTCAACAGGTTCAGTGCGGTGGATGCCTGTAACGCCGCCAGCTGCTGTTCGGGGGACGCATCCGGACCGGCAGTCGGCAATCCCTGACTGCGCATCCGGTCCAGTACCGACATCACATAGTCGATGCCCTGTGTCTGCAACGGAGCGACCGGAGCGCTAGGAGCGTTGGTGACAACACTTGCCGGCGCAGACTCACTGACGGCTGAAGTCGGCTCGGAGGAGACTGCCGCAGTCGGCGCAGGCGTTTCCGCGACAGGTTCCGGTACGGACGCTTGAGCAGGCTTCGGCGCGGGCGCCGGCTGAGCGCTGGCAGCTGCGGACTCTTCCAAGGCGACACCCCGCTGAGCGTCAAATGCCGCCAGCTCCGGCGACGACTGCGTGATATCCCACATCTCCAGAGCGGGATGTCCCATCTTCTGCATGTGCGCGATGACCGAGGCCGTATCGGTGCCGGCGTTCTGCTCATCCGCAATCATGTCGATGTAGTTGGGTATCCCCAGCTGCTCACCGATGTGCATCAGCTCTTCCCGAAGCGTCTGCTTCAACTCCGCCGGCATCCAGACGATCCGCTTGTGGCCCCCCTCCGCCGAGATGAACTTACGGCTGGAGATATACGCTTTGCCGACACCGATAAATCCGGGGGTCTGCTGACCGCCGCCCGTAATCCCTGCCAGCGTGGAAAACTTCATGCCCATGGGCGTGTCGCCGCCGTACTCCCGGTTGACGATCGCCACACCGTTGCACTCCGGCAGCATCGCGACAATCGCCTCGAAACAGCCGCAGCTGGTCATGGGATCCTTCAGCATCGAATAGGCATTGAACGCCTTGATGGTCTGTTTGGAGTTGACATAGACATAATCGTTGATGTTCTTCCACTGCCCCCGGATCGGATCGAGGCATTCACCCTTGACCAGCGGCTGGTTAGGTCCTGTCGGATCGATCTCGTACGCGGCTTTTCCGTCCAGCCAGTTATACGCGCCACATAAACCCAGTCGTTCAGGTGTGATGACGCATACGTGGTTCGGTGCAAAGCTTTGGCACAGCAGACAGGAGTAAAAGGTATCGACACTGTCGTCGGTGAGAGACTCCACGCGCAGGTTGCGCTCTCGGTACACACGCCGCGCTTCGGCCAGCCGTGTTTCCACCTCGGCGGCGTCTGTGAACAGCGTCACTTGCACCTTGTCGACAATCGCGGGATAGTCACTCAACAGTTTGGCGCGTATGATCTCACCCAAGTGACGTATCTTGAACCCCTTGGCCTGCGCGCCTTTACTGATGCGCACCCAGATGATATCGCGCTGCCCCATGTGCCATACGCCCTCGGCGCCGTTGATCAGGTGATGTATCTGGCGCTCCAGGATCGGCTCAAAATCGGGCTGCATTTTGCGCCCGGCCACTTCCACCCAGATGGCCAACGGCAGTGATGAACCGACCTCCACATCGTCGATCTCGGGACCGATGACCGTGATCTTGCCATCTTCCACTTCGGATATTTCCCGCGTGCACACATACTCGAACGCATGCGTACGGTTCCCGCCGAACTCCACGTAGGTCTGTTCTTTACGAATCCGTTCCCCTTCGAACGCCGCGCCATACGACACGGGAATGGGCACCTTAGTGATCTTGATCTTGCAACCGCGGACCTCGAGAGCCTTCTCCACAATGCGGTCATGCGGCACCGAAGAGACCACATGTTCGTAAGTACAGATGCCCGTCGGCAAAATCTGCGGTATCGCCGTATCTGCTATGGTCGGAAAGCCGTACGAGATCGCACCCGCGGCTGCGGCGTACTTCACCTCGTCGACTTCGCCTAACGCGATTACGAACGCGAAGATACGGTTCTTGTTGTATTTCAAATTGCGTGAGTAATCGCCCGGCTTGACGCCGCCGAATGACAGCGCCGCCCGGTTGGCGAACCCCAGCGCATAAATCACCGCGGAGATGTCTTTCCCGAACGGCACCAGCCGGGTGTCCCAGCCCAGTTCCACTCCGGCTTCAGCCAGCTGCTCGGCAAACGATACGCCATTGGTCTCCCCGGCGATGAACACATACAGGTTCTTTTCCTGCAGTTCCCGGGCGATTTTCACCGCGGTCTCGTTGTCCGGAGCTGCGCCGACAATCGCCGCGAATCCCGGTGCGGAGCCGTCCACGAACTCGATGCCGCGCTCCCGGATGATCACATCGCTGGCGGCGCCGAGCCATATGCCGTTCACGGGATGCGGCCCATCCAGATACTTGATCGCTTCGATCAGCTCGAAGGCGAACAATGTGGCCATGCCGGCGTCCAGTGTCGCACCCAAGTACGGCAGCCAGACATCGTCTTCAGGCGCGGTGGTGAGCAGACTGCGGCACTCGTCCAGCACCGGGCGCATATCGCCCAGTTTTTTGACCTCGATACCCAGCAGGGAGTTGATGACCGGCAACGCGTATGCGGTATCGGGGAAACCGACCGGGCAGTCTTCGCCATGCGCTTCCAACGCCTTTGACACCATGGCCTCGGCGTCGGCGACCACCCGATGCGCTCCGCGGATCGCCGATGCAGCGATGACTTTACTCATGCCAGTTCCCTCCGCTCCTTCATGTCATATAGCTTGCGTTCCTTGCGGGTGTTAATACCCAGCGCATCGCGTTTTGCCTCGATGTGCGCCAAGATCTTTCCCGCGGCGGCCACCGGATCCGGCTCCCACTCGAAACGACCGCCGGTGATGTCCGTCATCTCCTCGCACAGCAACCGAGTCACGTTTTCGCTGCCTTCCACGTACAGCGGATGGCCCAAAACGACATACAGACCGCTGGCCACGAAGTAATGACCAATCGCCACCGCCTTCTCGCTCATCCATTCCGGTGCGGCGCCTGCGGCCGGCAGATCTGACAGATCCTCACCCAGTCCGCCTTCGCGTATGACGTTGGTGGCGGCCATCAGGATGCGGCTGTTGTCGACACACGATCCCATGTGCAGCACCGGGGGAATACCCACCGCTTCGCATACCTCCCGCAACGTCTCACCGGCGCATTCCAGGGCCGCCTCCGGCACCAGCAGCCCCTCTTTGGCGCAGGCGATCGCCGAGCAGCCGGTCTGCAGCACCAGCACGTTGTTCTTGATCAGTTCGCGAGTCAAAGCGATGTGTGAGTCATCCGTGCGGACTTTGGGGTTGCTGCATCCCACGATGCCCACCACCCCCCGGATGCGTCCGTCGATGATTGCATCGTTCAAGGGGCGGAACGTGCTGCGGAACCGGCCACCCAACATATGAAAGATGGTCTCGTTCGAGAATCCGGCGATCAGCTCCATCGACTGGTTCGGGATCCGCACACGGCTGCTTTCCCGGTTCTCAAAGTTGTCGATCGCCATGCGGATCAGCCGGCAGGCATGGGCATATCCCTCCTGCACATCGAATGTTATCTGTTCGGCGTTGAACGTCTGGGCGATTTCGGATGTGCTGATCAGCTTGGTGTGGAAGCATTTCATCACTTCGGGCAGAGAGGGCATCACACACTGCACATCCACGATCATCATTTCGACCGCGCCGGTGATAATCGCCAGTTCCTGCTGCAGGAAGTTGCCTGCAACGGGCAATCCATGGCGCATCAGCACCTCATTGGCGGTACAGCAGATACCCGCGATATTGATGCCCGCGGCGCCCTTCGAGCGTGCATACGCCAGCAGTTCCTCATCGATCGAAGCCGTGGCCAGCATCTCGGAGAGCGTCGGTTCATGGCCATGGACGATGATGTTGACCTTGTCTTCGGCCAGCACACCCAGGTTGACCCGGCTGCGGATCGGTTTGGGTGTTCCGAACAGGATATCGGACACCATGGTGGCGATCATCGAGCCAACCCAGCCGTCCGCCAGACTGCAACGCAGCCCGCCGCTGATCAGGTGCCGATAGTCGTGATCCACGCCCATGTGCGTGCGATGCATCAACTCGACTACCGCGGAGTCGACGCCGTGCGGCTCCAGTTCCATCTTGCGCCACAACTCCTGCCGTTTTTCCGGGGCCAGTTTGAGCGTTTTGTTCGGCTCTTCCGACCACGCGAACTGATCCATGCAGAACTGGGCCAAGTCGCCTGCAATCGCCAGGTCGTCACGGCCTTCCGTCTCGATATCGAAAAACGCGGCCATCTCACGCAACCGGCGCGCATCGGTGATCTTGTAAGGCCCGCCCTCTCCACGCGCCACGCCCATCAGGGTGCGCACCAGCATGCGACCATGGTCGGAGTGGGCGGCGGTGCCAGCGGCGATCTCGCGCAGCAGATTCCGGGCGGTAATGGTGTCGGCATCCGCTCCGCAGATACCTTTGGGCGCTTTGGGGGTTATCCTACAGGGGCCCATGTGACACAGACGACAGCACACCCCGGTGGCGCCGAACTTGCACTGCGGCTGCTGTGTCCGGTAGCGATCCCAGACGGTATTGATTCCCTCTCCCTGCGCGAACTCCACCAGGGTATTGATCGCGGGGTCGTGCGATACAGACGCCTGGTTCGGTCTGTTGGTTTCGTTCGGCATTACGTGTCGGCTCCTTATGTGTCGTCGCCTGGCGTCATGAACGGTGCGCCAGCGGGTGTTTCGGTACTACGGATGCGCCGGTTCGACCGGCTGCATCGCGGACTCCATAAACCGTCTGAGCATGTCGCCCAGCGTTTCACTGGCCGGTGAGTCGCCGGCCAGTTGACTGATGGCGCTGCCATCGGCATCGATCGCAGCAATCTGGTCATCCATCGGGATGACGGCCAGCAGGGGGAGCCCCGTTGCCTGCGCTTCATCGCGCAACCGCTGCGTGAGCTCCCCGCCGGGTGCACGGTTGATGATCAGCCCTTTATGGGCCACCGGAGTGCCCATGTCATCGGTCAATTGTGCGATGCGCGCAGCGGTTCGCACACCCCGCACGCTGCAGTCAGACACGATGCACAGCAGATCCACTTTCAGAAGCGTCCGCCGCGAAAGGTGTTCCAGCCCCGCTTCGCTATCCACCACCACGTGCCGGTAGTTATCCGACAGTTTGCGGATAACGTCACGGAGCACATTGTTCGCGAAGCAGTAACAGCCGGGACCTTCCGGTCGCCCCATGACGATCAGGTCGAACCCTTCGCATTCCACCAGAGCCTCCTGAACACGCAGGTCCAAAAACTCCTGTTTGGAGATACCCGTCAACTCCTTGGCGATGCGCAGGGCGTCCTCACGTATGCCTCCCACGGTGGCCGTGTACGATACGCCCAACGCTTCGTCCAGATTGGCATTGGAGTCGGCATCGACAGCCAGCACAGGGGTCTCTCCCTGAGACACCAGCCATCGGATGATCAGTGAGGCCAGCGTGGTCTTGCCGACTCCGCCTTTGCCCGTCAATGCGATGGTGTACTTCGGCACCGATCCGCCTCGGCTACAGTCTCTGCTGCAAAACAGCACTCAACTGGCCCAGCAGATCGAACACCCGTTCCGCATCGGGCACCGGCAGCGAGCCTGTACCACAGGACGGCGTGATGATCGCCTGCTGGATGATCAGATCTCGGCTGATACCGGCAGCCTTGGCCAGATTGTCCACGCCTTCATCGAACTTGGCGATCAACGTCTCCACAGTCTGCTGCTGGATCTTGGCGCTGTTGGTGGGCACCACACCCCACGCCAGCACCTTTCCGGCCTCCAGATGCGCCTTCACCGCCTGTGGGTACAACGCGATGGTATCGCCGAAATCAAACGCATCGAAGTTGACGATGTCGACGCCGGCGTCTATCAAGATGGACCACTCGGTATTGCCGCAGCAGTGCACTCCGGCCAGAGCGCCGTCGGCATGCACCGCCTCGACCACTTCGTTCAACTTCGCCACCACATCATCACGGCTGACGCTGACGTACGTGGATGAGCCAAATGCGGAAAGGATCGGTTCGTCGATGAAACAGATGATCTGTTCAGCATATGGCTGGAACTTGCGGATCTGCCAGCGGCACTTCATCGCCAGGGCCTTGACCACCACATCGATAAACTCCGGGTTATAGAAGATCGCCCGTTTGTTTTCATCGACGATGGTCAACCCGAAACTCATCGGTCCCGTGGTCTGCACTTTCACGAACGGCCTTTTGCCGCCCTGTGCCTGTAAAACCGACTCGAGCGCGTAGATACCCTTGGAAAACTCCGGCGTGATCTGAAAATAATCGAAATTCTCCACAATGTAGTTCTCATAGAACGTAGCCAGATCCATGGAATAGTCGCCGGAGGTATCGAAGTACATGCGCTCCTTCTCACGATCGATCACCACGCGAGGCATGCCTTCGGAATACTGGATCTCCATCTGCTCGTTCATTCCATTGGCTGGAAGCTGCGGCCAGATCGGTGCAGACGGTATGCTGGCCAGAACGACATTGACAGCATCCTCCGCAGCGGCGTGGGGCAGACTTCCTATGGCTGTCGCCAGACATTTCGGTGCAAAACCCATGATCACTCCTCCAGAATTGGCGATATTATGAATGTTTCCTATCGTGTCGCTCGTAACGCTCGGTGATGACTTCCAAGATCTGTTGAAATGGCTGGATCAGGGGCGGTTCGTTGAGATCCACCACCGACCGGCCGGTACGGTCAGCCTCTCCGATGCGGGCATCATACGGTATGACACCCAAGATAGGCGCGTCACCATACATGTCTGACACCCATTGACGGTCAGCATCCGGATCGGTGGCCTTGTTGACGACAATGGCAAATTGACGGATACCGATGCCTGCAGACAGCTGATGGACGCGTGCGGCGGTATCCACGCTGCGTCGCCCGGGTTCCACAACCGCCAGCATTAAATCCACTCCCATCGCCGTGCCGCGCCCCAAGTGCTCGATGCCCGCCTCCATGTCCAGCAGCACCACGTCATCGCGCTTCAGTACCAGTTCCCGTACCAGCGACTTCAGCAGCACGCTCTCCGGACAGTTGCACCCTCCGCCCGCACTGGGGATCCCCCCCAGCACCAGCAAATCCACACCGGCATGGCGTACTGCGTACTGTTCGGCAATACCGGACACATCGGGGTTGATGGTGAACACTTGGCCGTACTGGTTGGCCTTGGCGCCCGTGCGCTCTTCGACCAAGCGGCGCTGTTCGGAGATGGTGCGGACGGAAGCCTGCAATTCTGCGGGCATGCCCAACGCGGAGGCGAGGTTAGCGTCCGGGTCGGCATCGATAGCCAGAACAGGTCGACCGGATGCTGCATACAGGCGGGCGAGCACTCCACAGACGGTCGACTTTCCGACTCCGCCTTTGCCTGAGATAGCCAGTTTGAGCGACATACACGATCCTTTGCCGATCTGACGTGAGGGCGCATGTTTCTCGGCTGTCGGGAAGCAGCGCTCGGCATGTCACTATATTGTCAGACCAGCGCGTCGGCATCGACTTAGTAATTTCGTGCGGGCATTTGGTAATATTCGACCATTTAGCGACATGGTTTACGCAACATTTGGTAGATGAATGACTTGAGTAAGGGCATCTGGTACAAATAGCCTGTTCGATTATCCGGATGACTGCTGATCCGAACCGTCTGTCAGCACGATACCCAGTTGGGCCAGACACTCCGGTGCCGACTTGCACCACGCTGCGCAGGACATATCGTTACGGGGGTTTACATTGAGCGAGCCACACTGCGGGCACGCTCGCCGCAGGTCGGTCTTGAAGAACTCCATCGGTAAGCCGCAGTTGGTACAGGGCACGTCGTAGATGTCTTCAGGTTTCCAATATCGGCTATCCTGACCGGGACATTGTCGGGGCGCCATGGCGTACTCCTGATGGCGACGATAAACCCATGGTACCCCATCAGCAACGGGTTATCTTGTGGTAGGCGCCGTGCTCGTCGGATATCATGACACAGAGACACGTTTGCGGGAGGATCACCATGAGGCCACATCAACGATCCAGTCTGCCGCTGCTGGCGGTGCTTACGTTGGTCGGCGTTGCGCTGGCTCTGATGCTCAACTGGCAAACGCGCACCGATGCGCTGACCCCACAAACCTGGACTCCGGAACGGGAAAAGCAGGCGGTGCGTAACAACCGCTCTGTCATGCTGTTCTTCACCGCGGAATGGTGCGGTTACTGCAAAATGATGCTGTCGGATACGTTGACAGATAAACGAGTGGTCTCGTTGCTGCAGAATACGGATATCCTGATGGTCGACTGTACCGATAAGCCGTTGCCACCGGATAAACAGCAATTGGTGGACCGGTACCGGGTGACCGGATTCCCCACCCTGGTGTTCAAGGACAGCTCCGGCAAGGACATACCCGGCGGGGTTGTGGACAGCTATCTCGACGGCTCCGCATTCAGCGAGGTTCTGCGCGGTTTGAAACTCAACCGGTGATCCGTGGTGCGGACAGCTCGGCCTCTGTCCGCACCGGTCGACAAAAGCCTACTGCAGCAAGAGACGATGCTTGAGTACGGGCGCCGCCCCCAAAGCCAGACTGCGTGCATCACCCTGACTGCCGCCGATGGACAGCGTAACCTCACCCGGCGGTGTGACCCTTTCACCGGATGGATCCACATAGCCAAGCTGTTGAGGCTCCAGCACGACCGCCACGTCGCGTACCCCGCCTGCCGGCACAGTGACGCGCAGGAAGCTGACCAGTTCCCGGATGGGCAGCCGCACACCCGGTACCGAGCGCGATGCGTAGACTTGGATGACCTCTTCTCCGTCGTAGGCACCGCTGTTATGCACCTGAAACCCCAAAGCCAACGGATCACCGCAGGCCAGGCGATCCGGAGCTTTTAGATTGCGGTACGCAAATGAGGTATAGGACAGCCCAAACCCAAACGGAGTTTGCGGGGTGTGCCTGGCGTACCGGTAGGTCCGCCCGTCCATGGAGTAGTCCTCAAACGCCGGCAAGTGATCCAACGCAGCCACAGTGGTCACAGGCATCCTGCCCGCCGGATTGACTGTGCCGAACAGCACGTCGGCCAGAGCATTGCCGCCCTCCTCACCCGGATACCACAGTTCAACCACCGCGGCGCATCGCTCCGCGGCCGCCGGTAACGTGATGGGGCCGCCATTCAGCAGCACCAAGACCACCGGGGTGTTGCAGTCCAGCAGCGTCTGCAACAGCGCCTCTTGGGCGCCCGGCAGTCCCAGTCGCAACCGGTCACCCGATGCATCCGCGTTGTATGCGTCGCCCTCCTCGCCTTCCAGTTGTGGGGTGAGTCCCAGACACAACACGGTCACATCCGCGCGCATCGCTGCGGAAACCGCCTCGGAAAAACCATGCCGATCTTCGGATGCGGGCGCACATCCCTCGGCGTATCGCACACGGCTGCCTCCCAGCCTGCGCACAATGCCCTCCAAGGGAGTGACAGGCAGACAGGGTGTGCCGTTGTAGTTGCCCACCAGCGACTCCGGCCTGTGCGCGTTCGGACCGATCACCGCCACGCGCACATCCTCAGGCAGCGGCAGGCCCGGATTTCCGTTTCGCAACAATACGATCGACGCTCGCGCGGCCTCCCGGGCCGCATACCGGTGATCTGCACATCCGACCACTTCGTACGGGATCTTTCCCCAGGGCGTGGGATCCTCCGGCTCCAGCATTCCTAAACGCAACCGGGCATGCATCAACCGGGTCACCGATCGGCGCATGTCTGCCTCGGTCAAAAGTCCTTCGGATAGCGCCTGTTTCAACCAGGCGTACTCACAGCCGCATTCCAGGTCGCATCCTGCACGGACGGCCATCGCCGAGGCAGCAGCGGCATCCGGAGCCAGGCGATGATGTGCATGGATGTCGGCAATAGCGCCGCAGTCCGACACCACGTATCCGTCAAATCCCCAAGTCTCCCGCAGGATGCGCTGCAGCAACGTGGGACTGGCGCAACAGGCTTCTCCATTGGTCCGATTGTACGCCCCCATCACCGAAGCGGCTCGGGCTTCGCGCACACAGGCCTCAAAGGCCGGCAGATAGGTGGCCCACAGATCCTGTGGAGAGACACGCGCATCGAATGCGTGACGCAGCCCTTCCGGTCCGCTGTGCACAGCATAGTGCTTCGGTGTGGCCACAAGTTTCAGCCATTTGGGATGCTCGCCTTGCAGACCTTTGACAAAAGCCACCCCCATCCGCGCGGTAAGCCACGGATCCTCTCCATAGGTCTCCTGACCGCGTCCCCACCTCGGGTCCCGAAAGATGTTGATATTGGGGCTCCAGAACGTCAAGCCACGGTACCATCCCCGGTCCCCTTGCCGGACCGCTTCATGATGCTTGGCCCGGGCTTCATCGGATATCACCGTGGCGATCTGGAACATGCGCGCAGTATCCCACATGGCGGACAGGCCGATCGCCTGAGGAAACACGGTGGCGATACCTGCACGGCCGACGCCATGAAGGCACTCGTTCCACCAGTTATACGTCGGAACACGCAGGCGCGGTATCGCCGGCGCTTCATGGATCATCTGTGAGCTCAACTCCTCAGAGGTCATCTGATTGGCCAGCGCTTCAGCACGCTGTATCAGTTCGTCATGCATCGGATCACTCCTGGGCTATCCACGGATTGGCGGTCATCACACGGTTGGTATATTCGCCGTGTTGCAGGGTAATGCCTGCCTGTAACCCGACCGGCCGTCGGGTACTCTAACAACATAGCAAACCACCATACGCATCCTGTCCTTCGGGACAAAGGAGGAGATTAGTTTGAGACCCATTCATCTGCCTGTCATGGCCCTCGTCGGGGCGCTGCTATTTGGCGCATCTCTGATCGCCCGTGCAGAGGGCCCGGAGATACCTAACGCCACGTTGAAAGCCATCGAAGACGCCAAGGCCCAGCAGAAGCCCGTGGTACTGCTGTTCACGGCCGATTGGTGTCCACCCTGCCGCTCTTTGAAAAAGGAGGCGCTGACCGACAAGTCGGTACTCGATCTGCTTGGCAAGACCGTATTCCTGAAAGTGGACCTGACGGGCGAACCCGATGCGGACGGGCGCAAACTGGCAGAGCAGCATAAGGTGGAGGGAATACCTCATATGGTGTTCATCAACGCCAAAGGCGAAGTGCAGCCTAAGCTGACCATGTCCGGTTACAGCGGAGTACAACCGCTGAAGCGTTCGTTGCAGCAGTTGACTGCAGACGTCAAGCCCTCAAAACCCGCTGTGAACGCGCCGTCATCCAGCAAACCCAAACCGCGCGCAAACACACCCTCATCATCGAAACGAGCTCCGCGCAAATAGTCGGAGGTATATCGGGTGGGCATCAACGGTGCCCACCCGCTCTGTCATGCCCGTCTTTGATACTGTCGCCCCGCACTATGACCGCTTCATGCGGTTCTGGCGTTTGTACCACACCGAACTGATCGATGCTCATCTGGCGCTCACCCCAGAACACGATCTGGTGGATTTGGGCGGAGGCATTGGCCACCATGCCATGCACCTGGTTCAAAAGTGCCGCTCGGTTACGGTTGTGGATGTGAGCCAGGCCATGCTTCAGCGGGTTCCGGCTCATCCCCGCATTCGAACAGTTGCGGCAGACATCTCCAGCACGCCGCTTCCCGACCAGCAGTTCCACGGGGCATTGCTTTCAGATGTACTCCACCATCTGTCAGCGCCGCTCGAGGCGTTGCAGGAAGCCCGAAGGCTGTTACGTCCGGGCGGTATACTGGTAGTGCACGATTTCGAGCGCAGGCATCCGGTCACCTGGACGCTTTGCCTGATGGAACGCCTGCTGCTCGAGCCTGTACAATACTTCACTGTCAAAGAGCTGCTGATGAAGTGCCGGGAGGCCGGTTTCACACCGGACCGGGTCACCCGTCGCGGCTGGTTCTACGTCATCCGGTTCTCTGCTTCATGACAATGGCATGGTATGGGTATTTGCGTATCGCGGAGCGTTGGCTGCGTGGCTATCGGGTCAACCAAAATCACATTCAAAACGCTTACGACTCGGTAGCGTATACATATGACATTTGGCAACAGCGTATGCACCGGCATACCGAACGGATACTCGAGCCGCTCCCCGAGACGCGTTCGGAAACCGATACATGCCGTGTCGTCGATCTGGCATGTGGCACGGCGCACATCACCCGAAGACTGCTGCAGCTGTTGCCGGCGCATCCGCTCGAGATCATCGGAGTGGACCTGTCTCCGAAGATGATCGAAATATGCCAACACAGCGTAACCGACAAGCGTGCGCGTTTCGTGGCGGCGGACGCCCTGCCATTTCTCCGGAATCTGCCGGATGGACATCTCGACGCGGTGTACTGCGGATGGGGGATGGTCTATCTCCCGGCAGCTCAAGTCGTGAACGAGATCCACCGCGCACTCCGCCCGGAAGGCCTCACGGGGATAATCATGAATCGGAAGGGAACGCTGGCGGGAGTGGAAGAGGCGTTTATCGAAGTCATGACCAGCCATCCATCTCAAATCCAACGCGTGATGGATATCCGGTTCAACATGCCATCAGGGCTCGAGACGTTTACATCCTGGTTCACCCGACAAGGTTTTGATATCTGCCACGCCGGTGAAGGCAAACAGATTGTCGAAACAGGCAGTATCGAGGAGATGTGGCGATGGCTGATGAACAGCGGCGCACTGGCGGGCGCTCAGTTCGTGTTCAAAGATATCCACGCCGTACAGGACGCACTGTTCACCGCTCTGGCAAAACGCCTGAGATGCGAACACGGATATGCGGTACAGCACGCCTATGTATACGGAGTCTTCAAACGCAAAGCGCTCGGTGACCCATGCGGACCGATTGGTTGACCCGTTTACAGATGGCGCTGGACCCGGCCTGCTGGCGGTTCGCTTGGCAGGTCCACCGTTTGTACCGCAATGATCGCTGTTACAATCCCATCCGCCTGATGCTGGCCTCCTGGCGACTCGGACGCCAGGAACGCATTCTGAGAGTGCGCGGCGGGTATCTGGTCAGCTCGTTTCTTCCGCCCGTGCCATCGCGCGCCTTTTTACAGCATCTGGCGGCTACCCCGCAACCGGACCAGCGGTTTACCCAGCAGTTGAAAGCACAACGTTCTGCGCCCATCTCGATGTTTCTGGAGGTCACCGGCCGGTGCGACTGCTCCTGCGTCCACTGCAGCGCACGCGATCGGCGTTCACAGGGTGAGCTATCTCTGCAGGCATGGACGCATATCATCGCCAAACTGCAGCAGATGGGCGTCTCCATATTTGGATTGACCGGCGGCGAACCGCTGTTGCGCGACGATCTGGAGCGGATCATACAAGCCATTGATGACCGGTCTGTCAGTTATGTGTTTACCAATGGGCGTCACGTGACCGGCGAGCGGGCCCGATCATTGGCCGATTCCGGGCTGTTCGGTTTGGGAGTCAGCCTTGACTCGCCGACAGCCGAAGAACACGATGCCCGCCGAGGCGCACCCGGCTCGCATGCATGTGCCCTGCAGGCCATGGAACACGCCGCACGCGCCGGTCTGCATGTCATGGCTCAATGCGTGGTGATGCCCGGTGACCTCGATGAGACACGCCTGGAGGCTATCTGTCGGCTGGCGCGTGATCACGGGGCGCGCGAAGTGCGCCTGTTGGAGCCAATCCCCAGCGGCGCATTGCGTGCAGCCCATGCCGAATCGAGCTTCCTAACCCCCGAAGATCGCCAGCGCCTGATCGCGTTCCAGCATCAGGCAAACCGACAGACCGATATGCCAAGGGTCACCTCATTCGCATGGACCGAATCACCGCAGCAGTACGGATGCGGTGCCGGCACTCAACACAGTTACATCGCCTGCAATGGCGACCTTTACCCGTGCGATTTCGTTCCAATGGCCTTTGGGAACGTACTGCAGGAAGATATATCGCAACTCTGGAGCGCGATGAACAGGATGATCGGCCTGCCCAAACCTGCCTGTTTTGCGTTCACCGTTCACCAACACCTGCAGAATGCGCCCGGTCCACTGCCGCTTACCGGTGAACAGGCCGCTTCACTGTGCGCTGCCTGTCGAGCAACCGAGCTGCCGGGTTTTTACCGGACGCTGCGTCGCGGTACGCCGCTGGAATCGATGACACATGCCAGATAGGTAGGTCGCACCGCACAGCGGTTGTTTCGGTACACTCCTGTTGGCTATGAGACATGCAGAACCGGTCATCTGTATCTGCGGTGCGACGGCGTCCGGCAAGAGCGCTGTCGGGTTCGCGCTGGCCCACAGACTCGATGGAGAAGTGATATCGGCGGACGCCATGGCGATATATCGGGGGATGAATATTGGCACCGCCAAGCCCACAGTTGCGGAAGCAGGCGGAATACCCGTCCATCTCATCGACATGGTCAACCCGGACGAGCAGTTCACCGTCGCCGATTTCCAACAACACGCGCTGACGTGCATCCAGTCGATACGGGCACGTTCACGTCAGCCGCTCATCGTGGGCGGTACGGGGCTGTATGTCCGGGCGCTGTTGGACGGTTTCATCATCCCGCCGACAGACCCAAGCGGCGCCCTGCGTCAGAGCTTGCGCATGCGGCTGCGTCGGGAGGGAGCAGCCGCTCTCCACGCGGAGCTGGCGCGACGGGATCCGGAACAGGCCGCACGCACCCACCCGAATGACTCGGTGCGCATCCTGCGCGCTCTGGAGATCTGTCTGCTGACCGGCCAGACCTGCGCCCAGGCGCGTAAAGCGTCGCCTCATCCGGACGTGACGCCCTCCCTGCGCATTGGCCTGCACGTCGAACGTGAAGCGCTGTATGCGCGCATCGATCGCCGGGTCTGTCAGATGATCGAAGCCGGATGGCTGGAGGAGGTGGAACGTCTGCTGGCATCAGGCTACAATGAAACAGCGCCCGGCATGCGCTCGCTGGGTTACCGCGAAATCGCCCAGGTGCTAAAGGGCGGTTTGTCGTTGGACGAAGCCATCGCACGCATACAGCAACAAACGCGCCGCTTCGCCAAGCGCCAGTTGACCTGGTTTCGCGCCGACCCTGCCGTGGTGTGGATCGAAGCACAGCCTGACCCGGCAGACACCGCCGCCTCCATCGAGGCAATGCTCAAGCGTACGGTCTGACAGTGGCCTGTCATAAGGAGAGATCGATGCAATTCACCAAAATGCACGGTATAAGAAATGACTTCATCATACTGAACGGGATACAGCATCCTGTGAACGAGGACGCACTCCCGGCCCTGGCTCAGGCGATGTGTGACAGACGCTTCGGAGTCGGGGCGGATGGTATCGTTCAGGTGCTGCCCTCGGAGTCAGCAGACTTACGGATGCGCATGTATAACCCGGACGGGTCAGAGGCTGAGATGTGCGGCAACGGCATCCGCTGTTTCGCCCGGTATGCCGTCGATACCGGCCTGTTTCATGGAGACGAGATGCGCGTGGAGACCGCCGCCGGCATCAAGTACATCCGGTTTGTGGGGCCGAATGTTCAGGTGAATATGGGCGCCCCGATACTCGATCGGGCGGACATCCCCTGCACACTTCCCGGAGACGGGCCGGTCATCAGCCAGGAGCTTCCATTGGGTAACAGTTCGCTGGCGATCACCTGCGTGTCGATGGGTAATCCGCACGCGGTCATCTTGGTTGACGATGTCACTTTGGTCAACCTGGAGACTATAGGTCCCGCGGTGGAGACCCATCCGGTGTTCCCGCGAAAAACCAACGTGCACGTGGTTCAGGTAATTGGCCCCAACGAGATCCGCATGCGCACATGGGAGCGCGGCGCCGGTATTACACTGGCGTGCGGCACCGGAGCGTGTGCCAGCGCGGTGGCGTGCCACCTCAACGGACGTTGCGATCGGTCGGTATTGGCGCATCTGCCCGGCGGCGATCTGCAGCTGGATTGGAGCGTTGACGGCCCCGTGCTGATGACCGGTCCGGCGGTCACCGTGTTTCAGGGAGACTGGCCCGACTGACCGTCAGGTATCGTAGAAACACAAAACGCCTCAGTTTTCGGGCATGACAGCCGCTCAGGCGTCATGCCCGTTGTTCATTCAGGGTATAATTCTGTCAATTCTGATTGTGCCGGAGGACCATCGTGACCGTATCTCTAACCAATGAAACACCGGATGATTTGGTCAACCGCTTAGAGTCTATCCAGTCCCGTCTCATCTCATTACTCACACACTGCAACGACATTGATACCACGTGTTGCTTCTACCTGGCATTGGAACCGATCACTCTCGCTCTCAGCCAGCTCAGCGACCGTCCCGATGACAGCGCACCCTTTCTCTTCTCGGCCAACAGACGGCTCGAGGACCTCGATCGCTTGCTGTCTCACGCGGAACCGCTCTCGTCATCCGCCAACGGCGTCTGGCATGCAGCACTCGCACGCGTGTCCCAGCACATCGCCGACGGATGGTATCCGCTGCGCAAGCGGCCTAATACCAAGGCCCCTTACGAAACGTCCGATACGAAAGCGACGCAAACACAGGAACCGCAGACGGATGTCCAGTCGATAACCGAAGACGCCACCTCATCAACCGTTGCGCCTTCGTGGGATAAACTTGGAGTCGAATCGTCAGAACCAGATGACAGCTCACAGGTATCCGATACAACAACTATCTCTTCAGGGCAAAAAACAACCGAAACAAAATCTCCACCGGCCATCGAACAACAACCAGAGACATCAAAGATAAAGGATCCATTTGACGGCAGCAATACAACGTCAAGGCAGGTGGGGCCGCACAAGGATCAAGACTGTAACGGATTGACCAATGAATCCCAAAAGCGTGACTGTCAGGCGGCGAAACAGCTGTACGACAAATTGTGGAAGGAATGGGATTACATTGAATCCCACGAAATGGAACCGATCGATTGGGCATTGAGCGTGCTTTCCGTCGGATTCGGGTTGCACTTCCGTAAAGCGCTGTTGACGCGTGCACACCGGCAAGAGCATCTGGACACATCGCTGCTCGAGAAGTACACCCACGTGACGCTCGCTAACGGCCTGCCGGACATGCCAACTATCCCCCATGGCGTGGACGCGGAACATGCCCGCAGGGCAACAATGACGCTGCTGGCGCACAGAAAACAACTCGATCAGTGGATCAACGCCTACCGGGCGGGGACGGTGGATACAGCGTCGATGAAGCGCCTGACCGCTTACGTGCAGGTGCTTCTGAATGCGATTGTGCCGCTGGACCAGCAGATACCTTACCCGGCGTTGAGCGATTGGATTGCGGTTTGGGAAGAGATCAGCCGGGCGGTCAAAGCGCCCGCGATGCATCGAGAAGTGCGCTCGCCCGAGGTCAGAGATGTGGAAGAGCGTCTCCACGCAGAATGCAAACTCTTGTTGAGCGAGTCCAACAAGGCGGAAAAAGTGGACCATGCGCTGGATACGGTCGCACAGTACGCGATCGATTTGGAATATCAAGTGCCTGACGCCACAGAGAATCTCATCAAGGCCCTGATCCGATGCAAAGCGCTGAACATCCCGAGCACCCACAAGGAGCTCCGAGAAATACTCGCCGATTGCGCCACCCAACTCACCAATCCCAAAGTGGCTCCAGAGTGGTGCGAAGGCATGAACCTGACGGAAGCGAATGTGCGCAAATACATCTGTGACATTATCAAGGCCATTCAAGACGAGGCGAGACGTCAGTTCCACAATGGACATCGCCCACTGCCCAAATCGGTTTATGAGTCCAGAGCGAAAACTCTGTGCGAAGGGAAACGGATGCTCGTTATCTCATTTCATCGCAACCATGAGCGCCCGGACCGCCTGAAGGAGCGCTTGGGATTTGCGGAAGTGGACTGGCCTGATCTGGACTCCCATGACAACTCCACAGATATCAAGCAACTGGTGGCCGGGCACGACCTGGTGGTTGTGGATGTCCGAGGCTGTCGCACCCATTGGTCCAAAGCGATACCCGGCTATTGCGAACAGGAAGGCATCCAGTGCATTCGTCTGCCGCGCGGCGTGGGCATCGGCCATATGAGCCAGATGATCGTCGAGAGTCAGCAGTCCGTGCCGACACACACCGACGAAACAGCCCCAACATTTGTTACACTATAAACTTGGACACACAGATCATCGACGCAGGAGCCTGAGCATGCCGAATCGAGCCGCACGACTGGACAAGACACCTCCCTATCTGTTTGGCGAGATTGCAAAACAGAAAGCCGCCGCACTGGCCCAGGGACGTGACCTGATCGATTTCGGCATTGGCGACCCGGATCAGCCGACACCCCAGCCGATCATCGATGCGTTGGCGCGTTTCGCACAGCAACCCGACACACACCGTTATGACGAGACGCCGCAGGGAGACCCTGCGCTGATGCAGGCGGTGGCGGAGTGGTATCAGCGCCTCTATGGTGTCACGATCGATCCTGCCAGCGAAGCGCTGCTTTTGATCGGCTCCAAAGAGGGATTGGCCCATCTGGCATGGGCCTACATAGAAGAGGGTGACCTGTCGCTGGTGCCGGATCCCGCTTACACCGTATACGAGATCAACACGCGCATGGCGGGCGGCGATGTCTACCGCATGCCGTTGCTGAAAGAAAACGGTTTCTTACCCGATCTGAGCGCGATCCCCAGCGATATCGCCGCGCGCGCCAAACTGTTGTGGCTGAACTATCCGAACAACCCGACGGGCGCCGTGGCCACCGAAGCGTTCTATCAGGACGCGGTGGCGTTCGCCCGCCAGTATGATCTGCTGATCGTGAACGATGCAGCCTACTCTCAAGTCTGTTATGGCGGCTACAGGCATCCCAGCCTGCTTCAGATTGAAGGCGCCCGCGAGCGGACCATCGAATTCAACTCGCTGTCCAAGATGTTCAACATGACCGGATGGCGCGTGGGATTCGCCGCCGGCGCTGCGGATGCGATAGCCAATCTCAATAAGATGAAAAGCTTCGTGGACAGCAAACAGTTTGCCGCACTGTCGCGCACGGCGGCCTGGGCGCTGTCTCACGCTGACAACTCAGCCACATTTGCGTTGTACGAGAAGCGTCTGAACATCCTGTGCAACGGCCTGCGATCACTGGGCTTCGACGTGGCCACGCCCCAGGCGACGTTCTATGTCTGGTGCCCCACTCCGCAAGGAATGGACAGCATCACCTTCGCCAGCCGATTGATGGATGCCGGCATCCTGGCTATTCCCGGCATCGGTTATGGACAGCACGGAGACGGGTATGTTCGCTTCTCGGTAACAGTGGCAGGCGATCAGAACGGCGAACGAGTCGCCGAGGCGGTGGAACGCATGCGGATGCACTTCAGCTGACACCCCGCGCGGAACGCGCGGCCATACACAAAGCAGAAGGACTTGGGGCGAGCCGTACCGGTTCGCTCCACGTGTTTGGAAGGAGTCACGCATGTCACGCACCCCTGATATCGGGGAGATCTTGGCGCGCCCCAGACCGGTTCAACAGGATGTTCACGCGTTCCTGGTGTTTCTGAACGATGACGACGCCTTGGACGATTATGTAGAGGCCGAACTGGCCGAACTGTGTCAGACCGCAGGGTACGTGCCGTCAGGCATGGCCCGACAGCGGCGAAAAGGTCGCTATGACACCGCCACTTGTATCGGCAGCGGAAAGGCGGAAGAGCTGTTGCCTCAGATACTCGATGCCGGCGCACAGGTGGTCATCTTCGATGACGAGCTCAGCGCGATCCAGCAACGCAATCTGGAAAAGATGTGGGAGCGGCGGGTCATGGACCGCACGCAGCTCATCCTGGATATCTTCGCCCAACGCGCGCGCACCCGCGAAGGTAAACTGCAGGTGGAGCTGGCTCAGCTCAGTTACTCCATGCCCCGCCTGATGTCGGTCTACACCCAGTTCGAGCAACAACAGGGCGGGATCGGCGTGCGCGGTGGAGCCGGCGAGACCAAGATCGAGGCGGATCGGCGTAAAGTCCGCGACCGCATCAATGATCTCCGGCGCGAGATCGAAGAGGTACGCAAACAACGGGCGCTGCAGCGCGCCGGGCGTAAACGGCTGCCGTGGCCGATGGGCTCGCTCGTGGGATATACCAGCGCAGGGAAAAGCACCCTGCTGAACCGGCTGACCGGCAGCAACGTCCTGGCGGACCCCATGCTGTTTGCCACACTTGACCCCACCACCCGCAAAGTTGCGCTTCCTGACGGCTGGGGCATACTGCTGAGCGATACGGTTGGATTCATTCGCAATCTGCCCCATCACCTGGTGGCGGCGTTCCATGCCACGCTGGAGGAGGTCACCGACGCCGATTTTCTGATCCATGTGGTCGATGTGTCGAATCCGGAGTTCGAGATCCAGCATGACGCGGTGCTCGAAGTGCTGGAACAGCTCCAGGCAGGCTCGAAACCGGTGATAACCGCATACAACAAGATCGACCGCGTCCATGACCGGCCACTGTTGACCCGGCTGGTAGCGGACACACCCGACACGGTGGCGATTTCGGCCCAGACTGGCGAAGGGCTGGACGACCTGATCGATCGGATTGTACACCTGTTGCACGGTATGTTGCGACGGGTCGAAGTCTTGCTGCCCTACGACAGCGGCGCTGTTCTCAACCAGTGTCATGAGCAGGGACGCGTACACGAGATGGAATATCGTGCAGACGGGATCCTTCTTTCTGCGGATGTGACACCCGATCTGGCCGGTATGCTGCAGGCGCGTTACGGCGCCACCGTTCAGAACGGCCTGACGTGAAACTGGTACTCCACGGTCAGGATTGGGCAGACTCACTGGAGGCGTCCTGGAGACGCCTCCAGCAGATGCCGGGAGTTTCTCCATTTCAGACATGGGAATGGAACACCACCTGGTGGCGACACTTCGGCGGCAGACGCCGCGCCATGGTGTGTTCGATCGAACAGGATGGAGAGATCTGTGCTATCGCTCCACTGTACCGGGCGATCACACCGTTCGGGTCCTGCCTCCGCTGGATGAGCACCGGAATGGCCGATCGGCCCGGCTGGATTGCGCATTCCGCCGTCGCGAAAGACGCAGCGGACACGTTCCTTACGCTGACAGAGCGGTACTCGCTCGATTTGCACCAGGTTCTTGCCGACTCGCCGCTCGCCACCGCCGCCCGGTCGGGCGGGATGATCAGCGTAGATCAGGATGTCTGTCCCTTCACGGTGTTGCCCGCCGAATGGACGGCGTTTACCGCCTCGATAGGTAAGAAACTGCGGTACAACATCGGATACGGCAAACGTCTGTTGGAAAGAGATTTCGGTTCGGTTCGGCTGGAATTGGCGACGCACGAGTCACTCCCAGCGGGTATGGAGGCGCTTTTTCATCTGCATAACACCCGCTGGCGCCAGCGCTGGATGCCCGGCGGCTTCGCGTCGCCCCAGGTGCGCAACTTTCATCGTGAATGGGCTGCACACGCGTTAACGGCCGGATGGCTGCGGCTGCATCTGCTGTGGGTCTCAGAGGAGATCAAAGCCGTGCTGTATGTGTTCCATACAGGCGGAGACGCCCACTACTATCTCAGCGGATTCGATACGCAGTTAAGCCGGTACGGCCTGGGAACCGTGCTGACCGGTGAGGCCATCCGGGTAGCGATCACCGAGGGGTGCGCGTTGTTTGACTTCCTGCGTGGCGCAGAGCCCTACAAGTACCGTTGGAATGCCCGATCACGCATGCACGTTCGGTTAGCGTCCGCCCATCCGATCTGGCTCAGTCCGGTCTGGAGACTCAAGGTACACTCAGAGTGTCACATCAGCCGCACCTTTCAACGGCTCGCACATGGGGAAGGACATGAGTAGACTGCTTCTGCTTATACTGGTTCTCGCGCTCGGATGGTACGCCTGGTCCACAGCGCAACGCGTATCGGCGATGCAGACGCGTATCGACACATTGAGCGCCCGCGTCCAAACATTGGAGGCACAGGTGCAGGCGTTGCGCGCCGGCAAGCCGGTGAACACGGGTAAGTCCTCCACCGGCTCGCTCGACGCGGCGTCGAAAGCGCTCGAGATGCTGAAGCGCGGCGACATCGACGGCGCGAAACGCGCTCTAAGTGAAACCGCGCGGGATGTCGGCGCTGAAGCCACGCGCACGGGCAGCGGGGTGCTGAAGCAGCTTCGCGACACCATCGATGGCCTGATCAACCAGAACAGCGGCGCAGCGCCGGCGCGCCAGGGAGGGAAACCATGAACCGATATGCATACATCGCGGCAGGTGTTCTGCTGGCCGCACTGACGCTGACCACCACGGGATGCCGAAACTTCAGCATGATCTCCCCCAGTGAAGAGATCCAGATTGGCAAGGACGTAGCGGCCGAGTACGAGAAGAAATACAAAGTGATTACGGATACCGATGAAGCGCGCCTGATCGAGCGGATCGGCAATCGGTTGGTAGCCGGCATGAAAAAGGCCGAGGGTAAAAAGGCGCCGGACTATCCATTCACGTTCAAACTGCTCAAGTCCAAGGATGTCAACGCGTTCGCACTGCCGGGAGGTCCGGTGTACGTATTCGAGGGGCTGATGGCCGAGGCCAAGGGCAACGAAGACATGCTCGCCGGCGTACTGGCGCATGAGATGGGACATGTCGTAGCCCGGCACGGTGTGAAACAGATGTCCAGCCAGATGGCAGTCGGCACGTTGATCGCCGCGTTCACCAAAGGGTCCACACAGGACATCGCGATGATCGCCAGCGAGCTGGTGATGCTCAAATACAGCCGGGACGATGAATATGAGGCGGACGCCAAATCGATCCGTTACACACACGCTGCCGGCTACAACCCCGAAGGGCTGATCGAGTTCTTCGATAAGTTGCTGAATATGAAAGACAACAAGGAGAGCGCCGACCTGGTCAGCGCGAACCTGCGCACCCACCCGTTGACCCGCAACCGGATCATCCGGGCGCGTCAGGAGATCAAGACCGTCACCGGTTCCGCGTCATCGGTCGAGGTGGATATCAACAAAGCGCCCAAGTAACTAGGCTCGATCCATCCCACTGGGGGCGCACGGCGGCCAACCGTGCGCCCCTGTTGCATTCCGTTTCTGATCGCGCCAAATTGGCGGTCTACATCCGGGTTGCCAAACAGCGTAATGTGCTGTTGTCGCCGTCGGCTTATCGGTTCACGAAGCGCCGATCCAGCGGTTGTTCACCCCGGACATCCGGCACCCTCAAAGGCAGATACCTCCCCGACTAGATGCGGACGTTGTAGGGCGTCATGCAGAACAGGATAAACTCGCCCCTGTGCTCCTGTCATGGCTGAACCCTATCCGAGAGCGGTGCATCCGCCTGATGACCGGGATGCGGCGCGACTTCGGATACACTGCAGCCCCAGCCGGCGGGCGGTCGAGACTACCCGTTGACGTCACATCCCCATGCCGCCAGAGAACCATCCGGACGCACCGCGATAGTGATGTCGTGACCTGCCACTACGATGAAACCACAGGGCATTCTGCCACTGTTGACGTCAATGTACCGGGGATAATCGGTCTGCAATAGATAATCAGGAGCGCCACCGAAGGCGCTCCTGTCTTGCTGGATATTTTGGCTGACGGCCCGCCGCCGGTGAGCCTGTCGCAGTAGCAGGGTGCAGCGCTGCTGCTATTTCGCCGCTTTCAACTCCCGCTCGATGGCGGCGACGATCTCCGGTGACTGCGGATCCTCCCGGGATGCGAACCGGGCCACGACCTCTCCTTTACGGCTGATCAGGAACTTGGCAAAGTTCCACTCGATCTCGCCGGCCGGACGCGGAGCCGTCTGCTGAGCCGTCAGATACCGGTACAACGGATGCATGGTGTCCCCTTTGACCGATATCTTGGAGAACAGCGGGAAGGTCACGTTGTACTTGGTGGTGCAGAACACCTTGATCTGCTGATCGGTTCCCGGCTCTTGGGCGCCAAAGTCATTCGCTGGGAACGCCAGGATCTCCAAACCCTGCTTACGGTACTTGTTGTAAAGTGCCTGCAGACCGGCATATTGGGGTGTCAGTCCACACTGCGAGGCGGTATTGACGATCAGCAGCACTTTACCGCGATATCGGCTCAGCGGCACCGATTTACCGTCGATGCTTGTCATAGTGTGCTTCCACACCGGTTTGAGGGCCGCCTGTTGCGCCCCGAGCGGTGCTAACGCCCCAAACACAGCCGCAGCTGTCATGACCAGTCCGGATATCCATCTATGCATCTGTGGTGTCCTTTCACAGTGAGTTTCCTGCCCAACTGTACCTGATACACGCGGAGATGCGTATGGGGGACCCGGTCTGCCGGCGCACACGCGCCGGCAGTTGAAGGCTTAACCGTTCAGCACGCGTTGCGCTTCGTCAAGCACAATCCGATAGTTTTCAACCGGCATGTAATCTGTCAACGAGTTGCCGGTGCCCAGCGCCCACCAGCCATCGGCAAAGCACGCTTCGATCATTCGGCGCGTATAAGCCCTCAGATGGACCTCATCCGAACGGCAGATCGTGTCCACATCCAGACCACCCAACGCCGTCACCCGGTCGCCGTATAGCCGTTTGAACTCATAAGGCGGCATGATCTGGTCTTCGAACGAGTGCTTGGCATCGATCTTGCAGAAGTCGATCAGATCGTCATACACCGCGCTGAGTTGACCACAGGAATGCAGTACGAAGGGTTTACCCTGATCGTGGGCCGCCTGCACCTGCCGAGCGTATATCGGAAACACATATCGCCGCAACTGAGCCGGCGACAGGAACGTGGCGGTCTTGAAGCCCAGATCGTCGCCCTGCCGCACGGCGCACACCGCATCCATCGCCGCCAGGCGTTTATCCACCGAGACAATCAACCGACCGATACGGTCAAACATGGCTTGAACCAGATCGGGATCATCCGCCAGCAAGTAGGACAAACCGATCGTTCCCAGCATGCGCGAGACGTGTTCGTAGGGGCCCATGCACACCCCGGCAACCAGTTTGGCGCCATCGGGCAACAGGTTCGCCACGCGCTCGAATACGCTGAAATCCAGTGCGTTGTCTTCCTCGGGCCAGGGATACGTGTCGAAGTCGTCAGCGCTGCGAATGACCACAAACGCCTCGCTCTCGAAGCTTTCTCCCGCCTGCGCAGCCGGCGCAGGCAGGTTCAAGGGAACCTCCAGCGGAACGACATCGAACCCCATGTCCATCCAAAACTGAACATAGATGCGCCAATAGGTCTCGTCTTGCGGCCGCCGATCGAAATCCGACTGAGTGGCCCGCGCGATGAACCCGGGACTGGCGATGTGCTCATAAAGAGGCAGGTGATCAGGACGCCGGGTTCGCTGCAGCACGCGTACGAACTGGGTGTAATCCGGTTTCATGAACCGGCTCCGTCCCTGGCCGTTCCCAGTCCCTCGAAAAACACACGCAGGATGTGGTCGCGTACCTCTTCTCGGGAGAAGCTCGCGCCGTCGAGATAATCGACGGTTATGAACACATTGGTCAATCCGAACAGGCTGATGACCCCCTTGATCGGGTCATGTGGCGCCAGCTCGCCCGCCTGAATACCGCGCTCCAGCACCGCGCGCAACATCCAGATGGTGCCGACAAACTCGTCGACAAATGCACGGGACTCGCTGTCCTGATGTTGGGCGCCTACGATCTCTCTGTAAACAATCCGCACCAGCCCGGGGTGTGTTTTTGCCATATCCAGATACGCGTCGATGAACGCCCCCACCGCCTCGCGCACAGTCATTCCCGGCTCCAGCACATTGCTGGTGACCTGCCTCAACAGGCTCATTCCCTCGATCATGATCTGCCGGTAGATATCGTCCTTTTGACGAAAATAGTAGTACAACAGCGCACGGTTTACGCCGGCGCGATAGGCGATTTCGCCGACAGATGACTGATCGAATCCACGCTCGGCAAATAAGGCTTCAGCCGCCCGCAGTATGCGTTCGCGCGCGCTGGGCCGAGTACTCGGCGGCGGTGACTTCGGCTCTTCAGGCATATAATGTGCGTCGTCCATTGTTGACCTCCCTTCGCCTCTCTGAACTCATCCAGTCATTATACTAACATGCAATCGAAAGCGATGCGCTGACAGAATGTCAGCTTTTGGTCACCCGGCAGACTCAAAACAGATGCATCCTGACAGCCTGTCGATCCGATGACCATACCATCGGCGAGCACAATCAGTTGATGCTGCCCGCCAATGTGAAGATGGGCCCCATAATCGATACCGCGATGATACCGACCAGCACACCCATCAGAATGATCAGCGCCGGCTCGATCATCGAGGTCAGACCTTTCACTGCTGCGTCGACCTCTTTGTCGAAGAAATCAGACACCTTGACAAGCATTTCGCTGAGCTGTCCGCTCTCTTCGCCGACATCCACCATATGCACGACCATGCTGGGAAACAATCCGGTGGCGGCCATCGGCATGGATAACCGCTGCCCGTCCAGCACACCGGCGCGAACCTTGTCCAAGGCATTGGCGATGATCGCATTCCCCGATGTCTCACCGACGATTTCAAGACAGCGCACCAAGGGCACTCCGCTCGCCACCAATACACCCAGCGTTCTGGAAAAACGGGAGACAGCCATCTTGAGCACCAGCTCACCCACAATGGGAACACGGAGTTTGATCGCGTCATACTGCACGCGACCGCTGGGTGTGCGCACCAACGCACGCAGCGTAAACACCACCCCAATGACAATGGCCGGCGGGACATACCAATACTGCGCCGAAAGATCACTGACCGCGAAGATGATCTTCGTCAATGTCGGCATCTCGATGTTCATGCCCGTGAAGATGCTCTTGAACTGGGGCAGCACAACATTGAACATCGCCGCCATCATGATCACCGCAAAGCAGAGCACCAGGATGGGATACATCATGGCCGATTTGATCTTCTGCCGGATCTCCATATCGTTTTCCAGGAACTGCGCGATCCGGATCAGCACCTGATCGAGCAATCCGCCCACTTCAGCCGCCCGCACCATGTTCACGTACAATCGGTTGAAGATGGCCGGGTGGCGTGCGAGCGAGTCGGCCAGCGTGGCTCCATTTTGCACATCCTGATTGATCGCGCCGATGGCTTCCTTGAACCGTTGATTTTTGGCTTGACCTTTCAGGATGTCCAGGCACTTCAGCAAGGGAATACCTGCACCCACCATCGTGGCGAATTGCCACGTAAACGCCAGCACATCCTCGTGACGTATGCGCCCGCCTCCACCGCCAACCGAAAACAATGACGATCCGGTACGCGCCGCGCCCAGATTCACCACATACAGGCGCTGTTGCTGAAGCGCCTGCAGCGCCTCCAGGCGGGTCTCCGCCTCGATCACACCGCGCACGTTGCGTCCGTTTCCGTCAACGGCCTGATAGGGATACTTGGCCACGGGATATCAGCTCCTGTCAGATGGCGGTCATGATACGCACAATATTGTCCCTGTCTGCCGCCCGTTCCATGGCCATATCCAGTGTGATCCGTCCCTGGCGGACAAGCTCGACCAGCGCCTTATCCATGGATTGCATGCCGAGGTTCCCGCCCGTTTCGATGACCGTCGGGATCTGATGCGTCTTGCCTTCCCGGATCAAGTTACGCGTGGCGGATGTCACCAGCAGGATTTCGAGCGCCCCCACCCGGCCGCCCCCCACGGCCGGCATCAGCTGCTGGGTGATGATCGCCTGCAACGTGTTGGCCAGCAGCACCCGGATCTGTTCCTGCTGCTCGGGCGAGAACACATCGATAATCCGGTCCACCGTTTGTGCGGCGCTGCGTGTGTGAAGCGTACCAAACACCAGGTGGCCGGTTTCGGCCAGCGTCAGCGCCGCCTGGATGGTCTCCAGATCGCGCATCTCCCCCAGCAGGATCACATCGGGATCTTCCCGCAGTACCGCCCGAATGGAGTCGTGAAAGCTGTCGCTGTCGCTGCCGATCTCCCGCTGGTTCACCATGGCGCGTTTATGCTTATGCACATACTCGATCGGATCCTCGATCGTCATGATGTGCTTGTAATAGAGTGAGTTGATCGTGTCGATCATCACCGCTATCGTGGTGGACTTGCCCGAACCGGTGGGACCGGTGACCAGCACCAGACCGCTCTGAAGCCGGGTCAGCTCTTTGAGCACGGGAGGCAGGTTCAACTGTTCGAACGTGGGGATCTTGGCCGGTATGGCCCGGATGGCCGCACCGATAGCGCCGCGCTGTTTGTAGAGGTTGAACCGAAAGCGCCCCAGTTCGGCCGTTCCAAACGAAAAGTCCAACTCCTTCTTACGCTCGAACTGAGAGATCTGCTCGTCTGTCAGCACCTCGTAAACCAGCCGCTGGATCTGATTGCTGTCCAAAAGATCGCATGGCAAGGTATGTAACTCGCCATCGATACGCATTACCGGAGGCAAGTCGGCAGTCAGATGCATATCGCTCGCGCCAAACTGGCGGACAAGCCCAAGCAGTTGATGAATGTCCAAGTCATCGAGGTTGAAAGGAACCGAAGCCATATCGATGTGGTGGGACGTCAGCCCGGATACTGTCGACAGGTCATCGCCGGACAGCCCCTTTTGAGGGGTCGCCTTACGCGACGGAACCGGTTCGTCGAACAGCGGTTCGAGCAGATCGAAATCAGACATGGCGACGGACTCCCATTCGGTGTAACGGTAATGTTCCCGTGCGGGCGGTTCTCATCCCGAGTAGATCACCCGGATCGACTCCTCCAGCGTAGTGATGCCCAGCAGGATCTTTTGCATCATGTCATGTTTGAGAGTATACATACCGGCCTTGACCGCGGTCGCCCGGATAGCGTCGGTGGGCTCGCGGCGCAGTATCATTTCACGCATCTCTTCCGGAACCGGCATCAGTTCATAGATACCGACGCGGCCTTTGTATCCGCTGCGTTTGCAGAAGTCACACCCTTCGCCGCGATAGAACACAGGCGGCGCGTCTCCGTTCTGCCCTTCCAGCATCTCCCGGGTAAACCCGACTCGATACAGCGCCTCCCGGTCCGGCTCATACTGGACTTTGCATTTGGGGCAGATGGTGCGGACCAGACGTTGGGCCATGACGCCGATCAGCGAGGATGCAATCAGGAACGGCTCCACCCCCATTTCGATCAGACGCGCCACCGCCCCCGGCGCGTCGTTGGTGTGCAATGTCGATAGAACCAGGTGTCCTGTCAATGCGGCCTCTACCGCGATGGTCGCCGTGACTCTGTCGCGGATCTCCCCCACCATGATGATGTCCGGATCCTGGCGCATCATCGCGCGCAATCCCGCGGCAAATGTCATCTCCGCGCGCAGGTTCACGTTTACTTGGGTCAATCCGGTGAGTTCGTACTCCACCGGATCTTCGATCGTCAGAATGTTACGGTCGCCGGTGTTCAACCGGGACAACACGGAATAGAGCGTCGTGGACTTACCCGAACCGGTGGGCCCCGTCACCAGAATAATGCCATACGGGCGACTGATGATCTGCTCAAAAAGGTCCAGCGTGTATTGCAGCATTCCCAGTTTGTGAAAATCCACGCTGATCGCGGCTCGATCCAGGATCCGCAGTACGATCTTTTCGCCATAGATAGAGGGCAAAGTATTTACCCGCAGATCGTAGTGCCGCCCGTCCACCGAAATACTGATGCGGCCATCCTGCGGCACCCGCTTTTCGGCGATATCCATGCTGGCCATGATCTTCAACCGGCTGGTCAAAGAGGCCTGAACCTGTTTGGGCACCGCCATCATGTCGCGCAGCACGCCGTCTATCCGGTAGCGCACCTTGACCGCATCCTTACCCGGCTCCACGTGAATGTCCGATGCCTTTTCGCGTATGGCATCGGCGATCATCATGTTGGACAACCGGACGACGGGCGCCACTTCGCCCATCTCCCGCAGTTGCTCCAGACTGAGGCCTTCTTCTTCTTCCGGCTTGAGCACATCCTCCACACTGACGGTGGCGTCGCCCAGATCGGCCACAACCGCCGTCAGCACATCGCTCATCTGCACCTCGTCACGGTACGTCGCACTGATGGCGTTCAGGATGTCTTCCTCGGTGGCGAAAACCGGTTCCACATCCTTGCCGGTAATCAGTCGGATCTCATCGGTGGCGTAGATATCCAACGGGTTGACCATGGCCACCGTGATCCGTCGACCTTCCAGCGCAACCGGGATCGCTTTGTACTGCCTCGCCACACTTTGCGAGAGCAGCCGGGCGATCTCCGCATCGGGCGGCGCTTTGCTCAGATCCAGATAGGGGATACCCCACATATCCGCCTGGCATTGCACACGCTGCCGGTCCGAGATCAGCCCCATGTCAACCAGCAACTTGCCCAGATCGGTCTGTCCGGGCATCTGTTTCTGCTTGTTGATTGCCATGTCGAGCTGTTCTTCGTCAATCAGCCCTGCTGTGACAAAGATCATCCCGGGTTTTGTGCCAGGTGCTTTCGGTATCGCCATGTAAACCTGCTAGTCGGAGAGTACGGTTGCTTTCAGAAACACCACAACCTCGGAGTTCCTGCGCTGTTTCGCGTCCTGTTTGAAAAGATACCCGAAGACAGGAAGGTCTCCGAGCAATGGGACTTTGGACACCCGCTTCACATCCTGATCGCTGATCAGTCCGCCGATAACCACCGTGTCGCCGCTCTTCATGCGGATGGTGCTGTCGGCGAACCGACGTGAGATGTTCGGTAATGCCAGACCGGTGGCGGCGATGGTGATCCACTCGCGAATGGTGCTGACCTCGGGATGGATGCTGAGCGTAATCTCACCGTTGTTGTTGATCCGGGCGATCACATTCAACTGGATGCCCACCTGTGCGGTCTCTGTCTGCACATTCGCACCCTGGGGTGTCTGTTGAATGCTGATCACATATTTCACTTCATCGCCAATGAAGATACGCGCCGGACGATTTTCCAAGACCAGAATGGACGGCTTGGCCAGCAATCGGGCATCGTTGTTGTCGATCAGCGCCTTCAAGCGCCCCTCGATGCCCATGGGCATCAACGTGTCTGTCCGGTTTCGGGTTGTCGAACTGCTAGATGTCGAACTGGTGTCGACGGTGCTGTTAGTGGTGGGTACACCGTCTTTTACTTCCACTTTCACGGCACTCCCGCTGGAGTTGCCGCTTGTGTTGGTCCGAGTCGTCGCATCGGTCACCACGCGGCCTATTCGGAATACGCCATTGGCCACATCGAATGTGCTGTTGAGTACAGCATTGGTGAAATCGATCCCCAGTCCCAACGTGCGTTCCCAGTTGGTGTTGACGTCCAGCACGCGCGCCTCGATCAACACCTGGGGCGAACCGATGTCCACATGTGACAGGAACGTCTTCACCCGGTCAATTTCGGTTTGCTCACCGGTCAGAACCAACACCTGAGCCGCGTCGCCGGCAGTTTTCGTCTCCTCGCCGCCAGATTCCAGCGTTGATTCCCCGCCAACCTTGCTGATCTGTATCGCCGCGGGAGCCTGCTTGTTGAATCCGGCCTCCGGTCCCGCCATCACCGTCACAGAGGGGAACAGCGACTTGCACAAGTTCACCAGGTCCGACACTTTGGCGTGTTTTACGCGGTAGGTATCTACAACCTTTTCGGCAGGTGTTGCGATGGTCGCACCTGCTGACAGCTGCGTCAACAGAGATTTGGCCTTGTTGACGTCTTCAGGCGTACCCATAAGTACGGCCACCGAGCCTTTTCCCTCGACGGGCTGCGTCCAGGAGATGCCCACCGCCGGGACCATTTTCTTGATGACCTGCTCCAACTGGGTGGTGTCTGCCGCCCCAACCGAATGGGTCTCCATGATCGATCCGGGCTGCGGCGTGGTGCTGCTCAGCAGGCGCGCCATCGTCTCCGGGCCGCCCACCACCCAGGTCTGCCCAAAACGCTGCACCTGGAAACCGGATATATGGGCCACCAGATCCAGCGCCTCTTCCACGGTGACATTGTTGACATTGATGGTGATCTGTCCCTTCACCTCCGGAGCAGCCACGATGTTCATACCGGATTGCATCGCCAAGGCCCGTAACACGCTGGACAGCTCGGTATTCGCCAGATTCACCGAAACCCGATTGCCACGGATCCAGCTGGCGGAGCCGAGCGACGTGGCGGACACCACGTTGCCCGGATTTCCGGGTGGTTCGTCAGACACCGCTGGAGCTGGATTGACTTTACGCGGACTGTCCTCGCGGATTGCAGAACCTGTCTGGACCCGCGGCGATCGTTCCATCGGCGCCGGCCTGGCTCGCTCTGTCGGCACGTCAGCATTCGCGCCTGTGTTGTCCGGCGCGACGGAGGACGGAGCCGTTCCCGACTGCGGCTCCACAGGATTCAAAACAGGTTTGTCTGTGTCCGACGCGGCTCCCGATTTTGACAACGGGGCGACAGAAGCCATCGCCGCGGTATCGCGTGCGATTTCAAGATCCCATTGCTCTGCCAGCACAGCGCTGTCACGTCCCACGGCTATGCGCAAGACCCGCTGATCAGCGGACAGGCGATACGCCTTCGGGGTCGGCTCGGACAGCAGGACGCGCAAACGCGTAATCGGCGGTTTGGCCTGATACCACCCCATCCAGGCCCATTGAACGCCGTGTTTACGAACGGAGATCCGCTGCGCTCCGCTCCGTGGAGTGCCGGGGATGTCCACGACCAAAGAACCGTTCTTGCCATACGTGCGCAGATCCGGGCGGATCACCGCATTGCCCGTCACCTCCACAACAAACGCACCCGGCCGCTGCTGGAAACGAACCGCCAAACTGGGTTCGACGGCTCGGGCGCCGTGCGTCAGCATAAGCAAAGTCATCAGGCAACCGACGCGCCACATAGTCACGTTAACGGTCATCGGTGTCAGGACCTCCTACAGGTATGGCGTAGCGCCGGCCTCCACGTACCACAACAACACGATCGGCATGGATTTCGGCCAGCCGATATCCGCCGGCCAGCGTCTGTCCCTTCTCCACCAGATTGTCCCCTTCCGGCGAGGCAACGATTGCCAGAGGACGATCTCCCAGCACCACCCCCGTAATACGCAGTGCAGGCGGTTCGGACGGCTCAGCCTGAACCACAGTTGCCGGGGGCAATACCGGCAACCCGGGCGCCGGTGCGATGTTATTCACCGACACATGCTTGCGGGGTCCAGGCCGGTTTGGGCGGCTGATCGGAGGCTCGACAGGCCGTTCGCGTTCCACCTCATCATACGCCATTGGCGGCTGAAACGGGTCACGCCGGCCGCGCCCTGTTTGAGTGATCACCCGTCCATCGGGCGTATTGGTATCCTGAGTCGCGCCGACCTGAGCAATCGGCTTCACTCCCGGTTCCGGGCCACCTGAACCGGCGAACATATTGAAGTAGACAACCGCGCCCAAAGCAACGAACAGCAGCAAAAGAATAAGCACCTGTTTCTGTTGTTTCGGGTCGCCGTTCACCGGGAGCCTCCCTGGTTACGGAAAATGAACGCCGTGACACTGATGGTGAAATCCAACTGAACAGGGTCATATCGGTAATCACGCGGCTTGGGACGCAGCTGCACGCGGTCCACGGCCACGATCTTGGGAAACCGGCTGAGTCCGTCCAGAAATTGCATGATGTTCGTGTACCGCCCACTGACCGATATCTCGATCGGCTGTTCGTCGTACTCCTTCTGCTCTGTCTTATCTCCCTCGGTGGATTGTGCGGCCGTGGTCTGTGCAGGCGGCGTTTGGAGCCGTACGGACTGTACCGTCAACTGGTGCCTGCGGGCGGCGTCTTCCAGCTGCTTTAGCAACGTGGGCACAAACGCCTTTTCACTGACCGATTTTTCCAAGAAACGCAATTCGTCTTGGGCGTTACGCAGTTCGTCCTGCGCGTGTTTCAACTGCACCGACGCACTGCGGTAGCTCTCCAGTTTCTTGTCGATCTCGGTCATCCGTTCCATCAGTGCGTTTCGATGCATGATCTGCGCATACAGAATCCCCGCGCCGCCCAATGCAATCAGGGCAACAAGCAACGCCAACACGCGCTGCTCCATCCGGGGATTGAACAGACCGGCAAGCCGCTTCATTTCGGCGCCTCAGGTTTCTTGGTCGGCTCGATCTGGGCGTACAGTTCAAAGTCCACCGCGTCCTTGTCGCGCACCATGCGCTTCTGGGTGTACTGCAGATCGACCTTTTGAAAGCGTGGGTTCAGCGCCAGCATGAAATCACCGATCACACGCTGCTCCGACGCAGTCCCAGTAATGACCAATCGCTGGTTGCCATCCTTGTCCGGCGCTTCCGCCTGCAGGCCGGTCAGCCAGAGTTCATCGGGAGTGGCGCGGGCGACTGCGCCCAAGAGCCCCACCCAGCGCAACGTGCGCTCCCGAGCGGTTTTCAACGTGTCCAGACGCGGCGCCAGTTGCGCCAGTTGGCGTTCGGCCTGTTTGACCTCCTGAAGCCGCGGCTCCAACTCCCGTATTTGCGCCTGGCCCGCTGCGATATCCCCCTGAAGCACCACATTCGCAATCAGCACCGAGGTGATCGCTAGGACCACGGCGGCCATCTCGATCAGCAGCACCACAAACAACACCCGTTTGACGCGCTCCTGCTGGACCCGTCTGCGGCGCTCTTCGGCGATCAGGTTGACAAGCGGCATGTCAGGCGCTCCCGCCGGCGCGTGATGCGCTGACAGTGGTGTGCATGGCGCATCCCAGGGCGACTCCGACCAGAGAGTTGTATTGTTCTCTATCCACAGCGCCCAATCCGCCGGAGTCCAGCGCCGATTGATCTAGAACACGCGCCCGTTGAACTTCGATGCCCAGCCGCGCCCCGGCGTATGCGTCGAAACCGGGCAGACTGCAGCCTCCACCAGCGATCCACAATGTGGTCACCTGCGGACCTGAGCCGTCAGGAAGCTGGGACTGATAGAACTGCAGTGATCGCCTCACCTCCCGCAACAGTTCATCGATCCCTTGGCGGTACGCGTGCAACGCACGCACCGCCAGCTGCTCATCCGTTTCGGTCAGACCGGCAGTGTCCGCCTCGTCCGGCTGCAGCGGTGACAATGCCTCGCCGGAACTTCGGCGTTGCAACAGCGTTCCCAGATCAGCCGATTTCAGGAATCGGTCCAGCGCCGCGGGATCCTTACCCAAAACACCGATAGCCGCGGCCTCGAATGACTCTTGGGCGATATTCACGGTGCGCACCACAATGGGCGCTCCCGTGCAGTAAATCATCAAGGTGGATAGGCAGCGGCCTATATCCAGGATGGCCCGCGGCTCATCATCGCTCCGGTCCACGTCAGTCAGTTCAAACAAGGCGCGATGCAGTGCGAACGGCTGCGTATCGACAGCCAGAGGGTCCAAACCCGCGTTGCGCAGCGTCTGAGCGTGAGAGTTCACCAGATCTTTCGGCGCAGCGGTAAGGATGAGCTCCATGTTGGTCTGATCTTCCGGGATGGTCCGATCCGGGTTGGTTATCTCCTCCCAACCGAGCACGACCTCATCTACGGGCAGAGACACGTATTTGCCGCACTCCAGGGGCATCGAGCGGCGAAGGGTAGCCTCGGGCATTCGGGGAACCGTGATTTGACGCACAACCATTTGGGGTGCTGCCACAGCGGCAACCCCCGCGGAGAGACGAAGCCCCTCGCGTTGCAGCAGCTGACGCAACGCCCGGGAAACCTCATCGATGTTGATGACAACCCCATCGCGTACGCTGTCCGGGGGGGTGGGACACCGACCGATACCGACAAGCCTCCACCCGCCTCGCAACGCCTCCAGACAGGCGACTTTGATGAGTGCGCTGCCGATGTCCACGCCGACTGTCGCCGGTATTCTCATCGCGCCATCACTCCCGTCTGACGCGGATCAGGCGACCGCGTCCCGGTGACATTGTACGGTGTGAGGGCGTAATGACGCCATACCCAAAACCGAAGCGCCACTAGCGCTCCGGCGGGTTGCGCCTGGCGGCCTTCAGAGACTGCGCCTCGCGTCTCCCCTGCTCCAAACGTTCGCTCAACATGGCGCGAGTCAGTTGTGTCTGACGTCGCCAGAACGCCCAAACAGCTCCTGCTGCCAGTGCGGCAATCACCAGAAAGCCCAGCACCGGAGTCAACCAACGGCGCCAGACCGGCTGCGGTTTCATTTGCCGCGTGGCGGTGATCAGCGCCGCTTCGGCGCGCTGCTGGTCACCGCGTGCGGCGTTGTTCACCTGCGCCAGCGCATCACGTGCTGTCGTGGCGCCGCCGGCCCGATTGGCCGGAGGCGCCGGTGGTATCCGTTCGTCGTCGGGTTGACTGGCGCGCTCTTGGTACAGACGCATCGCCTCGCTGCGCTCCACACTGTCGCGCGGCTCGGGGATCAACGCCAGGCCGGAGGCAGCGAGCAACATGCACAACGCGGCGGATGTGAACAAATGGCGATAACCCGTCATGATCCGGTACCCGTATACTGCACGCGCCATGGCTGCTTTTGAAGAGACGGCGCCCGTGGCAAATCCAAGTCGATGATCGGCGGACGGTTGGGTCCGCGATCCCGGATCCGCATGTCCCATATGAACCGGGTGCGTGTCCCTGAGACGGGTACAGTCGCCTCATCTTTACAGATATACGTGCCGTTCACGGTGAACACGGTGGTGGAGCCGCTCTTCCGGCCCACATAGCCGCCGATCAGATTGTTCGTGTACAGGATCGCATCGATCTGCGCCGGGCGCTCCAAGTCAGTGACGTTCCCTTTGCTGTCATAGATCGCCATCAGTGAATCGATATAGTCGTCCGTGGTCCCGGTAAATCCCGGTGGCTTGTAGATCGTCTGATACCGTTTAAATCCCCAGGAATCGGTTTGTGTGCCGTCATACGCCGGGATCCACGTGCCGTCGTAGTTCTTCCGCCGTTTGGTGAAGGGCGGCTTCATATACTGCCCCGCTTTGGAAAGCATCTCTTTGGTGCTTCCCATGATGATGCTGCCTCGGGCGGCCAAACCCAGAATGGTGCGGTTCTCATTGGTCGCATCGAGTGACACCGGGCTGTTTTGGCGGAAGTCCGGGGGGTTCTTGTAGATGATGTCGCCCACGATATGTACGTTTCGCTCCGTGTAGATCGTGCCCTGCCCTTCGACCACGCCTTTGATGATCACATCGCCTTTGACGGTGACCGGGCCGTGCACCCGGATCGGTTTGGTGTCTGTACCGATCAGCACCAGTGAGCTGTTGGCCACCCCGGCGCTGGTCAAACGATCCCAGCCGTTGGTAGTTGAGTTCCACACATCGATGTACGCCGGCAGAGCGCTGTTCGGGTTGGGCGTGCCGTCTTTCCAGGTCGTCTTGTTATCCACGTAAGCACGCGACAGCTGCTCGTAGTAGGATATGTCAGACAGATCCGGCATCAACTCTTCGCGCGACGGGCGCGGATCCAGCATCGTGTTGTCCCGCTTCCGCGTGCCATAGGTGTCATACAGTGTCGCACCGGTGATCCGACCGTTGATCAACGCGGCGTCCGCATCGTAGATCACATCACGCCAAGCTTCCCATGTTTCGGCGCCCTTGGTCCCGAACACTTTGCTGGTGTATCCGGGACGCCATCGCGGTTCGGAGTTGGTTGTGGTTACATATGATGAAGTCGTGGCAAAACTCGCCACACCCGTCACGGTGCCGCTTGCGGGCGGATCCAGCTTGTTGTTCGCGGCCGCCACCAGGCTGCCGTTGAACCGTCCACCCGATCCGGTTCCCGATGGCCGGATCTCCATGTCTCCGTTGGCGCGCACATCCCCGGCAACCACCAGTGTGGTGTCTGTCAACCCGTAAAACCAGCCGTAGTTGTTGGCAAAATAGGCGTAATCGAATACACGGGAGCGTGGCAGCCCCATGTCCAACGTATCATCGAGCACCACCCGGATCTCGCCGGCATCGAGCACCTGGTTGTCGTTCAGATCCACCCACCCGACCGAACGAATGGTAATACGCCGCATGAACTGATCGGTACTTTGATACGAAATCACCCCGGACGCATAGCGCACCTTGGGTGACACCGCATCGGTGAGCGGATTGGCGGGCGAACTCTCGCTGGCGCCGCTGAAAGCCTGATCGACGGCCCCCAAATCCTGGCTGATGCGGAACGGTCTCCATAGCGCCAGCCGCTGGATACGCAGTCCGCCCTCTGCGGCGAACAGCGCCTGCAGCTCCTGTTCATGCCGATACACGCGCCGCAAACTCGTTGTGGAATAGTTGACCAGCACAACCCCCAAGGAGAACAGCAGAAACAGAAAGATCAGGACGACGATCAATGAGGATCCCCTGTGGCGCATGGCGCAGCCTCCTCTCAGTCCGCCTGGTTTCTGGGCATGTACGAGCCATGCAGCCGGGCAACCCGCGCCGGGCCCACGGCAGGAACCACCCGCATCACCAGGTTGACGTCCACACAGCGCATCGCGGCGTCACCAAATGGATTCACAAAAGGCCTCACGGTCTGTCCCGTCTCAGGATCGGTCGATACCAGCCCGGTCAGCAGCGGTGTGTTCGGTCGCTGTGACCAGATCAACCGTCCATTGCTCACCTGAAAACTGCGTGCGGTAGGCGACATCTGCATCGGGATCACCGGCACACCGTTCGAATCCAGCACCGGCACCCAATAGGTGAGCGTTGTGCCCGTGTCGTTGACCTGAATCAGGATCGCGGATCGGATCTCTGTGGAGATGCGCGCCATCGCCAGCGCCAGTGCGGTGTCGTTGTCCACATCGGTGGAACCGCGCACCAGCAACTGCGAGGCGCTGCTGAACAGAGTCATAGCGCCAAACGCGATCCCGATGGTGATCCCCACGGCGATCAGCAGCTCCACCATGGTCAACCCCAGCCGTCTGCGTCGGATATGTAGAGAGCGTACGGCGTTCATTCGTTCGTCACCAACGTCGCCATCACCACCGACCGCGCCGGGCTGTTCGGGTCCCGCCAGCGGATGGTCACGGTGACACGGCGAACATCGAAACTGACATCCTCGACTTGGATGGTTCCCGACCCCTGAGGAAGCACTAACGAAGGGTTAAGCGTGGCAGGACCGGCGGTGGACAGGGTGAAGGGAGATGTTTGCGGAACATCGGCGATCAGACCGTATTGCCGTAGTCCCTCGTACGTCATGTTGTTGTACCCGGCCAGCCGGGTGCGTTCCAGCACGCTCTGCGCGATCTCGGTGGCGACTTGCCGCCGGCTGGCATGAGCGCCGGTGCGGATTCCTGCCGGCATCAGGGCCGCGTAAGCCAACACCAGCACGCCCAGCAGACCGACGGTCAGCATCAATTCAGCGACCGTAAACCCTCTGCCGTTCATCGGCGTGCCTCCGTGTTCAGATTGAAGGCGATGAGAGCGGCCTGAAATCAGGCCGCTCTGCACAAAGTACAAAGATCGTAAATGGTACTGCGCTAGGGCGTAGCGAGCGAGTGCCCGGCGGCCGAACAGGTGGGCGCGGTGCTCATGTTCCCAATCGTATAGGTTCCACTGGTTGGACACTGCGGAGTGTTCTGAATGTACTTACCACTGCCGTAAAGGTCATCCGCGGTGGGAGTATCGGTAGCGCCCTTCTTGTTGTCGATCGCCCACTGCTCCTTGGCCGAAGCGATCTGCTTCAGGTTGGCGATACAGGCTTTGGTCTGCGAATTCTCGCGGGCCTTGTTGAAGTTGGGGATCGCGATCGCCAGCAGGATGCCGATCACCAGCACGACGATCATGATTTCGACCAGCGTGAACGCGCGGATCGAGAGACGCATTGTGCGTGACATGTGTGTAGCCTCCTCTATCCTTGATGTTGGTAAGGACGGATGGGCCAGACCGGACTGGTGACCACTGGGCACCCTGGACATCCCGATCCGTGAGTGACGTCCTTCTGACCTCACCTATACTATGGAACAGGGAACGCACCGTTTGTCAAGGGTCACGGCCTTGAAGAACCGGCGATTTGCCAACATTTTGGCCGGATTTTCCTGTAAGCCACGGCACATCGATTTAATGCCGTTGTACATCAATGGTGCGCTCTGACCTGCCGCATATTTGAAATCAATTAGTGTGCCAGACGACGCCCCTCCCGCACACAGGCGCTCGATCCAGATTAACGAATCCGTACTGCTGTCGTTCCGAATCAACACCCCATGCGCGGCCTCGCCAGGAGTCGACAACGCCATCATCGGCGGTGATCCGGAAGGCTTATGTAAACTGGTATAGGACCACACCGGAGGGGGGATGACGCGTGTTCAAAGCCCATACACCCATGCTTCAGCAGTATTTCCGAACCCGTGAAGAGAATCCGGGAGTATTGCTTTTCATGCGCGTGGGTGACTTCTTCGAACTGTATGGAGAAGACGCGGAGACCGCCGCCTGCGAACTGGAGATCACCCTCACCGGGCGTGAGGATGGACCGAACGGCCGCATTCCGATGGCCGGCGTGCCGTTCCATGCCATCGAGCGCTATGCCGCAAGGCTGCTGGCTAAGGGCTTCAAGGTGGCGTTGTGCGATCAGGTGGAGGATCCGCGACAGGCGAAGGGGCTGGTGAAGCGGCGCGTGACCCGCGTACTGACCCCCGGCACCGTGCTGGAAGACTCCATGCTGGACAGCTCCGCCAACAACTACCTGGTGGCGGCCATTGCCGGTACCGATCTGGCCGGATTGGGTGTAGTGGATGTCACCACCGGTGAGTTTCTCACCACGGAGATCCCCGGTCAGACATCTCTGCTCAGGCTGGTTCAGGAGATTCAGCGTCTCAGCCCGGCCGAATGCCTGGTTCCCGATGACGCGGAAGAGCTGCTGCGTGCGCTGGAAGAGGCGACCAGCGCGACCATCACCCCGATCCCGCGCGACGAACTGCCCCGTGGTGCGACCAGCCGCCAGGATCTGCTGACGCACTTCGGCGTGGCTTCGCTGCGGGGGTACGGCTGTGAGGAGTTCAGCGCCGGACTGGATGCGGCCGCAACGGTACTGCGTTATCTGCGCCGCAGCCATGTCACGGCGCTGGATCATATCCGCACGCTGTCCACCTACTCGGTGGACCGGTTTATGAATCTCGACAACACCGCCCGGCGCAACCTCGAGTTGACCCGATCGCTGAGCGATGGCTCGCGGCGGGGCACGCTGGCGGACGTACTGGACCTGACCCGCTCGCCGATGGGCGCCCGGCTGCTCCGTCGCCGGTTGCTGGAGCCGCTTCAGGAGGTCGACGCGATCGATGAACGGCTGGACGGGGTTGCCCAGGCGCTGGGAGACGCCATCGCACGCGATGCGGCGCGTCAGCGGCTGTCGCGCCTGGGGGACATCGAGCGGCTGTTCAGCCGGGTGGCAACGGGTGTCGCCACACCGCGCGATCTGGCCGCATTGCGGGACTCGCTGCGCGAGTTGCCTCAGTTCGTCCAAGAGCTGACAGCCTTCGGGAACGGACCGATCGCCCGTCTGTGCGCTGCGCTCCAGATCACCCCGGAACCCGAGGCGCTGCTGTCGCGCGCTTTGGCGGATGAACCACCCGCCACCATTCGCGACCCGGGGATCATCCGCGATGGCTACCATCCCGAATTGGACGAGATTCGACGCGCCCAGCGCGAGGGGCGCCAATGGATAGCCGCGCTCGAGGCCGAACAGCGGGAGGCCACCGGCATTCCCTCACTCAAAGTCGGGTACAACGCCGTATTCGGCTACTACCTGGAGGTCACCAAGACACACCTGAGTCGGGTGCCGGATCATTACATCCGCAAACAGACCACAGCGAACGCGGAGCGCTATATCACTCCGGAACTGAAAGAGATGGAGGCGCGGATCTCCGGCGCGGAGGAGCGCGCGGCGGTGTTGGAGCAGGACCTGTTCCAACAGTTGCGTTCGCAGTTGACCACATACGCCGATCCGATCACAGCCGCCGCACGCGCGTTAGCCGAGGTCGACGTAATCTGCGCTTTCGCGGAGTGCGCTGCACGTTATGGATGGGTGCGACCCAAGGTGCATGAAGGGTATGCGCTGCGGATCGACGCAGGCCGCCATCCCGTCATCGAACGGCTGAGTTCCACACCGTTCGTACCCAATGACGTGGTGCTGGATGAGTCGCAGCGCATGATCATCCTGACCGGCCCCAACATGGCCGGCAAGAGTACCTACCTGCGTCAGACTGCGCTGATCGTGTTGATGGCGCACATCGGCAGCTTCGTACCCGCCACGCGCGCGGACATCCCGTTGGTGGACCGCATCTTCACGCGCGTCGGCGCTCATGACGAGTTGGCCACCGGTCAATCGACGTTCATGGTGGAGATGACCGAGACCGCGGAGATCCTCAATCATGCCACCGAACGCAGCCTGGTGATTCTGGACGAAATCGGGCGCGGCACCAGCACCTACGACGGTCTGGCGATCGCCTGGTCTGTTGCCGAGTATCTGAACGCCGTGGGCTGCAAGACGCTGTTCGCCACACACTATCACTATCTGAACGAACTGGCGAGTCAGGCGCCCACCGTACGCAACTACCGGGTGACGGTGCGCGAGCAGGGTGACCGGATTATCTGGCTGCACAAGATCCTGCCCGGCGGTACCGACCGCAGTTACGGCATCCAGGTGGCCCGCATGGCGGGAGCGCCCCCTGAAATGGTTGCTCGCGCCGCAGAAGTGCTGCGGGATCTGGAGAAATCCGGACAGCGAGGTGCGTTGGGACGTACGGAGACGGAACCGCGATCCGATGTGAAAGTCTCGCGAAAAACCGTCCAGCTCACGCTGTTCGACCTGGAACGTCACCCCATACTGGACGAGCTGGAACAACTGGATATCGATACGCTCAGTCCGGTGGAGGCGCTGCTCAAACTGGCGGAATGGAAACGCCAGCTGTAACCCCGCCCGTTGACGAATACCGGGAAGTAATTCTTATGTCAACCTGACGGATACGTAGGCCCGCAGTCGGATGGCGGATCAGACGCCACCGACTATTTGGGTCCCGACGCAGCGTCAGCCAGGATCCGTTCCATCTCTCTGCGTGCCGCGGTTCGTTGACCCTTGGGTGTCAAGGCGAGTTCTTCATTCATCCAAACACGGGCTTCATCCGGCCGCCCCTCTTTCATGGCCAGCAGCATCAGCTGGCGCCTCACACCCGTTGTGCGCGGCGTCAACTGAAGTGCCTGCATCAACGCCTTACGAGCGGATTGTAATCGGCCGCCTTGCATCAACACCCCTCCCAATTGCCGCCAGTAGATATCGACATTGGGCTGCCATCGGATCGCTTCCTCAAAACAGCGTGCGGCCTGCGGACACAGGTTCAACCGCGTATAGTAGGCTCCATGCGCTGACCACACTTTGGACCAACACTCCGCAGTCATGCGATGAACGGGATGGTCGGGACGCGTCATAAGGGCGCGTTGCGTCACCTGCATCCACTGATCCGCATGATCCCGGATTTCCGTTCGTGTGAGCGGAGTCTCGCGAATACGAAACATCACGCCCACCGGTTCCATATATAGGTGATCGTCCCAAGAGACGGACGCGTCGGTATGTACCGTGCCATGCGCTTGCCGCAATACCGATCGCGCGTTGGGATACATCAGTTCATCGCTCTTCGCCTGCTCGCTCAACAGATCCGAAAGAGTCATGCGCCTGCTTTTCGTTCGTCGCACATGGTCGCTGATCGACATGACAAGATTGACGGCATCCCGCGAGCCGCCGGGCCGCCATGCCACATACCCTTCACCCATGACAAAGCTGTCGATGAGTAACAACCGCATCGTCGGTTGCCCGCTCAAGGAGAACCGGCTGCGCATCTGATCGTAGTCCTTGTTACCACGCATTGACTCTTGTCCGACAACGATGAAACTCCGCAAAGTGATCGTGCCTATGCAGACGACAGCAAGGAACATGGCTTGACGTCTCCAGCGCGAAGTGAACGTCAGCGACACTGCGACGGGAGCGGCCACCGCTAGCGTCAGGAACGGGATGGTATGCCAATCACCTACCCCGTAACTGACGATTGTGATGTTGCCCAGTGTTGCCTGCACGAGATGCCCATACAACATCCCCATGGAATATGGAACCGCGGTCAGCGTCAGTAACAGAGCTGGCCTGCAGCGGCGCATCAGTCCAATCATCAGGCCGGTCAAACCGAGTACCAATACCACGATTCCTACCTGGTTCACCCAATCATAACTCTCAAACCATAGCCTGATCATATCGCCCGGCGCTTCGGACATCGGACGCGTCGCCCACTGCTTACGCATAAGCGCACTGAGGAAACGCTCCGGCGTACTGGCATTCCACCAGTTTAGCGCCGGCTGCTGTTGAGCTCTAAAATACACCCACCAGTAGACTTGAACACCGATCAGTGTGCCCAACAGGCCCCCGCCCCAGGCTTGGAGGCGGGATCTCCAGGACTCCGCAGCCCACCAGCCCGCCAGCAACAATGCTGGGATCAACACGATCTGGCTGGGATGATTGCCTGCGGCAAGCCCCAACACCAGCCCCGCCAAAAGACATCGCCTGAACGGGCTGTCCACCGTTTGCCACGGACACAACAGTAGCACAGCCAACCACCCAGCGGTCATCAACGTATATTGCTCCGCATACCCGGCAACTTCGCACTGAGCCCGGACACCCAGTATTGCAATGGCTGCCACGCCCGCTGCCAACCGCACCTGCCACAGCGGCGGATCCGAGACAACGTGTCGGCACCATCGCGTACTCAGCAATGCACCCAACGCGACAGTGACGCCGCCAAACAGTCCTGAAAAGAGATTGGCCGTATACACCGGGTCCAACCAGAACAGCAGATGACGCCAAGCCCAGGCCAGCAATGCATAGGTCGGCGCTCCCGGCGGGTGGCCCACACCTCCGCAGGCAGCCAGCAGAGCGAACTCGCCGCTGTCGTGAAACATCAGTCCCGGCGCGGCATGGTGCCAGTAGATCCCAGTGGCCGCCACTCCCAGCAGCGCGCACCAGAACCCATCGGAACGCCAGACAGAGATCAAACGTGGACCGGTTTTATGTATCAACGAGTCCTCCTGCAACGGATCATGGCCACGGGAAGGTGGGGGTCGGCGCCTTCAGGAACCAGGCGATCAATGACCAGCAACACGCACTGAGAAACTCACCGAACACCAGCCCCAAAAAGAACGGGCGCAGCAGACGGAACGTCTTCATGCCGCCGTAATGGACCAAAGGCACCTTGATCAGCCAGGCGATCAACATCGATGCCCAGAACACCACCACACCCCAAGTGGCGCACATCGCATAGCCCAATGGATGCAGAGGAAACCCGGGAAGATTGAGGCGCAGATAGCTCAGCAGCCCGCACACCACCGCACCTGCCGCCATATAGAGCCATCCGGAGTCAAATCGCTGAGCGCCTCCTGCCGCATTGATCGCACCGGCGTTTTCCCGAAAGAACTGGATGCTCGCATGGCTATATACATAAGGATAGAGATTGTTGGCGCCATAGTGATACGGCAGCCACAACTGCACGATCAGCGCCACACCGATGGCCAGCAACGTGCCGCCCGCCAGAATGGCCAGCACGCGACGGGCGTTCAGCCGCGCCTGTTCAGTCGCTTTTTGAGCGTCCATATAGCCGGTGAGCATCAGTCCGCGCGTGTCTCTGGCATACAACCCGTCCATGAACGCCAGCATCGTCAGATTGCGGGCGCCCAGCCCCGACCGGTCTCCAAGCGTGACCAGATCGCTGGGCGTGCCACACCCCTCGGTAATCAGCATGCCGCCCTCGGCGGTGTTGCGCATCTGCACCAACGCCTGCACGAACAGAAACAACCCGAACTGCCAAACCACCACACCGGGAGACATCCCGAAGCTGACGCACCAGGTGTATACAATCACAAGCGCTCCCACCAGTCCCCACACAGCCAGCGGATAGCCAAACATCTCACGCGCCTCGCCAGCATCAGGCTTGGCGCGCCCCACCGCACGCGCCATCACAAACGACAGGTGTTTCCTCGCCCCGTACAGCAGCATCACGGCGATCACCACGAACGCCCCCAGCCCCTGATACGTGACATGGATGCCCATCGCCGCATGCGCGGCTCCCTCGTTTTCGCCGTACATCGCGGCCAGCACCTCTTGCCCTTTGGCCAGCAAATAAAACAGCCAGAAACTCAGCAGCAGATCGGTGGGCATCAGGTAGAAGAACCCGATGGCCGCCGGAGAGATGTACGCCGCGAAGTAGGTCATGGCGTTATACGGGCGCGTGGTGAACAGTGAGTTCAGCGGAAACTGCACCGGGATTTGAGGAACCGAAGGGAACCATTGAGACAATCCGTTCAGCGTAAACAGCCCGAATGCGACGATGAACCCGCCCCACATGACCGGGTTGCGTAAAAACGAGCGGGGCTCCAATAGCAGTTCCAACGGCAGCTGAACCAACGGAAACGGCAGCTTCTCGTTCTCCACCCAGTGACGCCGCAGAATGACCACAATGCATAGATAGGCGAAGAGCATCGCCAGGATCAGGATCAACCAGACAGCGATGGGAGTCAGCCAGGCCAGCCAGGGCACCCCCATCCTGCCGGGCAGGCCTTCATAAAACCAGCGCACCACCATCGACTCGGAGGCATCCGACGGGTCCCATGGAACCAGCATGCCGTTGATATAGGGCCAGAAGAGCTGATCGAACCGATTCGCCGGGCCAAAATACTTCACTCCCACCAGCAGCGGCAGCCACTTCTCCATCAGGCCTCGGGAGGCGATGTATGGTGCGGGCATCATCAGCAGCCAGGCCAAGGTCAGTTCGGTGGGTGTGAACCGCCAGGACGGCCGCAGCCGTCCCAGCGATTCGTTCATCAGCACCAGCGCGAACAGCATGCCCACCATTGCCGGAGCAAGCTGCATCATGCCGATCTGGATATTCTTGGCGATCAGTTCTCCCGACGAGACGACGATGACGAGCATCAACGACCCCAAGACACCCAACACCAGACAGCGCGGACGCGCAGCCGGCTGGGGCGCTCCGGGTGCCTGCAATCCGGCTCCCACTTCCGGGCTAAGCACGGCGAACCTCTAGCAGATGGCCCTCGGCGCGGTTCGGATAGCGCACCCGCAACAACCCGCTGGGCTCATCCCAATCCCAGTCGGTTGCCGGCGCACCGTCCAGCAGCACGACAGGACGCGCGTCAACCTTCAACAGGGTGATGCCAAGTGTATTGGCGCATCCCTCCAGCCTCCAGCGTTTCGCACCCGCTGAAGCGCGCATCGGGATCACGATACCGGCAGAAGCCAGCAGATTCACCCCGCGAGAGGGCGTCCTGTCGATGTCCAGCAGCAGATAACGTCCTCCCGGCTCGATGGTCAACTGTGTTTGCAGCGCCAAGGCGTGGTCAAACAGGTTGACAAACCGTCCGGTCAGGCGCTTCGATGCGTTGGCTGGCGACTCATCGACGCCGGCCGCCACGACATATCGACCGCGGCGCAGGATCAGATAGTTGGTTTCACGCCAAGACATACGGGCACGACCGGCGGCTTCACGCGCCAGGTCGCAAAACTGCCGATCGCCATCAGCGCTGCGGGTGAAACTTGTCGGTGAGATACTCTTCCAGCAGACATAGCCGCGTCCGACATGCGTCCACCCCTCGCGGGAGCTGTTGACACCCAGTTGTTCGAACAGGTGTTCACGCGGAGTGGCGTAATGCATCGAACCGGTGTTCCACCACTCACGCACGTTGAGGTATGGATCGGTGTCATCATCGCACACCACCAGCACGCCGCCGCTCCGCACCCAGTCGGCCAATGCCGCGTGAAGCTCGGGCTCCGGTGGTTTCTGGCCTTCATAACTCAGGAACAGCGCCTTGAAGGGCTGTAGATAGCCAGGCAGCCGCGCGTTTTCCAGTTGCACCGGTGTGACGGGCATCCCGCGTTTCACCAGCGGCATCGCCATGCCGTATACATGCCCCATGTGCGGGTCGCTTGCATGAGGTGTGTCGCGCTGAAACATCAGCGTGTCGGCCACCAGCACACCGAAGCCCTGGGTACCGCTATCCCATCGGGTGGGGCGCTGATTCATGTGGTTCAACGCGTTACACACAATCTGCAGTTCGGTGGCGTAGTCTGCAGGCATCGGCTCCTTGACAGAAGGGTCTGTCTTGGACGGGTACTTGCCGCGGAATATGCGATCGGGCCATGGCATCGTCTCGTATCGCCAGACCTCCGGCTGCAGCAACGAGGCGACCAGCGTGCCTCTCCAGTTAACGCGGTAGTCTTCCCAATCGTAACGCGGATTGTCCTCGACGGGATCGTTTAGATACCACACCCGTCGGCCCGTGGAGCGCACCAGGTTCTGCATGACTCCATACTCTAGAAACGCCGTCTCGAAGGTGCGTTCTTTCAGTACGCCTTTATATACATTCGGTGTGCGTGCGGTGCCGGTCCATACCTGAGCGATATATCCGTCGCACCCCTCCAGGCGGGACAGACTGGATTCGGGGCTGACGATCCGCCAATGGGCATAGTTCAGCAGGCTGTGCGTCGGCACGTAACAGCGAACTGAGCGACCGGTTCGCTTGTTGTACTCGACCACGCTGGAAAACACCGTCTGCAGCGCATCGCGGTACAGTTCGTACATCAGTTTGGATGAACGCCATCGGGCGTCCGCAGAGCTGTGCGGCGGCTGCCAGTCTTCGCGGTACCGTCTGCGCCACTCGCGCTGAAACGCCGGTGAATATCCGCCCCGTATCCAGAACTCGGGTTCCTCCAAATGAATCGCCTCGGTCCCCGCCTCGAGGGCGATGCGAATGCGCGAGGCCAGGTATCGGCCGAACGCAGGCGTCGGTGACATGTAGTACACATCGCCGCCATGGCTGATCCGGTTGCCGTCACGGTCGGTCTGAGCCTCGTCCTCATGGTTCTGGCCATCGAACCGCCCATACAGATAGTCCTGATAGTTGCCCCAGGAGACGCCGGTCATCACGTGGATGATGTATCCCTTGGCCTTCCATCCGGCCATCCGAGCCGGCAGTCCGTCGTCCACCCCGTATACGATCGCCACATCCGAAACCACATGGATCGTCGGATCATACGGAGCCGCAGACTGAAAACAGGTTCGTTCCAGTTGCTGATCGGGTTCACGCATGGTTATGTGTTCCTTCCGGCGTCCTGAAGTGTCACCACACCAAAACGGCCAAGCATGATGGTTCGTGTTTCAACAGTTTCAACAGATCGTTGATAGACTCCTGCTTGAACTGCCAGGCAGTGCCCCGCAGTCGACGTCAGGCTGCCATGGGTTACAATGTGTAATCAGCAGAGATCATCTGGGGGGCGATCGTACACCATGCATGTGCATCTCACGGATTTTCTGGTCATTGGCAGCGGCGTCGCCGGCCTGTCCTACGCCTCGCTGGTATCCAAAGCGGGCCGTGTCACGGTCATCACCAAGAAAGAGCGAGGTGAATCCAACACCAACTATGCGCAGGGCGGGGTTGCGGCGGTGATCGCCCCGGACGATGACGTGGAGCTGCACATTCAGGACACGCTGGTTGCTGGAGCGGGACTGTGTCATCAGGATGCCGTCGATGTGCTGGTGCGCGAGGGACCTGCCCAAATCGAACGTCTGATGCGCATGGGCGCTCACTTTGACACCATTCACCATACCGACGGGGAGTTGGAACTGGGACGCGAAGGTGGACACTCGCGCAACCGGATCGTGCATTATGCTGACCGCACCGGCTGGGAGATCGAGCGTGTGTTGCTGGAGCAGGTGCGCGATGACCCCAATGTGGAGGTACTGGAACACCTGTTCGCCCTGGACCTTCTGATGAACGACGGACGATGCGTAGGCGCCGCCGCATGGGATGCGCGCGCACAGGTCCTCGAGATCTACCTGGCGCGCACCACACTGCTCGCCACCGGCGGTGTGGGGCAGATATACCCGCACACCACCAACCCTCCGATCGCCACGGGCGACGGGATCGCCATGGCCTGGCGAGCCGGCGCCTGTGTCGCCAACCTGGAGTTCATGCAGTTCCATCCGACTACGCTGTACCATCCCAAGGCGCGCAGTTTTCTGATCTCCGAGGCGGTGCGCGGCGAAGGCGCCATCCTGCGTCTGCCCGATGGAACCGCGTTTATGGAGGGCTATCACCCGCTGAAGGATCTCGCGCCGCGGGATATCGTCGCGCGGGCCATCGATGCGGAGTGCCGCCGGCTGGGGATCCCTCACGTCTATCTGGACATCACGCACAAACCTGCCGAGTTCCTGCATCGACGCTTCCCGGGCATCTCCGCCCGGCTGTCGGAAGTCGGGTACGACCTGGCCAAAGACCGCATCCCGGTGCTTCCTGCAGCGCACTACATGTGCGGCGGCGTGCAGGTCGACCTGCTCGGTCGCACCACTGTCGAGGGTTTGTACGCCGCTGGAGAGGTGACCTGTACCGGTGTACACGGCGCCAACCGTCTGGCCAGCAACAGCCTGCTGGAGGCGCTGGTGTTCTCTTACCGCGCCGCACAGGACACTTTGGGGTCGATATCCCCCATGCCCACCACGTTCACACCGCCGGAGATGGGCGCCGAGCCGCCGTTCACCGACGGCAGCATCCGCCGGCGTGTACATGAAGTGATGCGGCATCGGGTGGGCATCGTGCGATCGATGCCTGAGCTGAGCGCCGCATCCGGCGAACTGGACGAACTGCATGCGGAAGCGGCTGAGCGAGCGCAGCGATCGCTGCCCCATCCCGACCTGGCGGAAGAGCGCAATGTGGCGCTGGTGGCCAGTCTGATGGTGCGTTGCGCGCTGCAACGTAAAGAAAGCCGCGGGCTGCACACCGTGGTGGAGTACCCCGACCGCGACGATGTCAACTCCCTGCATGACACCGTGCTGGACCCAAGAGCATGAGCATGCCTGAGTCGTGGCGCGTGTCGCTGCATGGCGGGCACTGTGCGCCCTGGTGCGACCACGCGCAAGGCACGCTGACGGAACGCGTACATATAGCGTGTGACCGCGGGTTTGTCGTATATGGCTGTTCCGAGCATATGCCTCGCATGGACGCGCGCTTTCTGTACCGCAGGGAGCGCGAGCTGGGCTGGAGCGTGCAAACATTGATCGACGGTTTCGATCGGTTCATGCGCACCGCGCGGGAAGTTCAAGAGAATCAGGATGGCGGCATGGTGTTTCTAGCCGGTATGGAGACAGACAATGTGCCCGATGACTCTTGGCTGGATACGGCACGGGCGTATCGGAAAGAGTACCCACTGGACTATGTGGTGGGATCTGCCCACTATGTGGCCGAGGTCAGCATCGATGGGGAGCCGGAAGAGTTCGACGAGGCGGTGCGGCGATGCGGCGGATTGACGTCACTCGCAGTGGCGTATTATCGCACACTGTCTGAAGTGGTGGAGGCGGTGAAGCCGGACGTGGTGGGACACCTCGACCTGATCCGCAAGATCGGACGACTTCACGGCGATGTCGATTCCGACAGAATACTTCAGGCGGCAGAGGACACGCTGCAGGTGATACGCCGCGCCGGGGCGATATTGGACATCAACCTGGCCGGATACCGGCTGGGATTCGGGCACCCATACCCCGCTCCGCATTTGGTCACACGCGCAATCGAGCTGGGCATACCGCTCTGTTTCGGAGACGACAGCCATCATCCCGATCACGTCGGCCTGTATATCGACCAAGCGCGCCAGTACTTGCTGGATCACGGCGCGACGCACATTGTGTCGATCGACCGCACCGGCTTACGCCGATCACACGCGCTTTAGGCAGGTCAATCGGTCCGGCGTGAACGGCGCAGATGCTCCGCCAGCCATTCGGCAATGGGCTCCACGTTGAAGGACGACCACCAGCTGTCTCCGATCTGGAACAGTGTGGCGCCCACCACCTGCGTGTCTTCCTGCAGTCGTTGGTCATACCAACTCAGCCAGTCCGTAAATCGCTTGGCATCGCCACGCGCCTGCCAGCCATCGTGCTCGCGATCGCCCTGGCGGTCGACTCCGGCCTCTGTCAGCAACAACGGCATGCGCCACACATCCGGCCAGTTCGCGCGCAGTCGCCGCAACAGGAACCTGTAACGTAACGAAGTCCACATCTCGCCGCCCACGTCGGTAGTGTAATCCAGTGTGTAGCTGTGATAGCTCCAGCTTCCACCTCGCCGCGCTGCATAGCGCAACGCGGGGGCAAACGCCTCGATGCGGTCGCCCATTTCCTGCACATTGCCCGGCGGGTTGCCAACCGGGATGCTGCCAACGCACGCACGCCATCCATCGGCGTGCATCAGGTTTACCAGTTCAACCCAGAAACGGGCGTACCAGCGTGCGTTCGCGACCGACTCCCAGGCCGGATAGACCTCGCCTTCGTTGGGACCTTCGAGATAATCCACCAGTCGCCGCTCACGCGCGCCGCAACCGGCCAGAAATGGTCCCATGCCTTCCGTCCAGTAGGTTCGGGCCGCCTGTACCGGATCGTCTGTTCTTTCGAAGCGGATACCGGTGGTATACACGCGCAGGACCGTCACCCCATCCGGCCACCGGCTTTTGTAATCCGTCAAAGCGTGCATTTGGGCGCGGTCGCGCACCAAACCTTTCGTCTCCATGGTGAACGCCTTGAGCAGGCGCGGCCCCTCAGCAACGATCCGTTGAGCGCCGGTGGAATAGTCGCCGATGAGATGTACAGACAGCTTGGATGACGCCAGCCGCGGTCTTATCATGCATCTCCTCCACAGCACACGTATAGACGCAGTTTACCAGGAACACACAGGCTTTCGTCCAAAGGTGCTCTGGCCCAAGTGTTGTGCAAATCAGAAAAAAAACGTAAAAAAAACGACCTGGATATACTGTTTACTCGCAACGAACTGCGATATACTGAGGCATAGATTGGGCGCTTTCGAGCAGGCGCCGGCGTCAAGGGACGCATTGACCGCATCACCTGAAAGGAGCCGAGATGAAACGCAACGGCTTTACGCTCATCGAGTTGCTGGTAGTGATCGCGATTATCGCCATCCTGGCAGCCATCCTGTTCCCTGTGTTTGCACAGGCCCGCGAGAAGGCCAAAGCCACATCCTGTCTGTCCAATATGAAGCAGCTTGGGCTGGCCATGACCATGTATGCCGACGATTATGACGGCGGCTACGCTTCGGTTTATGATGACACCCGCGGCTATCCTAAGGGCCGCATCATCTGGGCCGACAAGATCCTGAATTACGTCAAGAGCCGCACCATGTTCGCGTGCCCGGGCGGACCCAATCGCGTTGACGTCACCACCCCGCTCGACCCCAACACATACTGGCCGGGCAGCCTGCAAGGCACCCGCTACGCTATGAACATGTGCCATGGTTGGCACTGGCCCGAGGGTACCCTTCAGACCGCCGGCGTCGCTGGCTGGGAGTGGGCCAAGACCAGCTATCCTGTCACTGAGTCGATCATGCAGTACCCAACGCAATCCTCGATGATCATCGAGAACAGCAACTGCTGGTGGAACCACTGGTTCCCCGATCCGGGGTGGAACAACATCGACCGCACCGGCGGCAAGACGGTGCTGATCGGCGTGCTGGGTGAGGCCGCCTATCCCCGTCACGGCGACGGTATGAATGTGGCCTACTGCGATGGTCATGCGAAGTTCCGCACCACCGAGAGCATGGTCACCGACTACCGCTTCTGGAGCCTCGCGGACTGCGACGGCCGCACCGGAACCGGTTACTAATCAGCCTGCGGTCGCAGACCGCGCGTCACCGGCGGAGGCAACTCCGCCGGTTTTCACTGTGCCCGGCGCACAGAGACGCATCGTACTACCGCTGACGCAGGAGCACCTGTCATGAAAAAAGAATTGCCAATGCCGGCCGTGGTCGCCATCATCGTGGTGGTGGTTGTTGTGCTGGGCGGCCTGATCTGGCACTTTTCCGGTCAGGGCAGCGCCCCGGCCGAGCATAAAAAGTACATGGACACACTGGAACTGACGCCCGGCCAGTCGGTGCCGGCGCCACCGCCTCCCAGCGGCCGATAAGCCGTACGCCCTTGCAAAGGGACAGCGCACAACGTGCGCTGTCCCTTTCCGTTTGCTCACCACTCCGCACACCCCTGCATACACTCCCGTATAATAAGAGAGGCACAAACGATATCAACATATAGGAAACGAAAACCCCGTGAAATTGACAATAGGTCTGCCTAAAGGCAGCTTGCAAGATGCCACGTTCGACCTTTTTCAAAAGGCCGGATTTTCCATGCGTGTCTCCTCACGCTCATATGAACCGTCAGTAGATGACCCGGAACTGGATGCCCGACTTATTCGCCCGCAGGAGATACCGCGTTACGTGCAGCAGGGGGTGCTCGACTGCGGATTGAGCGGTCAGGATTGGATCGAGGACAATGGGGTCGATGTGGTGGAGCTGGCGGATCTCACCTACTCCAAAGTCACCCGCAATCCGGTTCGAGTGGTTTTGGCCGTACACAACGACAGCACCATCCAGTCCGTCGAGCAGCTCAACGGAAAGCGGATCGCCACCGAATATGTACGGCTGACCGAACGATACCTCCAGCAGCACCACGTGAGCGCCGATGTGGAGTTCTCGTGGGGCGCCTGTGAGATGAAGGTGCCCAACCTCGTGGATGCGATCGTGGTGAACACCGAGACGGGAAGCAGCCTGCGGGCGCACAATTTGCGCATCATCGACACGCTGATCGTTTCGACTCCCCGCTTGGTCATGAACCGGACGGCCTGGAATGACCCGTGGAAGCGCGAAAAGGCCGAGAATATCGCCATGCTGCTCACCGCGGCGCTGCACGCCGACAACCTGGTGGGGTTGAAAATGAACGTTCGGCAGGACGATCTGCAACAGGTACTGGGGGTTTTGCCGGCGCTGAAGAACCCGACAATCTCGCAACTGTCCGACCCGGAATGGGTTGCCGTGGAGACCATATTGGACATCAAGGTGGCGCGTGATCTGATCCCACCCCTGAAGCGCGCCGGCGCATCGGGTATCGTCGAATACCCGCTGCGCAAAGTGGTGTATTGATACCGGTATGATTGCGCATCTGCGCGGCGCCGTCACAGCGAAACACGGCTGCGCGCTGGTCGTCGATGTACATGGCGTCGGTTACCGTGTTCAGGTGACCGAGGCCGCTGCGCAGATGGCCGAGGTGGGAGATCAGGTGTTTCTGCATACCGTTCAGGTGGTGCGTGAGGACGATATGGCGTTGTACGGATTCGCATCGCCGGAAGAGCGCGTCGTCTTCGAACTGCTGACCTCGGTCAGCGGAGTCGGACCACGATTGGCGCTCAGTTGTGTCAGCACGCTCTCCGCATCCCGGGTCCTCTCCGCACTGGCCAATGGCGATGCACGGGCGCTGGCGGCCACGCCGGGTATCGGCATGCGGATCGCTGAACGGATGGTGCTGGAGCTGCGCGAGCGCGCTGCGGAACTGAACCTGATGCATCGTGGCGCGGCCGCAGAAACCGAACGGTTGTCTGCCGAAGACGCGACGGCTGCACTGGTCGCATTGGGATACACCCGTGCCGATGCGTCTCGGGCGGTGGAGACATGCCGGCGCGACTCCCCGGATGCAGAACCCGCGGAACTGATCCGCGCCGCGTTGCAGCTGCTGACGCGAAAGGGCTGAGAGGCAGACACACCCGATGAGACGCCCGGATGATCAGATAACCCCAGCCCCCGCCGAGCGATTGACCGCCCCCGGGATTATCGGGTCGGACCTGCGCGACGAGCCGGCGCTGCGCCCCAGGCGACTGGACGAGTTTGTGGGCCAACAGAAGATGCGTGCGAATCTGCGCGTGTTCATCGACGCGGCGCGTCAACGCGGCGAGACGCTGGATCATGTGCTGCTGTACGGACCTCCCGGCCTCGGCAAAACCACCATGGCGCAGATCATCGCGTGTGAAATGGATGCCGTGATCCGATCCACCTCCGGCCCCGCGATCGAGCGACCGGGCGATCTCGCGGCGATTCTGACTAATCTGGAGCCGGGCAGCGTGCTGTTCGTGGATGAGATCCACCGGCTCAGCCGTCCCGTGGAAGAGATCCTGTACCCGGCGCTCGAGGACTCGCAGCTCGACCTGGTCATCGGAAAAGGTCCGGCTGCACGCACCATCAAGATAGACCTGCCGCGTTTCACACTGGTGGGCGCGACCACACGCGCCGGGCTGATCAGCTCTCCCTTACGCGCCCGCTTCGGCATCAATCTCTATTTTTCGTTCTACGAACCGGCGGAACTGGAACAGATCATCTGGCGCTCGGCATCCATCCTGCAGGCGTCCATCGATCGGGAAGGCGCCGCGGAGCTGGCCAAACGCTCTCGGGGCACACCACGTATCGCCAACCGGCTGCTTCGCCGCGTGCGTGACTTCGCCCAGGTCGAGGCGTCAGGCGCCATCACAGGCCCTGTCGCTCGTGAGGCGCTGGACCGCTTGGACGTGGACGCGCTGGGACTCGATGAGTTCGATCGGCGTTTCCTGCACATGATCGTGGCCAAGTTCGACGGCGGCCCGGTCGGTCTGGACACGCTGGCGGCGGCCACGAATGAGGAACGCGATACGATCGAGGATGTCTACGAGCCCTATCTGATCCAGATCGGTATGATCAATCGCACCCCGCGGGGCCGTACCGCTACGCGTTTGGCGTTCGAGCACTTGGGCGTGACGCCGCCTGCCGATATGACCCAACCCCGTCTGCTGTAAAGGAGGTGACGACCGTGTTCTGTCCTGACTGCGGCGCCAAACTGAACACAGAGGCGCATTTCTGTCACGTCTGCGGCCGTCCCATGGCGGCTCTGCACCGTAAGCAACTGACCGCGGAAGAGATGGACACCACCCCTCCGGATCCGGAACACATCCGCAAGCTGCTGGATGAGGCGCTGCATTACGAACATGAAGGTCTGCTGCAGGAAGCGACGCTCGCCTGCGAAGCGGTGCTCACCTTGGACCCGGCCAACACCTCCGCCCGCTCGCTGCTTGGTCTCATCTATGAAAGAAAAGGTGACCTGCAACGGGCGATTGCCGAGTATGAAAAGGTCGTCAAACTGAACCCGGACAGCGTCGCCGATCGCGCCAAGCTGCAGGACCTGCAGCGTCGGGTAAGCCAGGGAACCTATCCAACCACCCTGGCGCCTCAACGCGCCGGGACGGCATGGAATCCTGAGATGGTCCCTTTGCTGGTGGGCATCGCCGTGTTCGCGGTGGTGCTGATCGCCGGACTGCTGATCACCCAGCGGCCCGCCCATACGCCTCAAACAGGCGCTCCCGCCGCGCCGGGCCAGGGTCCGCAGGCGCAGTACCCACAGTACCCGCAGTATCCGCAATACCCGCAGCAACCGGCGATTCAACCGGTCAACCCGGAACCGCAAACGCAGTCACCCCCGCCGACAACACCGAACACGGACCATACGCAGGTCACGCCACCCATCCAGCGGCCATCCAACGACTCGCAGCCTCCGCTTCCCGTCGCGCCGCTGCCGCCGCTGACCACCGCACCATCCACACCCGGGGGATCCTCAGCGCCTCCGGTCAGTACGCCGCCCGGCAGTGACACCTCGCGCCCGTCGAACACCAAGCCGGAACCGCCCGCGAATGACGACGGCGATCAGTCCGCGGGCGATGATAACACGCCCAAGCCGGTCTATGAGATTCGTGTCCGCACCCAGCCGTCTGCACAACAGGGTTCTTCTGGCACGGTGATGCCTCCGGGGTCGATGCACGCGGATGTGCTGATGCGCACCGCGCGCGATCAACAGATGAAGCAGAACTATCAGGCGGCGATTGCGGCGTATAATCGGGCCTTGAACTATGCGCCGGCATCCCAGCAGTCGTTCATCCATCAGCAGATCGGTTTTTGTTACCGGGCCTCCGGCGACATGTCGGCCGCCCGACAGGCGTTTTCCCGGGCCATCAAGGCCGCCGAGGCTCAACTGGAAGCCAATCCCAACGACGCCCGCGCGAAAGAAGACATCAAGACCAGCCAGCAGGGGTTACGGTCATGCGGCGGATGATCCCGATCATTCTGTTATGCGTCGGCCTGGTGTTAGCCGGAGCTGCATCGGCCGCGCCGCAGGCGCCGCTGACGGTCGTGTTTCGCACGAAGGACGCCGGGCAGAGCGGCTCGTTGGAGATCGCAGCCGCGTTTGCGTCTCTGCTCAGCCAGACAGGACGCGTTCAGGCTTGGGTGTACGACGCCCGCGATCCATCCATCCAGCGGCTGGTGCTTGAGAAGCAACTGGCATCCGGCGACGCGCCGGACAACCCGAACCCGCGCCAGCAGTCCGCCATCGCCAAGGCGATGCAGGCGCGCTACATCGGTGTGGTGTCGGCCCGATGGGAACGCGACGCGCCCACCACCCCCAAAGCACCGCGTGGCGCCCGGAAAACCGACCTCGCCGCTGTGGCGCAGGACGTCATCCGCGCGGATATCGAATGGCGTGAAGCGACCGGAGGGGGCGCTTGGAAGCAGACCGTACGCACCGCCCCCGTAGCCGTGGCAGTCGGCGCCAACGCCTCCCCTCGAGTAGACGCAACGAGCACCATCCGGGCGGCCGCCGCGGAGTTGGTCAACGCGCTGACCAGCGGTCCCTTGGCGGGTCTGCCGGTACTGATGCAACCCGATGACACGCCTGCGGAACGCCCTTCGTCACCCGCCCCCGGGTCAACCACCGGCGCGCCCTCCACAACAGGAGCGCTGCTCGTCTCCATCGCCGCGACCGAACAGGCGAAAGAGGCCTACGAGTCCGGCGAGCGCGCCATGCAGGCCAAAGACTTCGCCACCGCTATCGATCTCTTCCGGCGCGCCGCCGACCTGGATCCGTTCAGTGCGGCACCTCGGCGAAAACTGGTGGAGAGCTATCTCGCGCGCGGGATGGACGAAGAGGCGGTAGCCGAGGCGGAACGCGCCGCTCTGCTGGTCACCGATGTCACCGCCATCAGTGACGCGCTGGCGGAGGCGTATGTCACATCCGGCCGATTCGATGCGGCCGAAAAGCTGTTTTTGAAGCTGGCGGAGAGTCAACCGGAGAATCCCGACGCCTGGATGAAGCTGGGCGATCTGCAATGGAACGCCGGCAAACTGGACGCCGCGGAACGGTACTTTGCGAAGGCAGCCGAACTGGCGCCCGGCCGGTATGAACCGCAGCTGCGCCTGGCTCGCCTGGCGCTGTTGCGCGGCCGTCCGGATCTCGCCCGGCAGCCCTTGAGTGTGGTGGCGCAACTGATCCCGCGCGATGAAGAGGCGTTAAGAGCCTACGTGTTTCGGGCGGTCGCTCAGGACATGGTCAGCGCGATCGATCGGATCCGGTCACGCACCATGGAGGCCACTGGCTCCCGGGCGCGCGGACAGATCACCCGGGAAGCGCTTTTCCGAACACTGAAAGACAGTACGGCCGATGTCGCATCGCTGCACGCCCTATTGGATATGCTGCAGCCACTGCCGCCGCAGATGGACGCCCGGGAGGGACTCGCGCTGGCTCTACGCCTCGCCGAGCAGGCCGTGTCTCGGCTGCAGGTCTATCTGGAGACCGATGATACAAACGCCAAAGATGAGGCGGAATTGGCGCTGATGGAAGCGGTCCGTGAGGCTGGCGCGGCGGTGAAGACGCTGGGACCGGCAGCCGGCCCGACACGTTGAGGAAGGAGACGGGAATGAACGAAAAGATGCTCATGGCGTTGGTTGTCTGCGACGCCGGCGTGTCCGAGCAGATTATTCAGATGTTTCTGGATGAAGGTGCGGCGTATACCGTCTTGCATGGCGCCCATGGAAACGGCGAAAGCGGACGCAGAGAGAACTCGCCCATATGGCCGGGCATCAATGTGGCGATCCTCTCCGCATTGACCGAGGCCCAGAAGCAGGCCATTCACTCCCGGTTCGAGGCGCTTCGCGCGCAACGCGCGCCCCGGCATGTGCCGTTGAAAATGTTTACCTGGCCCTTACAGGAAACTCTCTAAAAAAAACGGTCCGCTTGCCGCTGCCGCGGTGAGTACTGTATAATCCCTATGCCTGACGGCGCCGTACCCAAGTGGCTAAGGGAGCGGTCTGCAAAACCGCGATCACCGGTTCGATTCCGGTCGGCGCCTCCATCGTGACAGAAGGCCGCGCCCCCATCCGGTGCGCGGCCTTCTGTTCTGTCTGGTCGGCTGTGTGCTCAGCTCTTGCCGCACAGCGCACGAATTCGCTCCGCGGCATACACCAGGTGCTCCCAGGGCACATCCGGCGGAATCAGATGGTCGAACATCGGTATGTACCGTCCGCGCTCGACCATCCAGGCGGCCTTTTCGATTTCGCGGTCGATCGCATCGCGCCCCCGAGCCAGCGCGCGCTTGTCCAATCCTCCCATGATGCCCAGTTCCGGATACCGCTCGCGGAATACGCGGATATCGTTCCCCGCCTGCACCTCGAAAGGAAAGAACATGTTGACTCCATGCGCGCTCATCACCCGCACCAATTCCGAGCAATCGCCGTCGCTGTCCACGGATATCACCCGGATGCCCCGCCGGCGCGCGAAATCCACCATACGGTCGTAACACGGCATCATGAACCGCTCGACCATCGCAGGTGAAATCAACGATCCCTGACGGCCCGACATATCCTCCCAGATGTGCAAATGATCGATCTGCACTTCATCCGCCACGCGCTCCCACAAGGCGATCCACAGGGTGGTCAGGTGCTCCATCATGTCCTGAACCATCTCGGGTTCGTCATAAAACGCCACCAGCAGCTCTTCAGCGCCCATCAGGTCACGCGCCGCGCCGAACACACCGTAGGGAAACCGGCCCACCTGCACCGCGTCGCCCGTGTCGGCCACCTGCTGGCGGAAGACCTCCCAATCCTGCGGGATCCGTCCCGGCGTATCGACTTGCAGACGCTCGGCCTTTAGTCGCTTCCAGTCATCCGGCGTCTTGACGGGATAGTCCAGATACTCCGGAATCGACTCGCCCTGCTTCAGCGCCCGTATGGTAATCCCCCGCTCGTCGCGGTACACGATGGTGCTTCCCCGATCCTCCAGCATCTGCACTTCGAAGGGCGGCCAGATGCCCTCGTTCAGCGCCGGACTGATAAACGACCGGTCGTATCCCAACATGCCGCCGTAGTCGAACGGCTCCGAATCGGCGATGCCCGCCTCCTGTCGCCACCGCTGCAGCGTGGATCCCCAGGGATGCCATCCGAGTCCGACTCCAAACGGCGTGCGGTCGATGGGCTGACCCGCGAGGCAGCGTACCACGCGCTCTCCGTCACTGATGGGCCATGTGGACATGGTTTCTCTCCTGAAACAGATTGCATCGCCGTAGTGTACGCCACACAGATCACTCTGTATATGGACATGGCGCTCCGTGACATGGAACTTTCCGCCGTTGACGTATGCACGGAGATACGGATACACCATAGACATGGACAAATCCAGCACATCGCATACCACCCGGTTGTTCGCTCCCGACGCCTACCCGCTGGGTGGGGGCAGAGTGTTGCCCGACGCCCAGTGGCAGATATCCACCCACCACCACCCGTCTTGGGAGTTCATCTACTTCCTGAGAGGCGGCGGGCGGGTTCATCTGCCGGAAGCCGAACTGCGTCCGCGTGAGTTTCACCTGGTGGCGTACCCTCCGGAGGTGTACCACGCCGAACGCTCGGACCCCTACGATCCCGAAGAGACTATCTTCATCTCGATCGAGGCGGGCACTCCCCCGCCGGGAACCACCGCGCGCATGCTGTATGACGCCAGCGGCGACCTGGGATGGCTGTGTCAGCACATTCTGGAGGAGTGCGCCTGTCACGGATTGGGATCTCCGCTCGCAAAAGCCTACACCACGGCGTTTCTCGTCCTGGTGGAACGCGCCTGGGAGGGTGGCACCCCGCTTCGGGATGATCCGGTCACCCGCGCCATCCGGTATATCGAGTCGCAGTACCCCTCGGAGATCACCCTGAGGGACATCGCACGAGCGGCCCAGATCAGCACATCGCATCTGGCGCATATCTTCCGCACACGCATGGGGATCAGCCCGCTTCGGTATCTGATGGAGGTGCGGATCAACGCCGCCCGAAGGCTGCTGGCGGCCGGCGATCTGCCGGTGCGCGAGGTGGCGGAACGGATCGGCTTTCAGGACCCGCTCTACTTCAGCCGGGTGTTCCGCCGGCATGTCGGCGTCGCCCCGTCCCACTTTCGCGACCTGTCATAACGCGCATCCGGCATCGGAAGCACCACCCGGGTCTCGGCAAAATCATCCATATCGGCCACAGCTTCGGCTATCTGGAGCCATCTCCAAGGCGGCTATACTATGCCCAATTGGGTGCAATACGCACCGATCAGGGAGAGACACCGGCATGAGACGCACACAGTGGCAGAAGATCAAGATTGCCGACACCGCCTATGAGTCGGCCGGCGTGTTCGATGTGAACAACGACGGGAAACCCGACATCGTCTGCGGCGGATACTGGTATGAAAACCCCGGATGGAATCCGCATCGCATCTGCACCGTCCGTGCGGAAGGCGAGTATTTCGATGACTTTTCCACCATCCCCATGGATATCGATGGAGACGGCTACCTGGACTTCGTCACCGGAGGCTGGTGGGGACAGACGCTCGTCTGGCGCCAAAATCCGGGGCCCGAGGGCGGCGAATGGACAACCCACGAGATTTATCAAACCGGAAGCATCGAGACCACCCGCGCCTGGGACGTGGACAACGACGGCGAACTGGAGATCGTCCCCAACACCCCAGGAAACCCGCTGGCCTACTACAAACTGAAGCGCGACGCCAACGGAAAACCGATGGGCTGCTTCGACCGGATCGTGGTCAGTGAACAGCCGCAGGGACACGGCTTGGGTTTCGGGGATATCAACAACGACGGCCGCGGCTGCCTGATCACCCCATCCGGTTACTTCGCGCCCCCGGCGCAGCCCGGCGGCGAGTGGTCATTCCATCCCGAGTGGCAGATCGCGGGCGGATTGAGCGTCCCCATGCTGGTGGCCGATATCAACGGAGACGGCGTCAACGAGATGATCGTCGGCCAGGGACACAACTACGGGCTGAACTGGTACGAGCCGGTGACCGACGCCTCCGGCGCACGCACCTGGGTGGAGCACCCGATCGACCCCTGGTTTTCGCAGTACCATGACATGATCTGGATCGATATCGACGGAGACGGCCAATGCGAGCTGATAACCGGCAACCGCCATCGGGCGCATTGCGGCCACGAGCCCGGTGAAGACGATATCGTCGGCCTGTTCATCTTCAAGTGGAACGGCGAAAGCTTCACCAAGCAGGTGGTGGACTACGGACCGGTTCCCCGCCACTCCGGCACCGGCATCTTCATGTCCGTGGCGGATGTGAACGCCGACGGCCGGCTGGATATCATCGCCCCGGGCAAGGAGGGGCTGTACCTGTTCATCAATCTCGGCCCCGAAACGGTCGGAGCGTAAAGGAGCGAATCATGTCTGACACCGTGAAGATCGGTTTCGTGGGCGTGGGCGGAATGGGCCAGTGCGCCCATCTGAAAAACTACGTCACCATTCCCGGATGCGAGGTGGTGGCGATCGCCGAGCCGCGCGCCCGCCTGGCCGAAATGGTCGCACGCAAGTACAACATTCCGCGCGTCTATCCGGATGGCGATGCAATGATTGCCGGTGAAAAGCAGCTGGACGGACTGGTTGCGTCACAGCCGTTCACACGCCATGGCGTGCTGCTGCCGGGGCTCTACAAGTCGGGCATTCCCGTGTTCACCGAGAAGCCGCTCTCCGGCAACCTGCAGATCGGCGAGCAGCTGGTGCAAACGCTGGCCTCCACCGGCAACTGGCATATGGTCGGCTACCACAAGCGCAGCGATCCGGCCACCATGTACGCCAAGGCCGAAATCGACCGCCTGAAGGCTTCCGGCGAGCTGGGCGCGCTGAAGTACATCCGCATCCTGATGCCGGCCGGCGACTGGGTGGCCAACGGGTTCACCGACCTGCTGATGACCGATGAACCCTATCCGGCCTGCGAATGGGAGCCCCCCGCAGCCGATATGGACAAACCCACCTACGAGCTGTACAACGCGTTCGTCAACTACTACATCCATCAGGTGAACATGATGCAGCACCTGCTGGGCGAAACCTATACGGTCACCTACGCCGATCCCACCCAGGTGATGCTGGCGGTTCAGAGCGCCAGCGGTGTGACGGGAGTCATCGAGATGACCCCGTATCAGAGCACCATCGACTGGAACGAACACATGTTCGTGGCGTTCGAACACGGATACGTGTACGTGGAGCTGCCCGCTCCGCTGGCGTGCAATCGCGCCGGGCGCGTCACCATCTTCCGCGATCCCGGCAACGGCGTCACGCCCATGACGGAGACTCCCACGATGCCATGGGTGCACGCGATGCGGCAGCAGGCGATCAACTTCTGCGACGCCATTCGAGGCGTGCGGGCGCCGATGTGCACCGCTGCCGAGGCGCTGGAAGACCTGCGCGTCGCCCGGCAGTACATCCGCCTGCTGAAAGGCGTGTAGACAAGCCCCGATCCCGCTCTGGCCGGCGTCCTTCCTCGATCGCCGGCCAGCCCTTCCCCACCCCGCACCGGATCGGCAGTCAGCCTTCCTCAACCGCCTGCGCATCGGCCGAACCACCGAAACTCACCGGATGAATGCAGCGGATAGCCCAACGCTTCCGTGTATCCTTAAGGTGATGCTCTTATCGGTGGAGGGGCGGGATGGTGGAACTGGCGCGCCCGGCGCTGCAGATGGCGCTGGATGGAACGGAACTGGATACGGCGCTGCGTCTCGCCGCGCACGCATACCCGTGGTGGGACGTGCTGGAAGTGGGCACGCCGCTGGTGCTGGAGGCCGGTATGGAGGCCGTCCGCAGACTCTCCGCGGCCTACCCCGACCGGCCCATCCTGGCCGACTGCAAGATCGCCGACGCCGGCTACCTGGAGGCTTCCAGCGCGTTCCGCGCCGGCGCACAGATGGTCACCGTGCTGGCGCTGGCCGACGAGGCCACCATCTCCGGATGCGTGGACGCCGCCAAAGAGTGGAATGGCTGGATCGTCGCCGACCTGATGCACTGCGCCGATCCGGTGGACCGCGCGTGCCGCCTGCTGGCGCTGGGCGTACAGATGGTCTGCGTCCATACGGCGCATGACCGCGGCCCGGCCGGTGCGACCGCGTTCGCGGCCATACCCGCGATCATTCGCCGCTCCGGCGGATTTGTGGCCGTCGCCGGCGGGTTGGATGAGACCGGTATCGCCGCGGCGACCCGGGCTGGAGCATCCGTGCTGGTGGTGGGCAGCCGGATCGCGCAGGCCGAAGACCCGGGCCAGATGGCCCGCACACTGCGCTTCGCCATGGGACGCGGCGCATGAGCCGCACGTTACAGACCATTCTGGATACGGTTGCGTCGGAGTCGTCGGCGCTGTTGCGGCAGGTCGATGCCGAAAAGGCGGAGGCCGCCGCTCAGGCGATTGTGTCGGCTCCTCGGATCTACTGTGCAGGCGCCGGACGCAGCGCGCTGGCGATCCGCGGCTTCGCGATGCGCCTGATGCATCTGGGGCTGCAGTCATATGTCGCCGGCGATGTCACCACCCCCGCCATCCGGTCGGGCGACCTGCTGATCATCGGTTCCGGCAGCGGCCGCACACCAAGCCTGGTCGCCATGGGCCACAAAGCACGCAGCGTGGGCGCCCGTCTGTTGCTGATCACCATCGACACCGCCAGCCCTCTGGCCGAACTGGCCGACCTGGTGCTGCAGATCCCCGCCCCATCACCCAAAGTTCAGGGCGACGTGCAGACCGTCGCCACCATCCAACCGATGGGCGCACTGTTCGAGCAGTGCTGCTGGCTGGTCTACGACGCACTGGTCGTCCGGCTGATGGACCTGCTGAACGCCGACCCCGAAACCATGTTCTCCCGCCACGCCAACCTGGAATAGCAGGCGGTGCTGCGCACCGCGGGCAAGCGGCCCTGACGGGCCGCGGGCATGTGCGGCCTGCAGCCGCACGGGCACGGGGCCACCCCGCCCGCCAAAAAAGCGGCAAGCAGCCGCCGAAGCGATGTAGGGGCGGGGTTCATCCCGCCCCAAACACCGCGCCAACAACAGCCCCATCGCCTGTTTGGTCCGTTACTACACTGCACCGCACCGTTTGCCCGCCAAAAACGCGGCGAAGCCGCAACCCGCGTCGCGCCATGCGCGACGCACCTTCCCCGCGGCCCGCAGGGCCGCTTCACCCCCGGCGCGCAGCGCCGACA
>CAZYPZ010000022.1:0-75206 GCA_964650005.1 uncultured bacterium | reverse complement strand
AACCTTGCCACGCATGGCACTTGGACATTTTTACAGACACGGTGTTACACAATCTGATCAGATGGCAGTTGCGCACGGTGTTGCTGGACTGAGGCGCCTGAGCGTCCCCGCGGAACCGGATACCGCTGTTAGCGAACATCACAATCCGGCAGTTTTCAACCGAACAAGAACTGCATCCCGGTTCGAAGACAATCCCTGATCCAGACGCGGCTTTCATGTCACCCTGTATCAGCAGATCACGAACGGTGCAAAAACTCGAGCGGCCAAACACAATCGCATCCCCCGCACCGCGCCGTATCAATTGCGTGTTCCAGCCGCTGCCCCGAATGACGAGCGTTGCCGCGTCCGTGATACGAAGCGGCCGATCGATTACATACGCTCCGGGCTTCATCACGATGGTTACCGAGCCTTTGCCGGCTCGCTGCACTGCCGCCTGCAATTGCGCTGAATTGCTGACGGTAATCAACACCTCGGGTTCTTGCGCCATCATCGATGCAGTTTGAAACCATACAAACAATAAGCAGAGCACGCGCCGAATATACATATTAACCTCGTGGTCGAAAGATATGGGCACGCCGGCATCCGACGTATAAATTATCATTTCGCATTAGAAAACATGGGTTCCTGCCCGGCGCCGTCGTCAACGTCTCAGTACACGGTGAACAGGCACTCGACCTTGGCGTCATCGGATCGCACAATTGCCCTGTGTTCACCATGATCCGATCGCATCCGAATGGCCCAACGCCCTCGACGCACCGGTATTTGCCGATGAAACACTCGCTGGCATCCTCGATCCACGCTGAGCATCAGATGATCCGTTCGCGCGCGCCCTTTCAGAAGCACAATGGGACCATGAACACGCGCATCGAAACGTGGAGAATCGATATACAGCCCGACCGCCGGAGCGAATGGACGCCACATGTTAACCAGCCAGTCTTTCCAACGCCATTTGCCTGGTTCTTCATTGCTCCACAGGCCGGTCTGTTTTTTGACGGCAAACCGGACTTCATTCGACTGAGAGCCATGTTGAATAACGGCCCGGACACTTCCGACGGGCAGTTTCACCCAGCTGTTCCACCTGCCTGCGCCGTCTGCCTGGAGATGACGACGAACCAGCAGCCGGCCATCGCGCGCATGGATCCGCAATAACAGGGGCGTCTTGGGTGGCGCCTGCCCGATCAACTGAATATGTGAGGATCGAGCGATGGAATACCATTCAGGCGACGTGATGCGCAACACATGCCGGATCGGGCGGTGCATCCGTTCCCAATACATACTGTCGAAGAACTCATCGTCATCAGCTGTCCAGTATTGGATCTGCCGGTAGTGTCGGTCACGTAGTCGGATCCGCATCGTGTAAGCGAACGGAATGCCCGTCCAACCATCCGCCCGCGCCGCCAGCAACCCCTCGCCCCATACAACGGCTTGGCCATGCTCCACTTTACGCAGTGCATGTTTGGCCACTAGCACGCGCCTCAAAGGCCGGTCCGCGGCGACGACTTCCCGTATGTGCCATTCCGCCTCATTGCGCCAATCACCAACATGTCTGGCCGTCGCCGGACCGTTGCTGAGACAGCAGACCCACAGTAACAGCAGCCATATACGGGATGAGAGAGCGCTTCGGATCAGGGCGACAAGCCTGTCTGTCATGGTCCTTATGATCTCCGAAAAACCTCCTTGGTATAATCGTTGAAAGGACCTCATTATCGAACGGTGAACTTTACTTCCACGTGCCGCGCGCCCGCCTGCACAGTCACCCGGTGTGCGCCCGGTTTCAGCACCACCCGGATCGCCCAACGTCCGCGACGCACGGAAACGTGATCATTACGATACACCGGATGGCTCCCATGCTCCACATTTATGCGCACATGATTTTCCTTCGAACGGCCACGCAGCCACACGGTCGGCCCTTTGATCAGCATGCCATTGCGGGGCGCGTCTATCGTCAGTCCGTTCGATTCAGCCAATCCACGGCTGGCACGAAGCCACTGGCCCCAGCTCCATTCGCCGCTGTCTTCATTACTCCACGAACCTGTCTGCCGACGTACTGCAAACCGGAGTTCATCCTCCGATGTGCCGCTAACCGCCGTGACCCGATAGTTGCCGGGAGCGAGAGTCGCATATAGAGACCACTGGCCGCGCGCATTGGCTTTGACGTTGCGCTCCGAAACCGCACGACCGTCCCGCGCGTAGAGAGTGACCTTAAGGTCCGACCACGGCCCTGCATCACCTCTGATAAGTACTCTGCTGTTGTGCGTAACCTGGTACCACCTGGGTGACAGGATATGCACATCCGGTGCGTCGCGATCCGGCAGATCCGTCCACGTCTCCGCACTTCGATACACCTGCCCATCAGCGAATGTTACCGAGAGTCTCGTGTATCGACGGTCGATACGTCGCAGAGTCACCGTGTATCGGAAGGGCACGCCACCCCATCCCGGCCGGTTGGAGGCGAGTCCTTCGCCGCTGACAGACACCATGGATGGCGACAATCGGCGAGAGTAGGTTGGGCCGCAGAACACCACGCGCGACCACTCGGTCTGTGACCGGATTTCGTGACGCACCGCAGACCGCGCCGCGTCCTCCCACCAACTGGCAGCAGAAGCGGGGGCGATGAACAGACAGGCCAGCGCCACCAGCCCGCCCAGATGCCTTCGGCACAACATACGCGTCCACCTCACCTCCTGTATGTCTGCGGCTATTGCATCAGTATACCAGCATGGCATGCGCGCGGTGACCACAGCAGAGGCGCCACGCCACGTCAACAGGTCCTTTGTCACACAGCCACTGTTTTCAACCGTCGGCAAGTTTGCGTGAACGGCTGCCCGCAGGGGCGCGCGATCCTCAACACGGTGATCGTAAACGGCCGTATTGGGTCACACCAGTCTTTCTTGGGACATTGGGACGTCAGAGTTTGTGGCGGGCTGGCGTGGTTCATCAGTCACTGACGGCATGCCATCCTCACCCTTTCGATCACCCTTCCATTTCTCAGGCAGTTCAACATACTTGACAGGTTCTAACAGATAGAGCCGCTGCATCACGTTCAGCCCCAGGCTGCACAGGGCGAAACGGTAACATCCCATGATGATGCAGTATTGACTCAAGTTGAGATCCGGCGGAAGCTTGATATCCATATAGTCACCCATGATATACCCGTGCACCGTGCAACGCATGATGATCACTCCTGTCAACAATACAGCCGGCAACAACAGACTCCAGCGCCCTCGAAAATCGGGCAGCTTCGGCCAGTCCCGGTTTTTCAGCCACCTGAAATGGGCGGCTGTAACAACCCAACAAAGCAGCCAATCCCGAAACGTCAGACTCATCAACAACAGGTACAGCCAACCACACACCAATATCCGGCCGGGCCGCCTCAATATCCGTCGATGTCCCAGATAACACAGAAATGAGATCAGGGCGATTGTCAGTGACCACAGGGCGTAGTACGGGATTTCAACCAAGCTGGCCAGGAAGCTGGTCACAAGGGGCCAGGTGAGCCACGCGGAGTAGATGGCAGGTTCGTAGGTATCCTCTGGACGAAGTGGAGATGCATCGGGGTCATTGCTTATCTGGGATTCAGGCAGCCTGTCAGATCCTGGGCCGGTGTGTTGGCCCGTTTCCGGTGGCCCCTGCATGTCATCCAGAAGCGACATCGATACACCCCGTGAATGAAGTCATGCCCCTAATCGCCAGATGTTCCAGACCGATCCGGCAGTACTGTCAACATACAAGGTCATTGGTGCGTCGCGTATCCCGCAAACGGCCCGCTCCGTATTGAACGTCGTAGAGGTTTGTGTACAGATAGTATCACCATACCGGTACGCTGGCAAGGGATCGAGAGATGAAACAAGCAGCCTGGCGTCCGCAGGGCCTATCACTCCTGTTGATGCATGCCGGGTGTACTCACCGCGTCTGGATCATGGCTTCACCGCCCACGTGGTGCGCGATCTCAAGCGTCACCGACGCCGCAACGGGTCAACAGACATGGCGCCGGCCCAAAGCTGGTCTACGCCGGGACGCCAAACGATGCCTGGTACAACCGGTAGTACGGTCCGCGCTGCACCAACAGTTCGCTGTGCGTTCCGCGCTCGACGATCTGACCGCCTTCCACCACAAAGATCACATCCGCTTCCCGGATCGTGTTAAGCCTGTGCGCAATTACAAAGCAGGTGCGTCCGTGCATCAACTGGCGCATCGCCTGTTGCAGATGCACCTCGGTGCGGGTGTCCACACTGCTGGTCGCTTCATCCAGAACCAGGATCGCCGGATCGGCCAACAGCGTGCGGGCGATCGCCAGAAGCTGTCGCTGTCCTTCACTGAGACTGCTGCCCGCTTCGCTCAGCATCGTTTCATAGCCATGCGGCAGACAACGGATGAAGCCATCCGCATTGGCGCGACGGGCGGCATCCTCCACCTCGGCATCGGTGGCATCCAAGCGACCGTACCGGATGTTTTCACGTACCGTGCCGGTGAACAAAAATGTATCCTGCAACACGATGCCCAATGCACGCCGCAGGCTGTCACGTTGTATATCCCGGATGTCCCATCCATCGATCAGTATGCGTCCAGCGTCCACGTCGTAGAACCGGGTCAACAGGTTGATGATGGTGGTCTTACCTGCACCCGTTGGTCCAACCAGCGCCACGGTTTGATGGGGTTCCACATCAAAACTGACATCGGTCAGCACAGGCTTATCGCGTTCGTAACCAAACGTCACATGATCGAAACTAACCGCCCCTTCTGTGGTCTCCAAGGGCCACGCATCCTCCTTATCCGGCGGTTCAGGGGCCTCGTCAATTACCGCAAACACACGTTCTGCGCCCGCCAGGGCCATCTGCACCGATGCGTATAGATTGGCCAATTGTACAAGCGGGCGGTTAAAGTGATCCGCGTAGTTCATGAACGCGGCTACGGTACCGATTGTGGTCAAACCGATGACCACCAGATACCCGCCAGCTCCAGCCAAGATCGCAAACCCCAGGTTCCGAAACACCCCCATCACCGGCCCCATCAGTCCCACGTAGATGGTGGCGGCCACAGCAGCCTGTCGCAGATTATGATTCGCCACGGTGAACTGCGATGTCACATGGGGCTGCTGCCTGCAGATCAGAACCACCTTCTGACCGCTGATGGTCTCTTCCACCAGCCCATTCAACGTACCCAGTCTTTTCTGCCGATCCCGGAAGCCCTGACGGGTTCTGATCCCGATCCAGCGCAGTGACAGCGTGACTAAGGGAAAAGTGATCAATGCGGCAATCGCCATCTGCCAACTGAGTGCGAACATCATGACCCCTGCGCCCACCACCGATATACCGCTGTTGATCAGTTGAGGAACGCTTTCCGACATCGCCCCGCTGATGGTGTCGGCATCATTTGTGACTCGGCTCATCAACTCGCCGTGTTGGCGGCTGTCATAGTAACGCAACGGTAATCGCTGAAGCGCCGCAAACAGGTCATTTCGCAGATCGCGGATGGACAGTTGCGAAATACGCACCATCAGCACCATCTGCAGCCAGGTCGCAGCTATTGTGGTTATGTAGATCAAAGCCAGCAGCGCGGTGATCCGCGCCAGACCCGGTAAATCGCCTGAAGCAATATATCGGTCAATCGCGCGCCCCATTAAAAATGGGCCGGCAAGCCCCAGCAGACTGGTCAACACGACCAGGAGCGCGACCAGCGCCATACGCCACCGATACGGACGCAGGTAGTACCAGATCCGCAGCAACAACCCGCGCTTGTTTGTCACGGTCACCGCAGGGCCCATCATGCCCATGGGGCCGCCGGGGCGCGGACCGAACGGCAGGTGATCACCAGGTGCGGGCTTCTGCTTAGGTGTCGACACGGGCAAGCTCCTCATCACTGAACTGAGAGTGCACGATATCGCGGTACACCTCGCTGGTCTGCATCAACTGCTCATGGGTGCCGAACGCCGCCACTGCGCCGTTCTCCAACACAAGCACGGAGTCCGCGTGCATCGCTGCGCCCACCCGCTGCGCCACCACAATGCGCGTACATCGATGATCCCAGGCGTACAGGCTTTGCAGAATCAGCCGTTCGGTGGACATGTCCACAGCGCTCGTGCAATCGTCCAGGATCAGCACGACCGGTTTCGCTACCAGCGCTCTCGCCAACGCCAGCCTTTGCTTCTGTCCACCAGAGAGATTGACACCTCGCTGTCCCAACACCGTCTCAAAACCATCCGGCAATGCGTCAATGAACGACTCCGCCTGCGCCATGCGCGCCGCTTCACGCAGCTCCGCATCGGTCGCTTCCGGACGAGCGTACCTCAGATTCTCCGCTATGGTGCCGGAAAACAGGATCGTCTCCTGCAGCACGAGTGCAATCCGCTTACGCAAGACATCCTGTTGGAAGTTCCGAACATCCTGCCCATCCACCCGGACAGCTCCCTCTGTCACGTCGTACAGCCGCGGGATTAGATGAACCAGGGTAGACTTGCCCGATCCGGTCGCCCCCAAAATAACCAGCATCTGACCGCTTTCAACGGAAAAATGGATGTCTCGGAGAACAGGGGCGCCATCATCGCTCCCGTAACGGAATGTGACACCGTCAAACTCGACGCGTCCGTTGGTGATATCGGTGGCCGTCGGCATAGTCGGATCGGGTACATCCGGCGGTTCGTGCAGCACGTCCAGGATGCGTTGAGCCGATGCATCGGCACGAGCCATACGCATCAGCAGCATACTCACCATCATCAGCGACGTCAACATTTGGAACAGGTAGTTGATAAACGCCAACAGCTGGCCGACCTGAAGCTCACCCCTGTGGACGGATACGCCGCCAAACCATAGCACGGCAACGATGCCCATGCTGATCAGCAGCATGATCGACGGCATGATGGCCGCCACCGTCACCATCGCGCGCATCGCATCGAGACTGAATTGCTGATTGGCCTCACTGAAGCGTGATGACTCGAAGGGTTCACGCACGAACGCCTTGACCACCCGAACGCCAGATAGCGCCTCCTGAACGATGGTGTTTAACCGGTCCAGGCGGGCCTGCATGGCGGCAAACATCGGCTGAGCTCGCTGGTTGACCCATACCAGAACGCCGATCATCAGAGGCCCGATGATCAACAGGATGACCGAAAGCTTGGGAGCGGTCAATACCGCCATGATCAGGCTGCCGATCGTCAGCAGCGGCGCACGCACAAGAATACGTAACACCATCAACGCCGCTTCCTGCACCTGATCCACATCGTTGGTGACTCGGGTAATCAATCCGCCGGTCTGCAGTCGATCAAGGTTACCAAATGACAATTGCTGGATCCGCTCGAACAGGCTCTGGCGGATCGCTGTGCCGAAATGCAGCGCAGCTATCGTGGCGTAAACCGTGCAGCCTACGCCTCCGACAAATCCCACCAAAGCGATACCCATCATATGAAGCCCGGTCTGCAGCACCATATGGGCATCACGGTTGGCGATCCCGACATCCACAATCCGCTGCAGCAACCGCGGCTGCGCCAGATCCATAGTGACTTCCAGCGCCATCAGAAGAGGCGCCAGTAATGCAGGCAGCCAAAATGGCCGCATGAATACGCCAAGCCGGCGAAGTGATCTCATGAATTCATCATATCGCGTCAGCGCGACCCATAGAGCGTCAGTACCTCGTGAGTCAGGTCTCCCGAATACGCTGCGTCCGAAAAGCAAGCAGAGTCACAGACTCATCCGGGGGAATGCCCGCCTTGGTCTTGGCCAGTGAGATCAGCGCACGCACCGTCCGCCCTTCATGGGGCAACACCACTGCGGAACGGGTTCGCGAGCGCACGAGTACCCCGTCGCGAACCGGTCGAATGTCCGAGGCTTCCACTATTCGAGGACGGCTGAGCACCACCGAGAGTTCTATGGTGATCCGATCCAATTCAGCATCACGCACCGGCGGAAATCGCCGGTCGCGGGAGATAACCCGCTGCGCCTCTTGAATGGCTTGGTGCACCAGTGTGGGACAGTCAGGTTCCAGGCTTCCCCAACAGGCCCGCGTCCGTCCCTGTGACACCAATGTGACGAACAGCCCGGCCGGTTCTCTGAGTGACCTGTGTCGTTGTAACAGAGGATCAACTGAAGGCGCTCTTCTATTGCGCGTTGCACATACCAGGGCTTGCCTGACGAGTTGCAAAAGCGCATTGGCATCCGGTGCGGGCAACAGCCACATGCCGTTACAGTCTGTACATGTCCGCACGACGGTCTACCAGCGGGCCACGACCGACGCGCACGCTGCGTCTTGTGATCGAGAGATCGAGTTCCTCATGCAACGTGGCTTCTCCCACGCTGGGCGCTTCCGCAACCACATTACCCATGGGGTCCACAATCTGGCTGCGCCCCAGGAAGCGCGTTCCGTTCTCCACTCCCCAGCGGTCGCATGCCACCACGTACGCTTCACAATCCCGTGCCCGGCACCTGGTGGTGAAGTCCGGGTTGGCGGTCATCTCTTCGGGCCAGTTTGTGGGCATCAGGATGATCTCTGCACCCTGCAGGGCCAACGTCAGCGCCGCCTCTGGGAAGCGCATGTCGTAGCAGATCAGCATTCCGATACACCCCAGAGACGTCTTGACCACCGTAAGCGGCCCGTTTCCCGGGTCGATGAACCGATCCGCTCCCAACGGGGGCAGATGGACTTTTCGATACAGATATGCCCCTTCATGGGGCGTAATCAGCACAGCTGTGTTGTACACGTGAGTTCCGTCACGTTCAAGGAACCCCACACAGACGGCGAGTTCGATCTCTCGGCAAATCGGCATCAACAGATCGATCACCATGCCGGCCGGCATGGCGGCATTCCAAGCTTGATCGCGTGACTCGAAGACATACCCGGTCAGCATGCACTCAGGAAAAACCGCCAGTTTGATGTCGTGTGCGGCCTCCGTACGCATACGCGCTATTACCCGATCCACGTTGACCAAAGGTTCGTTCAAAATCGGTTGAAGCTGGTGTACCGATATGGGGATAAACTGCTCCACGGTCCCTCCGTCAGCCGCGTAATGCCCGGGCCGCGATATCCAACCCGTCTGCAACGGCATCGATGATGGAGTTATACCCCGTCAGGCCCACCTGCATCTGCTCCGCAGCGAACCGATGCTGCCGATACGCATGGTTCAACGCGGCGATTCGGCGGTTATCGAGACGCACACCGGGTGGGAACTGGATGATCGCGCCCGTTCCCGCCGATTTCACCGCCTGCACGCCGGCATGCCAGGCCGCAATTCGCAGCTGCAAGATACGTATCGCATTGGTGACCGTCTGAGGACAGGGCCCATACCGGTCCCGCAACTCCTGCTCGATGGCCTTGATGTCATCGTAGCTGCGGCAAGCAGCCATACGCTTATAGAAATAGAACCGTTCGTTCTCTTCGGCAACAAAGCTCTCCGGAATATAGGCATTGATGGGAAGTTCCACCGGAGGCAATGTGATCACTTCCTCTGTCTCTCCGCGAACGTTTCGGATCTCTTCCGCCAGCATCTGGGTATACAGTTCCAACCCGACCGATAGCATCGCACCATGCTGCTCGACCCCTAATAGATTGCCTGCGCCCCGGATTTCCAAATCGCGCATGGCGATTTTGAGTCCGGATCCCAGCCCGCTGAACTCACGCATGGCAGCCAGCCGGCTGTGCGCACGGGAATCCAGCCGCTTTTCGTGTGAGTAAAAGAAGTACGCGTAAGCCTGCCGGTCACTGCGGCCCACCCGTCCGCGCAACTGATACAGCTGGGCTAGCCCGAGAGTGTTGGCACGTTCCACGATCAGCGTGTTGGCATTGGGTACATCCAGTCCGTTCTCGACAATGGTTGTGCAGACCAACACATCGAAGCGGTGTTCATACAGATCCATCATCACCTCTTCCAGTTCGGCGTCCGGCATCTGTCCATGTCCAACGCGCACGCGCGCCCAAGGAACCAGCTTTTTGATCTTTTCCGCCACATGGTAGATGCTCTGCACCCGGTTGTGAACATAAAACACCTGCCCGCCGCGGCTCAACTCGCGTACGATCGCTTCGCGCACGACCTCTTCATCGAATGACCGGACAATCGTCCGGACGGGCAGACGACCGAAAGGCGGATCGTTGATCACGCTCATCGAACGCAGCCCTCCCATGGCCATGTGCAGCGTGCGCGGGATCGGGGTTGCAGTCAATGTCATCACGTCCACACTCGCCCGCAACTCCTTCAACCGCTCCTTATGCCGCACACCGAAGCGCTGTTCCTCATCCACCACGATCAACCCCAGGTTCTGTGGTTTCACATCGGCGCTCAACAGTCGATGGGTACCCACCAACACATCCAACGCCCCCACTTTGAACCGTTCCACCGCATCGCGCGCCTCTTTGGGTGACGAAAACCGGCTCAGCAGAGCAATACTGATCGGATATGGCGCGAACCGCTCGGACAATGTGGCGTAGTGCTGAGCCGCCAACACAGTGGTGGGACACAACACGGCGACTTGACGGCCATCTTCAACCGCTTTGAAGATCGCACGAATAGCCACCTCCGTCTTGCCAAAACCGACATCACCGCATATCAGCCGGTCCATCGGACGCCGGGTGTTCTCCATATCTCTCTTGACTTCGCGGATCGCTTGAAGCTGATCCGGTGTCTCCTCGAAGGGAAAGGAGGACTCCAGCTCTTGCTGCCATGGCGAGTCTTCACCGTACGGAGGCCGTTCCGCGGCTTCGCGGGCGGCGTACAGCTTGACAAGCTCCGCAGCCACCTTCTGTGCGCGCGCACGCGCCTGTTTCTTGGCACGAGCCCATTCGGTTCCACCCAACCGGCGTATCTCCGGAGGCTCATCTTCCGAACCGACGTATTTCTGAATACGGTCTATCTGGTCACAGGGAACCAGCAATTGATCCGGTGGTGCATACTCGATGATGATGTAGTCCCGGCGGACTCCCAACACCTCGCGATTTCCGATGCCCCGGTATATTCCGATGCCATGCTGAATGTGCACCACCGGTTCTCCCGGACGGAGATCCATTACCGAGGCGATGGGGATGCCTTCGTGTATCCGGCGACGAGACACACGATGTCTGCTGGCGCCGAACAGCTCCGTGTCCGTGAGCAACGCCAGTTTCCATCCGGGTGCAACAAAACCGGCCGATATTCGGGCTCTGCCGATCGCACAGCGTCCTGGACCGATGTTATCCAGACCGGCATCGGTGATATCGTTATCATCCAGGATCTCCCGCAGGCGTGTCGGCTGTTCGGTGGCCATCACCACGGTCATTCCCGCATCCATCCAGTTGCACAACGTCGACACCAGCGCCTGGATCTGCCCTCTGTAAGCCCCCGGTGCGCTGGACACCCACTCCTCAACTCGCACTGAAGGTAAAAGATCCGCGTGACTCTGGATCGACGACCATGCCGTCCATCGAACCTGTTTGCCGAGGGTGTTGAGCAAACCGGCAGACCGGTCCGGCGCCGGAACAGCTTCTGGCGTGGTTGACCACAAACGATCGAGCGGCAGTATTTCTCCCCTCAACGCCCGATGCCGGAGCACATCGGCCGACTCCTCGGACATCTGCGTCTGTGAGGCCACAATGCGTACAGGATCGACGAAAAGGAAGCGACGGTCGGTCAAACCATCGACAAAACGGCGACCTCTGTTGAGGAGCGGAAGGTACAGTTCCAGCCGGTCAAAAGCCACCCCATTTTCCACGCAGGTGATGTCATTGGCCACACCTTCCTGTAACAGGTCCAAGGCACGCCTCTGCCCTGCGCTAGCCAGGGATGCAGAAGTCTCCTCCAGCAATTGGCGTAACGAGTCGGCTACGATCTGCCTGTCGACCGTCTCCCAAAGAACTTCACGCGCCGGTATGATCTCGGCCTGATCGACATCCCCAACCGCGCGCTGTGTGTTGGTGTCAAACCATTGCAGGCGATCCACCTCGTCACCAAACAATTCCAGACGTAACGGATCCGAGAGATGCGTCGGGTATACATCCAAGATGCCGCCCCGCCGGCTGAACTGGCCTCGCCGCGCCACCAGACTCTCGCGCGTATACCCCAGTTTGACCAGCCTCTGGCACAAATCGTCGAGATCCAGAACACCCCCTTTACGAACCGTTATCCCGGCCAGTGAAAGGTCCTCGAGATCCACGGTCGGCTCCCACAACGCCTGCAACGTGGTGATAACGACCGGCAGACTGTCTTGCGAAAGCCGCCAGACCGTTTCCAGGCGTGCGGTGAGTATGTTGGAATCAGGCGGAGAGTCATCGTAGAGCTGTCCCAATACGCTCGGGAACACGTTGATGCCGTCACCAGTCCCCATCTCACGCAGATCCATCGCCAAAGCGTCTGCGCATTGCTGATCCGCTACCACCACCACGAGCTTTTCGCCTCGTTGCACCATCCCGGTGATCAGGTAGGGCGCCAGGTTGCCGGCGGCGGACAGATACTCTACACGCTCGCCATCTGGGTAGTTCTCATGGGGCAAACTCGACAGCAGCGTGCCGACAATCTCTCGCAGAGCGGCCCCCTGCGTATTCTTGGGTTCTTTAGTCACGTATCACTTCCTGCGCCACCCGCTGGATCGCTCAGAATCCGCTTATCCCGGTCGCGTCTGGCCGCGCCGGGATCAGATTGCACTCTGTTGTCAGATATATACACGCGGATGGCTACCGTCTTACGCCAGTTTCGGGTCATGATGTAGATACACACCGATGACAAGGATACCCCGCCATGTGTCAGCCCCGACCGGACAAAACGCCCGTTGAGACCGCAAGATCACTCTACAAATCCCGACGCGGATTCAACCTGTTCAATATGTACGATGTGAACGACAGGTTGTCGCCTTTCCCGGCTGAGCTGCTCGCCGTCGGTCGGCAATTGGGCTTCGATCTCGTGAGGTTGTGTGTCGATTACCGAGCCTGGGCATCGTCGGCGCATCCCAACACATATAATACGGCACGCCTGGCGCACATTCGCGACACGGTGAACCACGCAGTCGACCTCGGGTTTCTGGTAGTGCTGGACATGCACACCGCACCGGGACACAATGCGGACAAAAAATCCCCGCCGCTGCGCACCCATGCGTCTTCTCGAAATCAATTTGCCCGGTTGTGGCGGCATCTGGCGGATTGGCTGAAAACTGCTCCGGTTCAATCTTTGGTGTTCAACCTGCTTAACGAACCCGAAGACACATGGAAAGAGCCAGAACTGCTACATGTGATCACTCCCGCAGCGCAAGCGGTGCGAGAGGTCACGCCTGACCGACGGATGGTGGTCGATGGTATGGCTTGGGGACGCATACCCGCGCCGTCACTGGCCGCATTAAATGTCGACCAATCAGTGCATGTATATGATCCAATGCCATTGACTCATTGGCATGCAGAGTTTCAACCCGGCGCGATGGAATGGCCTCGCCCGACCTGGCCTCTGCAGGTGGACCGTCGGATCAGCGCAGCTTGGGCCGGGCTGTGGGATCAGCAACGAATAGAGCGGCAGTTGCTGGCGCCTTGGCGCACATTACCCGCTGGATCACATGTGTTTGTCGGCGAATTCGGCGTGTATAATCGCACGCCGCATTCGGTGACGTTGCTTTGGCTCAACGATGTGTGCGAACTGTTCGCCCGTAGCCGATGGGGTTGGGCGCTTTGGCACCTTTCGGGGCCGTTCGGGTTATTGAACAGTCAGCGGAGTGACGTCAAATATGAGCCCTATCAGGGATACCAGTTGGATCGGCAAATGCTGGAGTTATTGATGCGTCCCCGCCCCTAGGCGCGCGGATGGGAAGCCCGATACACCTGACGCAACCGATCCATCGTGACGCGCGTGTAGATCTGCGTCGTCAAAATGCTGGCATGCCCCAGAAGCTCCTGTACCACACGCAGATCGGCGCCACCTTCCAACAGATGCACTGCAAAGGAATGGCGCAGGGTGTGCGGACTGATCGCCACGGTCAAGCCAGCCAGCCGGGTGGCGCGCTGAAGACGCACCCAATACTGACAGCGGGAAATCGCCCGGCCGTGCTGGCTGAGAAACACATATGCCTCACTGCGGTTATTGGCCAGACGCGGCCTTGTGTGCTCCAGATAGTCCAGCAGCTCGTCCCGGGTACGCTCGGCGAACGGTACCCAGCGCTCCTTCTGTCCCTTCCCGACGATCCGCACAAACATCTCGGTGAGATCCAGGTCGGGCAGACACAAATCACAGGCTTCACTGACGCGCAGGCCGCACGCATATGTCAACTCGAACAGAGCCTTATCACGCCGGCTCACCGTGTCCGGCGCGTCGCAGACGGCCAATAGCCGTTCCACTTCATCAACCGAGATCGCTTTGGGCAGGGCGAGTATATCACGGCGGGCCGCACGCTTCAAACGCACCGTCTCTGTAACTACTCCTTCGATTACCAGGTACTTGGTAAACGCCCTTACAGCGGACAGCTTTCGGGAAATGCTGCTGGCCTGTAATCCCTGTCTGCCCAACGACTGGCTGAAGGACAAAAGGGACTCCTCGGTACAGTCATCCGGAATGGCTCGGTGATGCGTCTCCAGATGCCGTGCATACTGACACAGATCACGTCGATACGCGTCGAGCGTATGCGATGACGCCCCCTTCTCAACCTGAAGCCAGGCCAGAAACTGGTCGATCAGCGGATGCATTGCGGCGGTGTGTATGGCTCCCGCGGCTTCGAAATCGCTGGCGGTTTCAAATAGAGCGGCTGCAATCCTAAAGGATCATCCACTCGACCTGCGCTTACAAGTTCCGCACACAGGCGTATAGCTACCGCCTCTGCCGGGCCGTCCACGTCGATCCAAGTGGTCACCGGCCATGGCAGAACAAACCCGTCAGGCGCTTGCCCAATCACCACGGGGGGCCTCAACGCTCCGGGCAACCGTGTCATCAGATCTTCAGGGCTGCAGACACCGGCAGGCATCACCACTTCGCGGCCTGAATAGGCTTGCGCGTACACTTCACCTCGGCGGGCCGGTAAAACGGCAAGCACTGGCGCTGATCCGGTATGCATAGAACACAAGACATCCAAAGCAGATAAGCCAACAAGCGGCAAACCGCCAGACCAAGCCAGCATCCGTGCGGTCACTACACCCACACGCACGCCCGTATAGGAACCGGGCCCCCTGTTCACCCCAATTGCGTGCAGATCCTCGCGGGTGATACAAGCTTCATTCAGACAGGTGTCTATCCAGGAAAACAGCCGCGTACTCAACTGCTGATTGTGGCGGACTTGCAGGCTGCTGAGCAACGAATCGCCGGTCCCCACCGCGATACGGCACACATCCGCGCAGGTATCAAGCCATAGAATGGGCATATCGCGCCTCCCATTCTTTCAGCAACTCACCGTGCCGCGATCCAACGGCCAGCGCTTCAACGATGCGGGTCTCGTCCTCATGTACAGTGAACCGCAACTCCAACCGTTCCGACGGCAACCGATCCAGCGCGATGTCCGGCCACTCGATCACGCACACGCCCGGGCGGACCAGATAGTCGTCCAGGCCGACATCTTCGGCCTCGTCGGCCTGCGTCAATCGATAGAAATCCATGTGAAACAGCGGTACTGCGCCGGGATGCTCTCGCACCAACGTAAAGGTGGGACTCATCACAGGCTGATCGATGCCCATGCCGCGGGCGATGCCGCGCGTGAACGTCGTCTTGCCGGCGCCCAGCTGCCCCTGAAGCAGCACCAGGTCGCCCGAGCGAACCGCTTCGCCCAACGCCTGACCCAGTCGTTCCGTGTCGTCAGGCGTCGACGCCATCCACTGACGCGTCCGGTGTGCCTCGCTCACGACACCGGCTCCATGGCCTCCGGACTGCCGCAGAAATCGGTCTCCAGCGCCAGCTTACTGTCCAGCGCCTCATCGGGGATCGGGATCGGATAGTCGCCATCGAAACAGGCCATGCAGAACCGATCCTTTCCAAAACCGATCGCTCGAGACATGCCCTGGATCGACAGATAGCCCAGAGAGGCGGCGCCGATCATCTCACGGATTTCACCCACGGATACGGCGCCGGCCACCAGTTCCTCGCGCGTGGCCATGTCGATCCCGTAATAACATGGAAAGCGCACCGGCGGTGAGGTTATGCGCACGTGCACTTCACGGGCACCGGCTTCCAACAGCATCTTGACCAGTTTTCCTGTCGTCGTGCCACGAACGATGCTGTCATCCACCATCACGATGCGTTTGCCCTCGATCACATCCTTCAGCGGGTTCAGTTTGATCCGCACGCCCATCTCGCGCATGCGTTGATTCGGCTGGATAAACGTTCTGTGAATATAGCGGTTCTTGATCAGTCCCTCGGCATAGGGAATACCTGATGCTTGAGCAAATCCCAGTGCAGCGGGAATACCGGTGTCGGGTATCGGGATCACGACATCAGCATCCGGTACGGGATGCTCTCTCGCCAGTTCCGCACCAAACGCCCGCCGTACCGCATGCAGACTACGACCGTATATCCGGGTGTCAGGACGCGCAAAATAGATGAATTCAAACAGACAAAGGGCCTGCCTGACCGGCTCAGCCCCTTGGTGATAGCTCACTCCATCCCGGTTCACCAGCACGACTTCGCCCGGTTGCACTTCCTTGACGAACTTCGCTCCCACCACATTCAGGGCGCATGTCTCCGAAGCGATCATCGTGTGCCCATTGGACCGCCCGACGCAGAGCGGGCGTAAGCCGTGCGGGTCACGGCATCCTAACAGAAAACCGGGCCCCATGATCACCAGGCTGTACGCACCGGTCACTTCCGACATCATATGTCGAACCGCTTCGAGAGGATCACCGGTTTGGTCATACCACCGGGTGAAGATCTTGGCCATCAGTTCGCTGTCGTTGGTGGTCAGAAAGATCTCGCCTTCTGACTCCATGCGTCTTCGTAACGACAGCGTATTCACCAAATTGCCGTTGTGGGCTACCGCAATGCCGCCGCGAGCGCCTTCACAGATCACCGGCTGTGCGTTTCGGGCTACGCTGGATCCTGTAGTGGAGTACCGGGTGTGCCCGACCGCCATGTCCCCCACCAGTTCTGACAACTGCGACTCATCGAAAACCATGGAAACCAATCCGGAGTCCTTGCGATGCGTCAGTTGGTTTCCATCGGAGACCGCGATGCCAGCGCTCTCTTGCCCGCGATGCTGCAGGGCGAACAGCCCAAAGAACGCAATACGGGCGACGTCTTCACCCGGGGCATACACTCCAAATACGCCGCACTCGTCATGCGGGTGGTCGTGTATGGCAAATGGATCGTCTGCGCGGTTTGAAGAACAGTGTAAGGGCTTCACGCATTCATGGTAACGCCCTATGCGTCTATACGCAACCCGACAGAAAAGGCCGGGAGCACTGCTCCCGGCCATATGTCGGACGGATGGGATCGGTGTCAGGCGACTTCGACCTCAAACACCCGTTTGATCTCGGCGTAGTTGCAGACAGGATTGGAGCACTCGTTCAAGTACACGATCTCGCTGCCCGTGATGTTATCTCCTCGACTGCTTAGGATCAGGTTGTGTCCACAGCATGGGCAGATATCCGGCGTGAGCAAAGCCATTTCGGCATCGCGCGTCCGTTCGACGGCCATCATGATGATCACCCCTTTCGGCCGTATGGTTCACGGTCACTGCTACTATACCATTAGCTTGGCTAATTATCTAACATTTCGCTTGCCCCAATCCTTCCGTTTGCTGAAAATCGCACAGCCATGTACCCGTTTCGGGGCTGATATACAATGAAATCGGCGACATCGCACCACCCCATGAGAGGACATCCGATCCGTCAGAATGGCATCCTCATCGTTCGTTCACATTCACAACCACACCGAATACAGCCTGTTGGACGGCCTGTCACGCATCAAACCGCTGGTGGCGCGGGCATCAGAGCTGGGCATGCCAGCTATCGCGATGACAGACCATGGGTTCATGGCGGGAACTGTCGAATTCGTACTGGCCTGCCAGAGCGCTCACATCAAGCCGTTGGTGGGATGCGAACTCTATGTGGCCCCCGACTCGCGACATCGCCGAGACACCCGCGAAGCGTTCCATCTGGTGCTGATCGCGGAAAACCTGGAAGGGTACCACAACATCGCCCGTTTATGCAGTCTGGGGTACCTGGAAGGCTTCTATCAACGACCGCGCATCGACCATGAACTGCTGGAACAGTACCATACCGGCATCATCGCGTCCAGCGCCTGTCTTTCGGGCGAGGTCGCTCAAGCGCTTCTGGCGGGCGATATGGAAAAAGCGGTCAATATTGCCTGCTACTACCGGGACCTGTTTGGACGGGATCGTTTTTATGTGGAGATACAGGACCACGGATTGGCCGACCAGGCAGCGATTCGTTCCGGCTTGATCGAGGTCGCACGGCGCGCGGGTGTTGGCCTGTTGGCCAGCAACGATGCTCACTATATCAACGCCGATGATGCATTGGCGCACGATGTCCTGCTGTGCATCCAGACCAACAGCATGTACGACGCTCCTAAGCGGATGCGGTATGACAGCGATCAGTTCTACCTGAAATCAGCCGAAGAGATGGCGCTGCTGTTTCAGGACATTCCTCAGGCGCTGGAAAACACGCTCCGTATCGCGGATATGGTGCAGATTGACTGGCCTTTTGGGGATGGGCACAACGCGGAACTTCCCGACCCGGGCGTGCCGGAGCCGCACACGCCCTCTTCCTATCTGCGTGCGCTGGCCGAAGAGGGATTGCAACGGCTGTTTGACCCGGACGACACCGCGGTGAGAGAAAGACTGGAATATGAGCTTCAAGTCATCGAACAGACCGGTTACCCGCGCTACTTCCTGATCGTACGGGATTTCGCCCAATTCGCCCGTGAGCGGGGAATCCAGTATGGCGTCCGCGGTTCGGCGGCAGGCAGTCTGGTCTCGTATTGCATTGGCATCACGAACGTTGACCCGATCCATTACGGGCTGACGTTCGAACGGTTTCTGAATCCTGAACGGATCAGCATGCCCGATATCGATATGGATTTCGATGACACGCGACGGGAAGAGGTCATCGAATATGTGCGGCAGAAATACGGCAACGACCATGTCGGTCAGATAGGCACATTCGGCACCTTGGGAGCCAAAATGGCCGTTCGTGATGTGGGACGCGCGCTGGGTGTGCCCATCGAGTCCATCAACCGGTTTGTCAAGCTGATACCATCGCGCCCCGGCACCACCTTCGAGAAAGCCTTTGCCGAGGTCCCAGAACTGAGTCAGATGCTGCAGGCCGATCCGGAGTTGCAGCGTGTTGTCGATATTGCGCGACGCGTTGAGGGCGTCAACCGGCACCTCAGCGTCCATGCAGCGGGCGTGGTCATCACCCACAGGCCGCTCATCGATCTGGCGCCGCTCTGCACCACCCGTGATGGACAGGTTTTGACTCAGTACTCGATGAACGCTCTCGAGTCTGCCGGGCTGCTCAAGATGGACTTCCTAGGTCTGATCAACCTGCGCATTCTAGCTACAGCTGCCAAAAACGTGGAACAGACCCGCGGAATTACCGTCGACCTCGAACATCTGCCTCTGGATGACGCCAAGACGTGGGAGATGCTGGGACAGGGAGACACCACCGGAGTCTTTCAGCTGGAATCCGAAGGCATGCGGAAGAACATCACGCAGCTGAAGCCCACGACAATCATCGAACTGGCCGCGATGGTGGCGCTCTATCGCCCGGGACCGATGGAGCACATTCCCACGTACATCGCCTCCAAACACGGCCGGCAGCAGGTGCAATACCCGCATCCCAGTCTGGAACCGATCTTGAAAGAGACCTACGGGGTGATCGTTTTCCAGGATCAGGTGATGATGATTGTGCGTGAGATCGCCGGTTTCTCTTTGGGTCAGGCGGACATCTTGCGCAAGGCCATGGGCAAGAAAAAAGCCGACATCATGGCAAAGCAGCGCATCGAGTTCATCAAAGGGGCACAGGCGCGAGGCATCGATGAAAAGCAGGCGGATGACCTGTACAACCTGCTGCTTCCGTTCGCAGGCTACGCATTCAACAAAGCGCATGCGGTCTGTTATTCACTGGTGGCCTATCAGACGGCATACATGAAGGCCAACTATCCCATCGAATATCTTGCCGCTCTGCTGGCCGCAGCGATCGACTCGCAAGACAAAGTGGCTGTGTATGTTCAGGAGTGCCGTAAACGTGGGATCCCCTTGCTGCCGCCCGATGTCAACCTCAGTGGACTCAGTTTCACCGTCGAAAACGACGCCATCCGGTTCGGGCTGCTGGCGCTGAAAAATGTGGGACAGGCCGCCGTCGAGGCCATCCTCACGGCTCGAGGGAGCCGCCCGTTCACCTCTCTGATGGACTTCTGCCGGCGTGTCACCCAGGTGGAGGGTACGGTCAGCCGCGCCACGATCGAGACGCTTATCAAAGCCGGCGCGTTGTGTTCCATCGAACCCAACAGGGCGAGGCTGCTGCGCGGCTTGCCGGATTGCCTCGCGCAGGCCCAGCGATCCGCCCGGGATGCACGTATAGGCCAAGCCGACCTGTTCGGCGAAGCGTCCATCGATATCGATCCGGAACTGCCGGAAGCGCCCGATCTGCCGCGCGACCAGATTATGGCGTACGAAAAGGAACTGTTGGGGATCTACCTCACTGACCATCCGCTGAAGCGCTATGAACAGCAGTTCCGCAACAGCGGCGCCACCAACATCGTCGATATCGGTTCCTATCCGCATGACAGTGTGATCCATGTGGCCGGACTGATCGCATCGATCCGACAGATTACCACTGTGACCCAAAAACAGATGGCCGTGCTGGTGTTGGAAGACATGACCGCCAGTATCAACGCCGTGCTGCTGCCGCAAAACTATGAGAAATGCAGGGCCATGCTGCGCGACAACAGCCTGGTGCTGGTGAAGGCCAAAGTCCGCTATCGAACCGAGACGGTCAACGGGACTTCCCCATCCCCCCATTCAGATACCGAAGATCCGGCCGAGACGCAGGAGCCCCATGAGACACACGGGCAAGCGGAACTGATCATCGAATCCATGGAGCCTCTCGGCCACGGTCGCGCGCCCTCGAGTGACGACCAGACGGCGACGGTCACCTCGGTTCATATCCGGCTAACCGACCATGAACGTGACATACTGCCCACTTTGCGCAGCATCATCGAATGCTATCCGGGCTCTGGCAAGCTGATCTTGCATGTTACCGAAGGAGACAAGGAAGCACATATCCTCAGCCGTCTGGGTGTGGACCTGTCCGGCGGACTGCATAATGACCTGAAGCAGCTGTTGGGTCCTAACCGGGCATGGCTGCAGTGACATCTTACTCAGAGCTGGGCTTTGGGGTTACACTCCGATCCCTTTGGCGGGTATCCTGAGTAGTGTGATCGACAGACTCAACCATGACCCCGCAGACATCGGATTCGTTTGCCATCCGGCAGTGGAGTCCATAGCCGCCAAGATCCTGAACGGCGGTCGCGCATCTTTTGATGACGGCGTGGCGTTATTCCAATCCAATGACCTGCATTCAGTGGGCTGGTTGGCTCACAGACTTCGATTGCATCGGCATGGCGATCGCGCCTGGTTCGTGCGCAATCAGCACATCAACTACACCAATCAGTGTGTCTCAGCGTGCCAGTTCTGCTCGTTTTACGTCACTCCGGGATCGAAGTCGGGATACCTGCTATCCCCTGCCGAGGTTCGTGAACGCGTCATCCACTTCCTGGATCAGCCGCTTCGGGAGATCCATATGGTGGGTGGACTGCACCCGGACATCTCGTTGCGATATGCCTGCGACATGCTGGATGCCATTCGCAGCGTGCGACCGGACGTTCACATCAAGGCGTTTACGGCAGTCGAAATCTCTCACATCGCCCAACAGGAGCGGTGTTCCATCGCGGAAGTGCTCGATGCACTCAAGCGGCATGGCTTGAACAGCGTTCCGGGCGGAGGCGCAGAGGTGTTGTCTGATCGGGTGCACCGCCAACTCTACCCACGTAAACTAAGCCCTGATCAATGGCTGCAGGTCTCCCGGTATATCGCGGAGGCAGGCCTGCCTCAATACGCCACGATGCTTTACGGTCACATCGAAACAGTGGAAGAACGCGTGGATCATCTGATCCGACTGCGCACATTGCAGGATGCGACCGGCCATTTTTTGGGGTTCACTCCTCTGGCATTTCACCCCGCCGGAACCCGCCTGTCCCATCTGCCCCCGGTATCGGGGCATGATGACTTGATGACCATTGCCGTATCCCGCATTCTGCTGGACAATTTCAGCCACATCAAAACATTCTGGGTCATGCACACGCCCGATATTGCCCAACTGGCTTTGAGCTTTGGTGCGGACGACATGGATGGAACCGTTCTCCGTTACGAAATCGTACGGAACAATGGCAGCACCGAGCATTGTCTGAGTGTGGATGCCATACGCCATCTTATTTCGGAAGCCGGCTATGTCCCGATGGAGAGGGATAGCCTGTACAACTGTATCGAGTCCGCCAATGGAGTGCCCGAATGAAAGCGATCTACGCCATCTGTATCTGTTTATTCGCCGTTGCTGTCTGCTCAGCCCGCAACAATGACGCCCCCGAAATGGGTGACATCGGGGTCCGCCCGCCTGACCCGCACGCCAAATTGGCCTGCGAAGTGATCACCCGGGGCAATTCGGCATACCGATGGCTGGCGCTGACATTCGATGATGGGCCGGAGCTGTACTTTACCCCCAGATTATTGTCAATCCTGAAGGAATATAACACTCCGGCAACGTTCTTCGTCGTAGGGGAAAAGGCGGATCGATATCCCGAGTTGATCCAGAAGATTCAGGCAGATGGCCATGAGCTTGCCAATCACACGTATTATCACCTTCGCCTCTCTCAACTGGAGCCATCTATGGTCGAATGGGAGATGCGACAGGGAGCGGAAACATTGCAGCGGCTGACGGGAAGGACTCCTCGATTTTTCCGCCCCCCCGGGGGCGATCTGGCGGAAGTCGTGCAACAGACCGCCGCATCGATGGGCGCCGTGGTCGCTTTATGGACGCAGGCGCCTGGAGATTACGAGCTGCCAGAGCCTGGCGTGCTGCTGCAGCGGCTCAAGCAGGCAACCCGCCCGGGCGCGGTCATACTGCTGCATGAGATGGTTATCCCCACGATGCAGGCTTTACCGGAGTATATCCGTTGGGCGCACCAGAACGGATATCGATTTGTGACACTGTCGCAAATGCGTCAGGCATCCATGACGCGCCCGCAAATTCGCAGACGCCGTTGATGCACATATAAGCCTTAACGGCTTTTGGCATCGCGTTCGTTCTGCACTTCCGCCAATGCGCTGAACGGATCGCGTTCAACCGCATCGCGCTCTTCTGCGTTGTAACGGGCTATGCGCTCACCCACCAGCCGCGACAACCGCAGCACACGCATCAAAAGAGCGACGACCACCAGGCCGCCCAAAATCCAGATGAGTACACGCAAAATGTACATGATCGCTCCCTTCGGTATGTGCAGTCATCGGGCAGGGCGGCCTATCCCCGGAAGCCATGCGTGATGAGCATGGCAGATGGCCACTGCGACGGCATCTGCAGCGTCATCCGGAGTCGGAGCCTGAGTCAGTCCCAGCAACCGGGCCACCATGAACTGCACCTGCTTTTTATCAGCCGCACCGGTTCCCACCACGGCCTGCTTTACCTCCGCGGGCGTGTACTCGCGCCAAGGCAATTCACGTTGCGCCACAGCCAGCAGGATCACCCCGATGACGCGACTCACACCCATTGCGGTTGTTTCATTATGCTTGAAAAACAGCCGTTCTGTGGCCACACTGTCCGGCCGGTATGTATCCAACAGCTCGCAGATACGCTCGTAGGTCAGGCGCACCCGCTGCTCGGGCGGCATTGTTGCCGGCGTGCGGATGACTCCTACAGACTGCAACGTGAGCCCGCCGCTTTCCTGATACAACACGGCGTAACCGGTTATGGCGTATCCCGGATCTATACCGATGACGACGATGACGTGACTCCTTCCTTCCTCGCTGGAGGTTCCAGTAACGGCCAGACAACTGCCGCCGATGGCGGCTCGCCGTCCAGGTGAATCTTCAGATAGTCGTGTACTGCGCGAGCCGTTGTCCACAAGACCATGTCGACCACCCCAGGCTCATGACCATCGGGACTGGCATACGATCTCCAGCAATCACGTACCGAGGCATGCAGTCGCATCAAGCGGTCTGTATCACTCCGGCACCGATCACAGACACACCCACCTTCCAGCGCCACCAACAGATATCGGCCATCGTTTGTTCGCGCATCGGCCCCGCATCGGATGCACACGTCCAACTCAGGGGACACGCCTTCGGCGCGCAAGATATCGGTCTCCATGCGAAGAATGACATGCAAGGGATCCAAACCGGAATCCAGAGCATCCAGACAACGGTTGAGTATCTCGAACAGGTCATCACGCGGCGCTTGGGGTGCACAAATCCGATCCGCCAGGTCACACAGGTAGAGTGCTGCTGCAGCGGAAGCAGGGCTGCGTCGCAAACGCGCACGCACCGAGGTCGGCTGAACCTGGCGGATCGATGGAATTCCACGCCCTTCATCGATCGCAAACAGCCCCAGTACGGCAGGCTCGGTGCTGGCCGATGTACGCGACCCGACCTTTCGTGCGCCTCGTGCGATTGCGGTGATCTTGCCCTCACCTGAAACCAGCAGATGCACACGCTTATCCATTTCGCCCGATTCACGTCGTGACAAGACGACCGCTTCAACGGTGCGGATCACACATCGCCTCCAGTTCCTGCATAAGGCGCACACTGTGACTCGCGCCGATCCTCGCAGCGCCTGCTTCGATCAACTCCAAAAGCTGCGATGCCGAACGGATCCCTCCAGCGGCCTTGACACCTATGCGTCCCGCTGCCTGTTCGGACATCAGGCGCACATCCGCCACGGTGGCGCCTCCTCCCTGAAGACCTGTAGCCGTCTTCACAAAATCGGCGCCCGCCCGCACACACGCATCAATCGCCGCGCGGATGCGCACCTCATTGAGGTACGCTGTCTCCAGGATAACCTTTAGCACCACACGCGATCTCCCATGACAGACATCAGCTATCTCGGAGAGCTCTTCTTCCACCTGCTTCCATCGATCGGCGCAGGCAGCGCCCAGGTTGATTACCATGTCAATCTCGGAGACACCAAGATCGATCAATTGGCGTGCCTCGTATAGCCGCACGGATTGCAGCCCGCATCCCATGGGAAAGTCGATCACACTGCCGACTCGCACCTGACCGCGAGTCAGTGCGTGCCGCACCCAACAGGGCTGAACAATGACCGTGGAAAATCCATATCGAATGGCGTCATCGATCAGCATGTCCACGTCGGGAGCGGTGGCATTCGGCCGCAACAACGTGTGATCGATCATCCTCGCTATGTCGTGAATGTTCATGGTAGATCCCCGTGTGGTATCGCTCTGAAAGCGCTCACATCCCATGCCAGCATCAACCGACTGACACACAACATATTGTAACCGTTCGGGCGTTCAAGGGTTGACTCCGCCTCCGCCTGCCGTTCATAATCAGGCAGTGTAGCATACGGCATGAGCCGAGTATCCGCACAATTACAAAGGGGGACATACCATGAGTTGCACCGATCCTTCCTGCACCTGCAGTTGCCACTATGACGCATTCGACCGTCCGCTGGCCGTGGTAGGACAGCCCGCTCCGGACTTCGTGATGAAGACAACAGCCGATCTGAAAACCCTCGAATCAACGGTTTCTCTGGAGGACTATCGGGGCAAGTGGCTGGTAATGTTCTTCTATCCGCTGGACTTCACGTTCGTCTGCCCCACCGAGATCCTGGCCCTCTCGGACCGCTATGACGAGTTCCTCGAGGCCAACGCTGATGTGCTGGGAGTATCCGTGGACAGCGTCTACGCACACCGCGCCTGGCTCAACACACCCCGAGACCAGAACGGTATTCAGGGCGTACGGTTCCCGCTGGCTTCCGATATCACCAAGCAGGTGGCTGCCGACTACGGAGTGCTGATTGAAGACGAAGGGATTGCGACCCGTGGTCTGTTCATCATCGATCCCGACGGCGTCCTGCAGTACGCGGTGATCCACAACCTGAACATTGGACGCAGTGTGGATGAAACGCTGCGTGTACTTGAAGCGCTCCAAAGCGGCGGACTGTGCGGCGCCGACTGGAAGCCCGGCGACGAAACCCTGAACGGAGGGTAAACGGCATGCCGATGCGACGGGGAATGCCCATGCCGTCTCTGGAGGGCGCGACAGAATGGCTCAACGGGCAGCCGGACATGACCAGCGGCGTACCGACGCTGGTCTACTTCTGGTCGATCAGCTGCCATATATGCCATGAAAACATGCCGCGCATCGCCTCCTGGCGGCAGTCCTATGGACCTCGGGGACTTCGGTTCGTCTCGATCCACATGCCCCGTAATCCGCAGGAACTGGACGTGGAACGGGTAAGCACAGCAGCCGCTGAGATGGGTATTACCGATCCGCTGGGCATTGACAACAAACATGCGGTGACCGACGCGTTCGAAAATCAGTATGTGCCGGCCTATTTCCTGTTTGACGCCAATGGCATGCTGGCGGGACGCACGGCAGGTGACGCAGGGCTGGCTCTGCTGGAAAACTCCCTGAAGCGGCTGTTTCCGGACGACGTCCAATCCTGAGCATACAGTCGGCCGGTCCGGTGTAACATGCGCACACCGGACCGCTCCGACACTCAACCGGAACTCATGATATTGTGTAAGGTGTGAACCAAACGGCACCTCACGGTCTATACATCCACATTCCCTATTGCCTGTCCCGATGCGCATATTGTGATTTCCCGTCGGAAGTGCGCCCCCTTGCCGATTGCATCTCTTTGATCGATGCCCTGCAGATCGAGCTGGTTCGAACTATCCCGGCAGGTTCCCCGCTATGTACGATCTATCTGGGCGGAGGCACTCCGTCCTGTCTGCCAGTGGCTCAGTTGGCACGCCTGCTGAAAGCCGTGCATGAACATGCATCTCTCACAGCTTCCTGCGAGGTGACGGTGGAAGCCAATCCGGACACCGTGAGCTTGGATTGGGCAATGGGTATGCATGATGTGGGGGTAAACCGGATCAGCCTCGGAGTGCAAACGCTGTCGGATCCCCTCCTTCGCCGACTAGGACGTCGCCATACCGCAGTTCAAGCGTATGAGGCATACCAGTCGATCCGGAAAGGCAGCGTGAACAATGTGTCGGTGGACCTGATGTTCGGCCTGCCCGATCAGCGTTTGGCCGACTGGCTGAACGATGTCAGGACAATTCTGTCCTGGCGTCCCGAACATATCTCGATGTACGCGCTGACGCTGGAGGGAGATACGCCGCTTCACAAAGACTGGCTATCCGGAAGGGTGAACCTGCCGGATGAGTCAGAGACCACAGACATGATGATCGCCGGAGCAGAACTGCTGAAGTTGTCGGGATATGAATGGTACGAGGTCAGCAATTTAGCCCTGCCCGGCAAACGCAGCCGCCATAACCAGCTGTATTGGCAGGCTATGCCGGTCGCGGCGTTAGGGCCCGGCGCATCCGGTTACGATGGCGCCGTACGATACCGGCGCTTGTGGCCTGTCGATGCTTGGATGAAGCACATTGCATCTGGTGAAAGCACAGTGGCGGAAAGCGAGCGCCTCACGCCAGATGCCGCGCTGGGTGAATACCTGATGCTTGCGTTCCGCACCGCCGATGGTGTGTCTCGGGCCCAACTGACAGCCCGTTTTGGTGCAGAATCCTGGACTGAGACGCTGCGCCGATGCGCTCCGCTGGAAGGGCAAGGCTTGATCATCAGGCACGACCACCGGCTGCACCCCACTGAGCGTGGATATCTGTTCCATTCCACTATCGCTGAAGCGGTGTTATAAGCATGATCACCGAAGGCCGCGTTCAACTGCCGGAAATGGAAGGGGCGTTTTTCAACCCGAAAGCCCGCCTGTCGCGGGATTTCGGGGTATTCACGTTACGTCAGGAAGCGCACCGACTGGGCAGGACATTGCGCGTGATTGACCTGTTATGCGGAGGTGGCGCGCGTACCGCCCGTTACCTGCTTGAGGCCCCTGTCGATGAGATCTGGGCCTGTGATGGCTCACAAGCGGCCATTAGGAGTGCCGCAGAGACGCTGGCATGCAATCGGGCGCCAGCCCAGCGCGTCAGACTTCGACAGGGTATGCTCCACGCCATCTGCCGGGAGTTGTCCCTTGCCGGCGAACGCTTCGATTGGGTGGATCTGGACGCCTTCGGCAGTCCCGCGCCTCTCTGGCACGAGGCGGCCCTGTTGGTTCGCGACGGCGGCGTGTTGTATGTGACCGCTACGGACATGGCGGCTCTGTGGGGAAAGTATAAAGAACCTTGTCTAAGGCGATATGGTGTGCTCTCCCGCCCATGGGAATGTGGAGATGAGATTGGGGCACGGGTTCTGCTGGCTTCTCTGCAAAACGACCTGGGGAAAATGGACCGTTATGGAACGCCGCTGTTCACTCTCGATCAGAACTTCGCCATTCGGATCGCCATTCGGATTCACACCGGTGCGGAGCGATACCCTGCCAAAGATATCGGATGGCTCAGCCTGTGTCAGACTTGCGGCACACTCAAGGCATCTCCGCTCGTACCGCATTCGGGCACGTGCAGCCATTGTCAGGGCATACTGGATCAGGCCGGACCTCTGTGGACAGGGCCGCTTTGGTCAGAGGAGTGGCTGCAGACCACGCCTGACGAATGTGAGTCCGAATGGACCGATGTATTGGCGCTTCGGAATATCATGCGATCGGAGGCCAGCATGCCGGTCGGGTATTACCGTCTACCGGATAGCGCACACCGGACCGCATCGCCTCGGCTACCGCGCCGAGATCACCTTATAGAGTTCATACGCATGAACGGGATCAGCTGCAGCGCCACCCATTTCGATTGGGCAGCGCTGCGTGTCGATGCCCCCCGCCCCATGCTCGACGACTTGGTGCACGCGTTAAGCTTGGAGCTGTCCGGCTAGGCCGCCTCCGCGTTTGGGCGTCAGCGGCCTGAGACTCACTTTTTCGGTGACCGTGCCGGTTTCACGGGCGCTGTTTGAGTGGTTGCTGGCGGCGTCCGCGGTGCTGTCCGCTCTTTATACTGAGCCTCCCATTTTTCCTCGGCTGCCACCAGATCAGCCCGCCCCAGCTTCTTGAACTCGGCCTTCAACTCGCCATGAATACTGGGGTCATCCCAGGCAATCGAGGACGCCTCGGAAAACTGCTTCAGCGCTTCGTCCTTACGCCCGGCTTCCACATACAGGCGTCCCAGCGTCAGCCTGAGTCTCGGGCTTTCGATTTGGAGCAACGCGCGTTCATACGCACTGATTGCCTTGTTGCGGAACTCCTTCATCTGGGGTTCCGGAGTTCCCGGGACCATCTTCATCTGATAAAGTCGCCCCAGCATGACCAGCAGGTCTGGGCTGCTGACTTCCTTGGCTGCGGCTTCGAACGCGGCGATCACGGCCTTTTGATCTTTCCCCATCTGCGTTTCCAAAGTTTGAAACGCTTTCAGTTCTGGATCGAACACTTCGATCTTGGCGTCTTTCTGCACCTTCTGCATGAATGTGAACCAACGGGTCGACCGTTGAGTCTCCAGCCAGTTGGTCTTCAGGTTCCCTTTGTTCTTTTTGAAGTCTGCGGGAGGTTTGGGGGTCACGGAGTCCAGCTTGATGATGTGATAGCCGAACTGTGTCTTCACAATCGGGCTGACGGCCCCCGGTTTCAACGCGACCAGCGCTTTGGCGAACTCCGGTACATATCGCATCTCGGCCGATGCGCGGTCCACTTCGCCCAAATCGCCACCCTGCTTGGCAGAACCCGGATCATCCGAGTACTGTTTGGCCAGTTCGGCAAAGTCAGCGCCCGCTTTGAGCTTCTTCTGAACTTCCTGAATACGCTCCAACGCCTGCTTGTCGGTGCGGCCCTCGGTTTTTACCAGTATGTGCCGTGCTTTGAGAATATCAAAGCCGGCAAGTAACTCGGCATCCGTAGGCTCCTTCACCTGTTCGTTGATCTTCTCGCGCAAGCGTTGCTCCAAGAGAGTGGTGCGAATGCCATCCGGCTGCTGCATGCCGCGGTCGATCATCTCCTTGCGGAACTCATCTGGGGTCTTTCCTGTCCGCGCCTTGATGATCCGCGCGTATTCCGCATCACTGAGCTTTTTCCCTGCGGCGAACTGCTCGCGCATCGAGGCCAGCATCTGGTCAACCTGTTTTTCCACCTCTGCCCGAACATCCGCATCGGACACTTTCACGCCCATGCGTGCGGCTGCCTGGCGCATCGCCATTTGATTGGCAAGCCCGCTGAACGCGTTCCAACGGCTGCCAACCAGGTACCAGGCGTCAACTCCGCCTCCCGGCATCCTCTGTTGTTGTTGTTCAACCGTCTGCTGCAGGCTCGCCTGCGTGATGGCCTCGCCGTTCACTTTGCCCGCGATCTGATCGGATGGCGTCTGACCGGTACCAAAACTCGGAATGAAGTAGGCCACAAGTCCCAACGCCATTACCACCGCAAATCCGATGGACACGGCAGGTAGTTTATGGGCGAATCCCTCCTTCATGGCGCGCATCGACAGGAAATCACCATCCTGATGACTGGTTCTGCGCGTTTCGCCCTGTGACCGTTTGTTGTTGCTCGACATCGTTGGCTCCTATGTTCGATGACTCTCTTCGTATCTTACGTTCCGGCAGACCGGCCTGTTACAATGTACCGGTCTTGACCGCTTGCTGCCATTGGACCTCGGTCCCGGCAGCGGTTTTGGCACGAATAACCAGGTTGCCTGCCTCTCCGTCCAAGCTGGCATCGACAGCAAACATCTCGTCATCACTGTCGAACGCCCCGTCAACAGGCAACGCCGGCAGCCATTTCCCTGATCCAAAACGGTACTCCACTTGCACGATCGGGCTGACCGGATGGGAGGCGCGACCGCTGACCCGCACCCGACCATCCGAGAGACGCACATCCTGTTGGCGGACCCGCAACAGCGGCGGTGTACGTGTCACCGGGATCGGACCGGACTCTGCGATCTCCGAACTGAGAGCGTCCGCGCGGCTGACACGATCACTCACCTGCAGACGCAGAAAATACACTCCCTCTGGCAGCGCCGATGTATCCCAACTCTGACTCGTTTGCCCGTTGCCCGATGGGCGCTCCGAGGTGGCCTCCATCAGGCTGTCCATCAACGCCCGTGCCTGTGCCTCTTCATCGCTCGAGGCATCGCTGGATTTGGATCCGCCCGTCTTCTCGCCACTTGCATCGGGCTTACTCTCTCCGTCGGGTTTAGGTGATGCTGACGCCTGGCTGCTCTGTGTTGGAACGCGTTGCCAGACATCCGAACCATCGCGCCGGTACCACAAGTCGGCGATCAACGAATCGCCATCGGGATCGTTCTGAGTCCACTTGATCGTCGCTTTGTCCTTGACTCCCCTGGCCAGTTCCTGCCACAGAAGACGGCATGTGGGTGCGCGATTTTCCACGCGTGCAGTCGCAACCAGCTGTTCCACACGTGCATCCTTTTCACCTAAGTGGACTCGAAAACGCGCATACCGGCCGGCTGGAGCGTTCGATGACACGCTGTGCCACTCACTCCATCCTTCGGCATCCGCAGAAGGACGCACACCCGTGCTGATTTCTGTCCATCCGACTCCTTGCTGCGTCCATACCGTTCCAGAAAGCCAGTGCGCCGTGTTGCCGGCATCCAGTACAGGCGTCTCATACCAATGCCCGCCGGTCTGAGGTCTGATCAACCGACCGGTCGCAGAAATCGCTGACGGCCCCTCTTCGGTGCAGCAACTGGCAATCCAAGTCTCGTTTTGGCCGGTCGATTCGGCAAAGGAGCCGTCTGCCCGGATGAGCCAAGCACCACCGACGCCAAACGCCAGCCAGTCGTCACTGTAGGGCTCTAACCGATGCACCGTTCCGGGCATCCTCCTGACGGTGAGCACCACGCCACCTTCCGGACCGAACATCATCAAGCTGTTCTGTGGGTAGAGGCTTACAGCAACTCGTCCCGATGGTTGCATCCCGATTGCTGAAACCGCCCCACCGGCATCGACCGCCAATTGCCTATGCGTACCGTCAGGCGCTATGACGACAGCGCCAGCTGGCGCTCCCGATCCGATGGCCAACGCCCCTGCTGTCCCGGTAATACAGGTCACAGAGTCTGCATTCAGACCGGTAATCAGCGACCGTTCAGGCCACACCCGGTAAACGCGTGCCGGTCGACTCGTGCCTGCGTAAACCGAACCGTCCGTACCGGCATACAGCACGGACACGCAGGCGGCCTCCAGCGGATCCAGCTCATGGATCGCGCCATCTGGAGTGATCCGCACCAGATGCGCGCCGGGAGTCATGCTCACAATCAACTGATCACCCGAAACGGCTGCAGCGATCGCGATGCGCCCTCGGGGTAGCGGTATGCTGCGAACCACTTCCCCATCACGCCACAGCCGAGCCACGGAGGGAATTCCCCCGATTGACCACATACCGCTCGGACTGTAGGCAACTTCCACCGTCTGTGTCAGAGCGTCAGGCGCATCGGTTTTCCAGACAGGAACCGGAACGAGTCCACCGGTCGACAACACAGCCAGTCCATTGGGCGTGCCTCCTCGCCAGTCGGCGGCCGTTTTCAACCGCCATTGCCGGGATCCGTCCGGCTGTTTCTGACCGCGACGCACCGATGAAGGCGCCGGCGCATCGCTCACAACGGTGACCGTATCCGAAGGCGCTTCCTTCTGTTTGGCCGGATCGCCAGCCGTGGAACGCGCCTCTTCGACAGCAGCCTGAAGAGAGGAAGCCGCTGAGACATCCAGCCCGAACGGCAGCCCCTCCCCGCCATCGGTATTCTCCTCTTCGTCCAACAAGTCGGCAAGTGACAGATTGGCCGTCAGGCTATCCATCGGAACGGACGAACCGGAGCTTCCGTCATTCACCCGCAGCGTCAGCTGGGTGCGTCCGAGTACAACGGCGTCCAGCGGCGCTCGTACCAAGACATCGTCACGATCCGGTTTTGCCTGACTACCCCATGCCGCCGCAAGCCTCAGTCGGAGAGGCGCCGGTAATCCAACAAGTCGCTGCCCTTGAACGGACAATGCACTGTTGGGCAAAACCAGTCGGGCTGCCAGTTCATTGTTGGCAGGTCGTTCCAGCAATTGACGTACCGACTCCTCAGGCGTCTGCACAGCCGGAACAGCCCCTATGAGCCGCAAGCCACCCGGCGTGCTGTCGACGCCGCCTGCACCCACCGTCAGTGTGTAGGCGCCATTTCGCAAACCTCTCGGCACGGTCAAATTCACAACCTCAGCGGTTTCGACTCCCGATTGGGAACGCATCCACACACGGATGCTAGCCGTCTCTCCCGGACGATACTGGGCTTTGTCAAGTGCGGCGCCCAAAATACGGCGTGTCGCCAGTCCCCGCTGTATGGTTACGGTGACGTTAAGTCCAGTCAGAGTGACGGGCATCTCGCGATACCCCAATGGAGTCGAAGCCACTCTCAGCACTTCGGCTGAAACCAAGGGAGCCAACTCTCTATCGCCGCTGACGCGGTTCGTGCTGCTGTATTCGGGCAGCCTGTCCGTGCGTACCGTGGTGCGTATCGATGCGGTCAGTTCTGCGGGAGCGGGCGCCACGCGGGACACCGCCTCATACACCACAGTATCGATCAGCATCTCCGACAGCATCGGATGACGCAACACGGATGTGCGCAGTGTGACCGATCGCTTGCCCTCCGGGTCATCTACCCGAACTGTCACCGGGGTCATGACTGCCGTTCCACCCAAATGCCCGGCCATCGCGAAGGGCCTGTCCTGCGTGACCACACCGATAGGTCTGCCTACCACAGCGAACTTTTCGGAACGCATCACGCCAGGCACCGTATCCAGCACGACTGCCGGCAGTAATGGCGCTTCAATGGCCCCAAGCTGTAGCAACGGGTGACCGAACATCAGAACGCGTTTGCCATCGACTGCAGTGAGTGTTCCCACCGCCGAGACATCTACATCTCCGGTGATCAGCCCAACCCCCAGAGAGGAACCGGGGCGCAGCGGCTGGACCGCCCCGGGCGCGTCACGGGAGCCAGCCATAGCGGTTTGACTCACACCCAACCGGGCCTGCAGCCGGTTACGGGTGGCAGCACACGCTCCGCCAATTGCCAGTGTCAAACCACCGGTCCAGCGCCCATCCAACTTCGGCCGGTCAGACGGCGCGGCAGCCCGCGGAGCCGGAGGCAACAAGGGGTCCCAAGCCTCCAACATGTCTTCAATGGGGGTAACCAATGCGTGCGGCTCGGCGGGAAAACTCATTGCCATCATACTGACAGCACCGATGAGTCTGTCATTGACATATACCGGACTACCGCTCATTCCGCCGGCGATATTCACATGCCGTGTTACCAGCGGTCCGCCGTCCATTTTAATCAGTATCAGTCCGCGTCCGCCGTTCGTCTTGGGCATCACGCCAAGCACGCGCACGTTGAACCGTTCGGGCGTGCTGCCTTGGAACACGGTCAATCCGTAACCCTGCTGTCCTGCACGCACCTGTGAAAATGGAAGATACGCGGGCCCGGCATGTAGATCGATGGCGCACATCATCAGAACAGCCAGGCACATCCATCGAACGCCCATCGCCATACAACGGACACCATGCCTGGAGCCGCGATAAACGCGCGGACACGCCACACGAGCAGAGTTATGGAGCATGGGTCACCACTCTTTCATTCAATGGATAGTGGGTCTGTCACGCCATGACGGGCCAGACTGGAAACGAACTGACGGGCATTTTCGCGTTGTGCGTATGTGGCCAGCTGCACACGGTACATGCCGGGGCGCTTGTCATCTGCCACCACAGCGACTGCAGATGCGACCGCGCGGACACGGGCGGCTGCCTGTTCCGCCAGATCCCGATTGGGATAGCGCTTCGCAAGTCGGATACGTAACGTGCCCGATGATCCCGTGCTATGGCTGATCTCATCCAGTGAGTCAGACGGCTGCACGGCCGGCGGCTTTGGCGTAACGGGTTTGGGCGACACCGGTTTATCGGTGGCCGGCTTCTGCCGAGGTGGCTTCGCTACGGGTGTGGATACATTCGGCTTAGACACGGCTGCAGCAGCGGGTTTACGCGCCGCATCCCGTTCCTGTCTATCGGCGCTACGGGGTGCTTGTGGCTTAGGACGCACGTGAGGCGCCGGCGCCGCAGCATTGTTCGGTATCGCAGGAACGGGTTTCTTGGCCGCGTTTGTCGGTCTTGCGGCAGAATTCTCTTTCGGCTTCGGTCTGGCAGTCTCCTGAACAGGTTGTGGGCGTGTCGGCACAGGAGGCTCAACCTGCGGACTGCTGAACGTCTCTCTCGGATGTGTATCTTCTCGATCAGCCGGAGTCTGCGTGTTGGCAGGTTGCGGCTGTGGTCTTGGACGAAGGGTCAGCGGTTGGGATTGTCTGGGCAGTTCACGCACCACCACATCGATCTCATGAACAGGCTTGGCAGGCTTGGACGCGGGACCGCTTATCCTGTGCATAGTGGGCGCCAGCAAGCGGTCACCGATCAGCCAGAACACCACAGCCAGCACAACCGCCCAGAGGAGATGCACCCATGGCGATCTCCTCCGTTCATTCAGATACCTGTAATCGCGCGATCGCCTCATGATGCTCCTACGCATACCTTCGGTGAACGAACGTGCCCATGCTCGAGACCGTCACGCCCGTGACCTAGTCGCCCGCCATGCGCGATGCATGCCAATGCAGCATGGGTTCCGCATGCACCGCGCCTTCTGCCAGCGCCAGAAACTCTTCGCGGTCGATGGTCTCCTTTTCCACCAGCACCTCGGCAACCCGATCCAGAATAGCCCTGTTGTCAGACAGTATCTTTTTAGCCCGATCGAAGCAGCTGCTCACTATGGCGCTGACCTCTTCGTCGATAGCATAAGCGACCTGCTCAGAGTAGTTCCGGTCTTCCATGATGTCCCGTCCCAGGAACGGATTCCCATGTCGCCTGCCAAATGTCAGGTTGCCCAGCCGGTCACTCATACCGTATTCACACACCATTGCGCGCGCCATCTCCGTCGACCGGGACAGGTCATTGTTGGCTCCGGTCGTCGCTTCGTTGTAGATCAAGGTCTCTGCAGCGCGGCCTCCCAGCATTGCAGTGATCCGATCCAGCAGCTCAGCCCTGGTTACCAGGTATTTGTCGCGTTCCGGCAGGAACATCGTCACCCCAAGCGCCATGCCGCGCGGAAGAATAGAGACCTTATGCACGGGATCACCTAAAGGCACCAATTCACCGGCCAGCGCATGACCGACCTCGTGATAGGCCACCATCTGACGCTCTTTTTCATCCACCAGACGGCTCCGCCGTTCAGGACCGGCGATCACACGGTCCACGGCGGCTTCGAATTCCGCCATATTGATGACCTTCCGGTCATATCGGGCCGCCATCAGCGCGGCTTCGTTCACCAAATTGGCCAGGTCAGCGCCGGAGAATCCCGGCGTACGTCGGGCCAGACTGACGGGATCCACATCATCCGCCACAGGCTTCTCACGCAGGTGCACCCGCAGGATCGCCTCGCGGCCTTTCTGGTCCGGGGGATCCACGGTGATGTGCCGGTCGAATCGGCCGGGACGCAACAGCGCCGGATCGAGTACATCCGGACGGTTGGTGGCCGCGAGCAGGATCACCCCGCTGTTCGGGTCAAAACCGTCCATCTCCACCAGCATCTGGTTCAGTGTCTGTTCTCGCTCATCATGTCCGCCGCCCAAACCCGCTCCGCGCTGGCGTCCGACCGCATCGATTTCATCGACAAACACCAGACATGGTCGGTTGGCTTTGGCGGTATCGAACAGATCTCGCACGCGTGCAGCGCCCACTCCCACGAACATCTCCACGAAGTCAGAGCCGCTGATATGGAAGAACGGCACTCCCGCCTCTCCCGCAACCGCACGCGCGAGCAACGTCTTACCGCAACCGGGAGGGCCCAGCAACAGTACCCCGCGTGGGATCTTCGCGCCCAGAGCCGAATACTTTTTGGGGGACTTCAAAAAGTCCACAATCTCTTCCAGTTCCTGTTTGGCCTCGTCCACTCCGGCTACGTCGGCGAAAGTGACTTTGGGCACACCGTCACCCGCCCGCCGCGCCCGGCTTCTGCCGAACGCCATGGCCTGGCTGTTTCCGGACTGCATCTGCCGAAGCAGGAACACCCAGAACAGGATAATGACCACCATGGGCAACAACATGGGCAGAATACTCTGCAGCATGTCGCTCCACGGAGAACGGCGAAACTCGAAAGTGACCCGCTTCTTTTCCAGGCGCTTGATCAGTTCCGCGCGTGCATCGGGCACATCCGGCAAAATCACCGTAAACGTTTTGCCTTGCAGCGTCTCCAAAGTAAACACGTCTTTGTCAAAGTGCCCGCTCAAGATCTGCTCAGACTCCAACATCTCCAGCAACCGGGAATAGGCGACCTGCCGTGATGCCTGCGCAGGTGACACCATACCGCTGCCGCCGCGTATAACGATGTAGAACGCCGCGATCAACAGCCCGGCGACGATAATGTTCCGTATGGACCGGTTCAATAGCTCCTCCGCGGATGGTGTATTGCAGTACTACCAGACATTATATGATACGGTTATTCCGCGCGAAGCGTCATCGGAGGCGCGGGTTCCAGCAAAACAGCCGCACCGGACCGCTTCCAGTCCGGTACAATCACATGCGTTTGCCCCGATAATGCCAGCACCGGAACGCGCTGTCTCCAGGGAGGCGGTACGCGACGTCGCCGCAGATATTCGCCCACCGTTACCAGCCGTCCGTTGATCAGCGTTTTGTCCCCACGTTTCGGATACCGGACGACTCCGCTGATATCCGGGGGCACATTTAGGATCACATCATCCACTTGCAGACTTGACCGTTGAGATGCAGGAGATATCAGCGCCTCGGGAACGCACGGGGCTTCGATGCTGACCCAGCCGTTGCGGACGCAGGCTATGCCCACACCCCGCGGCAGTTCGACGACCAATGACGCGCCCGAACGGACGGCGCCCATAATCAGACGAATATGCTCCCGTTCCACGTACATCCGACTGCCGATTGCGCGCTCCACCATTCGCAACAGCAGCCTGCCCCACACGGCTTCGTTCAACTGGTACATGATGGTGATGGGAACGGCTGCCACTCTGTTCCACACCGCCCCCGCACAGGATATCACCGAGTCGGTGAAATCTGACCACCACTGGCATTCAGCGCGTTGGATCTCGGCCAGACGCCCCGCCGCTTCCACAAAACCCGGGTTGATCGCTTCGATCTGCGGCAGGATATGCAGCCGCAACCGGTTTCGCGCATAATAAATGTCCGTATTGCTGCTGTCTTCCCGCCAGGTAATCTGATGTTCCATGCAGTATCGCCGCAAGGTCTGACGACGCTCCGTCAGTAGCGGCCGGATCAACTGTCCCTGGCGTTCGGACATGCCACCCAAACCAAAGGAGCCGCTGCCGCGTATCACGTTCAGCAGCACGGTTTCCGCCTGGTCATCCAACGTGTGAGCCAGCGCAATCAACTCATCCGGACCGGCACATGAAGTCAGTGCAGCATATCGCGCCGCTCTGGCCGCGGACTCCACACCATCCTGACGGATCCGTTCCGGATCTATCTGTACGTGTTTCACGACGCAGGGTACTCCCGCCTGTTCGCACAATCGCCGACACGCATCGGCATCCTGATCGGCTTCAACACCTCTCAGCCCATGGTGTACATGGCACGCACGTACTTGAATACCCAGTTGCGGAATTGCCTCTACCGCCAGCCACAGCAACGCGCTGGAGTCCGCTCCTCCTGAGAGCGCCACCAGCATAGCCCTGCGGTCTCCCATCAATCGACGCAGGTTTGCCGCGAACCGAACGGGCAACGTTCCGTCAGCCGAACTGGACTCCATGCCGCTTGAGCGCCTCCACATGATCCAACCGATCGATATCAACGCCGAGTTCCGGATATTCGACGATGACAGCCTTCACGGTTCCGTTGATAAACCGCCCGACGGCTTGTTCCAGCTGCGCCAGTGTCAACGCCTCCGGGCGGATACGGGATAGCGCCAACGACATCAGCGTTCTGAAACCGAACAAGCGAGCCAACTTCCAGACGCTTTTTCGGGCCGCGAATGTTTCGCGTATAAACTGGGCGTTCTGTTCAAGTGTCGATCGCTTGACGATGAGCAGGTTACCTCCCGTAAATGCACCCTCACGCAGGCGCAGACCGGTGCGCTTCATGCCCGGATACGCCTGCTGACACAGTTCCAGCGGCACAATCGGATAAACCAGATCCGTGTTGGCCTCGCCGGCCAGATCACAGAATCGGCGGACAGCGGCCGCCGTGATGAACGGCATATCTCCGGTGGCGAAAAGAACATATGGATTTCGGGCAACAATCGCCGCACCGGCGTACACGTTATCCAAAATGGTTCCGTGGTCAGGTTCTGACCGTTCGTTCGCTGCGGCGGCTCCCATGACAACCAGATCGTCCACACAATCGGAATCGCGCAAGGCGCGGCACACGATATCCACAAGAGGCGTTCCGTTTACACGCAACGCCGCGCTGTTCAACGCCCCCGTGGCGGCTTGAAACTCCTCGGATCCCTTTCCGCCGGCCATGACCACACAGCTGTAACGGCTCATTATCGAATTACCTCCTGGGCATCAGACAGGCGAAGGGCGTCGGAATGCCATCCGACGCCCTCTTCCGCGGTGGATCGCCGGGCAATCAGCTGAACGGGTTTTCACCCGGATACAATACGCCCGCTGGCAGTGGCGTGCCGATCGAGTCCACCGGAAGCAACGACAGCGCATCGTACAGGATCTTGCCGACATGCGCGAACCCGACCGCCGCGTGATGCGGGAAGTGCTGCCCGATGAGCACATACCGGTAAAACCGTGCGAAGTTGGGTATGGCGATCACGCCGATACCGCCGAAACTGCGCGGATCTACATCCAAAAAGGCGCCTTCGGCGATGTAACTGCGCAGTTCTCCAGTGGATGCGCCCTGCAGTCGGAACAGCGTCATGTCACCGGGACGGATCTGACCTTCCAGGGTACCGCGGGTGATCTGTGGTTCCTGTCCGGACTCCATCAATCGATTCATGATGAGCTGGTATTTCATGCCGCAGTTTTTCATGCAGCAACTGGGCGTGTTGCCACAATGAAACCCCATGAACAGATCCGCCGGCGTGGCGCCGAACAGGTCCATATCGGGCGTGATCATGTCCGAGGGCACGGTGTTGTTGATGTCCAGCAGTGTTGCCGCGTGCAAGGAAGCCAACTGCGCCAGATACTCCGAAACGGCGCCGTAAATGTCCACCTCGCAGGCTACCGGAATGCCCCGTCCCGCAAGTCGCGAGTTGATGTAGCAGGGCACAAAACCAAACGCCTTTTCAAACGCCGGCCAACACTTGTTGGCAAACACCGCAAAGTCGCGTGATCCCAGATTGCGTTCCATGTAACGGGTCAACGCCACTTCAAAACGAGCCAGCTGAGGCAACAGCGCCGGATATCGGTTCCCGCGGGCGAGCTCGGTGGCCATGTCCGATGCCACAGCCTGAACCTCGGCATCGTCAGCGTTTACTTCGTTGAACAGCATCAGCATGTCGAGTTCGCTGTTCTCCACCACTTCCACGCCCAAGTCGTACAACTGCTGAATGGGTGCGTTGCACGCATAAAAATCCTGGGGTCTGGGGCCGAAGGCAAACACCCGCAAGGACGTAAGTCCGACCAGTACGCGCGCCACATGACTGAAATGGGCAACCCCAGCCGCCAGTTGTTCAGGAAGTCCCACGGGGAATTTAGGAATATGCACTCGCAAGCGCCGCAGGCCGAAGCTGTACGATGCATTCAACATGCCGCAGAACGCATCACCGCGCCCGCCATACAGATCCTCTCCCGTCTCCTCGGCGGCGGCACAGGCCATTACGGGTCCGGGGAAGTTCTCGGCGAATATCGACAGAGGACCTTCCGGACCGAAGTTGCCCAGATAGATCACCGCGGCATCGGCGCCGGCCTCCGTCGCCTCATCCAGCGCTTTCATGGTGTCCACATCATTTTCAATCACGGTGGGAACCGCATACACATCCAATCCCAGCGTCTTACAGGCTTCAGTCAACCGGTCTAGACGCTTTCTAGTCAGCTCGATCGGAAAACAATCACGGCTGACGCCAACCAGCGCCAGACGAATATCCGGAGTATTCACGAGTGTCATGGTGCAACCCCCAGGAATCAGTTGGTGAGTCCGCCTCATCAAGCCGTACGGGCGCCCTCTGACTCTACGGTAACACAGCCCAAAGGAATTGCCAACACGCCGATGCCCTATCAGGCGACGTCTACTGATACCATAACGATGTAAACAGCTATATGGCGCAGCGTGAAGCAGCTATCGGCGCGGCTCACACGAGGAGGTTCGATATGCCCCGTTATGGCCTGATCGGCGGCACCGGATTCAATCCGCTGGACTACATGACGAATACCCGGCACGAAACGGTGGATACCCGAAGAGGGCCAGCACTGCTGATACACGGCCAACTGGACCGTGTGCCGGTGGTGTATCTTCCACGTCACGGTTTGAACCACACCGCCGCGCCACATGAGATCAACTACGCAGCGAATCTTTTGGCGTTACAGAAGGTTGGGGTCGACGCTATCCTTTCGACTGCGGCATGTGGGTCGTTGAACGATCGCTACCTGCCGGGCGACATCGTGTTATTGAGCGATGTCATCGACATGACGCGTCAGCGTTCCTTGACCATTCGCGACCCCGGATCCCCTCCCTCACACACCGACATGTCCATGGTGTTTTCGCCGCGAATGAGAGCCGCTTTCATGGAGGCATCCGATACGGTTGGCACCCGGGTACACGATATCGGCGTCTATGTCTGCGTTGATGGCCCGCGGTACGAAACCCCTGCGGAAATCCGCATGATGCGCCAACTGGGCGCCGACCTGGTCGGCATGACTCTGGTGCCTGAGGTGTTCTTTGCCGCGGAACTGGAGATCCCCTATGCGTCGGTTGCGGTCGTCACCAATCTGGCTGCGGGCATATCGCCGGCACCCATCCGTGACACGGAGATACACGGCATCATGCGCATCCGCCAGCGGCAGCTGGTGGAACTGATCGGAATCACCCTGCAGTTGGCCATGCGTGACCTGAATGCAGATGATTGAACACCTCTGACCATACATCCGACGCGCATCGGAGCCATTCAGAGTGCTATAATTTATACAGTGCTTTCCTCAAGGCGGCGGACGTGTTCGACTCACCGGCCGATTGAGAAAACATTCACAAGGAGACCACCTGAATGGCAGTCAAAGTAGGCATCAACGGGTTCGGGCGCATCGGACGCCTTGCCCTGCGCGGCATCCTGGCCCGCTACGCGGATCAGATCGAGGTCGTGGCGATCAACGATCTGGTCGACGCCAAGACGAACGCTCACTTGCTCAAGTACGATACCAACTACGGCGTGTTGCCGAACAACATCACTTCCGACGATTCGGCGATCTATGTGGATGGCAAGCGTATCGCCGTCTACGCGGTCAAGGATCCCGCACAGATCCCCTGGGGCGAGACCGGCGTTGAAGTCGTTATCGAAGGCACCGGTGTGTTCACCGACGCCACCAAGGCCAAGGGTCACATCCACGACAGCGTCAAGAAGGTCATCATCACGGCGCCCGCCAAGAACGAAGATATCACTATCGTCATGGGTGTCAACGAAGACAAGTACGACGCTGCCGCCCACAACGTGATCTCCAACGCCAGCTGCACCACCAACTGTCTGGCCCCTGTGATGCACGTGCTGGTGAAGGAGTTCGGCGTACAGAAGGGTCTGATGACCACCGTACACGCCTACACCAACGATCAGAAAGTGGCCGACCAGGCGCATAAGGATCTCCGCCGCGCCCGCGCCGCCGCCATGAGCATCATTCCCACCACCACCGGCGCCGCCAAGGCCATCAGCCTGGTTATCCCCGAGTTGGCTGGCAAGATGCACGGCTACGCTATGCGCGTGCCCACAAGCACCGTCTCGGTGGTTGACCTCACCTTGGTGCTTGACCGCGACGTCACCGTCGAAGAGGTCAACGGTGCGCTGAAAGCCGCTGCGGAAGGCCCGCTCAAGGGCATCCTTGGATATACGGACGACCCTGTGGTCTCGGTGGACTTCAAGGGTGATGATCGCTCGTCCATCGTCGATGGCGGCCTCACCATGCAGCTGGGTGGCAACCTGCTCAAGGTCGTGTCCTGGTACGACAACGAGTGGGCCTACTCCATGCGCGTTGGTGACCTGATCGACTACATGGCCAAGAAGGGCCTCTAAGCCCATACCATGCGGGCGGGCTGAACGAGCCCGCCCTTTTTTTGTCGCTGTCAGCACCTTCCCGTTCAGGAGGATCTGTTCATGAACAAGAAAACGGTTCGCGATATCGACGTCAAAGGTAAGCGCGTGCTGGTACGCGTGGATTTCAACGTCCCGATGAAAGACGGCGTCATTACGGATGATCGCCGGATTACAGCCGCCCTGCCCACTATCAACTATTTGATCGAACAGGGTGCTCGGGTGATCCTGGCGTCCCACCTCGGCCGCCCTAAAGACGGTCCGGACGACAGCTTGCGTATGGGACCGGTGGCTGCACGGCTGGCCGAACACATCGGCAAACCGGTGGCCACAGTATCCGACTGCATCGGCCCTGAAGCTGAAGCGGCCGCCATGGCCTTGCAGGATGGCGACGTGCTGCTGCTGGAGAACGTGCGCTTCCACAAAGCGGAAACCAAGAACGACCCCGAGTTTGTGGCACAACTGGCCAAACTGGCTGAAGTGTACGTCAACGATGCCTTCGGTTCGGCTCACCGTGCGCATGCATCCACCGAAGGGGTGGCGCATCACTTGCCCGCGGTCTCCGGATTCCTGATGGAAAAAGAGCTCGACTACCTGGGACAGGCGCTCGAGTCACCCAAGCGCCCCTTCGTCGCGATCCTTGGAGGCGCCAAAGTCGCCGACAAGATCCCAGTCATCACCAACTTGCTCCCCAAAGTCGATAAGTTGATCATTGGCGGCGCCATGGCCTTCACCTTCATCAAGGCGCAAGGCGGCGAAATCGGCGCATCTCTGTTGGATGCGGAGCGCATCGATTTCTGCAAAGAGGTGATGCAGACAGCCGGTGACAAGGTGCTGCTTCCCGTGGATGTGGTCGCTGCCGCATCGTTCGATGCCGAAGAGACACAGATCACACCGGCGAATGCGGTGCCTGAAGGCATGTTAGGGCTCGATATCGGTCCGGAGTCGGTCAAGCTGTTTGCCGACGCCGTAGCCAATGCCGGCACCGTTGTCTGGAACGGCCCCATGGGGGTTTTCGAGAAGCCTCAATTTGCGGCAGGCACGCGCGGTTTGGCCGAAGCACTGGCCGCATCGCCGGCCGTTACGATCATCGGTGGTGGTGACTCCGCCGCCGCAGTCGAACAGCTGGGTTTTGCGGACAAGATGACCCACATATCCACCGGAGGCGGCGCCTCGCTGGAGTTCCTGGAAGGCAAAGTGCTTCCAGGCGTGGCCGCGCTGCTCGATCGCTGACACATCACACGATAACATAAGACGCCTCCTGCATATCGCAGGAGGCGACAGGAGAGCATACACCTATGCGTAAGAAACTCATAGCCGGAAACTGGAAGATGGTCGGCACTCTGGCTTTCGCCCGCGACCTGGTTGGCGGTCTGCTGGAAGCCAACCTGGGAACCGAAACCGTGGAGGTATGCGTCTGCCCGCCGTTCACTGCCTTGAGCACCGTTTCGGAGCTGATCCGCGGCTCGAAGATTCAATTGGGCAGCCAGAACATGTTCTGGAAAGAGAAAGGCGCCTACACCAGCCAGATCTCGGCGGAGATGCTGCTCGAACTCGGCGTGCGGTATGTGATTATCGGCCACAGTGAGACTCGAGGACGATACGGCGTGCCGGAGCCGGATTTCACCGAAGAGGTGTTGCGACTGTTCGGAGAGTCCGATACCACCGTGAACCGCAAGGCAATTGCGGCGCTCGCCAACGGACTGACACCTATCATCTGTGTTGGCGAGACGCTGGCGGAACGCAAAGCAGGTCAGGCCGATGCGATCATCACAGCGCAGGTCAAAGCCGCTCTCAAGGACATCACCCCCGATCAGGCAGCCACTCTGGTGTTTGCCTACGAACCTGTATGGGCAATCGGCACGGGTGAAACCTGCGCAGCAGATGAGGCCAACCGTATCTGTGCATTGATCCGATCAGCAGTGGCCGAATGCACCTCGGCTGATGCCGCAGCGGCTGTGCGCATCCAGTACGGCGGCTCGGTAAAACCCGACAACGCGGCCGATCTGCTGCATCGCAGTGACATCGACGGCGCTCTGGTAGGAGGGGCTGCGCTCAAGGCCGACTCCTTTACGGCCATTGTCCGCGCTGCCGAGTAGACGATAGAAGCTCCGGGGCTGGCCGACCGCCAGCTCCGGTCATCGATCCTGTCCTCGATGCTGTTAATCCATTTGTCACGCCCATCGCTCTGCACATCGTACGTCAAGGGCATGCACAGGGACGAATGTGATATACTGCTGTTTGTGGAACTCAGACGGAGGAAATAGACGGCCTTGGCTAACCTGAAGTCATCTCTCAAGGACATCGAACGCAACAGAGCGAACCGGTTACGCAATCGCGCGGCCCGTTCTGCAATGAAAACCCATATTAAAAAGGCAAAGGCGATGGCAGGCGGCGATCCCGAAGCGGTGCTGACCAGCGTGGCAGCCGCGTTCAAATCGATAGACAAAGCGGCACAGCGCGGCATCATTCACCGTAACGAAGCGGCCAGGCGTAAGGCTCGCCTGATGAAGGCCATCAACAGCTCCGCCAGCACAACGAAGGCCTGACAGGCTATTAGAATTCCAGCGGTTTTCACCGGCCACAGCACAACAGCCTGTGGCCGGTCTTTTGTGGTTAACGGGCTTGACAGAGACGGACGATCAGATCATCCAATATGGTGGGTATCGGCGCGCCGGCTCCCTCGATCCCTTTCAATGCCCAATCGGCTTCACAGACCGCTTCCCACATCGCCTCGATACGCGTCAGGCTCAGCCGCGCGGCGAAGCCGTCCAGTTTACGCTGCATGAACGGCTGGCGCTGGCATAGCGCCTCCAGGCCGTTATCCTCGGGCTGCCAGTTCGATATCCGAGATCCACATTCGCGCGCCATACGCGCCTGCCAGACAAGCTTGACCTGCCGGGCCAGCAGGCCGATGACCTCAGGCGCCACCGCTTCAGGCGCCTCACCTGCCAGATAGAGGTCGTGCAGCAGTCGGACGGCCTCTGCCGCCTGTCCCTGCATGGTCGCATCCATGATGCGAAATACCTGGGTGCGTACCGTACGGCTCATCACCATCCAGATATCATCCAATGTGACACTGGAGCGTCCTTCCGTAAAGGCGATGAGCTTCCACATCTCCAGCCGGGCTTCTGTGGTGCTGCCGCCACAACCTTCGCAGAATACCTGAAGTGCATCGGGTTTTATGGACCGCCCCTGTTGCTTGAACTGTTCCCGAACCCATCCTGCGAACTCGTCCGGCTTCATCGGCGCGCATGACGTCACCACACCATGCGCCTTGACGGCGCGGGCAATGGCCGCAGGCAATCGGGTGGCCGAGATGATTACCCGATTGGTATCGGGTAATCCGCTCAGCGCCGAAACCAATGCAGCCTGAGCCTCGGCAGACCAATCGTTGACCCATTGAGCCACCACCATGCGCACGTCGCTGAACAAGGGAACCGTCAATGCCTCATTGGTCACCTGATCGGCTCGCACCGAACTATCCAGTTTGACCACATCGGCGGGATCCACTCCCGATCCGGCCACGCAAGCGTCCATCGCCTCACGCACCAGCCCGTCATCGTCTCCTTCTAGGGCCAGAACCGCGGGTAAGTCCCCCGACGCAGCGCGCCGCAACAGCGTTTCTCTATCCACAGCCGTGCTCAGTCGTCCGTCTCGCTCTCATCGCGAAGCTGGCGAGCCAGTTTCTCGAACCTGCGTATCGCACGCATCGAGTTGCGTTTTTGCTCCATGGCCTCTTCCACTTTCAGCACCACCAACTCATATGCATCGATGCCCGGCATGTTTTTTTCCACATAATCGAAAGCGCCCCGCCGCATGCAATCGACGGCGTTCGATACATTGCCATATGCGGTCAGGACAATCACTTCGGCCAGCAGGTCTTGTGACAGCGCCTGTTGCAGTACCCGTACGCCGCTTTGACTGTCCTCCATGGCCATATCGGTCACGACGACATCGAAAGGCGGATTCGCTTCCTGCAACTTTTTCAGCCCTTCCCGTTCTCCGTCAGCGAGTTCCACGGTGAATCCGGCTCGCTGAAGCCGTCGGCGCAATGCGAGGCGCACGTCCTCTTCGTCGTCTATAACCAGTACTCGGCACATAGTCTATCTCTCCTTCTGGGTGTTTCGTTGTTTGTTCATCCGCCTGCGCTCACGGGCAACAGAATGCGAAACCGCGCACCGGCTCCCTCGTCTCCGTCTTCCAAGATCTGTCCCATGTGCGCATCGACAATGCCTTTGACGATGGACAGCCCCAGTCCCATGCCTCGAGCCCTGCTCGTGTAGAAAGGCTCGAAGATACGCTGTTTGATCTCTGCAGGAACACCTGGTCCGGTATCTTCCACAGTGATGCGCGCATATGCCTTTCCTGATGCGATGCCGCTCTGACTGTCGTTCGGCTCCACTAAATCAGTGTACACAGTCAACCGGCCATCATCCGGCATCAGGCTCAGCGCGTTTTCAATCAGCTCCGCCAGACAGCGCTTGATCCGGCCGGGATCACATACGACCGTTGGCATATTGTCCGCAAGACGGAGTTCTACGTGTACCGGTGAGCGTTTGGGCACAGCCTCCTCCACGCCCTGCTTGACCAGCGCGTTCAGGTCAACCGGCTGCGGGCTGAGTTGCGTGGCCACCACAAAGTCCCGAAACTCCCGCAATATCTCGTCCAGCTTTCCCAGCCCGCGCTCGGCGCTGTCCACGATGTCCTGCAGCTCCTCACGCGGCAGAACCGGCAGTGTCAACAAGTGCTTCAATTCGTTGATGTCACCGCGCAGTGCGAACGTCCTGTTGCCGATCATATGCGCAGATCGAGCCGACAGTTCGCCCCAGGCGGCCATCCGCTCGGTGTGGACCAGCCGCTGTCGCATGTGAAGGCCATGCAGCGCCGCACCCAGTTGCGAGGCCACCGATGCAAGCATGGACACATCCTCTTCACTGAATGTGTTATCCAACCAAGTACTGCGTGAGCGGCTGCGAACCACACGCAAAACCCCCAGCAACCCGGAAGGAGCCGGAATGGGCACCGCCATAAACGCGCCCAGTTCATCGGTTGGGATCTCCGCTGTCAATCCGCGCCAGCGTGCATCATGGCGTGGATCGCCGGTGGACAATGGGCTCTGATGTTGCGCAACCCACCCCGTCAAGCCTTCACCAATTGTGTAACTGACACGCCCCACCTGTTCTCTCAGCGGACCGCTGGATGCCGCCAGCGTCAGACGTTGTCCATCGCCGCTTTTAAGAAATATCGAACAATCCTCGAACCGGATCAAACTGCCCGCCACATGCAATACCGTGTTGAGCACTTCATCCTGTGAGGTACAAACGGCCAGTTCCAGACCGATACGCACCAGCGCCTCTTGCCGACGCCGGGCGGTATATAAAGCCGCCGCGGTACTGTACAGTGTGGACAGTGTGCAAAGGATCTGCTCATGCCGGTCAGTGAACGGCACCACATGGTCCGTCTCGACATTGATAACGCCGCGTATCCGCCCTGTCGTATCCAATATCGGCACAGCGATCTCGGCGACCACTTGATCGAAGAATGGAACGTAGTACGGGTCTGATGCTACATCGTCTGTACGATATGGACGGCGGGTAACAGCCACCTGACCGGTAATACCGGCAGCCAGATCATGTGCGGCGTTCAGTCGCGCCTCCAATCGATCCGGATCCCATCCTTGCCCTCTGGCCACCCGGATGCTCAATGCGGACTCCTCATCATTGATCAACGCAAGGAAGCCGATGTGTCCCTCGGCGGCAGCCAGCGCCACATCCATGGTCTGATGAGCAACCGCATCCAGATCATCCTTCGTATGTACGTGCAGACAGGCGTGTGCTAACGCCTGTACGGAAGGCTCCAACGGGCCTGTCTCACGGGTCATCAATCACCTCCACCGCTATCGTGTCCCTGTTCGCTGACCGTATCAGACAATCGGGACCGGAACATCTCTATCAGCATCTTTCGGGCGACAGGCCCGGCGTCACTGCCTCCGTGCCGTCCCTGCTCCACCAGTACGCAGATAGCGATTTGTGGGTTCTCGCGAGGGGCATACGCCACAAACCAGGCATTGGGCAGTGGGCGTGGCGGATCTTCCGCAGTACCTGTCTTCGCCGCAACAGTCAGCCCGGGCAGACGAGCAATCGCCGCTGTTCCTCCCGGTCCATCCACGGCCTGCGCCAAACCGGCTTGGATAGCACGGATGGTGGATGGCTTCAATTTCAGATCGGACAAAACTTCTGGCTTCGCCACAAACAACCTTTTACCGTTCACCGGGTCTTTTGCATATCTCACCAGGTGAGGCTTCATGAGGATACCATTGTTCGCGATGGCGGCCGTTGCAAGCGCCATCTGCAGCGGTGTGGTTTGGACGAATCCCTGCCCGATGCTGGCGTTGATCGTATCACCGGGATACCAGGGGACCCGATATCGCTGTTTCTTCCAGGCGCTGTCAGGGATAGTGCCGCGCAGTTCGCCGGGCAGATCGATACCGGATCGATGGCCCAGCCCGAACCGATGCGCCATTTCGGCCAGGCGATCGATGCCGAACTTCAAACTGTTTCGGTAATAATACACGTCACAAGACCAAGACAGACTATGTATCAGATCCACCGTGCCATGTACCTTGTGACATCGCGCCTTCCGCCTACCCAACATCATGTATCCGGGGCAGTGATACGTCGTATACAAGTTGGATGCGCCGTATTCCAGCGTGGCGGCTGCGCTGATCAACTTGAAGGTCGATCCCGGCGGATATTTGCTGCCGATGGATCGATTATGCAACGGATGACTGGGATCGTTCACCAGTTGGCGCCATGTCTTTGAATCAATAGGGCCGGCAAACAGGTTGGCGTCATACCGCGGAAAGCTCGCCAACACCAGTACCTCCCCGTTTCGGGGGTCCACAGCCGCCACAGCGCCCCGCCGCTGACCGAATGCTTTGTCAGCCACCTCCATCAAGCGCCTGTCAAGCGTCAAGTGCAGTGTCGCTCCCGCGTGAGGGGGAATATCACGCAAACGCCGGCGTTGACGTCCTGCGACATCAACCTCTACCGCCACGCCACCGGCTTCACCGGCCAGCAGATGCTGATACTGCAGTTCCAAACCGGACTTTCCCACAGCATCGCCCGGTTTGACGCTCTCAGGCCAAGTCGCCAGATCCTTGTCATCAGCCTGCCCCAGCCTGCCCAGTACATGGGACCCGATTTTCCCTAAGGGATAATAACGTACCGGCCGGGTATCTACCGACAGCCACGGCATGATTGGGCGGTTCTCTTCCACCCGCGCAACGATCTCCGGAGAGGCTCCACTAATCACCGGGATCGGCTCCGCATTCCACCGCCGCTTTGACGGCGGACCGGCCGCCTGGCGGACGCGTTCGGGATCCACATCCAGCATGTGAGCCGTCCGGTCAATCCAGTCATCCCCTTCAGGGCAGGCGGATGGCTGGATCGAGACCACAAAGCGTGGACGATTCATCGCCAGAGGGCGTCCGTTTCGGTCCAACATATCTCCACGGGGCGCAATTTGGCGCATGATCCGCACACGCGAGCGGATCGCCTCCTGTTCGATGTCCGCACCATACAGCACCTGCAAATACCAAAGGCGCCCCATTATTGTGCCGATGCCCAGCACCGCCAACACGCCTAACCAGATATCCGGACCAATCTGGAACCTGATAGGCGATGCGAAATCGTAATGGGCTGTGCGGTGCGATGGTTTCGCCCGAGACAGGTAACGCTTCACGGCACACTCGAGGGTTCGGCCAACCGCTCATCGATGGCATCCGGAGGTTCTTGGGGCTGCACATCGGGTGTGGGTTCCGCTGGCGGCTCTGCCGCACGCGGAGCGCGCCTCACCGGGCGCTTGTGAACATCGCAGATCTCTCGCGGTTCGAAGCCTTCTGGAAACTGTTCTTCGAACACTTCCGGACAACCGGAATGAGCCACCTTGCCGCTCTCCGCACAAATCCGCACAGTCACCGTACGGTCCATGGTGATTGGAGCAATAGAACGTCCTTGGCTGAGCTCGCCGCCAGTCTTCTGCTGTTCTGTGACAGCCACCGTCATGAACCGCTTCCAGATAGGCGCGCACACGGTGCTTCCCCACGCGGTTGGCATAGGTCGGTACACGGGGTTCGTCGGAGATCCTTCCGGATCGGCCACCCATACAGCGGTGGACAGCTCAGAGGTGTATCCCACAAACCAGACATCACGGCGCTGGTCGGTTGTACCCGTTTTCCCATGGGCGTCAGGAAACCCTCTGAGCACACGCGCCGCCGTACCGCTGCGATGCTTTACCGGCTGCTCCAGCAGATCGTTCATCACAGCCGCCACGGACGGTGAGATCGCCGCGCGCCGGATGTTCAACGGATTTTCCCAGATCGGCGCGCCTTCCTGAGCCGAATCGGCAGATCCGCCTTGCACCACCCTTGTGATCGAGTGCGGCTCCGCCTGGTCGCCTCCCGCTGCGAATACCCCGTACGCCACAGCCATCTCCAACGGGCTGACCGCCGACGTCCCCAGTGCCAGCGACAGATTCGGCTCCAAAGGTGACTTGATCCCCAACGCACGGGCCATCTCGATCACCCGTTCAGGCCCGACCATACGCATGACGTTGATGGCCGGGACATTGAGCGACATTGCGATTGCCAACCGGACCGGAACCCGTCCCCGAAACCGCCCATCCAGGTTCTTCGGACGCCATGGTTTTCCCCCACGTCCTCCGGGCAGCGACAGCGGCTTGTCATCCACGGTCGAGTCGGCATCGATCCGGCCGGCAGCCACAGCCGCTGCATACACCACCGGTTTGAACGCGCTTCCCGGTTGTCTGCGTCCTTGGGAAGCATGGTTGAACTGGGTCTTGCTGTAATCGACGCCGCCGACCATCGCACGGATCGCTCCGGTGTGTGGCTCAACACAGACCAATGCCCCTTGCGATCCACCGGAGCGCAACCCTTGGCGCAATGCCTGCTCAGCCGCTTCCTGCATACGCCAGGACAGCGTGGTCTGGATGGTGACGGCTCCGGGATCGTTCAGCGCCACCGCTCGTCCGCTCTGTTTCAGCATCTCCCATTCACGCAGCACGTATTGCACGTAATAGGGAGCGCGCCAACGCGGGCGCTTCGCCCCACGTTCTGCGTCAGCCGGCGGCTTGGACAGCGGCGTATCCATCGCCTTGGTCAATTCATCCGACGTGATCATTTCCAGCTCACGCATGATTTTCAGCACCCGGTTGCGGGCGCGCAACGCTGCGGGATAGTTATCCACGGGGTTCAACCGTGAAGGCAGCCTCAGTGCGCCTGCCATGGCGGCACATTCACCCAACGTCAGCTGGGACATCTCTTTACCAAAAAAAACGCGGGCGGCGGCCTTTGCACCGTACGCCCGGGCGCCGAAATACACCTGGTTCAGGTAAAGCTCCATAATCTGCTGCTTGGACAGATTGCGTTCTATCTGCAGTGCCAGCAGCACCTCGGCGATCTTACGATGGAGCGTCTTCTTCTGTGTCAAAAACGCGTTCCGAGCCAACTGCATGGTGATGGTACTGCCACCCTGGGCCATACGTTTCTGCCGTATGTTGACCACCAAAGCACGCAGTATCCCCTGGCTCACCCCCAAATGCGTCCAGAACTCCCTGTCCTCGGCAGCCACCACCGCATTCACCAACATCGGCGGGAATTCGGTGTAATCCGCCGGATCACGCTGTTCCAACGCCACCATAGCCAGTTCGACGCCATCGGCTGACACAATCCGAACTCCGCTGGACGGCTGGTAATTGCGGATCTTTTCGGGATCCGGCAGGTGGCGATAGACATCCCACCCCAACATTGCCGCATACACCAAACCGGACAGCGTAAGCATCAGCACGATGAGAAAGAACACAGCACATCCACGGCCCCTCGATCTGTTCCGGGGACGGCGGACGGTCGGACGCACAGTGCGCGCATGAGTGGGTCTGCGTGAGGTCATCTGTTCATTCCCATAGGGTCACATTCCATGAGACGCATTGCGCTATCATTATACAGGTGCGCCGCACCGGAACCCATGACCGGCGCGATGCGTATAGGGATTGGGACCTCGAATACAGGAGTTAGATGCCATGCGTACCATAACATTGATCGGACCATTGACGGTCTTGATGATGCTGCCGTCCATACAGGCGGTTTCACATACTCCGAAACCGGCCAGTCCAAATGCGCAGTCTCAAGCGGAAGTCCCCAAAGCACCGCCGCAACAAAAACTGCCTCCACCGACGCCGCAGGAAGTTGCCCTTCAACGCAAGTCAGAAGCGCTCAAAACACAACGCGATGCCTATCTGAAATTGTTGTCCCGCGCCAAGGATGATCAGCGCCCGAAGTTGCGTGCCCAAATGTCCGCTATTCAGGCCGAAATGAACAAAATCGACAAACAGTTGCTGCATATGCGCGCCGCACGGTTTGCAAAGGCCTATCCGGTAACCACGCCGAAGGGCGCATTGGAGCGCATGAAGGTACTCAAAAAACAGATCGAAGCAGCTAAAGACGAGCTGGCCAAGCTGGAAAAGAGCGGCGCCCGAACCGATGACCCAAGGGTCAAAGATCTCAACATGAAGATCAACAAATACATGCAGGAGATCACCATATTGATGGCGCCCAAACCCGGACAGACAGAACCACCGAAGCTGTAACGCCGTGTTTGCAGACGATACCGCCGTTTCCTGCATTCGCCTGCTGGATGAACATACCGCCAACCGGATTGCCGCCGGCGAGGTGGTGGAACGGCCGGTATCGGTCGTCAAGGAGCTGGTCGAGAATGCGCTGGATGCCGGCGCATCGTCGCTGACAATCGAGACATCCGGAGCCGGACGCGACCTCATCCGAGTCACCGACAACGGCATCGGAATGTCTCAAGCCGACATCCTGCTGGCCATTCAGCGCCATGCCACCAGCAAGATCGCGACCGCTGAAGACCTCGACGCCATCACGTCGTACGGTTTTCGCGGAGAGGCCCTACCCAGCATCGCCTCCGTTTCCCGTATGGAAATACTCAGCCGGCAGCAGGACTCACCGGCAGCAGTTCGCGTCACCATAGAGGCAGGTTCCGTCACCGATATCAGTGAGTCTGCCGGACCGGTGGGCACATCCATAACCGTGACTGATCTGTTCTACAATACGCCCGCCCGGCTCAAGTTTCTGAAAACAGCCAACACCGAAAACGGCCACATTGTGGAGTTGATCGGCAGAATGGCGCTGGTCAAAGCCGATGTGGCGTTCAAATTGATCATGGAAGGCCGGGAGGTATTCCGTTCTCAGGGAGGGTCCGACCCGCGTTCCGCACTCCTCGCGGTGTTCGGGCGTGACATTGCCCGAGAGCTGAGGCCCGTGCGTTTCATTCAGGGCAGTATCACCGTCACGGGGTATGTCACTCCGCCGCACATCAGCCGCCCGAACCGAGCAATGCAGTCTTTCTTCGTCAATGGCAGACCGATCCGCCACAAAGTATTGTCTCGCGCGCTCGACGATGCGTTCCGCATGCTGACGCCCGATAGTCGCTACCCGGCTGCTTGCCTGTTTATCGAACTGCCACCATCGCGAGTCGATGTGAATGTACATCCTGCCAAAGCCGAAGTGAAATTCGCCTTCGACAGTGAGATCTATCAGGCCGTGCATACCGCGGTGCGCGAGGGATTGATCGACGCCGGCATGATGCCGGACGCTCTCGGCGGTTCCCGTTCCAGCGGTTATCCGGCACGATCAAACGCCCGCATCTGGTCGCCTGATATGGCGCCGTCCCAACAGGAACTGCATGGCCTGTTCCGGCAGCGCGCCGGTCTGGATTCCCCTCAACCGGCATCGTTAGGCAACTCCTGCGAACCCGGTGACAGCGGCGAAGCGCTTCAGCAAGTTGCACCCGACCGTATGCCATATCGGGAGATCCTGGAAGGTTTTGAAGTTCTGGGACAGTTCCAACGAACGTTCATCATCGCGTCGACACCGAATGCGCTGCTGGTAGTCGACCAGCACGTCGCACACGAGCGAGTCATGTACGAAAAGCTGACGGTGCGGCGTGAACGCGAACCGATCCCTATACAGACGCTCCTGATGCCGTTGACTCTCCCGCTGGACCGCAAAACCGCGATGGTTGTCGGTGATTTGACTCCGCGTCTGCAACAGATGGGTTTTCTCGTGGAGCCGTTCGGGCCGGACACCTTGATGTTGCGCGGCGTACCGGCCTGGGTTAAAGGCGTCTCTCCGGAAACACTGGTGCGGGACTTGCTGGGTGAGATGACTGAGTTGAGCGCCCAGCGTCAGATGCGTGCCGGATACGACCCCCTGGTCGCCACTGCCGCATGTCACATGTCCGTAAAGGCCGGTGACAAACTGGATAAGCCGGAGATGCAACAGTTGTTGCAGGACTTGGCAGAAACAGAAAACCCCTATCTCTGCCCGCACGGCCGTCCGGTGATATTGACCATCACGCCTCAGGAACTCGAACGACGTTTTCTCAGGTGAGCATCATGCCGAGCTTCAGGATCCGGGGGTTCAAAGGGCTCTGGTGGGAGGGGCTGACGAATTACCGGCTGTCCATTCCCTGGATGGCCCGACATGGGCTGAACTTCCTCATGACCTGCTACAGCTCCTTTCCGGAAAGCGGAGCGCGATGGAGAGAGCCTTATCCGGCAACGCTTGTGCATGGACTGCAAGCTTTATGTCAGGATGCGCGCCGAAATGGCATCCATCTGTGTGTCGCGGTCAATCCCGGCATCTGGAGCGATCCACCGCTGAACTACAGCGATCCGTCCGAAGCGGATCGGATGATACGCAAGATTGAGCAACTGCACGCGATTGAAATCCACTGGGTCGGTCTTTGTCTGGATGATATCAACCGGACACTGGGAGACGCCGATCGACGCCGGTTTGGCTCCCTTGGGAAAGCACAGGCATACTGGGTCAACACAATCTGGGAACAGGTCTCCCGTCTTTCCCCGCGTCCGCGCCTGATCTTCTGTCCCTCCGCATACACAACGGAGGACGGCCGTATGCATCGGGATTACCTCGACGACATCCGCGTGATATCGCGCGATATCCCGTTCTTTTGGACCGGTCCAACTGTCTGTGCCGCCCATATCACCCGTGAGGATGTAACCGAGTGGGTGCAACTGACCGGCCGAAAGCCGTTCATTTGGGACAACTATCCGGTCAACGATATGTTCCAGTTTCGCCCGTTGCTCGGTCCCCTGCGGAGCCGCAGCGCCGATCTGCCGCGGCTGACGGAAGGATACATGGCGAATCCCATGCGACAATGGCATCTCTCCACACTGCCGCTTGCCACTATGGCCGTCTATGTGAATGCACCGGACCGTTATGCTCCTGACTCGGCCGTGAGCCGCGCGCTGGATGACTGGCCGCCGGAGTGCCGTGACGCCTTGCGCCTGGCTATGGACGCCTACGGGTCAGCGTTCTGGGGTGATCCCGACTTTCCGCCTTTCCAGAGATGGAATGGCACATTGGCTCCCTCCCGCCTCCGTCTGCTGCGCGCTCTACGGGCGCGGATGCGCCGCGTGTCGGCACTGTCCTCCTTCTGGAGTGAGTTGCAGCCGACTGTTGATGAAGAGATAACCGCGCTGAACACGGTCGTCACGCGTCGACAGGCTTCGGATCGGACAGTGGTGTATGGAGATCAAATAACGGGCGGTGCGGCGGATCTCTTCGGTATGCTGCATTGGGGAGAACTGGTCAATCTGGTGTATGCGCGCTCGACTGGACGTCATGAGATGCACGCCCACCTGCAGGCTCCCGTTGAAGGCGCCCGCATACTGCGCATCAGAGGTCGGAACTCGGACATCGGTCCCTTGCCGCGTCTGTCCATTCGACTGAATGACCGGATGATCCTTTCAGGACCGCTTGCTCTGCCTCAGGATCGGTTCGATACAGTCACAGTGACTTTGCCTGACGGACTCACGCTCTCCGGTCGGGTGTCGTGTTTGATCCGCTGCGAGGAACCGGACGGCGTATTGGGCATGCCGCCTTGGTTTATGGTAAGTGAGCTGAAGCTGCTGCCGCGCTGACGCTCAACGATCGACGTCCACAAATACCTTCATTGCCCGGTCACCCATCGCAATCAGGTAATTGTAGGCCTGCAAGTAGTCATCAAACACCACGTGATGTGACTCCAAGGGTTGCGTTCGGATCGCGCCGGTCTGCATCAGCTTTACGGCGTGTTCATAGTCCGGACGCCGGTACATCAGTGTGCCCCGCAGGGTCAACTCCCGATCCTGTACCAGTCCCAGATCCACACGCGGCGTTTCACCAAACACGCCGACCACCACGATCGTGCCTCCCTTGCCAATACCGCTGACCAGCATCTCTATGGCCGATTCTGCGCCGACGCACTCGAACCCCACCGAGAAGCCCTCCAAGCCGAATACGCGAAGGATGGCATCTTTCAAGGACTCAGCGGTCGGGTCAAACGTGGCATGAATACCGCACTGTGATGCAACATGCCGCCTGTATTCGCTGGGTTCGCCCAAAAGCACCAGTGCGCCTGATGCAGTGGCAACCTGGGCAACCAGGTTACCGATCGTACCGCCGCCCATGACGACGACCCGCTTCAGGTCTGTTCGGGCTTGAGAGACCGCATGTACAGCCACCGCCACGGGTTCTACCATGGCTCCCTGCTCCGGGGTAAACCCGTCGGGTAACGGCACCACACGCCGGGCGTCTGTAACAAACAGCTCGCGCGCCACACCCGGCGCCTGGAATCCTTCCACCTTCAGCACATCGCAGATGTGATAGTCGCCTCGCTGACAAGGCGCACACTGGCCGCATGTGATTTGGGGCAACGAGGTCACCAACTGACCGAGAGACAGATCGGTAACGCCTTCACCCACCGACTCGACCCAGCCGGAATACTCATGCCCCTGGATCACCGGATACGATGTATACGGATGCTTACCGTGATAGACATGCATATCCGAACCACAGATACCGATCCGGGCTATACGGATCGCCACCTCTCCAGGACCGGGGATGGGAGGCTCTACCGTCTCGAAAACGATCATTCCCGGCTGAACCATGACGGCTTGTTTCATCTAGACACCTCTCAGCAGCGATAAACGGGTATGACGGACCTGTTGTATTAATTGTGCCTGATGCCATGAAACACTGTCTACAGTCAGCATTTGCGCAGCTCCGTCGGACCACTCTCGCTGTCGTGCTGCTTGTTGCAAGCCAATGGCTCATCGTGGAATGGCTGGCAGAGCGTTACTGCTGGTCCACCTGGCTCTGCTATCTGCCGCAGCATCTGACAGGCGTGTTCCTGTTGATCGTGTTCTTCCGGGCATTGCGGATCAACGATATACCGGTAATGGTGGTGGCAGCCACGGCGAGTCTGTTTTGGCTATTCGGTCCGATGGGTCTGCGCGTCCATTCGCCTCGCATCCCCTCAACTCAAGGGTTACGCGTACTGACGTGGAATGTCCATCATGCGCCCCAAGGACTTGAGCCGATCGTGTCGGTGGTCCGGGGGGAATGTATCGATGTCGCCTGTTTCATGGAAGCCAACGAACTGCCCGGCCCAGACCGCCGGATGGCGACCTACGGTCTGCCTCTCGGATGGCGAAGCGTCAAGGCAGACGATGTGGTGATCTGGTCGCGTTGGCCCATCACTCGATGGCGCGCCTGGCGTATCACGGCAGCCCGGCGCAGCATACTCGAGGCGGACATCCGCACGCCCCAAGGTATGTTGACGGTATATTCGGTGCACTTCGCCACCCGTTGGCCGGTGGACCTTCCGTCAACACGATTCAATTCGACGCGTTGCCAATCCGCCGGATTGGCCCGCCTGAAACAGTCCGCGCTGTTGGCTTTACTGGCATCAGCCCGACCGGGCCACCGGATCGTCTGCGGTGACTTGAACATGCCGCCGCGCGGGCTGGCGTATAGACGCCTGTGTTCCGACCTGCAGGACGCGTTCGACTGTGCCGGTTCAGGCTTCGGTTACACGTGGCCGAGTCGCGTGCCGATAATGCGGATCGACTACATCTGGGCTAGCCGTGATCTGCGCGTGACGTCTTGCCGGACGCTTCACACTCGAGCATCCGATCACCGCCCGGTGGTTGCATCGCTTCAGCCCGCCCAGTAAAACCCACAATGTCTGAATGCGTCATCGGACCCCGGCCACGGCCTGTCGACTGACGGTCTCTCGGACGTCATGCAAGACGCTTGACGCGGACTCTCACACAGACAACGCGTGCTGTAAAGAAGGCTGATCACAATCCGGTCACCGGTACGGCAGGACAACCGAGTGCCTGCAGGGAAACCATACGTCAACCCGTCTCAGGAGACACACATGACATCCAAACAACGGATGCTGACCGCTATGCGTAATCGGCAGCCGGACATGGTACCTGTCGCCCCGGACATATCGAACATGATCCCGTGCAAGCTGACGGGAAAGCCCTTTTGGGATATATACCTGTATCAAGACCCGCCGCTTTGGAAAGCGTATATAGACGCCTGCAAGTTCTTCGGATTCGACGGGTGGCAACCCGCTGTTCCGATAGAGTTGGATGATCAACAAAATGCCCGGCTCGCGGGTCCTGATTGGAAAGAGGCGATCGTTCATCGCACTCCAGAACGGATCTACACGCGTATGCACGCCAGAATCGACGGACAGGAGGCATGGAGCGAGCATATCACAGTCTACTACATCGCCGATCCGCCGACCGCTGGAGTGCGTCCCGAAAAAGTGGGCCTGTCATCCGCCCCGCCGCCTCGATGGGAAGATGTGCAACCGCGAACACAGTATGAAGGCATAGAGGCGTTTCAAGCAGCCAGGGACCTGATGGGCGACGATGGTGTGGTGGGCATGGCCGTCGGGCTTCCCGGGTTGGGGCTCCATCCCGAGTCGGTCTATGAATACTATGACAACGAGTCAGCCGTGATCGAGCGATGTGAGAAGCAAGGCGAATGGATCACCAACCACACCCGACAGCTTGTACAATTGCAGCCAGACTGCATTCTCATCGGTGTTTCGGGGTTCATGATAGCCAATCCGGAGCCCATTTTCCGCAGACTCGCGCTTCCCACGCTGCAGTCGGTCACCCGGATCTGCAAGGATGCCGGCGTGGTCAGCCACCTTCACTGCTGCGGACCGGAATACGCCCTCGTGAAGATCGCTGCGGAAGAGAGCGACCTCGACTCCATCAACCCGCTGGAAGTCCCGCCTATGGGCGACTGTGACCTGGCGCAAGTGAAGCGGGAGTTCGGCAGTCGGATCAGCCTGATGGGTAACGTGCATACCACCAGCGTGATGCTCCGGGGCACCCCAGAAGAGGTGCAGGCTGCGTCCCGCAAGGCGATCGATGATGCTGCGACCGGCGGCGGCTTTATCCTGTCCACAGGAGATCAGTGCGGACGAGACACACCGTTTGAGAACATCCAGGCCATGATCGAGGTTGCCAGGACATATGGTGCCTACTGACAGGAGCGTATAATGTCGACTACCGGGTCCATCACTGTCATCTTGGCGCTGTTGATATGGTCTGCATGTGCATACACCGCCGGCGCCTCGGGCGAAATGCACATCGAGGAGTCTGCGCGGACGCTGCAGATGGTCACCGATAAGGGTCTGCGGTTGACGCTGGACAAGTCGAACGGCAATGCGCTGGGATTGGCCGTTGGCAACCGCGGATGGAGCATGGATGTGCCGCTGCTCCGGTTTGAAGAGGTCATCGAGGATCCCATGGCGCCCGACATCCTGCAGGCAAATGGCCCTGAAGCTTGGGGGCTCTCGTCAGCGGCAGTGGACACGGATGTGAACGGCCATCCGGGTGATTGGATTGTGGTATCCGGAACGACCGATATACGACCTCATCGAAAGGTGTCGATCGGGCAAACCAAGCCGCAGCCCCTGGTGCTCTCCGGCACATGCCAGGCTCAGGTGCAGGGCGACGCTTTCGGCTGGTGGAACCGACATCTTGCGTTGAACGCCAACGTTCAATACACCGATGGCACGCGCATGCCGGAAGTATCGGCGTACTTCGGGCAGTACAACCATGGCCCTCAGTTCAACAAGCGCGTTATCTGCCCTGACCGCCCGATCCAATCGGTGGATATCGATCTGTCCGCGCCCGGTGGCCAATGCACGGCATGGTACCAGGATGTCCAGCTGACACCCGCTCGGTTTGTACACATGATACCCGCAGGCCGTTTACAGCGCATCGACACCGGTGTGCTGATGGCATTCAGCAGGGAACAGGAAGGCCTGTCCGGCCTGTTGACCTACCGCCCGGGACCGCATTGTATCGAAATCCGATGTGCCGTTCAGAGTACCCGGCCGATCGATCGGGCGATCAGTGCCTGGGTTGCCATCCCCTTCGACGCGGTGGGCGGCATGTGGCATGATGACGTGCGACGCTCCCGCCGCATCGAGGCTGGCAGGTTGTACCGGGACGAACACTGGTACGGCGCGGGTAGAGATGGGTTCAATAGCCGATATCCTTTCGCCTATGTGGAGGATCAGGCAGGTAATGGACTTGCCATCGCAACTGCGTTGGACGAGCCTCGGGTGTTTCAGACCGAGTATGACGCCACCCGACGCGAACTGCGCATTCGATTCGATTTCGGCCTCAGTCCTGATGCCGGTTCCTGGGCCAATAGAGCATCGTTTACCGCCTATCTGTTTGCATGCTCCGGGGGATTCCGCGAAGCCGCCGCCACATACTACCGGTTATTCGACTGGGCGTTCACCAAACGTGTCGCGAAGCAGGGATTGTGGCTGCCGTTTCTGTCACCGCGCGCGATAGCGGGCGGTCACGAGGATTTTCATTTTCAGTTTCTCGAATCGGTGGGCAACATGAGCTGGGATGAGAGCCAGGGGATGTACTCTCTGGCGTACGCCGAACCTTGGATCCACCATCATGAGTTCCCGCCGCACGTTCCCGCTCCTGAGGTGCATGGACCGGTCGACCCCAGGACATCCGTTACACTGGCCAACCGAATATCGCAATTACCCAGCCTGGACTCGCTGCCGCTTGACATGCGTCGGAGATATCCCGCCTACCCCGGGAGTTTTATAGAAGATCCATGGGGCAATCCGCAGGGATATCTGTTCCGAGGCGCCCGAAATGAAAATATGATGATCGTGAACCCGGACGAACGAATCCCGCCTCCCCCGGGAGCTCCGTTCTCGTCCGGTTCCTGGGACCGCCAAATCATTCAGGACATTCTGGGCGTTACGCGCCAATGGAGCCTGCCTGGCTGGACACCGGCGCGCGTATCCGAGCATCAGTACCTGGAGATTGACCGGACCCGAAGCGCATCGGGCGCCCGATCGCTGGTGCTGCACCCGGTCGAAGGGCGCTCATACTGGGAGCAGCATCTGCGGGGCATCAGCCAGATCGTCTCGGGAGACGGTTCTGCCGGCCCCTACCTGTTCGCCTTCACCGCATCTGCCCTAGATGTACCGGCGGACGGGACACGGTTCCGCTGGCGAGTCACCTTCTGGTATACCGACGGAACGAGCCATAGTGCTGTATTCCCGCTCGCCGATATCGGCAGACAATGGCGCCGGCGCACTCACCCGGTCTCATCGGAGAAACCGGTCGCGTTTATTTCAGTGACCCTGGACAGTCCGACATGGACGGCTGACTCCACCACGCTCTGGATCGACGATGTCAGCCTGACCCGCCCGGATGGCCGGGAGTTGCTGACCAATGGAGGTTTCGAAGAGGGGGAACTCCTTCCCTGCCGACTGGACGGGATCTACCTGGACACCATGGAATGCTACCTGGGCAACCTCAACTATCGGCGGGCGCACTGGGCTTTCGTTGATGAACCGCTCACATTCGACTCGGCCCGCCGCCCCGCAGCCCATCAGGTGTTTTCCCATGTGGGATACGCTCGGCGATTGAGCGAATGGTTACGCCCTCGGGATCTGTTTGTGTTTGGCAACTGCACCCCTGCGACACCGTTCGCCGCCCCGTGGCTCGATGTACTCGGCAACGAATTGAACTGGAAACACGGAAACCAATGGGCGCCTTGGTCCGACTCCGAATTCAACTTCGCGCGGTTCATGAGCGGTCCCAAACCGTATTGCCTGCTTCAATATGGCAACCTGAGCGTGGAGGAGCAGACGAAATACATCAAAAGATGTCTGTTTTACGGCGTGCTGCCATCCAATCAGGCCGCGCCGTCGGGTGGCTGGTATTGGGCCGATCCGATGATCGTTCAGAAACACCGTCCCGTGTTTGCCCAATATGTCCCGACGATTATCCGGGTTGCTGAAGCCGGCTGGCAGCCGGTCACGCTGGCGCATACCGATGACGCAGACGTATGGATCGAACGGTTCGGTGACAGCAAGAGCTTTTATCTCACCATTTTCAATGCGGCGAGCACACCCAAAACAGCCACGGTCACCATTGCCCCGGAGGCCCGGGTGTTCAGGGCTGTTTATGTTCTGGGTAAAGGTCGGCTGGCTGTCCCGAAATTCACGGTGACGCTCGATGCGGAGGACGTCGTGGTTTTACGAGTGCAGCGCCGGTGAACCGCGTCACGCAGTCCGCACATTCATCTATCGATTGGCTCGTCGGTACGTTGTGAAGCCGTCATCGCCGAACATGCTCCACCGTTTGTCTGCGGGGTACAGACGTGGCGTGCGGCAGACCACACGGTGATGACTCACATGTGCGCTATCGGTTGTGACCGCTCCATGCGATTGGTTACGCCACGCTGTGAACGATCAGCGCACCTTCGCTCCACCGGGCAGCGACACATCAAATGTCACCTCGCGCACGTGGCAGGCATACTTCATTCCGACGGGATCACCCGGATGGTCCATCTCGGTGTAGTTGGCCGAACAAAAAAACCAGGCGGTCTTGCCGTCCGCGCTGATGAACTTCGAGGAAAACGCCAGGCAATAGGCGTTGGGACCGAATGCCTTCAGATACTCCACCAGTCTCCAGGGACCGGTCAGACTGGGAGACTCCAGGATGAGGCTGCCTTCGGCGCTGAACCGCTTTTCGGCTGTCTGATTTGCGGTCATGGCGTCTGATTTCAACAACGGACTGATACACAGGATGTACCGCTTCAGAGGAGCGTTATATACCACGTGCGCCAGTCCCAGCTTATCTGTCCACTCCAGCAGCGGCCTTGCATCTTCCACCTGGTGTGACCATTTGTCTTTACCTCGCGCGTCTTTACCCGCATAAAAGGCCCAAGACCGCGCCGATATAATGGCCTTCTCGTTCGCAGGCACGCGCATCAGGTACACGGCGTCGCCGTTCCCCCATTCGGCCGGCTTCGATCCAACGGTTCCATGCGCCACCGCATACGCCAAGCCGTCCGGCGAGTGCTCCATATTGCGTCCGAAATCCACGAAATGCACGTTACGGATCCGGGTGACATGCGGTTCCTCACCGAAAAAGCCACCCTTGGGCGCTTCATCCAATGACTGAATAGAGCCACGCTGTATCATTGGCAGAGGGTGTACCGAATGGTCCGACCAATACGGATTGTCGGGGAAGGGATAGCCCAGTTCGCCGAATTCGTCTGCCGGTCGGCGCCCTACCAGAATGCCCTGAAAGCGCGCCAGCCGGCCCGGCGTCTGATCGTGCCAGCCCTCCTCCAGCGCCAGATACCACTTCCGATTTCGGACCAGACTGGACCCCGGATAGGCGCTGGTGTGCTTCGCATCGGCGACATTCATACTGCCCAGGAACCGGAATTTCAGGTTCAGAGGATCCTCCCCCTCGATACGCGCAAATCCCATATTGCTCAGCACATGCCCGGCCAGTTCGCCATCACCACACCCCGAATACAGGTGCCCGTCAGACGCCCAAGAGGGGTACCAATAGTCGGCCCCCGTATAGTTCGCCCAGCGACCGGTCAAGGTCATTCCTGTCATGACGTTGGAGCGCTCAAACGGACAATCAGGTGGCGGCGGCGTGTTCCACCGCTGCGGCACCGGTTCCGTCTGTCGATCCGTGTAAGATACGGGATTCATGCCCGAACGCTCCTGTATGGGGGGGATGCTTCCACCCGTGATAAGACCTCGATCAATTAACTCGCCATGCCCAAGAGCACCAGCACATGGGGACATCGGGTTGCGACTGTCAGACAGTGCCTCACTAGACGTCTCCTGTGGACCTACAGCCGGGGACCTAAGATCACCGACACAGGGGCATCGCGATTATTGTTATCATACTGTGTTAATGCACCGGACACAATGAGACTATTCGCCTGCCTTCCCGCACAAGGTAACCCGATAAAATCATGCGCCCCATGGGCCTGTGTCTAGATGTCAGGAAAACTGACAGGACCTAAGCCGTATCGCTATTCACGAACCGGTGTCACCGGCCGGTTCAGGATCTGAAAGGCATCTCAGTACGCAATCCAGGAACACATCCAGCGACTCCTGCAACGCGTCAGCACTGATACACAGCGGAGGTGCGATCTTGATGCAGGCGCCGCCAATGCCTACAGGAGCGAACATCAAAACCCCGCTCCGATAGCAGGCAGTATTGATACGAAAAGCCAGCTCGGGATCCGGATTGCGCCCGTCCGATTGGAAGGCATACACTCCGGCCACCGCACCCCGCACGTTCAACGCGCCCAAACGGCCGTTGGCTGCCGACACCGCTCTCTCCAGGCCTGCCTGTAGAAGTGGCTCCAACGCTGTGGCGTGTTCACACAACTTCTCTTCCTGGATGACGCGCAGGCTGGCTAGTCCGGCAGCTACCGGTACCGGTGACGCGCTGTGAGTGGACGTCATAGAACCCGGCGGGTACAGATTCATCACGTCTGTGCGTCCTATCACCGCTGACAGCGGTAGCGACGACGAGATTCCTTTTCCACACGCCACCAGATCCGGTGTGATGCCGTAGTGTTCGAAACAGAACATGCGTCCGGTACGCCCGAATCCCGATTGAACCTCGTCACAGATCAGCAAGATATCGTGTTCACGGCAATAGTGTTCCAGTTCACGGGCATACCCCGTCGGCATGAAAAACGGACCGGCGCCCTGATAGGACTCGACCAATACCGCCGCCACCTGGTTCGGAGTGACCCCATGCTCCTCCAGCGTCCTAACGAACAGCTCGAAGCGTACATCGGCTTCGAACCAACCATCCGGAAACGGGACCTGCACAAACCCCGTATCGGTGGGATGACCGATCCACTCCTTCAATGCCGGGGCGCCGCCTGCCAGCTGTGCGCCCAGCGTTCGCCCGTGAAATCCGTTCCGGAAAGACACAATCACCCGTTTGCCGCCATCGCATCGCGAACGGGCATATGTCCGAGCCAGCTTAATGCAACACTCGACAGCTTCAGATCCTGTTGTCAGCAAGAACACCCGCCAATTCGCTGCCGCTCCTGGCATCAGCGCCTGCAATGCCGCGCACAGCTCCGCTCGTCGCTGGTGCACAAACACATAGGTGCACAGCAACCCTTGGTCCAGCATATCACGGACCGCCTGCGCCACCGCGGGATGGGCATGGCCAACGTTTGCCACCAGCACGCCGCTGCTCCAGTCTATCCAGCGGTTGCCCCATGGATCCTCCACGGAGAACCCATGTGCGCGACTCCACACTACGGGTGGCTGGCCCATCATCGACTCCGACTCGGTTTGGGACAACATTTCGAAAATCGGCAATGACTCCGGAACCGGCAACATGCCTTGAATGCGCCTGTATGGGGTACGAATCTCAGGCACAGGATGGGGCGTCAGATCATACCGCGGCATACAAATCACTCCCTCCGCACAGCTACCGGCAATCCGGTACGCAGACTTTCATGGACAGCATGCGCTATCCGAGTCGCCTCCAAACCGTCCTGCGCCGTGGCCAGGCATCCTTTCAGCTCCGATGGAGGCAGCCCGTCCAGTACCAGAGCGACGTTATGGATGAAGTCCGCAATGCTTTCGACACCATATCCGCGGTATTCGACAGACCCGTCGCGTCCAACGACCTCATGTCGAAAATTATTATTATATGTACTCATTCCCTCGCCTGTAACACAGCTGCGCATACCGCGATCCTGGCTGTCGCACTCGATCAGCCCGCGCGAACCCACCAGTCGGAGTCCCTGGTTCACGACGGCTTCAAAGCAGTTTGGCAAGATCCAGCTGGTTTGAAATACGACCACCGCACCGGCGTGAAACCGCACCGTGGCGGACACGCTATCATAAGTATCGAGCCCATACTCCCGCTGCAACACCCGCTTGCTTCCATGCGCCTCGACCAGCACCGCTTCCTGTCCAATCATCCAGCGGACCAAGTCATAAAAGTGTATGCCCAGAAACCATGCGGGCGATGACTGTCCGGCCCACTGCGGAAACCATTCCGTGGGCACTTCGATACGGTCTTCCATGTGCACATATCCATATAACACCTCCCCCAAGTCGCCCTGTTTCACCCTGTCCGCAATCTTCCGGTGATCGGGATCATACCGCTTGTGAAAGTCGACCTGCACCAGCAGACCGGTCCGATCTGCCAATGCACAAATCTGTTCACATCCTTCCGGGTCAGTATCCAGGGGTTTCTCAACCAAGACATGCAGGCCGCGCCGCAGGGCATCCAGCGTAATATCCCGATGCAGATGGTCCGGTGTGGCCACGGTTACCGCATGGACCCCGGGATACTCCAGCACCTTCTGGTAATCCGTAAACACGGGGATCTCATACTCACGCTGCAATGCCTCGGCGTGCTCCGGGCGACCGACCACCGCACACCGCAGCGAGCCCGCTCCATAACGCTCCAATTGACGCGCCACACAGAGATGCATTCGTCCGAATCGGCCGGCGCCAATTACCGCAATCCCCGGTTTCAACTGTTGGCCTCCTTCACACCGCACCAACGGATCGCCATGCGGGTCAGCACCCGCGCAGCCGTAGCGATATCGGTCATACGGATCCGCTCACGGGTCGAATGGGCATCGGCGAGATCACCCGGACCAAATGTCAGCACCGGCATCCCGCCGACATGATGGAACAACCGTGCATCACAGGATGCGATCCAGCCGGTCAGCGGCCGGTCAGGCAGAATGCCGCGAGCCGCTTCCTGAAGACAGACCACCGCCGGGTGATCGGATGGAGTCGCATAGGGCTCGTTTCGCAATCGGCCTGCAGATACGGCGACACGCTGCATAATCGCCTCGGGAACCTCGCGTCGGAGATGCGCGGTCATCTCATCGATGATCTGCGCACAACTCCAGTCGGGAAGGAACGCGACACCGCCCTCCAATGTACATCGATCGGGCACTGACGCGGGCCAGTCGCCTCCCTGAATGACCCCGGGGTTCACCACAACCGGACTGGGACTGTAAGGAAACAGCGGATGATCTATGAACAAGTCCCGCAGCCTCGATTGAAACGACTGCAAAGCGTTCAACACAACGCGCATATCCGATATGGCGTTGACTCCATCCCACCACTTGCCCATGTGCGCCGCATGTCCTTTAGTCTCGACTCGGAACCATACGGCGCCACGGTTCGCCGGATGCATCACCAATCCAGTCGGCTCCAGCACGATGGCCGCATCGGCGGTTTCACCCTGGCGCAGCAGCGAAAGAGTGCCGTTTCCGCCGGCCTCCTCTTCGACCACACATTGCACGCTCAAACGGCCTGTCAGACAGACAGACAGCCGCTCGAGCGTCAACAACACCAGCATCGCCGTGACGATCTGGCCTTTGGCGTCACAAGCACCTCGTCCCTGTATCCATTCACCGTTTCGTATGACGCGGGTGTCGCCAGCCACGGTATCCATATGCGTGTTCAGGATCAGAGACCTGCCTTCACTGGCGCATTCAGGTTCCAGCACCAGGTTCCAAATGCCCGTGTATCCGGGATGATCGGGTATCGAGGTCGCCGCCGGGTCATCCATCAGGTTTTGGAGAACCGGCAAGCGCCGCCAATGGATCCCTGATGTCTCAGCCCACTCCTCCAGATGTCGCCTCACCATGGCTTCATGGCTGGGAAGGCTGGAAATGGCGATCAACTCACACAGCAGCGCATCCGCCTCCGGCAATGCCGATTGGATCACGGCATCGATCTGCTCGGATGTCGGCATCATAACGCGTCACCCCAAACATCCAGCTCCGTCAGAAACGGGCCTTCGTCGGCTTCATCGATTACCCACAGAAGCCAACGCACTCGCCATGGTGTGTTGTCAACAGGCGCCACATGAGATGTATGCACACCGCCATCGCCCAGGTCCTCGGTATTCACCCGGGCCAGCAACTGCCAGCCATGTTCATCCGGGTTTCCAGTGGTGATAGGTGTTTTCTCTGACGATTGCATCCAGAGGGTGAACCGCTGCGGCGCCCGATTTGTGCGATGCCAACTGTGTGTCACGATCCGATCGATCGAACAAAGCCGGTTGAGATCCAGCAGAATGCGCCCTTCGCCTCCATCCAGCCACACCGCCCGGCCGATGTCATCATGGTTGCGGGCATCCAATCCGTCCAATAAACGCGGCAAACGCTTCCCATCAGCCCCTGCATTTGAATGCGGTTCAGCCAGTCCGTCCCCACTGACCGCATACGCGTTGGCGCCTATTCCTCTATGTACATCCGCGACGTCATCCGTACGCACCACGTCATCGGGCAATAACGCGCCGATGTCCGTGGCCCGCCGCTGGATCACGCGTCCAAGCGGCGATATCCCCATCCACAATGTGGACGGGTTCACACCGCGCAGACTCACGGTCCGGAGCCGCTCCATGCTTCGCCAGTCGGGGCCGGCGTACTGTAAAGTCGGCGTGGGATTCCGCTCACAGACTGCCGCAAACAGGAACAGTGATCCGTCGCGCGGCAGCACCAAGTAACGATCCCGTGGGGTTAGATCCAACGTGATCTGATGCAGATAGCCATACTGATAGATTGCGTTCGCGCCGTTCCGATCATGGACATGCGAGCTCCACCAGGCCACGCGGTGATTCCGGAACCAGGCAGGTTGTATTCCTGCCGGAGCACCGCCTGTATAGGCGATGCATCGGCCGGTGCCGGGTTCCCGCTTCACCCGGCGGTCAAAGGCGCCGAACAGTCCTGTCCAGGATCCGATCTCACGCGTCATACGCTGTGAGTCGACACGGAACGTGACCGACCGGGTCTGCTCAGCCGATACGAGCAGATGCAGCCGACGCGTCCCTGTCCCGGGAAGTGCAAGCGTTTGGCCGCGCATCCTCACGGCGTTTGGCGCGTTTCCTGTTCCCGGCGCCATGGAATACGGCACTCCGTCCGCCTTCAGCTGCCTTGGCCATAGCTCCGCCGGATAACGTAATGCCGGGTTGCCTATCCCATGGTCAATCCGTTCGCCATCGGCCGATGTCACATCGGTATCGTATGGCAGCTTCAGTGAATTCATCATGCGTAGCTGCCGTTTTCGGGAGATCTGCACACTTACGCTGCGTATACCCCATGCGGGCAAAGCCACTTTCAAGCCCTGCAGATCCACAGGCTGGCGTCCGGCTATGGGCCTCTCTTGTCCATCGATCGGCCGCGCCTGCATCACCTTGGCGGCAATATCAATTCGAGCAGTGGCCGGTGCACCGGTTCGATTGGTCAGACGGACAACCAGACGCTCGCGGTCCTCCTCACGTTTCAGTGCCAACACTCCGGCGGCGGGTTCATCGATGCGCAGCAGACTCAGACTGCGCCCTGCCAGGCCGGAATGCGCAGTGGTCACCCAACTCAACAACGGCATGTTGATACACTCCGCATCCCGGCTGATCCGGGCTGGCCGGAATGGACCGGAATGTCCGGCCAATCCGTAGGTCAAGTGATGCCGTCCCCAATCCTGCGTGTTCTGGTCCCGCAGATCGCCACGTGCTTCGGGTGTGTAGAGCAATGTGAGACGCATCGTATTGTCGGCCGGCTTGTCACTGCCGAACTTCCCATCGTCATACAGGCTGACACCATATGCCCCGGTGGTGTCCGCAAGGTTCATCCAACGTTGGACCGGCATCTCGAAGCACTTGGAATTGTTTGTGCCCCTACGGACCACGCCCACTCCGCCTCCCCAGATGGCGGTCGGATTGGAGACCGTGAGCGGCCATTCCGCCTTCAGACTCACACCGCGGCTCTGCCAGTCGATCTCTGTGTCCACCTGCACCCGATCCGAACCCTTTGACAGGCTGATCCGCTGAACGAACACCGAGTTTCGTGCGCGACGCGTCACTTCGATGGCCACCCGTACCGGTCCACGTTCGATTACGCGAATTTTTGCCGGTCCTCTGACCCAATCGATAGGTGGTTTCTGGCGATCCTTCCAATCCATGTTCCATGCGGGGTACATACTGGGAGCTTCGTGTTGAAAGACCAGACGGGCCGGGCGTTGAAGCAGCTCCTTCCCTCCGCACGACAGGTCCACAATACTGCTGATGTCTCCGTTGTCATCGATCCGCACACGGTACCGCTCGTTCTGCAAAGATCGAGTACTGACACGCAATGCGGTCGCCGTTACGGGCACGGGCATCTCGATCAGGCGGAACACATTCACACTCGTTGCCGGAACGCGCGCCCGGAACAGCACGGTGGCCCCTGAACCGCTCCACGATCCATACTGCGCGGCGACGATCCGCCCATCCGGAGTGAGCACAGCGGGTCGACGCCATTTGGCGTTCGGCAAGCGAACCTCGGTGACATCATCACGGGCGAATACCGACGGGTTGAAAACAATGATCGGTAAGCCTTGGCCTTGCGTGTCCAGTCGGGCGGCCACCGTCTGGATCGAATGGTCGAGCACAGTCTGAAACCTTCGGGCCGCCAGCAGTTCGTCGCTCCAACACCAGTCATAACATCGGGGCAAGCTGGTTCCCGGCAGCATGTCATGCATCTGACTGCCTAACACCAGCCACCAAGCTTCGCGTAACGCCTCCACCGGATAGGGCTCGCCTAGCCACCAGGCCATCACCGCAGCCCGTTCGGCACAGTCCGCCATTACTTCGTTTTTGCGGTTGCTGCGTTTCATCCAAGCCTGTGAGCTCAGCGATCCCGCCGAATGTTCGATCAGCAACATCTCCCCGGTGTATCGGGGAAGCCGTGCCCGTTGGGCATCGGCAGTGTCGCGAAACAGCTGATCGGCCCGGGTGATGTTCACCCGGTATTCGCCATCGGTACGGCGGGATGCCTGAGCATATCGCCGCACGTCATCCTCCCGCAACGGCCCTCCGGTGTCGCCGACACCAAAGTAGTGATATTCAGTCGGCAGACCAAACCGTTCGGTATTCGTGTGGATGCGCCTCGACCAGTCGCTCGAGCTATCCACTCGCCCGGAGATCGAGCCCACATAGCTTCCGGGGTCGAGCGCCGCCATCACTTCCGATCCATCCGGGCCTCGCCACATGCCCACCGAAAATGGAATGCCCACGGCGCTGTTCCAAGTCAGCTTCTGCGTGGAGAAACCCTTGAGCCCGCAATGGGCCATGACGGCAGGCAACGACGCAGCGAACCCGAAACAGTCCGGAAGCATCACATCCACGGGTTCCTGACCATAATGCATGCGGAAATACCGATTGCCGTACAGGATCTGCCGGACCATCGACTCCGGGCAGGGAACGAGCGTATCGAACTCATCTACCGAACTGCCGACCGGCGCCCAGCGGCCCTGCCTCACATATGTCAAAAGCCGCTTGTGCAGTTCGGGATAATACTCTTCCGCCATGCGGTACCGACGGGCGCCGGTGAAGTTGAACACCAGCTCCGGGTATCGCTCCAGCAGCGCAAAGTTACCGGTCAGCGTGTCGGGAAGGAACTGCCCGATGGTCTGGCGGTAATCCCACCGCCACTGCGTGTCCAGATGCGCGTACCCCACACAATGCAACGTTGGGATGGGTGCCTCGGAGGCGCATGTTACGCCGCCGAGCGCACAGACTGCTGCCAACACCGCTGTCATCCGCATCACGTCACCTCCCGATGTGCTTCCAATTCCCTGCATCGGGGACAAACTCCTGCAGACAGATACGGCCCGCACCAGCGTATGTCTGGCGCGAGCCGTGTACCGAAGGAAAGGGGCTGACGGCGGCGCGGGTAACCTAAGGAACCACGATCGCCGTCCCGTTGAATTCGACCTGATAGGTGATGGCGCTTGTCGGGGACAATACAATCGTGCGGTTTACCAGCACGGTGCCGTTCCGGCCTGCGCTCACCACCAGATTCGCGGTCTCCGTGGCGCTGTTGTACGTGAACGAAATCGTCTTGGTGCGCCGACCGTTCGGGGGCAACTTGTTGGACGCGTCAAACCCCTCGCCCGTAATGAACATGTGCGTATCCTCTGTAGAGCTGTTCGTCATCGTGACCGAGTAAGTGATCGTCATAGGGAAAAGCGGTGGATTCGGCGCAGAGTCACCTCCGCATCCAATGAGCACCAATGGCAACGCTGCCATGACCAACAGAGCGATCACTGCCAACAGACGTTTCATGGCCGTATTCCTTGAAGTGTAACGTTCCTGCCCCGTGCTGCAAGACATCGTTCACATGCACACTGTACCGTGAAATGTGAAGCAGGAGTCTTCGGAAAAGCTCCTCGATCATCTTTTCCAGGTAGTCTTCCGGGAAACACCCCCTTGGGTGCGGATATTCAGCGCTTGTGAAAGGTAACCAGGAACAACAAAGTTTTGGCACGACAGATGGAGAGACTCAAGTTGTATAACCTTAGCTCTGTAAATGAAGTGTAAAGCTGACACCTTGGTTAATCATGCGGCCGACGCAGGCGCGTAGCGCCGCCTGCGCCGACCGGCGTCCCGTATCCGCACGGCTTGAAGCGGCTGCGTGACGCAGGTTCCCAGCGTGTTGCAGCGTCATTTGCAACTTTTCTCCGTTTGGAGTTCAACACCGTATTCTCTTCGTCTGTTTGTGTCACCATCGATCCCCTTCCCTTCATGTGGGCTACCATGGGCCGTGGTGCACGTGCTGTCAGACATGTAATATTGGGAACACCACGGGGTCCGGGAGATCAGATCATAGATCCCGTTCATACCACTTCGCGGAACTCGACGGTATAGTGGATAAGCGTTATCATGTACCTGCATCCCAGCCCATGACTCGGTTGCCGCGCAGAGTGGCTGACAAATCTGCAAGAACCTCCCCACAAAATCCAAACCAGATGGCATGATATAGTAGTCAAATAGACAGATTCGCAACATACTATAATACTGGCAGATCGACAAGAGGCAATAAAACAAATCCATGCTTCGGAAACTCGCCAAGAAATTCACCAAATACGAAAACTCACAATCGTTTGGCTCGCGATTGAGGGCAAAACGCATCAAACCATTGTTGGATATCATAGATACGGTATACAACACCAAAGGTTCAGTAAATATTATCGACCTTGGCGGAACCGAGATCTATTGGAACATCGTGCCAAATAATTACTTGATTAACCGGAACATAACTATAACAATAGTCAATCTCCCCGGAAGCAAGCTACCCAATGACCACGGACCATTCAGATTTATGGAAGCTGATGCCTGTGAACTCGATTCTATTTCAGACAAAACATATGATATAGCTCATTCAAACTCGGTACTAGAACACGTTGGTGACTGGGATCGAATGGTCAAGTTTGCGCATCATCTACGACGTATATCCGAATATTATTTTTGCCAAACACCTAATTACTGGTTTCCCATGGAGCCACATTTCATGACTCCATTTATACACTGGCTGCCAAGACCGACACAACTCTGGATTTTTATGCACTTATCATTAGGCCATTGGCAAAAGGCCTCTTCTATTGATCAGGCTATGCGTACCGTCGATAGCGCCAGGCTGGTCAACAAAAAAATGCTAACCGCATTATTTCCGGAAGCGGACATTATTACCGAACGATTGTTCATGTTGCCTAAATCATTTATTGCCATTTACCCGGATTATTCATAAAAGCACAAACTCGCAGGAAAAGGGCCAGGCTCCGCC
>CAZYPZ010000021.1:0-80365 GCA_964650005.1 uncultured bacterium | reverse complement strand
TTTGCCACGCATGGCACTTGGACATTTTTACAGAAACGGTGTTACACAATCGGTTTATCTGTAGGGGCGAATAATTATTCGCCCCTACATTCTATGGTTGGTCCACGTGCGTATTTGTGATGCACCGCGCGCCCATCGTGTCCGTGTTTTCCTGGTCCAACGCCCATTGTGCCGGGTTTGTAACGATGTATTGCCGAATGCGGTCCAGCGTCTCAATCCATTGAGGTTGAAAGGATCAGATCCAGCGTCAACGCCGCCGTCCAATGATAGTCACGAATGTTGTCGTATTTCCCGGACAGTGAGTACATCTCTTTGGTCGGACCTTTACGATGGAGGCGTGAGGGCGGTGTAGTGGTGTCGACCGGATAGAACTCGAACAGCACGCCATGATCCCGATACGCCTGATCCACCATGTGAAGCGCCGCATTGCGGATCGATGACGCCTCTGCTGTGCAGCCGTGAAGCAGCAGTCCACGCCAGATGAACCAGATCATGTTGACCCACACAGGCCCGCGCCACATGTCCGGCTGCCAGGCGGGATCTCGCATGGAGACAGAGGGGAGCGGATGCGGTGTGCCAAACCGTTGAGGGTCTTGCAATGCTTCCAGCATCCGCATGACGCGGTCTGAAGGTGTGGACGGCAGCAACAATGGAAGCAGACCGCTGACAGCCTCTACCGATGTCCATTGCTTTGTCGCATCGCGGTCACAGTAAAGCCCCCAGTCGTCACGCCACAGCAAGCCATGGATGGCCGACTCCAACTCTTCTGCACGCTTAAGCCAGTATGAGGCAGTTGACGGATTGGAAAGTTCGTGAGCGATGCGTGCGATGTACCGCATGTCGCATGCCGCATAGACGCACAGGTCGATGTCATCCCCATCTCCGGGCGCATCGAACCGCGGGGAGTTGTCCATACCGCTCTCGGCGCATCGGCAGGTGATCCCATCGCCACGTTGCCATCCCAACAAGCCATCGGGGCGGGCGCGGTGCTGCATGATCCAATCAAGATGTGACTGCAACACCGGCAAAGCGACGCGCAAGCAATCCTTATCTGCAGTATGCCGATAGTTTTCCCACACGGCCATTGACAATACCGGAGGTTGGGTGATGCCGGTCCGGAACCCGTCCACATGCATCTCATGAGCAATCATGCCATCTTCTGCGGATTGGGATAACACAGAATCCAGAAAGTCCCATGCCAGACCGGGATCTAGGTGGTTCATGCCGATGCTGTGGAACGCGGAGTCCCACAGCCACATGTGTCGGTGCGGCAGACGGTCAGGAGTGGACCACCGGTAGGGGATACTGCCCTCCGGGTGAAGGGTGTTGACGCGCATCACGCTGATACACTTCAGCCCCAGATCATGCCATCGGTCCGGTAACTTGCGGGTGAACCGCGCATACTGCTCCATTCGGCGCTTCCAGAGCGCCGGCGGATCAGACTGAAGCGCCTCACGACATCGGGCGAGGGCCTCTTCGGGTGTGTTACCGAACGACATGGCTAGAAACGCCCCTGACGAGACGGCCACCCAGCCGGTCTCCACCTGCAATACATGCACGCCGTGCAGTGTTCTGGAAGCTGCGTTCGCAGCGAGACGCCAGAGTACAGACGGGGGAAATACCGCCGTTAGCGTATGCCAGCTTGACCACGCAATACCCAAAGGTTCTCCATCCACAGTGGCCAGCAGCAGATCGCTGACGGTCAGCACCGGCCTAAACTGGCAACCGCTGTCCGGTTCGAGCAGCAGATCCAGGCACGGCTCGGTGTGTATTCGTAAGCCATACCCTTCCAGCAATGTGGCGACCATTCCGCTGCGAGAGTCGGTGGGGCCATCCATGCCGGACCAAGCGAATAACGCGCCTTCGGCGTTCCACCCGTTCATCAGGCGCCAATCCTCACCATCCACCACAATGCCGCCAGGAACAGGCAAGAGACCGCCAACGCCAGCAGGAAACCCCCGAGCTGCACCAGCTTGGGTCGGTTCAACTCCCAGGGATGTCCCTCCGTGCTGCCGGCGTACACCACCGGCACTCCCTGTTCCAGCAGTTCGGCCTCACGCCCCACTGGGGTACGCAGCAGCGTGTAGAACTGGTTGACACTCTGCTGATTATGCTGTCGGCTCAACAGACTGGTGATGACAAGTGTCAACACGCCCGCCGGCAGATAGCAAAGAAGCAGCCAATGCATCTGGGTCTTATCGCCCAGCATTCCCAGCCAGTGAACGGCTTGCAGTCCAGCCTTATCGTGCAGAAACTTGCCAAACGGTCCTAAAATCAGCCAGACAGGCGCCATCACGCCGAACGCCAGCCACGCGCCCAGCGCGGTGGCGCGTCGCCAGAGAAACGCGGCCCATACCAGCAGGCCGGTGAGTGTGGTGATCTGCCACATGACAGCCAGCGCGTCGGTTACGCCGGGAACGATCAGCGAAAACGCGACAGCCAGCAACACGATCGCCAGACCGCTCACGCGTGCGATCCGCATCAGTACCTGATCGGATGCCCCGGGATGCAGATACCGCTGATACACATTCCGCGAGACCAGCGCAGAGCCCGCTACCATGAACGCCGACAGGGTGGACATCTGGGCCGCCAGTATGGCCACCACCATCAGGCCCGTAAATCCGGCCGGAAGCAGGTACAGAATGGCGGTACCGAACGCCTCTTCGCGATGGTTCAGACCGGGTATCGTTCCCTGCGCCACCAGGGCCGCCATGAGCAGTCCCGTAAATGCCCAACCCATCGCGCAGATGCGCTTGGTGAAGTTACCATACGTGAAACCGATCCGGCCTTCCATCTCCGTTTTGCCAGTGGCGCAGATCTCCATGGTGTGCGGTTGAGAGACAATGCCAATCAGATTGGCGATACAGGCGCCGACAATCCATATCAAGGTCAGCTCTTGCGGTGTGCTCAGCGAGAAATAAGACGGTTCCAGGGTGCGATGCAGCGCCTCGAAGCCGCCAACCCGGCCCAGAGCGAACGGAACCAGCAGCAGCGACATGACCACGATCAGCACACCTTGGATTGATTCGATGATTACCGTGGACACCAGACCACCGGCGGCGCCATACACCAGAAACACCAGCGTCATGCCCGTGATGGCCAGCCATTCAGGCAGACGCCCGTTTGTGATGGCCACCGCGATAAAACCGGTGCCTTTCAGCATGGTGCCCATGTTGATGGCGAAGTAGAGGATACCCATCAGGGCGTATAACAGACCGAGCCCACGCCCATACCGTGCATCGAACAGGTCGGCAGTGGTCAGATATCGTGTGCGCCGAAACAATGGAGCGATGATCCAGTAGAAGGGGGTGACGAACAGGTACACGAAACTGTACCAGATGCCGCTGATCCCGCGTTGAAACGACGCGCCCACCACACCCACGGGATCGTCCGCATGGGTGCCTGTACCCAACGCGTGCATGATCATCAGGAACTTGTTGAACCGTCGTCCGCCAGCGAAATACTCTCCGGTTTTCCGCACATTTCGGCTGTGCCAGAGGCCCACCGCCACAATGCCGATCAGGTACGCCACAAACACCACGGAATCGATCCAGCTGAACTGCATGGATGCCTGGCCTGTCATCTAGCGCCCTCCTGGTGATTCGACGGTTGAATGGTCGCTGCCATATTATCTCAACCGATAGGTACCCGGTTTGTCCACAGAAGTGACCACGCCCGTCGGACCGCACATCAGGATGCCGGACTGCGGCAGGCTGACTGCTTCCACCTCGACCAGACCACGGGATACCCGCACATTGAGTCTGGCCCCACGGTACCACAGGTTGGCCACACCTACCGATGGAACAGCGACAGGAAGGTGTGGCCGTACTCTCAACGCGTGTGCATCCGCATCGATGCCCAGCAGACCGTACACCAGAAAGGCCGGAAGCATGCTGGATTCATGAAACTCCATATCGATACCCAGTCCGCCGGCGGTTCCGGATCCCTGCAGTGTGGCGCCCTTGCTGCCATCGGTGTAGAAGGCGCGATATCCGCCGGCCTTCCACGCTTCATTGTCCCAATGCATGATCGCGCACAACCGCTGCCAGGCATCATCCGGGCCGTACACTTTCAGCCTAGCCCAGAGATCATAGAAGGTGAACCCCAGAACCGCACCGCCATCCTGAACCTGGCCACCCCAAGGGATGTCTTCGGGGTAATACCAACCTTGACTGTACCATTCCACATTGCGTCTGGTGGTGCTCCGCGGGGCGAACACCCAGTGGTAGATATCCTCTCCGGTTGATGTGTCACCTTCGACGATCCGCTTGCCGGATATCCAGTCCATGATCGACCGGGCTTGCGTCCGGGAGGCGATATCGTACCAGATGGCTTCCTGATTCATCACCACAAATCCGTAGTCTCTTGCGGTTCCTTTCGGATCGATGCACCCCACGAACCGTCCGGCGGCTTCGTTCCAGAAGCGCTTTTGTGCGACATCCCGCACTTGTACAGCATGTCGCCGCAACATCGCCGGATCCAGCGGCCGAATACGTGCCGGCATGTTCCACTCCCGATGTTGTTGGATCGCCTCTTCGGCTTCCGCCATGGCGAGCACCGCGGCGTAATACTGTTGAGTGGCGTACATCTCATCCCATCCGAACGGAAGGATGTCCCAGTAGTTGCCTCCGATCCCATGGCCTCCATGGATTTCACGCACCCGTTCACCCTTTGATGACCAACCCGGCAACGCATCATGTCCTTGCCAGGTCACCCGAATATGACCACGCTTCAGCGCCTCGAATTCGGTCTGTTGCTGACGAAGCGCCATGCGCATCCGGTCGATCTGGGCCCGCAGAAAATCCAAATCGCCGCTCCAGCGGTACATCCGCCAGGTTGCCAGAATGAAAATGGGGTTGTTGATCGGGTGCCGTGTGTCGTAAGCGGTGAACACGGCATTGATGTGACAACCTGCATCCTTATCCGGTTCTCCGGGAACGATGCGCATGGCCACGATACGCCCGTTCCATTTCGGGTGCGTGTGCATCGGCACGATGCAGCGTTGGAAGTCTCCGTGTGTGTAGGCGTCGCCCACAATGCCGCCTATCTGTTGCTCACGCGGGGTCAACGTCGATGTGTATTCGAAGGTGACGCGTCGGTCGGGTCCAAAAGCGGTATCTCCTTCCCGCATCCACTCGATGCGGGGCAACGTGGCTTTCCATGCGCCGGTTCGTTTCCAACGGATCTGGATAAACGGCGCTTGAAACGCCTCCCAGCTGATCCCATGGGGTGACAGAAGTTTGGGCGCTTTACCCGTGACGGTGATCCGCCAATAACCATCATCGACCCCTTCGGAGCGTGCATCGGTCAGTATCCATGACTGGGCTGCACCGGCGCCATGGAAGCGCTCCATACCCGGCTGCGCCAGTGATGCCCAGACCCAAGTCCCATCGGGCCGGCCGAAATGCCAGCCGGCCGTTTTTCCGATGCTTTCCTGGGCGGTCATCCCTGCTTGCACCCACATGGGGAATGGCCAGCCATAGTCATGGGCCGTGGAGTCATGCTGATGGGTGAGTAAATATCCCGACCGATGCAGTTTTGTTTGCTGCAGTCCATCAACAATTGCCTTCCACGCGGGTCTGTTGCCAAATTGTGGAAACGACGGACTGTTTACCCATGCGTCCGAGATGCTCAGATACTCTTTGTTGAACATCACCGGACCGATATCGATGCGATGCGCCAGATGATACCACAGGAAGCGGTTGAGACTCTGTGCAACCTGTGAATGCCCTTCGATCTCGAACCGGGTGAAATCAGGGGGCACGCCGTCCAACAGGTCGGCGGGCGGCCTGACCAGCGGAGCTGCCGCAACGGATACTGCACAGAGACTGACTAACAGCCCCATGCACCCATAGAATGCACTGATCCGGCCTGTATCCATGGAAAGAATCTCCTTTGTGATGCGCCTATCCGTACCTGAAGGCGCGGCTTATCGAAACGCCTGCAGCTCCGCGACGCTCATCTGAACCCCCGGCTGGTTTTCGCCATCCGGTTTGATCCCCCGCAGCCGAATATAGCGGGCCGGCTGACGGTGGAAGCGATGCTCGCGCCAGGCGTTTGCTTCACCTGCACCCGTGGCGATCGGACGCCATACCGTCCCGTCCGTCGAGATCTGGAGATCGTATGCAGTCGCCCATCCGGCGCCAAACAGAAACCGGATGCGGGACAACTCGACTATCTGTTCCAGATCGACTTCCAGTGTCCAAGCCCACTCATATGCGCCCTGAGCGAAGGTGGTGCTGTAACCATCCACTGCGTTGGCAGCAACGGCGGTCTCACCGCTGGGAACCAGCTCTCGTGTTCCATCCAGGCTCAACAAGCGGGCGGGTTTTCGATGCGCCAGATCTCCCGGCGCCACCACGCGACCGGGAAACTCCATCGGCGGCGTAGGGCGAACAGCTTTCGGGAGCGGTGTGCGCAACGCGACGCGAAACACGGTCGCTACCGGATCCGGCTGAAGCCCGCGCGTAGAAACGACCAGTGTGGCGCCTTCCATTCGGAACGGGACCGGTAGGTTGGTGTTCATGCAGACCACCGAAAGTGGCGCTTGCCGGATCGGCTGAATCCGCAGCTCGGTTGACGGCAGCCCCGTTTTGCCTCGGGGGTTGCTCATTGCCAGCAGGTAGAGCTGTTTGGGATCGGAAGCCGATTCCAGCGCATAGCCCCATTCCGCCGGTTCGACCGCGGCGGGATCGACATCGGTGTAGGCGGCGACCAGAGAGGGCTGACCGGCAGGGTTTGCCCAATCGGCCATGGCTGCATGCGCTTTGAGCAGCACGGAGCGATCGAATGTGGTGAACTCGACCCTCTCCGTGTTGGGAAAGGCGCCGGTCAGCGGGCTGTGATCCAGATTCGGGATATACCCCTCACCGATAAGTGACAACGTGATACGCAAATAGTCCTGCCAGTCCGGCACCACATCCACGCGGCCCTGATATGGCCACAGCATCACGCGCCAGCTTTCCAGCGTATGGCGCTTGGGCCAGGTGTCCAGGATACGCTGCAGCAGCGGGTCCTGCTCACCCGGCCATCGTCCCCACCGCTTGTCCGGGTCGAACGTGAACTCCTCGACGGAGCACGCATCCCAGTCGCCGTGTGATGGCTTGTCGAAGCCATTGACCACGATCACCGTATCGGGAAGCAGCGTGCGGATCATACTGTAGATCGCGTCCAGTGAGCTGTGTTCGATCGCCAGCCAGTCGAACCAGATTGCGGCCGGGCGGAACTGTCTGCAGGCATCCTCCAGCATCAGGATCACCTGCTCATACCGGTACTGTGGTGCGTCGAATGTATTGCCAAAGTACATCCCGAACTTGAGCCCTGCGTCCTCCAATGCTTGCTTGACGCGGCCTATGGTTTCGCGGTGCTCGGCGTCAGGTTCGAAGCGGGAACTCCAGCGGAATATCCAATCCCCGTTACCATAGCTGATGGGGATACCGGTGGTGTATCCCTGCCGTTTCATCAGTTGGGCCAACTTCGGCCAATCCTCGGGAGCGAACCTCTCCGGTCCGTGGATGAGTCCATGTAACCGGGCGCGCTCATACCAGCGGTTCGGGCGTTCGCGTGTAGTGAGCGTGATGGTGCGCTCTGCGGAGTGCCCGGACGTATCGGTCACGCGGAACGTGATCTGGCGGTCTCCCAGTGCGGCACGTGCGCTGACTGTCCCCTGCAAGACACCATCTTTGCTCAACCGCAGACCGTCAGGCAATCTGCCGCGGGTTATACTCCATCGGTACGGCGGCTGCCCTCCACCGGCGCTCAGGCGGAATGGTGCGGCCTGAAGCGCCGTACTCCATTGCTGGCGTGATTGGGGACGTTCTGCGACGTACTCTGTGATCAGTGGATGATCCGCAGCGCAGTAGGGCCATTCACGGAATGCCGTGGGGAGTTGAGCTTTGCAACCGGGCATCGATGGCGGGATGACCTGCAGTTGCGCCGTCTCCGGAGCGAGCGCCAACACCAGCCCGGGAACGCGATCGCCATGGGCATCGCTGATCCGGCAGTAGAAGCCGAACAGCCCTTCTGTGCGGTTCGCGACCTTGAGCAGCAGCAGGTTCCATCCGGATCGGATATCTATCGGTAAGATGGACATATCCTTGCCGGCGTTGTCGCGTTGAACCCGATACCAGGAGTTGGGGAAACCTTTGGGGGGCGGCAACGGTTCGGTCACACGGTGAGGGTTGCCGACATCACAACGGCCCGCCTCGCGCCCGTTCCACCAGGCGCGGAACATACTGTCCGCGCCTACACGCAGCTGCGCCTGCTGATCTTTCGGCGACCAGACCCAAATCGCCGCGTAGACCGCCACGCCGGCGGCCTGCTCTCCCCGCACGATACGCAGATAACTGAACAGATCCACGTAGTCATCATAGTTACGTGAAAAGCACCGGTCATCAAACGCGAACCACTGCAACCCTCCAAGAGTGGAGCCGGGACCGGGCTGTGCCGATCGAATATCGAACGGATGAGCGTCCATTGTCGACACATCCGTATTGGGTATCGTGGTGGATACCAGCCAGCTGCTGATGTGTTCGGCAGTGCCTTCAACGCGCGAGCTGGGAGCGGGTAACGACCATATACTGGCCGCTGCGGCTGCAGCGATGACACTGACTGACATGCAGGCCTCCGACACTTTGAGATGATGGACGTTTTATTTAGTCAGGTAATCAGTTTTATCCTGCATGTTCATGGATTTTGGCATGGGTCTGTCAGAGACTGCATACTGTGTCTGGAGGTGTGCCCATGCGTCTGTTCATCGACACATATCTGCAGGTTTTCTTCGTACTGACTCCTTTCGCGGTATTGTCAGCCTATTTGGCGTTGACACGCAACCGGGACCGGCGGGCGCAGACGCAGCTGGCCTGGCGCGTCACAGGGGCGGTGATGGTTATTGTGTTGAGTCTGTATTCCGCCGGTCAGTATATCTTCGCTGTGTACGGTGTCACGCTGGATGCGTTCCGGGTTGGTGCGGGCGTGCTTCTGTTTCTGTCGGCTATCGGTCTGGTACAGGGGAAGGGCGGACTGGAGTCCCACACGCGCCCGGATGAGGATGTGGCGGTGGTGCCGCTGGCGATGCCGATTATGGTCGGGCCAGCAACTACGGGTATATTGCTGGTAATGGGATCGACTCCTGCGCCGATGGCGGAACGCATGACCGCCGCCGGTGCGATGTTGTGCGCCGTACTGACGGTGTGTTCATTGCTGTTGCTTGCAGCTCCAATCGAGCGACGATTGGGCACGGTTGGTATCGGCATATTAAGCAAGCTAACAGGGTTGATGCTGACGGCCATGGCGGCGCAGATTATTGCCACCGGGATCAAGGGACTGATGGGTTGAGTGTGTCGGGTGCACAATCGACGCGCACCCGACGTCTGTTATCGCCGTCGACGCCGCAACGCCAAAACGCCGCTCAACCCGCACAGGAGTGCAGTGAGCGAGGCCGGTTCGGGAACCACCGAGATGAATGCGCCGCGACCCAAGCGGTCTTCAGAGGCAAACAGTGAGCCGCCTCCGTAGTTTACGGTGGCGGCGAAAATGTATCCGTCGTACTGTTGACCTCTGTTAATCGCTGACTGGAGAAATGCGGTGACATCGACGACCTGCCAACCCGTGTTACCGGTCAATGCCCCAACCGAAGGGCCGCCTGCCTGAGCGTACCCGGTGAGTACTTCTGGCCCGGGATCATAGTCGAAATGTTGCAGGTCGCATCCGTTGAACCCGTTGGAGTAAAAGTTCAGTGTGGCGCTGCCGGGCTGAAGTGTTTTGCCTGCCAATGATCGGATGTCAAAGATGACGATACCGCGAGTGAGCCAGCGGGATCCGCCGTCGTGATAGACGTCGATTGTTTCACCGTCCGTATTCACATTGTAGTAGTTCGGGTTGGTCCACCAGTCGCGTAACGCGTATCCGTCCATTTTGCCGCTGGTGTACAGTCGCTGTTCCGCGGAAACAGGAGCGGAGATCAGCATCCACACTGACACCAATCCAATCAGAAACCAGAGACGTCCCCGCATGTTGGCCTCCCGTATGGGATGGTTTGGGCAGGGCGGCCCGCGCAACCTGTCGTCCTGCATGCCTACGGGATACCTGCACAACCTTCCGAAACGCAACGCATTCGCATATGTTACAGGGCATAATTTGAGTGTAATTAAGAAAACAGGTATTTATGCGTTGCAAATGCAGCAAACTGTCAACTGTGACGGGCGATCTCCTCACGGGCGATCGCGACCCAGCGCGCCAGGCGCTCCGGTCGGCCGGCCAGTGTGTGAACGTCTTTCATCACGATTTCCAGATGGCAATCACCGGCGATGGAGAGCGTGCGTCTCAGATCGGCCCGGATGGCGTCTTCATCCCATTGAGGCGTGCTGATCAGCGTTGGATTGGGTTTACGGCAGTAAACATAGTTATGTCCCAATGCTTCGGCCATCTGTTGTTCATCACACCAGGGAGATACGGAGATTTTTCTCAGATTGGGCAGCCGCTTCAGAATATGCCAGCGATTATGTACCGGCTCGCAGCATCCATAATAGACAAGCCCGAACCGGTCGCACAGGGAACGCTGGTATGGAAAGATGAACTCTTCGAACATGTCCGGCCCGACGCCCACCGTCTCCTGGCTTTCGCTGAGCACCCACAGGTCTTTCAGTCTCACCTGCCCGGTATAGTCCGTTGCGGGCAGCTGTTTGGTGTATCCGCAGCTGCCGGAACCCACATAGTCGTTTTTGTTGTTGAGCGTCAGCAAACCGTGTTGTTCGAGGTAGGAGGCAAGGGCCAATGCATCGTCATGCAGGAACTGCATAAGCCGATGCAGACTGTCCGGGTCGTCGATCATCAACAGCATCAGTGTATCCAGCCCCACCAGGTTAACGGCCGTGCCGGTCAGTCCCAAGCTCCACCAGTGCAAACCGCTGCCCCGGATCTCGACCGTGAGCAGGCCATCGAACACCTCGGCCAGATGGTCGCGCCAAGCGAGTGTCGTTGCCTCATCGTGTGTGAACCGGCGAGGCTGTAGTTTGTCCAGGTCCTCCGGGAAACGCTTCAGCGGAGGCTCCCAGCGGTATGCGCCCATGCCCTCGGCATCTTCGGCGCGCTGAACGACTGTCTGCACGCCATAGTCGGTAGAGGAGGCATGCCAGGCGACGGTGAAACGTGGCTCCAGCACTGTGTCGTCTTCCACTTGTTCTACCAGTTGTAACTGCATCAGCAACTGTCGTTCCACGCCTCTGGCCCAGTCCTGTTGACATTGGAGTTCAGACTCCAGGCTCCATTCACCGGACTGGTACAAACCGCATGTTTCGGCCAAGATCATGGGCGTGCCGTCGCCGTGCAGATCGTTGTGCGCCGTCCATCGCGCGCGTTTGACGGCATTTTGGCTGGAATGCGCGATCGTTGCCACGCGCTCCGCCAGTGAACGCAGTCGTTCCTTATCTGATATCGATGTGATCCACATGGTACCCATACGGCACACCCCTCGCTGGTTTGACAGCATGACCGTATCATCCGGTGCAGCCGGTGTCAAGCGATACTACAGCAGGTTTGGGCTGACTCACCGACGAAACACATCACAATCTCACAGAGGGGGTTCACGTATGAACGGCTGGATGTTGGCGATCGTGTTACTGGCATGCGCCAGTTGCAGCGGTCTCTGCCTTGAGGTTGTCACCAACCGCTCGGATGCCTGTGCCGCGTTGGACGAATGGCTGCAGGTGATCATGGGAATGCGGGAGCCGTCTGAATACGATCGGCTGATTATCGAGCGCGAGTTTCAGCCCGGCACTACCAAGATCGGATTGACGGCAGTCGGACGTCCTCTGCGGTTGGGATCTCGCATGTACACGCGGGGGATTGGAGTGAACTCCCCTTCCGTGCTGCGGGTGATCAGTACAAAACCCATGGTGAAGCTTACCGCCATGATCGGGCTGGATCGCAACGCCGATGGCACTGACGGCTCAGTGCGCATGTATGTAAAGGCGGCGGAACGAACGCTGTTTCGCACGGATGTAATCACCGCAAACGCGCAGGCCTATCCGTGCCAAGTCAACTTGGGCGGTGTGACCCAGTTCACGCTGGAAGTGGACGATGGCGGCGACACCGTGAACTGCGACCAGGCGGATTGGTGCGATGCACAGATCACCTATGCCGACGGTTCGACAACATGGCTTGACGATCTGGCGCGGATCTCTGCAGTGGAGGCGCAGAACCCCATATCGCTGTGCGTGGGTGAGCAGTCCCCGGCCGATCTGGGTTCCTGGAGCCAACGTGCTGAACGAAAACAACTCAGCGATGCCGTCGTGAAATACACGCAGGTGCTTTCTGATCCTGCAAGCCGGTTGGAACTGCGCGTGGACGCCACGCTCTATAAAGACGCTCCGGCGATCGATTGGGTGGCGATGGTCACCAACACAGGCGACGGCGACAGTCCGCTGATCCGTAATCTGCGCGCACTGGACATCGTATTGCGTCCTGTTCGGCGCAGCGTCAGCACCGAGGGAGCGATTACCGGGTTACTGTACTCTAATGCAGCCGCCAGCAGCCGGGATGATCTGGCTCTGCCATCGTTGAACCGGATGCATGGCAGTACCGGCTGTGTGGCCTTCACTTGGGACGACTTTCAACCGTATCACGCCCCGATCCGTCCCGGCAAGTCGCTGACATTCGGTCAAACATCTTTACGCTCCTCATTCGACGTCAGCCCCTTTTTCGATGTGGAATGGCAGAACGGCGGTGCGGTGTTCGGATTGGGTTGGACCGGCAAATGGGATGCCCGTGTGGATGGGCTGGATGATGGGCGCGTCCGCGTGCGAGCCGGCCAGGCCGATCTGTCCGTTCGTTTGCGGCCGGGCGAGTCGATAAGGACACCACGCGTGCTGATGACCTTCTGGACAGGTGAGGACGTGTCTGTTGGGCACAATCAGTTTCGCCGGGCGATGTTACGTCATGTTACGCCGCGTGATGCGCGAACAGGTCTGCCTCACCTGCCACCGATCGCCCATATGACCTCATCCGCCACGGAAACCAACCGCACAACGGACGCGAACGAACGCGTCTGGCTGGACTCGGCCAAGGGGCTGGGGTTCGAGTGCTATTGGTTGGATGCCTGGTACCTGAAGGGCGGGTTTCCGGCTGGGATCGGCAACTGGACAATGCCGCTGCAGAACCTATGGGATGCAGAACGGTTTCCGAACGGCCCCAAGGCATTGGCCGATTACGCCAGGTCATTGGGCATTCCGAGATTCCTCATGTGGTTCGCTCCGGAGTCGGCGATGCCCGGCACCACGCTGACACGTGAACACCCGGAGTGGCTGTTGTCCACAGACGGAGGGGTCTCCGGCTCTTACAATCTGGGTGACGCCAAGGCGCGTATGGCGGCGGTCGATTACTTTGATGCGGTGATCAAGGCGCTGAGCATCGATATCTTCCGAGTGGACTCCGGCATGGATCTGGGGCATGTACGTTCTGGCGATGATGGACCCGACCGCCTGGGGATCCATGAAGTACGATGCGTGGAAGGGTTGTATGATTTCTGGGACAGGCTGATCCAGCGTAACCCCGGGCTTCTGATCGACAACTGTTGCGGCGGGGGAACCCGGCTGGATGTGGAGAGCCTGGCGCGCACAATCCCCCTATGGCGTACCGACGGAGCCGTGTGGACAACCGGCTGGCGGGAGCGGGATATGACGGCCATACAAAATCAGATCATTACGCTGTCGCTCAATCGGTATGTGCCGTTCTCCACACAGGGTATGATGGGCGCCTCCGCTTATTACGTGCGCAGCGGGTTCAACGGCGGACTGGCATTTCTGGATGACAGCCGAACGCCGGACTTCAATCGGTCTGAACTGAAGCAGGGGATCGATGAATGTAAACGGATGCGTCGGTATGTATGCGGCGATTTTTACCCGTTGCATCACCCGGGGCCTTCACCGGATGCCTGGTGTGCGTGGCAATACCATCTTCCCGCTGAACACGCAGGCGCGATCTATGTGTTCCGCAGGCCCGCTTCACCGTATGCCTCCCTGGCGATACGCCCGCGAGCCATCGATCCGACGGCGCGGTATCGCGTGACCACGTATCAGGAGTACCACCGGCAGAGGCCTCGTGTGATGACGGGACGTCAATTGATGGACTTTGTGGTCCGTATCGATCGAGCCCCCGGGTCTGTTTTACTTGAATACAAACGATTGAACCGATGACAGGAGGACGACGCGTGCGTACGGATGAGATCAACTATCGGGACCCTTTCATCTGGGTAGACCGGCAAGAGCGCCGTTACTGGATGGTAGGCACTCTGGGTGCGACCTGCTGGAACAGCCGCCCGAAAGCGCTGGATGCGTACGTCAGCAACAACTTACTCGAGTGGCAGGGGCCTGTTCCGTTGTTTTCTCCAGGTCCGGACTTTTGGTCACAACAGGAGTATTGGGCCCCCGAGATGCATCAGACAGGCGATCACTGGTATCTGGCTGTCACCTTCAAGTCACCTCAACGCCGACGGGGCACCCAGGTGCTTCGTGCAGATCGGCCGGAGGGGCCATACAGGCCGATCAGTGATGGCCCGTTGACACCGCAGGATTGGGAGTGCCTCGATGGCACGTTGTTCCAGGACGAGCACGGTCAGCGCTGGATGGTGTTCTGCCATGAATGGGTTCAGGTGGGGGATGGTGAGATATGCGCCATGCCGCTGAACGAGACACTCTCGGCTCCGGCAGGCCCCCCGGTCAAGTTGTTCAGCGCTTCGCAATCAGGATGGGCCGATCCGCTTCCCGGACATCCGGACTGCTGGGTGACGGATGGACCGTTTCTGTGGCGAATGACAGACGGGAGACTGGCCATGCTATGGTCCAGCTTCGTCTCCGGGAGGTATGCTCAGGGTGTAGCCGTATCGGAGAACGGAGTTCTGGGGCCTTGGAGGCATATGCCAACGGCGCTTGCGGACGATGATGCAGGTCACGGCATGCTGTTTCGGGCGCTGGATGGGGCGATACGTCTGGCGCTGCACCAGCCCAACAGCACACCCGATGAACGGCCGGTCTTTCGGCTGGTTGCAGAGTCTGCGGAGGGGCTTCGGTTGATCTGATCTTAGCCACAAGGAGCATCGCGTGTGAAAGACGCTCAGGATGTATTGCAGTACCAGCTGAGAATGATGCGCGGATTACTGCGATGGGCCGTGCTGAGTGTGCTCTGCGGCGTAACGCTGTGGCTCCCCGGCCCGGCGTGGAGCGGTTTCGGCTGGATGATGCTGGGCTGGGGGGTGATCAACGCTCTGGTGGCCTTAGGCGCGTCTCGGTCGGTACGCGCCCGACAGTCCGCACCCCGACCTCTGCGTGACGAAGCGAAGGCCGCCGCGCGCATCTTGTGGATCAACAGCGCGCTGGATGTGTTGTATGTAGGCGTTGGCGCCGCCATGATCCTGCTGTCCGTGCTGCCCATGACGCGCGGCGCCGGGGCCGCAATCCTGGTGCAAGGCGTCTGGCTGTTGGGTTTTGACCTGCTGCACGCCTTGCGATTGACCCGCGCTGCACGGTGACGCCATGTCGCTCGATGTGTTGGTGACCGGCGCCACCGGGTACATAGGCGGCAGGCTAACACCGGCACTGGTGGATGAAGGATATCGTGTTCGCTGCTTTGCACGGGACCCCGCGATGCTTCAGGGGCGGAGCTGGTCGGATCGTGTTCAGCCCATACAAGGTAACGCGCTGGACGAACTAGCGCTGGACCGGGCGCTGCGCGGGGTGCACACGGCGTTCTACTTGATCCATAGCATGTCCAGCGGAGCGGACTTTGAAGAGCACGACCGTTATGCCGCCCGCCTGTTCGGCATGGTGGCTCGCCGCCGGGGCGTGCGCCATATCATCTACCTCGGTGGATTGGGTGATGACACCAAGACGCTGTCACCTCATCTGCGCAGCCGGCACGAGTGCGGGCGTCTACTTCGATTGGATGGGGTGCCCGTCACCGAGTTTCGCGCAGCGGCGATTATCGGCTCCGGCAGTCTGTCGTTTGAAATGGTCCGGGCGTTATGTGAGCGGTTACCGGTGATGCTGCTGCCGAAGTGGACCCGGCACCGGACTCAACCGATCTCCGTGCGCGATGTCCTGTCCTATCTGACGGCAGCGGTCCGAAATACCGCATCCCGAGGCGAAGTGATCGAGATCGGCGGTCGCGATGTGTTGACCTACAGCGACATGCTGCGCATCTACAACGAAGTGCGTGGGTTGCGGCGCATCATGATCCCGGTCCCGGTGCTGACCCCGATGTTATCGTCCTACTGGATGCATCTGGTCACGCCGGTCCCCGCCAGTGTGGCGCGGCCATTGGTGTTGGGGCTGGCGTTTGAAACAGTCCAGCGCGGTGATCTGGCGCGGCGGCTGTTTCCCGGCATTCGGCCGATGGATTACCGGAGTGCTGTATCGCTGGCGCTGAACCGGAGACAACGCAACGAGGTGGCCACATTCTGGACCGGTGCGTTGTCATCATCCCCGGTGAATACATCGGCGGTGTCGCTTCGGTTTCGCGAGGGGATGTACCAGGAGCAGCGCGAGCACATAACCTCCGCCTCGCCGGAGCAGGTGTTCGCCACGGTGGAGGCGATCGGAGGCGATCGGAAATGGCCCATGCACGGGCTTTGGGCGCTGCGCGGCGCTTTGGACGTCCTCCTCGGAGGGCGAGGACTGCGACGCGGACGACGCGACCCGGATCGACTGCTGCCCGGGGACGCGTTGGACTTCTGGCGTGTGGAGACAGTGGAGCGTCCTCGGCTGCTGAGATTGCGCGCCGAAATGCAGCTGCCCGGGGATGCCTGGCTCCAGTGGGAGGTGTTTCCGCGTCCGGGCGGAGCGCTGCTGCGTCAGACGGCGTTTTTCGATCCGCGCGGGGTTGCCGGCTATCTATACTGGTGGGCGGTGTATCCGCTGCACGTGGTGATCTTCGGAGCGATGGTGCGTCAACTGGCCGCGCAGGCTGAAAGAGAGCAACCTGGTCATGGCTCCGATGCCGAGGCTTGGTCTCGGTAACGACTCCACGACGTCCAATGCATTCGGTCTATAGACATCGGACGGAATTGGACCCTCAATGCCGGGTTAATTTGTGTGTGCCGCTGAGAGATTTGGCGTCGTCTATGCCGGATGCTCCTGACCAGGCTAAATAATCTCGCGGTAATGTTTTCCAAGGGGCGATATATCGGGACATTCCTCGTGATATCGTGCCAAATTTCACAAGATCGCTTGGTGCAAGCCGCTTGGGTATGCTACAACGTTAGTGTGGACGGTCTGTGCAGCCAATGCTGGCCCGTAACGCCGGTGGCCGAGATCTGCCAAATCCAGATATCAGGAGTGAGCCATGTCCAACAGCCCAACCGAAAACTCCCAGGCGCATACAGCCAAGGCTGGCTTGGAGGATGTCGTTGCGTGCCCGTCGGAGATCTGTTTCATAGACGGCATAAAGGGCCGTCTGGTATACCGCGGCTATGATGTTGCCGACCTGGCCGAACACAGCACGTTTGAGGAAGTTGCGTATCTGTTGTGGTATGGCGATCTGCCGAATAAACGCGAGTTCGAGGTGTTCCTCGATGGATTCACCGGCAGTACGGAGTTGCCCACAGAAACGGTGATGATCCTGCGCATGTTCCCGAATGCCGCCACACCTATGGAGGTGTTGCGAACGGCGGTGTCATCGATGGGACATTGGGACCCGGACAGCGGGAACACACGGTTGGACGCATGCCTGCGCAAGGCGCAGCGCCTGACGGAACGGTTGCCTTTGCTGGTTTCAGCCCATGCCCGACTGCGCAAAGGCAAGGAACCCGTCCAGCCCGTACAGGGAAAGAGCATCGCCTGGAACTTTTTGTACACGTTGCACGGCGAGGAGCCGGACCCCGATCTGGTGCGGGCGTTTGATGTTGCGCTGATCCTGCATGCCGACCATGAGCTGAACGCGTCGACGTTTGCGGCCCGTGTGACCGCAGCCACGATGAGCGACATGTATAGTTCGGTTACCAGCGCCATCGGCGCGCTGAAGGGTCCGCTACACGGTGGCGCCAATGCCGAAGTGGCGTTGATGCTTCAGGAGATCGGCGATCCGTCCAAGGCGGAGGCCTATGTCCTGGAGAGGTTGGCGCGTAAGGAAAAGCTATCTGGCTTTGGCCATCGCGTCTACAAGACAGAAGATCCACGCGCCGCCACGCTCCGGCAGTGGGCCGAAAAGCTGTCGGCCAAGTTCAACGACACTTTGTGGCTGGATATCTCACGTGAGGTGGAGCGCACCATGCGCGCCAACAGCAAAGTCTATCCGAATGTCGACTTCTATTCGGCCACGGTGTACCATCTGATGGGCATTCCAAGCGACCTGTTCACCCCGATCTTTGCGATGAGCCGGATGACGGGATGGACGGCGCACATACTGGAACAATGGGGCAATAACCGGATCATTCGGCCGCGTGCTCAGTATGTTGGCCCCATCGATTTGACCTACAAACCGATCGAGGATCGGCACTCGTAGTTGGTCTTTACGCCATGAGGATTGCCGGCCAGGTGAGTACCGCTTTGCCGGCAATCTCGCTATACTCGCGACACGGCATGCGCCTGTTTGTCATGTCCAGCGGGTATAATAGTGAAAGTGCGGTCGGTTTTCTACGGCCGCACAGCCCATACCGGGCAGGTCCCGAGGTATCCCCCATATCCTTCGGGTGTGCGCGGCGGACGAACCGGCCTGCAGGCCGGCGGTTTTCGTTCGTGCCGAACACAGCAGCGTACCAGCGCACAGGAGGAGCACAGCAACGTGCCTAAGCAGACCTTTTTTACTTCCGAGAGTGTGACACTCGGACATCCCGACAAATTGGCCGATCAGATCAGCGACGCGATTCTGGACGCGTGTCTGCGTGACGATCCCAGGAGTCGGGTGGCTATCGAAACGTTATTGACGCGCGGACTGGCCGTAGTAGCCGGCGAGCTGACCACCAACACCTATGTGGAGATGGCCGACGTGGTCCGGCAGACCATTTGCCGGGCGGGCTACACCAATGTGGACTGGGGCTTCGACGGTAACACCACCGGAGTGCTGGTCGCCATACAGTCACAGTCTCAGGATATCGGCCGCGGCGTCGATCGTGAGAACCCCGAAGAACAGGGAGCGGGCGATCAGGGCATGATGTTCGGATATGCCTGCAACGAAACCCAGTCACTCATGCCGCTGCCTATCACCATTGCTCACCGACTGACCCGCAAAATGCGCGAAGTGCGCGAGCAGAAGCCCGAACTGGGTCTGCGTCCCGACGGCAAATCCCAGGTGACGGTGGAGTATGTGGACGGTAAGCCCGTGCGCATCGACTCGATCCTGATCTCTCAGCAGCACGAAGACGGGATGGACGAGCAGATACGCGACATCGTCATGAAGGAGTTCATCGATCCGGTTCTGTCGCACTACAAACAGTATGGCCGTCCTACGGATGAAAAGATCCATGTCAACCCCACTGGACGTTTCGTGATCGGTGGTCCACAGGGCGATACGGGTGTTACCGGACGCAAGATCATTGTGGATACCTACGGCGGAATGGCCCGCCATGGAGGGGGGGCGTTCTCCGGTAAAGATCCATCCAAAGTGGACCGATCGGCAGCGTATATGATGCGCTACGTGGCCAAGAATATCGTCGCCGCCGGTCTGGCTGACCGCTGTGAACTTCAGGTCAGCTACGCGATCGGCCGTGCAGAACCCATGTCGCTCAGCGTGGAATGCTTCGGCACCGCCACGGTGGATGAAGCGGTAATAGAAGCGGCGGTGCGTGAGGTATTCGACCTGCGTCCGTTTGCGATCATCAAGGAGCTGCATCTGCTGGATGGCTCTGTCAAATATGTGGACACCTCGGTGAACGGTCACTTCGGCAATCCGGCGTTTCCTTGGGAGCGTGTGGACCGTGTGGATGACCTGCGGGCTGCCGTGGGGCGCAGGGCGTAAGGGGGATCAATGAATTACGACGTCAAGGATATCACTCTGGCCGACGCCGGTCGTGACCGTATCGAATGGGCCGGTCACGACATGCCGGTTCTTTCTGTCGTTCGTCAGCGCTTCGAAGCGGAGCAGCCCTTGAAGGGCGTCCGACTGGCTGCCTGTTTGCATGTCACCACGGAGACCGCTAATCTGGCGATCACGCTGAAAGCGGGAGGTGCGGAGGTGGCGTTGTGCGCCAGCAACCCGCTCTCGACGCAGGATGAGGTGGCCGCCGCGCTGGTGAAGCACTTCGAGATCCCGACCTTTGCGATCAAGGGAGAGGATAGCGCCACGTATTACCGGCACCTCAACGCCGCGTTAGATCTCAATCCGAATGTGACCATGGACGATGGTGCGGATCTGGTGAGTGAAATACACAGTAAACGGCGCGAACTGCTCCCGACCATTCTGGGGGGGACTGAAGAGACCACTACCGGTGTCATCCGGCTGCGGGCCATGGCCCAGGAGGGTGTATTGGGCTATCCCATCGTGGCGGTGAACGATGCCAACACCAAGCATATGTTCGATAACCGTTACGGAACAGGCCAGAGTACGCTCGACGGTGTGTTGCGCGCCACCAACATCCTGTTTGCCGGTCGCGTGCTGGTGGTTGCAGGATATGGCTGGTGCGGACGCGGTCTGGCCATGCGCGCCCGCGGAATGGGCGCGCGGGTCATCGTGACGGAAATCAATCCGCTGGCGGCGCTGGAAGCGGTAATGGATGGGTTCGAAGTGGCCCCTATGGAACAGGCTGCCCGTATCGGCGATGTGTTCATCACGGTGACCGGTAACATCCATGTACTGCGTGCAGAGCACTTCGCGCTGATGAAGGACGGCGCGATTATCTGCAACTCAGGGCACTTCAACGTGGAAATCGACATCCCGGCGCTGGAAGCGATGGCCGCATCGCGCCGCGTACCGCGCCCATTTGTAGAAGAGTTCTACATGCCCGACGGACGGCGTCTGTGCCTGCTGGGTGAAGGCCGGTTGATCAATCTGGCCGCCGCCGAAGGGCATCCCGCCAGCGTCATGGACATGAGCTTCGCCAATCAGGCACTCGGTGCGGAGTACATCTTCAAACACTCCACACAGCTGGAGAAGCGGGTGTACCCGGTTCCGGAAGCGATCGATAAACAGATCTCCGCGTTGAAACTGCAGACGATGGGGATCGGTATCGATACGCTGACAGAAGAGCAAGTGAATTATCTGAACGAGTGGCAGATGGGTACCTGAGAGCTTACTTCCCAAACGCAAGCGCAGCAGGCCCTCCGGAGTCAATCCGGAAGGCCCGTTGCACTTTGACTAGACCTTCTGGCCGCATTCGCCGCAGAACTTGACGCCGGGCGTCAGTTCCGCACCGCATGCCTTGCAATGCGTAGGGGGCGTCATCTTTTGGCCACACTCTGGGCAGAACTTCACACCATCGGCCACCGATGCGCCACATCCCGGGCAAGTCGTTTTGGCCGGTTTCACGGCAGCACCGCATTCTGGGCAGAACTTGGCGCCAGGCTTCAGCGGTTTCTCACACTCTGGACAGAGCGCCCGCACACCCTCCCGCCAGTCCTTGGTCTTGATCTGCATGTCTTCTTCGGCCATCTGCGCATGGGCCCAGACCTCTTCACGCGTTCTGTTGGCTTGGGCGGCCGCCATCTCCACCGCCGTATCGGGTGCGCACTCCTTGCACAGTCCTTTGGCGGTGTTCCAGCAGGTTTGGCGACAGACCCACTGCATGCAATGCGGACACTGGGCAAACGAAGGGCGGATTTCACTCACGGCGTTGCGAAACGCGGCATCCGCCGCCTTTTTCCATGCAGCGTCCTTTACCTGGTCGCCGATCTCTGCCGCGCGTCCCAACACGCCGCCCAGCAGCCCGCCCAGCATGTTCAAGCCCTGGCTGACCCGGCCCAAACCGGACTCCTGAAATTCGGTGCGATAGCCGCTGCCGCATCGATCGCAGGTGAACTCGAACTGAAAGCCATGTTCGTTACTCAGATCGGTATAGTTGCTCACGAACTCAATCCGTTCAGCCATCGACGGTCTCCTTACTGTCAGTCGGTCGGTAAGCGCGATCCAGCGCGCACGCAACAGCGGAATAGTCCGCGTCTCCGAATCCATCGTTCAACGCCGACTGGAACATCTGGGCCGCCAGCGCTGTCAGCGGAAGGGGAAGAGACAGGTCTCTACCTGTCTGTAGCATCAGGTTCAGGTCCTTTGCCATATTGGCTACTGTGAAATTCGGTGTGAAATTCCCGGCCAGCAGTTTGGGGCCTTTGTTATCCCACATAGGGCAGGCCATGGCGGTCGACTGAAGGATCTCCAGCCATTGGGTGCCTGACATGCCCCCTGCGGTAACAAATCGCAACGACTGCGCAAGCCCCAGCAACAGGTGCGGGATCATCATGTTGATCGAAAGCTTTACCACTGCGGCCTGTTCCGGTGTGGCAAAACGCCAGATCACATCACTGAACAGTCGCCAGGCGGGTTCAGCCTTGGTGATGGCGTGATCATCGCCTCCCGCGAAGATCCGCAGCGTGCCCACAGCAATGTTTTTGGCATTGCCGATTACCGGCGCGTGACAAGCAGACAGGCCTGCCCGGTTCACGGCGTCGACAATATGTCGGGCGCAGGCCGGCGTGATGGTGCTCATCTCGGCGAGCACGCTGCCTGGCTGCATGCCATGGATTGCGCCCATTGCGCCGAGCGCTACCGTTTCGGCGGCTTCCGGATCGGTGACGCATTGAAGGATGATATCGGCTTGGCCGGCCGCATCAGCGGGCGACTCGGCCAAATCGGCGTTCAGCTCACGCGCCAAAGCCGAGGCGGTGGCGCGCGTGCGGTTCCAGATGATCAGACGCACACCCCGGGCGGACACGGCGCGCGCCATCGCACTGCCCATCAGGCCGCACCCCAATATGGCGACTTTCATGCGTGCAGTTCCTGTCCGGCAAGCAGTTCCAGGCTGCGGATCAGCGACGGATAGTCCTCTTCCGCCCAGCCGTGGGCAGTCGCTGTTACCAGCAACTCCCGCACCAGTGCCGCGAATGGAAGAGGCGCACCGGTCTGTCGGGCGGTTTGCAGGGCGAGGTCATGATCTTTCAGCATATGCTGCACAAAGAACTGTGCGGACATGTCTCGGGACAAAAACTTACGGCCTTTCCATTCCCATAAAGGGGCAGCCATGGCGGTGGAGCCGAGAATGTCGAGCCACTGGCTTGGTGAGATCCCGCCCGCCTGTGCGAACAGCATCGCCTGGCCGAGTCCGGCCATCATGTGCGCGAGCATCAGGTTCATTGCCAGTTTGCATGTGGCCGACTGTTTGGCGCTGGACAGTTTCCAGATCCGGTTGCAGAACGCATTCCATGCGGGCATGGCCTTCTCGATGGCCTCCTCGGGCCCTCCGGCAAAGGTGATCAACGTGCCTGCGGCGATCTGAGGCGTACTCCCGATGACCGGTGCATGGCAGAACAGACGACCCTCGGAGGCATACCGGGTCGCCAATGCATCTGCGGTGGCCGGGTCGATGGTGCTCATCTCGGCATGGACTGCTCCGGTGGACAGCGCACTCAACACGCCGTGTTCGCCCAATGAGATCGAGCGCACTGCCGCAGGATCCAACACGATCGACAGCACCACTTCCGCACCACTGACGGCTTCTGCGGGTGTGGGCGCCACAATGGCGCCCAGACTTGCCAGCTCGTTACAACGCTCTGGTGTCCGGTTCCACACCGTCAGATGGTGGCCTGCCTCTAACAACTTTCGGCCCATGGCCTGCCCCATCAAGCCCAGTCCAATCAATGCGACACGCATGCTGCAACTCCTGTCTGTTGCGGATCAGTAACGCAACGTCAAAATCGCGGACTCCGCCGCGAAGGTAACCACCGAGCCGGATGGGACCGACACACGGAAGCGAACCGCCCCATCGGATGCGGATCGTTGAACGTCGCTTGCTGGCGCCGCTCCGACACCGGCCATGATCACCGGCACGCCACTTCGCGGGTTGCCGGCGGCGTCGACCAGTCGCAACGTCAGGCTCGGGTCTGTCGGGGAGGGGCGTTTGTCCAGTTGCAGACGAGTCCCCACGTCCGTCCGCACCTCTACGGAAGTCTGGCATAAGACTCCCCCGGCATCGGCTCGAATCTGCGCCGAGCCTGCACGGCGCATGGACACCGTACCGTCCAGTGTGGTGGTAACCGCAGTCAAGTTGCTGGCCCAAAGAACGGCCAGATCATCCGGCGGTTCGGAGCACCGTTCGCTGGCGACCACGTACTGACGCACGGTATTCGGCGGATACGCTGCACCGAAAGGATGGATTACGGGATCGTCTATTGGTGGCTCCATGGTCGGGGCGGCGGGGTGGTATATCGCGACCAGGTTGGCTACCGGGCGCGGTGACGCGTCGCTCTGCTGGTTCACGATGAAACCGGTCAGAGTGGCCATCATGGACGATCCGCCTCCATCCAGGTTGATTGCCTCCACCGCTCCCGCCTGTTTCAGCAGCTGCGCCAATTCGGGCAGCGACAATCCGCTGGCGAGCGGCTGTCGTCCGTCCGTTACGGCCAGCAGGCAACGGCCGTCGGCTGTGACACCGATCGCCGTGCGGGGATGGCGTTTTCCTGTCAAGTCCAGTCCGTAACCTGTCGGAGGGGGATTGCCGATGACGATCTGCCCGTTCGTAATCAGTTGTGGACCGCCGCTGACCGCTTCCACAGCGCGCGGCCAGAGGGAGGCCGCCTCCCCCGGACTCAATCGTCGGCCATCCTGTGTCAGTGCGGTTGCCGTCCCGTCGGCTGTCAGGTCAATCTGCAACGTCACTTGTGCACCCTCGGCAAGTGACGCCACCGACTCGCGTCCTTCTCCGGACGCCAGCAGCAACATACCATCGTCGGGAACCGTATAGGGCGGACTCGTGTATGGCGCTCCGGCGGTAAACATGAGCGGCTGTCCGATGAGCAATCGAGTGGAGCCTTTCAACGGTATTGCCAAGCAGGCTTGTTTGGGCTGGATCACGCCGGCCGCGGATGTCATCAGCACCAGCTCTCCCGTTCCGGGATAGCGATTGATGCCTGACAGTTTTGTCCCTGTGGCGCCCCATCGCAACGAGCTGGACCATGACGGCGAGCCAAACAACCACTCACCGGACGGGCCGATGCCGAACGATGCGCGATACTGCAACGGTTCGCTCACCAGTTCGCCATTGTGTATCATCAGGCTTAACGGATCACCGGTCCAGGGGAAGAAATCGGCGTTGACAGCCGCCACGGCGCCGGTGCGTGCCGTGAACAGATTCACCGCTTCGCGTCCGACTGTGGTGTCCGGCTGGTACACCACATCCTTGCCCAGTCGTGCCTCGATACGCGCCCCCTGTCGCGGGTCGACGAACAGGTAGTGCAGCGATTGGGGGGCGGCGAACAAAGACCCTGTAATACGGTGTACCGTTACTCCCGGCGCCAGCGATGAACGTGACTCGGTGATCTGAGCGCTGGCCGCGGTCGCCAGCAGGATGGAACACAGCAACGGTACCCAATAGCGCTTCATGGTTACCATTGTAACGCCCGCATGCGCGGAGCGCACGCGTCTCCGCATCGCCAGGATTGCGGATGGCCGTTTTCACAGGTGGAGTTTCATGATTTTATGTCGCTGTCACATGGGGCTGACCCGTATCCCGCCGACCGTACCAGGATATTTCGATCCTCTGGAGACGGTGCACCGATCGAACATGCCATGGGGGGCTCTCACTCACCTGCCTATTGCGATTGGTGCAGCACAGGCTGATTGACTCTGATCATCGCGTCATGCTGGCTGATGTAAAATGCAAGAAATCCCTTCTTGCGAGGTTCGAGCTCCTCGTACTCTGGTGTGGACTGTATCACGTCTTCGGCTCGTTCCGCCCGAGATGGGGCGCCTGCCGTGCGATGACGAACGCCTCGCGGATAATGGTCGGACCATGAATGAACGTGAAGAGCCGCTTTCTCAGTGGCCGTCGTATTCCGATAAACAGAAACGTGTATTTGCCTTCGTCGCCGGGTGGATTTTCGGAACCCTCGGTTGCTGGTTGGTTGCGACGTGGCTGTTTTTTCTGGGGACAATCGGTTCTTATGTATCGTTTGCCCGCACGTATAAGGTTCGCATAGATAAGATGCATCATCTGTACTATCTGGTCTTATGGATGCTGTTGATCCTGGCCTGCCAGTTTGATGGGGTTCTCTCCTGTTTTCTGCTTATGGGCATGCATATCTCCGGTGTTGTGAGAGGGCAAAGGCTGGCGAACGCACCGTTGAGACAAATAGGCCCCTACATGCTGGTCATCTTGTTGTGCTTTTACCTGCGGATCCTGACCGGCGTCCCGGCGCGTCCGGATAGTCACACCGGCCATTCTTTTTTCTTCCTGCGCCTGAATCGCGATCTCCTGGTAATCTGGGCATACCGAATAGGGATTATCAGTATGGTCATTCCGATAACCCGGCTGATCCTGTGGGGCGACCGGCGTGATAAGAGCCGCGGCATAACGCCCATTGACGACGGCGTCCTGACTCGCTGGAAGGGAGCCGAGAGGAACGAATTGGACTCAATATGAGTTGTTGAACACCCATGCGTTCGGATGGTTTTCTGAGGTCCCATCGTTGCGGTCCGAGCGGGTGATTCACGGCTCATCATGCTGCGTGGTGTTGGCTGAGCCTGTGCCGGATTGGGGGCAGGTTTTTCGGCTCATCGACGATAACAGTTCAGTGGCGCTTTATATGCCGGTTCGTTGCAGAGGCCGTACGAACAGTTCGTTGCCATCTGGAATCCACACGATGGATTCTGGATGCGCTCGAACGCGTGACTCCGTCGGCAGATCCCGAGCGATAAGGAGACGGGAATGTATCTGACAAAGGACAGCGATATTTACGAAGCCGCCTCCACCCGGCTGGATCTGACCGACTCGTTCAGTATCGAAGTGTGGATCCGGCCGGAGACCTTGCCGGCCGAAGGAATGCGGCTGGTTGACAAAAGTCCTGCCGGTGCGCAGAGCGGTTATATGCTGGATACCTATCCGGGGGCGTCGGTGCGTTTCTTGTTGGCGGAAGGGATGCTCACAGCACAGGACGTGTTGAACGAAGGGGTATGGACGCACATCGCCGGGGTCTTCAGTGTACGGGATGCGGTGTACCGCGTGTACGTAAATGGCCGACTGGCCGCAGACGGTTCACGTGCCGGTATGCGTCCGGCAGTACTCAACGATTTGCCGTTGCGGATCGGTGCGGACAGCGTAGGAGGGCATCGGTATGTCGGAGAGATCGATCGGGTCTGCGTATATGATCGTGCGCTTTCTGACGCGGAGGTCAGGTGGTTAGCCTCCGCTCCCAGACTGCAGCCCCCGGCGCTAACCGGCCGGGTGGCGGACTGGCGGTTCGGTGCTTCACCGCAACCGGTGTGGACCAGTCACAGCTCCGGCGGGCCGGCGCTTCGAGGCCCATTTGACGGTGTGGGGCAAGCGCCGCCGCCCAGACAGGCGGCCAGATCGTTGTGGTACCGGCAACCCGCGCGAAACTGGAACGAGGCGTTACCCTTGGGGAACGGTCGTCAGGGAGCTATGGTATTTGGCGAAGTGCCCCAGGAACGGATCCAGTGTAACGAAGACACCTTTTGGAGCGGCCGGCCTCATGACTACTCGGTAGCGGGCGCTGCGGACAGTCTCCCTGAGATCCGTCGGCTGATGTTTTCCGGACAGAACAATGCGGCCGCAGAGTTGGCGGCGCGCACGCTGATGGGCTCACCCGTGCTGCAGCAGGCATACCAACCGCTGTTGGACATGCAGCTGTCGTTTTCCCATCAGGGACGTATCCGGGAATATCGCCGCGACCTGGATCTGTTCGACGGCGTTGCGTCCGTCCGGTACCGGTGCGATGGCGCGGTGTTTGAACGGACTGTGTTCATATCGGCTGTCGATCAAGTGATGGCTATGCGTCTTACCGCCAGTAAGCCGGTGCTGGAAGTATCCATTCGACTGGCGTCGCCGCATCACCATCAGGTCGCACTGAACGATACCGGCTGTCTGGTGATGTCCGGCGTCTGGAGAGGAGACGGTCACGACCAAGGACTTACGGCCGGGGTGGAGGGTGACGGTATGCGATTTGAAGCCGGCCTGCACCTCGAAACAGACGGTCAGGCCATTCGATCGGCGGAGGCCTTCGCGGTGTGCAATGCATCCCGTGTGGTGCTCCGGTTATGTGCCGGCACCAGTTTTCGCAACTACAAAGACATATCGGGGGATCCCGCAGCTGTCTGGCGTCCGCAGATGAAACGAGCGCGTCAACACCCCTTCGAGCGGCTAATGGCCGCACATAAAGCCGATATGCGACGGTTTATGGAACGGGTATCGATCGATTTAGGCGATACGCAAAAGGCGCGAACGCCGACCGATGTGCGGTTGCGGGAAGGCTTGCAACACCAAGCCGATCGGCATCTGGCCGGGCTGTACTTTCAGTACGGGCGGTACCTGCTGCTATGCAGCAGCCGCCCCGGTACGCAGCCTGCCAATCTGCAGGGTATCTGGAACCAGGATGTGGTTCCAGCCTGGGGCAGCAAATGGACGGTGAATATCAATACCGAGATGAACTACTGGCCAGCAGAGGTTTGCAACCTTTCCGAGTGCCACGAACCGTTATTCCACCTGCTGGACGATCTGGCCGAGACAGGCGCCGTGGTGGCGCGCAGACATTACGGCGCCCGCGGGTGGGTGGTGCACCATAACGCCGACCTGTGGCGCGGAGCCGCTCCGATCGACGGGGTTCACGGCATCTGGCCGATGGGAGCTGCCTGGTTGTGCAGTCACCTTTGGGAGCACTATCTGTTCACCGGTGATCGTGAGTTCCTGAAGCGCCGCGCGTGGCCTTTGATGCGTGGCGCCGCACTGTTTCTGCTGGACTTTCTGGTACAGGCGCCTGACAATACACGCGTTCCGGGAATGTGGGTGACCTGTCCGTCTCATTCACCGGAAAACACATTCTGGCTGCGGGACGGTGAGCCGAGTCTGTTTACCTATGCCGCCACGATGGATTTGATGATCATTCGCCGGTTGTTTACCCAGTGCCTCAGCGCATGTAAAGCTCTGTCTGGACAAGACGGCGAAATGGATCATGAACTCTGTGCCGAGATCACCGACGTATTGGACAAGCTGGCGCCAATCCAGATCAGCCCGAAAGACGGCCGGTTGATGGAATGGGTGGAGGACTACGCTGAGGTAGAGCCGGGACATCGGCACATGTCGCATCTGTATGCGCTGCATCCGGGCGAACAGATCACCCTGGAGACCACACCGGAACTCGCAGCCGCCGCGCGTCGCAGCTTGGACGCCCGATTAACAAATGGCGGCGGAGGCACCGGATGGAGCCGCGCCTGGTTGATCAACCTGATGGCCCGCCTGCATGACGGCGCCGCCGCACATGATCATCTGCAGGATTTGTTCAGGCGATGTACGCTGCCCAATCTGTTTGACAACCATCCGCCGTTCCAGATTGACGGCAATTTCGGCGCCACCGCCGGTATTGCGGAGATGCTGTTGCAGAGCCACACCGGTGTGATCCACCTGTTGCCGGCTTTGCCTCCGCAATGGCCCGATGGATCGGTGCGTGGTCTGCGCGCGCGCGGAGGGGTTACCGTCAACATGCGCTGGGCACGGGGACGTCTGGTGCAGGCAACGCTGTATGCCGACCAAAAAGGGCGCTATCGCGTTCGCTATAACGAGCGTTCGATCGACTGGAACGCGGTTCCGGGCAGACCATTACGTATCGATGTATAGCCGCCAGTGACCGATCACGGCAGCCAACTGGCGGCCAGCATGCACCGCATCAATGGAATGTGTTGTGCACAGGCACTTCCATGGTGATGCCAATCAGTGAGGTGATCGCTCCGAATACGTAGTCACCCAGGATCAGGCCCAAGAAGAAGGGAACGGTTTTGCTGTAGAGTTTCAGGCCGCCGTACCGGATGACGCAGAGCTTGATCAGCCAGGCGATGAAGAACGCCACCCAGTGCCAGATCAGGCCGCCGCCGATGCAGTACCCCAGCGGGTGAAACGGCCACCAGCTGAACATCGATCGCATGGCAGCCAAAAACGCCGTAAATATTGCTGCGCCGCTGACGGCAATCCAACGGGGGGCTTCGAAAGAAAACCCCGTGGTGGTCGCCGTGTTCAGCCAACTGTAGCACTCCCAGGCGGTCCAGTTGGCCCAGCCGACACATCGGGCCTGCGCCCCCTCCCGATAGAGAATGTGCAGGCTGGCCCACATGCCGGCCACGATTGCCACAGCGAACGCCAACGCCATGGGCAACACCAGGCTGCGCAGGTTCATGCCGTGATCGCCGCCCATCTTCAACGCCTCCATCTCGGCGGGCGCCACGTGGCTTCGGTTCAGCCGCCAATACCAGTGACTCATGATCGAGGCCATCATGGTTTTCTGGCTCAATGTTTCGCTGGGGACCAGACGCATTACGTTCATGGGCTCCAGATCCCAGACCGTGTGCTGGCTGCCGCACTCTGCCCGCACGCGGGTGATGGCCAAAGCCACTAGAAAGTAAAGCGCCATGACGATCAGCACCCATCCGGGACTCATTCCGGCGGTCCACCAGAAAACGAAAAACACTCCCAGGCTGACGATCAGGCCGATCACGGCGGCGCGGTAACTGATAGGTTCCACGCTGTCCAGTTCACTGCGTCCTTTCAACACGCTCTGCCACACCCGAGCGAGGTAATGGCGTGCCGTGTAGATCAACGAGATCGCAAAAACCGTCCAGGCGCCGATGCCCTGCTCCATGTGGTAGGGCCAATAGGGCGCAGGCTGATAACCCAGCCAAGCGCCAATGACCGCTTGCATTTTCATGAATAAATAGAAAAACCAGCAGCTAAACGAAATATCCAACGGAACCAGATAGCACAAGCCGATGGCAAACGGATAGAACGCAACGAAGATCGGGTTCAGACCGTGCCATGGGGGGGTATTGAACGGGATCTGGGTGGCGCGAGTGGCGATGTGGGGCACATTGGGAAACCACAGGTGCAACGTATTGATGATACAGATGCCGGCAGCGATGGCGAATCCCGCCCACATCACGCGTGAGCGCAGGATGTGTGTGGGACCGTCGCTGGCTGTCAACTCCATGGGCAGACGGATGATCGGAAAACTGAGTTTCGTCTCTTCGGCCCAGGCGCGGCGGAAGATCACCGCGATACAGAACATCGACCAGCCGATGGATGCAATGAAGATGAACCAGTACGCCAATGGCTTGGCCCACATCAGCAAGATGTCCGCTCGGTAAAAGTCGGCGTTGCCTGTGAAATACCCCCTCAGCAGTTCCCGGTTAGTCGGGAACAGCCATTTGGGCATCAGGGGCATCAGTGTCCCCTCCCGAAACGTTTCCGGTATGCCCGACCATTCAGCGAAAGACAAAGTGGTTATCAGATTGATCATGAAGTCATGCGTGGCGATTGTGCAGGACAGCACAACCATGATGTAGACCGTGATCAGTTCAGCTGGCCTGAATACCCACGCCGGGCGGAAGCGGCGAAGTAACCGGTTCAGCACTACCAGTACAAACAGGTTGAACACCGGCGTGATGAACAGCGGGTTCAGGGTCAGGATCACATACCATCGCATCTCGGCCGCGATGATCCAATAGCAGTTCAGCGGGACAAGCAGAAGCCCCAGCAATATGGCTGGCCAACGCAGTGTCACGCCACGTGGCTCTGCGCCAGTCTCATGCGATAGACGGGTCATGAATGCCTCTCAATATGGGGTATATTGGGTAAATAGACATTAATACCATACAGTATTCGGGGTTTTGCTGACATGGAGTGGCCTCCGGCTGATGGGTGCTGGCAGATCGAGCCACGAGCTTCTTCGTACATGGGGTACACTAGGCCATCTGCAGACGTCGTGTTGGTTGAAGTGAAGGGAACAGCAAGCGTCCTGTAGAATCGAATTGCAGCGCATGGGGAGCACCCGTGCCGCCTCGATGGAGGGTTATCAACATGGGTACGGTACTGGAGACGAATGACATCGAAGGTCTGCGCGCAGCCCTGAAGCTTGCCTGTAGCTGGCTGGTAGAGATCGCTCAGGTCAAGACTGAGGGGCTGACTGTCGAAAAGAACCGGGGTGGGCATCCCACCGCCTACTGGAAAGGCGCCATTCGCGGCGAATACAGCGTGGCAGCCAAGGAGTGGAGCTTCTTCTGCCCGATGTGGCATACCGGCCAGGCGATCAAGGCGCTGGTGATGGCGTCCCGGGTGTTGAACGACGACAGCCTGTTAGGGGCTGCGCGTGACTCTGCTGACTTTATCGCCCATAATCGGGTAAATGATGAATCCGATCCAGACTATGGCATGCTGTTGGCGTATGAGGATTTTCCCGATCTGGTGAACACCTCGGCGGTGCTGGAGACCATCGATGGTCTGTTCTATTTGGCTGATGCGACCAACGACCTGACCTATTCCGAGTGGGCTGTTGCCGCGGCGCGCTGGGTGTTGAAAACCATGTACCTCCCCGGAGAAGGCCTGGTCATGGACTGGTATCACCCCGCCGAAAGACGTGTGGTTGAGAACAACAGTCTGTCGAAAAACTACCCCGGCCGTCCGTTGGCCGATGACGCGGTATTGCTGAAGGCGGCGCGCGCATCCAGCGACCCCAAGCTGCGTGATGCGTTTTACGAGATTATCGATCGACTGATCCGCGAAGAGGACCCGCCGGGAAACTGGATTGCCTTCGGTCCTTGCAGTCGCTCTGCGGGATCCATTCATCCGCGCCACGCCTACTGGTGGGGGCGTCCGATGGTGGCCGCATACCGTGACTCGGGTCAGGGCTGTTATCTGCAGACCGCTCTGCGCGCGGGCGAATGGTACGCAGCCGCGCAGCGGCGTGACGGTGGCATATTGCGCGGCACGTATGTGGACTTCAAGACCGACTCGTTCGGGCATGCCACCAGTGGAACCGCTTGTGCGGTATTAATGTATCACGACCTGTGGAAGCTGACCCAAGACCCCAAGTGGATCCCGTTGATCAAGCGCGGGCTGCGGTATTGCATGAAGATGCAGTTTGTCAAACCCGAGGATCCGAACCTGAAGGGCGCCATACTGGAAAAAGTCAAGATGCCCAATGGAACCGACCAGTCGCCGTACTATGTGCGGGATCTTGGCTCCATCTTCTTCATTCAGGCGGCCAGCGATCTTTTGCTGGAGGTGTAGCGACCCTGTAAGCTTCGGGTGATATAATCGCGCAATGGGCCGGCTGTGTCCGGCCCGGTTTCTATACGTCCAGTCGTGCTGGCATCAGGAGGAAAGCCGTGCTGCCACCCAACCATTATGCAGGCAAGTTAATTGTCGTCGAGGGTATTGACGGGAGCGGTAAGTCAACTCAGATCGATCTGCTGTTCAAGTATCTGCACGCTCAAGGCCGATCCGTCTACTTCAGCGAGTGGAACTCGTCCGAACTGGTCAAAGGCACTACGCGTCTGGGTAAGAAGCGTAAAGCCTTTACGCCCACGACATTCAGCCTGTTGCAATCCACGGATTTTGCAGACCGCTGGCAGTATCGGATCGTTCCGTTGCTGAAAGCCGGTGTGATCGTGCTTGCAGACCGTTATGCTTTCACCGCTTTCGCACGCGATGTGGCTCGAGGCGTCGACCCCCAATGGGTGCGCAACCTGTACTCGTTTGCGGTCATGCCGGACCTGGCGTTCTACTTCCGGGTTCCGTTGGATACCGCCGTCGATCGTATTCTGTCATCACGGGCGCAGATCAAGTTTTACGAAGCCGGTATGGACCTGGGGCTGTCCGACAACGTGGTGACCAGCTTCAAGCTGTTCCAAGGACGGATCATGGCGGAATACGACGCCATGGTCAACGAGTTCGGCCTCACAGTGATCGATGGAACCGAGCCTATTCCCGTGCAGCAGCAGCGGGTGCGGGACATCGCCGACCGATTGCTGGAAGGATGGGAGGGCCTGCCTCGGCCGGAAGGAGTGGTTACGATATGACTGCCGTGAGAATTGCAGAGTTTTATGGCGCAGGGTTTCCATACAGCCCCATTGACTCGTTACCTGGCCGCTTGATCGTATTGGAAGGGCCGGATGGAGTAGGGCGCTCTTCGCAGATCGCCGCTTTACGTCAGTGGCTGGAGGAACAAGGCTATGGTGTGTCCGACACCGGCTTGGCAAGGTCTGAATTGACTGCACCGGGGCTTGATACCGCCAAGGCGGGACACACCATCAGCACTCTCTGCATGAGTCTGTTCTACGCGACGGACTTCGCCGACAGGCTGGAGAATCAGATCATTCCGGCATTGAAGGCGGGGTTCATCGTGCTGTCTGACCGTTACTTCTACAGCACCCTGGCGCGTGATATCGTGCGCGGGGTTGATCCGGAATGGGCGAAGAGCGTTTACGGATTTGCACTGAAACCCGATGCGATTTTCTACCTGCGGGCGGGGATCGATACGCTGGTGTCCCGCATGGTCCACGGCCGCGGGCTGAACTATTGGGAGTCGGGGATGGACATGCATCTGGCCGACAACCTCTATGATTGTTTTGTGCTGTACCAGTCACGCATGCTGGATCAGTTCGAAACGCTGGCCACTCAGTACGGTTTTACCGTGATCGACGCGGACCAGGAGTTCTCCGTCGTCCAGGATGCGCTGCGTCAGCAGATCATGCCGATCATCGAGTCGATGTAGACACGCGGGAGGGAGACCATGGCGCTGCCGGTGGATGCCAGTTATGCGCTGTTTGGCGCTGAGTCGTTGTTGAAGCGCTTACAGGCGCTTCAACAGGAGGTGGAAGGGGTTCGCCGTGCGGAGGACATCGAATACGTCCACCGTATGCGTGTCGCCTCACGCCGGTTGCGGGCGGCCATGGCGGTGTTCGAACCCACGTTGCCCAAGCGCCGATATGTCGACTGGTTGCGAGCCATCAAACGCGTCACCCGATCGTTAGGTGCTGCTCGGGACACCGATGTGCAGATAGATTGGCTGCTCAAAGCGGAAGAGCGTTTGCCGGACCCTCGTGACCGGTATGGAATCGACCGACTGATCCTGAGGCTGCGTCAGCGTCGGGAACACCTGCAGGAAGGCGTGTTGGACACGCTGGATCGGATCGAGTCTTCAGGGGTACTGGAAGACCTTAGCCACTGGCTGAGGCAGTCGATCGTGGAGGCGCGTCTGCGCGCCGTCAGCACGGAATCTCCGCTGATTGTCGCGCAGGCGTGCACGCATATCGCGGTTCGCTTGGAAGAGATGTTGGCGTATGAGGGGTATGTCAGTCGCCCGGAGCATATCGAGGAACTGCATGCCATGCGGATTACCGCAAAGAGATTGCGATATACGATGGAGTTGTTCGCTCCGGTATTTGATGATGCGCTGAAATCGGAGATCAATGTGGTAAAAGATGTCCAAGAGGCTTTGGGAGAGCTTCACGACTGTGACGTATGGTTGCAAACATTGCCTGAGTTTTTGGAGAGCGAACGCCAGCGCATGATCGAGTACTGCGGAGACGCCAAAGGCATGAAACGTGTGGCCAGAGGCATCGAAACGTTGATAGAGGTGCGCCGAGCGGACCGTCAGGAGTTGTACAGTGCATTCGTGGCGTTATGGAAGCAGACTGTGCGTGACTCGGTATGGGACAACTTGAGACAGCGACTGCGCGACACCATGCCGGCGGATGGTCCGGCTTCTCTTGTGGAGGAGTGACGTCATGAAGATCGCGGTATTCGGCGATGTGCACGCCAATCTGCCTGCATTGGATGCGATCCTGCAGCATGCACAAGCGCATGGAGCCGAGATGCTCTGGAACACCGGTGATCTGGTCGGCGGAGGGCCGTTTCCCGAAGAGGTCGTGAGCCGATTGCGGGAAGGACAGCACCAGGTCCAGGGGAATATGGATCGCAAGATCATCAAGCGCGGTCGGGGCCGGAAGAAGGATATGCCGCATCTGCCGAAAGATCAAACCAAGGCGCTGATGATGATTTGGACCTACAGCCAGCTGTCCAAACAGAGCGTGGCCTGGCTGAAGAAACTGCCCGAGCAGGTTCGCCTGAATGTGGAAGGCAAGCGCGTATTGATCGTGCACGGCAGCCCCCAGTCGATGACCGAACACCTGCGGCCGGACACGCCCGAAGACCGCTTTCGGGAACTGGCTGCCACGAGTGACGCCGATATCGTTGTCTGCGGACACTCGCATGTTCCGTTTATGAAAAAGGTCGACGGCGTCTGGTTCCTGAACCCCGGATCGGTGGGACGTCCGGACGACGGGGATCCGCGGGCCTCGTATGCAATGCTCTACTTACGTCCCGGATATTTCCAGTTCCGCATCAACCGGATCGAGTATCCGGTGGATGACACCGTGACGGCCTGCCAGGAATGTGGAATGCCCAAAGATTGTGCCGCGATGTTCAAATATGGCAGATCATTGGATGCTGTTCGACAGTTGTTGAAAGAACGCGATGAAACCATGAAGGCCATCTGTAATATGCTCCAGGACTCGATCTCTTCCAAGAGTAACCCAGTCGATTGGCAGGAGGCGCTGTTTGATGAGGTCCTCGCTGAGCTGGAGGAGGAGATGTCCGCGGGGGAACTGGAGTTGGATCAGGAGGCAGATGAATGAGCCTTCCCGAGCCGGTGCGTGATCCCCGAATGGAGTCCGTCGAAAGACTGTTCGCCGCCTGTGAGGCGGAGCCGTTGCACTCACGGCATGTCGCATCGTTGGCCGAACAGATCTTCGAGGCGTTGTGGCCCTTGCACCGGTACGGCAACGAAGAACGCTTCTGGCTGCTGGCCGGAGCCTATCTGCATGACATCGGATGGATGGATGGCGGCAAGGGACACCATAAACGCTCCGCACAGATCATCCTGAGCAGCCCCATACTGACGCTGGGGACACATGACCGCAGCATCATCGCCAACATCGCCCGATACCATCGCAAGGCGTTGCCCAGCCCCGATCATTCCATGTACGCCGCCCTGTCAGTGGCGGATCGGCAGGTGGTGGATCGACTGGCCGGTATGGTGCGGTTGGCGGATGGACTGGACGCGTATCATGACTCGACGGTGACCGTAATACGTGCGGAGTCATTGCAAAAAGGCCGGATACGCCTTGCCATCGGAGGACAGCCCGCCTGGCGCCAGTTTACGATCGATCTGGATAACAAATCCGCATTGCTCGAGCGCGCATTCGGCCGCGACCTGGAGATCACATGGCCTCGACACTGAAGCCTCTGCCGGTCCGGGTGGTGGCGTTTTTCGATATCGGTACCAACTCCATCCGACTGTTGCTGGTGCGCATCAACGCAAACCACAGCACCACCATTCTGAGTCAGCAGAAAGAGACCGTCCGATTGGGCGAGAACGAATTCGGCGACGAAGAGCAGCTTCAGCCCGAAGCGATGGAACGCGCCGCGCTGGTGATCGCCCGCTTCGCCGCGTTAGCGCGCGCGTACGAGGCGGATGAGATGATCGCGGTGGCTACCGCCGCCACCCGCGAAGCAAAAAACCAGGCCGAGTTTCTGCACATGCTGAAGCGCGAAACGGATGTGGAAGTGCGTGTTATCAGCGGACGGGAGGAGGCCCGCCTGGTATATTTGGGCGTCTCCTCAGGAACCCATCTGGGGGACCGTCGGGCGGTGTTCATCGATATCGGTGGCGGCTCCTGCGAGGTCATCCTCGGTTCGCAACATGAGTATGAGTATCTGGACATGTTCAAGCTCGGGGCGATCCGATTGACATCCATGTTCTTTTTGCCCAATGAGTCTGATCCCGTCCCGCCTGCACGGTATGCGTTGATCAAGCAGTACGTCCGCAATACGGCGATCCGAGCGATCCACCGGCTGCGGCCGGAGGCGCCGTTATTGGCGGTGGGAAGCAGCGGCACCATCATGAATCTGGCCGATGTGGCGGTGCATATGGTCGCCAAGCGGCGCCTTCGGCGCGATGACGAAGTGACGCTGGACCAGCTGCGGCAGGCCATTCACCACCTGATGAGCCTGCCTCTGGAAGAGCGCCGTAAGGTGCCGGGGTTGAACCCGGAACGGGCCGATATCATCATCGCCGGGGCCGCTGTACTGGAAACGCTGATGGAGGAGTGCGGGCTCGATACCATACGCATCAGTGACCGGGGTCTTCGTGACGGACTGTTGGTGGACTATCTGGCGCGTCTGAATGTGGCCGGATATGCGGGATCAGTGCCTGTGCGTGAGCGCAGTGTGATCCAGCTGGGACGCAGCTGTGGTTTTGATGAGACACACTGCCGTCATGCGGCCTTTTTGGCGGAGATGCTGTTCGATGAGATGCAACGCGAGGGCCTACACCGGATGGGTGCTTACGAGCGTGAACTGCTTCGATACGCGTGTATGCTGCACGACGTCGGCACGTTTCTGTCGTATTCGAACCACCATCTGCACAGCTATTACATCATTCGCCATGCCGATCTGCTGGGATTCGACCTGACCGATCAGGCGATTATCGCGGTCACGGCTTTGTTCCATCGAAAGGCCTGGCCAAGAAAACGGTCCCCCGAATTCGCCAGCCTCCCGCGCCGCTCGCGTCGGATTGTCCGTCAGTTATGCGTGCTGTTACGGCTTGCGGAAAGCTTGGACCGCAGCCACTCCAGTCTGATCACGTCGCTGACTGTCCGATGCCCGGATAAACGCACCGCCGTGGTGGAGGCGCAGGCATCAGGTGACGCCGAACTGGAGATGTGGGGTGCTTTGGCGCATGAAGAGACATTCATGCGCGCATTTGGCCGTCGCTTGGATGTGCGTATTGCTCCGGTAACTGACGCTGCGCCAGCGCTCAATTCTCCGCCGTCAGACGGTCAATGATCTTCTGCATTTCGGCCTGCCGATCACGCATCCGCTGGAACAAGGTCAGCTGAACCATGGCGCGCACTTTGTTCAGATCCGGCGGATCACCCGGCGCCAGACGGAAGTAGTTGTCTCCCCGCAGGTAGTCGGTCAGAAAGCGCGTGCCCAGTTCATAGGCGATGATCTGTGGCGCATCCACCATCATGCTGACCTCTTCTTCTGTGACCTCACGGGCGGTCTGCAGGAAGCCCGTCGCCACCGCTTCGAATACCGCCAGGTCGACGTCGACTTTGCTCAAATCGGTCTCTTTTTCCCCGGCCACGTTCACCAGTGAGCGGATCATGTCGCCCCAGTCTGCAAGCCAGGTGTGAGGCATGATGGTGTCCAGATCGATCAGCGCGCGCACTTTGCGGGTTTCGATATCGAACAGGAAGTTATCCAGCTTGGTATCGCCATGGATCGCCACCGTTCGGATCCGTCCTCTCTTCAAAGCCTCCTGCAATGACAGGGCAAACGATCGGTGATCCTCTACCAACTGCAGATACGGCGCCAGTTGGCGATCACTGCGGCGCGCTTTGTACTCTGTTTCACTGATGTGCACCAGGAACAACTGTTCGGTGCTGTGTCGCAGCATAGGATCGGCTGGAAGCAGCGGGGCCGCTTCTTCGATGGTGCGGTTGCCCTGTAACACAGAGTCCAGTTGAGTCAGGTACAGTTGTGTGTCCCGGTAACCCGGGAGGCTGGGCTGCAGATCGGTGGTGTCCATCTGCGAGGTGAAGTCGCTGTACATAGCCAGGCCGCGCCCCGCTTCATGCGCCAGTTGCAGCCGCTGGTCCAGTTCCGGCAGTTCGCTGAGACTTTTATAGGTAAGTACATGGGGGATCTTGCGCATGAGACGCCAGTAACTCGTGCCGTGCCCGTCGATCAACTCCAGATACGGCGCGCCTTCGCGGGTTGGCACCAGTTCGATGGTCTCCCAGCGTTCATTGTCCGGCAGCGGATGCTGTTGCAGGTAGTTGCGCTGTGTCTGTGAACTGGCGATCATCGCATCCATGACGCGTCTGGGCTGAAGGAACACGCGTGGATTCACCCGCTGCAACAGAAACTCTTCGGTGTGTCCGTTGATCTTGGCCAGCGTCAGATAGGTGTGCAGATTGATGTTGCCCTTTTCGCGGAAGTTATGTACTTCCGGCGTGGAGGAGAGCATGAACCGGGTAGCCACCTGAAACGCCCATGCCGCGCGTATCGCCGCCAATAATTCAACGTACCCCTGTTCCGGATCGTGGTGCCAATCGATGTGACGGGCGTTCATCAACTCATGGGGAGCGTCAAATCGGGACAGTTTTACCAAGATGATCTTCCGCACCGGATGGAGGGCCTCACTGAACCAGGCCACGGAACGCTCATATTGCGGAAGATCGGCTGTGCCCTGGGGATGATTGAGCATCACGACCATCACGCGTGCATTTTCGATCCCGTGCCATGTGGCGGCTTCGTTATCGTCCGCGCCGGCCAGCTCCCAGCGGTCTATCCACAAGCGGACACCGTCGCGTCGCAACCGCTCGGCGGTCTGCAGCGCGATTTGTGTGGCCTCAGGGCCGTAACTCATAAATGCATCATACAGGTGTCCGTCTATCATCTATGCTCCTCCCATTGGCTCCTACGGTGCGTATGGCGTCTCCGACTCCCGGGCGGTTACACTGGTTGTTGTTCCGTCGATGGTGAATGTGCAACGCATACCATCGTAAGCCAACTCGACTCCTTCCGGCAACTGGGCGTTGGTGGTCGAGTGATCGTAGTCGTGTGACAAATGGATCAGCACGGCTCGCTTTGGAGCCAGACTCCGGATGACCTCCAGAGCACGCTCCAGATGGAAGTGGGTTGGGTGGGGTCTCCTGCGTACCGCATCGAGGAATAGAAGGTCCAATCCGTGAAGGCGGTCCATCGTTGGCTCCGGGATCAGTGATACGTCCGTGATCCACGCCATAGCGCCGCACCGTATCCCCAGTACAGGCCATTTGCCATGCCACACGTGCAGAGTCTCGATGCGCGCGCCCAAAAGCTGCATCACCGGTTCGGCTGTGTGCAGACTCAATCGCGGGACGGTGATACCCGGCGGCATCTGCCGGAAGGCGTACGGAAAGCAGGTGCGTATGACGTCGAGAGTATCCGGCAGTCCGTAAACCGGAATATGCCCGCCGTGTGCATCGGTGAAACCACGCAGGTCATCCATGCCAAACAGGTGGTCGGCATGTCCATGGGTAATCACCACGGCGCCCACATGCTCAATGCCGAAACGGACACACTGCAGACGCAGTTCGGGCGGTGTGTCGATCAGCAGATTGCCCTGCGGCAGATGCAACACGGCGCACGGCCGTGTACGCTGGTTGCGTGGGTCATCGGAACGGCATACCGCGCAATGACAGGCGAGCATCGGCACGCCGTGTGACGTCCCGCTGCCCAATACGGTGACATGAGCGGTGGACTCCATACCTTCATTGTATGCGATACGGACGTTTGAGACCGGGGCTTATGGGTGCAGCGCCCAGAGGGTGACGCGGTCGGGTTCCACGGCGACGTCGAACGCCGACCTCAGCAGTGCCAGCCAAGGACTTCCGGGGGATGGAGCGTCGTTGATGGTGTCCACCGGTATGCGCTGTGACTGAGGTTGACCGCCATACAGGATGTGGATCAGTGGACGTAACGCGTCCCCTGCATCAGGATTATCCGGTTGTTCGTAGAACCACAGGTCTCTTCCGCCACGTGCGATGTCTGCAATCCGGATGTTCCCCCGGTAGACCATCCAGTTCCCCGGAACGCGTCGCGGCATGGTGGTTCGTAATTCGCTGATGGCGACTCCGCAACAGGAAGCCGGATCACAGGCGTTGAGCCACCAAACGCGATCTTCCGTCAATTCATTGCCCAGAGCGCGAAACGCTTCATGCGAGGCAAACTGTAATCCCGGAACGTGATTAAAGAAGTGACCGGTCAGTACTTCACCCGCCAACTCCATCAGGCGAAGCGCCCGAAAGACCGCTGGCCATTGCAATTCAGGGATCTCGGCATGAAGCAGTTCGCGGAAAACCACCCCGTAGCGGTCCAAGACGATTCGGGCGCGCTCCTTGGCGCGTTCTTCCTGTTCCAGCAGATCATTCTCGGGTGTCCGGTCGGGAAGGCGGTACCAGCATCCGGAGTAGGGAATGGATGCTGCCCAACGGTTCATCGAACCGCGTGCTGACGGACGACGTCCGGATCTCCGGCTCCAGGATGATCTCGGGTCTTGCACCGGAACCTCGGGTGGGGTGAACCCGGTGAGAATGCCTTGCCGCAGGGTCGCCATACTGTCGTTGGTGACTCGGCCGCTCCAGACGCCGTCCCAGAGCCTGGCCATCAACTGTGGCAGCGGAAGTCGAGTGCGCGCGCTGAGCGCCGACAGCGGGTAGCGTACCATACTGTCCGGCAGCAGATCATCCCAACGGGCATCAATCGAGCCGGCAGCCGGCAACGTCTGCACGTCATCCGACAAGGCGAACGTGATGCGGCCTGTACCATGGCCGATCCAGCAAAAGCTTCCTTCCTGAAGCAGGCCATCCAGCCATGCTTGATCGTACGACTGCATGCGCGCAGGCAGGATGGCTTGCTCCCACATGTCAGCTTTGGTCACATACCCGCTCAATCGGGCGAGCCGGTCTGACAGATCATCCCTGGTTTCGCCGGCCGGGCACAATCCTTGATGCCTGGCCAGGAATAGAGGCAGCCGTACTATGGGTTGCGTTTTACATACTGGACGTGAGCGTTGACGCGTGAGTCTGAGCAGTGATTCGAAGTGGCGAGCGTCACACCACTCTGTTTCTTCTGCCTGCTCCGTGAGATGTCCTGTGATCAGCACCTGCTGATCCACCAGATCGTCCAGGATGACGCGCACGTGCTCGACGGGTATCTGGAGGATGCCGCTCAGTCGTTTGTCCGTAAAGATCGAATAGAACCGGCAACACTGCTCGACCAGTGCGCTGCGTAACTCCTCGGCGGTGAGTTCCCCGGCCGGCGCTGGCAGCGAGGTGATGGACTCTCCGTCATCACACACATGCGTATGCGCCCAGACAGGCCCCCAATGGCGCATGGACTCTCGCGCCATGTGGAGTGGCATGCACGCCTGGGCGTGTAGGGGTCTCAGCATGACCATCTTACCGTGGAGTGCGCACAGCCACTCGTCGGTGGCCCCTTTTTGGTCTTGTTCGATCGCATCCATCAACGCGCGCCACTCTTGGTCGGGGATCACCACGCGTTCTTTCAACCAGTCGAGCAGGTCGCGTGGTGATTGCGGGGAATATCCCTCTGCGGTACGCTGCAGTTTCTGTTCGAATGTCTGGGCCACGGAACGTGGAATGGCAGGGCGCAACTCCGCGGTGAATACCACCTCTTGTAGCAGATCCGGGCGAACCGATGCACCTTCTGCATGACTGTCCGGCGTATCGTCCTGATACATGTATTGGTTGATCTGGCGCCAGCTGTTCGACTGTGCGAACGGGGATGGGGAGTCGGTTCGGCAGGCCGACCAGGTGATCTCTCCGCTTCGCAATGCGTCCAGGCGTTCGATCAGTCGCTCGATATCGAAATCATCCTGCAGGCAACTGCGCCACGCCTCGAGGGTGATCGGAAAGTCGCCGTACTTGCGAACCGCCTGGTGCAGCCGTTTGGACCGCAACCGACTGATCCAGAGCGGCAGGCGTTCGCCTCGCTTGTTCCGGCTGATCAGTAAAGCGCGTCCGGCGCATTCCCGGAACCGGGCGCCAAACAGGCCGGAACCTTCAAGCCGTTGTCGTAAAAGCTCATGTACCCGTTCGGGCGGAACCAGTGAGAGCAGCTCTTCCGGCGATATGTCAGATGTGGTCAGGATGTACAGCGCTTCGTTGGATGCGTGAATCTCCAGTGGGTCCCCATGACGTTCCTGCCAAGCAGCGGACAACGCAAGTGCGTATGGTTTGTTGACCTGACCTCCCCAGAACGTATGGATCACGATTTGTCGGCCGGGATGGCTTTCCAGCCCTGCTTGAACCTCTTCCACCACGATATGGCGCCGATGGGGTAATGCCGTCCGGCAGGCCGCACGTTGACGGCGCAGAAACTCGATGAGCTGGTCGGCGGCATCACGACTGAGCCCTAACTCATCTTCCAGTTTGGCGACCAGAGCGGGCGTGTCCACCAATGGTTCGACCATCTCCAGAAAGCCGGCCACGCGGTCGGCGAAGTGCGCGTCTCGGATGTACTCCTCACTTCGCCAGAACGGCGCGGCTTTTCCGCCTCCGCCGGCGGGTTTCACGAACACATCATTGTGGGTGATTCGCTCGATACGCCAGTCTTGCGTTCCAAATGTGAACTGCTGGCCGACGCGAGCCTCCCATACGAACTCTTCGTCCAGTTCACCAATCATCCCGCCGTCGGCATGTCGTAAGTGATAGTATCCGCGGTCAGGGATTACGCCGCCTCCCATGTATAACGCCTGAAGCGCACCGGGACGGGCGGACACCGTATTGTCGATCATATCCCACGAGATGCGGGCGGTCAGTTCTCGTATGCGTGTTTCCGCATATCGGCCGGCGAGCATTTGCAGCACCAGTTCGAAGTGCCTGCGGGACAACGACTGGAATGGATAGCTGCAGCGTATCTGGTCATACAGCGCTTCGACATCCCATGTTTCCGTTCCCGTCATGGCAACGATCTGCAGCGCCAGCACATCGAGTGGACAGATCACGGCACGCGTCTCTTCGATGTCTTGGTCCAAGATGGCTCGCACCAGCACCGCACAATCCAAAATATCCATCGAGTGCGTGGGAAGCATCAGCGCCCGGCTGACATCACCGACACGATGCCCCGCGCGGCCGATTCGTTGGATCGCCGACGCGATGCTTTGAGGCGACTGGATCAACACCACGACGTCCATGTCGCCGATGTCGATGCCCATTTCCAGGGATGAAGTGGCCACGATCGCCTTGAGTCGTCCCGCTTTCATTTTGCGCTCGACTTCATGACGGATCTCCCGTGAAAGGGATCCATGATGTGCATACGCGAGCATATCCGTCGATCGAGCGTTCAGCTTCCACGTGATGGTCTCCGCCAACCGGCGGTTGTTTGTGAACACCAGTGTGGATCGGTTACGCAAGACTGTCTCATGAACGACTTGGACTATCGCGTCCCAGACGGATCCCTGTTGCGGATTGTCCGGGCGAGGTGGTATGTGTACACGCACATCGTAGCGTTTTGTGGCTGGCGAATGGACACGAACCACCGGACGCGCGCGGAACGTGCCCCTTTCGACCAACTGATAGCCGCCCACATATTGTGACACCATCTCCATAGGACGCACCGTGGCGGACAGCGCGATACGCTGAAACTCACCGCTAAGTTGCACCAGTCGCTCGACCGCCGCCATCAGGTGTACTCCGCGTTTTCCGCCAACCACCGCGTGGATTTCATCCAAGATCACGGTTCGCAGCGACGGAAATAGCCGCTGTCCGGCCCGGGAGCTTATCATGAGGTTCAAACTCTCCGGTGTGGTGATCAGTATCTCGGGAGGGCGACGCTCCATGGACCTACGCGCCTGAGCGCTGGTATCACCGCTGCGGGTGGTTATCTGGATGGCAGGAAATGGCAGGCCGCGCTGGATAAACAGTGCTTCCAATTCCTCGAGCGGCGTGAGCAGGTTTCGCTGGATATCATTGTTCAGCGCCTTCAAAGGAGAAATGTAGAGTACGCTGCAGCATTTGGACGGCCAGGAACCTGTTACCAGCTGGTTGATCGCCCAGAGAAACGCCGTGAGCGTTTTTCCGCTGCCGGTCGGTGCGGTGATCAACGCGTGCTGCCCCGACGCGATCACCGGCCAAGCGCGTTGTTGAACATCGGTGGGCTGACCATACCGCGTTTGAAACCATTCGGAAATCAGCGGGTGAAACAGGTGAAGCGGGTCAGACATGTGGTGTGATGGCTTCCGCCGCCCTTGCATCTTGCCAGCGGGCATACCGGATGAGCAGAGTCAGCAATACGATAGCCGCCCATCCGACAAGGCTCAACCCGGTCGGGTTGTCTCTGCGGGGCATCCGTTCGGCAACCAGGCACACGAATGTCGGAAAGGAGAGCACCCCGGCAGTCAGTGCCGCCTTTCCTGTTTGGGTCCAGTTGCGTCCATAACCGGTCAGACGCACCAACCAATAGGCCCAGAAAGCCGCAAGTGCGAGATACAGAGCAATCGCCACGGGGGCAGACAGGCCCAGGTGGGGAGTTGTAAAGCCGAACAGAAACAGTGACCAGCTGGTTGAGGCGCCCACGACCCCCAGAGTGAACGGGGCAACCGGATGACCGATTGGCTGCCCTGAAAGATCCCGTTGGCGTGGTCTGGTTCCCAAAGCGATGCACGCGCCAGCCAGAGCCAATCCACCCAGTAAATGGGTCCATGGCGCACGATAGGCCGCGCTGAATCCCAGATGCAGCAGGATCACGGTGAGTAGAAAGACCCCGAGCATGATCCGCCAGGCTCGTTCTGAAAGCAATCGCTTCGCGGCAGCGGACGGGTACATCAGATCCACAATCAACAACGTGATGCCGATGCTGATGGCCGAATGAAACACCGTCAGATGCACCGCCCAAACCCAACTGACTCCCAGATACCGGCCGAACTCGGCCAGAGCGCCCAGATCCGGCCAGGCCGTGTTGAACCAGCTTTGGCAGATGACCGCCTCTTCCAGAATGCCGTAGGCGGCGCCGAGCCACATCTGGCCACGCCAACCGCTGCCGGTGCGTACCATGGCCTCCCGACACAGCAGCGCGCCCACCCCGTAGAGGGCGACCAGCATCACGAAGCTGACAGGTCGAAAGAACTCCATCGGGGGCGAGGACGTGCTGAGCAATTCACCGAGCACGGGCGCCAGAAGCAACACCGTCCAGATGACCTTGCGCGGGCTGTAAGAAGCGTTCATGGTGTGAGCATACCAGAAAAACGTCTATGATATCATCCGGTGTACTGCGTGGAGACCGGAGGATATCAAACCGTCATTGACTGCATACTGCGGCCTATGATCTCATCCTGTTCACGCTTGTCGAGCGTCACGAACCGGGCGCTGTAGCCGGCCACCTTGACCATCAGGTTTGGCCAGCGTTCCGGGTGAGCCTGTGCATCCAGCAACGTGTCGGTGTCTGCCATGGTGATCTGCATTTGCATCAGCTTCATGTCCACAAATGTCTTCAGGAAGGCGGTAAACAGCGCGCGCCCTGATCCACCAAGGAACGGCGACGGATCGAAACGCAGATCCAGAGTCCCACCGTTGGGAAACTGCGTGAAGTCAATATGCGCTAATGACTCGAGTACCGCTGTGGGACCGTTGTGGTCTGTCCCCCAGGCGGGGTTCAGGTTGCGCGTCAGTATTTCACCGCTCTGCCTGCCGTCCGGTGTTGCGCCCAGTGACTCACCCATAAAGTGGTTCGCGACAAACGAATACAGCGCGGCCTGCCAGCGGCCTCCGCGGGCGTTACGGCATTTGCTCAGACGCTTGTAGATCATGTTGGAAAGCTCTTCGGCGATCTTACCGGTGAACGGATCCCCGTTGCCCCATTTGGGGGCGCGTTGCAGTTTGTGTCGGATGTCCGGGAAACCCTGATAGTCTTCATCGATCGCCTGAATGATTTGCCTTAAAGACAACTGGCAGCGGGTAAACACCGTGTGCTGGATGGCGGCCAGACTGTTGATCACATTGGGCAGACCTGCCACGATCATGCCGGTGAGATCATAGCGGGCGCCGCCGGCGCAGACGTCGCGCCCTTCGGCGATGCAGTCGTCGATGAACAGCGACATGAGGGGGAAACGCCGTCCTGCCATCCGCCGGGCATCATCGGTATTCACGTATGTGGTCGCTTGATCGATTACATAGTCCAATTGCGCTTGAAACGCCTGCATCAGTGCGTCGAAGGATGTGAACTGGTTCACATCACCCGAATCGATGCCGGCTGACAGGTTACGCGCTGCGTGCCGACCCCGATGCAGCGTCAAGTCCAACACGGCAGGCAGATTGATGAATGTGCCGCCCGGGTGAAATGCCTCACGCCCTGGAATGGTGAATTCGTAGCAGCACGAACAGATATAGTCACGCGCATCGGTGATCGACCGGCCGTGTTTGAGAAACGCGGGGATCAGCACGCTGTCGTTGACGATGGAGAAGCCGAGTCCGCCCAAAACGAAGTTGGTCGCCGCCTGCCAATACCGCTCCGGGGCATCAGGATGCAGCCGCACGGAGATATAAGGCGTGGGCATCTGAATGCGCAGCGAGGCCTCCATGATCAGTTCGGTCAGTTCGTTGCTGGCGTCATCTCCTGAAGCGGTGACCCCCCCGATGCTGGCCTGACTGCCTACGGTGTAGATGGCGTGGGGCGTGTAATAGTCGCAATGCTGAAAGCACAGCAGCCAGGCTTCGATGAGCTCCAATGCGGATTGTCGGCTCAATCGTCCCGATGCGATGTCCCGACAGTAGTATGGATACAGGTACTGATCGGGCCGTCCCAGCCCAAGTCCTCCGCCGGGCATGCAGCCGCCCATTTCGATCGTGATGAGTATGTAGACCAGCCAATAGGCTTGCAGCGCTTCGTGCAACGTCCGCGCCGGCAGTCGGGGAACTACACTCAAGACATCAGCGGCTGCACGGAGTGCTGCGGCCCATTCCGGGTCATCGATGGAACTCGCCTGTGACAGTGCCGCTTGACGGAGTCGGTTTGCATACTGATCGATCGTGTCACAGCAGATCAGGGCGGCTTCAAACCAGAGATCGCGCTGCACATCTTCCTGACCACAAGTGCGCCAGTGCTCGCGTTGAGCCTGGATGCGCCATCGCAGTCCATCGGTGCCTTGCGACAGAATCTGTTCCGTGCCCGGTGTGATATGCCCCTCGAAGCAGGGTTCCGTGATGACGCAGGCGTCCAATAATGCGCGGACAGGAGGGGCTGTCGGAGCGCAGGCCCGGTCCCGCGCATACCTGTCGGCGTTCAACGCCGGGTGCAGCACGTTGAACATATGCGGATCTTCACCGCCCAACAGCAGGATGTCCTTCTGCAGGCAGATGGGGTAGTTGTCTGCGATATACGCCAGTGCGCGTGCACGTGCTAATGCCAGGTCGACCGCTTCCTCTCGGAGCAGGATGTCACGCGCCGTAGCGGCAAGAATACGGGTTGTCTCTGGTTCAGGGGTATCCCAGTCCCGCATGGAGGCGCGCAACTCGCGCAATCGCGCGGTGCGCGCAGTGCTGCAACGGGGACCGGAGTGTGGCGGCTGGAAGTATGGCTCCGAGTCAAAGAGTGCCGCGTACATGATCGTTTCAATCAGTCATGTAGAGCTATCGAGAGGGCGAACACCTTCAGGCTCCTATGATCCGATCCGTTCTTTTTCACGCGTCCGGATGAGCACATACACGGCCAGTAATCCCACACCGAATGCAGTGGCGACTAGCGCCTTGCCAAGCGGATCACTGGTGCGCGACGTGCTTTCGACGAACAGATCGACCAAGACAAAAAACGACAGACTACCGGCAGCCAGCGCCATCTTGGCCCGGTTGGTCCAGTAATGACCATGCCATGTCATGTTGATCAAGAGGGCGATCGCCCCCCAGCAGATCAACAGGTACAACCCTGCGGTCGCCCAAGGCTGCCAATGCGCCAACGGGGCCAGCCGCACAATCAGATGCAGTACTGTGCTGGTGATGAACCCGACCAGGAAAAACAACCCGGACCACAGAGGGGTTGGCGCCTTTGCCGGAAGTGTGACCGGATCCACCATGGGATTCAGGCCAAGCCGGATCAGTGCCCCGGACAGCAACAGGGCGATGATGAAATGCCACGGCGCCGGACTGAATCCCGTGATACGAATGGTGTCAGCACAGATCAGGACGATTACGGCAGTGACCCCGCTGAGCCAGAGACGCAAGGCTGTTTCGTTCAACAGCGGATTACCGCGGTGCGACGGATACAGCAACTCGACGATCAATACAGGCACCGCGATACTGACCGTGGCGTGATAGACGGTGCTGTGCAACGCCCAGACGGTGTTGATGCCGAAGACCCAGCCGTATCCTGTCAATTCGTGCAAATCCGGCCAGTTGGGGTTGAACCAGCTCATGCTGGCGATCGCTTCTTCTAAAATTCCGTAACCTGCACCCAGCAACAGCAACCCACGCCATCCCGAATGGGTGCGCACCATGGCTTCACGGCACAAGATGGCGCCGCCGCCATACAGCACGATCAGCAAAATGAGGTTTCGCGGGTTGAAAAAGCTGATGGGGGAGGAGGACATGCCCAACAGCTCGCCCACGGCGGGGGCGAGCAACGCTAACGTCCACAGTGGGGCCTGGGGATGTACGGAACGCCTCATACTGTGAGCATACCAAATAACTGACCCCGTATGTTACTCAGCCCACACCCGTATGCAGGGATAGCCGTATGCAATGCGTAATTTGCCTGAGACACAGTCGTCGAACGGGGAGGACAGGTCATGACAGACAGAAACCATGGAATTCAAATGCTGGCGCCTGCAGAAACAGGCGTGATGTTTCCGCCGGAGTCCTGGCACAACCACGCGTCGTGCATTACCGAGCTGCCCAATGGTGATATGCTGGCCTGCTGGTACCATGGGTCGGGGGAACGGAAGGCCGATGATGTGCTGGTAGAGGGCGCACGCTGGCCCCTGGGGGCCGGCGGATGGACCCAGCGCTTTATGATGGCGGATACCCGCGAATACCCGGACTGTAATCCCTGTCTGTTTGTGGATCGTCGAAAACGTCTCTGGCTTGTCTGGGTAACGATCTTGGACAATCAATGGCATACGGCGTTGCTGAAATACCGGATGTCTGTTGAACATGACGCGGTCGCCTGTCCCCCTTGGAGCTGGTCTGAGGTGATCCATGTGACTCCGTCCGACAGTCATGTGGAGATGGTGCGTCAATCGGTGGAGTCTGACCGGCAGATACTGGCCGGTGTCATCCCCGAGGCGGAAGCGTTTTTGAACAATCGGCTGCGGCTCACCGAAGACAAACTGTTCCGCAGATTGGGTTGGATGCCGCGTTGCCGGGCGACTATCCTGCGCGATGGCCGGATCGTGTTGCCTTTGTACTCGGATGGGGTCGACTTCTCACTCATGTTGCTGAGCGATGATGACGGTGACACATGGCATCCCAGCGCTCCGCTGATCTCTTTGTGCGGTGTGCAGCCCAGCGTGGTGGAGCGTACGAATGGTGACCTGGTGGCCTATCTGCGCGACAACGGCCCGGCCCCCAATCGGATGATGCGCTCCTATTCGTTCGATCGCGGGGAGACCTGGACCACTCCGGAAAAGACCTGCATCAACAACCCGGGATCCGGATTGGAGGCGATCCGTCTGCGTGACGGACGCTGGCTTCTGGTCTGCAATGACACCGAAACCGAACGCTATACCTTGGCGATCTATGAGTCCCACGATGAGGGCGAGACATGGGGAAACGGCCGGTACCTTGCCAACGACACCCATGTGGAACCACGCGGCCGGTACCACTACCCATCGATATACCAGGCGCGTGACGGAGCGGTCTGGGTGACGTGGACGCGTCAGACGGACGAGGGTAACACAATCGCCTGGGCCAGACTGGAGCTGTAGCGGGCTCCGCGATTTCAGGCGCCCTTGGCGGCTGCTTAGGAGAGTGTATGAAGATACTGCTGGCTGTCGTGCTGACGACGGTACTGTTTGGAGGCGCTGTAATGGGAGACACAGCGAAGGCTGTACTGAACGGTTTGCGGCTGGAGTTCGACGGCCGTTCAGGGGCGCTGGTGAAGATGCAATACCCCGGTGTGGGATCGATGCTCGATGCCAAACCCGAGGACGCCACGCTGATCGATCTGGCCTATCCGGTGGAGTCGTTTCAGCCGCTAAGGCTGGGAACCCGGTGGAGTCGTGGCGCGCACATCACGGTGCAGCCTGATCGTGTAGAGATTCGGTATGACCGATTGGGATCCAGCAGAGACCGTTATGCGACCGATGGCGATGTAGCTGCGGTGATCCGTTTTCATGCACATCCCGACGGACGCTCCATCATCCTGTCGGCCGAAGTGACGAATCGCAGCAAACGTCCGGTGCGTCAGGTGCTGTTTCCCGATTTTGGCGGATTGGTTCCAATTGGCGACGATCCGGCGCACACGATTCTGAAGACCTGTGGATTCGGCAGCGCGCCGTTTGTCGAGTTGCGTCCCAACGAAGCGCGCAAGAGTACACAGTTCTGCCATGACGCAGCCGCGTATCAGACCGAGGTGAGGTCCGGGGGGCGGTTTGCCGAGATGGTGGCCCGCTGGCTGGATCTTTCCGGACTAAAGGGAGGCTTCAGCCTGTTTCCACGACTTTGGGGTTGGGACGATCAGGTCACGGTTCGCGTACACCACAGCGAAACGGAAGATCGGCTGCGTTTGCTGTACCGTAACGACATGGATCTCAAACCGGGTGAGACATGGTCTAGTCACGAGTTCGTGCTGACGCCGCACACGCAGGGATGGGCCAAAGGCATCGAGCCATTTCGCGCCTGGGTGAAGCAACACTACGATCGTGAACGGTTACTTCCGCTGCCACAGCATGTGCGTGACGGTTTGGGGTTTCGGACGATCTGGATGAGTATGGGCTGGCCGGACGATCCCCAGGACGCGATATTCAAAGCGGAAGACATCCCGGAACTGGCTCGGGAGAGCCGCGAGTATGGATTGGATGAAATCGTTGTCTGGGGCTGGCATCTCGGGTTCACGATCCCGCTGCCGGAGCCGTTTCCTCATCTGGGTACAGAGCGACAGTTCACCGAGGCGATCCGCGTGTCACGGGAGCGGTATGGCGTGAATGTCGTGCCTTTCATCAGTGTGGTGTTGGCAGCGGGCGAGACCGCCAAACGGTTCGGGCTGCAGGTATCGGATAATGGATGGACGCAGCACACCGAAACCGTTCCCCGTTTCAATCCACCATACTCCAACCTCTATTCATGTGCTCAGTTGGGTCCGAACAACGAGCAATGGCGGAAAGAGGTGTTTGACTCCATCAAGCGTATGAACCAGGTCGGGTATCGGTCGCTCAGTTGGGATCAGTTCTGGAACATGTCTCCCGAGGTCAATATGACCGCTCTGGCCGAGGACATCTGCCGGTTGAACCGCGCCAGTGACCCGGAGTCCACATTCAGCGGCGAACAGTTGTGGAATATCGACATCGACTCACGCTATCTGGATTACACCTGGAACTGGGGAGGGTACGGAGACTACCAGGCGTACACCAATGCCTACCCGGCGCCGCGTTTCAACATCTGCATTTCGGACTCCGCCTGGTCTGTCAAACGCGGGTTCATGGATAACCTGTACATCAACGTGTTTCCACGTAAGGCCGGCAGTGTGAACGGGTCCGACTGGATACGGAATTGGCCGGACTTGGGCGCCGCACTGAAACAGTGTGCTGCACTGCGCAGACAGTTTTTACCGTACTTCACGCAAGGGAGCCTGATCGGGAACTGCATTCTCACGCAGTGGTGTGACTCCGGTGTGGTGTCCGCATATGTACTTCCTGACCGGGCGTTGATTCTGATTATGAATGAAGGACAACCTCATCCGGTCAACTTCCAGTACGACGTACGGCCCTGGGTCACCGCTCCCGGAAAACGGTACACACTGCGCCGATACGACACGCAGGGGGTATTGGTGGAGACAAAGGATGTTTCCGGGCGGGGTACTTTGAAGACGCCGGTTCTGAACAACCTGGACTTCGCCATCTATGAGCTGATCGCCCGATAGTTGCGTTGGACAGGCGGCGGTTCGTTGGTCAGCGCCGCCCGTCCGTCCGCTCATGATCCGATGAATCCATGTGCCTCGAGCCATGCCAGTGACGGTTCTGCCTCGGCTTCGAGCATCCAGATCGCTTCCGGCGCTGCATGCTCCAGCGCGTGCAACGTTTCTTCTAACGGCAGTGATCCCTGCCCCAGAGGTTTATGCTGGTCCGCTGTGCCGTCATTGTCATGGATGTGAACATACGAGATCCGAGGCCCGAACGCATCAATCCATTTCGGAAGGGCGGTTTGCGTAAATGCATACACATGGCCTATATCCAGGCACATACCCAGTCTGGGATCGTTTACGCCGTCCATCACCGCCAGCTGCATGGCGGGATCCGGTTCGCATACGTTTTCCAGATGGATCCGAACCGATGCGGGAACCTCATCGAGCAACGTACGCCAATAGGCGATCGAGCGGTTTACCCATCCCTGATCGAACGCCGATCGTCCGACATATCCCAAGTGCAGGATGAGATGAGAGGCATGCAACCGCTCAGCGAAGGAGATGGCCTGTTTCATTCGCGCTGCCGTGGCGTCGCTGATCCAAGGATCGATCGATGCCGGCCACAGTCCGGCGAACGCGCCATGGATCGACAACACACCCTGAAAGTTCTGCAGGTGGCTTTGATAAGTGTCGATCAATGCGTCAAAGGAGTCCAGTCGGTGAGGCTCGCAAAAAGAGGTGAGTTCCAGTCCGTATCCATGTGTCGTCGCCAACGGCGCAAGGTATGGCGCGTTGGTGTCGGAGCATACCAGCAGCAGATGCTTCATACGTTACACCTTTCGAGTATCGTTGTCCAACTCGGCGGTTTGGCCTGATAGTTGCGTGGCACTCCCGCTGCGGTTCGCTGCACCTGACGCATATTCCTGCATCCTGGCGGTCATCAGGCGCCCAAGAACGACCGGCAGGGATCCATTCACCTGAAGCCGAACTATACACCGCTTGGGTGGCTGGCGGGAGGTTTGACATATGTGGACCAAAGGGCGAGGCGTTCACCTGATCGCGGCGATGTTCAGCGCGATCTTGTTGAAGCATCCCGGATTATGTGAAGGGATCAGCGGGGCCAGCGCTTCGCGCTGGCAGCCTCGTACCGGTTGGGTGACTAATGGCCCCACCCGTTATTCCGTTGGACAGATCGGCGGACGCTTGGTTTTTGTGGTGCGTGGCGCAGGACGAGAATTGCCATGGGCTCTGGATTTGTCCCCGGGAGAGCTAGACCCCGACTCCCGATATCTGCTGGTACGCTATCGGGCCTGGGGGGTGGCCAATTCGCCGGGCAACTATGTACTGCATGGAATAGAAGGCACTCCCGGCGGACGCACTTACCTGCCCAGTGAAGCGATCATTACCGACGGCAAGTGGCGTACCGTGGGCGTCGATCTCAGGCGACTGGCGCCTTCAGGACCAACCACAGGACTGGCAATAAAGGTGATCGCCGCGGCTCAGACCGCGCGCCTGGAGGTCGAGCGGATCTGGTCGGCGGATGAATTGCCCGATGGGGCCGCTAGTTATCCATTGTCGGAACCCTCATCGGTCCGTCGAACGCTCACATGGGATATATTGAGGCCCCAACCGTCCCCATCCTGGGTCCCCAACCCCGGGGAACCCCACCTGCCACAGGTTACGCCATCCGGATGCAAATTCGTTTGCGTTGGCGCCGGACGAGCGATGCGTTGGACCGCGACGCTGCCCGAACCAGTCGATCTGGCCGTCGCTCCGGTGTTGACGTTACGGTATCGGTTGACCGGGGCCGTTGAGGCCTCACCCTATGTGTTATGGTTGGGTGTCGATCCCAGTGGCGCGGGTGGCGCAAGCGAGCTGGCGTTGATGGGCAGTGATCTGGTGGCCGATGGACAGTGGCATGTGATCGATCGACGGCTTACGGGCGGTTTTCGGGTGACCCACCTGGCGGTCGGTCTGGACAGTGTGGACGAGCGGGCGGTGCTGGAGCTTGGTCCGCTTACTTTCAGTTCAAGGCCTGTAACGCAACCGCTGAACGCCTGGCTAGAGAGCAACCCGGTGGGGGCCGGAACTGTAGACAGCGGATGGGTGGTGACCCGTGGCGTGGTTCGCGGTGGGCGTAAAGGCGGCGAGTTCTGGCATCAACTGGGTGTAGAAGGCTGGTTCTCCCAATCGAACATGCTCGTCAACGGCGTGCCGTTTCGATTGCCCGAGCGGCGAGAGGAGGTTCGATATACCGGAACGGCAGCAGTGGCGTATCTGGAAGCCGATATCCCGCGCAGCAGCCGGGAGATCTATTTGCTCACCGCAGTCCGGACACCTCCAGCGGAGCCGTTCGGTGTGGAGCTCACCCGCCCGCGGGCGGTCCATCGGCTGGATCAGCCTGAACAGATGGTGGTCGAGATCCTGTATTCAGAGGGGCCATCCGATTTGGTGATCCCTGTGGAGCAGGGAAGCGGCGCGTGGGGATTCCGTAGAGGACTTGGCGTTCATGTGGTGCGTCCTGACCCGACGCGACAGCCTGTTCGACTGCGTATTCATGACCGGATGCAGAACGCCAGCGTGGCCTTGCTGGCTGTGACCGGCTGGAAAGGAACTCCGCGTGTTCCAGTGCCTCATTGGGGCGCTCTGTCCCATGCGCTCCAGGCTGATGACGGATCGCGCACGTCAGGCGAAAAGCCCATCGAGTGGTTCGCGGATATTTCCACTGAAAGCGGCTTGATGTGGAACGGTGCGCGCGTATCGGACCTGCCCGGCGTGCTGACTGGTATCAATGGACCCGTGTTTACCTGGCAGGCGGCCGGACGCGTGGCGCCACCCGCCGAATGGCGGAACGTGCGTACGGAGATGCTGGAGGGAGGCGTTCGCTATGTACAGCGGCACGATGCCATGGAATTGGAAGCCCGGGTGGATGTGTTGCGAACGGCTCCTGGCGAGGTGCGGCTACGGCTTACCGTACAAAACACCGGAAAACAGGCGGTTACCGGAACGATACGGTTTCCCGAGATTCATGGGATCCAACTGGGGAAGGCTGAGGACACCTGGTACCTGTATGGACTTCGGGGTGGGATTGTGCAGAACATGCACGCCTCTTTCCGAGATCCGCTGGGCGAACGTCATCCGCTGCAGGTCGATGGGTTCTTTGATCCCGGGCGTCATGTGGCGCTGACTTGCATGACGCACGATACGGGACAGCAGCATCACTTCCGGTTGCTGTCTCACCGTGCGACGGGCGGCAGTTGGTCGATCGAGTATCCCGATCGCACCATCGAACCGGGAGCGACGTTTCAGGCCGCCGAGGCGTCGCTGAGTCTTCGAACCGGTGGGTGGCGTACCATCCTGGCCGTCTATCGCGATTGGCTGAACAGATGGTTCACACCGACGGCGTTGAAACCAAAATGGGATCGGGCGTTCGCCTTCATCACACGGGGAGCACATTATGACATGCAGCCAGATGCCCGAGATAGGGGGCGGGTTCAGCCCGCTGTCGATCTCGCCCGGCGTCTGCTGGGGGAGTGTGATTTCGTCCATCTGTTCGGCTGGGGGGCGTCCCGCACCTACGGGGATTGGGGTGACTACAGCCATTACGAGGAGACGGTGGGAGGTAAGTCGTACTTCGCCGACAACATTGCGTCGGTGCAGCGCACCGGATGCCTTGTGGGGTTGTACATCGACGGCTACCTCAGCAGCGACAAAGGCCAGGTCGTCGGTTCGCATGCGCGCTCCTGGGCGATGTTAAAACCGGATGGGGCGCCTCAGTATGTGCCGGAGTATGCCGCGTATAACCAGTGTCCGTATCTGGCGCCATGGCAGGAGCATCTGCTGAGCGTATATCGGCGCGTGCAGTCGGACTTCCGACCTGATGGACTTTATATCGATGAGTTCGGTGCAACGAACGGCAACTGGATCTGTCATTCGCCGGATCATGGTCATAATCCGGTGGAGATCCCGTATACAGGCGAATTAACGATAATGCGGCGCCTACGCGACATCGTGGGGCCTGAGACCGCGTTGTATACGGAGTATCCTCCGTCTGAAGCGGCGCGTGCTGTTGTGGACGGTTCATTTACCTATCAGGCTCTCTGGAGTGTTGACCAGCAGCATCGTGCTCCGCATTTTATCGATTTGCCCCGCTTTCTGTTTCCCAAGTTCAAGCAGTTTCACATCATCCATTACACGCCCATGCGAAATGGAAACTGGTGGGTATGCAAGTTCCCGTTTTTCAACGGCGAAGGGTATAACCTGGGCGAACCCAATCTGCTGATGGCGGATGAACCGTCTCTGGAGTTTCACCGGCGTGCTATGAAGGTACTTTGCGCTCATAGAGATGCCTTCAGTTCAGAGCAGGTTGAACCGCTGGTTTCCACGCTGCAGTCCGGTGTGTTTGCCAATCGCTTTCTGGCGGATCGTAAGCAAGTCTGGACGCTTTACAATGCGAACGGACGCACGGTTCGCAGATGCGTATTGCGCGTGAAACACATCGCCGGCGCAATCTATCGTGATGCCTGGAACGCTCGGACGCTGGATCCGGAAATACATGGCGGATTCGCCCGGATCGCGCTCGATTTGGGCCCTCGCGATGTCGGGTGCGTCATTCAGCAGTGGTGAGTACCATGCAGCCACACGGTAGACATCGAGGTACAGTCATCGAGTCTGTCAATCGATCCTGGCTTGACGCAAAGAGCGGTCCTGACTGTCTGAGGTCGTCCCGCAGGATGTGACGCAGGATGTGCAATGGTTCCGCAAGGCCGCGTGTGAGGCGTTGAATCGTGAGGCCTGACGCTCAGGCACCCTCCCAAAACGCCGTTTGGCTGTTGGTTCGATAGGTAATACGTGCGATGGAGTCATACGGGCTGCGGTCGGTGTAACCGACCGGATCCAGAAAGACGCAGGCGCCCTCGGGACAGGCATCTCCACACGTGCTGAGCAATGGGCTGCTGAAGCGGAAACAGTTTTTCGCCATGTACGCGCCGTACCATTCGTCATAGGTGGCGCACTCTACACCGTTCAGGAACAGACCGGCGGTGTTCGGCAGGCTGATGGGGCGGAAGGACGGCGGTATCCTGGAGAGATAGCGCTGTCGGATGTCGACAGGCGAGAGCGGCGTGCCGTCGCTATCCACGAACCAGGTGTTGAATGTGGGATCGCATAACACCCATCGCCGCCATTCTGGCAGCCATACCAGCGTCACCACATGGCAGTCTCCATCGAAAGCATATGGCAGACATGACAGCTGACGTGCGCGGATGCCCAGAGCGAGCAAGGCGGCTGTCAGCACGATGGCCTTCTGTGCGCAAAACAACCCGCATCGGGTAGCGGTGCAGGTCTCGATGATGTGATCCGGAGTGGCGGGTTCAATGACCCGCGGCGCTCCGGGATGGGTCAGTGTGCGATGCACCCATTGCATCACCGCGGTGACCCGTTCAAATGTCTTTCCCGTCCCGGCAATATCGGGCAGATTGTAGCGCGCCCTCAAGGCGCGACACCCTGCATCCGGAGGGCCCGCATACTGGAAACGCGGGATGAACGACTCGTCGGTGGAAAAACGTGGGTAGCGGTCGAGCGGAGCAAGATAAGGTGACCAGTCCATGCAGTGGCCTTCCGAAGGTTGAGTGGCGAGGTGGGTGATTGGTGGAGCAACGGGGATTCGAACCCCGGACCTCTACAGTGCGATTGTAGCGCTCTCCCAGCTGAGCTATTGCCCCACGCCCACATAGTATACCGCAGCATCCGCCGGTTGGCAACGGTTCGCCAGGTATGATCAAGTCATGAATGCACCATCGGATATCGGTTTCAGCCCTACAAATAACGCTGTGCGCCACCTGGTTGTGGTACTGGGAGATCAGCTGGATCACGGCTCTGCAGCGTTTCAAGGTTTTGACCCTGCATGCGACCTGATCTGGATGTGTGAAGCCGCGGACGAGGCGACGCACGTTTGGAGCCATCCGCAACGGATCGCACTATTTCTGTCCGCAATGCGCCATTTTCGCGACAGGTCGTTGGCGATGGGCATGCGTGTGCGGTATCGCTCCTCCGAGGAAGTGCCTGCTCCGTCCTCTCTGTATACGGCTTTGTTAGACGATCTGCAACAGATCTGTCCACGGAAGGTGGTGCTCATCGAACCGGGAGACTTTCGGGTGCGCCAGCAGATCGAAAGCGCCTGTCATGAAGCCGAAATCCCGTGCCTGATCCGATCGGATACGCACTTTCTTTGCAGTGTAGAGGAATTTCGTAACTGGGCGCAGGGCAGGCGGCTGCGTATGGAGCCATTCTACCGGATGATGCGCCAGCGTACCGGCGTGTTGATGGAGGGCGGGTCACCTGCCGGTGGACGCTGGAATTACGACAAAGACAACCGGTCCAGCTTCGGACGATCCGGTCCGCCCGCGCTTCCTCCAGTGGAAGGGGTTGAGCCGGATGCGTTGACTCGCGAAGTGATGCGTATTGTGCAGTCGCGTTATGGTACGCATCCGGGCGTGTTGCACACGTTCGACTGGCCGGTGACGCCGGACGATGCATCCCGCCTGTTGGACCGATTCATCGAGCGCGCCTTGCCTCAGTTTGGCCTATGGCAGGACGCCATGTGGCGCGGGGAACCTGTGCTGTTCCACTCGCGGCTGGCCGCTGCGATGAATCTGAAACTGCTGGATCCGCGGGTGGTGATCGGACGCGTGGAACGCGCGGTGCGGGACGGTCATGTACCGCTATCCAGCGGCGAAGGCTTCATTCGGCAGATCCTGGGCTGGCGTGAATATGTGCACGGTGTGTACCACACGTTCATGCCGGAATATGCAATGCGCAATGCGCTGCAGCACCAGCTGGATTTGCCGCGCTGGTACTGGACGGGCGTTACGGAGATGGCCTGTTTGCGCGAAGTGATCGGCCAGACGCTGGAGCGCGCCTATGCGCATCACATTCAACGGCTCATGATCACCGGGCTGTATTGTCTTTTGCTGGGCGTGCACCCGCAGAAGGTGCATGGCTGGTATCTGTCGGTATACGCCGATGCTGTGGAGTGGGTGGAGCTGCCCAATACGCAGGGTATGTCACAGTATGCCGATGGAGGCGTCATGGCCTCCCGACCGTATTGTGCCTCGGGCAACTATATCCGCAAGATGAGTAACTACTGCGACGGTTGCCGGTATCGCCCGGACCGACCGTTTGGACTGGACGCATGCCCGTTTAACGTGCTGTACCGTGATTTTTTGGTGCGTCATGAGGACTTGCTCAGGAGAAATCCGCTGAGCGCCAGAAACCTGTCCGTTGTGGAAGGGTTAACCCAAGCCGAGCGTGAGGTGGTGCGGCGCGAGGCCGATGCGATACGACAGCGCGACGGATGAATCTCTTCACAGAATCCCTCTGGCGTGATAGACTGGCGACAAGTGAGGGAGGTGACGGGTGCTTAACGAACGTGTGATGATCCTTCAGGACGCCCCGCTGCGTCCGGGCGGGTTTGTTCTGTACTGGATGCAGCAGTCACAGCGCGCCATCGGCAATCCGGCGCTGCAGTACGCCATTCAGCAGGCGAATCGATTGCATACGCCTGTGTTGGTGGTGTTTGTGGTCACCGCCAAATATCCTGAAGCCAACAGGCGACACATGCAGTTCATGCTGGAAGGCCTGCGCGAGACCTTCGACACCCTGCAGGACATGGGATGCGGTGTACGGCTGAAGTGCGGTGACCCGGTGTCTACAGTCGCTGAAGTGTCGCGGGAAGCCGCGTTGGTCGTCGTGGACCGTGGGTACATGCCGGTGCAGCGTTTGTGGCGTGATGAACTTGTTTTGCGGGTGGATGCACCGGTGCACGAAGTAGAGGGCGATGTGGTTGTTCCTGTCGCGCGCGCCAGCACGAAGGACGAGTGGGCTGCGGCGACATTTCGCCCACGGTTCTGGGACGCAGCTCCTGCGTTCCTGTGCGCCATTCCCGATGCGGAACCCCTGTACAGGATGGATGAGACGGTACAGGAGGAGACTTGGCGGCAGGTCGAGGCACTGATCGGCTCGGATGCACTCGATCAACAGGTTCACCCGTCACCGGTCTACCGCGGTGGATATCGTGCGGCAAGAGACCGTCTGGATCTGTTTATCGAACACAGGCTGGAGCGATATGACGAAATGCGCAACGATCCGGCTGTGGATTGGCAGTCCGGTTTGTCTCCCTACCTGCATTTCGGGCAGATATCGCCTCTGGAAGTGGCGCTTTCGGTATTGGCTGCTCCGCCCAGTAAAGGCCGGGATGCGTTTCTTGAGCAACTGTTGGTACGCCGTGAACTGGCGATGAACTTCACCGTGTACAATCACGCACCGGACCGGTGGGAGGGACTGCCGGACTGGGCGAAACAAACACTGATGGAACACTCGGATGGCCCACGGGAAGCTGTGTATGACATGGCCACTTTGGAGTCCTGCGCCACTCATGACCCGTATTGGAACACAGCCATGCTGGAGATGAAAGCGCTGGGGAAAATGCACGGATATTTGCGCATGTACTGGGCAAAGCGCATTATCGAATGGAGTGCCCGACCGGATGAAGCGTTCGCCACGGTGTTGCGTCTGAACAATAAATACTTTATCGATGGACGGGATCCAAACTCGTTGTGCGGTGTTGCCTGGTGTTTCGGCAAACATGATCGTCCCTGGTTTGGGCATCCCGTGCTGGGCAAGGTGCGCTACATGACGGCTAAAGGACTGGAACGAAAAGCCGATATGAATGCGTATCGCACACGTGTTCTGAACACAATCGCACACTATGACATATCTGCAGGAGGGTGACTATGGATATCTTCACGACAGTGCATTTCACCAGTGGCACGCAATTGGATGTGGTCGTCGAACTGGAAAGCGTGGAGGCCGCTGTGGCCTGGTGGCAGAAGCATCTGAGTGAACAGCAGCCGGCGCTGGTTTTCCGTGGTGTCAACCCCAAGCGTCCCGTGGTGATCAACGTCGCGAATGTTGCCTATGTAGACAGCATTGAAAAAGTGCGTCCGGAAGCGGACTTGCGTACCGTCAAGGCCGGCGGAGCCAATCTGACCCTTACACCGTGAGCGTGTCACCGGGGTGCATGACCTGCACCCCTACGTTCGATGTCAGACCTGCTCTCTCGAGTGCTGTCTGGAATAGGTACGGTGCATCGGGTGATGACGGGTAATGCATGGGCACAACGATCCGTGGCTGCAGCAAGCCTACTGCGACGGCTGCCGCTTCTGGATCCATAACCCACGTCCCGCCCACAGGAAGCAGCGCCACTCGCGGATGGTACAGGCTTCGGATATATTGCATGTCACCAAATAACGCGGTGTCTCCGGCGTGGTACAGGCAATCGCCGTCGATTTGAATCACCACACCGCATGGCTCGCCGGCGTAGACCAGCGTGTCGCCTTCCAGAAACGAACTGGAGTGCACCGCCGCTGTCAAAGAGATCCGTACACCTTCGATATCGACGCTTCCGCCGCGGTTCAACCCGACAGCGGTGCGCGCACCCCGTGCCTGCAGCAGATTGCGCAGGTCGTCTATCAGTACCAGTGGCTTGTTCCATGCGTTTGCGAGTTCCACGGCTTCACCCAAATGATCCCGATGACCATGGGTGACCACCAGAGCGGTCAGCGATGCAAAATCGATAGTGACGGGCGGCGCCCATGGATTGGTCAGCCAAGGGTCGATCAATACCCGTCGGCCGGAGCGCTCCACAAGAAATGCGGCATGTCCCAACGCGGTGAGTTGGAATCCTGTGTCCATGGTTCTTACCTCAACAGGTGCTCCAGCCCGACAACCAGCCCTTGGCAACTGCGCGCCCGTTTGATGGCCAGGTTTACACCGGGCATGAACGACGAGCGGTCGGTGGAGTCATGCCGGATACTCAGACGTTCGCCTTCACCGCCAAACAGTACCTCTTGACTGGCGACATATCCGGACAGTCGGATCGCGTGAACCGGTATACCGTTCACCGTCGCCCCGCGAGAACCGGCGTACTTTTCTTCCTGAGGGATCAGTGCGGGCGTCTCCCGACGCGCCCGGCTGATCATCTCGGCGGTGCGAATGGCTGTTCCGGACGGCGCGTCTTTCTTCCGGTCGTGATGCATTTCGATGATCTCACAGTGAGGCAGATAACGCGCGGCTTCCGCGGCGAACATCATCATCAGCACAGCGCCAATCGCGAAGTTCGGTATCACCAGACAGGGAGTGCCTGTGGTGTCGCATGCTGCACGAATACCCTCCAGTGTGGATTCCGCAAAACCGCTGGTGCCCACCACCGGAACGACGCGACGTTCCAGACAAAGATGAACGTGTTCTACAGCCGCGTTCAATACCGTAAAGTCCACCACCACCTCTGGTTGAGTGGATTCTATGGCTTCCGTGAGACTCGATGTGACCGGAAGCCCGATCGGAGCTCCTCCACTTACGGCGCCGGCGTCTTCACCTACGTGCACCCTGTCCACGGCAGCGACAAGGTTCAATGCCGGGTCTTTTACAATCATCTGGATGGTCGCGCTGCCCATACGTCCGCATGCGCCGACAACGGCCACCCGTATGCCGGACGTTGGATTGGTGTGTGGGGCGTTTGTCATGTTATCGTCTCCTTGCTGATAGCGGCTGGTCCAACAATAACTTCGGCGGGCGTTACAGAAAACAGACCGGTGAGTGTCTCATTCACCGTCTCGACACACACGGCCAGAAGGTGATCGATCTCTGCGTTGTAGTCGACGGCCGATCCATACACCATCAGGTGGCGGGCGGCGCGATACATGCGGGTCATCACGTTATCCAAGCTGAAACGGACGGCGGCGATCAGTTGGTTGCGGGCCAGTTCGATCTCCTGCATTGTGAACCCGGCTTCCAGAATGCGAGCAATCTCGCGCCGTATTATGGAACGGACCTTTCCGAACAGAGCTGGGCTGGTACTTCCCTGAATACTCAGGTATCCGGCCTGGTCACACATCACATGGCTGCTTGTCACGTTATACACCAGCCCGCACTCCTCGCGGAGTGTTTGTACCAGTCGGCTGCTCATGCAACCGGCCAGAAGCACGTTGATGAAGGCGTTGACATACCGGGCGGGTGACAGGTGACCGTCGGTCGGCCAGGCAAATCCAAAACTTAACTGGTCGCGATCCATCCGGCTGACGCGTTTTTTCGGGTTGGCATCTGGTCGTGCAATGTTCATACGAACCGATGGGGCGTTCAACCCGGATTGCAGGGACTCGACGCGTGCGTGGAATGCGTCACTGTCGATCGGTCCGGCAGCGGCCACTATCAGTGTGTCTGAACAGAAACGCGTCTGCAGGATGTGTCGCAAGTGGTCTGGAGTGGCCTTCCGCAAATCGGCTTTCAAGCCGTGCACGGGCAACGCATATGGATGCCGCCCCCAGACGGCTTGAGCGGTCAGCTCGGCCACCCGCTCGGCGGGATCGTCCCGCACATCGGCAATCTCCTCCAAAACCACCTGGCGTTCACGGGACAGGTCATCCGCTGAAAGGAGCGGATCTGTCACCATGTCAAAGAGCACATCCAGAGCCAGATTGACATCCTGAGGCTGAAGGTGAGCAAAGAAAGCCGTATAGTCGATAGCTGTTTCGCCATTGAGATACGCCCCGCGGGATTCCATCTCGATGGAGATGTCCTTGGCGGTACGGCGACGCGTGCCTTTGAAAGCCATATGCTCCAGCAGATGCGTCAGCCCGCGCTGTCCTGTTGACTCGTGCGCAGAACCGGTAGCGAAAAACAACCCGACTGCGGCACTGTGAGCCTGGGGCATGCAATCGACCATAGAGCGTAAGCCGCTTGAGTGTGTGATGCAATGGGGGCGGGGTGGGGCAGCAAGCAAACGGGGCGAACAGATTGTTCGCCCCATCGATGCGCCGTTGCGTGTGTCCGGCATGCGGCAGCCCGGTTACCGGCGCGGCCGGAACCGGGCTCTGGGCATGTCGTCACCGCCGTCGGTGTCGCGCGGACGTTCGTGGCGCCGTGGTGCGCCTTCAGCGGGCGCCTCATGTCCGGACTGCTCTTTTGATGAGCGGTAGGTGTTACCCATGCCCCGTGCCGTGAGGTTGACCCGACCCTGGCCGTCGATTTCGGTGACGCGTACCTTGATCGTATCGCCGACATGTACCAAGTCATCCACGCGTCGTGGCCTCTCGTCATCCAGCTGGGCGGCAGGAACCAGACCGTCTTTGCCGGGCAGCAGTTCGACAAATGCGCCGAGTGAGGCCACTCGGGTCACACGACCGGTAAATTCCTCGCCGACAGCGATGCTTCGGGTCAGTCCTTCAACCATGCGCCGGGCCGCTTCGCCTGACTGTCCATTGTCTGCTGCAATGAACACGCGGCCATCCTGTTCCACCTGAATGCGCGCGCCCGTATCCGCGCAGATCTTCTTGATCGTGCGTCCACCAGGGCCGATCAGGTCGCCGATACGTTCCGGATTGATCTCGATGCAGACGATCATCGGAGCATACTGGCTGATCTGTTCGCGGGGCGCTTCGATGGTGGCCATCATACGGTCCAAAATGTGGAGTCGTCCGACGCGCGCCTGTTCCAACGCCTGAACGAATACCTCGTGCGGGACGCCGCCAATCTTCGTGTCCAGCTGCATGGCGGTAATGCCTTCCGCAGTGCCGGTGACCTTGAAGTCCATATCGCCGGTGAAGTCTTCCATTCCCTGGATGTCGCTTAACACCACAAACTGGTCGCCCTGTGTCATCAGGCCCATGGCGATCCCGGCAACGGGCGCTTTGATTTTCACGCCGGCATCCATCAGCGCCAGAGTCGATCCGCAGGTGCTGGCCATGGATGTGGAACCGTTGGACTCCAGCACTTCGCTGGTGAGCAACATCGTGTAGGGGAAGTCTTCAGTGGACGGCAGTACGGGGCGCAGTGCGCGTTCTGCCAAAGCGCCGTGGCCGATTTCTCTTCGACCGGGGCCGCGCATCTGGCGTGTTTCGCCCACGCTGTACGGCGGGAAGTTGTAGAAATGCATGTAATGCTTTTCTGTGTCTTCTTCCAGCGTATCGATGATCTGAGCGTCGTCCTTGGCGCCCAGTACGAGAGACGTCAGTACCTGAGTCTGACCGCGGGTGAATAGACCGGAGCCATGGACGCGCGGCAACAGGCCGACTTCACAGGTAATCGGTCGGATCTCGTCCGGTTTACGTCCGTCGGGTCGTATGCCTCGCTCCAGGATCAGCCGCCGGATTTGTTCCTTGACAACCTTTTCGGCAGCCTCTTTCAAATCGGCGATATCGTTCGGATAGGAGTCCGCCATCTCGGCCACAATCTGTTCCTTGAGCAGGCTGATGCCCGCTTCACGGGATGATTTGTCCGGGTCCTGGATCGCTTCCAAGATGGAGTCCGCATACCGGCTGCGCAGGGCTTCAAGTATTTCGGTCTTGACATGGTGGATTGGCACCTCAGCCTTGACGGTGCCCACCAGGCGGGCGAGTTCCTCTTGAGCGTCGCACAGCGGGCGGATCGCCTCCTGAGCGAACGTGAGCGCCTCGAGGATCAGCGCCTCTGACACTTCGGATGCTCCGGCTTCGACCATGATCACGTCATCGCGCGTGGCGGCTACAACCAGATCCAGTGCAGAGACGCTCAACTGATCGAACGTGGGATTGATCACGAACTCGTTGTCGATGTATCCCACGCGCACGGCCCCGATCGGCCCATTGAACGGAATGTTCGAGATGGTCAGTGCTGCCGATGCGCCGGTAACCGCCATGACGTCAGGCAAATGGTCATGGTCCATCGACAACGGCATGCAGATTACCTGCACGTCGTTGCGCATGCCGCTGGGGAACAGAGGCCGGATCGGCCGGTCAATGAGACGGGACGTGAGGATCGCTTTCTCGCTGGGCTTGCCGCCACGCTTCATGAATCCGCCGGGGATTTTTCCTACTGCGTACTTGCGCTCTTCGTAGTCGCATGTCAGCGGGAAGAAGTCGATGTCGGCGCGTGCTTCGCGGCTCATGGTCGCGGTACACAGGACGATGGTATCGCCGTATTTTACCAGCACGGCACCGCCGGCCTGTCGAGCGACACGACCGGTCTCGATCTCCACGGTCTGCCCCGCAAGGCTGACCTGTACAGTATGTATCATTCGATCCCCTTTAATTATTGTTTGGCGCGGATGCCGAGCGCACTGACGAGTGACCGGTACCGCTGAATGTCTTTGCGCGCCACATAGTCCAGCAAACGCTTGCGTTCGCCAACCAGCATCATCAATCCGCGACGCGTGGCGTAGTCATGCTTGTGCTGTCGCAGGTGTTCTGTCAGATGCGAAATCCGGCTGGTCAGCAGGGCAACCTGCACTTCGGAAGAGCCGGTGTCGCCTTCGTGCTGGGCGAAACGAGCGATGATCTGCTCTTTGGTCTCTTTGGTCAGAGCCATCTGTGTGTGATATCTCCCTTCGTGCCGCTGAAATACGGCCTTGTATGTGTTGTGTCACGTGATAAGTCCAAGATATTGTAACGCAACAGATGCATGCATGCCACACCGGCGCGGTCTGATGCCTCATATTCCTCCGCAGATCACGCAATGCAGGTGGAGGCACGAGGGGCGGTGCAAGGCCTCTGTGTCGGGGATCTTGTTATCGGTTGCCGTCCACATTCAGAAGCAACAGTTGCCGGTTGCTCGGCCACACCATACATATGGGCGGATTGCTGGTAACGAACTCACGCTGTCCGCACGGTGTCCCAACGGTCCAGTAAGCGGCTTTGAACGCTTCGCGCCCATAAGATGCGCTGTGCACAGGCGGATACGGGCGATGGAGTTCGAGAACGATCGCCGCCCTAGGGCTGTTGTAGCCTTCTTCGTCTATTCGCCGATAACTTTCAGTACCACCCGTTTCCGCCGTTGACCATCGAACTCCGCGTAGAAGATGGTTTGCCATGGCCCCAGATCCAGTGCGCCATCGGTTACGGGAATGATTGCCTGATGATGCATCAGCAGGTTCTTCAGGTGGGCGTCTCCGTTGTCTTCGCCGGTCCGATGGTGCCGATAATCAGGCCCTTTGGGCGCCAGTCTTTCCAGCATTTCCATGGCGTCCTGATGGATCCCCGGTTCATTGTCGTTAACCCAGATGCCTGCGGTGATGTGCATCGCCGAGACCAGCAGCATACCTTCCTGAATGCCGCTTTCCGCGACCAAGTCTGCGCACTCACGGGTGATGTTCACCAGTTCGCGGGGACGGGATGTGTTCATCCATAGATAGCGTGTTGCCGACTTCATATACACCTCCGAGTGTCGTTATACACGAGGTACAGCCGATTATACACGAGACCTACTGGACGGTCATCTCAGGCGTACATGCGCATCAGCATGTCCGCTGCAGGTTCATCCAGCCGGTCGCGTCGGCGCAGCTCTTCAAAGCGATCCAACAACGTATCGACGCGTAATCGTTTGCGGGCCTGTCCCGCGTCGTCATAAGCCACCCGTCCGGCATGCATCATGATCACGCGGTCGCCCAATGTGACCGCTTGCTGCATGGAATGAGTAACCATCAGCGTTGTGAGGCGATTTTCGGCGACTATCTGGCGTGTAATTCGGATAACCTGTTCGGCGCTCCTGGGATCGAGCGCCGCGGTGTGCTCATCGAGCAGCAGCAGCCGGGGACGGCTCCAGGCTGCCATCAGCAGTGTCAACGCTTGGCGCTGTCCCCCTGATAGCGTGCCAATGTCGTTGTTCAGTCGGTCCTCCAGTCCCATGCCCAAGGCGCGTACGCGATCACCGATCTCCTGACGTATCGCACGCGGGGTCAACGGGTACAACGACAATCGGGCGCCACGGCCTGCTGCCAGCGCCAGATTCTCCATCACCGTCATGCCAGGAGCGGTGCCGCTGAACGGGTTCTGAAAGACACGTCCGATGAAACGCGCCCGTGCGTGTTCCGGAAGGCGGGTGATGTCGCGTCCATCCAGGGTCAACCGGCCTTCGTCTGCGATGAATGTGCCGGCGACGGCGTTCAGCAGGGTTGATTTACCGGATCCATTGGTGCCGACTATCTGGACAAACGATCCCTGCTCAATGGTGAGCGTCACGCCGTCCAGTGCGAGCACTTCGTGAGGTGTGTTCGGAGAGAACCGATGGCGTACACCGATGATCTCAAGCATGATGAGTCGCTCCCTTCCAGGGTCGACGCAGGTGTTGTGTGAAATACGGAGCTGTCAAGGCGAGGAACACAAACACCGATGTGATCAACTTCAGGTCGTTCGGGTTGAGTCCGAAGCGCAACGCAATGGATACCATCAACCGGAATACCAGTGCACCGATCACACTGCCGGTCAGCGCCAGACCGGGTTTTTTGGACCGAACCAGCGATTCCCCGATGATCACGCTTGCCAACCCCCAGACCACCATCCCGATGCCCATCTGCAGGTCCGCAAAGCCCTGGTACTGGGCCAGCAACGCGCCGGACAAGCCGACCAATCCATTGCTGATGGTCAACCCGAGCACCATCATGGATGAAGTGTTCACCGCCAGCGCACGCATCATCTGTGCATTCTCACCCGTAGCGCGCATCGCTGACCCCGCCCGCGTTCGCAGAAACGCGTACAACGCCAGCCCAATCAACACGCATAGAAGTGCTGCCAGCCCCAATGCACGCAGGTCTCGACGGGCTACATCCCAGCCGAAGATATTCATCATTCCCGACTCAGAGGATGCCGAGGCCGGACCGCCGAACACCGTGGAGACCGACATCAGCGGGATGTTGCTGCTGCCCATCACATGCAGATTGATCGAATACAACGCGGTCATCACCAGAATGCCCGCAAGCAATCCGTGGATGCGGAAATGTGTGTGCAGTACGCCGGTTACCACGCCTGCAGCGGCGCCAGCCAGCGCTCCGGCCAGACACGCCAAGACGGGAGACTGATGATGGATGATCATCACCGCCGCCACGGCTGCTCCGAACGTGATCGAGCCGTCAACGGTGATATCTGGAAAGTCAAGAACCTTGAACGATAGAAATACACCCAGCGCCAACAACGCCAGGATGAACGCGATGGTAAGTGTGCCGATCAGCAGGTTCATAGCGCAGCCTCCGGGATGTATGTCAGTGGCGTGTACCAGATGAAGCCGCGGTGAAATTCAGACTGACCGGCGCCATCGAACTCACGGTCATCGTGGTATAGATGCAATACAGCCTGCAAGCGTTGTTCTAAGCAGATCTCATGCAGCCAAGCGTCCAGAGGAGGCGCGTCGGCGGGGATGGCGCGCGCACTGAACACGCCCGCATGACAATGGCCGTATACAGGCGCGGTGGCGTCGTGAACCTGCAGACCCGGGTGGGGTTGCCGGCTGAACAGGCCGACGCAGACCGTTAACGCCTGTGCATGTGCCGGTTCTGGCGTAAACGATATCCACTGTCGGAACGCATCCGCTTTGCTGTGGCTGTTGGCAGGAACAGGCGGCCATTGGGTTACGCATGCGCCCACCAGCCCGGCCGTTTCGGCGATCATCACCAGCACTACTGCCGGTGTGTCCGCCTGTTGCAGCACACTGGATGCCAGTGCGCTGAGTGTGGCGTTGTCGCGATCACCGGGACGAAACGCCATCACATGCGAATACCGGCCTTGCCAGGCTATGCCGGTGAGCAGTGAAAACGGCGGCGTATAGGTCTGCTCGGCCAGCAGGATGTCTGGCGCCGCGAGAGGTCGTGACGGAGACGACAGCACTGCACCGCAGACACACAGCGTTTCACCGGGCGACATGGACCCAGTGTCATACCGTGAGTCACCAAGAATGCCCACTCCCAGTGCGGTCAACGTTGGCTCGGCGGCGTATATGCGATCGGGCGAAACCTCGGGAGACTGCAGCCAGTTCGGCCGTATGAACGGCATCAAATGCATCGTCGCCTTGTCATCCACAACAGACGTCAGGGTTTTCATTCCCATCGTTTCGGATTGGGTGAAGATCGCACCGGTCTCTTGGGGCGCTGAAGACTGGTGCATCTCGGTCAGTCCAGCCATGTCCATCACCGTCCGCACCGCTTCGGATGCCGCGGATACACCCAATGCGCCGCCGATCTCGCGCAGGCGCTGATGCGCCATCAGCAGAACACGCAGACCGGTTGAACTGATGAAATCGACGCGCTCGAGGTCCAGCAGGATCTGATGGCTGCCATCGCGCAGCGCCTGATCGATGTCGGCCATCAGTGTATCCGCCCAGAACGCGTCCAGCCTTCCGGACACGTGCAGGGTCAATACACCATTCAGGAGTGTGCGTGAGATATCCATTAATTCACCACCTTCTCGGCCCGTTTGATGACCGACTCAGGGATGGTCACACCAAAGGATGCCGCTGCTCGGGGGTTCACGAGCATACGCGTCTTGTGAGTCGGACGGAACGGCATGTGTTTCGGCTGCTCTCCTTGTAGAATTCGGACCACCATCTGTGCGACCAGGCGTCCATTTTCCTGGTAATCGATCGCAACAGCGGCCAGCGCGCCCTTTTTGACCGTGCTGGAAACGAACCCGAACAGCGGAACCTTGTAACGCTGTGCAGCTGCCGCGATGACGTTAAACGATGCGTTACAGACATTGTCGGATATCTGGGTGATTGCGTCAGGGCGCTTTGCTGCCAGCGCCAATGCGGCTTCGGATACCTCGGATGTGGAGTTGGCAGGTACCGTGATCAGTCGAATACCCTGTTCCCGACAGGTGGCTTCAAGTCGTTTGACATAGAGAACCGAATTGGACTCGGACGGGGTGAACACGGTGCCCACTGTCTTTACCGAAGGGAGGCATTCTTTGACGACCCGAAGCATGCCTTCAAAATCACTCATTGTACTCGCGCCGGTGATATTCGGGGCGTGTTCATCCTCGGATGTGCCTGCTCCCGCAGCGATCGGATCGGCGACAACACCGAACACAACCGGAATGTCGTGCAGTTTGCCAACAGATGCGTTTAGAGCAGGGGTCGAGGTGACCACAACAACATCCGGCGAGAGTGATTTCGCTTCATCGATAATGGTATTGAGCGTTGCCATGTCACCTTGAGCACAATGGCGTTTCAACAGAATGTCCTTCTCGATGTCAATGCCCATATCGTGCAACTGGGCCTGAAAACCTTCCCAATACTCTTCCACCGTGATCGACTCGGAGTAATCCACCATCACGACTTTGGGTTTTCCCGCAAACCGCACTTTATTCGGTTCCGGCTGTCGGACGAGCTTGCCATCGGTGTCATACAAGATGGCCGCTCGATCTTGCATGTCTTGGGGTACGCGCCATCCACCTTTCAATCCCTTCAACGTCACCAGGTTGATGGCCAGCTGGCGGGGGACTCGGTCAACTACGGCCATCTTGGCGGGATCCTCGCCTTTCAGCACGCGTACTGCCATTTGGCCGACAAGGCGCCCCACTTCCCTGTAATTGGCGCCCAGATTGATCAACGCGCCGGTTTTGCTGTGTGCAGGCGCATTCGTAAACACGGGAATGCCGGCGGCCGTTGCCGCGGATACGATGGACTCCACAGATGCTTCCACCGTGTTATCACCGCCCACCCACAGCGCTTCCACACCTCTTGCCGTCAGTGAACGGGCCGCTTCCAAGACCCCCGCGCTATTGTCGACATGGGCTTCCAGGAGTCTGATCCCGTACTTGCGGCACTGCTCGCGAGCGATCGTTACACAGGCCTCGGAACAAGCCTCTTTGGGGTCCCAAACTACGCCAACCACTTTGAGATCCGGGTTGGCTTCCCGAGCCAATCTGAACACATCACGCACGGGTTGGAATGTACCGATGCCTGTCATCCATGTCGGATGCTGATCGGGACCCGGTCCTGAAATACCTGCGTCCGCACTGTACGGATCGGTTACTGCGCCGAATATATGGACAATCTTACCGGCCGCATTGGCAGATGCCATCGTCTGAAGGGCGGGAGTGCTGAACGTGATGACCAGGTCGTTTCCGTCATCAATGATGGCCCGGGCGATGGCATTCGCCGTGGGCAGGTCGCCCTCCGGGTTGTATCGTGTCAGCTGGAAGTGTTTGCCTTGGACCAAGCCGGCTTCAGCAAAGGCCTGTAGGCAGCCGTACACGGAGTCGTCGAGGGCAGATCGCGTCGCAAACTGATAGATGGCGACGCGAGGCGCCTGTCGTGAGGTGTGACGCGTATTGAGATCGGCCAGCACCAGCACCAATGATGCGATCAGGATCAGGCCGATACCGGGGGCCAGGCGTTGCAGTAACACTTTCATCCGGTGAACACCTCAGTGAGACATCTCATCACGTTTTCCAAATACGGCATTGTTTCACCGATAACCTTCCTGCATCATTCGATTACAGTATCAGCACGCTTCAGCACGGAATCGGGTATGTGCAAGCCGCATTTGGACGCGTTGCTCAGGTTTACCAACAGGCGCTCCTTCTCCACCGGATGGAAAGGGATGAAGCGGGGCTGCTCACCCTGCAGTACGCGCACCGCCAATTGTGCTGTCAGACGTCCGGCCGACTCGAAGTCCACCGCAAGTGCCGCCGCCGCACCGGACTTGGTGACCGTTCCCGGTACCGTGCCGAATAGAGGGATACGCTGTCGCCATGCAGCCGCGGATATGCCGCTGAATGCCGAACTGTTTACGTTGTCTGATATCTGTACGATCGCGTCGGGATTACGCGCTGCAAGCGCCAAGGCGGCCTTTGGTACCTCAGAGGCGTTCTGAACGGGTAATGTGATCAGCTTCACACCCTTTTGGGCGCATTCCGTTGACAGTACGTCCACAAAACGCACCGAATTGGCTTCTGTGGGCGTGTAGAGTGTGCCAACCGTGCGTACAGAGGGCAGGCACTCCTGTACAAGCTCCAATACATTGGCGAAGTTGTTCATCACACTTACACCGGTCACATTGGGCGCATGAGAGGTGCTGTTTTTTCCGGCTCCCGCTACAATCGGATCGCCCACGACGCCGAACACCACCGGTATATCGGTGATCCGACGTAGCACGGACTGCAACCCGGGTGTTGTGGTGACGATGATCAAGTCGGGTTTGCTGGTTCGTGCGTCATCCACCATGTTGTTAAGCGTCATCAGATCACCTTGCGCCCGAAGGTGGATCAGGCGGAAGTGCTCACCGTCCCGTAATCCCATCAGTTTCCATTCATCTACCATCCCCGACCAGGACTCCTCGACGGGGATCGAGTCCACATAATCGATCACAACGATTGTGGGCGATCCGGCTAATCTGACCTGTATGCGTTTGGGTGAACGTATCAGCGCTCCCGAAGCGTCATACAGAATGGCTGCGGAGTCGCGGATGCGATCAGGTATGGTCCAGCGGTCGGAAATGTATTTTGCCACCGATTCATTCAGGGCCAACTGCTCCGGCATTTTGTCTTCAACCCCGATCGTGGCAGGGTCTTCACCAGAAAGAACTCGGGCGGCCAGTTCGCCTGTCAAACGCCCGACCTGATAATAGTCGGCGCCCAGCCCGAACAGCGCCCCGACACCTGCGTGATGGGATGACGTGCCAAACACCGGTATACCGGCCTGTTTGGCGATACCGCACATCTGTTCGATGCTGGCTTCCACCGTGTTGTCGCCGCCAACCAGAATGGCTTCAACCCGTCGAGACACAAGCGCACGGGTGGCCTCGGCCACGTCATTACTGTTGCTGACGGTGACTTCCACCAGTTGAATGCCTTGCCGGCGGCACTCATCACGCGCCACTTTCACACAGGCTGCCGAGTTTGATTCCGTGGGATCCCAGACTACGCCGATAGACTCCAATCGGCTGTTGAGCCTGCAGGCCAGTCGGATGGCCTGACGGACCGGCTGGAAAGATCCGATGCCCGTCAGCCAGGCAGGGTGTTGGCTGGCGCCGGAGCCTGTAATGCCCACTCCAGCCGCGTACGGGTCGGTGACTACACCGAACACGTGCTTGATTCGGCCCGTGGAGTTGGCCGCTGCCATCGTCTGCAGGGAGGGAGTACTGACGGTGATCACCACTGCGGGATGTCTGTCCAGGATGGTCCGTGCAATGGTGTTCGCCAGCGCCATATCGCCGTGGGCATTGTAGCGTTCAATCTGTATGTGTGTGCCTTGGCGCAGGCCCCGATCCGACAGCGCGTGAAGGCAACCTTGTACGGCGGAGTCAAGCACGGGGTGGGTGGTGTGCTGGTATGTCGCCACAACAGGGATCGGCCGCTCCGCGCGCCGAGAACGGCTGTCGGCGATCAGCAGCACCATGGAAGCCAGCACAATCAAAGCGATTCCAGGCCAGAGCCGCGAGATCAATATACGCATACCGGAACCTCTCGACACGAGGGATAAAAGCGGGTAAAGCGGCAACCGTAACACCGGTCATCGATATTGTGGCATGCCGTACTTGGCATTACACAGCGCCTATTCGGGTGAGAACACATACCGCGTCCGCGGATATCCGGGGTAGCGGGTTATCTGGTAAAGTCAGAGCGCCCTGCCACAGGATGTCACCTGTGAGGGCGTCATGCAGTGTGCAGTCATACCGTCCCTCAATTCGCCACATCGGCTTCGATGCGCCGGCTTCCCGATATGCCCAGATATGGGATCGATCTTTCAAGGCATACATGGGAGTTGGCGGGTCGCACAACTCCGGGGCTGGTCCTGCAGCACGACCGGTGGCTTCGGCTAAGATGCGCCGGATCGCGCCTTCCAGACGGTACACCGGGAAGGCGTTCTTCCGTTTTGCCGCCATGGCGACACCGGGATGCCATCCAAACGAACAATCGTTCTGAAGCAGCAGATGACTGCCTGCCAGTGCGGCTCCCCAGGCCAAGCGGGCGAGTTGTCTCAATTCGGTTTCACCACCGGCATACTCCGGTACAGTTTCCGAAAGCACCACCGGATGGTCGGAAGCCCGGCGCATGCGCGTATGTTCCGCCCACGCGCTCAAAGCCGTGCACGTGTTGTCACACAATGGCGTGTGGACGGATATCAGGTCGGGTATGTCGCTTTTCTGAAATGCCGGATGATTGATCATGATGGGCCAAGGACCGTGTGCCCGGACAAACCGCGCGAAGTGATCATTGAAACGAATACATGCTTCACGGGGATACCATTCGCCTTCGTTCAGTATTTCGAAAATCACATGTTGCATGCCGTTGGCCGCGCGGCAGACGCGTTTGGTGAACTGCTCGAGCACAAATTGATGATGAGCGATGGGCGGCGCCGTGGGGTCCGGCGGTTGTTTTAACGGCACACCCGGACGCTGCAGCTGCACGTAATCCTCTTTACGCGTCAGAAAACCGCCTAGGGCACGGTTGCACGGATGGCCGGCAAATCGCGTTTTGGTCCAACCATCGTGAATGGTCACGATTACCGCCAGGTTGTTTGCCGCCGCCAGCGTCAGGAATCTCCGCAGCGCGCTGTCATATCGCGTATCCGGTTCCTCAGGACGGAACCGGCCATCCATGTATTTCCATGGCCAATAGGGGGTAGTTCGGATTCCGACACGATGATCGGAAACCTGATCGGTAATGCCGATATACGCCCAGATCATTACCGCATTGGCGCCGGCCTGACGGAGTGCTTGCAGATAGGCCTGTGCATTCCAGTCAGCGCCGAGTTCCATCCATCCGTGAGTCACCGAGTCGCCGCATAGCAAACCTTGGGAGCCATCGATCAAGAGACTGCGGTTGTCGACGTGTAGGCGCATGGGGCTATCGGCCGGTGTATGCGGGCGTTGCATCATGATCTCCAATCTGCATGGATGCCGGTTGTGGAGATATTCGGTATGCTGTTCATCGTAAACACACACAATCCCTGCAGGACGCCGGAGGTCGCAATGCACAGTTGTTCCAGAGACCGCGGGCATCATGACTGACTCAACACAGCGTCGTATGCGCACACTGTGGGCGGTACTGGCCTGTGCGATGCCGGTGTTGCTCAGCGGCGCCGGGGTCGGGTTGCTGGGACCCGTATTGCCGGACATCGCTTCGGAACTGGGCATGCGCCGAGGAGATCTGAGCGTGGTGTTTACGATCATGTACGCCAGTTCCTGGGTAATCGGCCCCATCGTCGGTTTCTGGGCGGACCGGTTCGGCAAGCGTCGGATGTACCTGATTATCGGACTCATCGTTTGTGCGGGATACCTGCTGTTGTCTCAGGCGGTGTCGTTTCTGACAGTGGCTTTGGCGGTTGTGCTGGCGAGTACGTTTGGCGCGGCGTGGGGAGCCATCGGTATAGCGTTTGTCGCGGACCTGAATCCGGCGCGTACGGTGCGCAATCTGAACCTGCTGCAATCGACTTTCAGTTTTGGCGCCGCGGCGGCACTTACCGCGAGTGCGCTGGCGCCCGGGCTGTCTGCATCCTGGCGGGCCAGTTACATCGTTCTGGCGGCGATGGCGCTGGCGGGTGTGGTGATGGGATTGTCACTGCACGTCAAACAATCCGGCGCAGAAGTGTCCCATACCGCACCGGCTCGTGCACGGTTGTGGGATCGTTATTTCCTTTTGCTGGCCATTGCCATCGGCATCTATGTCGGCACCGAAATCAGCATGGCGGCTTGGATAGGGGCGATAGGGAAGGATCTGTATCAGTTTACGCGCGCGCAGGCGATGTTGACCGCTGCTTTGTTCTGGATGGGTATGGGTATCGGGCGGGTGATAGTGGCATCGCTTGGCGGGATGTTGGGCACAGATTCACTGTTGCGCCTCTGCATCTGGATCTCCGCTTTCGCGTATGTTTTGCTGCTCCTGCCGGCAGGTCCGTGGCGGGTGGTTGCTGGCGCAGGGCTGGTGGGATTTGGATTTTGTGCATTTTGGCCCTCTATTGTGGCCTTGGGCAACAGGCATCGGCCCGGACGGTCCGGTGCAGTGGTGGCGGTGTTGATGACAAGCGGCAATGTAGGAGGAGCGATATTTCCGTGGGTTCTTGGCTTGGCGTTGGACAGGGTGGCTCCGCAACTTGGACTGTACGCCATGGCTGCCGTGTTTGGCTTCATGGCGTTCATTCTGACCGTCGCGTTGCGTCACGGGAGCGATCGCAACTGAAAACCAACCTGAAAAATACCTAAAAAAGCGTCAAAACAGGGTTGCGCGCCTATGGGTGGGTTGCTATACTCATAGCAAGGAACGGATGTCGTTCCAGAAAGTACCGCTTGGTCCCGTTGGTTTGGCGTCGCCCGGTTCACGCGCTTGCGCTTCGCCTGAGCTCCCCCAATCACGATTCCCTAGCGGCCCCAACTTCAGTAAGGAGTGCATATGCGCTACACCGACAAAACGCTGACCTGCCGCGATTGCGGTCAGTCGTTCATCTTCACCGCTGGTGAGCAGGAGTTCCACGCGGAGAAGGGCTTCACGAACAATCCCAGCCGATGCCCCGAGTGCCGGGCGACACGCAAGGCTCAGAATGGTGGGCAGGGATCACGGAGCGGCGGCCGTGAAATGTTTTCGGCAGTCTGTTCCCAGTGCGGCAAGAACTGTCAGGTGCCGTTCCAGCCGACCGGAGGGAAACCGGTTTACTGCTCCGACTGCTTCCAGCAGCAGCGTGGCGGTGGCGGCGGCCGCAGCAATCGCTGGTAATCATCTGTCGTGTCGGGCTGCCGGTCCTTTTATGGGCCGGCAGTACCAGCGCCCCGCTGGTTAACGCCTGTGGTGCGCTGTATATCGCACATGAGTCGAGTGGCAGTTGCCATGACACACAGAGTGCGGTATAATATTCAATAGTGAGTCGCTTATCGTCTCACCATCGCCGTTGGTCCCGCTGGTTTGGCGTCGCTCAGTTCACGCGCTTGCGTTATCCCTGTGCTCCCCAATCACGTTTCCCTCCGGCCCGTCTGTACTAAGGAGTACACATGCGCTACACTGACAAATCCCTTACCTGTCGCGATTGCGATCGGACATTCACGTTCACCGCTGGCGAGCAGGAGTTCCATGCGGAGAAGGGATTCACCAACAGCCCCAGCCGTTGTCCCGATTGCCGCGCCGCCCGCAAGGCGTCCGGTAATGGCGGCGGAATGGGGTCCCGTGGCGGCGGTTCACGCGAGATGTTCTCGGCCGTCTGTTCTGCCTGCGGCAAAAACTGCCAGGTTCCGTTCCAGCCCAGTGGCGGCAAGCCGGTGTACTGCTCTGACTGCTTCCAGCAGCAACGCGGTGGCGGCAGCGGACGCAGCAGTCGCTGGTAGCCGGTAAAGGCTGACACAACCCGTCGGCCGCACCGTCAGACGCCGGAGCGAATACGCTCCGGCGCTTTTGTTTTTTGAGTGGTTCGGGGAACTAGGTCACGGTCCAATGTTGAGGAACGAGCCAAGGATTCCAAATACGATTATGACCGTGTATGGTTTCATCGCCAGCGCATGCAAAGATGTGTGAATTTGTATGGTATTTTCAAACAACATTTGGTATATGGTACTGTTCTCCAAGCCTGGCTGATGTAAACTGATAAATGAAAAAGGTCTTACCATCGACCACAGGTACGTTACACCTCAGCAGAGGTCCATGATGATCAACCGGTTGGTATGCAGTGACGTTACCTGCGCAGGCGCCACGTACAAGACAGCCCGTCATGCACGGAAGGCAGAGCGACATAAGTACGCAGAGTCACTTGAGGCCTATGCCGATCAAGAAACCGTAACGCAGACCTCTTTTCCTCGCGGTTCTATCCAAAAAAACGGCGGAGAACGTCGTCATCCGATGGGCGCGAACAGATGAGTGTACTGAAGTATCGCCCCGATGTTGATGGATTGCGCGCCGTGGCGGTTCTTGCGGTGTTGTTCTACCATGCAGGCATTGTGTTGAGCCTGTCGAATTTGGAGATTCTCCATCGTCTCAAGTAGACTACATC
>CAZYPZ010000020.1:0-85434 GCA_964650005.1 uncultured bacterium | reverse complement strand
CCGCATGTCAACCGGCGAAGTCTGGCAAATTCATGAATAATCCGGGTATATGGTATCGTGCGCCAGAATCAGGGCTTTATCCGTGTGTACAGCGAACTGGGGCACGGTTCGATTTTCCGCGTATTCATACCCCGTTACCTGGACACTAATGACGGTGCACCCGCTTCGGCTGAAACCATGTCAGCAGTATCTGGTGGCCAAGAAACCATATTGCTTGTGGAAGATGAGGCCTCAATCCTTCAGTTGGGACGAGAAGTACTTGAGGCCTATGGCTATGTGGTGTTGGCTGCGGGAACGCCGGCTGAAGCGGTCGAGCTGGCCACAGAACACGGGGCAGATATCGACCTATTGATAACCGACGTGGTGATGCCTGAGATGAACGGGCATGACCTGGCGCATTACATTACCGCGTTAGCGCCCAACGCGAAGCACCTGTTCATGTCCGGTTACACGTCCGACATCATAGACCACGATCGCTTGCTGGAGGCAGGCGTCCGGTTCCTTCAGAAACCGTTTACCATGCACCAGTTGCTGGCCGCTGTGCGCTCTGTATTGGACGTCCCTTGATCAGCTCAGCGGCCTGTCGACCTACCGGGGGCGTTTAGGGCATTCGGTTATAAGGTCGTTCGGAATGGTCGATACAGGCGACCGCTTGAACGATGGCCTTCGGATTGAGGACGGTCAGCGGGTCGGATGCTTTGTAGTTCCGCATGCGGCATCCAAACAGACTGACGGTGCAGGTGCGGTCTCCCTGGACAAGCATGAAGTCGTATGAAGAGCCGATCGCCGTGATGGCTCCGTTCGGTCCGGAAAACGACTCCACGCCGGTCAACGATGTATGCCCTTGTCCCGATATGACGAACGGGTGGATCTCTTCGATGGATTTACCGACATTGGCGATGATCGAACCTTGGGCAATCTGCCAGTTACGGTTGAACGTGCTGTCACCGTTCTTGTAGACGCCGATGGTTACGCAATCCAGATTGAAGTTGGTCAACTGGCCATATGTGGCCGGGCCGAGCCAGATGCCACCGTGAACGCCGAATGTAAAAACATCCATCAACTGGGCGTTGTCTGTGTGGTCTATCCAATACGTATAGGTGTCGCGGGCAGCCACCGAGTCGATAATCTCCCGCGAGTAACCGCCATCGATGAAGCGACGATTGGCCGGGTTGACATGGCAGTGTAACAGACGCGGTATGTCGTAACAGTAGTCGATGGAAATGAAGCGGCCGCTAAGCGGGTACCCATAACAGTGCTCGCACAGCACTTGCTCACAGATCACCTGTGGAGAACAGTTGAAATCCATGGCGAAGAACTCGCCGTAAAACGTGAGGCAAGACAATGTAACGCCCTGGGCTGTATGGGTGGAAGACGCCTTGATGGTTGGCGGATATTCTATGACCTTAGCGGCTGAAGTGCGGGACTGCGCCGGATACCAGAACTGAATGCCGCGGATTTGTGTGGCGCCTTCCACGGTGATCAGCGGTTTTTGGGTGTCCTCCGTGGCCAGTACGGAGCCCACAGGTCGTTCCGCCTGCGGATGTCGGGTACCTCTGCCGACTGGACCGTGGACGCCGATCAACGACGCGTTCTGCTTCAAGATAATACCGCCATCCAGCATATAGGGCTGATCCGCCGGATCGACGAACAGCGCCGCTCCACGCGGAGCCGCCCAATCGATCGCGGCCTGCAATCGCTGGGTGTTACGTGCGGCTGTCTGACGGGGATCTACCCCGAACTCCCGAATACTGCGATACATGCGGAACCTCCTGTGTCGATTACCAAACACTTAACCGTTTCGGAGTGTGTTTCCTGCACGTACATCGACTTGGGCGGATAGAGTACCAATGGCCAAAACAGGGTACTCCTCGTGCCGGATATTGAAGGTTCGGCGTATGATATTACGAATGGTTAGCGGCTGAGTGGCTTAGTACCTGTGTGGGGCTTACTCCATGGGTGATCTCATCCGTACAAACCTCACAGCCAATATGGCAAGAGGCATCGAGACGGCCAACCAGGTCAATAGAACAGGGTGTACGACACCGTACTCCTGCGATACCCCGATGACTCCTTGGGTTCGAACCAATGCGATGATGTGTGTGAGCGGCAGCCATCCCGAAAGCGTTTGCAGCGCTGACGCCATGGCAAACACCGGCCATGTCGCGCCACTCAGTGTGAAAAGAGGCACCGACAGCGTCAGAAGGCCCAAAAGAGCGAGTTCTATTTGTCCACGGCATAGACCCAGCATCGTATATCCCATCTGTACGCTCAGCGCCATGAACACACCCAGCGATAACATCACAGGCAGCCAGTCTCCCCGAAACGGCTGACCCAGCAATCCAAAGGGCACGAGCATTGCCAACCAGGCGAGCGGTGTGGCCAACAACGTGTGCGCCACGGAGCGTGCCGACCACTCGGCGATCAGCGAGCTTTTCCAATCACGTGATCGCGGGAGCCCCAACGACAGCACGGCGCTCATCATGCAGACCTGATGCAACGCGATGCAGACCAGACCGTAGACAAGAAAATAGGCGTAGTTGTAGGTCGGGTTGAACAGCGGGCGGATCTGTGCGGTTACGGCATTCGCTCCACGGTGAAGTGTATACGCCGGCGTGCCGGCCCGCATGGATTGCTGTATGCCGACACCAGCTCCCAGGGTTGCCGTAACCGTTTTGATGGCCTTCCAGGCAACGGTGGCCGTCATGTTGTTGCTGGTGTCCAGTTGAACAAGCACCCTGACCTGCCGGCCGCGTTTGATCATGCGTTCAAAGTCAGGTGGGATCACCACGCAGGCAATTGTTTGATGGGTGTATGTCTGGTTTCGGAATGCGTCTGTTTGCGGCGTTAGCGGGTGCACGCTGAGGCTGTCGGAGGCATCGAGCGCCTGGATCAGCCGCCGAGAGAGAGCGGTCTGATCATGGTCGATCACGCAGACGGGCTCCTCCTGTACACGACCGCTTTGATACACCGCACCAAACAGGATACCGTACAGAAATGGACCGACCAGCACCAGTACTGCGATACGCCGGTTCGTCAACAGCCGGCTCCATTCATCGAGTACAATCGCGAACCATCTGATCATCGGGTCGACGCTCCGACATTTTTCAAGATTCGCCTGCAGGCGTAACCGCCGGCACACATGGCGATCAACAGCCATATGGCGAACACGTGTAAATGGGGCATCATGGCCCAGATCGGCGCCTGCTTGAACATGATCTGACGCGTCAGCTCAAGGTAGTGGTGCATGGGCAGCGTCATCGAGACGATTTGCAGCCACAGGGGCATGGCCAGCGTCGGCCATGTGTACCCGGATAGAAGCAGCGACGGCATGACAATCACGACCATAATCAGTATGGCCATGATCGTGTCGGCCATTAGCGCGCTCAGCATTACCCCGGCCGTGATCCACACCAGCGCGAACAATGCGGTCGCCACCAATAGCCACCCCAGGTTTCCCCACGGCATGGAGAGCAGGGAGATCGTCAAACAAACGGCTGCGATACTGGCGGGGGCCAGAATGATCCAACAGGCGATCGACAAGCCGATAAACGCCCCGAAGGATGCACCCCAAGAGCTGTCATCGAGTGGGGGAGTCACACGAAAGCGGGCTCCTACGCGTATTCCAAGCAGCACGCTCAGCAGCTGAAATCCCGTACTGACCAATCCGATCAGCATGTAGTTGGCATAGTTATCGTTCATTGCCGGGTTATACCAGTTGCGCCAGACATCGGCTATGGGTTGGGCGCGCTCCTGTTTCAACCAAGCGGTTGTCTGCCTGCGTGCAAGCATGCGGCGTATATCGATGGATGCCGAGACCGTGCCGAGAACCGTACTGGCGGCGCTGATGGCCGCGTTTCCGATCAATATGTTGCTGGCGTCCACCCACACGGCCACACGTACCGGATGCCCACGTTTGATGTCGCGTTCAGCACCGCTGGGGATGGTGATACACACATAAGCTCGGTGCGTGGCCGCCAGGCGGGGAAACTGATCGGGCGAGTCGATCGCTCCCGCATGGTCCAGCCATTCAGAGGCGTTCAACGCACGGATTATTGCCCGAGACGTATCGGTCCGATCGTTATCGACTGAGACAAAAGGAATGTGGGATGGTTTCCGCTGGAAGTACACCGCGCTGAACAGCAGCGCGTACGCCACCGGAACGAACAGCGCCAAGAGCAGCCACGCGCGCTGTGCGCGCAGCCAACCAAGCGAAAAGCGGGCTGTCAACCACGCGCTACGGATCATGGACGCTCCAAGGTGATGCGAGGTATACGGATCCGGGCGGTCATGCCGTCCCTGAGTTCATTGTCATGTGAGGTGATCAGCACCGTAATCTCGATGGAGCGGGTGTCCACCGAGTTCATCTCGTTCGTGGCTTTGCGAGTCGCAAAATCAGCTGCCGGTGAAATTCTTAGAACCCGCCCCTTCAGCACCCGATCGTTCAGCGCCGGGACCACAACATCCACGGAGTTATTCAGTCGCAGGCGGCCGAACTGTGACTCATCGGCATACACTTTGACTTTCCAGTCCCGGTTGCGCACTACCGAGAGGATCGGATATCCCGGCGAGACCAGTTCTCCGGCGTCAACCAGGAGCTGACTGATGATGCCTGAAATGGGCGACTTGAGTACCGTCTCATTTTGATAGGCGGCCGCCTCAGCGGCCTGCTCCCGTGCGGCTTCCGTTTTGAACTGAGCTGCGACTGCATCCCGTTTGCGGATGTCGACCTGCAACAGGCCTTCTTTGGCAAGACGAAGTGCGGCTTCGGCGGCACGAACCCCGGCGCGAGCCTGCTCGATCTCTTCTTTGCGAGCGCCTTCGCGAACCAGACTCAATTTGGCTTCCGCCGCATCTCTTGCCGCCTTGGCTGATCTATATTGAAGTTCCACCTCTTCCTGTTTTTGGCGTGAGATCACACCTTCCTCGAACAATCCACGTGCTCTGTTGTAAGCGCTCTCAGCTGTCTCGAAAGCGGCATTCGCCTGCTCGACCGCCTTTTCCGCCTGTGTGATCTCTTGGGCGCGCGCTCCGTTCAACGCCATCTGCAGTTTTGCACGCGCCGCCTGCAAACCGGCTTCCGCCTGGCGGATCTGGGCGCGGGCGGAGCGATCCTGCAGATCGGCAGCAATCTGTGCTTGCTCAGCCTGGGCCTGTGCAGCGGAGACCATAGCCTGGGCTTGCGCTGACTTGGCGTCGATCTCTTTGGACTCCAAGACCACGAGCGGGTCGCCAGCCGATACGGTGTCGCCTTCCTCGACCGCGATACGGGCAATCCGACCGGGTATCTTGGCAGCGACATCGACGGTATCTCCTTCGATGCTTCCCTCCACCGTGTACCACGGTGATTCGGCCGGAGTCGTGGAGCGATGCACAAATCGAATTCCCCAGAGAGCTGCCATAACGATGAGAACCGTCAATGCGACACCGGCCGCAATGCGTAATACGGTCATGTTGAGCAGGTTTCGGCGTTTCATTGTGTCCACTCCGTGCAAATCGATACGATGTCACCCAGATAGCGATGCATCTTCAGATAGGCCTGGTTCATCTGCCAATGGGCTTGACTGATGGCCGTCTCCGCTGAAGCCACGGATACCGTGGCGTCCAGTACTTCCAGACTTATTCCCGCTCCGGCTTTAAACCGTCTGGTGGCGAGTCGGAGCGCCTCCCGGCTGAGCGTAAGCGCCTGTTGGGCGGACGCCAATGCGCTGCGTGCCGAATCCATCTCCAACAGGGCGGACTCGATGGCCAGACGGATCTGATTGCGTGTCTGCTGCTGTTCGGAACGCGTGCGTTCCTGTTCATCGCGTCTCTGGGCGATCCGCGCTTCTCGTACGCCTCCATCAAAGACCTCAACCGATGCCTGAAGCCCAACCAGCCACTTGGGATCTGTTTGCGCCAAATTTTCGCGCCATAGTTGCATCTGACCGACTGCGGTGATCTGCGGGTTGGCGCCGGATCGGACGTATCGCTCTGCGGCCTGCTGGGCAGACAGCCTGTGCTCCAATGCCTTGAGGATCGGGTTGTGGGCCTCTGCCATCTTGAGCGCAGCATCGGCTGTCGGAAGCTCGGTTCGTACAGGTATGTCCGCTGCTGCGACAACCGGTTGGTCATCCGGCCAGTTCAACGAAGCGCGCAGCGCGGCACAGGCAAGCGCATGCTGGTTGCGCGCATCGGTTAGCCGTCTTTCCTGCTCGGCCACGGCCGCTTCCGCTCGGATGACATCGTACTGAGCGACAGCGCCAGCTTCGAATGCTTTTCGGGCATTATTCAGGTGTCCGCGATACGCCTCGAGAGCGGCCTCTTGCACCTGCACCACTTGCTGGGTGAGCGCGACGTTCAGCAGAAGTGAACAGGCCTGATATACGGCCGCGTCCGTAGCGTCCTGTTGGAGCGCTTCATAGGCGCTAACTCCTGCCCGGGCCTGATCATTCAGACTGCTCAGTACGCCACCCGTGTATAGCGGATATCCCGCTTGTACCTTCAGGTGGATCAGGTCTTCAGGGGCCACATGCACCGGAGGCACCTGAAACGTCTGTCCGCCTAACACTGGTACCTGCTTAGGGATTGTGATGGGCGGAGCTTGTGTTTGCAGCGGACCGTCTAACCGGTGATACTCGGCGACCAGATCGATGCGTCCGGAGCCCAGCGCCGATGCCTCGCGCGCCGCGTGACGCGCCACGTTGACCTGTTGTCGCGCCGCCTGAATGCTCAGGCTGCGCTCAACTGCCAATGAACTGACTTGGGGGATGGTGAGCGGTGCTGCGGAAGTTATTTGGCTAAAATAGAAGACTGCCGCGAGCACTATCGATAGATTTCGTTTATTGATGAGCACAGAGACGGCTGGGTGTATACAGTGTCGCATATTGGCTGTCCTGAGACCGATGTGGAATAGATACCAATGCCATATTAGAGGATCCTCCAGTTGTTGTCAAACTTATATAATATTGTTGCAATATTATAAAAATAAACATATCTATTGCTGATTGGTTGAAGGCTTTTGTTTCCGCATGTACTCTTTGAAGAGCCGCATCAGAACAGGAACACTGACGATTTCTATGGGCATGTCGGGTTCGAGTCGCCTGAGTGCGCTGATGGTGGCGCGTATATCGGATGGCGACATCCAGACTCTCCTGAAACAGTAAAACCCGGGTTGACCGGCTTGAAATGTGCGCAGAGTGTTGGCCATCGCTCGGGCGGATGCCTCAGGATCAGGAGTATCGGCGTTGTTATGCAGTTGCATCACCGGCATCCCTTTCCACACGTGAGGTTTCGGGTGTTTTCCTTTTCCGTGATGCATATCCATCACGATGGTGGCAAAACCACCGGGTGAGAATTGTGCGAAGGCGTTCTTGACAGCGGCCGTCGGCTCATCCCAGTCGAGCACCATGCCCGATATCGACATGTCCGCCATGCGGTAAAATCGCTGATTATGGCGCACAAACAGTGGCAGATACTTGGTTTGGACCCGGTTCGGGTTCATATAGCCCGCAGCGCTGGCGTCCGCAACAAAACAGTCGTTTGAAGACGCCGTTTCGTAGTACCAGGAGATGATATCGGGATAGGTCTCCAACAGATTGGGGTTCACTCCCCATGTGAGTGGTATAGCGCCCCGATGGCGATCGGACCATTTGTCGGGGAGAAAATGATACAGCGGATACGCCGAGTCGTAATCCGCCATGAGGATAGCGACATACGCTTTGGGTTCCAGTCTGCTAGCAGGTGGTTTGCGTTGACGTAATGGCTCGAGCGGAGCATGACTGTGAAACGACTGGTTGTAACACAGCTCGGTCGCCGTATTCTGGTAGCAATTGTATGGGCTGATCAGCCAGACGGTCTGCCACTCGGTAGGTACTGGATCATGACGGCTGGGATTGTCAGGCATGTTACTGTATTTGTGAAACTGGAAGAAACCTGCGAGTTCGGTCATATGACGGCCGGCCGAGTGCCTTAGTGTGTGCGACAGGATGCTCTTGTAGGTCTCCAGATCCAGTCCCAGTTTCTGATGCCGGTCATCAGCCGGTGTCTCGTCCCCCCAAGGAGACAAATCAAACACAAAGGCACGTCGTTTGACCGGCCAGTCGCGAACAACCGCGTAGCTGAGGTCACCGGATGCACGGGCACGCCAGGCATCGTGATAAAGGCACAACAATTTCGAAGAACAGAGTCCCTTGGCCAAGTATTGGCGTATGGCCCATCGGTAGGCATCGTTTTTGGCGCTTCCCGTTTCGCTGCCGGTAAAACGGCCACGAAAATCCTCGATGACAGGCAAACGTAGTGCAGACGTCCAACGCGCTGCCATTTCGGGACTGAATACAACTGCGTCCCGAACACCTGCCACCGTGCAGGCGACATTCAAAGTGGCGGGAACTGCCGGATCCCAGATGACGATCCCTTTGAGATAGGGTTTGGCGTGACGGCACAACTGTTCAAACGAAGAGATCGGTATGCGCGGAACACCCTGCAGCCAGCGTTTGTCACGGCTCATAATGTCAAGCCAAAAAGCCGGCCGGTGATAGCTCCGGTTCAGCACGAACAACCGAGGGACCTGCCGGTTCATGACGCCTTGCATTGTGCTGACCGCCACCGCTTCATCATAGGCGGCTTGACCGGTTGTGTTGCTCAACGTGTATAGCAGCATGCGCCGTCCTCCCGTCTGGTAGCGTGGTCGCCGCGGTCAGGCTACCTCGATGCCTTCATTACGCAGGTATGTCTTCAGCTCCGGAATGGCGATCAACCCGAAGTGGAACACGGAAGCAGCGAGCAGTATCGTCGCGCCAGCCTGTACCGCCTTCAGAAAGTGCCGCAGTTCGCCGGCGCCTCCGGAGGCCACCACCGGTGCTTGGGTGACTTCGGCGATTTTTCGGATGATCGGCAGATCATAGCCGGTTCTCGCGCCGTCTCCGGCCTTGCTGGTCGGCAGGATGCAGCCGGCTCCCATGTCGCTGACTTGACGGGCCCACTCCACCGCGTCATAGCCCGTGGCCGTGCGTCCCCCGTCAATATAGACTTCGTACCCGGAAGGCAGCGTGTCGTTTCGGTCGACATCGATCGCCACCGTGACGCGTTCCGAGCCGAACTGACGTACCATCTCTTCGATGACCGATGGGTTGCGAAACGCTGCGCTGCTGGTGGAGATGCGGTTGGCGCCGGCGGCCAGAACGCGCTCAGCTGCCTCCACGCTGCCGATACCGCCGCCCACGGTGAACGGCACCGTCGTTACAGCGGCCACCTTCGATACGACATCCAGCATCGTCGACCGGCCCTCAACGGTTGCTGTGATATCCAGTAAAGCCAGTTCATCTGCACCCGCTGCGCAGTACGCCTGTGCACAGGCCACCGGATCGCCGGCATCGCGGATATCCACAAAGTGAACCCCTTTGACAACCCGTCCATTTTGCATGTCCAGACAGGGCATAATCTTGACCTGAGCCATTCTGCATCCTCCTCGATGTCTCATGGTGTGGTTTGTGCGATCACGCACTCAGCATATCAGTCCCCGATGAACGGTCGCCACAACGAACAGTCTGGCTGATTTGTTGTTGCACTGGGGTTCGAGGCGCTTAACCGGAACGGGCTTGGCCGCGTTGACGGATAACCCGTGCGGGTACACCGACCGCCACGGAGTAAGCTGGAACAGGATCCACGACCACCGAACCAGCTCCCACGACGGCGCCGTCGCCGATATCGCCGGAGTAGAGTACACAGACCTCCATACCGAGATAGCAATCACGTCCTATGGTCAATGGACGGCAGTGACCACCTTGCTCGATGATCCGTTGATCCCGATTGTCGAAGTGATGGGAATAGGGCGTGATCGTGATACATTGAGCCAACAATGTATCGTCACCGATGAACAATCCCCGGTGGCCGTGCAAACAACAGCCGGTTCCTATATAAACGCGTTGGCCGATTACGATCTGGCCTTCTGCACTTTCTGTATCCAAATAGACGCGATGCTTGAGCGATGTTCCATCACCGAGTGTGATGCCCTGCGGGGATCGGGCGATCAGCGTACAGCCATCTTCAATCGAAACGCCGTCACCCAAGAACACCCATTGAGGATTTACGATCGTCACACCGGCGCCAATCGAGATCTTCGCGCCGGCAGAGCCCAGCTGAGTACGGTACCAGGCATTACGTAACGCGGCTGCCTTCGGCGTGTTCATTTGCAGGAACACCGTACGATGGTAGTCTTCGCGTTCTTCTGGGGTCATGTTGTGGAAAGCGTCGGTAAACGGATAACTCACTTCGTCCCTTCCTTCGTATCGAGTGCACTGCGCATGTAGAGCCAGCTTGTGTTGAGTATACGGCTTCAGCATAACGTCAAAGCCATCCGGAAACCCCGCATGACGGGCGAATGTGTCAGTGTCTCAGATCTGACAATGTCTGCCAGTCAGCGGCATGAGAACAGCGGTATGTGTGTGGTGCATAGAAAAAGTCAACAATTTACCCGTAGTACAACGGCATGCAGCGGTGGGATCAACGTTGCCGCCCATCTTTACCATTCTGCAGGGGCTGTGACAGAACCTGCAGGATCTTGTTTGATAACGATACCAATGTAAACGGTTTTTCCAACAGTTCGATGCCTGGCTCCAGAGTACCGTGTCGAGCGATCACGTCTGCTGTGTAGCCGGACATGTAGAGGACCCGTAGATCAGGACGGCGCTGTTGAATCTCAAAAGCCAACGCGCGACCGTTCATATCAGGCATCACGACATCGGTGAGCAGCAGATCGATTTGGGCGTCTTCGCGGGAAGCCAGCTGAATGGCCTCTGCAGGAGATCCCGTGGCGAGGACTTGGTAACCGATGGACTCCAACATCGAGCGTGTGACCTGTAATATCTCCGGTTCATCTTCGACCAGCAGAATGGTTTCACCCTTTCCCTGGCGTACCTCGTCGGGGGAGGTTATCTGTTCTTCACCTGACTCAAGACAGCGTGGCAAATAGACGCAGAACCGGGATCCTTTGCCGGGCTCCGAGTCGACAACAATCGTCCCATTATTCTGACGCACGATCCCGTGTACCGTCGGAAGACCGAGTCCGGTGCCTTTTCCGCTCTCTTTCGTTGTGAAAAACGGCTCGAAAATGCGTTGTTGCGTCTCAGCATCCATTCCGCAACCCGAATCGGTTACACACAGCACCACATAATCGCCAGGTTCGACATCCACGCATAGCGGGCTGGATGAGCTGAGTGATGTGTTGTGTGTGGCAATGGTGATCTGGCCGGGACCGGTGATGGCGTCGCGTGCGTTGATGCATAGATTGGCCAATACCTGATCAACTTGTGATGGATCGATCTTGACCGGCCATAACCCGGCTTCGGGGTTCCATGTCAGGGAGATGTCCTCACCGATTAGCCGCCTGAGCATGCTCATCATCCCTTCGATAGTAGTGTTGAGGTCAATAACCTGTGGCGTTATGCTGGATTTGCGCGCGAATGCAAGCAGTTGACGCGTCAGGTCGGCAGATCTCCGGGCAGTATTGAGTATGGAAACCATGCGTGCATAGAGCGGGTTAGAGGGATCAGAGCGCTTGAGGGCGAGATCGGCATACCCGATGATGGCGCCCAGCATATTGTTGAAATCGTGGGCCACCCCGCCCGCCAGCCGGCCAACAGATTCTAAGCGTTGGGCATGCTGATATCGTTCTTCCATCTGCAGTTCAGCGGTAATATCCCGTTTTACCGCGACAAAGTGGGTAATGGCTTGATTGCTGTCGCGCACCGGAGATATCGTGACATCCTCGGTGTACAGGCTGCCGTCACGCCGGTGGTTGACAAGTCGCCCTTTCCATGTATTCCCTGACAGGATCGTGTTCCAAAGCTGTTGATAGACTTCGTTCGGCGTTTCACCACTGCGAAAGATGGATGGAGTGTGGCCGATCACATCCGCATGTGAATAGCCTGAGGTGGCATAGACCGCAGGATTGGCATAGGTGATTACCCCATTGATATCTGTAATCAATATCGCTTCGCCCGCCTGATCGATTGCTGCCGTCAGCCGTTCACGTTCATAAGCCTCCTGCACTCTGTCGGTGATGTCTCGCACGATCGCCAAGCATGTGCCGTTGTTGCATGGGGCCAGACGTGCTTCGAATGTCTTGAGTTCGTCCCCGACGTGTAACTGATACGTGTACGTCTGGGTGAGGCCGGTCCGTTTGGCTACATCCATGTTGCGGTGTGTCAACTGGGCAACATCTAGTGGAAGGACATCGTCAATGGCTCGCCCCATAAAATCCGCTGGCGGAGCATAGAGAAGTCCGACATCATCGGCTTTGTGGTCAACAAACCTACCGTCCGGGGATAGGATGAACACCAGGTCCGGGATGGCGGCGAGCAACGCCTGCGTGCGCTGCAACTGGGCAGCCAGCTGTTGTTCTGTCTGGATCCGATCCGCAATATCCCATGCGAAATCGGCGAACTGAGCCACCAGTTCTGCATCGGCCTGTGTATAGTCACGCGGGCTGTTACCGATACCCAGGATCCCAACCACACGGTCATTCCGAATGATCGGAACCGACAGCGTCCGTATGATCGGTGTGTGACCTCGAGGCAGGCCTTTCTTGTGAGGCAGATTGCGATAATCGTTATGAATGACCGGTCGCCGCTCCTGCAAACATTCAGTCCAAACGCCCGCGCGGTCTAACGGGTACTGGCGATCGTAGGCAGGAACTTCACATGATTGAAGTGTATTGGTCGACCATGACTGCAGTTTTACTTGTCGATTTTGTTCGTCGATGAAGTGGTAGTATGCCACACGGCTCTCTGTGAACCGCTCCACTTCATCCAGTACGTCGGTCAGGAAGCCGTCAAGCGTGTCGCTGGCGGCCTGCTGATGTAGTCGCAATCTGGCTGCAAGGACCTCGCTGTGCCGATGCCGTTCGGTGATATCTTGTGCGACTCCAATAGAGCGCAACAGCTTGCCTTGATCGTCGACGATGTGCACGCCAGTTTCAGCCAGATAACGTACTTCCCCTGTGTCATAACGGATTACCCGGTGAACGATCTGATACGATTTAACAGGATCCAGAAGAGAACGCGTGAATGCGTCATCGACCGCGTCCGCATCGTCGGGGTGTACCAGAGACAAAAACGCTTCATACGTGTTGTTGAATTGGTTCCGTTCAATACCGAATAGACGGTATGTCTGCTCAGTCCAATACAGGTATCGGGTTGAATGATCCATCACCCAACTGCCCACCTGTGCCAATTGCTGAGACACTTGCAGCAGATGCTCGCTGTGTCGCAATGCTTCTTCCGCCAAAACGCGATCTGTGACGTCGCGAAAAGCCCAGATCCGTCCGATCAATGTGTCGTCGTGTTCGAGAAGCGGATAGGTATCGAACTCGACGCGTCGGCCGTCTTTGAAAGCGATGATGTCCGTGCGCTTATCCGATGTCAGACCTACCTGACGAAGCAAGTCCAAAAATCCAGAGGGGTTGAGCAGTTGAGGCAGCACATAGCGGATGACATGCAGGTTGTTTTTGTTCGAACGCACATGCTCAGGCAGGTTCCACATAGAGGCGAATTGATCGTTGAGGAACAAAATGCGGCCGGTCACCGTTGCTGCGATAATGCCTTCTCCTGTGGCTTGAAGGGTGGCGCCAAGGCTGGCTGTGCTGTCGCGTAAGGCATCGCGAATTTCCGCGAGGTCGGTGGTGTCGCGTCCATGAATCATGATCGTTTGTGGTGGGGCATGTTTATCGAGTACTGTGGCGTTCATCGCAATATAGCACAGACTGCAATCGGCGCGCCTAACGCGCAGCGTCGCGTTGATCCGGGTATCCTGTCGTCTGTTCACTCGGGCCATCAGTTCCAGTGCACGTCTTTGATCGGACGGATCAATGAGTTCAAGAGCATCTCGACCGATCAGTTCATTCGCCTGATAGCCTAGTCGTTCGGCGGCTGCAGCGTTGACATACTTCAATACACCATCCGCCGACAATAAAGCGATCAACTCCTCGGATTGATCGAGCATGGCTTGTGTGGTGATGGCGTTCTGCTGCAACCTCAGGAGTTCGGTGACGTCTTCAGCAGCACAAAACCAATAGAAAAAACCTTCCGTAGGATGCTGAACGGCAGCAGCGGAAACGGCATACTGGCGGATGTCATCCGATCCGATACACCGGGTGAACAGAGTAACGTCATCAGACATGTGTCCATCGTCATTTAGCTTCTGCAGCCAGGCATCGATCACGGAAGCCGATGTAGCGCCAAACAGGTCATGAACACGCAAGGCGTTCTCAGTGACAGAATGATCAGAAGCAGTCTCTTGGGAGTTGCGGGAAATAAACGATACATTCCCGTTCCGATCCATATGCCAAATTATTCCTTTATACAACCCCAGCAACGCCTCATGTTCTACAGAGAGATACTGGTGAGCGTTCTGAAGGCTGCTGAAGGCCTTTGCGTTTTCAGAGGTCGTCTGCTCCAATCGGTTTACATGTATACGTACCTGGCGGTGCAGACGCCATATCACCAACAACAAGGCGATGACTGTAACGCCAAGTGCTGCAACGGGGAACGGGGAGGCGGTGATGGATGACTGGTCTGCCTGCAGAGGCGTAACTGGCAGAGCGGACAGCAACAGCATCGCCATCCACGCACGCACGCATGAGCGGTGTCCTGATCTGTGGCGATCATCAGACATCATACATGCCTCCTGTAAGAGCCGGATGGGTACAACCATACCGTACGGTGCGTGCCGGATGCTGCCTGTATGTCAGGGGGACAGGCGCGATGCTGTATGTAAATAAATGTACCGCGTGCCAGTTCAAATATCCTGCCCCGAAGGTGTATCGATGTGATCCCATGTCGGATATAGTGACAACTGCAGGGGGATGTGCTGATGGGAATACCGGTTATTCGCGAAGGTTCGCGTGTGGCGCTCAGCCGAGTCTCGCCTTATGAAGTGGTGGATCCCGTGTTTGAGAGCGTACGCGTAGCGCTGAACACACTCGGTGAATCACTGCCGGTTGCTCTGGTGCAGGGTATTTCCGGTGCGGCTTTTCGCATGGCGGGGATCTGCCCGTGCGCGCCGACCTGTTGTGTGGCTATGGATGTAACGGGACTGCTGGACACGCTGGGGTACCAATGTGAAGCCATTCCTGTGGACAAAGATGATGCAGACCGCCGACGCGATCTGATACAGCGTGTGCGTGGGCAAGTCGACAGCGGCCGCCCGGCGCTGGTGTGGCAGGCGTTTACGTTCTGCGAGTGGGATGTGGTGGCCGGCTATGATGCCGACAAACAGACATTCCTCGGTCGGGGTACGTACGCCTCTCCAACAGGGCCGCTGGCTGAACAACCATGGGACCGTCCGGGATCGGCCGACATCGCACTGGGCGTGGTGTTGATCACCCGAAAGCGACGGCCTGTCGACATGCGGAAGGCGTTCGACGCATCCGTTACAGAGGCGATCCGGCACGGCTACGTGAGGGCCAAGCCGGATGGAGAAAAGTGGGTGCTTATGGAGGGCATCGCTTGCTACGAGCGCTGGATCCAGGACATTCGGGACCGCCAGTCGACACCGGGTAACGGTGACGCGTATTGTCTGCGGGTGTATGGGGCTTGTCGGCGGTATGCGTCCGCCTATCTGCGTATGGCTCCTTCGACCGGTTACCGGCGTGCCTGTCTGGATCGGGCAGGGGTCTGCTTTGACCGTGAGGCGCGGTATCTCAACAGATTGAGCCGGTATCTGGGATGGCAGGCCCCCCGGTTGTCGACAGGTGTGCGGGCAGCCGTGGTTCGTGACCTGCAGGTGGCGGCCAAAGCGTATGCCGACGGCATGCAGTGGCTACGTGACAGCCGGACCGGGTGATCCGGCGCATATCAGCGTGCACGGAAAACAGGAGTAGGGAATGATGAACGGTGTTCGATCGCTCAGCGTGTGGGTGTATCTGTGGATGGCAGTCGGCATGGCGGCAAGCGGTGCAGAGGGGCTGACGGCGCGCGTGGCTGTTGATCGAGGTGTCCCCCGGATCCTGATCAATGGAAAACCGGAACGTGCACGTATCTTTTATGGGCAACCGCAGTCCGGAACCATCACCATCGATACGGAACCACGAGAAATCCAGTTCACTTTCAATCCACTGATATCTGTGCATGAGGGCGCCACTGTGCACTTTCGTTTTGGTCACAGCGATGGCGAGATTGTTCTGGACGATATCCGGATCGAGGATGTACAGACAGGTACACCGATCTGCCCTCGGTACAGCTTCGAACCCGGCGATCCCACATTCGAACACCATTGGAGCGTCTGGCCTCAGGATAACGCGAATACCGTGGGGACACATCGGGTGGCAGCTGGAGCGGGCCGCAACGGGAGCCATGCGCTTCAGATCCGGTTGGTGAAACCGCAGGATGGTAACTGGCCCGATTATCATGTTTACCATCATCCCACGCTGACACTGGAAAAGGGACGCACCTATCGCATGTCCTTTTGGGCGCGGTCTTCGTCCAAGCGTGAACTGAATATCGCGTTCTATCGGCCAGGAAGTCACTACGTGTTTTTGGGCGGGCCTGAGGGGCCTTTCGTTCCTCAGGTTCGCCTGGCCGCTCAAGCTGGTGTACGGATGGTCAGCACCATGATCCCGTTCCCTTGGCCCAAACCGGGTGAACCGGAAGATTGGAGCAGTGTCGACTCGGTCATCGAGACGGCCATCCAGGCAAACCCCGACGTGCTGTTGATCCCGCGCATTCCGGTCTATGCGCCGGACTGGTGGATGGAGGCGCACCCGAATGAACTGATGCAATGGCGTCCGGTACGACAGGAACGGGTGGCGTCGCCTAGCTCGGAGCTGTTCCAGCAGGAGGCGTCTGAACGCCTCGGCAGGTTGATCGGCTATCTGGAGGCCAAATATGGAAACCGGATTGTCGGGTACCACCCAAACGGGCAGAACACCGGTGAGTGGTTCTACATGTACAGCTGGGAGCGTCCTCTGAATGGCTATGCACCGTGTGACATTGATGCATTCCGGCGCTGGTTGAGGCGCAAGTACCGGGATGACTATGCACTGAGAACCGCGTGGCGAGACCCCTTGATCACGCTGGATACCGCGGTCACACCTTCTGAGGAGGCCAGACGGCAAGCGCCCGGCGGTGTGCTGCGCGATCCTGTGACTGAGCGCGCGGTTCTCGATTTCGTCGAGTTTCAACAGCAGGCAATGGCCGACAGCGTGTGCGGATTTGCTCGCGTGGTCAGGCAGGCAACGCAAGGGCGCAAACTGGTGCTGGTATTTTATGGCTACCTGTTCGAGTTTGGTCCGATGTCTACGGGCCCGGCCTCATCCGGTCATTATGCGCTAAAGCGGATTTTGGATTGTCCCCATATCGACATTGTCTGCTCGCCCATATCCTACTTCGACCGAGGCCGGGGACAAAGCGGGCCTTGTATGACTGCAGGTGAGAGCATATCGCTTGCCGGGAAAATGTGGCTTGTTGAAGATGACACCCGAACACACATCACGACGGATGATCTGTTCCCCGGTGCGGAGCATGTGCTGACCACATTGGAACAGACCAATCAACTGCTGCAGCGAAACGTGGCTCAGCAATCGTTGCGTCACTTTGCCACCTGGTGGATGGACCTGGGCGCTACGGGCTGGTTCAATCACCCCGGTTATTGGGATCAGATGAAACGGCTGGTGCGTCTCGATCAGGTCATGTTGACAAAGGGGAAGGCGTATCGTCCGGAGATCGCTCTGGTGATCGATGAGAAAAGCGCATTGCTGCTCACCGAAGCCGGCGAAGCACTGGGACGAAACCTGATCAGCGAGTCAAGGAGGGCGCTGGCGCGTTGTGGAGCACCTTATGGACAGTATTTGCTGGATGATGTGATACAGGGGCGTGTTCAGGCCAAGTTGTATGTCATCCTGAACGCTTGGAGACTGAGCGCCAGCGAGCGACAACAGCTGTTGAAGGCCACGCGCGGCCGGAGCGTCATGTGGTGCTATGCGCCCGGATACCTGGATGAAGATACGCCGTCTCTGGATGCGATGCGCGAGTTGACCGGTTTCGCGGCGCAAATGGTCCGTGTGGAGACAGCACAGGCGGCGTTGGATGGGCGATTACCGGGCGACGAGATGCTGGGTGTGAATCAGTCGATGACGCCATTGTTCGGCGTTGAAGCCGATGGCGCCGAAGTAGTGGGACGATGGCCGAATGGAACGGTTGCAGTGGCCCATCGTCCGTGGAATGGCGGCATCTCATGGTTTGTCGCACCGCCAGCGTTGTCTTCATGTCTTGTGCGATATGCCGCGAAGTTGTCCGGGGTGCATCTGTTCACCGAGTCCGACTGCAACGTCTACGCCAATGGGCCGTTCGTGGCGTTGCATGCGTCACAAGACGGTCGCATCACGGTGAATACCGGCGCCAATGCGGCGGTGTTCGATGTACTGACGGGTGAGCGATTGGGCCGTGGCCCCAGGATCGTTCTTCCGATGCGTTTCAGCGACACGCGGATACTGCGTATTCGGCCCGATTGAGTCGTTGCGGGTGATCTCGATCAGACGTCAAGATAATACCGTATTGATCGCTGGCCCGACCGCTATAGCACGGTGATATGCCAGCCGATGCATAATAGATGCGTTGGGGCAAGTGGAGTTCGTTCGCTCGGCCCAATCAGTTGGTGACCGCCTTAGGGGGGTCACTCTTCAAACTATCACTCTCCGGGGGAGATGCATGTCCAATCGTCATGGCGCAAAGCGCCCGTTAGGTGTCGCCTCTCTAAGTATTGCTCGGCTCTGTCCGTTGCTCCTGATGGTCTGCTGTGCGTCCACACTTCAGGCGCAGCGCAACACACTGGCGCCCGGTGTGTACGTACGCACGATGATGATCGATGGCGTGACCCGGCAATACAGAGTTTATGTGCCTAAGGATGTAGAGAAGCCAACGGGGTTGCCGCTGGTGGTACTGCTGCATGGCCTGGGCGCCGACGGCGAAACCGTGGCTAAAGCAACAGAGATGGATAAGCAGTCTACGGTAGAGGGTTACATGCTCGTTTGCCCCGACGCCGGTGGGCCTGACAAGCGGTGGAATCCGGGCGTACCGGACGCCGACAAAGGGCTGCTGGATGATACCAAGTTCCTTTCCCGGTTGGTTGCGGTGTTGAAAAGCACGATACAAACGGATCCCCGTCGTATCTACATGGCAGGATACAGCAGCGGCGCCACCATGACTTACAAAATGGCGCTGACGATACCCGATGAACTGGCTGCGGTTGTTGCGGTTACCAGCACACCGGAAGCGATATGGATGAAGGACCTGCGTAAGCTTCAGCCTGTACCACTGATGATCGTAGCCGGTGAGGACGATAAGCATACGCCTTACAAAAAGCAGCCGAAGCCGCCTATATCACGGATGACGGTCAAGGATACCATTGACGCGTGGGTGCGCATCAATAAGTGCAAGACACCTCCCTCTATTCGTGAAGCCGAGGACGGGGGCGTTACGATTGAGGAGTATTCGGGCGCCTCGCCGTTATCGAGAGTCACGCTGCTGACGGTTCACCGCAGCGAGCATGACTGGCCCGGGACAACTATCAAGCAGCGCTCCGAACGGCCGGCGTTGCATGGGATTGTGCAGGATGAGATCTGGCGATTCTGCCGACGCATGGTCCGCTGAGGATGTCTACGCGGGAGCGTGATGTTTCACTGGACGTGATGAAGGGGGTAGGATGCCTGTGCATGGGTATCTCTCATGCATCGGTCGATGCCCCCGGCGTATTGTTTCCTCTCGCTTTCGTGCTTACCTTCGTGGCGCGTTTTTCACCCATGTTGTTCTTTTCGGTCAGTGGTGTGGTGAACGCGTTGCAAGCGCGGCGGTATCCCTTTCGCTATTTTGCGGCGTTCGCCGCGTTGTTCGCGTTCTATGGATTAACTTACAACGCTCTGTGGCGCGGTGATGTCTGGCACGGTCTGCTGACAGAATTCACGGGTGGACATCATACACTGGCAGGCGACATTCCTCAATACCTGGCCATGGTGATCGTGATCACGGTGGCCGTTGAAAAGCTATGGACACGAGCTTGGATTGGGTACCTCATCGTGGCAGCAGGCAGTGCAGCGGTTCACTTTCTGCTGAATGCCCGGATCCCCGATTTCCCATTCCGGCAGTGGTTCCTGGTGACCGATCCGAAGGTGTTTCCTCTGTTTCCCTGGCTGGTTTTCCCGATGCTGGGCAATCTCGCCTATCGACTCTCGGACACCGCGGTATACCGGGTGACACAGGCTATGGGACTTCTGTGCGTGCTGGTGTTTACGTTGCATGTCTCCCAAAATCTGGACCTGATGTATCTATGGACAGAGAAGTACTCGATGCCGGTCGGTTATTTTCTGCTATCCGTTTTTGTTCAGTGTAGCATCTTCTCGATCATGCGCCGATGGGGTAGCCGGCTGGTCAATCCCACGGTGCTGTATGTCGGGCGTCATTCATTCCCGTACCTTTACCTGCATATCCTGTGGATCCGATTGTTCGAGGCCTTGCATATCCGGTATGCATTGGTTGTATGGCCGGCGGTGATTATACTGGCTGTGTTATCGGTGCGAGCTGGAGAGTATCTGAACCAGCGCTTTCTGGATGCGCTGTTTGCCAAACCAGCAGGGTGGTATGCACTGGGGGTATTGACATTACTGGGCATCTTCCTGTCAGCGCATACGCCTGGTTTGTTGATCATCACAGGTGTGATATTCAGCTACAACTACAGGCAACTGGCTGTACAGCTGAAGACTCACTGGAAACACCTGCGGCATTCGCCTGCGGCTCTCACATGACAGCATTATGCCGTTGGCCGGTCGTAATTTGAACCAGCCGCGTAACGTGGAGTCTTGACCCAATGAGCCGGTCGGCGGATCAAGTATTCGTGACATAGTGTTTCCAACAAGATCAACGAACGTGCGTAACCATATGCCAGTACAAACAGAATGCCCGTCAGCGCGCGAGCAGGTGTCCACGTATGGCATGTGATTAATACCGCCTGGATCTGGATCATCACCATCGTAAACAGCGCAGGCCACAGCCAGGCGGACCACCACCCAGTAATCGGCATGAAGTAACTTAGGATCCAGTGCAGATGCAGCAAAAGGAAGAGTCCCAGCAAGTAATAGGGCAAGGTCAGCAACATTGTCCACTCGCAAACAGCCCATGGCCGGGTGGATGGGTACTGCGAGCGTAACAGTTTCTGCAGTACATGCAGATTGCCTCGCGCCCATCGTATTCGTTGCCTCCGCCAGTGTGGCACTGTCTGTGGCGCTTGTTCCCAGCTGACGGCTTCCGGTACGAATATCAGACGTCGACCTAGCAGACCAAGGCGTACTGTCAGATCGCAGTCCTCGGTCAGTGCCCCTGGATCCCATCCTCCCACCTCGTTCAGGCAGGCCGTTCGGATGACATAGTTGGTCCCTGTCAGAGAAGCGCCGCCAAACAACGTGAAATGTCCGCCTTGGGCACATGTCTGGAAAAGTATTCCTTCCAAGTCAATGAGCCGTGTCAGCATGTTATGTGCGTGGTTGCGACACCGGAATTGCCCTACAGCGCCCTCCACGTTCGGGTCTGAAATCACAGCGGAAACTAATCGAGAAATCGCCCCGGTTTCCGGAAGATTGTCGGCGTCAAATATAGCAACCAGCGGAGTTTGTACAAGCGGAAGTGCGGTATTTAGAGCTGCGCCTTTGCCTTGGCCGTTGGCGCGACCGGTGCGATGAATGACGTGGATGTTCGGGTAATTCCTGGCGAGCTGATCGGCAATGGCTCCTGTACCGTCTGTCGAGTCGTCATCGACGATGATGATCGACAAAGCCGCATAATCGGAAGTCCGGATGGCGTTGACACAGCTTTGTAACACGGCCGCTTCGTTCCTTGCAGGGATCAGCACGGTGACTCCCTCTTGAGGGGAAGCCGGCGCCGCTGTCGAATGACCGCGGCGGAACAGGCGGATCCCGGCAATGCAAAGCGTCAGTTGCACTAGAGCCGATACAGACATCATCACTTGAATTGCCAGAGTCAGAATCCAGAATGCCAGATGCAAAGCGAGGTGCTCCCGCGTTGAGATATCCAACGCATTGTAGCGCGATTGCAACACAGGCCGTGCAGACCCTCGTGTTACACTGTCTCCATAGCGAGTGATCTTTGGAGGCTGTCATGGCATCGCCAGCTCACCTGTATACCGCTACTATCCCCTTTGGCACAGCAGGGCGGCGCGTACCGGATCTGTTCGGAGCAGGGTACTCGGGATGGGGAGACATAACCTATCCCGAGTCGATCCGGCTTCTGAAACAGGTGCGAGTGCGTTATCTGCGTATGCCGGTGGAACTGGACGCGCTATGCGGCGAGTATGAAGGCGATTATCGATGGGACTATTGCACCCCCAAGGATCTGGAGACAGGGTTCACCGACAGGGTGCGGCGTCTGTTGGCCAATGGCTGGACTCCTATCGTCTGCCTATCCATTCACAACGAACCGATGATGCCCAAATGGTTTCATGGAGTGACCAATGATACACAAGGCCGCTCGTGGTGTCGTTACAACCTGGACGGCACGCGCGTCTCCGATGGTTACGGCGACCAAATGGCGGCCGTGACACGGATAGCCAGAGCGGTGGCATCACACCTGGCAAGCCACGGCATGAAGGGGTTGATCTGGGAAACCATCTATGAGCTGGGGCCGGAGATGCCGCTGGTGGATATCCATCATGCGGCCGCTTTGGGCATCCGCCAGGCAGATCGAACGGCCAGAGTGATGGGGCCCGCAACATGGCCCGGCTGGAGCGTGGAAGAGCGTTTTGTTAAACCGTACCTTACCCGTTTCGGTCCCGAGCTGCTGGATTACGTGAGCATGCACTGGTACATGAATTGTGACCATCGGCTATGGAAACTGGGATACACACCTGATCAGCACCTGCTGACGATGGAAGACACCAAGTACCTGTCATGGATCTTGGAACATGTCGGCGATTATGCGAATTGGAGCAAAAGTGTCCGAGCTGTGTTGGATGACCGAAGGCTGAACAAACAAGGCAAGCCGATTGGTGTTGTCTATTCCGAGTACGATCTGACCGCCATGTCGGCATATGGACGCAACCCCGAGAATCCACGCTGGCCGGAGTACAATCCGGCAGCCGATTGTTACATCAATACAAACTGGTTCGGCGGAGTTTGGAATGCCGCGGTGTTATGTAGCGTCGCCGCCCGAGGTTGTGCGGACATCCTGTGCAAGTTCGCCACCAACAACATGTATGGTCTATTGGAGTGCACCACGCATCCTCAAACCGGGCTTCCCTACCGGTACTACGGCCAGCCAATCTGGTTTGCCTGGCGTCTGTTGCAGGAACGGGCCGGTCTTCGGCCTGGAGCACGCATCTGTTCTGCCGTCACCACGCCCGGATCCTGCGATGGATGTGACGTGTATGGGGTGGTTCAACAGGCGGGAAGAGCCTCCGTGGTGATCATCAACCGGACCTTCAACCCCGTGCGTGTGGCGCTCGATCTGCTTGGTCTGCCTTGCGGTGCGTCGCGGATCACGATGTACCGATTCGACCAGAAACGCAGTGCGCCGTTCCTTGGGCGACGACCGGGGTACAGCGCTGAGGGGCGCTTTGCCGATGCACCGGACACATCCAGGAATCTGGAGAGCCTGAAGCCGATAGGCCCCGTGGTGTTTCGACCGCATGGGCAGCACATGCGTCTGCAAACCTTGTTCTGTTCTCCTGTGAGCGTAACGGTGTTAACAATTGGGTAGAACATATGTAGGGTTGAAACAGATAGCGATATGATCTTGCAACCTGATGTGGTATAAAATGGGCCGAGGTGCGCCGCTGGCTACCATGTGAACCTCATCCTCCCCGGTAATCTATGTGATGTCGAAACGCTCTACGAACAGTCTCTGTGATGGCGCAGAGAGATGTAGTGCAATGAAAGGAGTTACTCATGCGAAACGCAAACAAAGCGGTATTCGCGTGGTTATGCTGTGTGCTGTTCAGCGGACTGTCTGCTGTGAGCTGGGGGTCTGTCTCTTCAGAGCTTACGGTCCATAAGGTGGTGAAGGACAAGGACGGCAAGGAGATACTGGTTGCCGCTGAAAGCGCCAAGCCGGGCGAGGTCCTGCAGTACACCACCACGTATCGCAATACCGGCCAATCTGCGGTGACCAGTCTGACCCATACTCTACCGATCCCCACCGCGATGGCGTATCTGCCAAACAGCGACAAACCAAAAGCGGACAGCGCCAGCATCGACGGCAAAGCGTTCTCACCACTGCCGCTGATGCGCAAGTCGCCGGCCAATCCGGATAAACTCGAACCCATTCCTCCCGCTGAATACCGATACATCCGTTGGACCGCGCCCAAACTGGATGCTAAACAGAGTGTGCGGTATTCGGTGCGTGTTCAAGTGCTGGCCACTGTGAATGTCACCCAGCCAGTGACAGCACAGGGAAAACCCAATGGGACTTCTAGACGCGAAGCAGCTGACAGGAGGCGCCCATGAACTAATCTCTCTGTCGAAATCGGCATGGCAGTTTGATTAATCGCTTCAAAAGGAGCACACCCATGTTCAAACACACACGGCGAACCGTTTCGCTCAGGCGTCCTTATGTGTTGCTGTTGGGTTTGCTGCTGGTTCTGGTGTTGATGGGCGTGGTGACGGCGCTCAAGGCGTCTATGGGCACCCAAACACCAGCCGGTACAGCCATCGGCAACCAGGCCGCAGCCACCTACACCGATGCGTCTGGCGTGACTCACTCGGTGACTTCCAACATTGTCACCACCATCGTGCAGCAGGTCGCCAGCTTGACACTGACCGCTGATAACAACAAATATGCGTCGGCGGGCGGTCTGGTCAATTTTCCGCATACACTGACCAACACAGGCAACGGGACGGACACGTTTTCCTTGAGTCTGGCGCAGTCCAATGCGGATAATTTCGATTTGGAAAATCTGGCCATCTATGCAGACGCAGATGGCAATGGTATTCCGGACAACAACACACCCATTACTTCCACTGGGCCGATACCGGCTGGCGGGATCTTCAAGTTTGTGGTCAGCGGCGTAATCCCAGCCACGGCGGTGAACACCAATGTCGGTATTATCACGGTGACCGCTACCAGTGGTTTTGACGCCACGCAGGTCGCTAGCAATACCGATACGGTGACGGTGACCAACAATGCGGTCATCAATGTCACCAAGGCGATCAATATCAGTTCCGGGCCGGCGCCCAGCGGTCCATACCGGTACACACTGACTTACACCAACGTGGGTAACAGTGCCGCCCAGAACGTAACGTTGCGGGACATCATACCGGCCGGTATGACGTATGTGAACGGCAGCGGGCGATGGCAGACAACCGGCGCTCCGAACCTGACGGATGGATCCGGCGGAGATCCGGACGGCATCAACTACACGTACAGCGGTGGCGTCGTCGAAGCGGTGATCGCCACGGTGCCTGCAGGCACATCGGCTTATGTCTCGTTCGATGTCACCGTGAACTCGGGCGTGCTAGCCGGCATCATCAACAACGTGGCCTCCGTGGAGTACAACGACGGCAGCGGCACGTTGATCACCGGCCAGACCAACACCGTGGCGTTTACAGTCACTCCTACCGCGTCAGTGACGTTTACCGGTGACAGCGTCGCAGTCGCCAACCAAGGCGCCACCGTGCTGTTCGAGAACGTCCTGACCAATACAGGGAACACAACCGATACATTTGACATCACCGTAGGTACCAGCAGCTTCCCGGCAGGCACAACGTTTACTCTCTGTAAAGGCGACCGGGTGACACCGTTACTGGATACCAACGGCAATGGCATCCCTGACACCGGGCCGTTAGCGCCGGGCGCAGTCTATACCGTGTGTCTGAAGGCAGTGTTGCCCTCAACGGCATCTGGTAACGGACCATACATTGTTACCAAGACGGCCCGTTCAACCGTAAACAACAATGTGACCGCTACAGCGACCGATACGTTGCAGTCGATTACCGCCAGCACAGTCGACTTGACCAACAACCGGTCTCTGGCCAATGGCGCGACGGCGGCCGATGGAGCAGGCCCCGGCCCTGAAATCAATCCGGTTACCACGGTTCAGGCTTTGCCTGGACAGACGGCCGAGTTCCGGCTGTTTGTCAACAACACCAGTGGTGCTGTAGATACTTACCTGCTGCAGGGCAGCATGGATCCCACGTTCAACACCATCGTGGTGCCGCCCGGCGGATCGATCGTCTTCCGCGACACCAACGGAACGATCATCACCAACACCGGACCGGTGCCGGCTGGCGGATCGGTAGAGGTCATCGCGCGGGTGACTTTGCCGCCGTACACGCCTCCGGGCACCTATCAGGGCTATTTCCGTGCCTATTCGCCGACAACCGGCGTATCGGACATCAAGCATGACGCGTTTACGGTGTTGACGGTACGCAATGTGACAGTGGTCCCCAATAACACCGGGCAGGTCTATCCGGGCGGGTCGGTGGTTTACAGCCACACCGTGACAAACAACGGTAACGTAATAGAGGGTGACGGACTGGCCAGCGTATCGTCCATTTCGCTGTCTCAGTCGCAATCCGGCTTCACCGCCGCGGTCTACTGGGATAAGAACAACAACGGTATCCTGGATGCGACCGATCCGATCGTTACCAACTTGAGTTCACTCTCGGGTGGATCAAACGGCGCCAGTGTAGATCCCGGGCTCTATCCGGGTGAGTCTGCTACGCTGTTCGTCAAGGTGTATGCTCCTTCGGGTGCGTTGCCCGGAACCAGCAACACCACCACATTGACGGTCACCACCACGCAAGGGACTTATCCCGTCGCGCCCTCAGCGCCTTCCGTGGTGACAGACGTGACAACGGTGATCGCCGGCGATGTCACCCTCAACAAAACACAGGCCCTGGCACGGGCTGACGGTACGTTGATCGGTCCGTTCACGACCAACACACTCACCACGGGGGCGATACCGGGAGCGTTCATCCGCTATCGGATCGTCGTATCCAACACCGGTACAGCCAACGCAACCAACGTGGTGGTCAGTGACGCGACACCGGCGTACACAACCTACCACGGTGGCGACGGAAGCGTCTCGCCGACCGGAGTGGCAGTGATCACGATGGATGGCGGGGCAACATTTACCGCGATCACAGCGCCGACTGTTGGTTCTACAGGGCTGATCCAAGCCACCATACCGACACTGCCGGCTGGAGCCACAGCAACCATCTACTTCCAGGTGAAGATCGACTAAACGCTAAGCGTCCCATATCAGGTTGTCCTGCGGAAGACCGCACCGCAGGACAACCATACTGGAGAGATGGAAGCAGATGAGTCAGTGGCTGGGTCAGCGGTTACGAGATCTCGGGATGGCTATGGTCATGGCTGTCCTGGGTTCTGTTGCCCTTGCTGGCATCAGCCAATTACCGACTGTTGTCAATCAGGCAATCACGAGCTTTACGGACACACGTACCGGCTACCGATCGGTGCTGCACTCCAACCCGGTGCGTGTTTCGATCCAGCCGCAGGAGGCGCTGACACTGACGCCCAATCGGACTATCCAGTGTCCTCCTGCGGCTCCCTTTGCGTTTTCACATATCCTTACCAATACAGGGAACACCGTCAGCGCATACCGGTTTTCTTGGTCTGATGCAGGCCTGCAACTCGTGATCGACGTTAACCGCAATGGACGGTATGACTTAGGGGAACCCATCAATCCTTCTCCGGGTGAGACCAGATTGGAACCCGGCGAGTCCGTCTGGCTGATCCTGCAGGGAGCAGTTCCCGCAAGCGCTCAACCGGGCGATCGATTGCTGTATCGGCTTACTGCGACCACAATACAGCAAGAGATCAGTGCAGACGTGCAGGATACGGTAATCGTCAGTGTCAAGGATGCCGTCAACCTGTACAAGTCAGTGAATCGGCAGAGCGCCGGCCCGGGAGAAACCCTGCAGTACGAAGTTGTCGCCACGCACCGCGGAATGCGTGCGCTCACGCCTGTATCGGTTACTGTGGATGGTCAGCCTCGAACGCTGTTGTTGCTTCATGACGCTATTCCCTCAAACACGCATCTGGTTTCATTCGATACCAACGGCCCGTGGATGAAGCTGTATCATCTCGCCGGCGCTCCCGAGTTTGAATATCTATCCATGCCACCGGCGAGTAGCGACGCGGTCGATGCAGTGGCTCTCGGTATGCTTCAGTTCGTTCCCGATTCGTCTGTGCAGTTTTCGCTGTCGGTGAATGTGGCCCCTTGGGCTTCAGGCACCATTCGGAATACATCTGTTCTTTATTACACCGATGCAGACAGTGGAGCTGTCACGACGCAACAGTCCAACCGAGTGGATACCGCGGTGACCGGCGGAGCACAGGCATCCATTCAGTACTATGCGACGGATCAATTTGAGCGTGTGGTACGCACGTCATCCCTGGGTAGAGCACTGTACATCCAGGCCAGTGCGCCTGAATGCAACAGGGAGTCAGGGACAATTGAAACCGTAACGATCCGCATACAATCGCAATTGACGGGTGACGCCGAACAGTTCACGGCCGTGGAGACAGGACCCAATACGGGCATTTTCCGTATCCTCACGCCTGTATACACCCGTGCGGCAGACAACAGCCCTGCATCGAATGACGGAGCACAGCTGCAGCCGGGAAATGGTATCATCGAGTCCCGGCGTCGCGATACATTGTTGGCCGTCCTGACCGGGTGCGGCGGTGTAACGGTGTCTGCGGATCTGTTGATCGATCCGTTCGGTGTGGTGTTTGACAGTCTCAGCGATCGGCCGATCGCGGGAGCGCGTGTACTGCTGATCGATGTGACCGGCGAAGGCAATGGAGGCAATCCGGGTGGACCGGCAACGGTCTTTCAAGAAGACGAACAGACGCCGGCACCTAACAGCGTTGTTACGGGAGATGATGGAGCTTATGTATTTCCGCGTGTCCGCCCCAGCCGTTACCGGCTGCTCGTAATTCCACCAGGCGACTACCGGTTCCCATCCGCGTTACCCTATTCACAGGCCCCTCCGGGGCGCACGCTGGATCCTGACGGATCATACGGGGCTGCGTTTATGGTTTCGTCGGTCGCCCCCGCCGTTCACATCGACGTGCCGCTGGATCCGGGTACGCCGTCCGGCTTGATCATTCAAAAGACGGCTCTGCAGCAGGAGGCTGAGGTAGGGGACACCGTCGGTTTTGCGGTAACGATACAAAACAAAACGGGTGTTGGTCTCAGTAATGTGGTGCTTGCGGACCTGCTGCCTCAGGGGTTGACTTACCTTGTGAACAGTGCGCGGCGAGACAGCAAGCCAATGGATGAACCGGTAAAGGGACCGGATGGGAAGCTGGCTTTCAAGTTAGGCGGCTTGGCAGTCAACGAGCAGGTGACGGTAGTATACCGTACGCGTGTGAGCGCAAATGCCGAGAGCGGTAACCTGCGAAACAGTGCGGAATGCCGCGGACAGTCCATCCTGGGGCAAGTGATCTCCAATAAAGCGGTGGCGGTGGTGCGGATCACCGCTGCACTTATGATGGATACAGCCTCCGTACTCGGGCGGGTGTTTGTCGACCGCAACGGAAACGGTATCCGTGATGGCGACGAACCTGGGGTGCCGGGAGTTCGGCTGTATCTCGACGATGGTACGTTTGTGATCACGGATGCGGAAGGGAAGTACAGCCTGTATGGTGTCAGTGCACGACTGCACACCATCAAGCTGGATGCACTCACGCTACCGGCAGGAACGCAGGTGGCTTTGACCGATAATCGACAGGCAGGTTCTCCAGAAAGCCGATTCCTGGATGTACGTCGAAGTGAACTTCACCGCGCGGACTTCGCGATACACGCACAACCGGAAGCGGAAGCGGCGATCGAAGCGCGGCGTGATCTGTTGCGTGACAACAAAGATGAACTCGGGCAGGGTGTATCGGCTCCCTTCCGATTGCCCAGTGAGGAGACGCGCACATTTGACACACGCTCACTTCCCGCGACCGGTGTGATGCGCAATGGGCGGCCGACGGCGGAAGTGTCTGCTGCCTCTCCGGAAATGCCGAAAGCTTCTGTTCCATTGCCGACTTCGCCGGTGTCTGGATCGCAAACACTCGGCTCGCAACTGTCGGATGAGCAGATTGCGGCCATTGAAGACGGATCCTTAGGGTTCGTCACTCCACAGGACGGCGCCGTGATGGCCGGTCAACAGACACTGGTCGCCGTAAAGGGAGCTTTGGGGTCGACGTTCCTGTTGACCGTAAACGGCGCCTCGATCTCACAGAACCGTGTGGGCGCCCGTAGTAATGTGGAGTCGCGGCAAGTCAGTGTCTGGCAGTACGTGGGTGTCAATCTGCGTCCGGGCGTCAATACGCTGTCGGTAACGGAGGTCGATGCATTTGGTAATCAGCGGGGTGTTCAAACGATAACCGTTCATTCCCCTGGCACACTGCATCGCATCGATATTCAATTGCCCGATACCGAGTCGGCCGCAGATGGAGTGACATCCGTTCCTGTAACCATCCGACTGTTCGATGCCAATGGCATACCGGTACGTTCCCGCACTCCGGTAACACTGGAAGCGTCGCTGGGTGAATGGAAACAACAGGATTTGGACCCTCTACAGTCTGGATTACAAATATTCGTTGAAGAAGGACAGTCCACATTGGACCTGATTGCTCCGCGCACACCGGACAGTGGCATTATCTCGGCTCGTTCCGGTCCGGTCCGTGCGGAACGATCCATACGGTTTAAGGCGGAGCTGAGGCCTTTACTGCTAACAGGCAGCATGGAGGGGCTGTTCAGCAGTGCCGGGGTGAATTCCGGTCGGCTGCAGGATATTTTTGAGCTTCCGTTGACGACACGTAACGCGTCTGACCAGGGGCGTCAGAGTGCGCGCGTTTCGGTGTTTGCCAAGGGACAGGTTGGCCCCGACACACTCTTGACGTTGTCCTACGACTCGGCTAAACGTGATGATGAACGGCTGTTCCGCGATATCCAACCGGATCGTTTCTATCCCGTTTATGGAGACTCCTCGATACGCGGCTTCGATGCGCAGTCGACAAGTCAGTTGTACGCGCGCGTCGATCGGAAGCAGAGTTACTGGTTATGGGGCGACTATACGACTGCCCCACGTCTGGATACACCCAGTCTGGCGCTGTACAACCGCAGCCTTACAGGATTTCGGCATCACTTGGAGACGGGCGTGTGGACGATGGATCTGTTCGCAAGCCATGCGAGCCAACAGCAAGTTACCGATGAGTTTTCAGCCAACGGCACATCCGGGCCATTCACGCTGCGGTCGGCGCCTATCCTGGAAAACAGCGAACGCGTGGAGGTCATCGTACGATCCCGAAATCAACCCTCGCTTATCGTTCGGCGAACTCCATTGCAACGATATTCAGACTACTCGTTGGATCCGATACGCGGAGAACTGATGCTTCGCAGGCCGGTATCGAGCATCGATGAAGATTTCAACCCGGTATCTATCCAGGTGACTTATGAAGTGGAGCAGGACGGTCCGGCGCATTGGATTACCGGATACAGCGGAAGTGTCGGACTTAGCCGGGAGATACGTGTCGGTGGCGGCATCACCGAGGATAAAGATCCCGTAGCGGGCATATCGCTGCGTCACGCTTCCGTAACGTGGAGACCCAGTCAGTCCACGAGTCTGTTTGCTGAGATCGTCAGAAGTGAGCATCGCGTCAACGGAGCCGGACAGGGCGAGTCGTTGGACCTCGTGCATCGATCCGGTCCGGCCGACCTGCATGTGTGGTATGGACGCACTGACCGATCGTTTACGAACCCATCGGCCATGCTGTCACAGGGACGGGTGGAGGCTGGTGTCAAAGGCGCCCTGTCGTTGACAGCGGGTACGCGTTTGGCTGCCGAATTGCTGCATACAGAAGACAGGCTGACCGGAGGCATCCGGAACGGGCTTGCGCTCTCGTATGAACGCAATGTCTCGCGCAATATGAAGTGGGAGATCGGAATACGACACGCCCATGAGACATACACGCCATCGCAGGCTGGCCAAATGGCCGGTACCCCTGTAGATTTTACAAGTCTGCGTGCCAGGGTAAGTACGCAGACGCCCGGGGTCTCCGGACTGACGCTTTTCGGTGAATACGAGGCTGATGTCTCAAACGCCGGACGCCAGGTTCTTCTGGGTGGCGCCTCATACAAACTGCCGCGAGCTGGACGTATCTATGCCCAGCATGAGTTCATTTCATCACTGGGCGGGCGATATGCTTTGAACCGGGATCAGTCGATGAATACGACTGTATTGGGTATCGACGCAGGCCAACCCGGGCGCGCACAAGTGTTCAGTGAATACCGAGCGAAGGATGCCTTCAACGGACGCGAAACGGAAGCGGCTATCGGTGTGAGGAACAGCTGGGAGTTGCAGCCGGGTTTGCGCGTGCATGCCGGCCTGGAGCGGCAGCACACCTTGAGCGGCGGCGCCGGACAGGACGCATTCGCCGTCACGACCGGTATGGAGTATCTGAAGGATCCGCTGACAAAAGCGACAGCCCGTTTGGAGTACCGGCGTTCCGGTGGAGGCAGCCATTTGACCTCCACACTGGGATATGCCCGGAGGTTGGACGCGAGCTGGACCTTATTGGGCCGCAACGCTTTGGGCGTCTCCGATGCGAGTTCACCGGGCAGCGCTGCCTCATGGGAGGACCGCCTGCAAATTGGCTTCGCATATCGTCCAGCCGCTGGAGATACATGGAACGCTCTGGGCAGATATGAACTGCGGTATCGAAAAGACGGTTCACCGATGCCTGGCGCAGGAACTCGATGGACTCATCTGATCATGCTGGATGCCAACTATAAACCGGCCAAACAATACGTGGTGTCCGGCCATTACGCCCTAAAATGGACCCGTGATCGCGATGTATCAAGTGACTGGGCTGACTCCAGTGTCACTCACTTGCTGAGTGGCCGGATCACGCGGGATCTCACCGAACGGATCGATGTGGGGCTGACAGGCAGCCTGCTGATGGTGGACGGTAACCGAAGCCGACGTTATGGCTTGGGACTGGAAGCCGGTTATCTGCTTGAACGTGACACGTGGCTGAGCATCGGTTACAACCTTGTGGGCTTCCGTGACGTGGATATGGGAGATAGCGGTTACACGGCGAGCGGCGCGTATCTGCGGCTGCGTGTCAAGTTCGATGAACAGTTGTTGATGCGCAGTGTCACAGTCCCGGTGACAACAGGAACAGGCAACTCACCCGTTACAGGAACTGCAGAGCGATGAACGGATTGGGCAAGCTGGCAATCCGGATATTGATAGGTGTGGTTCTGTTGTTTTCGATGTCATCGGCTCAGGCCGTGTATTATCGCAGGTACACGACGATTGCCAATGGAGCCATGACGTTTACAGGCAACGCACTGGGATTGTCAAAGGTCAATAACCAAAACAATCCGGGAACAGCGGGGTCTATTGGAGCTTTTTCCACCATCAATACGGCATTGCGTGTGGGCAGCTTTCCCTCTGGAACCACCCTGGATTACCTGCAAAACAGCGCTTCAGCGGTATTGCGGATGCCAGCCGGAAGCACCGTTCTGTATGCGGAACTTATCTGGGGCGGCAGCTATTTGTACAGCACACAGAACTACACGTCACTGATCAATAACCCGGTCCAAATGACCACACCCGCAGGAACGTACACCATAACGCCGGACCCGGCAACAGCACAGACCCTGACCGGCGAGTACTATTACGTGCGTTCTGCCGATGTGACCAGCCTGGTTCGTGCGGCGGGCGCCGGGACATACACGGTTGGGCAGGTCGTCGGAACCGTCGCAGCCGCCGAAAACAACGCCAATGCCGCTGGCTGGACGCTGGCCGTAATCTACCGCAACCCTAATCTGCCTCCACAAAATATGACTTTGTTTGTGGGGTGTGAACTCACATCGTCAGCACAAGCGACCCTGTCTTCTGTGAGTGGGTTTTGTACGCCACAGTTCGGTCCAGTCACCGCCCGCATGCTTGTTACCGCCATCGAGGGAGACAGTAATATCACGGGTGATCAGATGCGGATTGGTCCTACAAGCACCAACCTGACCGCTGTATCGGGCCCGAACAATCCTTTGAGCAACTTTTTCTGTTCACAGATCAATGGCGATGATGGCAATTTGGATACTTCAGGCACATTCGGCACGCGCAACCACCCCGTAAACAGCGCAACAAGCGGCGGTCGGCAAAGTTGGGATATCACCAACATCGATGTTTCAGCACGAATGACCAATGGGCAGACGGTCGCTTGGGCACAGGGGACCACAACCGGCGATCGCTATATCATCACTGGCTTGGGGTTGCAGATCAATGTCGGCGCGCCTTTGTTTCCTGCGAATGTGATGACTGTGGATAAGGCATCGACCTATCTTGGTGATGTGTTGACCTACACCGTCACATTGAACAACACAAGCGGCACTGCTGATGCCCTGAATGTGGTGCTGACCAACGCACCGCCATCGGGGCTTACCTTTATCCCGGGAAGTGTGCAAGTCAATGGAGTGACACAACCGTCTGCTTCCATTCTGACCGGCGTTCCAGTGGGAACTGTGGCCCGTGGCACCAGCGTCACCGTACGCTACCAGATGCGTGTGGATGCGATACCGCTTCCGCCGGCGGTCGCCCGGTATGAAAACACCGCCACATGGACATACCAGTATCAGAGTTGTCCCAATTTGCCGTTGAACAATGGTTCCATTACAACCGGTCCGGCGGTTGTCACCAATGTTCCCAGGCTCATCACCGCGAAAGGCGCGTCTCCATCTGGCGGTGTCAACGTCGGTGAACTGGTGACATACACGATTACTGTAAATAATACGGGAACGGCCAGTACCTCAGGCACAACTCTTGCAGACCCCATTCCCCAGGGAATGGACTATGTGCCCGGCTCAACACGCCTCAACGGGACGGTTGTGGCGGATGTGGGCGGTCAGATGCCTTATGCTGTGGCAAGGCTGATCAACAGCCCGGGAAGCGCAGCAGGCGTCATTGCGATCGGGGCTACGGCTACCGTCAGCTTCCAGGTGCGCGCCAATAACAACCCGCCGCCGGGAGGTATCATCACCAACATCGCAACCATCGATCCCGATGGCAGTGGCCCGGCGCCTTCCCAACAGGCCATAGTGACCAATCCGCCTCAACAGGCGGATATTGGCGTGACCATCAGCAACGGAACCAGTTCCGTTGTGGCTGGTGCGAATACCACGTACACGGTGGTTGTAACCAACAATGGCCCCAACACCATCTATGGCTTGAACCTGTCATTGGCTCCGTCCGCAGAAGTGGTGTTGATACAATACATCCCGTCTGCGGGAACATACAGTTCCGAGAGTGGATTGTGGGAGGGTATCGCAGTACCTGCAGGCGGTACCGTGCAGTTGAGTGTAACGGCGCGGATCGCCGGTGGCGCCGATGGACCTGTGTATGTGGTGGCCACGGTGGCCACGCGCCCGGGGGTCGTGGACAACAACAGTGCAAACAATACGAATACAGACACCGATACAGTTCAGTACCAGTCAGATCTCGCGATAACCAAAACAGACGGCTTGAGCCATGTGATGCCGGGGTCGACGCTGCAATACACGATCACCGTGACCAATCTTGGACCGAGCACGGTGGATGCGCTTCAGGTGCGCGACACAGCACCCGCCACATTGACCGATCTTGTGTTCGTTCCCAGTCAAGGCATCTATAACCCGGAAAATGGGGTGTGGAACGGCGTACTGCTGGCGACCGGGCAATCTGTAACGCTGACGTTGACAGCCAAATTGAGCTCAGCGGCCACTGGCTCAGTCACAAACACCGCGGTGGTCTCGTCTCCCGAAGGCATACCTGACCCTAATTTAAACAATAACACGGCTCAAGATACGAACGTGATCGGAACTCCCGGTCAGGCAATCGCCGGGTATGTGTATAACGACAGCAATCATAATGGCTCTCGAGAGAGTTTCGAGGTAGGACTGAATGTTACTGGCCTGTATGTCAAACTGGTGCCTGTCTCTCAGTCCTCCGCCACGCAGGCTGCTCCGGTCGATCCTTCCACAGGTCGCTATCGTTTTGACGCGGTCCCCAATGGAACATACATGCTGGTTTTGACTTCCACTTCATCTCTCACGGACATTACCCCGGCGACACTTACGGGTTGGCTCAGTATCGAGGCGCCAAACAGAACGCGTGGACCGATTGTCATGGCCAATACGGCGCTGGATAATCAAAACTTTGGACTGTGGCGGGGTGGGAAACTGACAGGACGGGTGTTCGAAGACAATGGTCAATATTCAGGCATCCCTCACGACGGGTTGGTCAACGGCGGAGAAGTGGGTTTATCCGGGGTGCAGCTCCGGCTGACAGCGTTGGATGGCTCTCTGCTCGACTCGGCGTTGAGTGATGCGCAAGGATGGTTCACTGTTTGGATCCCATACAGCGCAGGCAGCGGTCAGCTACTGTTGACCGCTCAGAACCGTTTCAACTACGTATCCGTCAGTGGTCGACCTGGTGATACCGGCGGGGTATATAATCGAGACACTGACGTATTGCGATTTACCAATGTGCCGGGAGCGATTTATAGCGGGGTGTTGTTTGGTGATGTGGCATCCAGCCGCCTGTTTGCCGACAACCAGCAGACGATCACGGCTGGCGGTGTGGCGTTCTACCCGCACGTATTCGCGAATGGCACCGCGGGAGATGTGACCTTTGGGGTTACCGTTACTGCCTCGCCACCGGGGGTTCTGTGGACGCATCAGCTTTACCATGACATTAACGGAAATGGTGTGATCGACCCGGGCGAGCCGCTTGTCACCGCACCCATGACAGTCACCGCTGGCGACACAGTGGTGCATCTTATCTTGAGGGTGCAGTCTCCATCCAATGCGCCTGCCGGGGCCCAATTACAGGCTGTGCTTCGGGCTGACTTTACGTATGCGGGAGGCATCCGCACGGAACAGTTCGCAAATACCGACCTGACGATCATCGCTGCGGACTCGGGACTGCGGCTAAGCAAAGCGGTGGACAAACCGGCCGCTCAACCGGGAGACATCCTGACGTACACAGTGTCTTACACCAACATCAGTGGACAACCTTTATCAGACGTTCGGGTCACAGACACGACTCCAGCCTATACTGTTTTCCTGAGCGCCCACTATGGGCCGCTGCCGGCCGGGTTGACGGGGTGCACCATAGCCGCTCCCGCCGAAGGGCAACCCGGCGCGATCCAATGGTTGTTCAGCGGCGTACTCGAGCCGGGAGCCAGCGGTATTGTCACATATCGGGTAACGGTGCGCTGAGTACTGTCTCCGGCTGCGGCCCCCCAACCACAGCCGGAAACAGCAGGTTATCAGCTTTCGCCGATGCCTTCAAATAACGCCGTGCTGAGATACCGTTCCGCAAGATCGGGCAGTATGACCACTATCGTTTTGCCGTTGAACGCGGGGTCGCACGCAAGACGGCCGGCGGCGGCCAGTGCAGCTCCACAGGAGATCCCAACCAGCAGCCCTTCTTCCCGTGCAGCTCGTCGCGCATAATCCATTGCTTCCACACTTGTGACTCGCTCGATCCGATCGACCAGTGACAAGTCGAGAACCTGTGGCACAAAGCCCGCGCCGATTCCTTGGATTTTGTGCGGGCTGGGCTTCAGCTCTTCACCGGCGCGCGTCTGTGATAAAATGGGAGATTCGTCGGGTTCCACTGCCACAGATATAATCGGTTTACCCATTGAATGCTTGATGTAGCGACTTACGCCGGTAATTGTTCCACCGGTACCTACACCGGCCACAAGCACATCCACAGCGCCGTCGGTATCATTCCAGATCTCGGGTCCGGTGGTGCGTTCATGGATTGCCGGATTGGCCGGGTTTTCAAACTGCTGAGGCAGGAAGTACCGGTCCGGATCGCTGTCACGGATCTCTTCCGCCTTCGCTACGGCGCCTTTCATTCCTTTGGCCCCTTCGGTAAGAACAAGGCGTGCGCCCAATGCGGCGAGTATGCGGCGGCGCTCGATGCTCATGGTCTCGGGCATGGTCAGCGTAATGGGATAGCCTCGCGCTGCGGCCACGAATGCCAAGGCGATACCCGTGTTTCCACTGGTGGGCTCCACAATCTCTTTACCGGGCTTCAACAGGCCTTTCTCCTCGGCATCCCAAATCATCGAAGCGCCGATCCGGCACTTAACAGAGTATGCCGGATTTCGGCCTTCCACTTTTCCAAGTACCAAGGCTTTTGATCCTGGGTACAACCGATTGATCCGTACCAATGGGGTGTTCCCGATGCTGAACGAGTTGTCTGTGTACCATCTGCCCATGCTGATGCTCCTGTCGGAATACCGCTGAAATCACCATGAAATCCGACAAAATCTATCGGAAGTGTAGTAATTATGCGCATATTGCTCGGTTGATGTCAAGCGTTTTCCGCTTTCTGTTTTCTGGATGAGGCCAATAGATATACTGGTTGTTCCGTGTACCGGTGCTGAAAGAAGTCAGCTGATGTATATCCAGAAGCAGCCGTGGTTGTGGCGAGACGCGTTGAGCGATCCGTTATACGTTTGATGAGCAGTATTGATACACTGAAATGTAGTTCGTTAGGACATTCACCCCGACTTCGACGCCTTCCACATCCGCTGCTCCTGTTCGGAGTATGAGATGCGTTCCCTGGGGCACATTTGGCGCATTCGCGCACAACGACTGGGGGATTTGGCATGTCATTCATCCGTCTTCTGAATCCGAGTTCGCACATCGGCATATCTTGGTGGGTAGTGAATTGATGAACCAATCGGCCTCTTTTCTTGACGTGCTTCACGAACGGATCCTGATCGGCGACGGAGCGTCAGGGTCGGAACTGCTGGACTATGTACCGGAAGGCGGCTGTGTAGAAGTTTTGAACCTGACTCGCCCCGACGTGGTCGCCGATCTCCATCGCCGATACGTGGCTGCCGGCAGTGAGGTTATCGAAACAAACACATTTGCCGCCAACCCGTTAGCACTCGAGCGATGCGGATGTGCGTACTTGTGTCAGGATGTCCTTCGAGCCGGGGTCGCTGTCGCTCGGTCGGCCGGTGAAGGAATTTACATCGCTGGATCCGTTGGGCCATTGGGACACATCGAAGGAGAACCCGCCCCGGTCAGTGTGCAGCGGGATGTATTCCGACTGGTTCTCGATGTGCTGCTGGATCAGTCAGTGGATTTGATCATCTTCGAGAGCTTCGCTGATTTGGAGGAGCTGCTCATTGGCATTCAAACAGCCCGCTCGCTGAATAGTCAAATCCCCATTGTCGCTCAGATGGCTTTCGATGGGCACGGATACGTGGCGGGTCGGATCAGCGCTGATACGGTTGCTTCGCGTTGCCTGCTGGCAGGAGCGAACGTCGTCGGCGCAAACTGCGGCTTCGGCGCTGTATCTGTACTGCGAGCTATTCATGGCATGCAGTCATGCGGGACATTGCTAAGCGCGTTTATCAATGCCGGTATTCCAGAAAAGGTCAACGGCCGGGCGGTGTACCAGGCAACACCGGAATATCTTGCGGCCCGGGCGCGTGAACTTGTGACGCATGGAGTCCGGTTGATTGGCGGATGTTGCGGCGTCGGGCCCGATGCGATCCACGCTATACGTGAAGCGGTTTTCGATCAGTCCACCGTTCCACCCGCCGTACCGGCAGTATCATTCGAAAGACATGACGCCCATCGATCGGGTGAGAAGCAGTGGGAACTGTCATCAGATCACAACAAGCTTGGACGTGTATTGGTTGAGTTGGACGCACCGACGAACACAGATGTGTCAGCGGTGATATCGGCAGCAAGGATGGCCAGGCAGTCGGGGGCAACCGCCGTTACTGTGCCGGACAACCCAATGTCCAGTGTGCACATGGATCCGCTGGCAGTGGCAGTGTGCATACAGCATCAGGCAGGCGTGCCGACTGTGCCGCATCTTACGTGCCGCGATCGTAATCGATTGGCGCTCCAATCAAGTGTTATGGCTGCCAAGGCGTTACAGGTGGCGGGATTGCTGTGTGTAACGGGAGACCCCGTCAGGACACATGGTGAGGGAAAGGCCACGGGGGTATTTGATGTCAACTCGGTCGGGCTGCTGCACATCGCTCGGCAGACGCTCGAAGGCTCCGAACCCGACACACATCGTGATCCGCCCCTGCTGGGGGCCGGGATCAATCCCAATGTGCGAGACCTATCCGGACAGACAGCGAAACTGCGACGCAAGATCGATGCAGGCGCTCAGTTTGCGCTCACCCAGCCCGTATTTGACCTGCAGCGCGCGCGTCAACTATGGGATGTATTGAAGCGAGAACGGATCGACATCCCTATCTACATTGGTGTACTGCCGCTGATTTCTTTGCGTCATGCGGAATATCTGCATCATGAGGTTCCGGGTATCGTCATACCAGGTAACGTGATGGAACAGCTGGCCCGATACTCGGATCCGAAAGATCAGCGCTCTGTCGGTCTCGACCTGTCTATGCGCTTGGTGGAGGAGCTTAGTCGGGAGGCGGATGGTATGTACCTAATCGCCCCCCGAAACCGGATTGGCTGGATCCGTCCCTTGATCCTGATCGCCGCACGATGTACAGAAAGGGCTGTCTCGAGACGCTGATCTCTCAGTCACACAAGAAATCGTCCAGTAATGCGTGAACGTCGAGGTATGAACGGCGGGCTGCTTCCGAAGGGTCAGACCTGAGTACATTGCGATAATAGGTGAACGCTTCGAATTCAATGGAGAGCGGTCCGCTGTAACCGATATCGTCAAGAGTACGCACGAATGACGGCCAGTCAATAATTCCTTCACCTATCAGGGGAAACGTGAACGATTCTCCGATGGCCCCAGGCATGCCGATCACGTCCTTGAGGTGAACGTGTTTGATCCGATGCCCCCATTCGCGCACGACCCACGTGATGTCATTACGGTACAACGCGTAGTGTGAAGGATCCATGTTGATCCCCAAAGAGGGAGAGTCGTAACGGTCAAACAGCACGCGTGTCGTGTAGTAGTCGCGGCAAAGCATGCCGAAGACCGCTTCGACGGCGAGACACACATGATGGTTTTCCGCCACAGGAAGCAGCCGGTCGAACGATCGGAAAAGCATTTCCCATGCCTGCTGCTCTGCGATGTCTCGGTTGACCACCGGTGCGGAGGGATCCCATGGTGCGGGGCCTGAAAACAGGTTCACCACACCAATGCCTGAGTCGCCAGCGGCGCGGATGCAGGCCTCGGTGAGTTGCACACGCTCGTTCCAGGTGGGTTCATCCAGCGTGATCAGGTCTTGTTGTACGACCAGCTCACTGGTGACTAGTCCGTGACGTGTTGTGGTGGCGACAACCGCTTCCAGCTCGGCCGGAGACATGGTGGTGGGATTGAAGTGACTCAGTGTCCACTCGACACTGCCGTAGCCGATTTCCGCCAGTGTCGCAGCGACCTGTTCGACCGGTTGCGCGGCGAATCCCAATGCGGCTAGAAAGCCCAGTTTGTGCTTGGCCATACGTGTCACCTCATATGTAAGTTAATCTGCGCCTGGTAGTGCATTATATCGGATCAGCTGGGAGCGTAATACGTCGTCCACTGGCAAGTGATGACTCAACCCCCGGCATCCTGGCTATCAGGAGTTGGTGCAGTTAAGTGCGGATTGACAAAATCAAGTCCCACAGGGGATTTATGTATGCGCAGATACATCACTTTGCGTTGCGGTCAATGTATACTCACTCGGTACACGCTGCTTTCTCCGGAGGTAGACGGATGGGATATCCATGGTTTCTCACGATGTTGTTGTTCCTCATCATATTGGGGCTGCTCACATCGATTGGTGCAGAGAAGGTGGACGCACGTACCGCAAACGAACTGTCGCTCGATGGGCCATGGATCTACCAGCTCGATCCGAAGGACGTGGGCGAGGCGTCGGGCTGGACTCACCATTTCTCAGGCGAGGGTACAGTCACATTGCCCGGGACATCCGACACGCTGGGATTGGGCCCCGTCACGATGGAGCGTTCCGAATGGCGACTGAACAGGCTACATCGGTACCGAGGGGCCATCTGGTTCACCCGTGAAATCAAGGTCCCGAACACCTGGCTCGATCAAGCGGTCGTGTTGGAGTTGGAACGTGTTCAGTGGGAGTCACGACTGTGGGTCAATGGACAGCCGGCCGGCATGCAGGACAGCTTGAGCGTACCGCACAGATATGACCTGACTCAGTTGGTCCGTCCGGGCGTCAACCGGATCACGCTGCGGATTGACAACCGCATCAAATACAAAATCCACCATTCATACGGCGATTGGGTGTGGCTGCACGCCATAACAGACGAGACCCAGGGGAACTGGAATGGTGTGATCGGGCGCATGACGCTGAGAATGATCCCACAGGTGTCTCTAGATGGCATTCGTATCGATGCTCCATCTGATGAGGCCACTGCACATCTCCGTGTGCGCATCAGTAATCGGACCCGTTATCATGAGCAGGTTACGCTGCGGGTGGTAATCAGGCGAGGAGGAATACGGCCCGTCGACGTGCCAGTGAACGCGCCTCCCGGATCGAGTACACATGAGTTGAACGTCCCCTTGCGTGCGGATGCCCCCCTGTGGGATGAGTTCAGCCCAAAGCGGCTGCAGGTGGACGTCACGTTGACACGCACCAACGGCGAACGTCACTCCATACATGAGCAATTTGGGCGCGTCAGTTTTTCTGCAGGTTCACGCCGTTTTATCTGGAATGGTCGACCGGTATCTCTGCGCGGCAATCTGGAGTGTGCGATCTGGCCGCTCACCGGTCATCCGCCTATGAATCCCGAGGGCGGATGGACGCGCCTGATGCGCGTTATAAAACAGCACGGCATGAACCATCTGCGATTTCACTCCTGGTGTTCGCCCGAGGCGGCCTTCGACGCTGCGGACAAGGCAGGGATTGTACTTCAGGTGGAACTGCCTTTATGGGATGGCTATGGGAACTTGGCCAGTGATCCGGAACGATGCGTATGGCTCAAGGATGAAGCGATCCGAATTGTTCAGGAATATGGCAACCATCCCAGCTTCCGGCTGATGTCCATGGGTAACGAGCTGGGAGGTCCTGATGACCCATGGTTGACGGATCTGGTGAGATTTCTCAAGTGGCTCGATCCCCGCGTTTTATACACCAGCACGACACATCCGGCATCCGAAAAATCGGATGACGACTATCATGATGCAGCCGGTACCGCTGCAGGCGTTGTCAGAGGAATACCCTCCACGCCGAGCGGACGGCCATCCGGCAACGGAGTTTTTTCAAACAGCCTGGTTCATATCACGCGGCCACTGATCTCCCATGAAATCGGCCAGTACAGCATGTTTTTCAATCCGGAAGAGATCCGTAAGTACACAGGAGTCATGAAGCCGTTCAATCTGGAGATGTGCCGTGACGCCATGCAGCGGAATGGATTGCTGCATATGGCCGAACCGTTCCGGCGGTCTTCTGCGCGTTTTCAGTTCTCGCTGTATAAGCGTGAGATCGAGACGCTTCTGGCTACGCCCGAATTGGCCGGTTTCCAGGCGCTGGGACTGCAGGACTTTCCCGGCCAGGGAACCACCATGTGTGGTGTTTTGGACTCCTTTTGGGAGTCCAAAGGTGTTGTATCGCCCGCAGAATGGCGCCGATTTTGTGCTCCAACAGTCGTGCTGGCGCGGTTTGACGAATCGGTTTATACAGATGACCAGGAGTTCACCGCGTCGTTGCAGTTGGCGCATTTCGGTCCGCATGACTTGAAAAACGCATCACTGCAGTGGGAACTTCGGGCAGGCCGTCGTGTACTGGCGAAAGGTGAAACCGTGCCTCAAGATGTATGCACGGGCACAGTGATTGAACTAGGCGACATGCGACAGCCGTTGTACGGATTGGTGCGCTATCCCGCTGAGTTGACATTGGTGGCTTTCTTGAAAGGCACACAGATACGTAATTCATGGACCATTTGGGTCTATCCGCATGACAACGATCCTGTCTTTGATGGGGACGTATTGATCGCTGATGAATGGAATGATACGGTTCAAAACGCCTTACTGAATGGACGTGACGTACTGTTGCTGGCTGATGGGAGCCGGTTGTTGCGCGGGGTGGATATTCGCTTTTACCCTGTCTCTTGGAACATGTTGTTGTTTTCAGGGCAACCCAGTTCAATCGGGTTGCATATGGATCCGAAGCATCCTGTGTTCAGTCAGTTCCCCACGCATGATCACTCGGACCTCCAATGGGCCAAGCTGCAAGAGAACGCCAACGCCATTGACTTGAGCGGATCCTCCATCAACCCGTTGTTATGGGTCATCGATGACTTCCATACCGCGTTTCAGCGTAAATTGGGCGCTCTTTTCGGAGCCCGCGTTCTCAAAGGACGACTAGTTGTGTGCACGTTGAACGTTGGCGATGATGCTCGCACATGGCCAGAAGTCCGCCAGTTCCTGAAGAGTGTACTGACGTATATGAAGTCCGCACGATTTACACCTGCACAGGTCGATGTGACGGAGCTGAGTCGATGTCTTGCGCCGCGTCAGGTGGCGTTTGGCACCACAGACACCCCGTCGGGTATGGATCGTGCGTTCTTGCACGTACGCCCGGCAGACAACGCGCTTGGTGCGACGTCTTATGACAAACAGATGGACACGATCTTTCGAAGCAGCCCAGGGTTCGACTACAACCTCCACTGCGAGGTCGCTTGGACAGATACGAGAGGAACGGCCTGGGTAGGCTCTCAGATGGAACTGCGGATCCGAATACCCATCGGTGTATCAGGGCGTGTCGCTGTTCGTGTAGCGGACTGGAACCGGCTGAGGAGAAATGGTCGGTTGTTCTGGAACGGACGGGACATGGGCGACATAGGGCCTCATGAACACGGTAGGTGGATCCTGTTGCCACTTGACACCGCTTTGGGTGAGCAGGTGATGCGACTCGAACGAACCAGTGGGCCGAATCTGATGATCACTGAGATGGCAGTGCTTCCGGAGTGATCATCGGGCCTTGTATCGAGGCAGAGGATGCCTATCAATGAGACCTGAAGGTCGAGGCGTATGTCCCGGCGTCACCGGACAACCGGCAGCAAAAAAACGGCGCCGCCGAATGGCGGCGCCGAGACTCAGGGAGCGGCGTATGATCGAATCACCGTTCGAGTTCCGGGATCAGCAGCCCGTATCCCCCGTCGTTACGCCGGTACACCGCGTGCACATTCTCGGTGTCCGCATCCAAGAAGATGTGAAAGTCATGTCCCAGCATCTCCATGTTCAACACGGCGTCTTCAGTGCTGATCGGCCGCATGGCAAAGCGCTTGATGCGGGCGATGTGAAACTCGCCATTTTCGGGGTGCGCATGTTCCTCGGCGGTGTCATCAACCGATTCGAGCGTCATGGCGATGCGGGCGGACTCTCTGACCGCCGACTGTTCGCGCTTGGCCAATGACCGGAAGCGTTTGCCCTTAAACCGCTTGAGCCTGGCTTCCAGTTTGTCAATGGCGTTGTCGATAGCGACGCGCATGTCGGGCGACTGATCTTCCGAGCGCATGGTCACGTTGTCACCTTCCACGGTCAACTCGATGGAATGGCGTTCGCGGACACGCTCGTGGACGACCTCTGCGGAGCGGAGAGAGCGGAAATACCTGTCGAGCTTTTGTACGCGGGCTTCTGCGTACTCACGCATCGGGGCAGGAAGAGATCCTTCGGCATCTCGAATGGTTACCAGCATCTCTGGACCCTCCCTTATGAAGTTGGAGTGTGAACCGGGCAACCGGTTCGTCCCAAGTATACCCATAGAGGACGCACTGGACGCAACCGCTCAGGTGCAGGATCCTATAAAACCACCATATGTAGTGGGGCTATGCCTTATGCGGGAGGAGCGGCTTCACATTCCCTGCGCCTTTTTGACGTCAGGCGCATCAGCCGCCAGGTGATGGCCGCATAAACAAAAGCACCGGCGCCCATGCCGACTAACGCCAACGCACGTACATTGGCGGGCTGCAGATGCACTGCCGCAAACATCATCGACAGCCCGAAGAGGCACAAGGCGAGCGAGAACGCCAGGCGCATCATCGCGACCTCCGATACGCCGGCAGTTACGGCTGCAACCGCTTGCACGGTAAGCCGGTGGATCTGATGCGGATCCTCCACTGAGTCCGGGGGAGTGAACAGTTCCGGATGACGTCCGAGATCCACTATGGACGCGATCAGCTTGCGCCGAGTGGTGAACACAGCCGTAAAACCACTGAAGACACAGAGCGCTCCCAAGATCAGCATCCAGACAGACATGTGAGCCTCCTAACCGGCGGGCGGAAGCGTCGATACGGCACGACTTAACCGGCGCATTACCGTATCCCGTCCTAGAAGGGCCAACATTTCAAAAAGGCCGGGACCGGCTGTGCGGCCGCTGACAGCAAGGCGGGTGGTATGGATGGCCTGTGACTCGGGGAGATTGCAATCAACGGCCGCTCCACGCACGAGTTGTTCCCATACCGGCTCATCGGGATCCGAGTCGAGCGCACTACACTTGGCTGTCAACCGGTTCAACAGTCTTGTTGCATCGGGATGTTGAAACCACTTGCGATAACCCTTGTCGTCATAAGTCTCCGGATCACGGAAAAACGGCTTGGCAGCGTCGGCGGCTTCATCCAGACGTTTGATCCGGTCCCGCAGCAGTTCCAGAACTCCCGCGACATACTTTCGGTTGGATAGGTCATATCCGGCTGCCTGTAAATACGGCTCACACAGCGTTACCAGTCGATCGATGGGCGCCATCTGTATGTAGCGCGCGTTGTACCAAAGCAACTTGTCGGCGTCAAAGATTGCTGCATGGTCCACGATATCCTCGAGGCTGAACCGTTGAAGCACTTCCTCGCGGTCATACAGGTCCCTGTCGTCTCCGGGGCTCCATCCCAATAATGCTAAGAAGTTGAACATCGCTTCGGGAAGATATCCCTGATCGATGTAATCGGTAAACTGCACAGAGCCGTGCCGTTTGGAGAGTTTCTTACGGTCGGCCCCCAAAATGACCGGCAGATGGGCGAATACCGGATGCTCCCATTCCATCGCCCGGTACAGTTGAACATGCTTGGGTGTGCTGGATATCCACTCCTCTCCCCGAATGACATGGGTGATGGCCATGTCGTGGTCATCCACGACGCTGGCGAGATGGTAAGTGGGAAAGCCGTCTGTTTTCAGCAACACAAAGTCATCCTGCAACGAGTTCTCAAAAACCACTTCATTACGGATTGCATCTGTGAAGGATGTCTGCCCGTCCAGCGGCATGGCGAATCGGATCACATAGGGCTCTCCGGCTGCAGCGCGGGCGTCCGACTCGGTGCGATCGAGATGTCTGCAACGGCGATCATATCCGGTGGGCTGCCGGGTCTGCTCCTGTTCCGCACGGAGTGCTTCCAGACGTTCCGGCGTGCAGAAACAGCGATAGGCGCATCCGCGATCCATCAACTCCGAACAGGCGTCCCGATACAAGGCAAGGCGACTGGACTGGTAGACCGGGCCTTCATCCCAATCGATGCCTAACCACTCGAGGCTACGCTGGATCTGCTCGATAGACCCCTCCACGTATCGACTGCGATCGGTATCCTCTATGCGCAAGATGAACTGCCCGTTCCTGCTGCGTGCAAACAGCCAGGCGAACAGCGCCGTGCGGATGTTGCCTATGTGCGGGGAACCGGTGGGACTGGGGGCAAAACGTGTTCTTACGGATGCGTATGAGTCCATACGGTATGTATACCTCGGTACGGGATGCGAATTGGTCGGCTCAGGTTACCAGATGGCGGTCAGCGCCAGCAGAACGAAAATCTGCATGACCGACATCAACAGTATATCGGCTGCGCCTTTGAGCCTTCCGGGAAAGAGACCTCTCCAACCAACAGCAAACGCTATTGCAATAGGTGCGAGAGCCGGAAACAGGTAGCGTCCTTGTGTTTGGAAATACATCAGCAGGAAACGGCCGAACGCGGCGCAGACCAGCAACGTGAGAACGAAAGCGATAATCCACCACGTCATGACGCCTTTTGGCCAGCGTTGTCGCTGTGAGAAGACTGTCATCACCAGACCGGCCAGCGTAGAGAGATGCCAGAACCCACACAACCGATAGAACTCGTCTGGAAGAAACAACGGTCGGCCTGTAGATGCGGTGCGCTCGTTACCGTATGCAAACCAGAAGGACCGGTATGTCCATTCGGCAGTCAGTCGCGCGTAGGCAGCGGGCCCGCCTGCCGCGGGCTCGATGTCCCGACGAAGCGCTGTCGAGCTGAACGTGCGTTCGAAAGCTTTCAGTTGCAGCGGGTCGGATGGTGACCGCCGGTAGGCATGCAATCCCCAAGGGATCAGCAGCGCCAGCGCCGCAACACCTGCCGCAAACAGCGCCATTGGTCGGCCATTGCCCTTACCCCATGCCCAAATCACAACCAACAGCAGCATGGGAATGAGAATGAGGCCCGTCAGCTTGGTCCACACCGCCAATCCAGTCCAGAGTCCCAGGCGAACTGCCGGCCAGAATGAGCCGCCGTCACTCCGCAATGCGATGGCTGCATCCATTACAAACAACGCAAATGCCAGGTTGCACAATGCATCGTTGCTGATCGCGCTGCAGATAGCCAGGTGCATGGGCAGGAGGGCAGTGAATGCAGCAGCGGCAAGAGGCAATGTCTGCGATTCGGGAAATAGGACACGCGCTGTATACCACACAGCGCAGATTATGAGTATTCCGAACAGCGTGCTGAGACAGCGCACTGCCCGTGCACGCGCGTCTGGGGTGTTCAGTGGACTGGCTGCTTTCCAGACAACGGCCGCCGCAAGATAGTAGGCGGGCGGTTGATGCGCCTCATATCCGGCGCCGCTATAGCCTGTAAACTGGGGCAGCGTTCCCGTCTGTGCGATGTGTCGAACCAGCTGGAGATGAGCCCCCTCATCCGGGGTGTTGAACCGTCCGTTCTGTCCGACAGGAGTGCGCCAGGAGAACACCAGGCTTAAGCAGACAAATGCGACGATCAGTACGCCCAGCCAGAAAGCCGTGGACGGCATCTCCTGACCGGGCGATACAGATCGTCGGGACCGCATTACAGCGAGACCACCTGTGCAGCGCCCATCCCATCCAGCGCCCGGAAATCGCTCAGCAGCTGGTCATCGATTTCGCTGTCCACCATCAGCACCATGAGCGCCGTCCCGCCTACGGACTCCCTGCCCAGATGCATCCCGGCTACGTTCACGCCGCGATTCCCCAACAGGGTGCCAACCCGACCGATCACTCCGGGACGATCGATATGCCGTGTGAAGATCATATTGCCATGAGGCACGATGTCCACCCGGAATCCGTCGACGTCCAATATCCTGCATTCGCCGCTGGGGAGCACGGTGCCGGTCACTTCATGTTCTCCATCGCTCGCATGGATGGTCAGACCGACCGCTGAAGCGTAGTTACCCAGTCTCGGCTGCCAGGACATGCTGGTGCTGACCTGCAGACCGCGGGCCTGAGCCAGAACAGGTGCATTCACAGAGTTGACGGGTTCTGCCAGCTGCGGCTGGAGCAATCCCGCCACCGCGGATCTCGCCAACACATCAACCGGACAATCGGCGAAATCCGGTGTGAATTGCACTTCAGCCTTGCTGATCGCTGTCGGGTAGAGTTGCGCCAGAAGACTGCCCATTTTCTCCGTGAGGGTGAAGTAGGGCATCAATCGTTCCATCATTTCCGGATCGATCGCGGGCATGTTTACCGCACTGCGTGCCGGTCCGCCGGCAAGAACGTCTGCGATCTGCTGAGCCACATCGACCGCGACCCCTTCCTGCGCCTCTACTGTGGATGCTCCCAGATGGGGGGTGAGTATGCAGTGAGGACAACCGATCAACGGGTTGTCTTCCTTGATCGGCTCCGAGGTGAACACATCGACTGCGGCACCGGCTATACGGCCGTCCTTGAGGGCTGCCGCCAGATCGGCCTCGTTGATAATCCCGCCCCGGGCAACATTCACCACCATCGCGGATGGCTTCATCTGGCTCAGACGTTCGGCATTGACCAGGTTGCGTGTCTGATCGTTGAGCGGCGTGTGTACCGTGAGAAAATCGCATGTGTTGAACAGCTCGTCGAGATCCACTTTGTGGACGCCCGCCTGCTGGGCGACATCATCGGGGGTGAATGGATCGTAGCCGATCACATGCATACCGAGTGCTCGGGCGCGTTTGGCGACCTCCCGGCCGATCTTGCCCAATCCGATAACTCCCAATGTCTTTCGATAGACCTCGGAGCCAACGTACTTCTTGCGGTCCCACTTGCCATTGATCGTTCCGCAATGCGCTTGGGGGATATTGCGGGCAACGCAGAGCAGCAGGCCGATGGTCAGTTCCGCAGCGGCTGTTGTATTGCCGGCCGGCGAGTTGACGACGATGATGCCGCGTTGCGTGGCGGCTTTCAGGTCGATGTTGTCCACGCCGACGCCAGCACGTCCGATGATGCGCATCTTCGAAGCTTTTTCGATGATCCGGGCGGTGACCTTGGTCTCGCTCCGAACGATCATGGCGTCAAAGTCGGCGATGAACTGCAGTATCTCTTCTTCCGTCTGGCCGGTGCGAACATGCACCTCTCCGGCCTTCCGTAGGATCTCTATACCCGCTTCCGATATCGGGTCACTTACCAGGATTTTCGGCATGGCTGAATACCCCTCGTCGGGTGATTTCCGCCGCCAGAACGGCCCGAGCGTGCTGCCTGCAGCCTGCCTGATCCAGCGACCGTGGTATATAGTATATCATTATGTGAAAGGTTTCACAATGTAGGCCGTCAGGTGAACGGCCAAGCAAATCGTAACACGCTCTGCTACAGAGCGTCCGTATCACTGTTAATGCCAAAACTGACCAATCGCATAACTCCGATTGGCTGGCAGCGTTCCGGTTACAATTAACTGTAAGACGGTGCCGTTCAGGCACATGGAGGCCTCATGAGGTTGATCAGCACTCTGGTTTTGGCGACGCTGACTGCCGTTACAGCGGTGGCGCAACCGTTCCGCAATGTATCCAACACTCCGTTCCGCAGCGCATGTGACGGCCCAATGGGGGCGCTGGTATATGACGTGGGCCGTTCTCAGGATGATACCGCCTACTGGCAGGTGCTGCCGGCGCATCGTGAGCGTGTGGAACAGGTTGCTCAGGCCGTCAGGGTATGGAAGCAGCGTGGGCTGATCCCCCCACACGCCACAGTCTCAGTCGATTCGATGGCCTGTGCTTCATCGGGATATCCCGCTCCGGAACGGTCACGCAATGGCGTGAACCAGCTCACTTTTTCGTTCGACGCGCAGGCCGGAGAGACGCCTTGGACCGAGTCTCAAAAGGCTTACATGCAGGTGGTCGTCAACAACGCGATAGCCGAGATAAACGCCGTATACGGGGCGCCAGGCTGGAGCGGTGTTGTGCGCATTGTGAACGATGATGCGCAGATGTCGGATCGTGATGCCGTATCCGGCGGCGTGTATGTGGTGGACCGAAATGTGATCCTGTTTCCGGTTTACAACAGTCCGATATCAGTCGTTGTCAACCTGGTCCATATGATGATCCATGCATGGCATGGTCCTGCAACGCTCTATTACGATGCATGGGAAGAGGGGATGGCGCGTGCAGCGACGATGCTGGTTGCGCCGCGTGTGGCCAGGCGGGCGATGGCTCAACTGGGATTGACCGAAAACGACATCTGGCAGATTGCCACAGACACCAACTTTCACGCGTTGCCATTTTACGACTTGCTGAATCAGCCCTCTTTGGCGCACAGCGCGTTCAGTGCACCCAACCTGCGAAACCAGCCCATCTACATCGGCCAGATAGGCGGCATGTGGCTGCCGCGCTACATGATGGCCGGATCGGCATGGCTCAAGATCGCACTGGATAATCCAACGGTGTTCAGCAGTTTCAACGCAGCGCTGTATGCACGTGTGGCCACTGACCCGGGAGTGCGCGGACGGGTATCCGATCTGAGGCAGATGCTGGCCACTGTCGCGCCGACTGTGGAGGGGCGATCATGTGATGACTGGTTTGTCCGGCAACATGTACTGAATAACGGGATCACTCCAGGACGTAAAGTGTATGCGTTCGTGGTGCCCATTCGCACAAGCGGGAATCTGGGGAACACTGCGGCCGTCACTGTGATGTACTGGCAGACCAGTTCCGACGGCACCGAGACACCGCTATCCGGAACCTGCTATCCGGCGTACTGGAGTTATGACCTGGCTGAACCGCTGTATCTGGGTGAGCAGTACGAAACGGTGTCCATCGAGGAAGGCGAAGGCAACGTTGCGCCGGTGTTTGACTCCACAGCCATAGGCGGTGCGCAGCGCGTGTGGATGGAGTTTCCCATAGCTTCACAAAGCACCCGTCTGGCGTTTCCCGCGGGATTCTTAGGCTCTTCGGCTGCCCCCAACACGCTTTGCGGCGTCGTGGATGGGCTGGATACCGGGACTGTGGAAGTTCAGGCGGCCGGCATGTCACCGGTAAGCCTGCCGGTGGTGCGTGGCGGCTTCGGCGGTTCGCTTCCGGCTCCCGCTTTTCAGTCACCAGCCCGGTACCAGTTCACGGTGAAAAACGCATCGGGTGCAACCATCGCCGTACAGCAGCTGAACTTGGGCTATGAACAGGCGTTTGTGGTGCTCGAAGCCCAAGAGGTGGATACGATATCCATCAACATACCGGCCGGGCTGTCGCTGATGGGGTTACCCTGCTGGCCCTATGTGATCGACAGCGCGACATTGCTGGGGATGCCCGCCAATCAGCTGTTGCTGGCTCGTTGGACGCCGGAACTGGCTCAGGAAGACAGGTATGTGCTGTATCCGAATACGCCCGCGTTTGCACCCGGGCGTGGGTTCTGGTTGAAGACAAGTACCCCGATAGCGCGAACTGTCACGGGTAAAGTCGCTCAGACCGGCGCTCCTATCGCGTTGGCCTATGGATGGAACATGATCGCCAATCCGTTTATCACTACGCTTAGCCGTTCCCAGTTGCAGATCCGGTATAGAAACGACAATCCCGTGAGCTATAGTGATGCAATCGCACGGCAGTACATCGGTCCGATGTTCCGATATAATCCGGCCAACGGGGCGCTGGAGCAAACCGAGACGCTGGCTCCTTTCGAAGCGGCTTGGGTGAGAGTATTCGTTGCCGAAGGAGTTACCGCATATGCCCGCGCCGCCAGTCGGCAACGGCAGGATGCAGATCGGCATGTCGCGGGCGATGGCTGGAGGCTCACTTTGACCGCCGATACCGGCGGTCGGCGTGCATCCGCAGTTCTCGGCGGATCGTCAATTCCTGAGTCCGTTGAGTCACCGCCCGGTTTTGAGGGTGTACTGGCGTTGACCAGTCAACCGGCATCCGGAGGGCGGCTGGCTACCGATGTGCGAAAAGCCGATCAACGCGCCATTTGGCGTTTGGTCTTGGAGCAGGGCACGTCTGAGAATGTAACGCTCAGGTGGAACCTGCAGGGACGGGTTCCACGCGGAAGCCGATTGTTCATTCGGCGTCCCGGTGAGGCGCAGAAAATTCTGCTGATCGGCAGCGCCGGAGAGTTATCGCTTTCGGGGCGGACAGGCGGTCCGATCGCCGAGGTTATCTGCGAACCGATGGGGATCTCCGCGCTGCGTATCCAAGGGGCTCGAGCGGTGCGCACTCGCAGCGGGGGCGCGTCGGTGAGCTTCACTATAAACGATGATGCAATGGTCCGAACATCGATAGTCGACTCGGCAGGACGGACGATACGCACCGTTGGTTCCGCCCCGGTCAGCCGGGGTGTGCAGTCGATGCAATGGGATGGGCGCACCGATGGCGGCACAGCTGTCGGCGCCGGGTTGTACCTGATACGACTAGAGGCATGGAATGAGGCCGGAGAGCGGTGCCAACATACCGTTCCCGTGATGGTGACACGATGAAGCGCAGTTCGATGGGCCGGTATTTGGCATGGGCGGTGTGTGGTTTTGCTTGGGTATCGATAGCCGGATGCGGCGGGGGAGGTGGAGGCGGGGCCTCCGATGGAGTCACGGTGCGGGGTATGGCCATGGTATCGGTGGATGGCGCCATTGTCGAACCAGACCCGCCGGCTACGGTTACCATCGCCGGTGTTTCGGTGCGTACCGTGAAGCCCCCGCTGGAGGCCGCCGGGTATACGTATAATTTTCAGATCACCCTGCCAGCAGGAAGCACAGTCAACACCGGAACCGTCTCTGCAACAGGTGCCGCTTCAGCGCAGTTTCCATTACCGCCGCTGCCCGCGTCCGGAGTGGTGAATATAGGCCAGGTGTACTGTGGAGATGGCGCCGGCATTGCACAGGTAACCGGACGCATCGTCTCTGCTGTAGGAGGCGGTGCGGTTGCCAACGCCCGCGTGACGATTGGTGCGATGACGGTTCAGACCGGCGCGGACGGCCGATTCGTCATGGACCGCGCGGTTGCGCTGCTCGACACTGTCACGCTATCGGCTGCCGGCTTTCTGACACGCACCGTGACACTTCCGTTCCCTTTAGCGACCGGTGCGAACGATCTGGGCGATCTATCGATGGCGCCCGATAATATCACACCGGATCCACCGGGTATGCCTGGCAATCTGAAGGGAACGATCACGCTTAACGGCGCAAGCGCTGCCGGTGTAACGGTGACGTTAACGGTACTGCAGTCTGGCGCTACGGTCGAGACCAAGCAGACCTCCACAGGTGTCTATCAGTTTTGGCTGCAACCCGGGTCCTATCGATTGCGCGCGGCCGCAACTGGATACGCCACCTGGGAGCAGGCCGTCACTATCCCATCTGACGGATCGGTGGTGACGCGCGCCATCGATCTCGGCGCGAGCGCTCCGTGAAGGCTGTATCCGTCATAGCCCATCTGGCAGTCGTTGGCTTGCTGATCGGCTTGGGGGCCTCGATTCGCTGGCTGACGTCACTGGATCCGATGGCGAAGTACACGCAGGAATATGCCGGAGCCGGAATGGGTGAGGCGGTCGTTCGTTTGGAACAGATTACCGCAGAGTCTCGGAAAGGCATGGTACGGGAGTGGCGAATGACCGCCGATGCCGCCGATGTGGATCGATCCGGTTACTACTGGAATTTACATCAGGTGCGCCGGGCCTCTCTGTTTGATAAAGGGCGTGAGTCGGTGTTTCTTTCAACAGAAAATGCCCGATGGGATGGTATCGCGCAGGAGCTGGTACTGGGGTCTCTTCAGGTCACGAGAAACACTCACAAGGTGTTTGCCCAACGGGGGCATTGGCGGCAACGTCTGCAGCGCTTGGATTTGGCCGGCCCCATACGGCTGGTTTCTGCCGATGCGGAAGGGGTTGCATCTTCGGTCGTCATGAACGCCGCGTCCAACACGTTGGTTGTCACTGATGGACGTCTGTTGCTGGCTCAAGCCGCCATTCCTGAGGTCACATCGACTGTTACAACGCGGCCCGCAGGGTCAGCCGATACCCGCAGGCGGATCGAAATCACGTTCAAACGGTTTACCGAGCGTCAAGGCAAGACCCGCGAGGGCGAGGGCGTCACGGTCAAGGACGGAGACGCGGTGTTCACCGCGGACCGTGCCGAACAAGATATTCCGGGGCGTCGGGTAACGGCGACGGGAAACTTACGCATGACGGAACCACGGGCGGAAGGGACCGGAGACAAGCTGGATATCGACCTGAAGGACAAGCTGGCTGTTCTCACGGGAAACGTACGGTTTACTCTGCGGCCACGAAATACAGACGGTCCGCCCCCGGATACGGAGGACACACGCACCCTCAGTACGGAGCTGCGAAAACCGGTGCTGATCGAATGTGATCGCGCCGAGAACCGTTACCGCGATAAGCAGGTAACGCTGACTGGTTCGTTGAAATTGACTCAAACCATTGCGGATGGGAAACAGAGGACATTGACCGCCGAGAAGGCGGTGTATGACGGCCGGACGGAGACCGTGGTGCTATCTGGTAACGTGTATGGTAGAGATGAAAAAGGGCAGGAGTTCCGGATGCCTCGTGTGACAATCGGTGTCAAAGAGGGCGATGAATGGGTGCGTGCCGAGGACGGCGGTACTATTGTGGTCTTTGACGAAGAAGAAGAGGGCAACGGGTCATCGACCCCGGCTCAACCGAGTGCTCCTGCCGGATCGGAGCCTACCAAACCTAACGGCGCGTCCACTGATACCGCAGCGCCGGATAAGCGAGGAGACTAGTTGAACCGATATACATGCACATCACTGTCGAATGGAGCGGAAACAGGCGTCGCATTGGTTCTCGAAGGAGACGACGCCCTGGCGGCCCTGAGCGCAGCGGAGCGTCCACGCCGCCCTGGTGAAGAGCCTGAGGGGTTCGTGCTGGTTTGCAGTGATGCGTTGATTGGCGAGGCGTTGCGCCGGATGGGTGTGTTGGTGGTTGCCATTGTGGCCGAAGCCACTCCGGCGGAACACGATACGCAACGGTTTACACTGCCGACGCTGTGCGGTCTGCCCGACGCCCGTAAACTGGTGCGAACCGGTGATGTGGTGATTGTGGATGCTGATCGGGGGGTGTTGATTGTGAATCCCGATCTGCTGGTGTTGACGTCTTACCAGCGCGAGTCGCCGGCCAATTCGCCACATAGGTTATATCTGGATCAGATGAACCAGATCGTTCGGACGCTAGATGAACGCCCGATCCGCGTGTTGGCTTGGTGTGATACGGCGGTCGAGACGCTTTCCGCATTGGAGACCGGATGTGATGGTGTGTACATTGGAGCCGAAGGTGTTGGAGCGCATCTGGATGACTTTCCTCAGGCGCGCCGGATCGCCGAACGCGGCGCTTCCCGACAGCTTGTGTTCGCCCCGTTTGACACACTCACGGACGCCCAGATCGATATATTGGTGTATTTGAGCCGATACTGTATCGTCACCGTACAGACCCATCCGTCTCCTGTACATCTGGACCTGATGGCCGATCGGTATGAGCAGCGGCGTGTCGCCTTGGAGACTGAACTGGGCGCGTTTCCCGCACGTGATCTGCTGCTCGCGTGTTCACCGCAAGATATGGAGTGTCTGGAGATAGATCATCCGAATTTACAGGCGTTCACCTGGGATCTCAACACCGAAGACGATGTGGTGCATCCCCGGGCTATCAGCCGGATCCTTCAACTGTCTCTTGCGGCCGAACAGCGCGTACTCAGGCGAGTGATGCTGTTTCCCGGACGGGCCGGATCGCTGTTGCCTCTCGCCGTGGGATTGCGCGCAACCGATCTGGTGGTGACGCCCGGAGAGGTGGCGCCCACCAAAGAGGCGGTATCGTTCCTGTCTGCCGGGCGCTGTCATGAGTTGGCTCATGTGCTGGAAGGGGGCAATCCGCAGTTGAATGAGCTGCGTCTGCAGCGGTTTAACCGCCGTCTACGCCGAGACATGGGCCGGCTTTAGGTTGCACGGGTCGTGGACGCATTCGAACAGAGAGGGATCTGGGCTCCGGCTTGGGATCTGTCCACACGAGAAGCCATCCACAGGGTAGTGGATTGGAGCGCCGCGGCTGGATTCAATACGCTGTATGCGCAGGTTAGGTACCGGGGTGACGCACTATATGGCAGTACACTGGTGCCCAGGCATCGGCCTTTGGCAGACAGCGACCCAAAACTGGATCCATTGGGCGAAATCCTTGACGCGTCCCGGAGTTCGGGACTGTCCATTCATGCCTGGTTCCCATTGATGGCAATCGGCAGTCCCAATCGGCCATTGCCCTCCGGGCACTTGTTGCAGGCCAACCCGGGATGGACCGCCCAGACCGCACGCAGTTCTGCCGATGCGATCTACCTGTGCCCGACCGCCCCCGGTATGCCGGACGCCCTTCAGCAACAGGTCAATGAACTGGTGAGTCGATATAACATACACGGGCTTCACTTCGACTATTCACGTATGGCGGATCCCACCATGTGCCGGTGCCATCGTTGTGTACGCCTGTTCTGCGCGCAAATGCGTATCGAGTCCCCCAAGCAGATCAACGAGCTGTGGACCCGACACCGGATCGCTTGGAACCGGTGGCGCTGTGCTCAACTCAACCTGCTGATCGCAAAACTGGTGCGGTCTGTTCGTTCCATACGGAAAAATCTGGTGATATCCTCATCCGTGCGTACGCCATGGGGCGCGGAGGCGGTCGTTCGCGGGCAGGACTGGGTGCATTGGCTGAACAACGGCTGGCTGGACCAGGTGGTTCCAATGGCATACGGACAACAGATCGTCACTATCGAGCGCGATGCAGCCGATGCGGCGAAGCTGGCGCCATCACAACGCGTCGTTCTGGGGCTGGGGGCCTGGCGGACGCCAGACCCTGTGGTGGCCGCAGGTATCGACGTTAGCCGTCGTCATCGGTTTGCCGGGTTTGCACTCTATTCGTTCGATGGACTCACCAAGCGGGGTACTGACCGTTCACGTCTCGACGCTCTGTCCGGCGTTTGGAGGGATCAAACTCCGTGACCTGGCCGGACTGGGGGCCGTTTCTTGTGGCTTCCGCACTGTTAACGTTGGCTCCCGGGCCTGACAACACGTTTGTGGTGGCCATGGGACTGGCGCATGGCCGGCGAAGCGCCATCTGGACCGCCATGGGGATGTGCGCCGGCAACTCATTCCATACGGTAGTTGTTGCCTTGGGACTGGCCGGACTGCTGTACAAATGGCCTGTGACGTTTCTGGGCTTGAAAGTCGTTGGAGCGCTCTATCTGGGCTATCTGGCTGTGGTGATGTGGCGCAGCGGCGGCCCGTCTGCGGGGCGCGCTGTACAGAGCGCTCCGGCTGTTTTGCTGTTCCGTCGTGGTTTTCTGATGAACATGCTCAACCCCAAAGTTGGCCTGTTCTTTTTGGCGTTCTTGCCGACTTTCGTGCGGGGTACAGATCATGTCGCCCTGCAAGTGGTGATGCTGGGGGCAGCATTCATTGTCCAAGCGATTGTCATCTTTGGGTTGATTGGCTGGTTTTCCGGGCAACTGGGCGCGCATCTACAGAAGAACACCCGCATCGCGCTGATATTGAACCGATTGACCGCGTGCCTGATGATAGGTCTGGCGATCCGGTTGCTCACTGCATGATCCAGCCGGATCGCCAGATTTTGACCGTCAGCTCAACAGAATTTGACGCAGGGTGCGTGATGTGACCACGGGGTCGCCTTGTTGGATGAGTGCATCGAGCGTCTTTCGATGGGCCTGCAGCAGCGCATCAAAACGCATGAGCCACTGAATGCTTTCACCGATTGCGCCTGCTGCATCCTCGCGATACGGATACTGATCCATCGACAGCCATCCCTGATAACCGCAACGGTCCAGCCAATACAGCGTTTCCAGATAGGCAATGCTGTGAACGCTGCCCACGATCATGTCATCGTCCCAGGACCCGTAGTTGTCGTTGAAGTGCATGTGGAACAGACGGTTGCCGGCACGTTGAGACAAGACGATAGACTCGGCGACCACTTCACCGGCGACGTACGCATGACCGGTATCGATACACACACCCACATTGGTACATTCGGTCTCTTGTGCGAGTAACAGCGTATCGGCCATTCGCGCCAGATAGGAGTGTGTACGCGGCTCTTTGGGTTTGTACTCCAGCGCGAACTGAAGATCGGGGAACTCCAGCGCAAGGGTGCGTATCGCCTCACACTCCCAAGCGCGTTCGGCGGCATAATCCGCCGTAAACAGGTAGTCATAACCGTCCTGTCCCGGCCAGATGTTCAGGGTGGTACAGTCGAGCTGCCGTGCGATATCACACATCTGGCGGGTGTAGTCGATCGCCGCTTTACGCACGGAAGGGGTCTTGCTGCTGTAAGCGCCTTTCCCGTATATCGGGTCCGCAAACAGGTCGGGGAGGATGGATACACACTGAAGGTTGAGGTCGTTCAGTGCCCGGCGCATGTCGGATACGTTGTCCGGCCGGATGTCCCAGGTGCCCACCAGTTCGATGCCCTGCACTCCTGGTATCGACGCGGCGGCCTTAAGCATACTCAATGTGTCCGGGTTGGTTTTGTAGCTGGAGCAGAAACGGTCACAGGTATTGCCCAGATTGCCCAAAATGACAGCGAATTTTCGATCCATGGTGTCACTCCTTGCCTGTTGTGTCAGCCTCGATCGTTTCCACGTGGAAACGATATGTTCCTGAACCGACGGTCACGCACACCCTGCCCAAGTCCTTATGAACTGACAGGATTCCGGGGGTTGAAACAAGATCGCGGCCACTTTCACGTATCGATGCCGGATCGGAGGCAGAGACGTGCAGCGTGGCGGTTGTGTTCACCGGCACGGTGACCTCCCAGTCGAGGCCGGAACCGGTGCGCTTCCAGTCGCTGAGTATCGTGCCGTACAGCGATTGGCGTGACGCTCGGGCGCTATCCAGACCTGGGGGCATCACGGGGCGCATGACGATGTGACGGAATCCCGGCTGACTTATGTCCGGAGCGATTGCCGCGACCGACTCATGCAGCCATGTACACAAATCCCCTATCTGCATCACATGATTCCCCGAGTCCATCAGCGGGTCACCGGTATCACCGTTCCACAACTCCCAAATGGTGGTGGCGCCACGGGCGATCATATAACCCCAACTGGGAAATGACGTCTGGGTGGCCAGTTTCCAGGCCACATCGGGACGGCCGTTGTCGCTCAGTGTCCGCATGAGCCATTGAGAACCGACCATACCGGTGCGCAGGTGTCCTTGGCAGTGTTTCATGACATGGTCGATCAGCCCCTGAAACACCTTGTGACGCACATCCTCAGGCGCGAGCCCGAACGCAAGAGTCAATACGTACGATGTTTGTGAGCCGTTATTATACGCGTGTGTTACCGGATTGTACCAACGTGCATGGTACGCACGTTGCATGCGGTCCGCGATGTGTGAGTATCGCACGGTGTCTTCCGGACAGCCGAGTAAGGCGGCGTAGCGCGCCAACGTGCGCAAATTCGCGTAAAAGTACGCTGAAGCGACCAGTTCCGCATTGGTAACCCGGTTCGGGTCGGTTGACCAGATGAGTTCCGGCGATTCCGGAGGCACACACCAGTCACCATAGGTGTCCTTTGGCATCAGATCATCGCGCATCTGGCCGATCATCATCTCAGCCCAGCGGGTCATCATTGGATAACACGTCTCCAGGATGCGCCTGTCTCCGTATTGCTCATACAGATGTCCCGGAAGCACAACAGCCAGCGTCGGGAATGTCACGCTGTTGGTGTAAAAGCGCCAGTAAGCAGGCGCCAGATCGGGCAGATGCCCACCCTCCAGCTGACTGTCGGCAATATCCCGCAGCCATTTGGTGTGCATTGCCGCTGTGTCGAAGACATACATTTCGCCGCGCGACACCTGCGCCCGGTCGCCAAACCATCCTTGACGTTCATCGCGCTGAGGGCAGTCTGTTGGGATGCTGCGGTAGTTGCTGCGGATGCCCCAGTACATGTTGCGATAGATGGTGTTGACCAGTGCATTTGAACACTGGAATGTCCCGGAGCGTTGCAGGTCGTCATGAACCACCACGCCGGTTATCGACTGCGGCGATGGCTTGCCCGGATATCCGGTGATCTCCACATAACGGAAACCATGGTAGACAAACCGCGGAGTGTATGTCTCAACACCGCGCCCTGAGGCGATATACACATCGGTGCATTTGGCGGAACGCAGGTTGTCGGTATACAGCGAACCGTCTTTCGACAGCCTTTCCGCATGGCGTAAGGTAATCCGATGACCGGGAGGCGCCTGGACATGCAGGCGGCACCAGCCCGCGAAGTTTTGCCCAAAGTCGGCGATATAGACGCCGGGCCGAATTTCCGCGACAGACACCGGAGTCAGCGACTCCTGCTCACGGATCGGTTCGGCCATCTCACTGCACAACGCACCCGGTGGCGGCGCTACCCGTTCCGCCTGCTTCCAACGGGAATCATCGAACCCCGATTGGCTCCACCCGGGCATTTCTCGCCGTGCGTCGTAGAGTTCACCGTCATACTCGTTATTGGCACGCAGCGGTCCGTCCGCGGTGATCTTCCAGTTCGTGTCGCTGCACAATAACTCGGTGGCGCCATTGGCGTAGGTGATCTCCAGCTGAAGAAGCATTTTGGGGTAACCGTATGTGAATGTCGTGGTGGGAGCGCTGTGGCGTGGAGCATAATAGCGGCCGTTCCCCAGCCAGGCGCCGATGGCGTTCATTCCCCGGTTCAGATTGCGGGTGACATCATACGTAACATACAGACAGCGTTTGTTGTAGTCGGTCAATCCCGGTGACAGCACCTGATCGCCGACGCGTCGACCGTTCAAATACAGTTCTGAAACACCCAAACCGCAGAAGTATACAACTGCGCGGGATACCCGTGAGGATATCGTGAACTCCCGCCGCAGCATTCGGGCGGGCAAACGTCGGTAGTCATCTCCACGCATTGCCGGGAACGGCGCTTGGCCATTCGAGGCGCGTTCCATGGCCGGTGTCCAGCTGATTAGCTGAGATGCCGGTTCATCAATGGACGCCTCCCAGGTATGGTCAGTCGGTATGATTTGCCGCGAACCGTCTTCATACTCGATCACCAGCGCAGCGATGATACCGGACGGTTGATCCGATTGTTCACTGGCACCAGCGTCGATTTGCAGTGTATTCAACCCGTGGGTGAGCCGCGACTCGATATCTACCTCCGATGTGGGGCTGAAGATGGTACGCGCGCCCGAACGCACGCATTGTCCGTTGACGCTGATGCTGAATGTACTGCGTACGCCGATCACGACGCGCGCACTGATCACCTCCCGGTCTGTCGGGATCTCGAACATCCTGCGGAAGCGGCAGCGGTTTCCCTCTGTGGCGTCTTTGGTCCAGATCCAGCAAGCCGACTCCAGGCTGTCCGGGATATCCCCGCCATCGAGGCCGATCCATTGGCCTCGCCAGTCCTCCGGATGCAACAATCCCATATTCCATTGCGACACGGCGCTCCAACGGGACATCCTGTTGGCCTCATCCCATACCCGGACGCGCCAGAAACAGGTCATACGTGATTTCAATGGGGCGCCTGCGTAAATGACCAGTGTTGACTGGTCAGAGACCACTCGTCCTGTATCCCACAAATCCGGCGCGGAGGTCAGCAACCGTTTGCTGGTCGCCACTTGGATCTGGTATGCGGTCTGCCGTCTGGCGCGACCCGGCCCCTGCAAGCGCCAGCTGAGTCGCGGCGCAGGCACATCGATGGTCACCGGATCTCTGCGGTATTCACAACTCAGATCCGAAACGGTCAGCGGGGCACTCACATGTGTGACACTGGCGACAGACACCCCGAACAGGCAGAAGACGATGAAACAGACCAGACACAGCATCGCTGGCGTGTGGCTCCTTCCTATTGACATATGAGATGATGGCCTGTGCACAATATCCACCAAGACACAGTTCCATTCCTGTGCGCATCTGGGCTTACAGATGCTTTGTGGCTGTTTGTGCGAAAATAAACACAGCAACACGACAGGGGGATAGAGCATGAGCGGAGACCGCCCGGAAGGCTCACTTGACTTTATCCGACTGGCGATCAAGGAAGACTTGGCTGCCGGCCGGTTTACACATGTGCATACACGATTTCCACCCGAACCGAATGCATACCTGCATATCGGGCACGCCAAGGCGATCTGGATCGATTACGGGATTGCCCAGGACTTCGGCGGGAAGTTCAACCTGCGTTTCGATGACACCAACCCGCTGAAAGAGGATCAGGAGTTCGTGGATGGCATCATCGAGGACGTGCGCTGGGTTGGAGCCGACTGGGAGGACCGGCTTTTCTTCGCCTCCGACTACTTCGAACAGATGTACGAATGGGCGTGTGACCTGATCCGAAAAGGGGTGGCGTACGTCTGTGACTTGAGCGCTGAAGAGGTCAACGCTACACGCGGCACACCCACAGAACCCGGTCAGGAGAGCCCTTACCGCAACCGCAGCGTGGAGGAGAACCTGGACCTGTTCGCCCGGATGCGTGCCGGCGAATTCCCTGACGGCGCCCGAACGCTGCGAGCGAAAATCGATATGGCGTCGCCCAACATGAACATGCGCGATCCGGTCATGTACCGCATCCGACACGCCACGCATCACCGTCAGGGCGATGCCTGGTGCATCTATCCGATGTATGACTGGGCGCATGGTCTGGAGGACTCCATCGAGGGCATCACGCACTCGCTTTGCTCGCTGGAATACGAAAACCACCGCCCGTTGTATGACTGGTTTCTGGATCAACTGGGCATCTATCATCCGCGTCAGATAGAATTTGCGCGGCTGAATATGACCTACACGGTCATGAGCAAACGCCGGTTCATTGAATTGGTGAACGGCGGGTACGTGAACGGCTACGATGATCCGCGGCTGCCCACACTGGCCGGATTACGGCGGCGCGGCTACACTCCGGAAGCGATCCGGGAGTTCTGCCGGCGTATCGGGATTGCAAAGGTGGACAGCGTGGTCGACGTGGCCGTGTTGGAGGATTGCGTGCGCGATGATCTGAACGCACGCGCCCCCCGCGTGATGGGCGTTCTGGACCCGCTCAAGGTTGTGTTGACCAATTACCCGGAGGGCGAGTCCGAGTTGGTGGAGGTCATCAATAACCCGGAAGATCCATCGGCAGGAGTACGTCAGGTTCCGTTCAGCAGGGTGTTGTACATCGAGCGGGACGACTTTCGAGAAGTGCCTCCGCCCAAGTTCTATCGGTTGTCTCCCGGGCGTGAGGTTCGGTTGCGGAACGCGTACTTCATCCGCTGCGACGAGGTGATCAAAGATGCGGATGGCCAGGTCATCGAATTGCGTTGCACCTATGATCCGGCCACCCGGGGAGGCAACGCACCGGATGGCCGAAAGGTGAAGGCCACGCTGCATTGGGTATCTGCAGCACACGCGGTGGAGGCAGAGGCGCGGCTTTACGACCATCTGTTCCGCAAGCCTGATCCTGACGACGTGGCCGACGGGCAGACCTGGCTGGACAATATCAATCCAGACTCGCTGCGCGTGTGCCGGTGTCTGGTGGAGCCAAGCGTTGTCGGCGCCGCCCCGGGCACACGGTACCAGTTCGAGCGGGTGGGCTACTTCTGCGTGGATCCGGACTCCACCACCGAAAAACTGGTGTTCAACCGCACCGTAACACTGCGTGACACGTGGGCCAAGATCGCCCGCCGTGAACAGCCGTCCGGCTCTTGACGCCGGACGGTTCCCGTGGTACATTATGGGGGCAATGCCGGATAGCTCAGTTGGTAGAGCGACTGACTCTGGATCAGTAGGCCCTAGGTTCGAGTCCTAGTCCGGCAGCCATCTGTCTAGCCAAACCCCGCACTCAGGCGGGGTTTTCGGTTTGTTAGGGTGTTTCGGGGGATCATATATTGATTCTTTGTGTGAGGCTACACCCAATAGTTGCCGTAGTGGGTTGCGTAATACTACGTGATACGATGTAGATAAAGATCGCTCGTTGATCAATAGCGCCATTTAACAAGCAATGACTGCTCTGACCAATAATCACCATATCGGTACATGCCTTGTGTGTCTTATCTGAGGCAACAGTTCAACAACGCATTATCCCGCTTTTTTTCAGCCCTTTCACCCCTCGCTGGCCGCGTTTGAAGTGTCGGGTTCCGTGTATTTCAGCCCGACGGGAGCCAGGTAGATGGTGAATTCGGTGTCGCCGTCAACACCCAGCAGCAAGTCCATGGCCTGCTGGTCATAAGCGGCGATGGCGCAGGTGCCTGCGCCTATCGCTTCGCAGGCCAGGTAGAGGTTTTGGCAGACATGACCGGCATCCAACGCGATGACCTTATGGGCTGCAGGGCCGTAGCGCCATTCGGTGCGGTAGGGGATGGCAGTCCAGATGAACACCACAGAAGAGCGCGCACAGAATCGCTGGCCGAATGTTGCAGACGTCAATGTCGTGCGCAAGTCGGACGGTTGATGTAAAAACGCCAGCGCGTGTTCAACGGGTCTGTAGCGGTATAACCCCGGTTGCAGACCTTCGATATCCAGTACCGCAAGCCACGTTTCAAATGGATGCCGACATCCGGCGGAAGGCACGGTCCTCAGCGCGTGTCCATGCCGCACCGATCCACGGATCCCCTGAGTGGCCCACAACAGGAATGACAGTTGGGGCAACGTCAGTGCAGCCTCGCGATAGTCGCGCACGCTGCGGCGTGCGGCAATCGCATCCTGCACCGATATCGGAGGGACCTTCCAATCCTCCGATCCTGGCAGCGGACATAGCTCCATGTCCGATGGTAATGGCACCTGTACGGGAGGGGGTTCCATACCACATTGCTGATCGGTCAGACTGAAATCCGTATGCTTACGAATGGTGTCGGTCAGAAATGCACGCCCCCGACGTATCTGCTCGTCCCAGCTGTCAAGCTGCATCATCACACCTCTGAGAGGTTACGTGTTTTATTACAGCGTACCCGCTGTTGGGCTCGGTTACTGCCAGGTTACCGGTCAACAAGGAATGTAGCGGAAAGCACGCTGTCGGGTGACAACGTGGCCTCGATCACATTCGCATGCAGCCTTGGTGCAGGAAGAGCCGGATAAGAGCGCCAGGCGATCTGTTTGAGCGAACATGCGGGATGGATCGTGCAGCGTACTTCCCTGTTGCAGTCATCCCCATTGACCAATACGATGGTTAACCGGTCCGCGGAACGAAACGCACCGGCTGTTAACAAATCGGAATGAGTGACCAGAAGTACGCGCGCGGGGACCGGGACTAAGGGAAACACCGACGCAAGCGCATGGAATACCGGCCTGGGCGCCGATCCGCGCGATGGACGGGTCAACAGTCCCCATTCATGGCCGCTCCACTCCTGGTCCGCACATTCCCACACCATCAAGGCGTTCGCCCCACCGTTCAGTAAGTGCATGGCATTTTCCAGCACTCGGATCGCATAAGCATGTGTATCGGATGCGCAGGCATGGGAGAGGCCGGCTCCCGGGTCGCGGTAGCGTTTGCCGTGGAACTGAGTCGCCTTTGTCGCAAATTCGGTAACCAGTATGGGGCGGCGAAATGCCGGATCCCGTTTGCGTATGGAGTTCCGGATGGACTCCCATGCGGAACGCAGATACATACGGCCCTCTGGCGTGTTGATGGCAGCGGCGTTCCATTCCCAGGCATGGTTGGACCACGCGGACAGCGCTTTCACCGCGTTGGTATCCAGTGCATGAATATAAGCGTCACCGGATTCACCCCAGTCGGCGCGGGCGGTTCCGGGGCCGCAGATGCCCACATGACGGAAACCCAGGCGGTCCAACTCGTCGCGTACTTGCGATATCAGTCTGCTGTTGTCAATGGCAGAGACATGTACGCTCCAGTCTCCATCCGGTTCGTTGTACAGCTCGATATAGCGTGGAGTCACTCCCATCCGTACATGGTGGCGGACCACCGAACCCCAGAGGCGCACGAAGGCAGAGTGGTACTCGGGCAGTAGCTCCTTACGTGTTCCCAACCAGCCCGTCGGCGGAGCACCCAGGCAGAGTACCGTGTTCAGACGGTGTGCCCGAATGGTCCCGGCTGTTGCACGCAGAGCATCGTTGCCGGGTGAGAGGCTCCAATGCGCATCCAACTGCCCGTAGTCCACATCCGGGCCAGGGGCATCGCCATGGAAATTGGTCCATAGGCGTACCCAAGTCATGTTTAATGTTTGGCACACGCGTTCGAAAGTCGGATCACCGGGCCAGATATTCGCCCCGAACCCGGCATATCGATGGCCTGTATGGCGCCAATGTATCTGCAGTGAAGTATCCATGGACGTTATTTCAGCGGGTGTGCTCCGGGTCGTCAGTATGCCAGATGCAGCCACAGTATACTCGCCAACCAGTTAGAAACAGCTGGCAAACGAAATCTACAAAAAAAGCGATGATCCGTTTTGCGACGCGCCAAGGATGCATGTTATACTACATCACAATGCACAGGTGAACCCTCGCATACACCGTTTTGTTCGGCTGTGAGGGGCGCGCGATCCCAGACGCTCAGTCGGGTTTCGGGCAGCGCGAAAAAGCTGCCAGAGCAGGTGCTGAGCCCATGACAGGCCCGATAGATCTCTGACAATACATTACGGACCAACGGAAGGGATACCAACACGCCCATGTTACATCACCCAGCAACACCGGTAGGCAAGGACGCCGCAGCGTCCGAGAAGTCCCGTCTGGGACTTTGGATGTTTCTGTTGTACGCGCTGTTCTATGCCGGCTTCGTCATCATCAACCTGGCCAGTCCCACCGCAATGGAGTCCATTGTGGCGTTGGGACTGAACCTGGCCACCGTTTATGGTTTCTTGTTGATCATCGTAGCGCTCATCCTGGCGTTGATCTATGACCGTCTTTGCAACAGACTGGAACACAAGGCCCAGAAGGCCGAGGCACAGGAGGATGCATCCTGATGGTAATCGCTGTGTTTCTCGGCTTTGTGCTGTTCGTGGTCGGGTTATCGTTCTACTTGGGAACCCGTACCAAGACCTCGTCCGGGTACTACGCGGCTGGAGGACAGATCCACTGGTCCGTGAATGGGATTGCGTTTGCAGGTGACTATCTGTCAGCGGCGTCCTTCCTGGGCATTTGCGGGATGATCGCCACCGTGGGATACGATGGCTTCCTTTACTCCATCGGTTATCTGGCTGGCTGGATTGTGGCGCTTTTTGTGGTTGCCGAGCCGATGAAACGGCTGGGCAAGTACACGTTCACCGACGCACTGGATGCGAAGTTCAACGTCAGGAGCATCAAGCTGGCCGCTGCGATCAGTACGTTGGTGGTCTCTGTCTGCTATCTGATACCCCAAATGGTGGGGGCAGGGGTGCTCGTCGAACCACTTCTGGGTATCGCACAGCACTGGGGTGTCATTATCGTGGGCGCCGTGGTGATCACCATCGTCGCCACCGCGGGAATGGCGTCCACCACCTATGTGCAGTTCCTCAAGGGTGGATTGCTCATTCTCTTTTCGCTGATCCTTGTCATATCCATCTGTGTCAGAGGTTTCAGTACCCGGCCCGACCAGGGCGGCAAAGTGCCGTATTACGAGTATGCATCGATGCAGGCCACCTACATGGGTGAGCAGTTGGCCACCGTCGAGCCGGGATGGAAGGTTCTCGAAGTTCAGGAAGTCAAAGACGCCAAAGTATCCCTGGCCCGACTGTCTCATGAGGGGAAGGAGAGCTGGTGGCTGATCCATACCGGATCAGATGGCCAGCTCACGTTGAAAGAGACGCAGTCCGTGGTGGTGAATGCGGATGGTCAGAAATGGATCAACGGCGCGCCTGCGTCCGACACAAACGTGCTGCGTCAGGTAGGGAACATCGAGCTTCTTCGGGGACAAGAGACAGCGCCGCGCGGTAGCATTTCGCCATTGGAGCTTCTGGCGGCTCTGACGGACAAAGAGACGATCGTGCGCCGTTGGAAGGAGGCCAAACTGACCGACGCAGATGGCTCAAAAGTCACCGTGTACTACCCGATGTTGACGCCCGGGAACCAGCTTATGCGTCCCGGCGTGAAGTTCAAAGTTCAGGGTACGCCTCTGGAGAAACTGGACTTTATCTCGCTGATGCTGGCGCTGTTCCTGGGTACCGCCGCGTTGCCGCACATCCTGATCCGGTACTACACCGTTCCCAATCCATCTGCGGCCAGGAAATCCACCATCGTGGCGATCGCAGCCATCGGTTTCTTCTACATCCTGACGCTGTTCATGGGGCTGGGAGCCGCGATCAATGGAGTCATGAATCCGGCGGACAGCAACATGGCCGCCCCTCTGCTTGCTCGATCATTTGGCGGTCTGCTGTTTGCGTTCATTTCCGCCATCGCCTTTGCGACCGTATTGGGAACTGTCAGCGGGCTGATCGTGGCCGCCTCCGGCGCGGTCGCGCACGACTTTATCGACCGGTTCCTTGGCAAGCGTATGGATGACCGGCAGAAGATCCGAGCTGGCAAGATGTCGGCGTTCGTGGTGGGGTTCTGCGCCATCGTGCTGGGTATCTTGTTCAAAGGCATGAACGTCACGTTCCTGGTGGGATTGGCGTTCGCGGTCGCTGCGTCGGCGAACCTGCCGTCAATCGTGATGCTGCTCTTTTGGAACCGAACGACCTCAAAGGGTATCACAGCTTCGATCATTATGGGCGTGATCTCATCGCTGGCCTTGATTGCGCTGTCGCCCGACCTGTACAAGCTGTACGGATTGGACCCCACGACCGCGCCCATTCCGTTCACCAATCCGGGCATTTTCTCGATCCCATTGAGCTTTATCACGCTGGTAGTAGTCTCACTGCTGACTCGACCGGATCGAATTACTGAGCAAAATACACACGCCCAAGCGTAAACTATTAACACGCGCGCATGCCGGGTAACCGGCATGCGCATCCGCCACGACGTACAACGGGGAACACCTACATGCCCTCCACACTGCGGGTCGAGTTGCATTGCCATACAGTGTTCAGTGATGGCACGGCGACGCCGGCGGAACTGGCGGAACTGCTGACGGAACACAAGATCGCCATTGCTTCGTTGACTGATCACGACACGGTCGACGGCCTGTCCCTGTTTACTCAGACACTGGCCAAGCACCGTATCGGCTTTATATCCGGTGTTGAACTAACCACACATCACAACGGCCAAGAGATCCATCTGCTCGCTTACGGATTTGACCCTTCACATGCCGAACTATTGGCGACGCTACACGCTCAGAGACATGTGCGGCCAGCCGAGGTGGACAGCATCACCGGTGCGTTGCGCCGCAAAGGTATAGGGCTTCCGGACGATGCGTTGCCAGCCCATCATGCGGCTAATGGTCTGCTGAGCACTGTCGATGCAATTGGGGTGGTACATCGAGCCGGCGGTAGAGCCTTTCTGGCCCATCCGCTTCATACCTGCGGAACTATCGAGTCCGTTCGCGCTTTATTGGTTGAATTGACGCCATACGGGCTGGACGGGCTGGAGGCTATCTATGGCGCGTACTCCACCGACGAGCGGGATGGACTCTGTGCCTTGGCGGACTCGCTCGGACTGCTCGTGTGTGCCGGCACGGACCTCCATGACCCGAAAGGCTCTGAGGCGCAGCGGCCCGGCATCGACATGCCTGTTCACTATTGGCAGGCGTTTCGAGACGCCCTGGGGGGCCAACAGCCATCTGTGGCCGAAGCGGGCCCGGTACATTCACCGCACGCTCCTTTGGATTGGCGGGCATTCAGCTTTCATGTGATCGCTCCGACGGTGATTGCCATCGCATTGTTCATCGTGGCGATCTACGCGATTTTTCTCCCGCAGTTCGAACGCTCGTTGATGGACCGGAAGCGCGAGATGATCCGTGAGCTGACCAACTCGGCCTGGAGCATCCTGAGCGGATACGAGCGCGATGAACGGGCCGGCCGCCTGACGCGCACCCAAGCGCAGCAGATGGCCATCACACGCATCGAGCGGCTTCGTTATGGGCGGGATGGAAAAGACTATTTCTGGATCCAGGACCATCATCCCCGGATGATCATGCATCCCTACAGGCGAGATCTCATCGGGAAGGATGTATCCGGATTTCGGGACCCGCGCGGGCGGCGCATCTTCGTGGAATTCGCCGGTGTGGTTCAGCGTGGCAGAGAGGGGTATGTCAACTATGTGTGGCAGTGGAAAGACGATCCGGGCCGTCTAGCTCCCAAGGAGTCGTATATTAAAGGGTTTGAGCCCTGGGGTTGGATTATCGGCACCGGCCTCTACGTGGAGGATGTGCATCAGGAGATTGCACACATCGAAAGCCGGCTGAGGAAGACCGCGCTGGGCATCACTTTGCTGGTGGTGTTGTTGCTCGTTTATGTGGTGCGGCAAAGCCTGGGACTCGAGAGGGAGCGGGCAGATGCGGAGCAGCTACTGTACGAGTCGAACCAGCGGTATCGCTCTTTGGTGGAGGCAACGACAGAAGGGGCGCTGCTGGTGTTGGATGGCCGCTGCAGCTACGCCAACACGCCCTTCTTGCAGATGGTGGGGCGTACTCGTGACGCATTGGCGCTCATCCATCTGACAGAGCTGTTTCCGGAGACACGTGAAAATGTCGATGCTTGGAAGCGACTGCATCGTCTGTTGCAGGGAGAGGAATTAGCGGATCGCTTCGACGCGGTGGTGGCGCATGCGAATGGAGCGCTGATCGAATGCGTCGTGGTGTCAAATCCGATCACCATAGCCGAACGCTCAGGATTCATCCTGATGGTCCGCAATGTCACACCGCCTAAAAGGGACGGCGTTCGCGAACGGCGTTGGACTCATTTACAGCAGATGGTGGATGGCGCACCGGTCGGACTCATACGGGCGCGAGCCAGTGCACACGGCGTGCTCGTGGAGTACAACGACGAGGCACAACGGCTGTTTCCAAGGCCACATGTACCACACGAAGCCATCTCACTTGTCCATTTGTTCGCCGATACTGACGACTATGAGGCATTCTATCAGCAGTTATTGCAGCACGGCGAGTCGTCCTGCAGGATCCCCGTAAGCCCGAGCGGCGTAGAGGCATACACTGTTCACCTGTCAGCGCGACTGGAGCGGGACGAAAGCGGACAGCCTCGCTATATCAACGGAGTTCTACAGGACGTATCGGGTACGGACAGGCAGATCCGCGACTTGGAGTCGCAGATCCTGCGGCTTCAGACGTCGCTGTTGTTCCTGCATGAACCTATCCGCCGCGTTGTCAGGTCTGCCGTATTCTGTCCGCTTGAGTTGCCGGTCGCACGCGTCTGTTCGGCCATGAGCGAGCAGCACTCCAGCGCGGCTCTTATACAATCCTCCCAGGGAGATGTGGTGGGGATCGTTACAGACAACGACATACGCCGCCGTGTCGTAGCTGCCGGGTTGGATCCGCATATCCCCGTTCACCGGGTGATGAGCGCCCCGGTAATATCGATATCCGATCAAGCAGTGATCTATGAAGCTTTGTTGCTCATGGAGCAGGAAGGAGTGAAGCATCTGGTGGTGACCGACGATATGGGATCGGCGGTCGGCGTGTTGCGAAACCATGATCTGCTTCAGTTCCGCACATATGGACCATTGGTGCTTTCTCGGCAGGTACACCGGGCAGCATCGCCTGATGAGATTGAAACACATTGCAAGCATGTTCCCGATCTTGCGAAGGCGTTACTGTCCAGCGGGGCTCAACCCAGGCAGGTCACCCGTATGGTGTCCAGTATCTGTGATGCGGCATCCATTCGGCTGCTGGAACTGGCCGAGTCGGAACTGGGACCACCCCCTGTGCCTTATGTGTTCCTGGCGCTGGGAAGCCACGGCCGTCAGGAGATGACGCTGGCCAGTGATCAGGATAACGCGATTGTGTATGCGGAGCCGGCTGCAGACCTCAGCGAAGAGACAGAAGCCTATATGACGCAACTCAGTTATCGTGTGTGTGATGGTTTACATCGGGCTGGCTACACCCAGTGTGCAGGCGAAGTGATGGCACGGAACCCCAAATGGCGACAACCGTTGTCTGTCTGGAAACGCTATTTCAGTGAGTGGATCACGATGCCGGAACCGCAACAGCTGCTTCAGTTCAGCATCTTCTTCGATTTCAGGCCTGTCTATGGCGACGACAGTCTGGCCAGCGAGTTGCGTGAGCATATTGCAACGGTTCTGAGGCAACATCCGGCGTTCTATCCGCAATTCGCCCACGAGGCGTTGCAGTTTCGACCACCTGCTAGAATTCTCGGACGCCTGCTTCCCGGCGACCATTCGGGTCAGTTGAATATGAAGGATCTGCAAACGCCGATCGTCAGCTTTGCCAGGTTATATGCATTGCGGCACAACATCGACGATACGCATACCGTCACTCGTTTGGAGTCGTTGATGCAACAACAGGTGCTTCAACCCTCCAGCGGACAAGAACTCATCGCGGCTTACGATTTATTGACCCGGCTACGGCTACACAGCCAGGCTGCACAGCAGTCCGCGGGACTCAAAGTAGACAACACGGTAAGGTATCGCACGTTGAGTCCGTCCGAACAGGCGTTGCTGCATGAGTCGTTCACCCAGATCTCTGCGGTGCAAAAGCGGATTGGATATGACTTCCACGGAGGAGCCAGCTGACGCCTGGACATGTTTTCCGGCCGTTGTGGGGTATAAATCACACAGACTGTTCCTGACGGAAGGAGGTCACCATGGGCGACAAATCACCGAAAAAGGAAGTCAAGGCTCCGAAGCGGAGCATCAAAGAGAAGCGCAAGGAGAAGCGGGAAAAGCAGGCAGGTAAACCCATCGTTCCATAGCGCTGAAAGACGCTGTAAGAGCGGGCCGCACATCCTGTGCGGCCCGCTTCATTTTGCACGTGTAATCTGGATTTCGGTGTGGCGTTTCTCTGGTTTGTTCCCGAGATGAGCAACATGCTATACTGCATGCGTACCGGTGCGTTATTGTAGTACCGATGCGCACATAACCGGTTTGATTCAATACCGGCCAGGTACTGTCTTCATATTTCTCACGTCCGTATCCGGATTGCCGGTATCGGCGAAGGATGCGAACATGCTGGAATTCGAACTGCCCGCGTTGCACATCGCCCATCTGCGCGTTAAATTACCCATCATCCAAGGAGGCATGGGGGTGCGCGTGTCCGGCGCCCGGCTGGCGGCGGCAGTGGCTAACGCCGGATGCGCAGGCACCATAGCGAGCGTAGGCTTGGGCCCATTTGAAGACGCGCCAGGAAGCCAGTTTGTCAAACTGAACGACGACGCGCTCCGTACCGAAATCCGGAAGGCGCGCAGTCTCAGCGCCGGTGTCATCGGCGTGAATGTCATGGTCGCATTGTCAAATTTCGAAAACCTGGTGCGTGTTGCGGTGGAAGAGGGGGTTGACTACATCACTTCCGGTGCAGGGCTGCCGCTGGACCTGCCCAAACTGGTGGGTGACGCACGTATCGCGCTGATCCCCATCGTATCCTCCGCGCGTGCACTGCGCGTGATCTGCACGCGCTGGATGCACACCCATAAGCGGCTGCCGGACGCCGTCATTGTGGAAGGACCGCGGGCGGGTGGACACCTGGGTTTCAAGCATGAGGAACTGACCGATACCGCGCATTCTCTGGAACAGATTGTCACGCAGACCGCAGAAATGACCGCTGGCATGGACAAGCCCATCCCCGTAATAGCCGCGGGCGGCGTGTTTGACGGTGGAGATATCGTACGTATGCTGCGCGCCGGTGCATCTGGCGTGCAGATGGCCACGCGGTTTGTCTGCACCGAGGAGTGTGACGCGGATGAGCGGTTCAAGCAGGCGTATATTCAAGCGTCCGCTGACGATATTACTGTGATACACAGTCCGGTCGGCATGCCAGGGAGGGTCATCCGTAATGCGTTCGTCGACCGATTAGCCGAGGGCATTCGGGTGCCATTCCGATGCGAGTATCGCTGTCTGCGCTCCTGTGACCGGGCGACTGCGCCGTTCTGTATTGCCAAGGTTCTGGCGGATGCCGCCAAGGGCAATTTCGAGCATGCATTCGCTTTTGCCGGCGCCAATGCGGCCCGTTGCACGGAGATACTGCCGGTCAAAGAGCTTGTGCAACGGCTGATTCAGGAAGCCCGGACCAGTTTCGCCGCTCTGCAAAACCAGACCTGTCTGCAAAGCTGAAACGCCTCAGGCGCCTTCCGCGGCGATCTGTATCGGATAGTCGCTCCTTACCGTCACGGTGCGGTTGCCTTTGGATCCGGACAGCCGTATTTTTCTCTGTGCCGGTTGCTGTGCATCCCGATTGGGTTGTTTGGTCATGATCCGCTGGAGGACAGGACGCGGGGTGCGGCCATCCGCCCGCGTGAAGCCGAAACCGTAGTCGTCCGGATCGATCGTCGGCAACGCAGCACGTAACCGCTCTGTTTCTGCTTCGTTACCCGCAGCATACTGATAGGCGAAACAGCGATGATACAGGCCACTTCGCTTCTGAAACGCCAGGCAATCAAGGATCATCTCTTCCTGATGCTGATCAAACACGGCCGCAGCGCTGTCCGCGGGCTGCGGAATACCCCAGGCTCTAACAATGCTGCCGGCATCGACACCGAACTCGGTATTCCAGAGTGGTTTCGATGCATCGCCATACTCTGTCATGATCTCCCTAAGCCGTGCGCCGCGCTCGACAAACGCCCATTGCAGCGGGATGCCGTACGTGTGGATGTTCATGATATCGAAGAACTCCCGGCCACCCGCGGCATACATACCCAAGGGGAACCGTTCGTGGTCGACGATGCCCCCAGTCAGCACAATCGCTCTGGGATTGGCGCGCTTGATGGCCGGATAGGCGAGGCGCAGCATCTCCACATACAGGCGTCCGCGAGCCTCCATGGGTATCTCAGGCGTGACACCGGCCCCAAAAAGATCGGTAAACGCCACGTCCATCTCATTCCATAGTTCCCAGTAACGTATGTACGGGTAGCGGGAGGCCATGTCGGCCATGAAGCGGGCATATCGACGCCAGCTGTAACGACGCGTGTCAAAGGAGCATCCCGGAGCATTTCCGTGGACGACCACAACGGGGATCAGGCGATTCTGCCGACACAACTCCACGGTGTCACTCCAGCGCTTCAGTGCCGTGGTATCGTACTTTCCGGGAGTTGCGGTGTTTTCAATGCTGTGCCAGTACAGCGTGATGCGAATGAAGCGGATGCCGGCGCGCTTGAGGGTGTCCGCCACTTGTTGATCCAGCACATGCACCCCCAGGCCGAACTCAGGCCGTGCGTCGAATACCCAGACGCCGCCGGCTGTTTCGGACTTCCATACATCCGGATGCCCGGCGGACTCCAAGCGATTGCGGTGGTCACGATAAGCCGCTTCCACCGCAGCCCAGTCGACCGCGCACATACGCTCAGCCCTTTTCCGCCGGTTTCAGGAGAACCACGCCGACGTATGAAACGGTGTTCACACCATTGATGTATTTCAAGCCTACGGACTCCACCAGTGCTTTTACGTCTACGCCATGCCCTTCAACGGAGCTGATGGCTTTGTCGGGAAACCTGCATGGCTGATCGGGACAGGTGCAGCGCTCGCAGACCCCGCAGCCTCCGGCGGCCAGCGGGAGCGCCTCCACATCGGGATGGTCGCGCCGGAACTCTTCAGCCAGTCGGGACAGCATCAGGCTGTGTCGCTTGGCCGCCTCGGTCATGCCTTCGAAATCCCACGAGTCCTCGAGCGGAGTGATGTTTTGAACCAGTATGCCATGTGTATACGTATTGAGCCTGCGAAGCAACGCGTCCACTTCACCCGTATGCGGCGGGCATGTCCAACACCGGCCGTACCGACCGCAGGCGTTCGCTGCGCAGGCATCCAGAACCTCTTGCTTGACGTTCATCGCCGCAGGATCGACCAGCCGCACGTGTGTGGCGCCGGCCTCCACCGCACGATGCTGCAACTGTGAGAGATACTCGTTCATGATTCACCTTTTCGGTTGATCTCTGTCATATACTACCCATCCTGGCGGTGTCCTGTCTTCTCGGTGTCAGTGACCGACACAATATAGCGTGTCGACAAGATATCCCGGACAACCAGTCGGGTACGCGGACGTGTCTGCAATCGGTAACGCCCCGCAGGTTGGGTGGCCATGTCAATTGCGAAGCACCCGTCCGGGTCAGCCCGAAAAAGCTGACATTCCGATACGGGCATCCACCGTTCACCCATTCGGCGTTCCAGATTAAGCGTAACGGGTGCGTGGTTGCGCTGGAGTAGACGGCCGACTACTCGACTGAATGGTGAACCGGCAGTCCACTCAGGAGAGTGTGAGGAATGCATGCGCCATGCCCCGGATTGATGACAGCATTGCACGATCTGAACTGCGAAGTCTGATCCATTTACAGCGCATACCCACTGCACCGGGCAGCCTATTGCCCGCAACGACAGCAGGTATCGGCCGGGCGATTGCGGGGGGAGACTCAGATAACACCAACCGGATCGATGCACCACCGGAACATATTGTGCGGCCACACAGGTGCGCTTGCCCCCATTCAGTCGGTCCAACTGGATGGCCACCATACCGCCATGTGTCAAGTCCGCTTCGAGAAAGACTCCGACTTGATCGAAGGTTTGGGGCGAGTGCACCTGTGCAGTTAGAAGACCATCCCCTCGCAGCGTTCGCGCCGATAAACCAGGGGTGTATTCAGAAATGATATGCGCCCTAGCTGCCGAGATGTCCATCGTTCTGTTTCCATGTGTCACACCGTGAACACATGCATAAACAAGCGCGTTCGGAAGGTTGGGGGACACGCTGATCCCGTGGATATCGGCGTTCACCCCCAGAAATCCGGTGAGCAGTGATGTGGCGCTGATGCCTGACTCCGGAAAGTCATAATCCGTTCCCAGTCCCAGGAAGTGCTCTCCGAAATCCGTGACATTGCGCCAGTCTGCGGCGCCCTTTAAGCCAAATCGGAGGAAGCGGCTGTCCGCGGCGCATCGTTCCAGCATACGTGTCCATCGATAATACGCCATGTCTGCGCTCTGCCATCGCAGCCGGGCCATCACGTCATAGTAGTTGATCCAAAGCATCGTCCCGCCATCGGTAACGTGGTTGCCATAGCCAAATTCATACGCATCGCCCAGTCTATTTCGGTTAACATGGCTCCAAGGATCCCAATCCTCGTTCGGAATGCGGATCGTGTTAGTTACCGGCGCTACGACCATGCGGTAGATGTCGGTGCTGCCTTTGTGAGCTCCCTGTACAGCTGGCTGTGCACGACCGTTGTCCAACCAGTCCATGATATGGGCGGCCCGTTCGGGACAGGCCAGGCCATTGGCCAGCGCTTCCAGATTGACATAGGTGTATCCGCTGTCGTGGATCCGCCCGGTGATGTCCTGCCAACCAGCGTATCTTCGTGTAGACGGGTTCCACAGGCGACGATTGAACTCGCGACAGGTATTTTGTCTGGCGCGCCGGTATCGAGCGGCGACTTTCGGCCGGCCGCTCATCAACTCCAGTTGAGCCATGTGTTCCAGCGCCAGATACCATCCCGCATTGATCCAGCCGTCGACATAGCCTGAACGGGTGCAGTCCATATAGGTGCTGACTTCGCCCGTGTCAGGCAAACCGGTGTTGTTACCGGGGCAACGCACTACTCCGTGCTGTCCGTCCATCGTATGCCATAAATACCCCATCACGCGCCGCGCAATCGGCATAATGTCATGCAGAAGCGTTGTATTTTTGGTCCAGACGACATACCGATACAAGCCGCACAGGAAGCGGGGCAAATGGTCAAAGTGGTACTGTCTGCCGAACCAACGCGGATTGGTGGTTTCAGGCCAAAGATACCCGTCTGCCTGGGTATCCGTGGCGTTCATACCGTTCACTTTGACCGAGCGGAATAGCGTTTGTTGCAAGGCATGCGCATCAGGCCGTTGCTGGTTCCAGGCGACGACCATGGCGTTCCATTCAAACCAAAACACCGACGGATGGATGGGCCCATCCTTCCAGTCATACTGGTAAACGGGTCCGGGTCGCATGCCATAGGCATCCCAATACCTGTTCAAATGGGAGGTGATTGCAGGCTGAGACAATGTAAAAACTTGTTGAGGCAATGCATCGATCCTTTTCGCCGCTCGAGGATTACCGGATCCTATGCGTATAGTACTAAGATAAACCCGCAGAACCATTCGGCGGAGGAGAGTGATCCATGGTTGACGGCCGCAAATGGACACATTTTTCACGCGACAGGCGATATACGTCGATCGTGTATGGAGGCGCCAGCGCCTCGATGGAGGGACTGGCTTCCGCGACTCCTTCCCCGCCTGTCGACGCTGGGTTGGCTCTTTATTGGGGAGAGATCCATGGACATACCGAGTTGTCGGATGGCCAGGGATCACTGGATGACTACTTTTCGGCAGCCCGCGATCTGGCCGGACTGGATTTCTGTGCGGTGACGGATCACGATCACGGAGGGGTCGGACGGAATGAGCTTTGGGGAGAAAAGTGGACAGCCACAATCCGCAAAGTCGCCGAGTACCACAAACCCGGATCATTCGTCACACTGCTGGCCTATGAACGGGACTCCTGGCCGTGGTTTTCGAACCTCTGCCTGTACTACCGGAGCGGAGAGGGTGATCTTTTTCGCGGAGTGGTTGACGGTGAAATCACCCGTGACGAACTCAGCGAATTGCTGGCTCGGTCCGACGTGCTGGCGATACCGCATCACACCGCCGATATCCGGCAGGGGGCCAACCTCGATCAGATCCCGTTGGCGTTAATGCCCCGGTTGATAGAAGTGTATTCAAAATGGGGCGCGAGCGAATATATGGGCAACCCGCGTCCTTTGATGATGGAAGGATCCGGCGGGCATTGGCGTGACGCACTGCTGCGTGGCGCGCGCATGGGATGTGTGGCCGGTTCTGATGTACATTCGCCTCATCCCGGCTTGGTCCATACGGCCGGCGGTAACCTGAGATATGACGATCCGGGATTGGTGGCCGTCTGGGCCACAGAACTTAGTCGTGAGGCGGTGTATGACGCTTTATACTCCCGGCGTTGCTACGGTGCTTCCGGAGCACGGATCCGGATCGATTTTCGAATTAATGGCGCCTATATGGGTTCGGAAATCACGGACGCCTCTGACTCGCCGCGCGATATCTGGCTCGATGTGCAGGCGCCTGCGCCGATCTGGTCCGTGGACCTGTTGAAGAACGAACAGACGTACCTGTCGATGCATATCGATGGCGCCGATACCCATGCACAAATCCGGATCGGAGACCGCCCGCGGTTGGACACCGATCAGTACCGTGTTCGGGTTACGTTGACCGACAGTCGACAGGCCTGGAGCAGTCCTATTTGGGTGAACTGAGCGCCATCATTCTTTCTGCTGGACCGGTGGCACATCATCCGGGTCAGGCTTGCGGCTGAACGACCAGTCCGCGATCCGTCCGGCCATCATATTGCACCAGGCGCTTGTGTCCTGAAGCCGACGGTCTGCCGGCTTGTTTATCTTGTGCAGCTTCTGTACCCGGCCCAACCGTTTCGAACGCTGGTATATCTGCCACCAGATGCACAGCCTTTCGGGATAGACTTCACAATGACCGTTCGGACGGGTCCCACCGCAGGGGCCGTTACGCATCTGTTTCGGACAGCGCATACAGCAGACGAACGCCGTCTGGCTGAGAATGCACTGACCGCAGGTGCGGCAGTCAAACACCGTTCGTTTGACGGCATTTTCGGCTATCAGCACAAGTCGGTAGACGACCGGATGGCGTTCGCAAAATGCAGCCACTTGTTTGGCGAGTCGGCTCATGGCTGAACTCCGTCTGCAGGAAGCGGCTCATGTGAGGGCCGCGGGTAGAGCCCGGCGCCTTTCACCAGCTCCGGCGTGATCGATTCCCACATGACCGGCATGATGTGTATTCCCCGTACTCCGGGGATCTGTCGTATCTGTTGCATGATCTCTATGCACATCGCCACGCCTTCCTGCTTGGGGTCTTTCGCCTCCTGCATACGCTGGATATACTCGTTCGCGACACGCATGCCGGGCACGCTTTCGTTCATGTAGTGCAACGCTTTCACGGAGCGCACCGGCATGACGCCGGCCAAGATGGCGGTCTGTTCATGGTATCCTTCATCACGAACGGCACGCATCCAGCGCTCAAACTGCGGGATATCAAAAACCGGTTGCGTCTGTATGAACTGTGCGCCTGCCCGGATCTTCTTGCCAAGACGGAGTATACGCATCTCCATAGGCTCGGCAAATGGATTGGCCGCACCGCCCACGAATAATGACGGAGGCGACTTGATGGGTTCACCGCACAGAAAATACCCGCGCTTCATGTGGGAGGCCATCTGGATGAGCTGTATGGAGTCCAGATCGAACACACCCTTGGCGTCGGGATGGTTTCCAAAAGTCATGTAGTCGCCCGTGAGGCACAGGATGTTCACGACACCGGCTGCGGCTGCCCCCAGTATGTCCGACTGTTGCGCCAAACGGTTGCGATCACGGCAGGTCATCTGCATGATCGGCTCCACACCGCCCTCCAGCGCGAATACGCTGCTCATGACTGAACTGAGCCGTACTACGGCTGTCTGATTGTCGGTCAGGTTGACGGCGTCCACGTAGCCCCGAAAATGGGCGCATTTCTTGCGTATGGCGTCCCGGTCCACCCCCTGTGGAGGACTCATCTCACCGCAAACGACGAATTCGCCTGCCTCGAGAAGTCTTTGAAGGCCGCTTTGCATCACAAACCCTCAAACCGGCCTTCACGCGCCAGACGGATGTAGTTCATGCAATATTCATCTCGGGCCAGCAGCGCCTCCGCAGCCGCAATCAGGCCCATCAGGTAGCGGTCATTGGGGTCGATGATGGCGGCATCGAGCCCGCGTCCCATGGCCAGAATGGTCATTGACTGGTTGAGCAGTTTACGGACCGGCATGCCGTGGGAGATATTGCTGATGCCTGCGATGGTATGTACTCCCGGGTATTCACACATGATGGTGGACAGGATATCCAGCATCGCCGTGGCCACCTCATCCCCTGTTCCGATGGGAAATGTCAATGGGTCAATGTAGATGTCGTCTAGCGGCACACCTGCCGATGTCATCTGATCGATCAGTCGACGGGCCACATCGGTTCGGCTTTCAGGATCCTGTCGGATCCCGCGGTCGTCCATTGCCAGGGCGATCACTTTCGCCTTGTATTCCAGAACAAACGGCAGGACCTTCTGGTAACGTTCTGACTCGCCGGTGATCGAGTTGATCATCGGCTGGCCATTGCTGGTGCGATACGCCCGTAAAGCTTTGTCAAGCGCCAGTGGATTAGGCGAATCGAACGATATCGGCGCATTGACCGCATCCTGAACGACATGGGTCAGCCACTCCAGCGCTTCTGGTTCACCCGTGGTCAACGTGCCTGCGTTGATATCGATGTAGGTGGCACCGGCCTCATGCTGCTTTTTGGCCAAGTTTGCGATATAGGTGGCGTTGCGGCTCACGACCGCCTGTTCGACGACCGGCTCCTTTTTGATCTTGCGACTGGTATTGATCGCTTCTCCGACAATCAGCATGGCACCCTCCGGACCTCATGAGATGCCTCCATTGTACTCCGGAAGCGGGCGTGTCCGGAACAGGTCAGAAGGTGCGACGCCGACAATTTGCCGGTGCGTTCCATGTCTTGATGATTTCCATTGTCATGGGCCGGGTTGTACGGGACGCGGCATGATCAAATGGTTGGAGCATGACTGGTGATCCGATATGCCCCAACTCCGGACGCTTGATGAGGTATGCCCAGTCAAAGATTTCGGTCGTCGGGGTCCGAAGATGTTTCTCCCGGAATGTGCATCGCCGGCATTCTCAACGAATGCCGGCGACAGCTCCCCTATGAGCCGCCTAAAAGAGTGTCCACTATGCGACTACCAGGTCCCGTCCTTAACACTTTTCACAATGCTGGACAGCTTCTCCAACATAACGATCTGATTGGGGGAAACGGAGATCGTATCATCGTCTTGTTGATTTGTGAACCCGAGCTCTTGATCTTTTTCTTTGATCGATTTCACTTCGGCCAAATCCGTTGAAGCGGTGACATCCCCCATATCCGCATCGTAAAGATCGAACCACGGCAGACCGCATTTTGTATAAGTTTTCGCGTTCACGGGGGTGGAAGGAGGCTCTTTACCGGTAATCTCTCGGTACATCATGCTGTTGACGATGTGAACATAGATGCGACCGTAGTTATCCTCATCCCACGTCTCGATGCCGTGGGGGTCAGGGTAGATTTTCTGGCGCATGCGTCCTCCCGCTCCCAGACCCATTTCAAGTCCCTTTGAACACAAACAAAAACGATCCCGAGGGTTAGAACATTTTATGACTGGCGGTGTTTCGGGAAAACGACCCGGTTGTGCATCAAAGACGATCAACTGGATGCCACCAAACTCTTCTTTGCCGGTCAGTTGTCCTTCGACCGTGTATCCCGTCCCCAATGGCATAGCCACAAACTGTTTGATGAACCCATCACCGGCGTTGATGCCATCCAGCCAGGGTTGGTCGGGAACTACCATGTAGTCTTGCTTGGATGTCGATAGCCGCTGATCCCACGGTTTTCCGCTTAAGGCGTTGATCTTGCCAACGGCGATCTTGACCGCGACCGGATGCCAATAATGCCCTGAGAAGTTCAACCACAGCGCTTCACGTTGGTACATGGGGATGAAAATCCCGCCGTGTTCGCGCCAACTTGCCGGAACACGGTCGGCATAATCTTCAACCCGACAAATCGGAAACATGCCCAAGCCTGGCGGCAACGGGTACTCGCGTCCATCATCCGGGATACGTAGTGTTCGCATGAACGTTACGTTAAAATGTTTGCCGATGATCAGTCGATTCTGAATTACCTCTACGTGCAGCATGTGTGTCTCCTTTCGTCTCCTGTCTTAAAAGCCCATTCATACCCGATCGGATGAAAGGACAGACTCGTTGGAACATGGCCGGCCTCTGATCTCAGTTTGGTGTCCACCATACTGTGGTCAGCCCCCGAGTTCCCAATATAATGCAAGCAACATCTCACCTGCGATCGTGCCGACCATCAACCAACCCGAGTCACCAGTCCAAAGATCGCGACACGTGTCAAGGACCATCATGGTGAGGCGCTTCGACTGTAAATCGTCAATTTGGCGGTTATTCGCCGCACATCACCAATCCCCCTGATGACGTTTGTCCATCAGGCGTTGGTGCGTTAGTGGCAATGTTTATTCAAGGTCCTGCTCCGACGTGTTCGAAAAGTCGAACAGGTAGTACATCGTGTCGAAGATCGGACCGCAGGTGTTTCCTCCCGCGGTCAAGCTCATCAGCATGCAGTTGTAAGCGTAACCCAGCTGTACAAGCGCCTCATCCAATTCGTACTCGGAGAAAAACGGACTGACGCCTTGTTCGTTCTCGAATTTTGCGGCAACCTGTGCAAATCTCTCGGACATGTATTCCGGCTCGTCCGTCAGAATCAACTCCACGTGTTCGCACGGGTTGGGTTTGAGTGTTTTGCTGTCATACGTGCACTTACCGCACATGGGGCAATATGCCGGTCCCAAAAGCTCTCCCAAAGGGAACGAGATATCGACCACCTGCAACTGGGCTCCCGCCATAGTTGTCGCTCCTGCTTGTGAATGTCAGCCGTAGCAACATGATTGCAGGATAAGAGGGTCATTTTCTGTACCAGCAAAAAATCATGTCGCAAAATCTGCGGACGGGCCGCCGGATGTACAGGCGCATGTGGATGTCGTAAATGGGAGATCGACCGGATCCTGTTGTGAGGCACGATTCCAGGATGGCGGCATCCGGGAGTTGGTCACTTAACGGCTTCGCAACGCGGCCACGGGGTCTGGCCGGTGAACCGGCAGACGCGACGGGGCGTCCTGTTATCGTGAGGGATGTACACAAAAAAACAAAGGAACGAGGAGTCGCAGTCGATGGCGCCGACATCCGGCCAACCAGAGTCAACAATCGACACGATCGTGACGCGTGTTTTGGAGCGTCATGGTGAGGCGCTACGACCTCCATGCGCCGATCCGGCGTTTCTGCGACGAGTGAGACTGGACATCACCGGTGTGTTGAGCCTGTCGAATTTGGAGATTCTCCATCGTCTCAAGTAGACTACAT
>CAZYPZ010000019.1:0-85917 GCA_964650005.1 uncultured bacterium | reverse complement strand
CATAGCGGGCCAGCTGAATGTCGGAACCCGTCTGAGCGGTCAGCCCGCAGGAGCCATCGCGCTTCCGGCTGCGCGTGCCGTTGCCCTGGCCGTTGCCTTGGCCGTTGCCATAGCGGGCCAGCTGAATGTCGGAACCCGTCTGAGCGGTCAGCCCGCAGGAGCCGTCGCGCTTCCGGCTGCGTGTGCCGTTACCCTGGCCGTTGCCTTTACCATTTCCGTAACGGGCCAGCTGAATGTCGGAACCGGTCTGCGCGGTCAGCCCGCAGGAGCCGTCGCGCTTTCGGCTGCGTGTGCCGTTGCCCTGGCCGTTGCCTTTACCATTTCCGTAACGGGCCAGCTGGATCCCGCCGACTTGCGAGACGCCGCTGATACACGAGCCATCCCGTTTACGGTCACGGGCTCCATTCCCTTGACCCTTGGGGCCTCCCTGTCCGTTGCGGGCGCCTTGCCCCATGCCCGGGCCTCGTCGCCATGAAGGCGCACCGTCCTGGTTACGCCAAGTCAACGTCTGTCCGGCACGCGTCACGTCACGCGCGACAACCACCGAAGCGCCATCCTTGGTCACCGCCCATCCGGTAACGGTAACCAGGTCTCCGTCCGCCAGGCGCCAGCCTTTCTCATCCAGTACATGCGCCGGCCCCAAACGTACGGTTCGGCCTTCCAACTGGAACTGAACAGCGCCGCCGCGTGAACCGCGTTCCGGGATGACCAACTGAGTCACTTTGCCGTTAAGGGTGACCTGTTGAGCGCCGCTTACAAGACAGCCAGGCCCAGCGGCAGCTCGATTGGTGCCGGCTTGCCGCGCCGGAGCCGCCCAGGCAATTGCAGACGCCGCAATCGCAATGACCGCGGCCGAGGTGAAGGTGAGTGTGTGTTTCATCGGTGTTCCCTCCGCTAGACTCAGGCTGTTTGCCTGGTGTCCTTACGATACCGATGCAACCTCTCATGTATCTCTCGTCTCACTCAGATCCATCTCACATTTTCCCGCCGGAAGCCAGATGCTGACGGATGTGCCCTCCCCGAGCCGGGACTCCAGCCGCGTATCGCCATTCATCGCGGTCAGCAACGCTTTGACGATTGCCAAGCCCAACCCCGTCCCTTCAGCGCCGGATGCCCGTTCCCGTTCGCTTCGGGCGAACCGTTCCCAGACCCGTTCCACGTCCTCGGCGGTCATACCAACCCCGGTATCGGCCACACGGATGCAGACCCGCGCACCGTCGGCGCTTGCATGTACCGTGATGCTTCCATCCGCCGGCGTAAACCGGCGCGCGTTATCGAGGATGTTCCGGAGTACCCGATGCAACGCGTCAGGGTCGGCACGTACGCAATCAACGCCGGGTTCTATCGACACACTGACAGGCGCTCCAGGCTGATGCGCATAGGACCGCACCACCTCATTGACCGCTTCGCGCACCGGTATATCCCCGATATGTAGGGGTTGTCTGCCGGACTCGATGCGTGAGAGGTCGAGCAGCTGTTCCACCATGGTCGACAGACGCGTCACTTCACGGCGAAGTTGTCTGACGGCCTCGTCGCGCTCCTGATCGGCCAGCAGCCCATCTCGCCAGGCATCCAATGTCATCGCCATCGAACTGAGCGGCGCGCGCAGTTCATGCGAGGCATCGGCCACAAACTGCCGCTGCAGGCTCTCCAACTGACGCAGCCGGTGCGTCTCCGCCTGAAGTTGCTGAATCACCGCGTCCAGGTGTTGCGCCAGTTCGTTCACCACGCCACCAAGCTCGGCCAGTTCACGCGTCTGTTGCTGAGGCACTCTGACCGAAAAGTCACCCTTTACCATCTCCCGTCCGGCTTGGGCGATGCCTCGCAAAGACTCCGAAACCCTCTGCAACGACTGACTGAGGAACGCCATGGCGATCAGATAGGTCACCAACACCGAGAGACCGATCAACAGATACACGAAGCCGATGGCCGAGCGGATGGCGCTGGCGCGGTTCCAGGCAACGACCACCCAGCGTTGCCCTTGCGGCCCGGTCACCGCCACGCCGGCCCAAGCCACCGGTTCCGGCAGCCAGGGAAGCGCGCCCACGCCGGTCATACTGCCTTTTCGGTCCACTTCGGCAGCAACAGGCCAGCGATAACCGGTCTCTCGATCCAGGCGCCCCCAGCCCCATCCGCGTCCTTGTCCGTATCCCATATCGACCGGTTCGCCGTCCGGGGTGAACACACGGCGGCCGCGCTGCAGTCCTTGTCCGCGTCCCTGAACCATCCAAGGGGAGTCGGAACCGCTCAGATCGTTCAGCATGCTGTGCGCCGCGGCATAAAGCGCCATACGGTCAGCGGTCAGTAACGCCAGCGACAGCATCAACAGCAATGCAACCAGACTGCCCAGCATCGCCCGGCGCATCAGATACCGTCGTAGCGGCAGCTTATCCGTCATCTCGCTCAAACCGGTAGCCCACACCCCGTACTGTATGCAGGTAGGAATCGCCAACCCCGGATCCCAACTTGCTCCGCAGTCTGTTCACCGCCACGTCCAGCGCATGTTCATCCATCGGCGGGTCGTCGCCCCAACCCTCTTCGATCAGCCGGTCACGGGTAATGACCCGCCCGGTATTACGCACCAGCAGGCTCAACATGTCGAATTCGCGCGCAGATAGATTGACCGCTTGATTGTTCACCCACACGTTACGAGCGTCCAGATCGATCGTCAACGCACCGGCATGGATCACGGATGTGTTCAAGCTCGAACGATCGGCGCGCCGAAGCACCGCTTTGACCCGGGCGATCACCTCCAATGGCTCAAAGGGTTTGACGATGTAGTCATCCGCCCCCAGGTCGAGCCCCATCAGCCGGTCGGGGACGTCGCTGCGACCGGTGAGCATGATCACCGGCAGGTCCGGCGCCAGTTCCGTGCGGATGCGCCGAAGTACAGACCAGCCATCGATATCGGGCAGATTGACATCCAGCAGCACCAGCGCCGGCGCGGTATCACGCACGGCGGCAAGACCCGACTCGCCGGTGGCGGCTGTCGTCACATCCATCTGTTCCCGTGCGAAGTACCGCGGAAGCAGCGCGCGGATCCGTTCGTCGTCTTCGATCAGCAGAATCGGCGACGGCATCTGAGCAGCCCGTTACAGGGAGCTTTGCATCGCCTGCAACGCCGGAGTCTCGTTGCGTTGCAGGTAGGCGCCAAACAGTTGATCGGACTTCATGATGTGCGTCTGCAGCCAGCCGCCCAGTTCGTTACTGATAACCGGAAGCATCGGCTCGGGATCGTCTAGTGCGTCGAGCTGCTTGGCCATCGTGCGCACACTGCGCGCGAAGCGGTGGTGTTCCATCGCATGCGCTTCCACCATGGGATAGCGGGCCCGGCGCATCAGCACCTCTTCCGCGCCGAAGTGGGCGACGATATAACTCTTGAGAAAAGACATGGTACGGTGTATCTCATGCCGCCCCTCGCCGCGCTCGATCGCATCCAGCAATCGATTGACCCGGCGAAACATCTCCTGATGTTGCCGGTCAACCACGGCGAGATTAAGCAAGTAGGTATCGGACCATTCGATCTGCATGGCGGCGTCCTGAACAGGTAGTCGACTTCAGTGTACCGGAGACGGCCCGATGGAGCAGAACCCCAAAGGCGGATGCTTTTGACTTGACAGGATAGCTGAGTGTAATGTGCGGGGTGGTATGATGTAGTTTGGCTATTAATGAAGAAAGGAGACCGCGTGATGAGTTCAGACGATGCCAAGCCTGACCCGCATGAACGTGTCGGTCAGAACAACGCATTCCTGAAACGCCATGTACCCGGCTATCGGGCGCATGCTGGCAGCGCGGGATCCGGCTCCCCCTCGTAGCAGCCCCCGCAGTTGATGGCAGCGTCCGGCCGTAGCCGGCTATGCCATGCGGAGGTGCTGTCATGTACACATTGGGTTTCGTCACCACTCCACGACGACATTCAGGCGTCTTTCGTGACGGGGGGCGCCACTGATGCGCCGCCTCACCTATCTGTTCGGGTGGCAATTGACCCGTTATGCCAACTGGGCGGATGCGCTCGTGCTGATCTCCATGGGGGTGTTGATCTACATCGGCGCCGAAGTGGCGCGCTACGCGCCTGCGACGGTCGATGGCCCCGAGATCTCCCGGGATCCGTCCCTTCTGCCGCTGTATGCCAGTCTGTCTGTCGCGCGGATGTTCGCGGCCTATCTGCTGTCGCTGGTGTTCACGCTGGTGTACGGCTACATCGCGGCCCGAAACCGGCGCGCCGAGATGGTGCTGATCCCCTTGCTGGATATTCTGCAAAGCGTACCCATCCTGTCGTTTCTGCCGGTGGTGCTGCTGGGCCTGGCGGCCATTCTGTCGCCACACACAGCCGCGGAGCTGGCGTCGATCGTGCTGATCTTCACCAGCCAGGTCTGGAACATGACCTTTGGCTGGTACCAGTCATTGACGACCATCCCGTCCGAATTACGCGAAGCGGGGGCCATGTTCCGGTTGAACGGTTGGCTGCGATTCCGGACTCTGGAACTGCCTTTTGCTGCCATCGGGCTGATCTGGAACAGCATGATGAGTTGGGCAGGCGGCTGGTTTTTCCTGATGGCCGCAGAGATGTTCACTGTAGGGGACAAGGACTTTCGCCTCCCCGGACTGGGCAGCTACCTCAAGTCGGCGGCGGACGCAGGCGACATTCACGCCATCCTGTGGGGTATCGGAGCGTTGGTTCTGGTGATCGTGCTTTTGGACCAGCTGGTCTGGCGTCCGCTGTTGGTCTGGGCGGACCGGTTCAAGCTGGAGACCGTATCCGGCGAGTCCCCCTCACGCTCCTGGTTTTATGAGGCATTGCACAACTCCCGGCTGGCCGCACAGATCAGCAATGGTCTGTTACGGCCGTGCATCGAAGCGCTCGATTCGGCTTCGCTGCGCCACTTCGAGACCAACGGCTCCGACTCCGAAAAATTGCCTGTCAGATGGCTGGCGGCATTAGTCGGATGGGTAGCGAAGCTGCTGGTTCTGGCGGCGCTGGCGTACGGCGTTTACCGTGCTGCCGGGATGCTTGCCCATGTGACGCTGGCCGAGTGGCGCGATGTCGGGATCGGCCTGTTGGCCACAATGGCTCGGGTCATGGCGGCCATGTCCATTGCACTGGCGTGGACCATCCCTGTTGGGGTGGCATTGGGCACCAATCGCCGATTGGCCAGCTGGCTTCAGCCGTTGGTACAGATCACCGCGTCCGTTCCGGCGACCGCTCTGTTTCCCGTCTTGCTGTTGCTGGTTTTGGCGGTACCTGGTGGACTGAATGTGGCGGCCGTCGCGTTGATGCTGATGGGCACCCAATGGTACCTTCTGTTCAACGTGATTGCCGGCGCCAGTTCCATCCCGCAGGATCTGCAGCACACCTCCCGATTGCTGCAGCTGACCCGATGGGAACGCTGGCGCACTCTGGTTCTGCCCGCGTTGTTCCCTTACATCATCACCGGCGCGATAACGGCCAGTGGCGGCGCATGGAATGCCAGCATAGTCGCTGAATACACGCAATTCGGCGGTCGGACCGTGCACACTACCGGTCTTGGCGCGCTGATATCGCTCTCCACCGAGCAGGGCAACTATCCGTTGTTGCTCGCCGCTACGCTGGTGATGGTGGCGGCCGTGGTGCTGATCAACCGACTGTTCTGGCGGCGATTGTATCGTCTGGCCGAGACTCGATACCGAATGGAGTAGAACGATGAACAAGCAGATACCACTCGTACGGCTTCAAGGCGTCACCCAGGCATATCGCACCCAGCAGACCGAGTTCGTGGCGATCGATCATGTCGACCTAACGGTTCACCCAGGGGAGTTCGTCGCATTGGTCGGGCCGTCCGGATGCGGAAAGAGCACACTGTTGCGGATCATCACAGGTCTGCAAAAGCCGACCAGCGGAACGGTTTATTACAAGGAGAAACCGTTGCAGGGAGTCAATCCGCATGCCACCATTGTGTTCCAGACGTTCGCACTGTTCCCCTGGCTGACGGTGCAGCAAAACGTGGATATCGCGCTCAAGGCACGTGGTGTTCCTCCTTCCCTGCGCACTGAACGTTCGCTGGAACTGCTGGACCGCGTGGGACTGGATGGATTCGAAACCGCCTATCCGCGGGAACTGTCGGGCGGCATGCGTCAGAAGGTGGGATTCGCGCGCGCCATGGCGGTGGAACCGGAACTGCTCTGCCTGGATGAGCCGTTCTCCGCGCTTGATGTGTTGAGCGCGGAGTCATTGCGTGGTGAACTTCTGGAGCTGTGGCTCAGCGGCGGCATTCCCACCCGCGCGGTGCTACTGGTGACACACAATATCGAGGAGGCCGTGCTCATGGCCGACCGAATTGTGGTGATGGACAAAGATCCGGGCAGGATCGTCGCTGACCTGCCCAACACGCTGTCTCATCCGCGCCGTACGAAGACCGCGGAGTTCGAGGCGCTGGTGGATCAGGTGTACGCCACCCTGGCCGGACAGACACAGCCCGAACACATGGAGATGGGAACCGCACCGGGCGAACCCGGAAAGACCCGCGCTCTTCCTGACATCGCGATCGATGATCTGCTGGGCGTGCTGGAGCACCTGGTCGAGACACCCGGCATGCGAGCGGATATCTATCAACTCGTGGACGATTTGCATGTCGACTCTGATCAGTTGCTTCGCCTGACCGAAGCCGCCGAACTGCTGGGCTTCGCATCGTTGGCGGAAGGAGACATCACCCTGACGCCGTTGGGGGAAGCATTCGCCGAGGCGCGCATTTTGGCTCGCAAAGAGATCTTCGCCACCAGGATCCGGCGGCTGCCGCTGTTCCAGTGGCTGCAGCGAATGCTGGACGCGGCCGATACGCACCAGCTGGAGCGCGACGTGGTCCGGGCCGCGCTGCAGCTGGAGTTTCCGCCGGAAGACGCCGAGCGGCAACTGGAGCTGATCGTGCAGTGGGGGCGTTACGCCGAACTGCTGGCGTATGACGACCACAGCGGAATGATCGTACGCGATCCCAGTCTGGACAGCCACGCGGCAGCCTAGCGCACATCGCCGATCACCGGACGCCGGTGTCACCTGTGTGGCGCCGGCGCCCGAACTCTACCACCCCTCCACGTTCACATACGGGGTCTCCGTCCGGAAGTCGGGCGCCATACATCCCGAACCCGCACGATCCATCAGTTCCACGCAGTACTGCAGTCCCTCTTTCGTAAACGGCAGTTCCGCGCGATACACGCCGTTTGCCTCGATCATCGGCGCGCTTTGCCATTGCGCCGTCGAAGGCATCGCCTTGTACCATACACGCACCCACTCGATCCCTGCGGGTGACTCCGCGCGTAACGCCACAACAGCCCGTCCGGCGTTCCTGTCCGTCTGCACCGGCAGTATCTCCACTTTGGGACGAGTGTTCAAGGTGCCCACACGATACCAGGCCTCTTTGGCCTCCGGGAACTGCCCGCGCGCGTTCCATCCGCGCGGACGCAGCTTGTATTGCATGGCGCCGTAGCGAGGCATCAGCTCTTTGGGAAGACGCAGCGTGTACACTCCGGATGCATCCGGCCGGGGGAAGTAGGTCTCCGCATGGGAGCGGCCGTCGGTGGTTTGCCAGACCAGCCGGCAGTCGGCCGCCTCGGGGATCGTGCCGAGCGCCTGCGCGCGAAACACCACAGACCCATCCGGTTCCGGTCCCAACGTCAACACGGGAAAAAACGCCGGTTCCGACCGTGCCGCCATTCGAACGGCGTCCGCTTCCGCGCTGATTTTCTGAACCAGTTCGGCGTCAGCCTGCAATTTGGGCAGGTCGTTTTTCCAATGATGCGCCTCCGTTCGGCGACGCAGCGTCTCCAGGAATGGGCGCCATCCCACAGCGGTGAAGTCACTCAACCGCTTCCAGTCCTGCCGGTACATCTCGAATGCGTCGCGCAGTGAGTCGGCATACCAGGGCGCTCCTGTCTTGCGCCAGAGGCATAGCCACACCGCCGCCTGGGTCTTGTGAGCGTAATACTCCGCCAGATCCGCTTGAGCACGTGCGCATCGTGCAAGATAACGAGGCTCACGCCCGTCGGGACCGGCCGGTGCGGCGGCTTCCACCTCGGCAGCCAGAGAACGCGCATCCCGCGCGGCTTGCAACAGCATATCGGCTACCTGCAGCGGATTTAGACGCGCCGTGAACTCACCGTTCAGCAGCAGATCGGTGTACTCCTCTGGATTGACGAATGCCCGTACCTCCAGAGGGGTGAACTTGGTCCAAGCCTCCAGTCCATCGGCCCATTCCATCTCCGGTGCGATGTTACGATGATCTGGACCGATGCCTCGCCAAGTGTAGCAGAGCGGCACAATCGCCGACGTTCGGTCCATCATCCTCCGTGTCAGCGGACCGACACGGGCGCCCAGCCGATCGCGGAACAGACCGTCCCATACCCAATCGGGGGTGTTGGGGTCGTATCCCAGTCGGCCCCACAGCTCATACCAGTACCAGTCGCGTTCGGTCAGATACCTGCAATACGCGTTGTCCACATAGATGGTGTTGGTGTAGTAATCCGTCAGCGGATAGTAGGCGGTCAACGGCTCCACACAATACCCCTGACCATCGATGAACCGGGCCGCCTTCACAGCCCTTGCCACAAACGCCGGATCGCCCCAAGGAAAGATACGGTGCGTACCGTTGGCGCGGATCTGATAGATGGTTCGAAACGGGCGGGGAAAGTTACTGTAGTCCTGATACGAATAGCTCCCCTTGCCAGCCATCCAGCCGCCGGTCACCTGGTAGGGCAATCCCAGTTGCTCGCCATTGTACTTGTACTCCATATACACCGGACCTTTATGGTTCCGTGCGATGGACTCCAGATCCGCCCGGTTGGTCACCCAGCTGCGCGTATAGATGGGCCGGTCAGGCTGACCGGCTCGTGTCACTCCGTCGATACACGCCTGCTCCCAGAACGCGCACGACCGCCCGGACTCACCGATCCGGAAGCCCACCAGCGACAGCTTGGGCACTTCGCGACACAGCGCTTCGAAGCATCGGGCGTTATATTCCCGTAAACGCGCCTCATCGGGTTCCGGCCCGGGCTTTCCGGGGATTGACCAGGCGGCATGATAGGTCATCAAACCCACCTGAATGCCGCGTTCGTCTGCCATCTGCACGATCTTCTTCAATTGGGCCAGATTGCGTCGCGCCTGAACGCGTCCCACCCCCACATCCGGCAGGTCGTCAAAGTAAAACAGGTACGGGAAGATACTGGGAAACAGTGTGGTCACCAAGTCATAACAGGCGTGAATGTCAAAGAAGTTGGTACGCGACCGGGCCAGCTGATCGAAATGCGTCTGCCAGAAGGCGTCATCGTAGAACCACGAGCCGGGATCTTCCAGCGCCTGCACATGGATAAACGGATTGACACCGCGCAGTCTCAAGTGCGGCGCGCGCGCATGCGACTCGATATGCCGCCATCCGCGCCACCTTGCCTGCTCGGCCAGGTCCAGCAACCCGTACATCGCGCCCACCGTATCCCGCGCCACTATCAAGGCGCGCACATCCGGCACGCTTGTACTTAGTACATATGACTCCGGCTCCTCGGCGAGTTTCAAACCCGTTTGAGCCAGCAGCCGTGCAGCCTGCGGATCCGTTACCAGCAGAACGCGCACCGTTCCGGTGATTTGGGGTGCGCGCTTCAGTTCACCGTAGCCGAACTGTACGCGCGGGTTTTGGGCATGCGGTGAGTCCAACGACAGCCCGAGAGCCGAAAATCCGGCCGCCAGACAAAGCCCAATCATCACGATCCGAAAAAGATACCGATGCATCGCGTCTCTCCCGATGTATGGTTGCAGCCGCGGCTGCTGCGGCTATGTTCGCGCCATCGACCGGCGACTCCTGCCCGGACGCCTCTGTCCGGCTGGATGGGCGCAGAGGGCCGACTGGATCAACCTCATGCCTGTACCATGAAAACAGATAACGCGAAGGGGGATACGCCCGATGAACGCGCGAACGAGGCCGCTGGCAGTGGCTCATTACTACACGTGGTACGGCACGCCTTGGGGCGCCGCCAAACGATGGATGCAATGGTCCCAGACAAAGCCCAGCCGCCTGCTAGCTGCAGGGGCGGACCCCGATCAAGTCGTCTTCGAACCGGCGATCCGCCAGATCAGTTCCTGCTGCTATCCATTGATCGGACCGTACGACAGTATGAACCGCGATGTGGTGCGCTGGCACATCCGGCTGGCGCGCGCAGCCGGTCTGGATGCGTTGTTTATCGACTGGTGGGGCCCCGCCACCTGGCAGACGCCCGCCGGATGGACACACGATGTGTTCGTCAACACGGTACTGCCCGTTGCGCGCGAAGAACGCTTTCCGATAACCCTGTTCGACGAGACGCCTCAGTTCGTGGATGACACACAGCAGGTCACCCGTTGGATCATCGATGCCATCAAACGATTCAGTTCCGAGTCCTGCTGGTGGCGCATCGATGGTCTTCCGGTCTACGCGCTGTACCAGCTTTGGCAGGGTAAGCTGAGCGCCGAGCAGGGCGCGGCCTTGATGACCGCCGTGGAAAAGGAGACCGGCCCCGTCTGGTGGATCGTCGACCGGATGCTGCTGCGCCCGGCTCCCGGTGACCGGTTCGAACTGTATACCCCGGACGACTGGCTGCAGATACCCCAGCTGCGCTGCGTGATGGGGTATGCGATGTTCTCCACCCATCGCGTCTATGAACAGGCGGACCTGACGCCGCTGTACACGGGATGGGTGAAGCGGCTGCACGCCGCCGGTAAACAGGCGCTGCTGCCTGTGCATCCCGGCCACGATAACAGCAAGATACAGCAGGACCCCTGGCCCATGCCTCGAAACAACGGGCGCACATTCGCGGGTTTCTGGAACGCCGCCACCCGGGCCGGAACGGACCTGATCGGCATCACCTCTTGGAACGAGTGGCCGGAGAGCACCGTGGTGGAACCCTCGCTGACGTGGCGCGACCCGTACCAGTATCTGCGCATGATCGCCCGCCGGCAAGGACGGTCGTTCACACCGCCGCCACTTCCGCCTTCGTCGAGCCTGGATCCGTTGATGCGCGACTGGCTGGGCCGATGGGAGCCCTGACAGTCACCGGTCGATATCAATACCGGTCAGGGAAATACAGATGCTGGTAACGCAGCGGGAACAACGCCTCCAATAATTCCCGCACTGTTCCCTGTGGCGGTTCTGGCAGGGTATCCAACAGGTCGCCCGGTTCGAAGGCGCCCATCACAAGCGTCGCCAGTGTCGAAACTGGGAACTCCACCACGGTGTCCGCGGTCTCGTCGGGTTCCGCCTGAACGCCGGTTGCGTCAGCACGCAGTGTGATCGATCCCTGAGGGGTGCGCAGGCTGACCGCAACGGGCTGGGTCCATCGCGACCGGCGCCATTGCTCCTGCAATTCCGGCAGTATCGACCGGATCAGTCGCCCGGCATCGAGCAGACAGACCATGGAGTCGCCACATGCGGCCCATTGCGCACAGACCACACAGTTCATCCGACGCGCCTGCCGTCCCACCACCGAATCAGGCGGCACACTCAGTGCGGCCTTACAGACTTGTCCCGAAGCATCATCGCGGCATTCTTCCCAGGCCCATTGCGCGCACGCGGTGATCAAAGCGGCAGCGCTTTCTGCATCACGGGCCAGCGCTTCACCGATGCCGTACAAACCAGGCCATTGCCGCTCCAGCGGATCTAGCGGCCAGAACCCTTTGCCTCGCCAGGCGTATCCGCTCACGTGGCCTGCGGGATTGCACACCACGCGGCAGGCATCCCCGGGGCGCAATCCTTGTGAGGTGTCCATCAGCAGCTGCCAGGTGGGGCAGTCGGGCCAGCGACGCCGGGCCCCGCAACCGTGCGGCGCCTGCCAATCATACAGCGATCGGATAGCTGGCAGATCATCCAGAGAGGCTCCACGTACGGTATAGTCGCCCGGAAGCGGGCCGGGAGGAAGGGCATCGGTGAGCACGTAGTGATTGGCGCCCGCAGATTGGTAGCCGAACTTGTGGTAATAGTTGGGAATACCGTACAGCATCGACACGGCGGCGTTTCCGCCGCGCATCAGCCGCACAGCCTCCTCGAGCACCCGTCGGGACAGCCCCTGGTTCCTGTACTCAGGTTCCGAAAACACATCGCCGATTCCATCCATGCGCACAATCGCCACACCCACCTGGATCTCCAGGGGGACAATCAGGCACCGGCTCAATGACTGACCGTTCCGTTCCAGGTTGACAAGCCAACGCCCGGAGTCTAAACGGCTGATGCTAATTTCAGGATCGAGCGGGGCAGGATACATGCGCACCTCCAGATGGCCCGTTGGCCGGTACACACAGATTCGGCGCCCGGTGACCGGTATCCTGCCTGTTCTTGCGTTATCTAGCTGTTACTGCCGGTATGTTGCGGCTCGCGCACAAACGCCTGACCATGTGGAGCGACGCGCGCGGGTACACGCTGCACTTCACCGGTCGGTTCTGCGCCGCTCATCAGCTGCAGCAACCTCTCCACCGCCAGTTTTCCGATCATGCGCGGCTGCTGGATCAGCCGATCGATACTGTTCAATTGCTGAATGGGAAAACGTACCGCGTCATGGAATGTCAGGATTTCCAGCTGCTCCGGCACATTGATGCCTTCCACTTCGCAAGCATCCAACAGCCCCGCGGCAATATAGTCATGCAGGCAGAAAACCGCGGTCGGCGGATCCGGGCGATACATCATGGCAACCAGGGCGTCATGTATGTACTGATACGCGCTGGTGGTGGCGGCGTGGCTGCCGATCACCGGAAACACCCGCAACAGAGGCCGCAGATCGGTCACTCCGAGTTCGGCCATGACTGTGCGCCAGGCCTCTTCGCGGTCACGCACCGAGCTCGCCGGTTCGTCATGGGTGAAGTGAGCGATCCGCCTGTGGCCACGCTTCACCAGCTCACGAAGGCCTTCGATGCTGGAGCCCAGATTATCCGTGACCACGGCGTCGACGGTGACCGCCGGCGGGACGCGATCGACACAGACGATCGGGAACTGCTGAGCCACGCGGGAAAGCAGCCTGTCATTACGAGGATCACACGAGGGAATAATCAAGATCCCGCTGACCTCGTGCTGCAGCCGGCGCAGATACACCGACTCGCGTTCGGCATCGCGTCGTGTGTCGTACAACAACAGATCGGCCGACTCAGGCAATGCATCGCGGATACCGCGCGTCAGGTCCATCGCCAACCGGTCTTCAGACCAGTGCACCAGCCAGGCGATCCGTCCGACGCTGTGCTGGCTGCGGTCGGCAACAACAGATCCGGTACGCCGCTGTCGAACAACCCATCCTTCCCGCTGCAGTTCACTCATCGAGCGGTGGATCGTGGCGCGCGACACGCCCCACTCCGCCGCCATTTCATGCTCGTTGCCAAAGCGTGCACCAGGCGCCAGTTCACCGGATTGGATCTGCTGACGTATGGTATCAGCGATTTGCCGCCATTTCATAATGAAATACCTCGATTATTGCACGATATTAGTTACTAGCAATTACATAATGTATTCAGGCAATAGATTTGTCAAGAGACTGCCAGGAGAGAACCAAAATGTGGACGTTTTTTCCGAAATGTCGCCTTTGAAATCAGTCCCTGACTCCAAGGCCTACCCGCCGTGTCTCCGCCATTCACCGGGGCAGATGTTCTCAGAGGGTCGACGACTCATCACCCGACAGGGTGCGCTCGATCTCAGCGGCCAGAGACTGCAGCGTGAACGGTTTGTGCAGCAGATGTCGCATATCCACCAGCATTCCCCGTTGCGCAATCACATCTGCGGTGTAACCGGACATATACAGCACTTTGACATCGGGGCGTGTTTTCCGCAGTTGATTGGCCAGTTCGGCACCCATCATCGTGGGCATGATCACATCGGTAATCAACAGATCGATCGCACCGTCATAGGTACGAGCGAGATCCAAAGCAAGCTCCGGTGATGTTGCAGACAACGTACGATGTCCCAAGCGCTTCAGCATGGCTGCCGTGAGACGGACTATGGCCGGCTCATCTTCCACCAGCAGCACCGTTACCCCTTTGGAGACGGCATCCGTCCCGCTGTGTGGCTCTGCGGGCGCATCTGAACGTTCGTTATGCCGGGGCAGATAGATGTGGAATTGGCTGCCCACACCCGGCTGACTCCATACGTCAATATGGCCGTTGTACTGTTTGACCACACCATACACGGTAGCCAATCCCAGACCGGTGCCTTCGCCCTGACCCTTTGTGGTAAAAAACGGGTCAAAGATCCTGTCGATGATATCCGAGCTCATTCCATGACCATTATCAGTCACGGTCAGCACCACATATTCCCCTGCGGGAACTTCACCGGAACGACATGGAACGGCCCCTTCCAACGACCGGCGCCGCGTGCTGATGCGGATTTCACCACCCGCTTTACAGGCGTCTCGAGCGTTCACACAGAGGTTGACCAGTATCTGGTCCAAGTGACCAGGGTCCAGAAAAACCGGCCATACATCGTCGCACGGCTCCCATGCCAATCTCACATCCTCGCCCAGCAGGCGTTTCAACATGGACATCATCTCTTTGATGTGGCGGTTGATATCGATCACCTGGGGCGTTGGGGTCTGCTGACGCGAAAAGGCCAACAGTTGACGCGTCAGTGACGATGAGCGTTGCGCCGTCGCCATGATCTCCGTCAAGCCCTCATACAACGGGTCGGTGGGTTCCAGCCGCATCATGGACAACTCGGCATACCCTTGAATGACACTCAGCATATTGTTGAAATCGTGCGCCACTCCCCCGGCCAATCGCCCAATCGACTCCATTTTCTGCGCTTGAGCGAGCATCTGGTGTAATCTGGCACGCTCAGTGATGTCCATCACCACCTCGATGACACCGATGATCTTTCCGTCGGCGCTTCGCACAGGCGCCGCCCGGGAGACCCAATGCTCGCCATGGCGCGACCAGTGGTCTCCGTGTTGTGGAGTAAACTCCGCCTCGCACACTTCACCGGTTTCAGCGGCGCGCAGCACAGGGCAGGCCTGACAGGGCGTATCAAAACCCAAAGCGGCGAAGCATTTACGCCCGATGACCTGGTCTTCGCGAAGACCGGTTGCATTCAGGTAGGCGATATTGGCTACGCGTACGGTCAAATCGGGATCGTGATATGCCGCAGGCATGGGCGCATTACGCAATATCTCCGCCTGCAGCCTTGTGGCCTCCTCGCTGTTACGTAAAGCAGCTTCCGTCAGTTTGCGTTCGGTTACATCACGAATACTGATCACGTGACCCGCCAGTTGATTATCATCGTCTATCACCGGGTCCACGCTTACCCAGTACCAATAGCCCCGTACGTTGACTTCATGATGTACACGTTCGCTCCAGCCGGTCACATGCGCAAGCAACGAGGCCGGAACCAATTCGGCCAGAATACCGTCCGAAACACTTACCGGTTCATCAGCGGCCGGATCGATCCCGATCAGCTGCCGGAATGCCTCATTGACGCGCAACAGCCTCCCGTCAACGCCTGCAAGCGCCACTGCATCCGACATCGCATTAAAGGTGGCGTGCCATTGACGCACTTCATAAGCGTATTGACGCTCCGATTGACGTAAACGCAACAACGCCGTCACGGTTGCGAGCAGTTCGGCGGGCTCAACCGGTTGGGAGAGATACCCGTCCGCTCCGGCCATCAGGCCATCGACTTTGTGTGTCAGGCTCTGGTAGTGGGCCGTCAGATGCAGCACCAAGATTGACCGAGTGCCGGGATCCGTCTTGATGCGTCGGGTGACTTCGTATCCCGACATATCGGGCAGTTCCACATCCAGAACAACCAAATCCGGATGTCGACGCAGGCACTCGATCGCCTGCTCGCCCGTTTCCGCCTCGATAACGTCATGACCACCAGAACGCAGTATCCGCGCGGTCGCGTATCGTCCGGCTTGGTCATCGTCAACGACCAGTATCAGTGCTTTAGAAAACTCCCAATCCATCACCGTTCCGTTGACTGTTCACCCGGTGAGATCCTTGTAGTGTTTCTTCAAGCAGTCAGGACAGACCGAATGGCTGAACATTGCGCCGGAGTGTGTCGTAATGTAGGCGTCAATCTGTTCCCAATATCCTTGATCGTTGCGTATCTGCTTGCAGTGCATACAGATGGGCAGCAGCCCGGTCAACGTCTTGATGTTCGATAGCGCTTCTTCCAACTCCCGGATGACGGCCTCTTTTTCGGCCAGTGCACGCTGAAGCTGCTGCTCGGTCGCTTTCAAGCGTAGCAGTGCGTTAATGGTTGACACCAGCACCCCGTCGTCCACCGGCTGCACCAGATAGCCGTCTGCGCCGCCGTCCAGCCCGCGCGCTCTGGCAGCATCATCGATGTAAGTTGCCGAGAGGTGGACCACCGGGATGTTACGGGTTGATTCGTCGGATTTCAACGCAGCGCACACGTCCATTCCGGGGATGTCGGGCAGGTTCACGTCCAGCACAATCAAGTCGGGCATCTGGCGGGCCATCTCGAGTGCGGCCTGCCCACTTGGCGCCTCGATCACCTGATACCCATGCCTGCGCAAGGCGCGCACCGTGGTGTAACGACCAATATCGTTGTCGTCAACGACCAAAATGGTGTAGCTGCACGTCGATCCCATTCAAGCCTCCACTTTTCAGCGGCGCCTAAACGCCGCGTCAACGGCGCGCCGCAGTTGCGACAAGATGATGTCACGCGTCACAACGCCTTTAGACACCACACTGACAGCCCGTTCCATCAATATATGGCGCTCTGACTCGTCTAGTTGTTTGGACGATACGATCACTACCGGTATGTCCGCAGTGGTCGGATGGTCCTTTAACTGTTTGAGCACCTCAAAGCCGTTCATGCCCGGCATCACCAGGTCAAGAAAGATCAGATCCGGTTGCATCTCGGCGGCCATACGGATACCGGAGGCGCCATCGGCGGCTTCCAGCATCTCGAATTTGGTGTCCGCGAGCAATCCGCGCATGATGTACCGGGCCACCTCTTCATCATCAATCACCAGCACCCGGGCACGCGTATTGAGTTTGACAACCTCACGGCATTTCGTCAGCAACCATTGACGATCCACCGGTTTGGTCACAAAGTCATCAGCGCCCAACGCGTATCCCTTACCCGTATCGTCCAACACCGAGGCGACAAATACCGGTATGTTCATCGTATCCGCATCTGACTTGAGATCGGACAAAAAGCTCCAACTGTCTCCGCTGTTGATCAGGATATCCAATATGACCGCAATGGGCTTGATCTGAGATAAAACGTGGCGGGCCTCCCTGACGGAACGGGCGGTGATCACCTGAAAGCCGGTGCCTTTCAGATACTTGTCATACAACGCCGATGTGGCCGGATCGTCCTCCACAACCAGCACAGGCAGCTTCAGCGTGTCCACGACCTGTTGCGCTTGCTGGGCTTCATCCGCAGCGCATTCATACTGAACGGGGATGGTGACGGTAAACACCGATCCGATTCCGAGTGTACTGCGAACCGTAATAGTCCCCCCCAGTAGTTCCACAAGACGTCGGGTCAGCGGCAGTCCCAATCCCGTGCCTTTGTTCTTACGTTGAAGCGGACTATCCACCTGAGCATATTCTTCAAAGATACGCTCCAAATCGGCTTCAGGTATCCCGATGCCTGTATCACGAACCTCCAGGATCAAGCGAGCACCACCATCGGTTGTCCGTGCGGACACCCGTATCTCACCCGCCTCGGTGAACTTGATTGCATTGGAGATCAAGTTGCGCAGGATCTGGGATACTTTGCCTTCATCGCTGACGATGGTTGGCAACATATCGTCGGTATCGAATACCAGATTCACCTGCGGGTTGACCATCAAAGGCTTCAGCATGCCCCGCAACGCACTGAACAACTCCTCGATTTCAAAGGGTGCGACGTGCACATCGATCTTACCGGCCTCGATCTTCGCGATATCCAGCAGGTCGTTCACCAGGGCGGACAGATCTTCGGCCGCCCGGCGAATGAACAACACCTGTTTCTCCTGTTCTTCGGTGAGGTCGCCGTCCAGACGGTCCATCAGCAGACGCGACAGCGAAAGTATGGAGTTGAGTGGCGTTCGAAACTCATGGCTCATGTTGGAGAGAAAGCGCACTTTCAAGTCGTTGGCCTTGCTGAGATGCGCGGCCTTCTCGTCGAGCTCTGCATACAGCGCCAGGATCCCTCGGTTCGTGTCAGCCAGTTCGCGATTTAGATGCTCCAGCTCTTGCTGGCGCTGCATCAATTCCTCCATGGCCAGTATCAGTTCCTGATTCTGCCGCTGGATCTCTTCCACAGGGTTCTGTGGAGTCAGTTTCGCCAATTCTTCCGCCAGACGAGCCAGATGCCGTTGAGTAACCAGTCCACTGTGAGCCGGCAACCGTTTACGCATCTCTACGGTGGTGCCTTTACCCGGCGGAGATACCACATCCAGTGAATCCATCAGCCGCTGCGCACCAATCAGTCCCAGCCCCATGCCGGTTTGAGACACGTACCGTCCTGCCATCACGGTCTGCAGATCCGCAATGCCGGGGCCGTGATCTATGACTTGTATCAACAGGAACTGCGGCAACGCATCGCCATCGATCGCGAATATGACCTCACCTCCACCGGCATACTGATAGGCATTACGCGCGATCTCGGACACCGCAGTGCTGATACGCGTCTGGTCGTTGGTGTCAAACCCCAGCAGGTTCGCAACGGCACGCGCCCGCTGCCGGGCCAGCACTATGTCCTGCTCGTACCGAAGAGCCACCTTAATGATCTGACGTATCATGGCTGAATGGAACCTCCGGATGCGCAGCATAAGCACGTGATTCGCGAATCACCACCACCGAAACGTCATCGTGACCCCGCGCGTGATCGCGATACAACACCGCGGCGATTACCGCGGGGTGACAGCGGCTCAACAGCGGATAATCAGACAGATGCCAGCGCGCCGTCATGCCATCGGAATGCATTACCAGTAAGGCATCCAGCTCCCACGGGGTGCTGAACTCCTGTATCTTGCGCGCCTCGTACCCGGCTATGCCGTTATGAGATACCAGATTACGCTCGGTATCCTTGAGTACCACCCGACTGCATATATTACCGATACCGCAGTTTCGCACACATCCTTCCCGTAAGCTGATATCGGCAATCGCCAGCGCACATCCCCGCGTACCGCTCAATCCCTGATGCAGTAACAGCACCCCTTGTGAGGGCGGCGTATGATGATTGGACTCGAACAGCCGAACCGCCTGTCGCGAACTCTCGGCTGCCTGAATACCGTGCCCCAATCCATCCGCCAGCATTACCGTCATTCCATCGGGGCGTTCCATGCAGGACCAGGTATCTCCGCTGATATCCTCACCGGAAATCGGCACGCAGACCGCGCCATAGTGAAACTGCGGAGGTTTCCAAACCTGAGTGGATGGCAAGTTCCAAATACGGCTCACCACCACGGTTCCCCTACCTGGCTGGGAGTAGATATCAAATTCCGTGGAGTTTCTTTGGATGGCGCCCAGACCGGTGCCGGGACTACCAGCGGTCGAGTATCCGTCGCGCATACAGCTGGTCACCGACGACATGCCGGGCCCTCGATCGACCGACAACAGTTCGATACCGGCCCAATCACCCTGCCGCAGAAGGTGGATCAACAGCTGACCGGCTGTGGCATGTTTGGCCAGATTCGTCGCCAGTTCCGTTGCGACCAACGCGACCTTGCCCGCGCTGCTTTCGGTAAAACCCATCTGGGCACACAGTTGCAAGGCCGTCCGCCGCGCTTCACCGGCCATGCTGATATCATCCACAGAGAGCAGGATGGTCTGGTTCACCGCCACCTCGCCACGATGACCGTGGTGCCGACACCCAGTGTTGATTCGATGTGAAAGTCGTTCATCAACCGACGGGAGCCGCTCAGCCCCAATCCCAATCCGCCGCCCGTGGTGTATCCATCGGTCAAGGCCAACTGCACATCAGGTATGCCCGGACCGTGATCGACAAACGTCAACCGGATCCCACGGCGCACTCCGTCATCCAGCAAATCGATGGTCAACTGGCCGCCTCCGCCATAATCCACTGTGTTTCGAGCCAGCTCGCTTGCAGCGGTGACAATCTTGGTCTGATCCACCAAGCCGAACCCCAGCTCGGTCGCGAGTATCCGTGCACGCTGACGCGCCAAGACGATGTCATTGTCATCTTGCAATGTCAGCGTCTCACTCTTCAGGATCACGGTCGTCGCCCCTCGGTTCGGCGCCGGTTAACCGGTTGAGGATCTCCATGCCCTGATCGACGTTCAATGCCGTTCTGACTCCGCTCAACGACAGACCCAACTCCACCATGGTGATGGCAACTGCGGGACGCATACCAACGACTACCGTAACCGCATCGAGCATACGCGACATCGAAGCCACATTGCCCAGCATCCGGCCGATGAACGAGTCCACCATCTCGAGCGCTGAGATATCGATCAGAACTCCCTTCGCCTTGTCTTTGACAATGCGAGATGTCAAGTCATCCTGCAGGGCGATCGCCAGCCGGTCATGCATGTCTACCTGAATGGTGACCAGCAGGAACTGGCCCATCCGCAAGATCGGTATCTTGTCCATCGCGTGAACCTCAGAGTTCCGTGACGCGGCTTACTTTGACCCCTGTCAGCAGAAACGCATGTCGGATGGCATCAGCCAACGTCGCTTTGGTGGTGATATCCGTGAATGAAATACCCAGATGAACCATCGACTGAGCGATCTGCGGCCGAATGCCACTGATGATACACTCCGCGCCCATCAGCTTGGCTGCCGCAACTGTCTTCATCAGGTGCTGCGCCACCAACGTATCGACGGTCATCACGCCGGTGATATCGATGATGGCCACAGACGATTCGGTGTTCACGATCTCCTGCAGCAGGCTCTCCATGACAACCTGGGTGCGCGCGCTGTCCAGCGTGCCGATCAAAGGCAGCGCCAGTACCTTTTCCCAGATCTTCACCACTGGTGTCGACAGTTCCATCAGTTCGTTCTGCTGGCGTTTGATGATCTCTTCGCGTCCTGCAATAAACGCCTCCGCTGTGTGCATACCCAGCTTGTCCAGCAGCAGCGTGGCGTTCCATATCTCCTCGGACAGTGATCCCGGGTCATCAGCATATACCCGTTGCAGCAGGTCAAACACAGGCCGCTTAAGCGCCAGTATGAACGATGTGGTTTCTGCGGGCGAAAAGTCCTGGCGTGCGCGCGACTTACTGATCGACTCCAACAGAACGCGGGTTCTAGCCCACTCCGGTCCCGCTATATCCAGTGACTTCGAAGCGGTTAACGCTCCGCTCATCTCCTGCAGAAACTCGGTGGCTTGCTGGCGAAGGTCGAACTCCGAAAGCCGCCCACGCTGCTGAGAAGCCGACTTTAACTGCTCGACGATCCAGGCATCGAGCAGTTCCTGCCGATGCTGCTCGATGAGCTGCGGCAATTGACTGACAGTACTCATGTGTCCCCCCAGAGTTCACAGTAATAGGCGACCCCCATCAGCGGTCGATGAGCGGCGCATTCACTTCATGCCCCGGCGACTGCGACAACCAGCCCCCCATAAGCAGTCCTGTCGCAGAATCCGGTATTACAGACCCTGTGCATCAGTACAATTCTGAGCCATTATACCCGTTGACAAAGCGTATGCAGATACGCCCCCGCACACGCGCCGTTCAAGCGCGCCTTCACGCAATGGCTGCACCCCATCGGTGCCGTGTACGCGTTCCGTGATACTATATATGTTCCAGCAGCAAGGTGGTGCACCACCACCAAAGAGGAGGAACCGGAGCATGGATTTACTGAGCACACTGAAGCAGACCGAACAGCGCTGTCTGATGAACACATATGCCCGTCAACCCGTGGTGTTCACGCGCGGTGAGGGCGTCTATCTGTTCGATGCGGATGGCCGCCGTTATCTGGATATGCTGGCAGGGATCGCGGTGTGCGGATTGGGACATGCGCATCCGGCCATCACTCAAGCCATCCGAGATGCCGCCGACACACTGTTACACGTCAGCAACCTGTATTACACCCAACCGGTGATGGAGCTGGCGGAAGAGTTGACGCGTGTTGCCGGCATGGACCGCGTGTTTTTCTGTAACAGCGGCGCCGAGGCGAACGAATGCGCGCTGAAGATCGCCCGTAAGCGCGGCAAGTCGCATTCGGCACATAAAACCGAAATCGTCTGCCTGCGCGGCGGTTTCCATGGCCGGCTGTTTGGCTCTTTGTCGGTCACAGCGCAACTCAAATACCAGCGTCCGTTCGAGCCCCTGGTTCCGGACATCCGCGTGATCGACCCGAACGAGCTGGGCGAACTGCGCGAGGCGGTTACCGGCCGGACATGTGCGGTCATTTTGGAACCGATCCAAGGAGAAAGCGGCGTACATCCAATTTCCACGGACCTGATCGCCGAGGCGCGCCGGCTGTGCGACCGGATGGAGGCGCTGCTGATATTCGACGAGGTTCAGACAGGTAATGGACGCACCGGCAGCTGGTATCTGTGGCAGCAGCTGGGCATCCAGCCGGACGTGCTGACCACCGCCAAGGGATTGGGATCCGGCTTGCCCATCGGCGCCTGTATGGCTGGACCGCGTGCCGCAGATGTATTTCAGCCCGGCGATCATGGCAGCACATTTGCCGGGGGGCCGCTGGTCGCCGGTGCGGCCCTGGCCACCATCCGCACCATCGAGGCCGAACAGCTGTGCGCCCATGCAGCCCTTGTCGGCCAGTCCATTTCACAGACGCTGTCATCCTGGCATGACACCGATCTGGGTGTCACTGACGTACGGGGACGCGGACTGATGATCGGCTTCGATCTGGATACACCCATCGCCCGCGCCGTGGTGACCCGTGCGTTGGAACTGGGACTGGTCATTAACGCCACCGGGGACCACACCATCCGCCTGCTACCGCCACTGGTGTTGACAGCCGCACAAGCGGAAGAGGCCCTGGCGTTGCTGGCGCAAGCCATTCGGGACGTTCGCGCTCAGGCTTGATCGATTGCGGCAGGGTCGCGGGGACTCGGCGGCCCTGCCATGATTTGCCGGCAGGAACTGCACGGCGCCGCGCCGAACTCTGACCCAGTCATTCGTGAGGGGGACCCATGATCGGCAATCCCATTCGTGTGCGCGCGGTGCTGATCGGGCTGGGCCTGTCTGTGCCGGCCATCTTCTGGGGTGTCTACGGGGACGTCGTCTCTCAGACGGATCTCACCTCCACGTCGCTGATGATGCCCCCGTTCTTGTGCCTGATCGGCCTGTTGATCTGGAACGCTCTGACGGGGCGGATCCGCCCGTCCTGGGCGCTGGACCGAGCGGAACTCATTACCATCTACATCATGCTCACGGTCTCGGTGGTGCTTTCTGGTATGGGTATGATCCAGTTTCTTTGCACCACCATCGCGGCGCCTTATCACTATCGCGACACCGTGTCCGAGATCAAAACGGTGCTGCCGCATCTGCCCTCCTGGCTGCTGCCCGATGAGAACGCCGTGAAGGGGTTCTACCGGGGCAAATCGCCGATCCCCTGGAGCGCCTGGCTGGGGCCCTGCCTGATATGGGGGACGTTTCTGTTCGCGATGGTGATGAACATGCTGGTGATGAGCCTCATCCTGCGGCCACAATGGATGGAGCGGGAACGGCTGACCTATCCGATTGCCCAGCTGCCGCTGGAGATGACCGAAAACCGCGGCGCGCTGTTCCGCAGCCGGGCGATGTGGGCAGGGTTTCTCATCGCCGCCGTGCTGGAGTCAATGAACAGCCTGAATTTCCTGTTCCCCAACGTGCCGTACATTCAGTTGCGCGCGCATGACCTGATGCAGTACATCACCACGCCTCCGTGGAACGCAGCGGGCTATTTTCCAATTACGTTCTATCCGCTGGCCATCGGGCTGGGGTTTCTGCTGCCGCTGCCCATTTCGTTCTCTTGCTGGTTCTTCTATCTGTTCACCAAGGCGGAGGGGGTATTTGTGGCGGCGATCGGCTGGACGCCGGGGGCCGGTGCGATCTCGGCGCCTCCCTGGCTGGCGCAACAGGGTGTCGGCGGGTTTCTTGCCATCGCCGGTCTGACGCTGTGGCTGGCGCGCGTTCACTTGGCACAGGTATTGCGCGCGGCCGTGAAACGCACTGAGGACCCGTTACGGGAAGAGGCGCTTGGCAGCCGTCAGGCGCTCCTCGCGCTGGGGGCGACGTTCGCGGTGATGGCCGGTATCACCGTTGCCGCAGGCATGTCTCCGGTTGTGGCGTGTGTCTTCCTGTTGCTGTATCTCGCGCTGGCGTTGACGATCACCCGGTTCCGGGCCGAAGCGGGACCGGCTTGGACAATGGGGCCGTACATGAACTCCATGGATGCCATGATCCAGGGCGCCGGCAGTATCAACTACAGCGCTGCGAACCTGTCACTGCTGGGTCTGTTCAACTGGTTCAGTGTGGAGATGCGCTGCACGCCCATGCCGCTTACCGCCGAGTCACTCGCCATGGGCCGAGTTTGCCGCCTGCGTCAAAGGGCGCTTCTGGCTGTCATCACCTTGGCCGTCATAGCCGGCATTGCCATCGGGTTCTGGGCCTGCCTGACGGTTTGGTATCAATTCGGCGCGGACAGTTCGCGCGTGGAACCCTGGCGCACCATGATGGGCCGGGTCTCACTGCAGACCGCCGCAAACTACATCCGCAACCCGCAACCACCCGATCTTCCGGGGGTGGCCGCCGCTGTCGTGGGGGCCGCGTTCACCGTCTTTCTGTCGGTGATGCGCACCCGTTTTGTCTGGTTTCCGTTCCACCCGGCGGGTTACGTGCTGGCCAACAGTGGTACGCTGTATTGGCTGTGGCTGCCATTCCTGCTGGCGTGGCTGGCCAAATCCGTGATCATGAAGATCGGTGGAATCACAGCCTATCGGAACGCCTTACCGTTCTTCCTGGGGCTGGTCATTGGCGATTACGTGACATCCGGATTATGGGCGCTGCTGGGCTCACTGACCGGGATGCAGATGTACCGCTGCTTCCCCTGCTGACGTGATCGCCGGGCTGGTGACGGGAGACGCCCTCCCGGCGCCTATCGACGGTAGACGCGCAAGCCAAACAGCGCCGCCGGCGCACCATGGGTGGCGGTAATCACCAGCCGCAGCGTGCGGATCGACACCGGACGCTCCCACCGGAAAGACATACGCGTCTGATGGTTTCCCTCGAACCGGGCCAGCACACGGGATCCGCCCCTGGTAAGGTAACCATCCCGTATACAGAACGGCGCCGCCCGCTCCGGGTGCCCCCATTGCACCGTCTCCATCGGGTGGTCGAAGTCGGTGTCACAGTGCAGAACGATCTCACGAACGCGCTGAGGCTCCGGCCAATCCAGTTGGATCCAGGCGGGCAGATCGTCCCGTCGGGCCATCCAACAGTGAGCGCCTCTCCAAGGCCGGTTGTACCCGTCGATCGCTTGTTGGGGCGTCCAGGCGCTGACACCCGGTTCGAAGCGCATCGCCAGGTTGTGACCGCCCGGCCGGCGTTCCGGCAGCCAGATATCGAACCGTTCGAATCCCAACCCCTCCGGCGGCTCCTGCGTGCGCACATGACGCACCGATACCGTGCCGGACAATCGCTGGTTCGTGGTATGGACGCGCACGCTCGGCGCCGGACCGATGCTGTAATACAGATACTGCCCCGCGGTGGTCAATCCGGCCGGCGACCACCGGGCCATGTGTGTTCCCGCCGGCAAATGCAGCGTGTCCTGCCACACAGACTCGGACGGGGTGAAGTCACCGGGCCCCTTGCCAGATCGTATGGACACCGGTACTCGGACGGCGCGTTCCACCGTCACCGGCACCGAAGCGGCAGGGATCGATCCGGCGGGGATGGGCACCAGCTGCGCCCGGGTTGTATCCAGAAGGACCTGTGGACCATCGTCGGGCAGTTCAGTCCAGACGAACTGGGAGCTGGATGTCACCGTCGCGCCGGCAGACAGTTCATCCGGATCGGACTCCGGCACGCCCGGTATCACCTGACCCTGCCGGAGAAGCCTGTTACGAAGCAACGCGACACCCTTCCGGTCGGTCAGCGCGGCGGGAGGTATTTGCTGCTCATGGCAAAGGGCGGCCGCCATCCCGACCGCTTGGGCCCCTGCGGCGCACGTCGCCATGACGCGGGTGGAGCCAAACGCCACATGCGACGCGCTGATCAATCGGCCCGCCACAAACAGATTGGGCACGGAGCGGGAGTAGAAACACCGATAGGGAATACCGTAGATACCCCGCGCGTACCACTGATTGCATCCCGGCAACGGGCTGAACACGCCATCGGCAGGATGCAGATCCACCGACCAGCCGCCATGCGCCACGGCATCCGGAAAGTCGCGCCGCTCCACCAGGTCGCGCTGCGTCAGCATCATGTCTCCCTCAAATCTCCGGCTTTCGCGCTTGCCGGGGATCAGTCCCACCCAATCGAGCGCGAGATTGGCCGCCTCGGGAAACCGCCCCGAGTTTTTGATGTGGTTCCAGACGCCATACACCACACTCCAGAGCATGTCTCGGATGGCTTCGGTATCGCCAATGGTATCCAGCCTTCCGCCGTACTCCAACCACCACATAGTGCAGCCATCGCGACCGGGATGCAGCTGTCCCCAACGGGGTATTCGGGTGATGTCCGTCAGCGCATTGTCGGGTGGAACGAATGTCACCGGGCGGCCCGTGTCCCGCGCCCGAAACATGATGGTGTGTCCCAGCAGGTAGCCATAGGCCTCATCGGGCGCCATCCCTTCGTCGAACTCCTCACGCGGCTCCGCCCCCATTCGGCACGGCGCTCCACTCAGCCATACCAGGATCCCGTCACCCGATGCATCACAGAACATCTCCCCCGTCACAGTGGTCTCCGACTGATCCTGCGAACAGTACGCAGTCACGGCTGCAATGCCTCCATCGCTGCGCCGTTTGAGCCGGTACACGGCACTGTTCAACAGCAGTGTCAAGTTCGGCTCCCGTCTCAGCCAGTCCAGAAGCAGCGCGTCGAACAGCACCGGGTTGCCCTCCGGGTTGCGCCACAGGTTCTCGGTCAACAGCTCATCGACCACACCGCCTTCCCTCGCCCAGCGACTGTTGCTGCCCATGTGCGCTGTCGCGCCCAGCACCCACAGTCGCACCTCACTGGAGGCGTTCCCACCCGGTACGGGACGGTCCTGCAGCAGCACCACCTGTAAGCCGGCGCGTGCAGCGGTTATCGCAGCACAACAGCCGGCCAGCCCGCCGCCTGCGACCACCAGATCCGCACGCAACGCCCGCTGGGTCAATGCCCGGCCACGCGCGTGACCGAACCGGCGCAGCCGGGGGTTGGACTGCGGGGAACCACCAGCGGGAGGGAAGTTCATGGCAACCTCCATGAGCTGAGACTCTCGAGGGATCTCTTGAGATAACAGACCGCATTTCGTACTTTGGTTTGCGGTTTCCTGCAAGATTCTTGTGAAACCCCTCACGGATGCGGTATTATGTTGGTATCCGCAGTGTTGCCGTTTCGGCCCTCATGGCGTCGTAGCCCCAAACAGCCGTTATTCTGCCAAAGCCGTCAGAGCGCCCATCACCAATACGCGCAACCTGCGTTGCGTCACACAGGAGAATGGACCATGACGATCAAACACATCTTTTCAGCGTTGGCCGTGGCCACGCTGACCATCCCCGTGCTCGCATCCGATGCGCCCGCTCCGGGAACCACTTTCGGATTGGACCTGTATCAGGGCCGCAGCGACTTGAACGATTACAAAAATTACAACGATGGCATGTGGGCCGGAATCGCACCATTGTTCCCGTCCAACGTGTACATCAAGTGGACAACCGAAGATGGCGTCACCGCAAAAGCGGCTTTGGGCACCGGTGACCTGCACAACGACAAAAAGTATGTGCTCGATCGCTTCCCCGAACTGTGGTTGTCCAAAGAGATCAACGGAATTACCTGGACACTGGGAAAAACCTGGGTGCCGTTCGCGATTGGCGAATGGGAGTGGGAGAGCAAACCGGGCGCCAAAGCCGATTGGTCGAAGGATGCGCTGAGCGTCTCCGCCGCTGCCACCTACAACGAACCGATGAAAGCCGGAAACTACTACATGCGGCTGGGTTATGCACTCAGTCCAGAAGTGTCAGTTGGTGTGTCCGGCGCATCAGGCAAAGGATGGACATTCAACACGGTGCATGACAGCGGATATGGCCTGGACGCCACCGCGACGTATCAGGGTGTGAAAGCGCTGGCGGAATATGTGAAGGCCACTCATAAATCCGGCGACTTCGAGTTCCAATTCGCGAAGCTCATCTGGGATCGCGACGCCAAGCTCAAGCCGTACGTGGCCGCCTACCGGTTCGATGACAAATCCGCCGCGTTCCGGTACCGTGGATCGGTTGTGGGACTCGACTACAAACTACACGAGTTCGCGGCGATCGAAAGCGGATATACATGGCACAATAGCGGCAACAACTACTGGGTACAGTTGCACCTGACCTGGGAGAAGTAGTCGCCACCCGCTTAAAGCGCATCGTGACCGGATGAGCGCGTCACGATGCGCTGCCAACTGCCTCGGTTCAAATCACCCTCCGACGCGGTCTGTATACTAGATTGGCTTGGCAGAACGCACCGCGTGCAACGCCGCGTCAATCGCCCGGCTCAATGACTCCACACTGAACGGTTTCTCCACCAGACGCGCCCGATCACTCAGTTGCAGGTCGATCGCCAAACCTTCGCGCGCATATCCCGTCATGTACACCACAGCCATGTCGGGATGGCGTTTTTCCAGCGCCTTATACAGTTCCACACCCGAAAGTCCCGGCATCACCAGATCCGTCAGGAGCACATCGATAGCCGGCAGTCGGCCCGCAATCGTCAGGGCCTCCTCGGCGTCGGCAGCCACATGTGGCTGGTACCCCAGTTGCTGCAATATCGACACCGCCACCCGACGCACATTCGGATCGTCCTCCGCCAGCAGCACGACCGAATCGGGGTAGCGGACGACTGTACTTGGGATCGGCGGATCCTGCGTGTCATTGGGAGTCCCGGCACGCGGCAAATAGACACGAAACGTCGACCCGATCCCGGGTTCGCTATAGACCGTGATACATCCGCGATGCTGCGCCACAATCCCATAGGCGGTACTCAGTCCCAAGCCGGTACCGGCGCCCTGAGGCTTGGTTGTGTAGAACGGATCAAAAATCCGCGCCACCGTTTGCGCATCCATACCACACCCGGTATCTGATACCGAGACCACCACGTACCAGCCGGACAGGGTCTGCACGCTGCGTGCCTCGATGCGATCCAAGTGTATCGATTTACTGTCGATGCTGATGACCCCCGCGCCGTTCATTGCGTCGCGCGCATTCACAACCAGATTGATCAGCACCTGCTCCAACTGGCTCGGATCGCCGAAAACCACCCCGGCGTCTGAAGCCACTGTAAGATCGATGCGTATCCGTTCACCTACCATGCGCTCCAGCATGCGCTGCACGGCGCTCAACAGTTGCGCCATGTCCACCGGCTGCAGATTGAGTTCCTGCCGGCGGGCAAACGCCAGCAGATGGCGCGTCAAGTCGCGTGCACGGTCGGCAGCGCGGTGCACCTCCTGAAGCGCCTCTTCCAGAGACGTCTGCCCGGGCAGCATTTCGGAACGCGCCAGTTCGGTGAATCCCATGATCACCGTAAGCAGGTTATTGAAGTCATGCGCCACACCGGCCGCCAGTCGTCCGATGGACTCCATCTTCTGCGCCTGTGTCAGCTGCTCGATCAGTTGATCCCGCTCCTGGCGGTCCGCCAGTCGCCGCCGGACATCGTGCATGAACACCAGCGCGCCCGGCTGGCCGTCCCAAGTCAACGGTGCGGCGCGCATTTCTACGGGGAGTTCGTCACCCGTCACCTGTAACAGGGTCAATTCGGTCGGCGGAATAGACTCTCTTAACGAATTCAGCCGATGCAGTTGAGCGGCGACAAACTCGCGGCAAGAGGGTGCGAACTGGCCGACAACAGGCTTACCGACCAGTTCGACGGGATCGGACGCTCCGAACAGCTCCAACGCTGCGGCGTTGAGGTATTGAAAACAGCCGCCAGTTTGGACAAACACGCCATCCGGAGCCGTCTCGAGGAGTATATGGTACCGTTCTTCGGTTTCACGCAGCTGCAGATCCACGGCGCGGCGTTCGGTCAAATCCCGTATCACGCTGATCAGATAGGACTCGCCATTCAGCGTCACACCGCGGGAACTCACTTCAACCGGAAAAGGAGATCCGTCTGCGCGTCGGTGCAACGTCTCAAACAGGATTCCGTCTCGCCCTGCCTGCGCCATCTGCTGACCGATCTCCGCTCGCGTATCCGGACTGCGCAGATCCGAAATGCGGCGTTGAGTCAACTGCTCGCGGGACAGTCCATACATCGCCTCGGCCGCTGCGTTTGCCTCCAGGATCCTGCCATCCAGAGACACCAACAGGATCGCGTCACGGGCCTGTTCGTAAAGCTGGCGATACCGCTCGTCTGTGTCGGTCATGGGCTGGATCACCTGACTTCGGACACGTTCCGGGGCACACAAAAGAGGACACATGGTCCCGGACTGCACTGTCCTGATAATCGCGGCAATAATATCCATCTTCCCCGCGTACACCTATCATACCATCCCCATGGCTCGCCGCGATACACTGACACCATGAACACACAACAGATAGATCCCGTCACCATCGGCCCGTGGCAGGTCGGTGGTGACCACGCTCCGTTAACCCTGATGGCAGGCCCCTGTGTGGCCGAAAGCCGCGACCTCTGCCTGCAGGTCGCCTCGACGTTGCAGTCCCTGTGTGACCGGCTGGGCATCCCGTATATCTTCAAAGCCTCGTTCGACAAGGCCAACCGCACGTCCATCCGGTCGTATCGCGGCCCCGGCCTGGACGAAGGACTGGCGATCCTGCGGGCGGTACGCGAACAGACCGGGCTGCCTGTAATGACCGATGTTCACGAGTCTGACCAGGCCGCACCGGCAGCCGAGGTATGCGATCTGTTGCAGGTTCCGGCATTTTTGTGCCGCCAGACAGATCTGTTAGTCGCCTGCGCCGCCACCGGACGCCCGGTAAATGTCAAGAAAGGTCAGTTTCTGGCTCCTTGGGACATGGCCAATGTGGTGACGAAATTGCGCGACGCCGGGGCGCGCGGCATACTGCTCACTGAGCGCGGCGCATCCTTTGGTTACAACACGCTGGTGGTGGACATGACGTCGCTGCCTCAAATGCGCGCCTTGGGCGTACCGGTGGTGTTCGACGCCACGCACAGCGTGCAGCAACCCGGCGGGCTGGGAAACGCCAGCGGAGGCCGCCGTGAGTACGTGCCGGCGTTGGTGCGCGCGGCGGTCGCGGTGGGTATCGATGCGCTCTTCATGGAGGTGCATCCCGAACCGGAACGCGGCTTGTCCGATGCGGCGACCATGTTTCCGCTGGATGGGATGGAACAGTTGCTGCGCACCGCTCTGGCCATTCGCGCCGCAGCGACATGACCGCACGCTGCTGGGCCGCAACCATGCTGACACTGACGGTGGCGGGGGGACTGTCGGCGGCCCCTTCACCCTCTGATCACGCACTATCGGTGCTGGGCGGATTCGCCAATACCCTGCCATCGCGGGGGCTGGATGCCGTGCGCACACTCAGGTGTGCGCTCGATGTGAACATGGACGTTTCCGAAGGGATAGATCCCGCAACGGGCCGTTATCGGTTTGAACGCGCGCAACAGGTGCTGTCCGGGTTGAAAGACACGGGTATTCCCTTCATACTGGGCTGGCCTGCCGGACAACCGCAAATGGGGTTGACCGATGCACCCGCGGTACGCGATGAAACCGGTCAGGACCACGCATATCCACATGACATTCTGAACCCCGAGGCGCGGCGTGCGGGGGCGGTGCTGGGCGCCTGCGCGGTCGAGGCAGCCATGCAATCAGGAGTTCCAGTGTCCGGCTTTTACTTGCCTCTCTGCAGCAACTACGGGGAGATCGAGTATGCTGTGGTCGACTGGTTCCGCCCCCGGTTCAGCGGCTACGGCGAACCGGCCGTACGGCGATACCGCGAGACGACCGGTGCAGCCGGCGATCCGCCCAGACCCGATCGCGCAGAGGGGCAAACCCGACTCGACGCGCGCCCCGACTGGCTGCGATGGTCCATCTGGCGCACGCATGAGATTAGCTCCTATATGCGCGAACTGTTGGACGCCGTTCGACCGATATCCCGCGCCGCAATGGGAGTTAAAATCTCCCCGTATTACCAGGATGCGGCGGCGGGCCCGTCAGTGGGGCACCTGCTCAAGACACTGGCCGGCGGCGGACTGGATAAGGTCGACTGCACCGATGGACATTCGATCGCCGCGCAGCGCTATGTGGACACCGTGAGACGACAATACGGTATCGCCCGGATGGTGCCGGAGAACGACGGTTACCGGTACACCGCCGCGGAAACGCGCAAAGTGCTGATCAACAGCCTGCTGGGCGGATGCGACGCGTTCAACTATTGCCAGCTCAGCGCGCTCAACGCGGTTGCGTACGGTCAACCCGGAATACCCGGTGTGGGCGGCATGCCCGCACTATCGGTCATGCCCAATGACGCCTACCGATTGCTCGTCGAAGCGCGCACGCTGTTTGAGTCATTGAACGCGCCGCGTCCGCGCACGTCGATCGTGTTTCTGCACGCAGCCTACGCCGGCCATTGTCGTGCACCGTTCTATCGCAACCGGGATGTGCACGCCGTGTATGACACCGTGTTGACAGGCGCTCATGCGCTGGCCGACTGGGCCGCTCCGCTGGGGTATCCGGATATTGTGGATGACACGCTGATCGACGACGGCGCACTGAACGGCGTACGGATGGTCATCATACCCAACAGCTCATTCACCGTGTTGCGTGAATCCGCCCGCCAACGATTGGTGCGATGGCTGGAAGACGGCGGCACGCTGGTGATCACAGGCGCTCAGGCGCTTCGCTGGAGCCTGACCGATACCGGATTGCGCGACCACGGAGCCGCCCCCCTGGCGGGGTTGTCCGTTCGCCCTCCCGGCCCGGGGCCGGCCACCCCGACACTGCGTCGGCATGCGGTGGGCAAAGGACGCATTCTGTTCACCGACCAGCCCGTCCCCGAGATGGATCCCTGGAGCGGAGCCTGTCCGGTGAGCGATGAGCATCGACGGTTCTGGACGAACACCATGCCAGCGGTGCTGGAACGCACGGCCCGGGAACTGCGCGCCCCCGACACACTCACCGCTCACGGCATCCGTGCTGCCTGGCGCGGCATCAATGCCGTGGACAACCGTCACCTCGTGGTCGCTGCAATCCTCGCGCCGGACCGAGCACAGGCCACCATCGACCTGCCGGAAGCGATCAGCGGCCCGGTTTCCTTATGGGTCATGAACCGGCATGAGGTCCAAGTGACGGTTCGTCATGCCACCCCCCGGGTCCACGCCACATCGGAGGGCGCGTTATGGCGCGATCCAACCAATATGGCGACGGCGGGGCATGCGGTGCAGATGCCCATCACACGCATCGAATGGGAAGTCACACGCCCGGAGCACCGACGGGTGACCCTTCGGTGGCGATGAGCGCAACAGCGGAACCGGAATGATGGCCCAAACGCTTTAGGTGTCGCGTTTGGGCCCGTTCGTCATTCGGACTCTACGGAACGGTATGCCTGGATGACCGCATGAAGCAAGACCGCGCCGTCCTGCGGATAGGCCTGAAAACTCTCCATAGCTTGACAGCGGCCGGTCGTGACGTCGATCTCCAGCGCTGCGCCAGAAACAAACACCGGCCCGCCCGCCAGTTCAAACCGCGCCGGCATGGCGGTGCGGAACCGATGGAGGATGGCTTCGGGTTTCATGCCCAGCACAGATTCGACCGGACCGCACATGCCTGCATCGGAGATATACGCGGTGCCTTTCGCGGAAATACGCGCATCGGCTGTCTGCACATGCGTATGGGTACCCAAAACCGCCGAACATCGGCCGTCTGCGGCAATCGCCATCGCGCGCTTCTCGCTGGTGGCCTCTGCATGCATGTCGATCAGAATGACCGCAGTCCGCTCGCTCAATTGATCCAGCAGTCTGTCGGCTGTGGAAAACGGGTCATCCAGAGCATCCATGAAGACCCGCCCGCTGAGGTTGGCCACCCCGTACAGCACGCCGTTTTTTTCGAACAGGCCCCATCCGGCGCCGGGACAGCCTTCCGGGTAGTTCGCGGGGCGCAGCACGCGCGGGTTTGAGTTGAGCAGATCATAGATACGCCGGTCCTTCCACACGTGGTTACCCAGCGTCAGCACATCGATGCCGCTCTCCAGCAGTTCGCCAGCCGTTTCCGGCGCGATGCCCAAGCCGCCGGAGGCGTTTTCGGCATTGGCGATAATCACGTCGGTATGGTATCGCTGCGTCAGCGCGGGCAGGCATTGGGCCACCGCCTGGCGGCCCGGCCTGCCCACGATATCGCCCAGAAACAGTATGCGCAACAGATCCATCAGCGCGCGTACTCGACCGCCCGTGTCTCACGCACCACGGTGACGCGGATCTGCCCCGGGTACTCCATTTCATCTTCGATCCGTTTGGCGATGTCGCGCGCCAGCTTTTGCGCGCCCAGATCATCCACCTGGTCAGGGCGTACAATCAACCGGACTTCGCGCCCGGCCTGCACCGCAAAGGTGGATTCGACGCCGGCAAACGACTCGCCGATGCGCTCCAGATGCTTGAGCCGTTTGACGTACGTCTCCAGCATTTCGCGACGCGCTCCCGGGCGGGCGGCGGAAAGCGAGTCGGCCACCATCACCAGAAGCGCTTCCATCACCGCGGAGGAGTTCGACGGGTCGATATCCCGGTGGTGCGCACCGGCTGCGACCACTACGTCCTCGGGCTCGCCATACCGACGCAGCACATCCATGGTGAGCACCGCATGCGGCGCATCCTCCTCGTGGTCCAGCGCCTTGCCGATGTCGTGCAACAGTCCTGCACGTTTAGCCAGCGGTACGTTTACGTTCAGTTCGGCAGCCAGCATGCCGGCCAACAGGCTTACCTCGACACTGTGCGCCAGCATGTTCTGCCCGAAACTGGTGCGATACCGCAGCTTACCCAGCAGTTTGATGAGTTCAGGCGCCAGTCCCGTGATCCCGGTGTCCAGGATGGCGGTTTCGCCGGCCTCCCAGATCGCCTTGTCAACCTCTTCACGGGCCTTTTCCACAGCCTCTTCGATACGAGCCGGGTGTATACGTCCATCGGCGATCAGCGCGCTCAGCGCCAGACGCGCCACCTCCCGCCGGATGGGATCGAAGCAGCTAAGCACCACCGCTTCCGGCGTGTCATCGATCACCAGATCGACACCGGTGGTGACCTCAAACGCCCGGATATTGCGGCCCTCCCGTCCGATGATGCGCCCCTTCATCTCATCACCGGGAAGAGGAACCACCGACACGGTGGTTTCGGTGACCTGGTCGACCGCACACCGCTGGATCGCGTCGATAATGATGGAACGCGCCCGACGCTCGCCCTCCTGCCGCGCCTCCTCCTCGATCGTGCGTATCAGCTGAGAGGCTTCATGTCGGGACTCCTCTTCCACCTGACGCAGGAACAGCTGCCGCGCCTCCTCCTGACTCAGCCCGGCCACACGCTGCAACTCCTGCCTCACGGCATCCGCCAGCGCGTTCCGTTCCGCCACCAGCCGTTCAGCCTCTTCACGCTGAGCTTCCAGCGTGCGTTTCAGTTGCTCCGCGCTTTCCAGTCGCCGCTCGAGTGTCTCTTCCTTCTGAGTCAGCCTTCGCTCCAGCCTCTGCAGTTCCATCCGCTTGTCGCGGTTATCCCGTTCGGCTTCGGCGCGGATCCGGAAGGCGTTTTCCTTGGCCTCCAGGTCCGCCTCCTTCAACAGACGCTCCGCCTGCTCGGCTGCCTGTTGAAGTTGACGCTGCACATCGGCCTCCATAGCGGCCAGACGCGCCTGCGTCTGTTCTATCTCCTGTTGCGCTTGCTGTCGTTCTGCGTTCCAGCGCTGTGTCTGTTCCGCCAACTCGGCTTGCGCCTTTTTCAGCGATGTCAGTTCGGGTGCAATTCGGCGGTACCAAAGCCAGGCGAATGCCAAGCCTGCCGCCGCCAACCCGATGATCAGGTCGATTATCCACATCCTGCGTCACCTCGTTTCCCAGTTGCTGGCCACGAGACGAAGCAAAGGCAGGGAAGAAACACGGTTGATGTAATTCGAGTATACGATATCCGGGGCTCAGGACGTGAATGCACCCCGGTTCTGACAGGGTGAACCGGGGTGTATACGGGCTCAACGCCTCAGGTGGCCGCTACCGTAGACCACCCATTTCGTGGTGGTCAACTCCTCCGGGCCGACGGGGCCGCGGGCATGCAGACGGTCCGTACTGATGCCCACCACAGCTCCCATCCCGTAGTCGCCTCCGCCGGAAAGCCGTGTGGACGCGTTGACGAGTACCGAGGCGCTGTCAACTCGTGCGGTAAACTGACGCGCCAGATCCAAGGACTGCGTCACGATGCCGTCCGTATGCCCGGAGCCATACCGTTGGATGTGATCCACCGCCGCATCGATCCCGTCAACCACCCGCACCGCCAGAATAGGCGCCAAATATTCCGCATACCAGTCGGATTCGTCCGCAGGCTCCATGGCTGTGATCGCGCGGGCGCGCTCACACCCGCGCAACGTCACGCCATTGGCGCGCAGTGCATCCGCCACCACGGGCAGCAGCCGGCCGGCGCATTCCGCATCCACCAGCAGCGTCTCCAGGGCATTACACACTTCCACCCGCTCGCATTTGGAGTTCACCGTCAGCGCGGTCGCCATGTCGGCATCGGCATCCGCCGCCAGGTAGAGATGACAGACACCGTCATAATGTTTGATGACCGGTATCCGGCTCTCTTCGGCGATACGGCGTATCAGCGGCTTGCCGCCTCGGGGGATCACGACGTCGATCAACCCCTCCTGCCGCAGCATGGCGCCCACCAGCTCACGGTCGGGCGAGCGCACGATCTGTACAGCGCCTTCCGGCAGGCCCGCCGCCACCCCCGCCTCGATCAACGCATCCGCGATGGCGATGTTGGTCCGCAGCGCCTCACTGCCACCGCGCAACAGCAGCGCATTCCCGCTCTTCACGCACACCGAGATGGCGTCGGGTGTCACGTTCGGTCGGGACTCGTAGATGATCCCGATGACCCCCAAAGGAACGGTGACGCGCTCCACGCGCAGTCCGTTCGGCCGGATGTGTCCGCGCGTCACCACGCCCAGCGGATCAGGCAATGCGGCCACTTTGGCCATCCGATCACGCACGTACGCGAAGATGCGATCTGAAATCTGCAGGCGCTTGAGCAGCGGTTCCGCCAGACCGGCATCGCGCGCGGCCTGCACATCTGCAGCGTTGGCTTGCAGGATTGCCTCCCGGTGCGCGTCCAATGCCTCACCCATCGCCTTCAGGATCGCCTGGCGGGCCGCTCCGGAGAGCGTACCCAACAGCCGTCCCGCAGCCCGTGCCCGCAAAGCCATCTCACGCATCAGCGCCTCGGATACCGGGTTGGCCGAAGAAGTCTCATTCGTCGCCATAGATCAACTCCACCCCAAACAGGCCATAGTCGAACACGTTCAGTCGTTCGTGCAGGATCGATTCCTGGTCGAACGCATTGGGGCCGCACCACAGGTTGTCGTCACCCTGCATTTCGTGCAGCGGCCCCCAACTGTTCTGCAGGGAAGAGACCACCTCGATCTCCAGTTCATTGGGGCCGGTGGTTACGCACTGACTGAGGTCAACCAACCAGGGACGCCACAAGAGCGGGGGCTGTTCCATCTGGTTGACTCGCAGCTTCACCAGTGTGGCCGACACATCGGACAACCTTAACCAGACCGGACGTCCATGGGTCGCCTCGAATATTGTCCGGTAGCAGATCCGTCCACTGTAGAACGGGTATCCTTGGCGGCCCCAGCTGCCTGTGTGCAGCCTTTCGGGTTCTGCGATGACCATACCGCTTCGTCCATCGGGCGCCAGCGCTACTCCAAAATCGCCAATCAGGTAAGCCGGCTCCACATCCGTCAGGAAATCGTAGGATACCGCGAAGTCCACCTCGTTCCATCCGGATTGAACGAGTTCACCGATGGCGACTGTACGGAAGTCCTGATCCCAGAACCATCCCGTCGTTGTCAATGATACAGACTGACCGTTCACCGTAACCCGGCCGTGCTGCATGTTCTCGATCACCAGCTCACATCGGGGAGCGGTGATCTGGCTGAAGAACCGGTACCGCAACACGATGTCGCCGCCCTTACCGGCAAACAACCCTTTTTTCAGGCTCACCCACGGCTGCCATTGAAGAGCCGGAGTGGTGCCAAAAAGCGACGCCAGCCAGCGGCGCACCCGGAAGTCCAGATTCTCGGGTTCAAAATGCGCTCCGCCATCCACCGAGACGGCCATCCGGTCGATCACCAGTACATTGGGCTGGAGCCGCCGAAAGTCGAACGGACCATGGATGGGTGTCACCCGCGCATCAGCCGGAGGACTTGTCGGCCACTCGTGGATCACCTCGACCCGCGCTCCGCCGACCGTCAGCAGCACGGATCCCGCCGGGTCCAGGCGGAACTGGAACCGCCTTCCGGTGCCGCAGGTCGTTTCCGGGATCTGGCGCGCCTCACCGGTGAGCGGATCCCACCACAGAGCGGGGCCCGACCAGCCCTGCACATCCAGTACCGCATCCCGCGGCGCATCGGGATCGTTGTTCGCGATAAACAGGATGTGTTGATCGCCATCCAGCCGGTGATGCAGATACACGCGGCTTAACGGCCTTCCGTCAGGATCCCGCAACCGAAAGTCCTGTGGAGCCATCTGCTCCACGGCACGACGTATCGCCTCGGCGGCCGCCGGAACGCGGACCACATGTGGATGCTGCAGCAGCGTTTGCCACTCGGCTTCGGCAGGCCGGCCATCCAACTCGCGCGGATCGGGTCCGGCGACCAGCAGATGGCCACCTTGCTCCACAAAACGCTCGAGCAGATCCAGCGTAGACGGGCGCCATGTAACGGAGGGCGGGATCACCACCAGCGGATAACGCATCCGGCCCACGCACAGACATCCGGATTCCACGTCGCCCATGTCCGCCAGATACCCCTCATCCCCCAGGTCGGCCTCATATCCTGCGGTCAGAATGGAGTCAAGGGTCAGGCGCAGCATCCGGTCTATCAGTTCGCCTTCCGCTTGAGTCGCGGCGGGCGGATCCGCCGGCATCCGGACGGCGCCTTCATCTTCCTGTCCCCGTACGCGGACGCCCAGCCGCCTGCCTGCCGCGGCGTTTTCCACCGGGTGAAGCACCAGAATGTCGCACTCCGGTTGTCCACAACACAACGCATGCGCGATACGCGTGAAATAGGTGTTCAGCGGATACAGATCATCCCAATAGGTCTGCTGATAATTCCACACGGGCGGGTAATCGCGCTTTCGGCGGCCATGTGCGGAATACCAGGTGAGATGCGGCACAAAGAACGTCGCACCCAGCACCAGATTGTAGTGACCGATCCATCGGAACTGTTCAAATGTGTTGGTATGCCGGCTGACCCCGAAGATCTCGGTCAGCACCTGAGGGCGTCCCAACTGCCTGGCAGCCGATGCGGCCTGTTTGACCGTCAGCAGCATGGGATCGGTCTGTCTGCAGAGGTGATCGATACCGGGCGTATGCTGGTACCGGTAATGCGCCATGACGCCGCCGCAGTGGTTCTCCACCTGTCCGGTCAGGCTGTCTTCACTGTTGAAGTGACCGGTATGTTCTATGCCGTGCTGTGAACACCACTCGTAGATAGGCCGACTGAACGCCTCCAGAAACTGGCGAAGGATACAGCGGTATATCTGGATACGGATCGCACGCGCCTCCGCGCCATCGAAGTACAGCATCGGCAGATCCTGCACCAGATCGCGCCCGGTCCATTCAAGATACCGTTCCGGCAAGCGGTCATACCAGGCGATGCCGCATGGATCATGAGCCAATTGCGGCTCATCCGTAAAGATGCCGGGAATACGTTTCCCGAACTCCGCACCGTACCGCTGGCGGTACACCTCATGGGTCATCCGGACGAACTGCTGTACCGCATCCGGATCCAGCAGATTACAGTAGGACTCGCCTCCCCACCATCCGGTCTTCGGCTGGTAGACACGCACGAGCAGAAGGCGCTCGGTATCTGTGTAATCCAGCAGATTCCGACGGTGCACCCGCTCGTAGCGCGTCAATACAGCACCGCTCCGTTCATGCAACACATAGGCGAATAACAGCTCATGGTCCTCGCGCGGCGAGGGCAGCGGCGCACCGGGCGGCAACAGCATGCCGACAAGCAATGCGGCGCGCCATTCGGGCTTCATCCCCGCCACCTGACCGCCGGCGTTGCCGCTGGGCCACAGGTCTTCATCGTACAGCCACAGGTAGCCGTCGGTCTCCCGCGCGGCTGCCAGCGCCGCATCCATCGCGGCGAACCATTCATCGCCCAGATATTCGGTGATCAGGCCGTGGCGCGAGTGAAAGAACGCACCCGATAAGCCCACACGGCGCATATCACGCATCTGCGCGGCGGTCTTCTCGGGATCCAGCGTGTCATTGATCGCCCAGAAGGGCGCCGGTCTCAGTCGAGTTGGCGGCTGCTGAAAGCCCTGTTGGTCCATGGAACTCTCCCGTTACGGAAACGCTTGCTGTCTGGATTGTACATGGATTGGCCGCGGGTCAGGCGGCATCGGCCGCCTGACTGAGGCCCCATATCACCCCGGCGGATAGGCCTGGCGATACAGAGTATCCAGATCGCGTGCGGTGACAAACACGTACTCTTTGCCCAACAGCATCCGTGCTTTCAGGATATCGGTCGGGGTGTAACGCCAGCTCAGCGCCATGGTGTGCATGAACGCCGGTCGTTGCGGCGGCGTGCACGCACGGATCTCGGCGACCAGCGTCTCCGCCGGATCATACGGCTTCGACGTGTCATGATGCCAGCGCGTCAGGCAATGGAACACCGGCACGCCGCGCGCCGTGTAGTGGTTGGCGCGCTTCAGATCGAGGTCCTCCATCCGCCCGAAATCCGACAGGATCGCGCGCAGACGCGGCAGATGGGACGCATACCCACGGAAGATCGCGCTGTCTTCGTACTGGGTGGGAGCGGCGGTCCACGCATCCATGTGCAGCGCCACCATATCGAGATCCAGCCGCTGCATGTACAGGTCGGTCAGCGCATACCAGTCACGCCAGACAGCCTCCGGATCCGCCACGCGTGTCGCGTAATGCGGCGGCATCATATATGCCGCCCCGGAAACCGCCGCGTAGAAATAGTCATTGGGTGTTGCGTTGCGGTAGTACCACTCCAGGATGCCGGGGTAGATGTCCCAGGCGCCGCCGCCCACGCACCAGCTGATCGGCACTTTCCCCCGATTGGGATCGTCCCAAACATCCCGCTGGCGCATCTGCCAGTACCAAGGTGCATCGCCGCTCTCGTTGATGCTCACCGAAAGGTAGATCCTGTCCCTCTCCAGCTTGGGCGGAGAGGGGCGCGTGCGTTGCCGAAACACCGACGGATCCACGCGCACCGCGGAGTGGATGCTGCCGTTGGTGCCCCAGTCATGGCAGATGGTCGGCTTGCCAAACCCGCCAGCCCACACCAGCCCGCCGTATTCCGACACCCCCGGATAGGCGTCGCCTGCCGACCAGAAGCCGGTCACGGCGGCATTCGGAGGCGTTTGACGGAACAACGACTCGATCACCGCCCGCTCCTCCGGTCCGGCGCCATCGCGGATCCGATCTCCGTCGCCGCTGACCCAGAAAGGAAAGATCCGCTGCTGTACCAGGTAGTCACGCAAGTGGTAACCGGCCGCATGTGGCTCGAGTGAGCATAGGGCACCGTGATGCATCCTGGGGAAGAGATGCTCGATGGCCCATCGATACGCAGCCGCGTTGTCCGTCCATCGGCCGCGCAAGTCGTGAACTACAGGCAGCGATACGCTCTCCAACAGTTCCGGCGCAAGGACCACCAGCCGTTCCAGCCCGGCCAGCATCGTGGCGATGTTCACCGAAGCCCGGAACGCCGAATCGTAAACCACACAACCGCGCACGGCAGAACGGTATCTGCGAAGAAGTGACTCGGCCGAAATGGTCACCGTATCGCGTACATACCCCCGCTGCTGCAGCCAGTTCAGCCAGAGGGTGTCGTATTTGGGCGACAGCAACAGATAGAGTGAAGGTCGCATCTGGTTGACCACACCCTGCAGGCTGATAGCCAGCAGCCGGCGCGCCGGGGTAACGGAACTGACATCACAAACGGTCAGCACCGTGTTCAACGGCTGTGCTCGAGGCAGCATCCGACGGTTTGGATCGGCAACAGAACGGGACACCATAAGTCTTGTCACTCCTTCCGACCGGCAGAGTCCGGCCGCTCGTCATGCAGCAGAGGCAACCGTCCGGGGGGAGAAACCGAGAGACCGCGCACCGTAACCCCGCCCGTTCCCGATCGTGTACCGCCCTCGAGTGTCACGGCGGCGCGCATCTTAGCCATCGGATCCACAACTCGGTTGTCGAGGACAGCCACATCCGCGGCCTGATCGATCACGATGTGCCCATCCCGGCACCTCAGGTCTTCGCATTGGCGCGCATCGACGGTGTTTGCCTCGACACGTACGTTCGATGCTCCGGATATGCCGATGGCCACCCCGGCGCGAGCCTCGATGGTGTTACGCTCGATGCGCACACCCTGAATGGCCAGCGCTTCGGCCGGTTGATGCCCCAGACGAACAGCCCTCACCGACAGTGCCGCCCCCGAGGGGCTGTCGGCATACCCCCGACAGGTACCTCCGCGCGTAAAGCGGTTCCGGCGTATGGTGACGTTCCATGGGACGGGACCTTCCGGCCAGTCCGGTTCGTTCGTCAGCACCACCCCCGCGCCGGTTGTATCGAGAAAACGATTCTCATCCACCAGACCGTCGCCGGCGCGCAGCAGGCATCCGTAACGCCGGTTCCCGTCCATGGTGTTCCTGCGGATGCGAAACCCGGCTCCACAGGCATCCAGGTTGAACAACGTATCCGCATCGCGATGTGTCTCTCCCGCCTGTAAGTCGGACAACGTCCGATCGACCTCCAACTCCACCCCGTCCGCGAGCTGCCGGACGAACACCACGCGCACCAGCCCGCGAATATGGCCGCTGCGGGGATCCAGCACCTGCAGGCGATCGCCGGAACGGATCTCGCCCGGGGGCTGAACTCGCCACAGCCGGGGTGAAGCCACTTCGCGCAACACGATCGGCGGCGCATAGATGTTCACCGCGTCATCCGCCATTCCTTCGAAGTAACAGTCAGTAATCACCGGGCCCACCCGGTTCTGCTGACAGTGTACGCCGTCGGCATCCGTGGTGATCAACCGGCTGGAACCGGGCCGAAACCGCACCTGCAGATGCCGAACGCAAGCATACCGGCTGCTGGCCACCAGTCCTACTGCCAGAGCCGGTGAGGCATGTATGGTCACGCGCTCGATGGCGATCCCTTGACACCGGTACGCCATGATGGCGTTTCCAAATCCCCGGGCCAGGTGCACATACGCGTCGCCTTCCTGCATGTCCCTCAGGCTGTGACGGTAGTGTGCTTCCGCAGTGAAGAAGCGCCAGATCCGCCCTGCCACCGGTTCCCATCGGGGCGTCATGAAATGGTCAGACGTACCGGAACGAATGCGCCGTGTCGCCCGGTCGATGATCATTCCCCAGCGTCCATACGGCGCCGGTGAGAGCCGATAGTTCGGGGCGTCCGGTGTGTCGTATTCGTCGTCAATCTGCAGATCGAACCAACCGGCATCCCGATCGATGCGTCGCACCACACCTTGCAGAAAGGGCGGGATCGCGTAGTCGATGGTGAGGTCGCGGATCGCGACCTCTGTACAGGATGAAAAATCCACCGCGCCCGACATGGGGTTGTTCACCAACAGTGTTGTCGCTCCCGCGCCGGCGCCGGCAATCGTCAAACCCTCCGCTCCACGGATCGGCAGGCAGTAGCCTCCCCCTCGCCGGCGCTGGTCCGAGTCGAGGCGGTATATCCCGGCATCCAGCTGGAACACCACAGGACGCGCTTCCAATCGTGCTTTGCGCACGGCCTCCCGTAAGACCGGGCCACAATCCGGCATGCCCGGACGCACACCCAGATCGGCCGCGTGCAGGCGCTTGGTATCCGATCGGTTCATATCACGCTCCATTAGTGGACTTCGGGCCTAATCGTTCACCGGACATCACCGGATGACCTGCGTTCCCCCGGCAGCGGGGCAAGGACCGGTCTATATAATGAACTAAATACACGGGTGAACGAACCCGGGAGGCTGTCATGATGTGGGTACCCTCGACACCGTTGCCGGCTGCGCGTGGGATGCGCACCGCGATGAGCGCTCCGGATGTATGTGTGGCGTCCTTGAATGTGCAGGACCGACCGTACAACGCCCGACCGGACGGACGCATGGACTGCACCTCGGTATTTCAGCAGGCGATCGACGATGCGGCACGAGCCGGCGGAGGGGTGATCTACATACCAGCCGGGCGGTACCGCTTCACCGGACCGCTACGCTTGAAACAGGGCGTGACGCTGCGCGGGGACTGGATGTCGCCGATCGCCTCGCAGGGACGCATTGCCGGAACGGTGCTTCAGGTGGAAACCCCTCCCGGCGATGAACGGGGTGTACCGTTCATCACCATGGAGAAGGTCAGCTGCCTCACCAGATTGGCTTTTTGGTACCCGCATCAGTCAGTCGATGATCCGAAGCCGTATCCGTGGACGATCGATGTCACCCATCCCTCGAGCTGCGGTTACACCGTGCGTCATGTCACGCTGGTGAACTCCTGGCAGGGGTTGAGTAACGGAGCGTTGGACGGGCAGTGTTACAACGTGGCGCTCTACAGCGATATCTGGGGAACGCCGTTGCGCTCCGGCGTTCACATCGAGATGGTACTGGACATCACGCGGATGGAGTATCTGCGCTTCTCTCCCGACATCTGGGCGCAGAGCGGCCTGCCCGGCGCCCCGGTGAGCGCACACGCCTTACAGCGGCTGCAGCAACTGCTGCGCTCAGCGACGGCGATCCGTGTCCGCCGGTTTGACTGGTGCCCCCTCTACAACGCGCGCATCACCGGATATGGAACCGGCCTTTGGCTGGACGGCAAGCCCGATGCCTCTCCACCGGGATCGAACGGCGAACTGTACGAGGTGCACATCACCAACGCGGTGACCGCACTGCGTGCAGATGCCGTACAGCATCCCGCCTGGCTGATCAGCCGCAGCACCCTGCACGCCCCGGGCGGCAGCGCGCTGACTGTGGACCGCTCGGTGCAGGCGCCGCTGCAGTTCGATCGATGCCGGTTGACCGGTCGGATCAGCACACCGGAAGGAGGCGGCGCCACACTGGCGTTTGCCGACTGCCGACTGGACGGCGAGGTGGTGATGCAATCCGGCCGCCTGATGCTGTACGGATGCCGTGGATCGGCACGGGTTCGGGTTGCGGACTCGGTGCCGGTGCTGACGTCCGACAGCACGGCGCTGCCAATTGACGCCAGGGATATCCGCCAACATCCCGCTCCGCCCTCGATTGCCGATCCCGGGCCGTCGATGGCTCCCTTGCCGTACTTCCGGCCGGGTTCGCCGCGCGTCTTGGATGTGCGCGCACTGGGTGCGCGCGGTGACGAGGAGACCGACGACACCCGTGCGTTTCAACGCGGATTGGCACAGCTGGCGCGAGATGGAGGCACGCTGTTTGTTCCGGCGGGGCGCTATCGCATCACCGGTCGGCTGCGCGTGCCCTCGGGTGTGGATCTGCGCGGGATCGCGGAAGGTCCGTGCCACTCGATGGTCCCCGGCAGCTGTCTGTTGCCGGAATCCCTTGAAGGACCGTTTATCACGCTGGACGCGCGTTCGTCACTGCGCGGGCTGTCCATCTGGTACCGAGACCAGGACCTGGACTCTCCCAAGCCGTACCCCTGGAGCGTGCAGGCACGCGGCCCCGGGGTGCACCTGCGCGATGTCTGCCTCAGCAACGCCTGGCTGGGCGCGGATTTCGCCAGTACGGACACCACTGGCCATGTGATAGCGGGGTTGACGGGTTCGCCGCTGATGGAAGGTTTACGGGTGGCTAACGCCCGTCACGGCGCCGTAGAGAACGTACAGTTTGTGATCCACTATTGGGACCGCAACGACTCCAAGCTGCCCACAGGCAGGCATTCCAGCGACGGCGGCATCGCACTACAGGCGCGGCAACTGGTCGCCATGCGGTTTGGCCGCTGCGGAGATGAACGGATCCGCAACACGTTCGCCTATGGCGCCCAGACGGTGCTGGCGCTGGAAGCCGGTTTTCGCGGGGTGGCGCACCTGCATGGCTCCGACGGGTGCCGCTATGGTGTAACGGCCTCCGGAGACGCAAAGGCGGTTATGGCGTGCACCAACGCCGCAGGGTTCCTCGAGCGCTGGCCGGCCGGGTTTGTCACGCTGCCGGACTTTACGGGCCGGCTCGATATGGCAAACAGCTCGAGCTGGGGGGATATCGGCCTTGTCCTCAAGCTGGAAGGTGCAGGAGAGACCCGCTGGCGTTTACTGAACGCGGCCTCGTTCGAAAGCCTCATCCGACAACCGCGCGCCAGGCTATGGGGCGTGTGGGGAGCCAACCCCCATACCGTACTCTATCAGCGGGACTGGAATCCCAGTCACGCAGACGGGCTGCAGATTTCGCACCGGTTGCTGTCCTTCCCCGGTGAACAGGTGTCCCACCGGCGGCCGGTACAGGCATCCAGTCAATACAGTCCGCAGGAGGGGCCGGAGCGCACAGTGGACAACTGCACGCCCACCAAATGGAGCAGCGGTCCACAAACGCCGCACTGGCTGGAAGTGGACCTGCAGTCACCGCATCGTGTGTACGGTATCGAGCTGATCCACACCGCGGGCGCCGGCGTCGAACCGATATTCACCACGCGCGCCTGGCGGTTGCTGGGGCAGCCGCCGGATACAGCGGAATGGATACTGCTGGACCAGATCGCTGATAACACCCGCGGGCTGACAGCACACCCGGTGAACCGCGTTTTGCAGCGCGTCCGGCTCGAGATAGCCGAACCCGCACAAAACAACGACCCGCACGCACGGATCCACGAACTGCGTATCTGGGGCGTTCCTGAACAGGAGGCACGACCATGACAGCCATTCCGCCCGAGGTTCAACGGTTGATCGACGCGTTGCAACTGCAGCGTCACCCGGAAGGAGGCTGGTACGGCGAAACGTTCAGGTCGCCTGATCGCATCACAACCGCCGACGGACGCGACCGCTCGGCCATGACGTCCATTTACTACCTGCTGGGTCCCGGAGATCGGTCTGCCTGGCATCGCGTACGCTCCGATGAGATCTGGTACTGGCACGCGGGCGGGGTATTGGAGCTGTATGATCGTGCCCCCGACGGCAAGGTTATCGAGTCGCACATCGGGCCGGATGGACCGTTCCAGGCCGTCCGGCTGGCGCGTGTCTGGCAGTCGGCCAAGCCCGCAGACGCCGATAGCTGGGTGCTGGTCAGTTGCGCCGTGGCGCCGGGATTTGAGTTTGAGGACTTCGAGTTGGAAACCGATGCTTGACCACAGACGCGTTCGAGAAAATGCCGCGAAGGTCCGCCTGCATACCCGCGCTTGTGAGCGGGTAAGCCGATCCGACCTGTTCAGGCGGTGACGCGCGTTTGACAGGAAACCACCACAAGTAAAGGAGCCTGCATGTGAACACCTATACCACCTTGTGTGCCGCCTTATGCAGCCTCGGGTTGATGACCAGCGCATTGACCGCGCACGCCTGCTACAGCGGATTGACCATCATCCCGACCGCAGACGTGCTGGCACATCGCGAATGGAGCATCGAGTACCAGGTCGATGGCACATTCTCTCCGCTGACCGGCACAGTCAACCTGCTGAACACCCAAACAGGTGTCGCGGACCGATTGGAGCTGGGGATCGATGTCGATCTCAACCGCAAATCGGATACACGCGCATTGCTGAACGGGAAACTCAAACTGTGGGATGACAGCGCAAGAGAGCGTTCCGTGGCTGCCGGTATCTACAACGTGGGCGCCAAACTGACATCCATCCCTTATCTGGTATTCTCCGCGGCTATCGGCAAAGGACGTCTGCATGCGGGCATCCAACGAGCGGAAGGCGCGTGGCAGGGATTTGTGGGAGCGGACACCGATCTGAACGACCGGCTGACGGTGATGGCCGACCACACCCCGGGGCGCCCCTTCGCCAGTTCGATCGGCGCCAACTACCGGTTCACAGACCGATTCGAGGTAATGGTCGGCGCGGTGATCCCGAATGACGGCGGCAAGACAGGATACGCAATACACTTTGTCTACGGCGGCAACTGGTGAAAACCTGACCGAGACGCGCCATCGTGTTCGGCCGGCAGGGATGAGCTTATCCTTGCCGGCGTGTTGTTACCGGTCGGCTCAACGGATTACGGTGGTCTTGACGGGCGTCCAGCCTTTACCAGACCACTTCAACACGGTTTTCAGCGACGCCACGGTGTTCACATTGGGTCCCAGTCGCAGGCTGCGGGTAACAGCGATCCCCACCGGTTGTGTCACCGGCTCCATCCACTGGACACTGTCGTCTCCCCATGTGGTCGTCTCCCCGTCAGCAACCGCCAGTTGATCATCGGTGAGCGTCACGGTCAGCGGCGCCTGGCCTGCAGTGGTGATTGTCAAGGTATTACCCGAGAGCGATCCCGTCAACTTCGGCAGCGCTGTTCCATTCGATCGGAAAATCCACTGGTAGTCCCGCCGAGTGCCGCTGAATACCGCTGCGTTCATGACGCCACCACTGCCGCCCGTCGCGGATTGATAAAGCACTTCGGGGATCCGGTCGCCGGTGACGTCCCGCAGCATGATGGTCGGTTCATACCCGCGCCCCAGGTCTTCAGGCATCCGATGTATGGTAAACGGCCCGGTTGACCCGCGCTGCACCAGCAGGCGCATCTCGATAACGGCACGCGATTCGCCATCGATCTGCCCCAGAAGCGCCACGCGATCCGCCCAACCCGTTCCGGTGATGTCTCCCTTCACCGCCTGCAGTATGCGGGTACCTTCCGGCATCTTGTACCGGGTCGGCTGCGGCAGGTACGCGCGATCGATGGTCATCTGCGGTATGCCGCGCGGAGCCTCCAGCGTCAGTCGGGCCCCCTCAACATACCATCGGGACTGGCGCGGCTGGCCGGCAGCCGCCTGTGTGATGGCCGGACCGTATGTTGCGGTGAGGTTCCGGTTGATCGTATACCAGTTCACTCCCTTCGGGAACCGCACCATCACTACACTCACCATTGGCGCTTGCGGCGACCGCATGAACGTGACCGTCACCCCTTGAGCGATCCCCGGCCAATGCGTTACAGTCACAGCGCCTACGGCCGTTGTCCGTACGGGAGTACCGAATACCTTAGAAACACTGTCCAGCGATTCGCCGATGGTGGCCACAGCGTTTCCGGGCAACCCGGCCTGAGCGCCCTGTCCGCAGCAGCCCAACACACAAGCCAATACGATGAGCAACTTCCACCAAACCGCATCACGTATCATCCTGGATCTCCCTGTAACACGAGTAAGCCGAATCACAATCCGGCCGCATCCAGAATACCCCATAGACTCATACGGAAAGGTGTTTGTCAGCGCATCACCTGAGTGTGTACATGTGTCCAGCCGGAGCCGCTCCAGCGCAGTTGAGTGCGCAACACCGCCACCTGATTGACATTGGGGCCAAGACGCAGCGACCGCGTGATCGCCAGACCGGGCGGGTTGCTCACCGGTTCCATCACCTGCACGCCATCTTCACCCCATGTACGGGTCTCCATGCCCGCAGCCATGACCTGGCCCGTCGTCAACGTCAGCGTGACCGGAGGTTCCGCCCCCACCGTAACGCTCAACTGATTTCCATTACGTATCCCGGTCACCTTCGGTAAAGCGGTGCCGTTTGACCGGAAGATCCAGCGGTTCACTCCATGCGCCCCGTTGAACACGCCGGCATTGATAATACCGCCGCTGCCGCCCGTGTAAGAGGCATAAAGCACGTCAGGGATCCGGTCGCCGGTCACGTCGCGTAACCTCAGGCGAGGCTGAAGACCATTGCCCAAATCGACAGGCAGGCGGAAGATCTGAAAGCGCCCGTAAGCGCCTCGCTGCACCATCAGCCGCATATCCGTAACATAGGGCGATCCGTTCTCGATCTGGCCCAGCAACAGCACTCTGTCTGCCCAGCCAGTGCCGCTGATGTCACCCTTCACCGCATGGATTATCCGGGTCAGCTCGGGCATGCCGTACCGGGACGGATCCGGCAGAAACGCCCGTTCGACGGTGACCTGAACCCCTCCGTTCAGGTTATCCAGAGTCAGACGGGCTGCATCGACAATCCATTGGGCGGTGCGGCCGCCGCCCACACGCACGCTATCGAGCGCAGGCCCATACTGACGTGTGATACGCCCGGCCACCACGTCCCAGTCCGCACCCGGCTCGAATCGGATCACCACAAAACTGACCGACGGCGCTTTGGGGGAACGCATGAACTGCACCGTGACACGTTGAGCGACCCCCGGCCAATCTGTCACGGCCTCCGCCCCCAGAGCATTCGGCCGCACCTCCGCACCAAACACCCCGGCCACGTCTGACAGGTTCACCCCAATGGTGGCCACAGTTCGCGCAGGCAGTGCAGCGCAAAAGGCAGCGCTGAGCGCACAGAAGGCCAAGGCGCCCAACCGATGGACAGCGGATATGGAAAACGCAAACATTATCGACCTCCAAGCGCCTGTCTCATCAAGGTGAAGGCGCATCCCAAACTATATGACTAACATACCCCGAACAAGTTACCGGGATAGGTTTGAAGGAACCGGATATCACGTCACCGAATGAAGCAAGGTACCCCTCCACCCGAACGATGCGTTCCGGCAATGGGAGTCCCCCTGAGACGATTAATGTCCGTCCTTGCCGTCGCTTCACTGAAACTGCCGGTTGTGACGGACCAGAACAGAGAGGCCTGCGGAATGAAGATAACCGTAAACAACCCGACCGCTTGGAACGGAGCCGGCGTGGTTGAGGTGCCGATCGGGCGACTCGCCTCGCCGGAGCAGATCGACTGGCGAAATATCAGACTGATGCACAACGGAGTGGAAATCCCCTGGTCTCTGAGGGAGGGCCGTGCTCACTGGAAGGCGCGTCTGAATGTATCCATACAGAACCCCCGCGCGGAGGATCTGCTGGTGTTCGCCCTGACCGTCCCCCCGGGCGAAACGGCCGTGGTGGACTTGATCCCAGGCAAGCCCGCAGTCCGGTCGGCGCTGACCCGGCGGAACGGTCGGTTCACGGTAAGCTATCGCCACGTGACGGTTACGATCGATGAACGCAGCGGCCTGCTGACCGACATCCGCGCTTTCAGACGGGCCGCGCTCAGCGGCTCGCTCGGCCTCAGATGGTCGCGGATACCGGGCGAGGGGATCGCATTGGCCGGAAGTCTGGACGCCTACCGGCCTCTGGCCGGAACAGGACAGGAGCCAGCAGCCGCCTTCGAGCCGGGGGAGGCGATCACGCGTTACACCGCACGGCTGGTCTCCGCCTCATCGACCGCCTCCATGTCGGAGTTGCACTTCCTGTTGACACCGGTATCCGGACCGAAGATGGTGTTGACATACCGGATCCACGCCGCAGGGATGGTGGAGATCTGCGCCGATGAGCGGCCCTGGTCGGAACGATCGCCATGGATCCATCACGCCGTCGCGTTTACGTTGCCTCTGGCCGGGCGCAAGGAGCCGCTGGATCATCCATTGAACATCTGGCCGCATTACGGGTTCAAAGAGTTCGCCGCTGTGTCACGGTACGCAGGGGAGGTGTACAAGCGCGACGGGCTTGTCACGCTCGAACTCGGCGAAGAGACCGTCAACGGCCGCCGCTGGCGCCGGCGGTTGATATTTGCAGAAGACACTCCGGCCGTTCGGATCGCCGATCTGGTTGAATACGCGCACGAGGGATACGCGGTGGAAGCCACACCGCTGAGCCTCCCGCTCTCATCGCGGCTTATTCGTGTCAGGTGCCCGGGTTCGGCTCGAGCGGCTGCCGAGCTGTTGGTGCGGGATATCCGGTCGCACGGATATGAAGCCCGTATCGTCGCAGGGAGCTCCCCTGCGGAGGTTACGTTGCAACTCACCGATGACAGGCAGTTGAGCGGCGATGGCTTCTCCGTCCACCCCGCTCCGCCGGCGGGGGTCGTTCTCGCGGCGCGCACCGCTTTCGGGCTGATGCACGGCGCGCTTCGGATCGGCGAACAGCTCCAAGTGGACCCAAATGGGATCCGGATCCCCATCATCGCCGCCAACCCGGTTGTGGATCTGCGCGCTGGCGGGCTGGGAGGCGGCGCATTCGAAGTGGATGTGCCTTATGGCAGCGACTCCGAATGGGAACAGGCGTTCGATGAACTCATCGCCAGCGGCGTGAATGTAATCGCGGACCTGAGCATGTGGAGCAACTGGAAGATGCCTGTATCGTACAAGTACATGCCGGAGCTGAAGTCCGAATCACCGGATGCGTTTGACGAAATCAGCGGCACGACATTCAGCGAGATCCAACCAAACCGCGCGCGCGGGCTCGAGCTGCTTCGATACCTGCAGGAACGCGGCGTCAAGGTGTGGCAATGGATCCCGATCGGATGCGTCCCCACCACATACGCCCACGCCCATCCAGAGGCGATGGCGCCCGGCAGCGACAAAATCCCGTGCTTTACTCATCCGCAATATGCCCGGTATATCGATGCGGTGTTTCGGGAGATGCTGGAGACATACCCGTTGGATGGCCTGGTGATGATCCGCGATGACAACGGCGGACTGTGCACCTGTGCACGCTGCACGGAGTTCATCGCACGGTCGCGCACCGGTGACGGCTCCTGGGAGCAGTATCTGATCATCTACGACAGGCTCAAGCGTCAGGGTTTCCGCGGCGCGTTGGCGATCTATCCGTATTTTGACTTCTACACGCCGAAACTCGAATCGATGTTGCCGGAGGACCTGTTGATCGTTGGTCATGGCGCCGGTCTGGCCGTACTGACCCGATCCTATGAGACCCAGGGGCCGATGGGCGACACCTGGATCGACAACCTGTTCGCGGGTTTCCGGCTTGCCCCGTCGACACGCATGAAGCGTCTTTTGTCCGACCGCGGCAGTTTCTGGATCGGTGGGGCGTTCTGCGGCACCGAGTTGCCCTGGCTGTCCATCGGATACTTCGGTTGGGAGCCGACTGCAACGGTGAATACCTTTCGACAGTGGTGGGGACGCCGCATCTGGGATGAGGATCGGGCGCCGGCGTTTGTGCGGTTGAACAGTATCATTGAACGCATGTGGGACATGCATCAATTCCCGATGCTGCCGCGCGACTGGGTACGACTGAGCCCTGAGGAACAGCAGCGTGCATCTGAGCGCGCCCGCGCGTTGTTACAGGCATTCGACGCCCGGCTGGTGGAACTGCAGTCAGGTGGGCAGGCAGAGTCACACCGTCGATGGTTTGCGCATGTGGCCCTCTGGAGAACCAGCTTCGCGTATCAGCTGCGGCGGCTGGAGATAACGGCGCGAATGAGCCGCATCGTATCGGCTCATCCCGGCGCTCCGCGGATGGCGTTGCCTGCGGATGTCCGCTCAGAGAGTATCGAACTCATGCGGGAGATCTACCGGCTTGCCGGCGAGTATGACGCCCAGGCGGCGGCGGTGCCGGGAAACATGATAGCCCAAACACGTTCCCACGGAATGACCCAGCCGTATCGGGAATGGATGGCTGGATACGACTTCTCTTTGGATGCGGTGCTGCCGATGAAACAGTTTGATGCCGACATCAGCATCCCGGACGTGGTCATAAAAGCCGGCCAGCCGTTCACATTGCCAATCCGTCTGCGAAACACCGGCATGTGCCCGTGGCTACCCGAAGTCGGCTTTACGCTGGAATTGACGGGCGATGCGGCGCGCCTGGGATTGCCGGCGTCGATGCGCCTGGAAGGTGACCCGATGGCTTTTGGCGATAGCCGATCACTGGAGCTGTCCGGCCTTGCGCCCGGCGCACCCGGGCAGGGGAAGGTCGACATCCGCGTACGATTCTTGAGCCGCACCTGTGATCCTGTAGGCAGTCAGACGCTTTCCGTGCGGTGGGAATAGTCCCGAAATCGTGTTGCGTCACGACTGATGAAGGGCCAAGTATAAACACCTGCATTCGTGAACAGGATAGATCGAGACGTCACCTGCGGGCAGTTGAAAGCAGCTACTCGCGGATAATGGTGTTATCATCAACACGAAAGCCTACCCGGCGCCCATCCTGCGGGATGCAGACGCCCGAGGTTCGCTGGACGGACCAATTGACGCAGTGCGGTAACCGTCCACGAGGTTGCAGTTCATGAGTATCAACACCGCTTCCGCACCGGAAACGCCAGACGCCGGTGTCGAACGCAATGTGGTAACCCTGGGATGGGTGGCGTTCTTTGGCGGGCTGGCGCAAGATATGATACAGCCCGTTCTCCCGGTCTTCTACTCCACAGTTCTCGGACTGAACAAAGAGTTCATCGGGTTGATCGAGGGCCTGCTGACTTCGGCCGTCAGCTTCAGCCGAATCGGAGCCGGTTATCTATCCGATGCGCTGGGCATGCGAAAGGCGATCGTGTTCGTTGGCTACGCCCTGTCGGCAATCGGACGTTTCGGGCTGGGGCTGGCCGGATCGGGAGGGGCTGCTCTGGGCCTTCGCGTGGCCGACGGCATCGGTAAAGGCCTCAAAAATGCCCCTCGCGACGCGCTGGTCGCCAGTTCGGTGGATCGAAAACGGCTGGGCAGCGCTTTCGGCGTGCAACGAATGCTGGACACCTTGGGGTCGTTCGTCGGGCCGCTGATTACGGTCGCCCTGTTGCAGTTATGGGTGCATCATCCCCATAAATACCGGCTGGTGTTCCTGACTGCCGGGATAATCGCGGCTCTGCCGTTGGTCATCATCGGCTTTCTGGTTCGCGAACGCGCCGTTCCCGTGAAGAAGCAGGCGCTGTCATTCGCCGTGATCAAAGGGCGGTTCGGCTGGTTTCTGGGGATCATGCTGCTCTTTACTTTGGGAAACTCATCGGATGCGTTCATCATTTTGCGCGCCCAAGATGTCGGTGTTTCGGTGGTGCTGATCCCTGTCATCTATGCGTGTTTCAACCTGGTGTCCGCTTCCACCGCCATCCCCGCGGGCAAATTGGCGGACCGTATCGGCCGACGGCGTGTCATCGGATATGGTTGGGGGATCTACGCACTGACGTACGCGGGTTTTGCATTGGCGCATCAGGCATGGATGATGTGGCCGCTGTGGGGCCTGTATGGCCTGTTCTACTCGCTGACAGAGGGCGCGGAGAAAGCCATGGTGGCCGAGATGGTGCCCGATGAACAGCGCGGCGCGGCGTACGGGCTTTTCAGTGCGTCAACCGGACTGATGGCGTTGCCAGCCAGCCTGATCGCCGGCATCCTGTGGCATCGGGTATCGCCGGCTGCGCCTTTCACATTTGGTGCGCTCATGGCCGGACTGGCGTTCCTGGGTCTGCAGATGATCCCGCGAGACTCAGTACAGCAGCGTGCAGCATGAACCCCGAGAGCGTATCGACACGGCGCCCATATTCAAAGCGGCAGTTCATTCGACGGACATTATGGGGGCTGGGTCTGGTCGCCTGCCTGCTGACAGGTTTCCTCCACTACATCGGCCTGTTTTCCGGTAACGTCCGTGTGGTAGAGGCGCATCAGGTGTATCGGAGCGCTCAACTCACCGGGTCACAGCTGCGCGAAGTGCTGCGATCCAACGGGATCCGGTCAGTGATCAATCTGCGCGGACGCCTACCCCAGGACGCAAAGCTCCGCGATGAACGGGCTGTGTGCAAAGAGATGAACATTCTTCATGTGGACGTCAGCATGAGTGCGACTGCGCTTCCACAACCCGCCGAAGTCCAAAAGCTCCTCCGTGCGTTGGATACGCTGCCGCGCCCGGTTCTGATCCACTGTGCCGGCGGGTCTGACAGGACCGGCCTGGCCTGCACCCTGTATCGGGTGATCGAGAGGCATGCGCCGCTGGATCAGGCACAGACGGATCAGCTCACGTGGCGATACGGGCATTTTGCCTTCGGTACGGCGCATCCCATGGACGACTTCTTTCAACTGTACCGGGAATCCAGTCACGGCATGTCCATGAGATCATGGGTCCTGCATCGATATCCGGTAATCTACACCCGGATCCAAAGAGCCCAACATCACTGATCACCGACAGATCAGTTCCATCACGCACCCACCAACGGCAACAACAGCTCAGGCGATCGGCCGTGCTGCACCGGGCCAATCGAGACCGAACGGACACAAGCCCGATCCGAAGGGTGCTTGATGCGACATTATAAGTCTGAAGGGTAAATACCATCAATAGGGCATGTAGAACCCCTCAGGCGGGAAGGGATCCCGCCTGTGCAGGTCGTATCATTTTGTGTATGGGGACGCGAAAGAGCGCGTTCCCCTCAGGAGGTGCAACCATGAGTATTCGTGTGCTGGCAGCCGCCTCGCACCCTGACGACATTGAGTTCATGATGGCCGGAACGATGCTGCGCCTGAAAGAGTGCGGCGCCGAACTGCACATGTTGAACATCGCCAATGGCAACCTGGGAACGACGGAGTACGACATAGAGACCATAGGCCGTATGCGCTGGGAAGAGGCACAGGATGCGGCGCGCGTACTGGGCGCCACCATGTGGCCGCCCATTGTTGGCGATCTGGAAGTGTTTTACACGCGTGAACTGGTGGCGCGTGTCTGCGCGGTGGTGCGTCAGGTGAAACCCGATGTGATGCTGGTGTCGTCTCCCCAGGATTACATGGAAGATCACATCAACGCACAGAGGCTGGCGGTTACGGCGGCGTTTTTCCGCTGCATGCCCAACTTCACCACTATCCCCGATGTGCCGGCCTGGCTGGACAGCCAGATCACCGTATACCACGCGCAGCCCTATGGTCTGTGCGACCAACTGCGCAAGCCGGTGCGCGCGGAGTACTATGTGGACATCGAACCGGTGCTGGCACAGAAACGGCACGCGCTGGCGCAACACCGTTCACAGCAGCGCTGGCTGGATGAAAGCCAGGGCAATCAGTACTTGGATGAAATGGAGAGTCAGGCACGCGAGATGGGCCGGCGGAGCGGCCGGTTTACCTACGCCGAGGGCTGGCGACGGCATCTGCACCTGGGTTTCTGTCTGCCGGACACCGATCCGCTGGGCGAACTGCTTAAGGGATCGGTATGGATCGATCCCGACTACATAACTGCGTGATATCAGGAGGAGACACATGGGACGTGCGTTGAGCAAGGTGGCGCCGGAGTGGTGGGACTATACCACGCTGGACAGTGAACTGCTGGCGGACGCCGCCAGACTGGAACCGGATGACTTGGTGGGACTCTCTCGTGAGGGGTTCCAGGTGGTGTTTCACGATACGTTGGAGGAGTTCTACCTCGCCGAAGCGCTCGAATACATAGAGGCTTGGAAACAGGCAACCGAGGACAGCCCGGCCGGCATCTGCGGACCGATTGGTCCCACGGAGCAGCTGCCCCTGGTGGCCCAGTTGGTGAACGCACTGGACCTGGACCTGCGCCATGCGCACTTCTGGGGCATGGATGAATGGGTGGAGAACGGACAGCCCGTCTCGACGGATCATCCGCTCAGCTTCGCCCGCGCCGATATGGAGCTGTGCTTCAACCGTATCCGCCCTGAGCTGCGCATGCCGGCGGAAAACCTGCACTTCCCCATCGACCTGGAGGCTTACACCCGCAGTTATGACCAGTACCGGTGTGTGATCATGCAGGGCGGACAGGGCGAAGTGAAGCACTGGGCGTTCAACGATCCGCCCAAGCGTGCCGGCGCTTGGGTGGACACTCCCCCTCCGCCTGAGGAGTACCGCAAATTGAGCGCGCGGGTGACCGATCTGCACCCCATGACAGTCATTCAAAACGCACGCACCTCCGGTGGCGGTTATGTCGCAATGGTGCCGTCGCAGGCAGCAACGGTGGGGCCGGTGGAGACATGGAAGGCTGGACGTGTATCCATCTGGCAGGCGGGCAACCATGACAACCCGTTTGGCATGCGCCTGACCGCCCTCATGATCAGCAAACGGGTGCCGGACTCTTCGGTGCCCATGTCGCTGCTGGCGGACCATCCGGATGTCCGGTTCCACTATTACCGGCACGGGATCGGCCGCGTAGCCTGTGAGATGCATTGAGATGACATCCGCCACGAACGCCATTACGGTCAACATCACATTTGAGCGCGCCTGGCACGGCGGCGAGAACTGCCGCAGTGCGGGATTTTGGGCCACTTGGACACACGAAGGGGGGCGGTCCTGGCGGATGCCCGGGTTCCGCTCGGGTGATGGCACGCTGAGGGCGCGGTTCAACGCGCCCATTCCCGGGCGCTATGTCATGTCGCTCGAATGCTGTGGCGGAGAAGACTGTCCGCTGCACGGCCACAAGGAGACCTTTGTGGCGCTGCCCTACTCGGGCGCCATCCCCCACTACAGATTAGGCCCGGTGCGTGTCTCCGGTGACGGGCAGCGTTTCGAACATGCCGATGGCACACCGTTCCTGTGGTTGGGCGACACCTGGTGGATGGGTCTGTCACGACGGATACAATTTCCGTTCGAATGGCTCGAACTGATTAAGGACCGACTCGACAAAGGGTTCACGGTGGTCCAAATCGTGGCCGGCTTCTATCCGGACATGCCACCATATGACCTGCGCAACACCAACCAGGCTGGATTTCCATGGCTGCCCGATTATGCAGGCATCAACCCCGGCTGGTACGATGAGGCCGATCACAAGATCAGCGCGATGGTCGCCATGGGCATCACGCCGTGTATCGTGGGCAGTTGGGGGTACCATCTGGTCCCCATGGGCGTGGAGCGCATGAAACAGCACTGGCGCAACCTGGTGGCCCGGTATGCCGCTATGCCGGTGGTGTGGTGCCTGGCTGGCGAGTGCAACATGCCGTTCTACATGAGCGCGACCAAAGAACAGGACCGGATAGCACAGCGGAAGGGCTGGACCGAGGTGGCGCGATACCTGAAAGAGATCGATCCGTTCAATCGGCCCATGGGCGTGCACCCCAGCGAACAGGGACGCGATGAACTGGAAGATCCCGACCTGCCGGATTTCGAAATGCTGCAAACCGGCCACGGCGACCGCGACTCGATACCCGGAACAGTGCGGCTCATCACCGCGGCAATCAACCGGAAACCGACCCGGCCCGTGGTGAACAGTGAAGTCTGCTACGAAGGCATCGGCGAGGGGTGTCGGCAAGAGATGCAGCGCCGGTTGTTTTGGACCTGCTTCCTGAACGGCTGTGCGGGATTTACCTATGGGGCAAACGGCATCTGGCAGTTCAACCGGGAGGGCGAACCCTACGGCCCCTCTCCCCATGGATTGGAGTGGGGCGCCACCCCTTGGAACGAAGCGATGCGCCTGCCCGGGTCGGCGCACATCGGTGTCGGCATGTCCATCCTGCGGCAGCTCCCCTGGTGGCGCATGCAGCCGCACCCCGAGTGGGCCGAACCGGCGATCTCCGCCGAGAACCCGTTCGGAGCCAGTTCCGCAGGCGAACCGGGCGAATGGCGTATCACCTGGTTCCCGCCGATGTTCGGAGCGGGTACGCTGTGCGGACTTGAAGCGGGTACCACATACAAAGCCACGCTGATCGATCCGATCACCGGTGAGTCACGCGACATCGGTTACGCGGAACCGGATGCCGATGGACGCTGGCTGTTGCCCTTCGGATCGGGCGAGTGGCGCGTGAATCCGCGTTTCCAAGACTGGGTGGTGGTGTTGAAACGATCCTGCAATGACTGACGGACGCATACGGGTCCATCAGGGCACGTTTATCGAGGGGTCCGGTCGGCCATTTCGGCCGACCGGATACCACTATATCCGCCTGGCGGATGATGGTGGGATCATCACCTTTACGCCTGCGCTCTATGATCCCGCGCGCATCGAACGCATGCTCGATCGGCTTGCCGCAGACGGGTACACGGTCGTGCGGGTATTTGCGGGCGCAGGCACACAGGGCTGCGCCCGGGACGGCGTACTGCAGGATGACTATTGGGCAAATGTATTGGATATGAGCCAGCGATGCCGGGCGCACGGCATCCATTTGCTGCCGGTGTGGGACTTTGTCCCGATGGGAGGGCCGTACACCCAGGGCCTGAGCATGGCGGAACGGATCGAAGGCCTCAATCAATGCCTGATGGATCCGGCCTGGCTGGAGGCGAAGGCGCGCTTTCTAACCGATGTACTCCGCCGCGCGGCCGACGCCGACATACTGGACTGGTGGCTGGCAGTGGAATTCGAAAACGAAGCCTGTTTCGAAATCGACCGCCCTCCCTTTACGCATGCCGAACCGGTATCGATCCATGGCCGTCTTTTTCGTATGGACCGGGAGCCGGATCGACAGTATGCCATGGACTATGCGGTTCAGCAGGCATCCGGTCTTCTGAGTGGCGCGGTCCATGCTATCGAGCCATCATTGATGACCGCTTACAGCGTATTTACCTGGCGTGCGGTGATGCGATCGGGACCGTTCCGCTCGCTTTCCGATCGCACATCGGACAACCGTGCGCCGGTTCGCCCGTCAGCGCTGGCAACGGCCGATCTCAGCTACGTCGATATCCATATGTACAGCCCCGCTCCAGGCCCGTTCCGTACCGATCTGAGATGCAGTGAATGGGGCCGGTTGTTCCGGTTGATGCGGCAGCACGGAAAACCGCTGATATCCGGCGAATACGGCACGTTTCCCTCCGTGCATCCCAAAGCGGCTGACGCGGCAAACGCCATGAGCTGGTACGTGCCGGAGCTGCTGCGTGCGGGCTTCACGGGCTTGATCTACTGGACCTACGACTGCACGGAGCAACACGATGTGTGGAACGCGTGCGCGGGATCCGGGGAGATCTACGACGCCGTAACACGCGCGTTGAGCCCGCAGACGTCCCGCTGACCGGCTCACTCAATGTGTCGCCAACATACCGCTCAGGAAAAGATCCGCGAAGGTCTCCACCAACGTATCTTCGGTGTGAGGCAGCCGCTCACCGCCCACCGCAGCGCTCATAAACCCCAATGACAACACCATACCCAACAGCGCGCGAGCGGCGATCTGGGGCTGCACCGGGCGGAACACGCCCTGATCGATCCGACGTTGGATGTACTGCGTCACGGCAGCCAAACCCGGTACCATCACATGCTCGTACCAGCTTTGTCGGACCGAGTCGTTGAACATCGCCTGAGACAACAGCACCCGCAGGGCCGGCAGGTTGTTGGACCAGAGGCGGATGCGATCGGTGATGAAATCGCAGATGATCTGCCGGTCGGTGCGGCCATCGTCGCAGAACAGCGTATGAATCGGCGCCAGCACCACATCCGCCAGGCAGGCGGTCAGCAGCTCCTGTTTACCCGAAAAGTGGCGGTAAAGCGTGCCCTCCGCCACTCCCGCGCGTCGGGCAATCGCTCGCGTGGTGGCGCGGTCATAGCCGTTGGCGCCAAATTCATGGCGCGCCGCTTCCATGATCGCTTCCCGTGTGGCCGCCGCCCGAACCGATGGTGTCATCTGGCCAATCTCCTCGTCTTGTCGTCTCGCTGAACATGCGGAGACCGCATAGGTTGTGTTTTCCCATTCCAGTGGTATTATGTGAGTGAGCGCTCACTATTGTCAAGTGCAACTGCGCCGGGGAGGTCGCCATCATGAAACATCCGCCGAAACAGGTTCGCTTCATCTTGCTGGTCGTCGTGGCGCTGGTGGGCTGGGGAGTATGGAAACTCGTTCACCGACAGGACCCGCTTCAGGGGATGCTGACTGTCAGCGGCACCGTCGAAGCCGATGAGGTCGATCTGGCGCCGCGCGTGTCCGGACGGCTGGTTCAACTGGATGTGGACGAAGGCAGCCGTGTGCGTAAGGGGCAACGTATCGCCCGGCTGGACGCCCCGGAACTGGACGCCCGCGTGGCTCAAGCCAGGGCAAACCTGGCCGCTGCCCAGGCTCGACTTTTGGATGTGGAGCGTGGAACGCGCGCGGAGCGTATACGGGAGGCGATGGCCGAACTCGACCGAGCCGTGGCAACCGCTTCAGGAGCGGTGGATGTGAGGCAGACTCTACAGGAAGCGCTGGCCCGCAGCAACGAGTTACAGGCCCAGTATGCAGCCGCTCGCGCGAATACACGCGCCGCGGAACAGGAGCTGCGCGCGGCGGAAGCCCGCCTGCGATTGGTGACCACAGGCCCGCGCCGCGAAGAGCTGGACTGGCTGCAGGCAGCCGTGGCTCAGGCCGAGGCGCAATGGCAAGGAGCCGAGCGGGAATACCGGAGGCTGGCCCGATTGCTGGATCAGGGTGCAGTGAGTCACCAGCAGGCCGACAACGCCCTGACCGCTCGCGATACCGCACTGGCCGCGCTGGATGCCGCACGGACGCGATTGGCGGAAGCCAGAGCCGGAGCACGCCGGGAGGAACTGGATGAAGCCACCGCCCGGGCCGCGCAGGCGCGCGAAAAGCTGCGCGGAGCCCAGGAAGTCGAAGAGGCGACACGGCGCGCATTGAAAGACCGCACCGAAGCGCTGCAACGCGCCCAGACCGCGCAGATGAACGCCCGCACTGCCAGCGCCGGTGTGCGTGCCGCTCAGGCGCGCCTGGAGCAGTTGAAAAACGGCGCGACCGAAGCCGAGCGTGACGCGTTGCGGGCGCAGGTGCGCACCGCTCAGGCGGCCCTGGACGAAGCGTTGAGCGCCCGTGACCAGCTGACGCTGTACGCACCCTATGATGGCGTGGTGACGGTACGGTACCGCGACATAGGCGAAGCGGTCTCTCCGGCTGCGCCCGTTATACGCATCTGCGGCAGCCGCCGGCGATGGGTGCGGGTATATGCTCCATTGACATCGTTGGGACGCCTTTCGATCGGTCAACGGGTGGATGTGCTGGTGGACAGCCGACCCGATCAGCCATTTCACGGACGCATCGCATCGATCAGTGAAGACGCCGAATTCACGCCGCGCAGCGTGCAGACTGCCCAAGAACGGGTCAAGCTGGTTTATGCCGTGCGTGTGGATGTGATCGATGCTGGTGATTGGCTGAAACCGGGCATGCCGGCAGATGTGCGCCTTGGCATGGGACCTGAGCGGTGAACCCGATGTCCCCGGTGGTACAGATATCGGCGGTGTCCAAGCGGTTTGGCCCGGTCTGTGCGGTCGATCACATATCGTTTGACATCCATGCGAGAGACGTGTTCGGATTGCTGGGGCCGGATGGCGCCGGAAAAACCACATTGCTGCGGATGATGGCCGGGGTGCTGCAGGCCGATGCAGGAACACTGCAGTTGTATGGCCGCTCGATGCCCTCTGAGCGCCGCAGGGTGCAGCACCGGATCGGCTACATGCCCCAGCGGTTGGGGCTCTATGGGGACCTGACGGTGGAAGAAAATATCCGCTATGTGGCCGATCTGTACGAGACCCCGCAGTCAACTCTATCTGCTCGCATGGAGGATCTGCTGGAGTTCGCCCGGCTGACACCGTTCCGAAATCGACAGGCACAATACCTCAGTGGCGGAATGAAACAGAAGCTGGCGCTGGTCTGCACGCTGATACATGGACCGGATCTCCTGCTGCTGGATGAGCCGACCACAGGGGTCGATCCGGTGTCACGGCGCGAGTTCTGGCGCATACTCACACGACTGGTGGCGGATGGACTGACAATCTGTGTGTCTACCCCCTACATGGACGAGGCAGAGCGTTGCAGTCGGGTGGCGCTATTGGACCAGGGGCGACTGTTACGTCTGGACACGCCGTCTGCCCTGAAGTCGGCATTGCCGCTTCAGTTGCTGGAACTGGTGGCCCGACCACTCAGGGAAGCGCGACACGCGCTGCTGGGTCGCCCCGGTGTCCGGTCGGTTCAGGTGTTTGGCGACCGGCTGCATCTGGCGGTTGACGACACCGATGCGGTGATGAAGGCCGCGCCTCAGTGGATGGCCGAGGCCGGCCTGAAACTGGATTCCCTTCAGCCCATCGAGCCATCGCTGGAAGACCTGTTTGTGGGGTTGATCGCACAAGCGCGTGAAGAGGAGGCGACATCATGCCCGACCTCGCGGTGACATCCAGGGCGCTGACCCGCCGCTTTGGCCCGTTCACCGCGGTCGATGCGGTGAGCTTTGACGTCACACGCGGTGAGGTGTTCGGTTTTCTGGGGCCAAATGGAGCGGGAAAATCCACCACGATCCGGATGCTGTGCGGGCTGCTGACCCCCACGTCTGGTGAGGCGTGGGTGGATGGCCGACACGTGAACACCCAACCCGATGCAGTGAAAGCGGCCATTGGTTATATGTCGCAACGATTTTCCCTGTATGAGGACCTGAGCGTGGATCAGAACATCGCGTTCTACGCGGGCATCTACGGGGTGACCGGGCGGCGTCTGGCTCAGCGTCGGGAGTGGATACTTGATATGGCCGGCCTGAACGGGCAGGAACATCGGATTACCGGTGACCTGTCGATGGGTTGGAAGCAGCGACTGGCGCTGGGCGTGGCGGTGGTGCACGAGCCGCGCATCCTGTTTTTGGATGAGCCCACATCCGGCGTCGATCCGGTATCGCGCCGGTCGTTCTGGGAGTTGATCCACGAGGTGGCGGTATCCGGCGTGACGGTGTTCGTCACTACTCACTTCATGGACGAAGCCGAGCATTGCGACCGGCTGGCGCTGATCTATCGCGGACGACTGATCGCCCTGGGCTCTCCGGCCGAACTGAAACGCGACCTGGCGGGTACAGAGCTGTGGCGCGTACGCGTGGACCGTTTGACGGAGGCCCTCACGGTCTTGCAGGACATGCCGGGGATTCACGACGCCACGCTTCACGGCTCCGGTATCCATGTAGTGACGGACCGCGCCATAACCGCCGACAACCTGAGCGGCATGCTGACCAGTCAAGGAATCGGCGTCACCGAGGTGCTGCCGGCAACGCCCACGCTGGAAGACGTGTTTGTAACGCTGATCGAACAGGAAGATCGCCGAATGGCGGAAGAGGCGCTGCTATGAGCCGCCGCAGGATGCTGGCCATCGCCCGTCGTGAATGGCTGCATATTCTGCGAGACCCACGCAGTCTGGCGGTCGCGCTGGTGTTGCCGGTATTGCTGCTGTTGCTTTACGGCTATGGTATCGACATGGATGTGCGCCACTTGCGGACCGCCGTGCTGGATCTCGATAGGACGCAAGCCTCGCGACGGCTGATCGACAGCTTCGAAGGAGGCGGATGTTTCACGGTGACCCGCCGGATCACCGCAATGCGTGATGTCGATGCGTTACTGGACCGCGCGAAGGTGCGTGTGGTGTTGATCATACCCCGAGGATACGAAGCCGACCTGGCGCGCGGACGCGCGCTCGCGCCGATCATAGCGGATGGCAGTGACGCCGCCAGTTCGTCACTGGCGCTTGCCTACGCCACACAGATAGTCAGTGAACAGGCGCGACGACAGGTGGACCTGCAATCCCGCGCGTCAGGGCTGACCATCGCATCACTTTCACCCATCGATGCCCGCGTCCGGTATTGGTACAACCCGGAGCTTACTAGTTCGGCGTTCGTGGTTCCTGGGTTGATTGCGCTGATCCTGATGATCCTCTCTTCGCTGTTGACCGCCATGACAATTGTTCGGGAGCGCGAGCGCGGCACACTGGAGGCGCTCCTGGCTTCACCGGTGCATCCGGCCGAACTGGTGATGGGCAAGATGATCCCGTACGTGCTGATCGCTTTTGCCGATGTGCTGCTGGTGCTGGCGGGCGGACGCTGGATCTTCGATGTGCCGCTCAACGGCAGTCTGGCGCTGTTGTTGACACTCTCCGGGCTGTTTCTGATCGCCGCGCTCAGTCTGGGCATGATGATCTCGTCTGCGGCCGGCAACCAACTGACCGCGATGATTGTGGCGGTCACCGCAACCATGCTTCCCACCGTGCTGCTGTCGGGCTTCGTGTTTCCCATCAGCGCCATGCCCGTGCCGATCCAGGCTATCACCTGGGCGATCCCCGCGCGGTTCTATCTGGATATCGTGCGGGGTATCTGCCTGAAAGGCGTGGGGCTGGAAGTGCTTTGGCCACAGGCGCTGGTGCTGCTCGGCACATCGCTGCTGCTGATCGCGCTGTCGGTGCGCGCGTTTCGCCGGACATTGTGAGGTGACCCATGAACTGGTTACGCATATTCAGCATCGCCCGCAAAGAGATCCTGCAGATACGCGCCGATCCGCGGATGCTTCGCGTACTCTTCCTGGCGCCCGTTGGCCAGATCTTCGTGTTTGGCTACGCGATCACCACCGACATCACCCATATCTCGCTGGCTGTGCTCGACCAGGACCGGACGGCAGCTTCTCGGCAACTGATCAGCCGGTTCGAGGGAGCGCCGGAGACGTTTCATCTGCGGTACCGATTGGATCGTCCCGATCAGATCGACCGCCTGTTGGACCATGCACAGGCACAGGCGGCGGTGTGGATACCCAAGGGATATGCCGCCCGAGCGGCGCGCGGTGGACCGGCGCCCGTACAGGTGGTAATCGACGGCGCCGACTCACGCACGGCGGCGACCATCAGCGGATACATACAGACTGTGATGCAGGCCGAATCGCTGGCGATACGCCAACAGCAGCTGCGACAGGCGGGAATGGGTGTGATTCAGGCGCCAGTTCGCGCGGAGCCTCGAGTGTGGTACAACCCGGACCTGCGGAGCGCCAATTATCTGGTGCCGGGTGTATTGTGTCTCATCCTGCTGGTGGTGACGATGCTCTTGACCTCACTGGCAGTGGTGCGCGAGCGTGAGGTGGGCACTTTGGAACAGCTCAACGTCACGCCGATCCGTCCGGTGGAACTCATGCTGGGAAAGATCCTGCCCTTCGCGGCGATCGGCTTGATTGACGCCGTGCTGATCGTGCTGGCCGCCACACTCTGGTTCAAGGTGCCCGTGCACGGCAGCCTTGCGCTGCTGCTGGGCGCCACGATCCTCTTTCTGTTCACCACATTGGGATTGGGTCTGCTGATCAGCACGGTCTCCCAGACACAGCAGCAAGCCATGATGATCAGCTTTTTTGTGATGCAGCCATCCGTACTGCTCTCCGGATTCATGTTTCCGGTGGACAGTATGCCGGCCGCCATCGAGTGGCTGACGCGACTGATCCCGCTTCGGTATTACCTGGAAGTGGTTCGCGGTATCTTTCTGCGCGGGGTGGGACCAGTCGAACTCTGGCCGCAGCTCGTGTGGTTGGCGCTTCTGGGGCTGGCGTTGATGGCCTTCAGCGTGCGCCGCTTCACGAAACGCGCCGGGTAGCCGTCCTCTGGGGAATACGTCGGCGTAACCATGCAGTGGATGCTCGAGTATCCGCCGTCCATCGCACCCCCATGCGCGAGGTTTCGTGATGATCGATATCGCGCGGCAAGCATCTGCCCTCTGCCGTACTGTTACAGGCCTGAGGATGGACGAAACGGCTGAGCGGTAGTGCATCAGGTACAATGGGCACGCAGCATCCGGCATTCCGGATGCGAATTCTCCGGTCAGGGTGATCGCTCATGCCGCGTCCGATCGTATTGGGTAACGGCGCACTGCTGGTCTGTTTCGATGAAGCGTTGAACGTCCGCGACCTCTATTTCCCCTATGTGGGTCTGCAGAATCATCTCTCGGGGAACAAACTCAGAACTGGCATCTGGGTCGACGGTCGATTTGCCTGGTTTGATGATGCGGGATGGACGCGTCGGCTGGCGTACCGTCCCGGTACACTCACGTCTCAATGTGAAATGGACCACCCGGGACTGCAGCTCAGTCTACGGATCACCGACTGCGTCGCCGTCCACGACAACCTGTTGCTGAGACGTCTGAAGATCCACAATCACGCCGAAATGCCGCGTGAAGTGCGTGTCTTCACATCCCATAACTTCTGCCTGGCCGAAACGGACATCGGCGATACCGCGCTGTACAATCCGTATCTACAGGCGGTCATGCACTACAAAAGGGACTGCTGGCTGCTCATCGGAGGATTAGGCCCTGAGGAGGGTATCTGGCAGTACACGTGCGGCATCAAAGGGTTCGGCGGCGCCGAGGGAACGTGGCGCGATTGCGAAGACGGCTGGCTGGAGGGCCACCCCATCGAGCAGGGATCCGTGGACAGCAGCATCGCGTTTCGGCTGCATATCGAGCCGAATCAGGACGCGGAACTGGACTGGTGGCTGGCCGCCGGCCGCAGCCTGGATGAAGTGAGTGCGCTGCATCTGCGGGTTCACGAACGGACCCTCAGCGCGCTGGTGGAGCTGAGCAGCACATTCTGGCGCAGCTGGTCGCGCCGCGGGCTATCTCTGGTGGACAAACACTGCCCGGATTTTGAGGAGCCGATACGTCGCAGTCTGCTGATCATCCGGACCCAGATCGATAACCGGGGGGCGATTATCGCCGCAAACGATACCGACATCATGTCGACCGCGCGCGCCCATTACAGCTACATGTGGCCGCGGGATGGCGCCTTGGTGGCGCATACACTGGACCAGTTGGGGCACATCGAACTGACCCAACGGTTCTTCCAGTTCTGTGCGCGGCTGTTGCCGGAATGGCAGCCGATGCTGTTGCACAAATACGCCGCCGATGGCACGCTGGGCGCCTCCTGGCATCCTTGGATCGCCGACGGCCAGCCGCAGGTGCCTTTTCAGGAAGACGGCACGGCTTCGGTTATCTGGGCGTTGTGGCATCACTACGAACGCCACCATGACATCGAGTTCTGCAGCGGACTATATGAACGGTTCATCCAGCCCGCCGCGGATTTCATGGCGAGTTATCGCGATCCAGAAACAGGACTGCCTCTGGACAGCTGGGACCTGTGGGAAGAGCGACGCGGAACACACGCCTGGACCTGCGGCGCGGTGTTCGGCGGGTTGACCGCCGCCGCCCGGTTCGCCAGGCTGCTGGGTGACGATGAGCGTCGTGCGCGCTGGACGCTGGCCGCTCATGCCATCCGTGATGGCATCTACACCTGGTTGTGGCGACCCGATGCCGGGCACTTCGCCCGCACACTGCGCCGGCGTAATCAGGATATCGAGGCGGATACCACTGTGGACAGCAGTATCGCCGGATTGTTCCTGTTCGACGCGATCCCCGCGGACGACCCCTGCATGGTGAAATCGATGCAAGCCGTTGCCGAGCGGCTGCAAATCACCACCCCGATCGGCGGGATTGGCCGATATGAGCACGACTACTATCACCGCAAACGTGAAGATCAGCCGGGTAACCCATGGATCATCTGCACGCTTTGGCTGGCTGACCACCGCATCGCCACAGCGCGAACCGCCGAGATGCTGAAAGAGGTCTATCCGATGCTCCAGTGGGTGCTGGAACGGTCGCTCCCCACCGGTGTGATGCCCGAGCAGATGCACCCCACAACCGGCGAGCCGCTTTCGGTGGCGCCGCTGACCTGGAGTCACGCACAGTTTGTCGACTCGGTGTTACGGTACGTTCACCGGATGGATGAATTGAGCGGCTAGACACCGACACCATGGAAGGATGCCCCCGCGAACGAGTGCCGCCGGCAGGATTTCTCTCCCCCGGCGCAGTACTCTGAAGGGACACAACCGTCCGCCAGCCGGACGTCAGGATGGAAAACACCCATGCATAAACACCCGGAACAGACACTGCAGCGCCTGCACCGTTTTCAGGAATGGATACTGAGACCATTGCTCTGGGCGCACCAGGTACCTATGTCTGCCGCCGTGTACCGTCCCCATGAAGGGGATACGCCGGCCCAGGCGACGACATTCCCTTACGAACCGGTTGAACCCGGCTTCACGTGGGGGCCGATCTGGAGCGACGCCTGGTTTAAGCTGGAAGGCGCAATCCCGGACGAATGGACGGGCAAACCGGTGTGCGCACTGATCGATGTGGGCGCAGAAGCGGTTGTCTGGGACGGAGACAATCCCGTTCAAGGCATTGACGGCCCGCATTACTGGATACGCGTCAGTGAAGATGCCGAGCCGGGCCAGTCGGTGGTGCTGTACGTGCGAGCGAACGGCATGAACCCCAATGTCAGTGTCACCACTCGCCCGGTGGATCCCGCACCGGAGCCGTTCACTTTTCGACGCGCCGTGCTGGCGCTGCAGGATCGTGAGCTTCAGTCCTTCGCGCTGGACTTTCATATGCTGTTCCTGCTGATGCGTGAGCTGACGGACACGGACCAGCCGCGCAAGGGGCAGATCCTGTATGCGCTCAATGAAGCCGTCAACCGGTTCGATGAGGCCGACCGCAGCACCTGGGCCTGGGCGGCGGCCGCGCTGTCCGACGTGTTGAACCGCCCGGCTGAACCATCCGCGCATCGCATCAGTGCGATCGGCCATGCGCACATCGATACCGCCTGGCTCTGGCCGTTGGAGCGCACGCAACACAAGTGCATCCACACATTTGCAACGGCCACCCGCTATATGGATGACTATCCCGAGTACAAGTTCGTCTGCTCACAAGCCCAACAGTACAAATGGATCAAACAACTGGCGCCACGCCTGTATGAGCGGATCCAAGAGAAACATCGCGCCGGTCAATGGGAAATCGCCGGATCGATGTGGGTGGAGGCCGACTGCAACATCACCGGCGGCGAGTCGCTGGTGCGTCAGATCCTGTTCGCGAAACGGTTCTGGATGCAGGAGTTCGGTTACGAAACGGTAGACCTGTGGCTGCCCGATGTGTTCGGTTACGCCGCGTCGCTGCCGCAGATATTGAAGAAGTCCGGCGTGAAGTACTTTTTGACTCAAAAGATCAGCTGGAATCAGGTCAACAAGTTTCCGCATCACACGTTCCTGTGGAAGGGCATAGACGGCACGAACGTGTTTACGCACTTCCCACCGTCCGACACATACAACGGCAACATGGAACCGCGCGAACTGCTCTACAGCGTACGCAACTTCCGCGAGAACGATCGGGCGACGATGTCACTCTATCCGTTCGGATTCGGGGATGGCGGCGGTGGACCGATCGTCGAACAGATCGAACTGGCGCGTCGTGCGGCTGATCTGGAAGGCCTGCCCCGGGTGCAGATACAGCGCGTGCGTGAATTCTTCGAGGCGGCAGTGGAGGATACCCGCGATCTGCCCGAATGGGTGGGTGAGCTGTATCTGGAGATGCACCGCGGAACGCTGACCTCACAGGCGGCCAACAAAAAGGGGAACCGCAAGAGCGAGTTCCTGCTGAGGGACGCGGAGTTCCTGGCGGCGGTCAGTTGCGAAGACCTGAGCGATTATCCTCATCAAACCTTGAACGACGCCTGGGAGACAGTTCTTTGTCATCAGTTCCATGACATCATCCCCGGCAGTTCGGTACGCGAGGTCTACGAAGACTCGGCGGTCCACTATGCCGAAGTGGCGAACGCGGGCCATGCGGTAATCGACGACGCATTGGCCGCGTTGGCATCCCGCATCGACACCAGTCAATTCACCCGGCCTGCGCTGCTGCTGCGCAACCGTGATGGTTACCTGAATGGCGATCTCGTCACCCTGCCGTTGCCCGAAGGCGCCCGGTTCACTGCGGTATCATCCCCGGGCGCAGCGGAGCCGGCGCCGGTGCAGATGACCGTTGATCTGGATACAGGTCTGCCCTGCGCCATCATGCCGATGCCCGAGGAGATGCCCGAACATGGATACATGCTGGTTGATCTGGAGACCCAGCCGGCCGCATCGGATGACAAGGACAAACCCGACGACGAACCGGTGATGACCGTGAACAGCCGCCTGCTGGACAATGGGATCCTGCGCGTGGAGTTCGACAGCGATGGCCTGATTACCCGCGTGTTCGATCATGAGTTCGGTCGGGATGTGTTGGAACCCGGCTGCAAGGGCAATCAACTGCAACTGTTCCGTGATATGCCCGCAAACTGGGACGCATGGGATGTGGACATCTATGACCGCGAACGCATCGACATCGTCACCGACTTGCAACGGGTGGATGTGGTCGAACGCGGTCCGGTGCGCATCGCGCTTCGGTTCGTGTGGAAGGTGGGCGAAGCCAGTCAGCTGGCCCAGATCATCCGGATTGCGGCGAACAGCCGGCGTATCGAGTTCGTCACCGAGGTGGACTGGCATGAATCCCACCGGATGCTCAAAGCGGCGTTCCCGGTGGCGATCAACGCCACACGCGCCACTTACGAGATCCAGTACGGAAACGTGGAGCGTCCCACTCACTACAATACGTCCTGGGATCAGGCCAAGTTCGAGGTCGCTGCACAGAAGTGGGCGGACCTGAGCGAGGGCGGATACGGCGTGGCGCTGTTGAATGACTGCAAGTATGGGTATGACATCGCCGGGAACGTGATGCGCCTGTCGCTGCTGCGATCCCCCAAAGCGCCCGACCCCGAATGCGACATGGGCGTTCATCGGTTCACATATGCCCTTCTCCCGCATCCCGGCGACTACCGAGAGGGAGCGGTTGTGGAACATGCGTACGCATTGAACGCTCCGACGCGGGCGCTGCTGATAGAGGGCGGAAACGCCGGCGACTGGCCTGACATCATGTCGTTCTTCGAAGTGGACCGCGAAGGCGTGATCATCGAAACGATCAAGAAGGCCGAAGATGAAGACGCGCTGATCGTGCGCCTGTACGACGCATACAACAGCCGAGGCCGGGTACGCCTGACCACCGAACTGGACATACAGACCGCATGCCTGTGCGACCTGCTGGAGCGGGACGAACAGCCGCTGGTGGTGGACCGCGAAGAGGATGGGCTGGCGAGTGTGGAGTTCGCCATTGCACCTTTCGAGATCATCACGCTGAAACTGAGACCCTGAGTCATCCGTTGAGGGCCGGATGGCGCGACGCATCCGGCCCCAACAAACGGAGTGCATCGTATGCCGCAGAGCCGTTTACCTAAGATAGCCGGCCTTCTGACGGGGGCGCTTTACGCGGGCTTGTCGCTGCTCTACATCTGGTGGCCGGCTGGCTGGTCAGCCACCGCCCGTGTCGGCGCCAAAGCGGCGCCGATCCTCATGCTGGCTATGGTGGTAAGCGTTCTGCTGCGTCGATCCGGCACACTGCCGACAGCAGCACTGCTGTTCTCTGCGGCAGGCGATATCTCCGGTGATCTGGGGCCTCGGGGCTTTCTGCCGAGCATCGCGCTGTTTGGCGTGGCGCAAATGCTCTACACGGCTCACTTCATCCGGTTCTGGCGCTGGCGCCAACAGCGGTTGCCGGCGCTGACGTTGTGCCTGGTATGGCTGGCGGTAATGGTGTGGCAGCTGGCTGGCGCACAGGCGCTTGGCGCCCCGTTACTGAAGGGCATGGTGTTCTGTTATATCGCGGTCATCATGGCGATGGTCGTCTCCGCTTTGTTTGCGTCAGGAATGCCGCGCTGGCTTCCGGTTGGAGCGGTGCTGTTTCTCGCCTCCGATTCGCTGATCGCGATCGATCGTTTCCTCACCGACATACCTCATGCCGGCGTTTGGGTGATGCTCACCTACGCGGCCGCCCAAGGTTGCCTCACGTTGGGGGTCGTTCTGAAACATGTGGAACACCGATCAATGCCGGTTTTGTCGTAACATCAGAAGATTTCCGTAATATTACCAGTATTGCGTTGTAGGAAGATTCCAAGGCGGTGTTGTAGTGTGGTAACTAAGCGTACGTCATGTGCGGCGCTGCGGGAACGGCTCGCGCGTTTAAAATACGCGTAGTGACGCTCCATGAGAAGGAGGAACTGCTTGGACACGCAAAGTGTACGCCACTTCGACCCAGATCTGTGTGATGCTGTAATCGGCAAGTACAAAGGTACCCCCGGCGACCTTCTCTCGGTATTGGAGGAGGTTCAGAAACAGACACCTCACAACTATCTTCCCGAAGCGGCGCTCGACTACGTCGCCCGACAGATGGACGTTCCCCTGTCCCGCGTCTTCTCGGTGGCGACGTTCTACTCGTTTTTCAACCTGCGGCCACAGGGCGAGCATACCATCACGGTATGCCGCGGTACCGCGTGTCACACACGCGGCTCGCGTGCTCTGTTGGAAGCCCTGAAGGTGCGCCTGGGCGCACAGGACGTGGAAGATGAAGGCGAACCCGCCTTTACCACACCCGACAACTTCTTTACCGTACGCACGGTGGCCTGTTTTGGTCAGTGCGCACTCGCGCCCGTCATCGCGTTGGACGGCGTGATCTACAGCAACGTCACACTGGAGCAGCTGGAAGCGCTGGTCAAAAAGGTGGCCTCCAAGCGCCGTAAGACGTCAGGAGCAGCCAAATGAACAACCATTTGACCAAACTGGAAGAGGCCCGCAAACGGGGCATGAGCCGGCTGCTGCCGACAGTGCCACAGATATCGGTGGGTATGGGCACATGCGGCATCGGCAACGGTGCGGATGTGCTCTTCGAGACGTTCCAACAAAAGATCGCCCAGAAAGGGCTGGACTTCTCCGTACGTAAAGTGGGTTGCATTGGCTTCTGCGCCGAAGAACCACTGGTCAACGTCACCATTCCCGGAATGCCGATGCTGGTGTTGCATCGGGTGGACAAGCGCGATGTGGATCGCGTGCTGGACGGAATTATCAAGGGACGCATGCCCGAACGGTTGGTGCTCTGCAAGATCTCTCGATGGGACCACCATACAGCGAAGATAACCTACGGCGAAGGGTACGATCATATCCGCGAATGGAATGAGATACCGTTCTTCCGCCGCCAACATAAAATCGTGCTTCGCGACGCCGGACTGATCGATCCGGAATCTCTTGACGAGTACCTGGCGGTGGGCGGATACACCGCCTTGATCAAGGCGATCCAGACCATGAGTCCCGAGAGCGTCATCGATGAGGTGAAGCGCTCGCGACTGCGTGGCCGCGGCGGCGCCGGGTTCCCCACCGGCGTGAAATGGGACCTTATGGCGCGTGAATCCGCCGATCAAAAGTACGTGATCTGCAATGCGGACGAAGGCGACCCCGGGGCCTACATGAACCGTAACGAGATCGAGTCCGACCCACACATGGTGCTGGAAGGGATGATGATCGGCGCGTTCGCCATGGGCGCGACGCAGGGCATCATCTACTGTCGGGCCGAATACCCGCTGGCCGTCGAGCGACTGCAGCATGCGATCGCCCAGCTCCGTGAAATGGGAATGCTGGGAGAGAACATCCTGGGTTCGCGATTCTCGTTCGATCTGCATGTGGTCGAAGGCGCCGGGGCGTTTGTCTGCGGCGAGGAGACCTCACTGATCGCGTCGATCGAGGGCCATTCGGGACGGCCCAAACCCCGACCGCCGTTCCCCGCTCAGCGCGGATACCTGAACAAGCCCAGCAACATCAACAATGTTGAGACCTGGAGCAATATTCCCGTCATCATCGCCCGCGGCGGAGACTGGTTCGCATCCACGGGTACCGAGAAGAGTTCCGGCACCAAAGTGTTCTCACTGGTGGGCAAGGTAAAAAACACCGGCCTTGTGGAACTAGCGCTCGGGACTCCGTTGACCACCATCGTTTATGAGATCGGCGGAGGCGCCTCCACCGAGGGGAAACGGATCAAGGCCGTTCAGACGGGAGGCCCATCGGGCGGATGTATCCCGGCCAAGCTGTTCGATACCCCCGTCGACTACGAGTCTCTGGCGTCGCTGGGCGCCATCATGGGCTCCGGCGGTATGGTGGTGATGGATCAGGACAACTGCATGGTGGATGTGGCCCGCTACTTCACCGAGTTCACCAATGCCGAGTCCTGTGGGAAATGCGTACCCTGTCGTGAAGGGCTGTCCCAGCAGCTGCGCATGCTCAACCGCATCTGCAACGGCTTGGGCATCGAAGAGGACTTGGTGGAACTGGAAGACCTGGGCCGGACCATCATGGACACCGCGCTCTGCGGTCTCGGCCAAACCGCTCCGAACCCGGTACTCACCACTTTGAAGTATTTCCGCAACGAATACGAAGAGCATATTCATCGCAAGCACTGCTCGGGCGGAACCTGCGAAGCGCTCTTCGAAGCGCTCTGTTCCAACTCGTGTCCGCTGCATATGGACATACCGGCCTACCTGGCGTTGCTGAAAGAAGACCGGTTGGAAGAGGCGTTCGAGTCCACGCTGCGCGACAACCCGCTTCCCGGAACCATCGGCCGCATCTGCCACTTCCACTGCCAGATGCGCTGCCGTCGCGACACCATCGACGAGCCGGTCCATCAGGGTGAAATCCACCGCTACCTGGCCGACACCATGTATAAGATGGGGCGGGAAGCCGAAATCTATCAGCGGCTGATCGATGAGAAACTGCCGCCCACAGGCAAGAAAATCGCGATCATCGGCTCCGGTCCCGCGGGGCTCACGGCCGCCTATTACCTGGTTCGGCTGGGTCATGCCGTAACCATCTACGAAGCACAGCCCAAGGCTGGCGGCGTACTGCGCTACGGAATCCCAGCTTACCGTCTGCCCAAAGATGTGCTGGACAAGGAACTGGCGTTCATCGAGCGCCTGGGTGTCAAGTTCGTGTTCAACACCCAGTACGGGCGTGACATCACCAGCGCCGCGTTGCTCAAAAAGTACGATGCGGTGTTCCTGGCGGTTGGAGCCTACGATCACATGGACGTTCAGTTGCCGGGACGTGAGCTGGAAGGCGTATTGCAGGGAACCGACCTGCTGGAGGCGCTGGAGAAGCGTCAGAAGGTGGCGCTGGGCAACCGTGTGGCCATCATTGGCGGCGGCAACGTGGCCATCGACGCCGCACGCACGCTATGGAGACTGGGGCACGATGTCACCATCGTCTACCGACGGGATCGCGACAGCATGCCGGCCAACCGGTTGGAGATCGAGGAAGCCGAGGCCGAGGGCATTCGGTTCGTCTACTGGGCCGCGCCCAAGCGCATCGTCGGCAATGAGAACAATCAAGTGCAGGCCCTCGAAGTGACCCAGATGGCGGGCGGTGACTTCGATATCTCCGGCCGCCGCAAACCGGTGGAAACCGGCGATGTACATCAGATACCGTGCGACACCGTCGTTCTGGCCATCGGCGAACGTGTCGACAGCGGCCTACTGGAACGCGAGGGCATCGCCACCGTTCGGGGAGGCACCGCGTGTATCAACCCCTATAACTTCCACACCAGCGTCGCGCGCATCTATGCGGCCGGTGATATGGTGACCGGTCCGTCCACCGCAGCGGAAGCGATGGGTATGGCCCGCGATGCAGCGGAGGTTATCGACCTGGATCTGATGGGTGTCCGCCGCTTCAAACAGCTGTTCCGCGAGTTCGAGTATGAGAAGAGCGCCCCGCCCTTGGATGTCGTGTCCGGCAGAAGCGCCTGCGGCCGTCATCTGTGTGTTGACGAACGCAGGGGCAACTTCCAGGAGGTCAACCAGGGTTATATGGGTGAAGAGGCCCGGCAGGAGGCGTTCCGCTGTCTCCGCTGCGACATCAAGATCAAGGCGTAAGGGGGAGACACAAACACATGTGCACGGAAATCCTCAACATCACCATAAACGGTCAGAGCCATCATGTGGAGCGCGGCAGCACCATCCTGGATGCCTGCCGGACAGCCGGTATCAAGATACCGACACTCTGCTATATGGCCGGCGTCTCGGCGAACGCTTCCTGCGGGATCTGTGTGGTCGAGGTCAAGGGCGCACGCACATTGGTGCGCTCCTGCATCCATAAAGTGACCGACAACATGGAGATCACCACCAATTCGCCCCGCGTACAGAAAGCGCGCCGAACCAACCTGGAGCTCATCCTGGCCAACCATCCGCAGGACTGCCTGAACTGTGACCGGAACATGAACTGCGAATTGCAGTCCATGGCGCATCAGCTTGGCATCCGCGAACCCCGCTTCGCCAAAACCAAGCTGAAGGACCTGCCCCTGGACAATTCGTCCACTGCGCTGGTGCGCGACCCCAACAAGTGCATTCTCTGCATGCGCTGCGTCGAGGTCTGCGCTCAGGTGCAATCGGTACACGCTATCGATGTGACCGGCCGTGGCCTGCGCAGCAAGATCACCACGTTCATGGACCATGGATTGGGCAATGTGGCCTGCACCAACTGCGGGCAATGCGCACTGGTCTGTCCGACGGCGGCGATCACCGAACACTCCCAGATCCAGGAGGTCTGGAACGATATCAACAACCCCGAACTGACAGTGGTCATTCAGACGGCTCCGGCCGTCCGGGTGGGCATCGGTGAGGCGATGGGGATGGGCCCCGGGGCTCTGGTGACCGGCCAGATGGTCGCCGGATTGCGCCGGCTGGGTTTCGACCGCGTGTTCGACACCCAGTTCACCGCTGACCTGACGATCATGGAAGAGGGACACGAACTGATCAAACGGCTGACCACCGGCGGTACACTGCCGATGATCACATCCTGCTCGCCGGGCTGGATCAAGTTCATCGAACACTTCTTCCCCGATCAGCTGGACCATCTGTCCACGTGCAAATCGCCGCAGCAGATGTTCGGCGCGCTTGCCAAGACCTACTGGGCGGAAAAGGCGGGCGTGGACCCACGCAAACTGCGCGTGGTGTCCATCATGCCCTGTACGGCCAAGAAGTTCGAGGCCGGCCGGCCGGAAATGAACGCCGCGTACCACTATTGGCACGATAAACTGGGGCTGACACCGGATGACGTGATCCCGGATGTCGACTACGCCTTGACCACCCGTGAACTCTCACGGATGCTGAAAGAGGCCGGCATCGATTTCGCATCGTTGCCGTCCGAGCCGTTCGATCACCCGCTGGGCACATCCACCGGAGCTGCGGTCATCTTCGGCGCCACCGGAGGCGTGATGGAAGCGGCATTGCGCACGGCGTACGAAGTGGTGGTCGGAAAACCGCTGCCGTCGGTGGATTTGACCATGGTGCGCGGCATGGAGGGCATTCGCGAAGCCGAGGTGGACCTCAACGGCACGAAGATACGCGTGGCGGTGGCGCACACACTGGCCAACGCACGTAAACTGCTGGAGGAGATCAAGGCGGGCAAATCACCGTATCACTTCATCGAAGTGATGACCTGTCCGGGCGGATGCCTGGGCGGAGGCGGCCAGCCGATTCCCACCACATGGGAGACACGACGAAAGCGCGCCGAGTCGATCTACCAGGAGGACATCAACCTGGGTGTGCGGAAGTCGCATGAAAACCCGGACATTCAGACACTTTACAAAGAGTGGCTGGGTGAACCCCTGGGTGAGCGATCTCACCACCTGCTGCACACCGAGTACGTTCAGCGCGGCGTGTAATCCGCAATTCACTCCGGGGCCTTCACGGCCCCGGAGTGAACCTACGCATATCTCCCACGCCGCGCCACGCCGCATCTTTTACCCTTATAATGGCGATAGGCTCACTCTCCCACGCAAGGAGCACATATCCCGCATGCTGGAATACACCTTCCGCCACATTCCCGGGATCGGAGTCCGCACCGAAGAGCAGCTATGGAACGCGGGATACCATACATGGACAGAGGTCCTGCAGGCTCCGGCACATAGCCAATCCCGGACTCTGCAGCGTATGGAACCCCATCTCATCGACTCGCAGCGACATTTGGAACAGGGTGATCTGCGCTGGTTCGCCGACCGACTGCCTGCCAATCAGCACTGGCGGCTGTTCCTGCACGGAAGGCCACGCGCGGCATATGTGGATATCGAAACCACCGGCTTGGATGCTCTGCGACACCACATCACCACCATCACCGTGTATGACGGAGCGCAAATCCACCACTACATTCACGGCGAAAACCTGCGGGCGTTTGTGGATGACATATCGGAATACGGTCTGTTGATCACCTTCAACGGAAAGGGATTCGATGTGCCGTTCATGGAAGAGGCGTTGAACACCCGCCTGACCATGCCGCACATCGATCTGCGGTATGTGCTCGCACAAGCCGGTTACTCTGGCGGACTCAAGCGTATAGAACAGGCAATGGGCTTCGATCGCGGCGATCTGGCGGACATCGACGGGTATATGGCCGTGGCCCTGTGGCAGGACTATCAGCGTCACGACAACCAACGGGCGCTGGAAACGCTGTTGGCGTATAACACCGCCGACACCGTGAACATGGAAGCGCTGATGGTGCATGCGCACAACATCCTGACGGCCCGGTTGCCGTTCGGCCAAACGTTACGTCTGCCGGTCCCCACCCCTCCGCCCAATCCGTTCACACCGGACAGGGCCACTCTACAGCGCTTGCGAGCGTCACTCTCCGGTTGGTGGTAGTATCTGCTCTCTTCGTAACGGATGATCACCGCGCCGGTTGATGAGGTGGTTCGTTCCCAGTCGCACCTGATCCGTAGTCATGCATGTCAGTTGGACCGGAACGGATGGATTCGGGCGCTGATCGATCAGCCGATTGCCCTCCAGTTCCACCATTCCGCACGCATCGAAAGCAACCGGTCGCACGGCCCTTTGAAGCCTCGCATCCACTCGGATCTGGTTACCGGCGAGCGTGACGCGTTCATAGCCGTTCACCGTAACCGCATACGAGACAGGCAGCACACCACGCGGACGCATGCGGATCTCGTTGTCTCGAATCATAATCCTTGCGGGATAGGGTGCATTCAGAGCGCGGGGCGTCCAGGAACCGTGGATGTACAGCTCAGGTCCCAGCAATCCAATAGCGAATGGCCAGGCGCCGTCTATCGTATTTCGCGACACCTCGGAGTCCCCCAATGCTCCGAACACGTTCACGCCATACGCTGTATTGCGGATGCGGTTCCGGGTCAGCACGAATACGGCATTGGCCATCCGGATACCCTCCTTCAGCTGCTCGCGCAAGTCACAGTCGGTTATCCGCACCGGCGATTGAGGCAGGCGATACGCCAAGGTCACCGCTGCGGCACGGTCGGGATCATCAGCGGGCAGACTGTTCAGCGGCGTCAACGGGCCGATCGGTCGATCCAGCTCGATGTCGGCCAGATGGCCGTTCAGTGTGCAGGCGCGTATGGTGCGCCGGCCCAGGATTGTCCGGCGACGCTGATCCAAGAACACCAGCGTGTCCCCTGCAGCCAGCCAGGATGGGAACCAGGCGATGTCGGTGTAACAGAGCTGAATCCGAGCGGGAGTGCGTTGTTCCATAACTTGGTGCGCCATATCCCCTACGCTGATCGAGTCGTCTCCCAGCGCTTCCAGGCGACATCGCTCGATCACCGGCCCCCGGCGGGTCCGTCCATGGATCCCATCGGAGTTACATGCCGCCAGTCGGGTGGTATGTGGCCGCCGGATCACCCGGATGTCACGAAGAACCAGGTCATCGCAACCGTCGAATCGCACGCCCATGCGTGGCGAGGCGTACAACGTGATCCGCTCCAGAAGGCATCGATGCGAATGACGCATCTGAATACAGGAGGCGGGAGAGGAGACACATCGGCCGTCTTCATACACGTAACGGCTCTCAACCTCTTCCCGGCTGCAATACGGCAGATGGAACCAGAACCGCTGCCCGGGACGCACATGCCGGCGTACCGTGTCGTCGCCTCCGGGGGCAGGTGTAATCCGATAACACCCTTCATGTCCTGCCAGCGGCGCCACTTCCGCGATGTACACCCAATAATGGGTGTACAACCGGCTGGGCGCCGGTTCGATGAAGCAGCCATGATCGAAACTGGCCTGGTTGGCGCGCACCCACTCCATGTCGGGAGGTTCCGGATAACCCGGCTCCAGCCTCCAGATGAACCATCCATCGGTCTCCACAGCGGTCACTTCCCCCTGCGTGAACGGCAACGGGTTGTAGTCGATCACAAATTCCCGGAGGAAGACACGCTCACAATGCAACAGCCCGATCCCCATGTTTTTGGGTGGAGCAGCAGTTCACATCCGTTGCCATCCAGGACCACCCCGCAGGCCCCGTTCAGCGGCAACGCATCCCACCGTTCATCCCATGGTCCGATCCGATAGCGTCTGCGCCCGTCGAAAACCAGCCGGACACCGTCCGCAAGGTCACTGCGGGAGAGCGCTGCCACGCGCTGAAGCGCCTTGCGGATCGCCGGACCGTCATCGTGAAGGCCATCGCCTGTCGCCCCAAAATCACTTACGTGCAGTCGCCTGCGGTTCATGGTACACCTCACGGAGCGTCAGTACGCCCTCAGAGACAGTATGCCCCCTGCCGAGTCGTTGCGCAGCCCAGTCACAAGTCGTGGTCAACCGTGTGTGTTCTGCGGCTGCCGTCCCTGAGTCTGACATGAACCGGTCAGACGCCATCCGTTGCAAATGGCGTCAAGACACCGTAGTATGGCGCGTGATGGATCGGTTGGTGACGCGCATCCGGACGATACCATAAGGAGGCTCCCGTGACATCCAGAGAACGCATGATGATCGCCATCGGTAACGGCGTTCCCGACCGGGTACCGGTCGCGCCTGATATGTCCAACATGATTCCCTGCCGGTTGACCGGCAAACCTTTCTGGTGCATCTATGCGGAAAACGACCCGCCGCTGTGGCGCGCCTACTTGGATGCGGTGGATTACTTCGGCATCGACGGGTGGTTCATCTACGGCTACCTTGACTTCCGGAACAGCCGGGTCAGCGGATCGCACACGTGGCTCGAGCAATCCGAGACGCGTTGGGTGGGACGTCACACGCTGCGTACGCCGGCCGGCGATCTGACCAGCGTGATGGTCTACCCTCGGGACAACCCGCCCACAGTGGTGGAGAAGATGATCAAGGATCCGGAACGCGACCTCCCCGCGCTGTACGCTCTGTGGGATTTCGACTCGGTGGACACAACGGGCTTCGAGGCACAGCGCGCTGAAGTGGGCGAACGCGCCGTCGTGGGTACCGGACTGGTGCCTGGCGGGTTTCACATCTGGGAGGGCCTGTTCGAGGGCGGTGTGGAGACGCTGGCGTTGTTACAGATGGAGCACCCAGAGATCTTGGACGAACTCGACGAACAAACCACCATCCGCTACCGGCGTGAGCTGCCTTACCACCTTCAGGCTCGTCCGGACTTTATCCTTACCGGCGGATCGGGCTCGATCACGATGGCGTCGCCGAAGCTGTGGCGGAAATACAGCCTGCCCGGGCTGCAGGAGATCACCGCAGCCGCCAAACAGGCCGGCGTGCTGACCATGGTGCACAGTTGCGGCAAGGAGCGATATCTGGTGGAGGCGTGCGCCAAAGAAACCGATCTGGATTGCATAAACCCCTTGGAGATACCCCCGATGGGCGACTGCAATCTGAAAGAGATCAAGCAACTGTTCGGCGATCGCCTGAGTTTGATGGGCAACCTGCACACCACCGAGGTCATGCTCCGCGGCACACCGGGGAGTGTGAAGGAAGCGGCCCGACAGGCGATCGAAGACGCGGCCGAGAATGGCGGGTTCATTCTCTCCACCGGAGACCAATGCGGCCGTGATACGCCGGATGCGAATATAGCCGCTCTACTGGAAGCCGCTGAAGCCTATGGACGGTACGCATGATCGGCTGCTGCCGGTCTACGGTCTGTAACGCACCCTGAATGTCCCGGAGGCGTCTACCTGCACGCGAACGCCTCCGGCGTCACGCCAAACGCGCCACGGCATCGGCCGCCCGACCGCATCGGTCACCTCTATCTGACTGATATCTGACGCAAACCGCAGCACACCGCAACCGAAACCGTAAAGAGTGCATGTCGTCAGCCCATTGCGCGTGCCAAATGACCGCAACTCGAAATCGGTGTGCGCCAACAGCGGTCCTGTTGCCGGTCCCGGCAACAGCCGCACCGTATGACGGCCCGGCCGCATCAACGTGATGGGTATACGCAGGGTGCCCGGTAATGGCCTGCCGTCCACGATCAATCCAGCGGCCTGCTCCACCCCGGCCGTCTCGACATCCAACACCGCCTTCCGGTAACGCAACCCGGTAAGCCGTGTGACGACCCCGCCGGGAACAATGGTCACACCGTTGCAATCCATATAGGCACATTGAGCGCTCACTCCATGCATCCACGGGCCGATGGTGAACGTCTGCGGCTTGTGGATCTGCGGCGCATGAAGATTCTCCAGCAGCGCGCCGTTCATCACGTAACGGGCGCTCATCTCGTCGTTCCATCCGTCACCGCGGGATGGTTCGGTGATCACTGACAAGTAACTCGCGGCCAGTTCCGGCTGGCCGGCGGCGGCATACAGATACGCCAGATGCCCGAAACCCGGCGCGAAGTACATCCCGCCGGGCCAGCGGCCTGTGCGTTGCGTCATCAGGGCGTGTATCGAACGCATCATCTTTTCGGGATCGGGTGTCATGGGATACAGCGTACCGGCCCACACATAGTCAAAGTGGCTGTCCCAATAGTTCCAGTCAAATGGTTTCAGCCGCCCATCCTCGAGCAGAGCCAATCCGCCGTGGTACCGGTTCTGCGCCGCATCCCATAGGTGGCGATCCATCGCCGTGGCCAGATCACGCGCCATCCGCAGATGATGGGCGCTGTCGTGCGTAGCCCCCAGTTCCTGCGCCATCTCCGCCATCATCAGATGTGCGGCGTACATCAATGAATTGATGTATAGATCGTAGGCGCGCAGCGGCCATATGCCATCGATCTTCAGGGCGTCGAAGCGCTCACCGGCAGCCCACTCCTCCGCCTCCTTCAGGGCGGCCTCGTTGATGTTGATTTCGCAGTACAGCCCCAAGTCCTGGCTGTAATACTGTAAGCGCTGATACTCCAAGGCGCTCTTCAGTACCGTATACCAGCGAGTCAGAGGTGATCGATCACCGGACAGCTTCCAGCTGACATAGGCAGTCCGTGTTGCATAGAACTGCCCGTCCTGCTGTTTCTCTACACTCAGCGTAGGAAAGGCCCAGAACACGGTATAGTCCCGCCCTCCGAATGTTTCACGGGTAGGATTGTGTGCCAGATAGTCCGTCCAGCGTTTCAGAAACGACGGGTCGCCGGCCAGTGCCGCATGCACCACAGCATTGGTGGTATCACGCACCCAGATCGCTGTATACCCTCCGTCCAGCGCCGCCCAGAGCGGCCCGGAAAGGAACTGCATCGACGCCAGGGCACGCCGGTTCAGCCGCATCATCACCGGATACGGAACCGGCGCCCCCACAGTCAGCGATGTATCGAGCCGGGCGAATACGCGGTCCGCTTCCCTGCGAGCGGCCTGCCAACACGAGACACGCGCGGCCACACGTCGCAGTTCAGCCAGCGAATCCGCCCAGACGATCGCCGCGGCGCCGGTTATCTGCGGAGCGTTGGATGCCGCTCGGCTGTCGATCACCACCCCCGCATAGAGAGGCTGATTTTCTTGAATGGAGCCAGCGCGGGCCGGTATGGCGGTGTACCAGAGCCGCCCGTCTTGTTTCATCACCTGACGGTCGAACTCGACGGCCAGGCGCAATCCCTCACCATAGATGCCGACAGCCGGCATATTCAACACCTGCACCACGACCCGCCCCTCACCGTATTCGAAAACCGTGCGCACCGGATCGTATTTCAGCCGTTTCAGCCCTAAATGAACACCATAACCCAGTCTCCGCGACAGTTCGGAAGAAGAGATCTGAGGAGTGATCTGTACCCAGCCGGGGAACGGCAGGCGATCGCCGGGGATGTGCCATCGGTAATCAGAGGCGGCCGGCCGGCGATTGGTCTCGGTGGTAATCCGGATCGACTCTTCATGCCGCAACCGGATCAGGCTTCCCCAGGGACTGAACAGCCGGGTTTCGACAGGGGTGTCATAGGCGGGCCCGTACGCCTTGATCAGCGGCTCACGCAACCCCTTCCGCACCCGGTTCAATTGGCTGTAGAGCGCCACCCCCTCCGCCAGTGAGCTGGCGCCGATCCGCCGGACAGGCTCTGAAAGCGCGGCGATGGCCTCCTCCCACTCCGCCTGAAGCTGCGGATGTGCGGTCATCTGATCCTGCAGGGACTTCCGCAGCGCTTCAGCCTCCGCCAGACGCGCTGTGCAATCGTGCTGCACCAGATCCGAGTCGATCGCACCGGCATCGATGAGGTAGAGCGCCGCATCGTCATATGCCCGGATTATTCATGAATTTGCCAGACTTCGCCGGTTGACATGCGGATTGAG
>CAZYPZ010000018.1:0-89296 GCA_964650005.1 uncultured bacterium | reverse complement strand
GGCGGAGCCTGGCCCTTTTCCTGCGAGTTTGTGCTTTTATGAATAATCCGGGTTAACATGATTCACCTCCTGTTTGGCCTTACATATCGAAATGCATCTGTAAATCATTGCCGTCTGTTTCGGCTCCCAAATGAACCACCGGTGCAGCCTTACGCACGGAATCATTTGTGTATTCGGGGATTGTCATTACACCCGACTTAACGGCGGCATGAAACAGGCTGATACAAGCTGGCGAATCCCAACTACCGGGCTGCGACAGGTCAAACACGTCATACAACATCCAGCCTATATCGATATTGATATTATTGATATTCGTGGTCTGTTCAGGAGTATCTTCCAACAGCTCAAAGTAGGCTGGAAACTCGCGGCATCCCAGATAGGGTTGGTAGATACATTGTCCACGCGCCGCACGCCTGCGGAACTGCGAATCGATGGCGATCTGATCCTGTTCAGAACCATTCCATAACACGGCATGTGCATACAACCGGTAATGCACATTCTTCAAAGCCATCGTCTGACGCTGGGTTCGCCCTTTCTGATCGGTGCCTGCACTCTCACGGTCAAGATCCGTGAAGATCGGAACGACCTCTTCCCCCTTCATCCATTTCTTGACTGAGTTGACGTTGGCCTTTTCTTTGGTCTCGTTACGGCGCAGCGCAATATACATCGGTTCTTGCAGCACATCTACACGGGTGACCTGCCAGCGAAACTTCGGCTTGTAATAGATGGCGTCAAAAATGGCGCGCGCGGCGGATGGGGTGATCACCGGGTAACTGAAACGCTCCACCTTCATTTCCGGTCGGGTGAAGCAGGCCAGATCACCCCATACCTCCAATATGTGTGTGGTAGGTGTCATTCATTCAACCTCCTCGATCAGGCGATCCATATCGGTTTACTGTCTTCTGCACACAACCCCAGCAATTCCCGGTCATAACCCGGCGGATGACAGTACAGGTACCAGTGTTCCGATAAAGGCGCTTTTGGACTGGGGTTGGTCTTGATCTGTTCCATCTGCCCCATAATGGGGTCACTGGGCTTTGGCCGAAATACCGACACCGTAAACGGCTGGGCGTCCCGCATCCAGCGGGCTGTCAATCCCCGCTGTCGAACCTGTTCAGCCAGGCTGGTGAACCGCTCCATGTCATAGGGCACCAACACATTCACTGTATTTTGCTCGATCAACCGGTATTCCTTGGCCACCTCGGGGAAATGCTGTATCTGAATGGCGTCCAAAAGGGGCTGATGGTGTGTTTCAGGCCGTGCTATGTTATACAAAGTGCTGTAGTACCGTCGAAAAAGCTCAGGATTATCGATGTCCATCTGCTCATCGCCCAATTCGCGTAATAACGACCATGTAATGTCGGTGGCTTGCCGATAGGCACGATTGGGCCAGTGCAGGCATTCCGAGTCCATCGAGAACACTTCCACCAATCCGGATTCCGGCATGCGTCCGTTGCGATTACAGCGTCCGGCCGCCTGTGCAATGGCCTCCAGCGGGGCCATCTCACGGAATACCACCGGAAAGTCGATGTCCACCCCGGCTTCGATGCACTGCGTGGCGACCAGCACACACCGAGCGGACGGCGACAACAGCCGCTCACGCACCCGGGCTAACACGTCCTGGCGATGAGCGGGACACATATTGGTCGACAGGTGAAACAGCCCATCACCCAACACAAGCCGCATCCGATGCAGCAGTTTCAATGCCAGGCGTTTCGTGTTCACCACACAAAGTACCTGCCGGTGCTCCAGCAGCCGGTCAATCAGGCTCTCTTCCGTGTCTTGCTGACCATCACCACACCATATCATCTCAACCCGACGCGCCCTGTCATACAGACCCAGCGATGCCGGTACAACCTCCCGAGGTTGCCAGCCAGAAGCGCCCAACTTTTTGACCGCCTCATCAAAGGCATCAAAAGCAGGCTGTGTCGCGGTGGCGAATAACACGCTGCAACCGTACCGATTTGTCAGATGTGACAACGCCGCCAGCGTGGGACAGGCCAGGCTGGCCGGTATCGCCTGCGCTTCGTCAAAAAGCAATAGACTGTTTGCGATCCGGTGCAACTTCCGACAAGCCCCGGGACGGTCAGCGTGCAGTGATTCAAGCAGCTGGACATCGGTCGTCAGAATGACAGGCGCATCCCAATTTTGCGCCAGCAGACGTGCTTGCCCTTCGGGGCCCTGATCATCTGAATAACCGGATTCCGAACGGGTGCCCGCCAAACTGTGATGCTCCAGCACGTAGTGAATGCCAAACTCCGGTTCCAGGATCCGCCGATAGACTTCAGCCGTCTGTTCGATGATCGTCAAATACGGCACAGCCAACACTATACGCCTAAGACCATGCAAAGCGGCATGTTTCAAAGCAAACGCCAGCATGGCCAGTGTTTTACCACTGCCCGTGGGCGCCGAAAGCGTAAACACGCCCCGTTCGAGTTCGGCAGCCTTCAGGCTGGCGTTCAGCAGATCATTGCGAAGTGTATTAATGGAAGCGGATCCGCGGCTGTCCAAATGCGCGACGTAGCTCAACACACACTCAAGCGCTCTCTCCGGCTGCAGCTCCAAGCCCACCGGGCGCACATACGGCCGTTCGGGGTCGATTGTGTTGAAGTGGGCTTCGGTATCCAAGAAATCGGCGTCCACCAAGGTGGAGTACAGCATGCGAACATCCAGCATAGCGGTAGCGGAACACTGGATCTGGCAATAATGCACATTAGATGGCTTATCCGGATGGATCCCATCTTGCTCCAAACGTTTGGTCAGGAGCTCAAACGTGTCGGTTGAAAGCTGTAGCTGAAGCGGATGGTTTGTCTGAAGTGTCTGAGGTTTCAAACCCAGCAGACGTTGTTTATTGGCTGGTTGAAGGCCTATATGGTGCGCTTCGATACACAACGCAGCCGCTAAAGCCTGGTATCTTGTCAGCGCTTCCCAAGCGCCAGCCGACCAATGGTCGATGTGTGATCCCTCTCCACGTATCCGGGCCTGAAACCGTTCGCCGTATTTCCCCAAATCATGCAGCAGACCCGCCAGCCGCGCTTCTTCCTCACCACCCCAAGCGCTGGCAAACTGTTCGGCCAATGCCGCAACCCCGGCAAGATGTGCGTACTGTGTCTGTACGATGCCCGCTTCATTGGCTGAATGGGCCAAATAGGTTTCCGGCAATGCAGTTCCTCCCGAATAGAACAGATCCGGTTCACTGCAGCAGGGGCGACAACACGTTCTGCCAACCCGCACTGCCGAGCCGGTCTCCTGAGGTAGGAAAGCGATCCAAATCGCCCACATCCGTAACAACTACGGATAACACAACTATAGACCCAATCGGGTGGTTCTGTCAAGGGCCTCTGATACCCCGCAGGTACAGAGGCTCGATCGTCACCCGTTTTCGCGGATTACCGTACACGGCTCTAGAAATGCAGCCGCACGTCTATCCCACTCGGCGGGCTGCAACTGCTCGTCTCGATACCAGCGCAGCCGGAATCGCCGCCATCCCTGGTCAGTGTGGCGCAACGGTCCCAACGCATCAGGCGTATACCCCTGGTCGTATCCATACAAGCTGGACCGCAACAGCGTGATACGCAGCATTCCTTGACGCAGGTCGCACGCGAACGCGCCATCCTGCAGTATGCCCACGCCGCCGGCACGCACCCAGGTATGCAGGGGTTCCTCTCTGCCGTCACGCTCTTTCCAGGTGCTGCCGCCCGCGGTCTGCACCTCGAAACGTCCCGGTTCACCGCTGAGCGGTAGTTCCAGCTTCAAGATGCTGCGATCTTCGGCCCAGAAAACTGCCAATTGCCAATCCATATACGGCAAGTCGGCATACACGCGCGCGGTCAACTCGACCCGTGAGTTGCTGAAGCGCCATTGGGTACAAAGCGACTGCGCCACCGGACCCTTGGCCACAGCACACTGGGTCAATGTAAATCGGCTGGTCGACGGTCCGTAGCCCTCCACGCCATGGCTCCATGTATCGGTAGAGTCACACTGCACACCGAAAACGGGCGCATCAGCCAGGGCCGGCACACCATTGAACCAGGGGATCAGATCGGCCGCGATCCGAGCGTGATCGTATCCCACACTGCTGCCGGGTTTATAGAGGAACGCATCGGCGTCATACGGCGCCGGCTCCACGGATGTGTCAAATCCATACCGTCGCACTTCGCCGGGCTGCAACGTGTCAACGAACAGCCAGCGCCGGTTTGCACACCACACCGACGGGGTGATCTGTTGTATGGGCAATGGGGCACCGCCTATAACACCGAACGGCGCCCCCGGGCGGAAGTACATAAAGCTCTCGATCTCCAGCGGAGCGGTAACGGGCGTATCCAAGGTATTGACGATCCGGAACTCTCCCTCGGGCACCGTTGGCGGAACCCGGCGCGATAACGTTTTGATCGCTCGGTACACGCGTTGTTCGGCACGGCTATGAACGCCGCTCAGCGAACGCAACGCCTGGTCCGCCGCCTCCGGTGAACAGGACCCCGGAAGGATGTCATGAAACTGGTGAAAAACCGTCTCCGTCCAGTCGGCATCATCATCGCACACGGCGCCGCTCAACGCTTCCGCACGTTCGGCATGCAGCAGCATCCGTTCACAGCCGCGCACCGCCTGCTTGATGGCGGCGTTTACCGAATAGCAGCCCACCGCGTGATAGTGCAAATCACCTTCCCACGTGGGGATATCCGGCAGCGTCTCAGCCTGTTTGAAATAGTTTAGACAGGACGAGAAGCGCATGTTCCATTCCGGATGAGCACAGGCCAGTTCCAGCAAGGCGTCTATCTCCGCCTTAGTCGGTCCGCCTCCATGATCTCCCACGCCAAACATGAACAACCCCAACCCGTGTTGCAGCAGCAGCGGATCGGACAGCCGCTGTTCCATCCGCGCCACATCGGGATGCGACCCTTGCGAATAGTGGTATCGTACACGCTGACACAACACCCGACATCCTTGGTATTCCCACCAGAACAGATTGGCAGGAAGATCCGGGTTCTCATGTGCGCCGGGTCGGCAGAACAGATAGTACCGAAAGCCCGTTTCGTTCAGCACCGCTGGAAGGGCCGCAGGATGGCCAAAGGTATCCGGAGAATACGCCACCGGAGTGTCTGTGTCCAACAGATCGCGCAGCCATTGGCGTGATATCCGCGCGCTGTGTAAAAAGCTCTCACGCAGAGGCAAATTGGTATCGGCCTCCACCAGCCAGCCGGCGGCGGCTTCCCAGCGTCCATTTTGAACATGCTGACGTATGCGGTGCAGCACTTCCGGCGCCAGATCCGCCACCCATCTGTAAAACAGCGCCGAACTGGCCGTGAACGTCAAGTCCGGATATTCATCCAATCGGTCACAAGCGGAGCGAAACGTGTTGATCACTTCATCGACGCCTTCGTAGCGGTCCCAAAGCCACACCGGATCGATGTGCGAGTTCGCAATGAGGTGGATGGCCTGGTTCATGAGTCGCCTCCTGCAGTTGCGGTGGGAATAGCATGACTGGACAGTATGGTACGCGGATTCACGACAGAACACAACTCAACGCAGTTCTACAGTTGACCCGTTCTGCCTTGAGGATATTGATATGTCCAATCCTTGTGCGGTCTTGCTACCTGTAATGTTAAATATCGATTTGTACGGCCCAGCGCGCATGTGCGGTACAATGTTGACATATGGTGCGGCAGTCCCGCCGCGCTGGACTAAGGAGGACAGGACGACCATGAAACGTCTCTGGATGTTATTGCCTGCACTGCTGGCAATTGGCCTGGCAGGCTGCGGGGGCGGAGGCGGAGGAGACACGCCAGCCACCGTCGCACTGACCGGCACGGTGGTCGACACCGCCGGTGCACCAGTGGCCAACGTGGCTGTGCGCGCCGGAGGTGCCACGGTTCAGACCAACGCGGCCGGTCAATTCACGGGATTGAATGTGCCCGCCAACAGCGTGGTATCTGTCGAATTCACGCATGCCGACTTCGCCCCGAATAGTCGCATGGTGACAACGGGCACGTCCGCAGCGACTGTAGCCGCGGTTATGGCGCCTGTGGGCGTACGCACGGCAGCGTTCAACGCGGCTGCCGGTGGATGGGTAAACCATGTGCGCGGAGATGGCCTGGAAGGGTCCGTTGTATTCGAACCGGGGGTGATCGTCGATCCTGCCGGTACTGCCGTGGCCACCGCCGATGTGCGAGTCACCTGCTCATTGCCGGGTGACCCCCAATATGAGGACGTGTTTCCGGGCTTGTTCATGGGCGCACCTGCGCCGGGAGCGGCAGCTGTCGGACTGGAGAGCTTCGGCATCATCACCGTCGAGATCAAAGACAGCACAGGGCGCGATCTGAGAATCAAAGAGGGATCCACTGCCCGGATCTACATTCCGGTCAGTCCGACTGCTGATCCAGGCACTCCCACCATACCGCTCTGGTCGCTCAACAAAGCCACAGGTATATGGACTCAGGAAGGTGTCGCGACTCGACAGGTTGATGGGGGCGTCGTTCGCTACTTCGCGGATGTCACCCATTTTTCCACGTATAACCTTGACAAACCCATCGTAAGCAACCAGAATATCCGGGTCATCGTGCTCAACGAGACCGGACGTCCTCTGCCGGGCGCCCAAGTCAGCGTCACTCTGAATCCGTCCACGGGGGCAGGAGCTTGGCAGGGCCGAGGCACCTCGGATGCGAAGGGAGAGGTTTTGTTCCGAGGGGTTCCCGGGGGCAACATGACCGCGACCGCGACATTTGGCGCCGCCACGGGTACGGCCGCTACGTTCTCGGATGATGGCGCCAATCAGGTCAAAACAACTGTGGTGGTATTTGGCGATACCCCCGCTCCACCCAAGGGCACGATTACCCTCAACGTTCGGGACCACAACGATAGACCAGTCTCCAACGCAATGGTATTCGGTCACAGCATCGATCCCAAGAAGCCCGGTCACATCCAGGCCACGGTAACTAACGGAGTTGCCATCCTGACGGACTGTGAAGCTCGTGCTTATGATGTGATGATCGAAGGCGCCGGCATCGGTTTCTACGGTCAGACGGTGTTCCGCAACCAGCAAAACGTCACGGTAAACATCAAGCTGCCTGCACCCAGTACACCCAGTACAACTCCCGGTCCATAAAACACGACACGGGGATTGCACAGGCCTGGAGGTCTACACTCCGGGCCTGTGTTTTTGCCCTTCCTCACGGTCCAGCCGCACCACATCCCCGGCGTATCTCTCTGTATACATGCACACATCGCCTGACCATGTCCGGTTCAATCTATACGCAACATGATAATGTAGCCTCTTTTACTTGTCACGTTATTCTGATAACATCTTATATCAACAAACGGCCTGAACCTTTCCGCCATAGGAGGCAACCCAGATGATTCTTATGCATCGAAAAGAGGGCGCTCAGGCGCTCAGTGCATGGATCTTGGCATGCCTGATAACAGCCTTGGTGGTCTGCCCCGCACCCGGCTATCTTGCGGATTCCATAACCAGCGTGGAAGTCTGGGGTAAGGAACGGGCCGCCCCGCGTGAATTGGAGCACGTCACAAGCATTTCGGCAGGTATGAGCCACACGGTTGCCCTGAAGCGGGATGGAAGCATCGTCTGCTGGGGATCCAATGAATATGGCCAGTGTTTGGTACCATCCCCCAACAAAGACTTCATCGCAGTGGCTGCCGGTTGGATCCACTCAGCGGCAGTAACTCGTGATGGCCGTATCGTCTGTTGGGGTAACAACTCCAGTGGACAGTGCAACGTGCCGGAACCAAACAGCGGGTTCAAAGCAGTAGTCGCAGGCGCCCACCATACCGTTGGTCTGAAAACAGATGGTCAAGTTATTTGCTGGGGCAACAATACTGCGGGTCAGTGTACTGTTCCATCGCCGAACACCGGGTTCATGGCGATAGCCGCGGGTATCGAGCACACGGTGGCGCTGAAACAGGACGGACAGGTGCTCTGCTGGGGAAGCAACCTGCATGGACAGTGTTCCGGACCAAGTGACCCGAACAGCCGGTTCAAACAGATAACCGCAGGCGGGTACTTCACAGCCGCATTGAAGGAGGACGGCAGCATAGCCTGCTGGGGCTACAACTATTACGGACAGGCCAGCGTGCCCGCTCCGAACAGTGATTTTACGGCCATATCGGCTGGAGACAACCATATGGCCGGGTTGAAGACGGACGGTAGCATCATCTGCTGGGGATTGAACGAGTCAGGACGATGCGATGTACCCGCACCAAACTCCGAATTCGCAACGGTAGCTGCTGGACGTTTTCACACAGTCGGGGTAAAACGCGACGGTCACGTGGTGTGTTGGGGTGAAAACACGTACATCCAATGTAACATTCCCGCACCTAACAGCGGCTTCAGTAAGGTGGCTGCCGGTCGATGGCACCAAGCCGGCCTGAAAGAAGACGGCAGCGTCGTCTGCTGGGGCGCTAACTGGTACGGCCAATGCAATGTACCGGCCCCTATCAATGGGTTCATTGCGATCTCCGCAGGGGATAGGCATACAGCCGGGGTGCGGATCAGCGGCGCAATCACCTGTTGGGGAGACAACAGCAACAATCAATGTAACGTACCATCACCAAATCTCTCGTTCCGGAACGTGGCCGCCGGCGGGTTTCATACAGTGGGTCTGAAGGCAGACCGAAGCGCTGTCTGTTGGGGATACAACGGGTACGGTCAATGCAATATCCCTGAGCCGGACGCGAGGTTCTATTCCGTGGCGGCAGGCATGTTTCATACAGCAGGTGTGAAAACTAATGGAGGCGTGCTTTGTTGGGGTGACAACTCATACGGGCAGTGCAGCGTGCCGCCAATGAACGCCGGATTTGTGGCGGTGGCCGCAGGCCTGAACCATACTATCGGACTCAAGGATGACTCGAGTGTGGTCTGTTGGGGCGATAACTCTTTTGGCCAATGCTCTGTCCCGGAGCCAAACAGTGATTTTGTGGCAATATCCGCGGGATACTTCCACTCGGCAGGGCTGAAGATTGACGGCAGTATTGTCTGCTGGGGAGAAAACAGCGATCGGCAATGTGCTGTGCCACAACCGAACAGCGGATTCGTGGGCGTCAGCGCAGGAGGGTACTCCACGGTTGCATTGCGACGACGGGTAACCACCTTGACCGGAACCGCCACATTGCCGGATATCGGTTCGCCGACCGGTTGGCCGCTGTTTGTACAGATCGGTGATCCAAGCGCCGTCGAGCCGCAAGAGCGCGCGATTGTGTCGGTAGGTGCCGATGGCGCTTATCAACTGGATCTCTACAGTCGCCCGCCCTTTACGGTGCGCTACGGAGCCGAGCACTTCCTATGGACACAAATCCCGAACGTAGTCCCAACCCAGGGGCCTGTCAACGTACAACTGGTGAATGGCGACGCCGACGGTGACAATGCAATCACGCTGTTCGACTACCTGGCGCTGGATGGCGCGTTCGGCACCGCGCATCGTATGGCCGATCTGGATGGTGATGGCGCGGTCACACTGTTCGACTACCTGATCATCGATCGCAGCTTCGGCGCTGCCGGAAACTGAACGCGTCCAAACACCCGACACCCTGCCGGCCAGGGGTCTCCGCACTCCGGGTCGACGGCACAAACACGGATTCAGCGGCCCATGGTCAACAGCATGACCAGGGGCGACCGAGCCACAATCGCATGCTTCAGCTCAGGCTGCATGTAGAACAGGCTGCCCGGTCCGGCGGAAAAGGTATCGCCGCCGAGGGTCACTTGTGCTTCGCCCCGCAGGATCTGAATGGTGGCAGGCACTGAAGCCGTGTGCTCCGACAACTGCTGACCGGTGTCGAACGCGAACACCATGATCCGTTGGTGATCATCCTCGAAGAGCGTGCGGCTCAGAATGCCGTTTTCGGGAACATCGCTTTGGGCAACCTCGGGTGGCAGCGCGTAATAGGCGGGACTCATCATCGATCCTCCAGATTGGTATTGTGTGAAGTGTACCCGTCACAGCTTCCCAACAGAATCTGATCGAGCGTGCAATCCATGGCGTTGGGCACATCGATCTCCAACCGCAACTTCAACGCGCCAGCTGATACCACACCTGCCGAAAGCGGTACGAGAGTATCCACCTGTCCGTCACCCTCAGGACTCAGCGAAAACGCCGTCTGCAGATCGGCTGCCGAGGCGCTCTGGATGATCAGGCGGGCGCCAACCGGTGTCGACGTCGGGATGTGCGCCCGAATGCGCAACCATACAACCGATGGAAAGGGGCGGTCCGGAATCTGCACGGTACGTTCAAACCAGCCCGTACCACCCGCAGACGCCGAGACGCGCAATCCGCCGGTGGCAGGCACCCGTGGGGAGTGAAACACGCCCCCGCAGGTCCATCCGGCCAGATCGCCGCGAATAGCGGACGCGCCGAATGGGCGGGCATCCACAACCTGCCCTGTATATACGCCCCATCCTGTCAGCAAGACATCGCTGCCATTTGAAACCGATGCGCGAATAGACGTGATACTTCCGCGCCATTGCGGATGCTCCCCCACCGGAAGCCAGATCGTTGACATACCTTTATATATAGGTATGGTCTGCTCACCGGAGCCTGATGAGGTCTTCCAGCGGATTTGCACCACGCCGTACCCTGATCCGGGAGACAGATCCAGGCGAAGCATCTGATCGTCCCCTGCTTGCAGCGCCGGACGCCAAACCCACTGCATCCGGCCTGGTGCGCCCAACCGATCCAGCGGTTGGGTCGCTACAGGGTGAGTCTCCAGCAACTCCGCAGCATTCCACATCGTCTCCGAAGGCACGCCGTCCGGAGGCCATCCCAACAGGGCGACCTGTTGAGAGACCGCGCCAGCGGTCCAATCGGGATGTGTTCCAACCGGCAACAGCGTGGATATGGTCTGACCGCTCGCCAGGACCGGCGCTGACACGACACACGGTTGACCGTCTTTTCTCCATCTCCACTGTACGCACGCCGCACCGGCCGGAGGCGTCCAGCGGAGCCGAACCACATGGGAAGCGTCCGCTGCGCGACCCCATCCGCTGGTGGACAGGCAGCTCACAGCGCGAACACTTCCCATGTCGCCGCGCCACTGGCCACGCCAGCCCGTCTGCTCCGGGGTCATCTCCTGCAGCCCGAACTGGCGATTCCAGTGGCCGTTGGTCTGCCGTTCGGTGGTGGTCCACTCGGCTTGCATCAACAGAGGATCCCGTAACTCCATCCAGTGCAGCCTCGCGTGTCCGCTTTCGGGCCAAAAGTTCACCAGCTCCAACCGCAATTCAGTGATCGCCGCAGTTGATCGCGGTAACCGTGCAGTGTAACTGCGCGGCTGGGAGTCATTCGGAAGTACAGGCACATCCACACTGCGGCTGGCATCCCAGAGTTCCCCTGCACCCCGCCAGAACAGTCTGGCCACCGGAGCCGGGCTGCTGTTCGTCATCCGGAACACCACATGACTGCCCTCTGTCGGTTGATAAGGCCTTGACAGAGGAACGTCCCGTGCGGTTCCGGGCCAATCTGGATCGCTCCACTTATGCTGTTCAACAATCAATCCATGCGGCTGCTCCGTTCCGTCCCAGCTGGATGCCTCGCCGTTGGAGGACACAAGGTATACCGGCTCCAAGGATGCGCCAAGGCCTTGCGCGTGTCGCACCGGATCGTCTGGCTTCATGAGTATCCGGTAGCGTCCCGGCGGCAAGGGGCCTGTGGGGATGAAGATGCTGGACGCTTGAGGTGGTGAAACCGCTAGTTTAGTAACCGGCTGCCAGGCATCCAGCCATCGCTCTATCACTATAGTGATGCCCGTATCCAAGGCGGAAGCCACATGCAGTCTCAGCGCACACCAGGGCCGATCAACCTGTAAGATGACAGGGGCATCTGCAGACCGCTCAATCTCAACGCCTGCCGCCGCTGTACTGTTCAGTACCTGCCAGCGGCACATGCGCCAGGCAGGCTGGCCCTGCGCGGTCAGTCTCCAACCCGCCTCACCAGACACCACCCTCAGCGTTACATGCGCCGTTCGGGCGGCCACAGGCCATGGAATACGCAGCCATTCGCCATCGCTTACCATGGCGAATTGCCGGGTCACGGTCGGGGCTTCCTCGCCGTCGCCGGCCACGTCCACCTCGACAGTGCAAGCCGAACGGTCGGGACGCCACATCGGTATGTGGATCGAGGCGGTCAGCTCATCCGGACGTTGCAGCGTGACCTGCAGCGACTCACCGGGCGTCAGCCGGTGGACGCCTTCCGCCGGTTCTCGGGATACCGATGGCTCTTCGCGCCAATCGACGTCTCTGAGGAACTGCAGCTGCATATCCGTGAGCACCACGTCCTGTGCGGTGGCCGCCACCCGAAGGTCCTTCCACTCATTGTTGGTCAGGTCCATTGGATGTCGGGTATTCCATACCGGCAGAAGCGAACGAAAGACTATCCACTGCCCGGAGTCCCTTCGGGGGATTTCGAATAGTGTACGCCACTCGGCGTGCCGGTGATCATATCCTTCCACGAAGAACGGCTGATTCCCCTGATCCAGATAGCGGATCGCCAGCGATGCCCCCTGCAGCCCCGCCCAAACGGCGCGGTCATCCAGATCCAGATACAGATATCTGTTGCCTGAAGCCACATCGGTACGCAGCGCCCACTCACCGGATATCCACTGGTACACCCCCGCTCCCTGACCGCCTCCCAAGCTGCGCTGCAGCCAGTCCGGATCCTGAAACTGCGTAATACCCATAAACAGGTTCCGATGCTCCGTGACCCTGTCGGGCCGTTTCTGATAACTCACCGCATAGGACCTCAGTCGGGTGAACCAGGTGTTCCAGCGATGACCTATGCCCATCGCGGCCAGATCGATCCCCCCTTGCTGAGCGGGGTCGCGAAGGTCAGGAACATACCAGCTCAGCAGAGAGCTGTCATCCAAGAACGCACGCAACATATATCCTTCGGTCGTTTCGAGCTCCATACCTGACGGCCCGGTGCCCGGCTCGTAAATCGGGCGTACGCCTAACCGGGCGGGCGCCCACGAGAATTGAAAGCTGTTATCCCATTGCGAGTACTTGCCGCTCCACCCGTTTTGTTTGATGTGAATGCCGCGTTTGGCTGCCTCTTCGCACATGCGGTAACACAGCCAGGGGGTCCACTGAGGGTCATTGAACGCATAGGCGGTCATCAACGCCAGGTGATCGTGTGGGAAATGACGCCGCCATACATCCATGGCCCAGATGAGATGATCCAGATAGCCTTCGGGTGTGTATCCCTGGGCCAGCCATTGCCGCTTGAGGCTTGTGTCATTCCAGGAGTCGCCGGTATTGATCATCGCCTCGTCCCATCGCCCGATACCGTTCACCGAGAAGAACGCGAACCGTCGTTGTCCGGCATAACGCTGCGCCAGGCGCCGGACCAGTGATTCCAGCTCCACGCGAAACGCCGGTTGCCAGTAGACAGGGTAGGTCTCGGGACAGTCCCATCGCCTGGTCAGCAGTATATTATCTACATCCACTCCCAGCGTCCGGTCGCCATCCAGCTGAAAGCGCATCCCCTCCCGGAAAGGGACTTGGAAGGTGTACTCCAATGGACCGCTGGCCCCTGCCTTCAACTTCCAGGTGGTGAGACGCTGCCCCTTGCCCGATGGGGGATAGAGGCACAGTGCCAGACGGCCTGACCGGCGGCATCGGATATCCACGGAGACGGTGACCTGCTCACCGGAGGGAAGCGACCAATCGACGGGCGATCGCAAGATTCCCCCCGGGCGAAGAGAGCGCACCACAACGCGTCCTGCAGCCGGCGGGTCGTCCGTGTCCACGCGTTGCGCCCCGTTCAGCAGCTCAAACCCATCCGTATCATGTTCGAAATCGGCGAAAGGAGCGCCGGCGGTAACCCGCCGGACACCGCGGGTAAACACCCACTCGGGGGTCCCTTGGGCTCGATGCCCTCCGGATGCCACCCGCAGCGCCACCTGTTTACCACGTCTCCACCAGGGTTCACAGGTTCGTTCCAGCCAATCCCATCGCGGTTGTCCGGCACGCGGTTCCAGTTCCGTCCAAGTGCAATAGATGTCCATTCCGGTCACGCGCGGATCCAGCACGCCGGTCAGCGTCCAGTCGTCAAACGGCACGCCTTGGAAGTTATATAAACCGGAGGCAAGCGGCGGATTTCCGGGTTGTTGCCGGGCGATGGCCAGGCATGGCGCCAGACTGGCCGCAACGATGAGGAATGCCACGATCCAATGCTGCACAGGTTGCCTCCAAATATGCACCAGATGGTACATATTCTAACCGATTGGTACACTGCAAGGTAAGACATCATCACCCTGAGGAGTGCCGAGATGGACCCATGGGCGCATGCCTCCTGGATCTGGTCAACGGATGATCCCGGCGGCCGGAACGTGTATCTCTGTTTCCGTAAGAGCTTTACACTCGATACCGTGCCCGATGAACTGCCGCTGATGATTTCCGCAGACAGCCGCTATGTAGTGTGGTTCAACGGACAGCGGATAGGGGAAGGCCCTGCCCGGAGCTGGAACCGGTTCAAGCAGTACGACCGGTATGACCTGTCGGCGTGGGCGCACCCCGGCGACAATCTGTTGGCGGTGTTGGTGATGCGATGGGGCATAGTCAACGGACAGTATGAAGGTGGACCCGGAGGCCTGTTGGCGAACCTTCAGACCCCGAACGGGTCGGTGGTCACCGATACGTCGTGGCGATGCGCTCTGCATGCCGGCTTCCGGCGTGACGTACCCCGACTGGCTTGGGCGCTGGCGTTTACCGAACAGTACGACGCCCGTTCTGTTAGCGAAGGGTGGCAACTGCCCGAATACGACGACAGTAAATGGTCCGCCGCGCAGGTGATGGGGCCAGTAGGAATGGAGCCATTCGGGCAGATGGTCGCTCGGGACATCCCGACGGCAACACGTGAACCTCTGTGTGTGCGGAACATCATCAGCGCACGCCGGACACTGCCGCCCCGCTACACGGTCATGATGGATCTGTGGGATGCGATGCGGGAGGTAATACCGGAAGCCCCTGAGGTATTTGGCGCCGGGTGGTCTGCACTCATCGCCATGTCCTTAACCGTGGACAACCCCTTGGATGTGCCGTGGATCCGGTTAAACGCCACCTTCGGCCTGGATGGGTTCGAAGCGGCGCGGCTGAACGGCGAACCGGTAACATTCGACACACATAGCGACCGCACGATGCTGCACCTGAAGGCCGGATCCAACCTGTTGCTGGTCAGACAGCAGATCGTCCAGTCGATGCCCTCCTGGTGTTTCGACACCGACGCCGAGTTGCAGATAACGCCTCCGGACGGCTCATCCATCGGTCCGGCTGCCGTCTGGAGGTGCCAACAATGGACTGAGCCGGAAGCGGAGGCGATTTGGAGCGCCCGCAGCACAGAGGAACTCAGTCAGTGGCTGCCGCACATGAGACCCATCCCGTGGAGCGAGTGCCCGGTCGATGTGTTCGCTCTCAGCAACCTGCGCCGTGATAGAGGCGATGCTTGGGCGAATCTGGAGAGTCCTGAGGCGTTGACCTCGCTCAGCGCCGAATACTGCACCGTCAATCCCTCCGCGGACGCCGACACCGAGTTGCTGCTGGATTTCGGGCGCGAGATTGTGGGGCACATCGCTTGGGAACTGGATGCCGAGGCGGGCACGATTATCGACTGTAACGGTTTCGAGGCGATTGTTGACGGCCAATGGAACTGGACGGACAACCTGAACAATACGCTGCGGTACACCACATGCAGCGGTTGGCAACGCTTCAGCAGTGAAGTCAGGCGGGCGTTCCGGTATCTACAGGTAACCATCCGCTCGGCATCCCGACCGGTGCGTGTGCGTTGGATCGGGTGTTACCGCAACACCTATCCAGTGCTGTACCGGGGCGACTTTCGCTGCAGCGACGGGACACTGAACCAGACATACGAAATCGCCCGACGCACGACCCGGCTGTGTATGGAGGACACATTTGTCGACTGCCCCGCATACGAACAGACATTCTGGGTGGGTGACTCACGCAACGAGTCGTTGGCAGCGCACATTCTGTTTGGCGACAGTCGGCTGACACGGCGGTGTTTACGCCTGGCCGCCGAGTCGATGCATGTCTGGCCCATTCCCGAGTCGCATGTGCCCAGTGCACGGCGCGGTGACATTCCGGACTGGAGCTTCTTCTGGGCGATTGCGGTGGATGAATACTACCACTATACCGCCGATCTGGAGTTCGTTCGCGAGATGCTGCCCTACATGCAGCGCATGTGCGAGTTCCTGATTTCCAAACGCGGTGCGACGGGTCTGCTGCAGTATCCTTCGTGGAATATGCTCGATTGGGCGCATATGGAGTGTCCTCCCGGTGGAGCCATGACACATGAAAATGCATTTTTCGTGCTGGCGCTGCGCCGCATGGCCAACCTGATGAATCTGGCCGGCGTGAGCGGCGCCGACCGTTACCGTCGTGTGGCCCAGGAAATCGTACAGGCCATCAACACTCAGCTGTGGGACGAGATGCAACAGGGATATCGGGATGCGATCTTGCCGGATGGAGCCCCCGGACGCGTTTTCAGTCAACAGTCACAAGTGGCGGCCTATTTGTGTGACGTCGTACCACCGGAACGGGAAGCGCGCATCATCACGCTGATCACCGATGTACCCGAAGGTTGGACACACGTGGGATCTCCATTCATGATGTGGTTCAGCTTCGAGGCGCTGGCGAAACATGGCGGCTACCAGACGATCGTGGACTGGATCCGTCAATTCTGGGGCGAAATGCTGCGATATGGTGCGACCACCTGCTGGGAAACCTTCCCCAGTTGGGCGATGGGCCGTTGGTCGCCCAGTCGCAGCTGGAGCCACGCCTGGAGCTCCGCACCGGCCTATTTCCTGCCTGTCTGCCAATTGGGATTCGAAATCCTGACACCGGGATGCCACGCCATCCGCGTGGCGCCGCAGCCATGCGGTCTCTCTTGGGCTTCCGGCATCGTTCCAATACCACAGGGATCGGTCACCATTCGGTGGCGCATCGAGGCGGATCGTTTTCTTCTGTATGTGTCCGCTCCACGCGGCGTCTCCGTGGATGCGTGCCCACCGGCTGGTTATCTTCCTGAAGTAACGGTCGAAACGATCTGAGTCGAGTGCCCGTGCCGGTAATCGGCACGGGTGCCCCACGCCGGATCAGCGTTCTTCTAACCGGTATGCGTACCGCCGGTCCGGAGCGGCGTCCCCCCGTTCGGAAAAGGTCACAATTGTCTCCAGTGGCCCACAGTGATCTGCCCACTTGAAGTGCAGGTTCAGACGCCCCGACAGACGGACCGGGTTCCGCGGGATCGCCAGTTCCAGTTCGTTGTTGCGGAACGCCAGCGAGGCGTTACCGACCGGCTTCCAGCCCTGTCCGGTCCACCGCTCGATGCTGCCCAGCCGGCCTCCCCGGATCGACCGGTTGATCACCAACTCATACCCGTTCCAACCGGTGCTGAGGTCACCATCCGTATCGATAAAGAGCAGCATCCAGTCATCCCCCGCAGGGGATGTCAGCGCTTGCCGGGTTCGGGCGTACGCATAAAGGTGCGTGGGTGTCACCGCCATGCGGGATTCCATAATGTCGTTGCGTCCGCTGATGTCCACATATGGCCCTGCAGCGCCCCATCCGGGAGCGTTCCGGTGTTCGGTGTCTCCCACGCTGTCATGGTAAACCGGCGTCACCGAGGGCCATTCATCAAAGCGCCCGTCTATGCGTGGCGTAGTCAACGCCCGAGCGGGGGGTAATGACCGAACACCCTTGTAACGCCGAATGAAGTCCACCATCTGGTAGTAAGAGGCATCGGTGTACAGGCCGCGTACGGGCTCGATATCCCGGTTGTATTCGGCGTTGTAAGCATCCACAAACGTGCTGCCGCCGGCCGGCAACGGCTTGCCGATAAAGGTGGTGGGTTTATCGGCGACAAAACGTTGCGCCACCCACTCGTTCCAGCCGGTGATGAACACGAACTCCGGGTCTACCGCCAGAGCGCGCGCGGCTTGTTCGCGAAAGTACGGCTTCTCGGCGCTGCGCCACTCCGACTCCGGGGGTTGCTTGCCACCATGATAACTGCGGCCAATATTGGTGGTAGGGTGCTGAGCGACGGCGACCGGGACAAACTCCGGCTTGTCAGGCGCTTCATGCCATCCCCATTTCTGTGGTGTATGGTCCAGCCAGGGCCAGCGGTCCTTCCCGTCGCCAAACCAAGGTGCCGCGCTCCAGGCCCAGGATTGGCGGATTGTGAAGAACTGCCGTTGTTCTTCCGTCAGGCCTTCGGGGTTTGTCAGCAACAGCGGCTTGCCCTTCCACATGGCCCAGTGCTTGCGCCCCAGGTCCTTCTGGTAAACTTCCTTCCATAGGCTGTCCACAGCCCGCAAGTGGTTGTTCCAGGCGATGAACGCCACCGTGGGCGTCCATCCGCCCTCTGCCCGAATGGTATCCAGCGTTCTGAACAATGACTTGACGACATCGATATAGGCAAAACCATTTGTCACATCACAGATCAGCATGTCGACGCCGGCCGCCTCCAGCATCTGCACATGACGGCGGATCACATAGGGTTCCCCGCCGATGTAATATCCCAGCTCCGGTTCAGACCAATGGTGAAACGCGCCGGGAGGACCCCAGGCCGGGTTTTCCGGATTCTCACGCAGCAGCTGTTCAATGTTGAACGGTCCCTGCTGTCCGTGCTGACCATGCCACAGAAAATAAAAGATCCCAACCGTTCGGTTCGAACGGCTCGGGCCTGCGATACGCTGGTCGGCCAGCGTGCGCCCCAGACCATCTCGTGCGTCCCAGGTGTCTGCGTACAGGTCACGGGGTTGTGCGACAAGAGACACACTCAGCCCTGCGACGAGAGCGAAAATAACAACCGCCAACACAGGTTGTTTCATGGGACCTCTCCTTGGGAAGGGGATCGTGTAGACGGACACTTATTATATATGTATTGATTTCGGCGTCCGGCTCACCGATACCTGCACAGTCGGGAGGCAGCAGATGGCAGACTTCATTCGTGTCGCACGTGATCGTTTCCAGTTCGCACATGCCGATGGCCGGGTGTTTGCCCCGATGGGAGCGTTCTACCTGGATGACCGGCATGCGGAAATCGACCCGCTGAACTGGTGGGAACACCAAAAACCGGAACGGCTGGATCATGACTTCGCCCTGGCCGCCCGACTGGGATGCAACACGCTGAGGATGGTCTGGTCGTTGCGTGTTGTGGATCCAAAGGCAAATCCACCCGTGATAGGCTCCGATCTCGACTGGCAGCGTTGCCGAACAATCGTGAATCTGGCCAGAAAGCATGGCCTGCGGCTGTATGTCGACATTCGTGTTCCACAGCATGTGCTGCAGGACAACACGCACCTGCCGCTCTACGTACAGGCGTTCTCGGAGGCTGCTCGACGGTTTCGTGACGATCCGACCATCTTCTGCTGGGATCTTGACGCCGAAGGCATCTGCCTGGTGGGATACCCCGGGGACAGGGAGCTCTGGGAGCTGTTTCTCCAGCAGCGGTACCCGTCCATCACTCACAACGCGCGCGCCTGGGGACAGGCAACCGGGAAAGCTGACCGCGACGCCGTCTGGAACCGGTGGGTGGACGCGTTGAACCACCAGTCCGGCTATGACCCGGTGCGCCGGGTGAACACCTCACGCGGGTATCTGGATCACCTGAACGCTCCGAACGATCCCACGCTGGCCGACTGGCAGGCATTCCGAGGATGGCTCTATGCGCGTAAGCTGCAACGGATTGCCGAGGCGATCCGTCGGGTGGACCGCAATCACCTGATCACCGTGGATCTCATCATCTTCGCGTTCCCGTTATTCCGGAACGAACTGGCAGCCGGGTATGGTGGCCCGTATGGATGGTCAGGCAATGATCTGAAACGCCTGTCACCCTTGGTGGACTTTATCGGGTTACATACCTATCCGGTGTATATTCCTCCGTTTTCCACCGAGTGGTACGAAACAGTGACACGGGATCCCGTCATGAAGCGAAGGCAACTTCGATTTCTGGAGCTGGCGGTGCGCTGCGTCCGGGTGAACACCGGGAAGCCCGTGGTGATGAGCGAGACCGGCTGGCACGGCGGCGACAATGACTGGCAAGGCAACACCGGAGAACAGCAGCGTGACTGGAACCTGGCGTTGATCGAGCAAACACGCGGATGCGCGGTGGGCTGGATCAACTGGACGCTGAAAGACGTACCCACCCATGAGGGCATTACGCAGACCGGCGGACTGGTCGGTCCGGACATTCGCACGCGTCCGGATACAGACAACCAGAACCCGCTGAGCCCCTATCTGTATGCCGGAGAGCTTCCTCCGGACCAGGCGGATCGGATCAAGCCATGGGGCGCCGTGTTTCGGCAGGTCGTCGAACGGGCGCATCGGCAACCCGCTGCACCGCGTCCGGGGCGCCGCGTCTCACTCAGTCTGCGCAGGCTGCTGACCGCGGATTGCCGGAGCTTGGACCGCCAGCTGCGCCAGTTGATGGAGCATCCCGACTATCCGGTGGATATCGTACTCACATCCTGATGGTTCGGCCGGGACGGAAGATGATCCGTCCCGTGCCGAAAGAGATCACCCGGCCAGCATGCCCCGCCGGGCCGTCTCGCCGGCGCGCAACCGGCCCAGCGCAGCCTCATAGGCCGAGCCGTCCAAGGGTAAGTCCACCGCTCGATCCAACAGCGTGCTGTAGATCATCGCGTTCGCGAGCTCCACACTGCGGATGCCTTCACTGGCCGGAGCGATGAGCGGCGCCCCATCGAGAATCGCATCCACAAAGTTATGGGTGATCTCCTTGTGCTGACCACCACCGCCCGGGGCGTGGATCTCACAGCGCCAACGGTCGGGAACCGCCCACACGTTGTTGAGGTCCTCCAGGAACGGCGTCACTTCAATCTCATTCCGGATGAATTCGATGGGTTGGCCTTCCAACACCACACGCCCCCGTTCCGCAGCGATCTCCAGCCGGTTCGTGCCCGGCGCTTCACCGGTGGCTGTCAGGAACAGGCCTTCCATACCATTGGCATATTCCAGATACGCCGTGACTCGGTCCTCCACTTCGATCGGGTGTTGGGAACCAAACCGGCAGAATGCAGTGACCCGGTCTGGCATGCCGAACAGCCAGGTGAACATATCCAGCTGGTGTGGCGCCTGGTTCAGCAGCACACCTCCGCCCTCCCCATCCCAAGTGGCTCGCCATGAGCCTTGCGCATAATACCCATTGGTCCTGAACCAGTCGGTGCAGACCCATTCCACCCGATGGATCCGGCCGAACTCGCCCCGTTCGATCAGCTTCTTGAGCCGCTTGAACGCCGGAGTGGTGCGCTGATTGAACATGGCGGCGAACACCTGTCCCTGGCCTTTCCAAGCGCCGATCAGCCGTTCGCAATCCGCCTTGTGTACCGAGATCGGCTTCTCCACCAACAGATGAAGTCCTGCCTGCAGCACCGCCATACCGATCGTGGTATGCGCATAGTGTGGCGTGGCCACGAGGACCGCATCCACCAAGCCGGAAGCGATCATCTCTTGAGCGTCTTGAAACTGCGGCGTGTCGGGGAGGCCGGCCATCTGCGCGGCATCGATGTCACACACAGCGCTCAGCGTCGCCCTAGGGATCGCCCCATCACGCAGGTAGGCCGCATGATGGCTGCCCATGGCGCCGATACCAACGACCCCCATACGCACCGGTGTATCTGTCATAGCCCATCACCTCATTTGCCGTTTCCGCTGCTCAGCAGATGCAGCGTCGCTATGACATTCGTTTCGCGGTCAGTACGTCTCAATCCTGCGTGACAGGCTCTATCATCGGCTGATCTGACGGGCGCGCAACGGGCGCCAGGACCAGAGCGCCTCTGTGAGTTGAACTGGCTGAGCCGCCGGGAAGTAGAACTGCAGGATCTGGGTCACCGTCTGGCCGGCAAGCGCGCGTCCTTGCGCCCCCCATTGACACATGCCATTTCCGTGGCCGTTTCCTATTCCTTCGACGATCACGGTGTCGTTATCCAGCATGGTCAAAGTCATCAGATTGCTGGGCAGTGAGAGCTTGGCGCGCAACATCGCTCCCGATATAACCCAACTGCCTGTAGCGCTGGTGAACCGCACCTCGCGCACACGCGGTGAGCGCTCAAACAGCGTCACATCGATCCGACGTCCGCTGCGGTCTGTCTGTCCATCCACCAATATGTTCTCCGCGGGCGCGCCGGCAGCTGAAGTGATCTCGGCCCAGGTGTACACCCGCCGCCAGCGATGATTGGGCGCCGGTTCACAGTAATGCAACCCCCCTTCCGCAGCGTCGGGCCATCCGGTATCCTGAGTGAAACCGCCACAGTCTGACGAATACATCACATCCGATGGACGTCCATCGCGTTCCAGGATGACTCCGGCGGTGGCCTGTACTGCCGCGGTGGCTGCGGGGTTTTCTGCCTGAACTCCCTTGTAGGTTTGACTGCGTATGTCATCAGTCATATCGACTTCCTGATCCAGCCACCGCCAGCGTTCCCGAACCGCATATGTACGGGCGGCTATCGCCTGAGCTTTCAGCGCTTCCGGAGCGAAAGACGCGGGCATCTCGGCCGGAACGACACCCAGCAAGTAGTCCTCCAACGGCAGCACGTTGACGACCTCGATGCGGTCCGTTCGAATGCGCAGTGTCAACGCGCCACGCACCTGGCGACTCACACCGGCGGCGGAACGGACACGCAATGGACGGTCGCTGCTGAGCCGCCAGGTACGTCCGTAATAGACGCGCCCTTGTACTTGCAGCATGATCGCCTGCTGATCGATCGACAGGTTGAGGCGTTGACGCGGTGACACCTGCACCCCCGCGTCGATATCGCCCGCACAGTCAATAAACCCATCGCTGTCTACCGTCAACACCGGTGAGGTCACCGCTGTCAGCAGCACACGTACGGTGGGGTTCAGCGGACCAGCGACATTCGGTTCGGACGCCACCGGTTCGGCAGTCTGAGCGATGCTGCACAGCCCGGCCAGTATACAGGCTCCGAACAGCATGATGCGTTGGGTGATCTGTTGGTTCATCGGTTCTTCCTTCCTGCCGACGTTACACACGACGGCTGCGCAGCTCGTTCCAAAGAGTCAGATAGCTCTCGTATCGCCGCCGGTCCAGTCGGTTCTCCTCCAGCGCCTGCAACACCGGACAACCCGGTTCCGAGCGATGACTGCAGTTGCTGAAGCGACACCCGGTCATCGTCTCCTCCACATCGGGGAACCCGGCCAGCAACGCGGATACGTCCACATCCCATAGTTCAAAACTGCGCAATCCGGGCGTATCGGCCACCCACCCGCCATTGGGCAGGTCATAGATGCGCGCCAGTGTGGTGGTATGACGGCCCAAGTGCGTAATCGCGCCCACCGCTCCGGTCTCGGCATGGGCGTCCGGACACAGACGGTTCAACAAACTGCTTTTGCCGGCGCCGCTTGGACCGGTCAACGCGGCGCCCTGATGCGCTACACGCTGCTGCAGTTCTCGGATGCCCTGACCGGTGGCCGCACTGGCATACACCAGATCGAACCCGATACGCTCGTAAACCGCCAGCCATTGCAGCACCTGATCATCTGCCTGCAGGTCACATTTGTTGATGACTACCAATGGCTCGAGTCCGCTGTCCCGCGCCGCCACCAGAAACCGGTCCAGTTTCCAAGGATCCAGCCGCGGATCAGCCACCGCAAACACCACCAGCAGCAGATCGATGTTCGCGGCGATCACCTGCACATCCCGTGAACGCGGCACGAACCGCAATACAGCTGTACGTCGCGGTTCCACCGCCTCGATCACACCGATCCCCGCACCGGTAGGCTCAAAGATCACGCTGTCACCCACGGCAACTGTGTTGGACACACGGCGGCGTCTCGCACGCTGAACGCGCGGCGGCAGACTGCCGCTTTCCGTGAACACAAGCTCCTTCTTAAGGTTACCTCGTGCCGTGCATATCCACTCTCCGCTGTCAGCACGCACGATGTAGTTGCCGGCGCTGGCGACAATGACCGTACCTTTCATGAACGATGTGTAACCTGAATGACTGGCAGTGATAGCTCCTGGAGTCTCTGATGTCGACGCATACACGCGTCTCTGATTACAGCATAAAAAGCCCGTACGTACACTGTCAAGCAGCGCCCTCACTGTTGTCTGTACGCACGCAAGGCAGCCTCCATACCGGCTCGAAGCTGAGGCATCCGCTGCAGCAGGTGAAAGAACGCGTTGCGGGACAGCGTCAGACAGACACACGGGGTGATCGCGGTCAAGGTCTGGCGGTATGGCAGGCCGCCCAACAGCTCCAACTCGCCAAAGTGATCGCCGTCCTCCAGTATGGTCGGGGGGCCGGTCTCGGGCTGTACAGCCACACGACCACGCGCCAGCATGTACATCCGATCGGGTACATCACCGGCGGCGATCAACTGCTGTCCGGCGGGAATGTTCTCCACAACCAACAGCGCCGTCGCTTCCCGCAGGAACCGCTCTTCTGCCGTTGCGCCAGGTCCCAGCGGGCGCAATACCGGCATTTGGATCGATCCATCGGCCGCGAAGGTGAACGCATGCTGTTTGTTCCAGAGTGAGGCATACAGCCCGTCTCGTTGCATCAGATCATCATGACGGCCGCTTTCCACTAACCGCCCCTCATCCAGCACGTGGATATGATCCGCCATGCGAACCGGCGCCAATCGATGGGTGATCACCACAATGGTGCGGCCGGTACGCAACTGCTCCAGCGTGTCGAAGATGGCGGTTTCCGTCGCCGCATCCAGCGCGGCAGTCGCTTCATCCAGCACCAGTATCCCCGGATCACGCAACAATGCCCTCGCAATGGCCACGCGCTGACGCTGTCCCCCGCTCAAACGCCCGCCATGTTCGCCAACCGGGGTGTCATACCCCTCCGGCATGGTCTCGATGGACGCGTGCAACCCGGCCATCCGGGCGGCCTGTTCCACCTGTGCATCCGTAGCGCCGAGTAATCCGTAGCGAATATTCTCTCGGATGGTGGAGTTGAACAGAACGGTCTCCTGAGGGACCACACCGATCGCCGCGTATAAGGACTCACGCGTATACTCGCGCAGGTCAACGCCATCCACCTGCACGGATCCAAACGTTGGGTCATACTGACGTAACAGCAGACTGACCAGAGAGCTTTTCCCGGATCCACTCGGCCCCACGATGGCCGTATAAGCGCCGACGGGTATGCTCAAGGTGACGTTATCCAGAGCGCGCCGTCCGGTCGCGTACTCCAGGGTGACGGAGTACAGATCCAGACTGCGGCTGGGGGGCGGCATTGAACGGGCATTCGGCAGGTCATCCAGCTCGATCGGCTCCAAAAGGATCTCCCGTATGCGGTGCATTCCCGTGGCGGATTCCACCAATCTCGGCATCACCCAAGTCAGCCCGGCCATGTAGTTACTCATACCGGCAAACAGCGCATTGAAGGCCACGATCGACCCGATGCTCATCTCACCGCGATATACCAGAACCGCGCCGGCCGCAATGATCACCAGGTTCAGCAGCTGAATGGACAGGTGAGGCACGCGCCCCAGCAATGCGCCCAATAAGCCGGCGCGCATACTGCGACTCAACACTTCGTCCAGCGCTGCCACAAACCTGTCGCGCGCAGCCGATTGCTGGCCGAACAACCGCATCTCCAGATGTGCGTTGATCTGTTCCTGAAGCATGGCGGTGGACAGCGCCTGTTGCTGACGCAGCTGGTACTGTGCGGACGATGCCACCGGCTCCAGCCTGCGTACCCCAAAGATACCCAACGCCATGCCGACGATGGCCACCAGCGCCAATCGCCAGTCCAACGTGAACAGCAGGCTGCCCTGCAGCACCAGCCCCAGCGCGGAAACGCCAAAGGCAGGCATATACACCGTCACGGCGCTCTCGATCGCCGCCAGGTCGCTGGTGTATCGTGTCAACAAATCGCCCTGCGGGGTGCGCAGGAAAAACGCCGAACTGAGACGCTGGATCTTGTCGAATATCTCACGGCGCAGATCGTTCAGTATGCTGGTTCCCAGACGCACCACCCAAACATCACGCGCCAGACTGAATCCGCATACCAATGAAAGCCCCACAGTGAGTGCAACCAGCAGCTGAACCAGCAGCAGCCAGTTACGTTGCAGCAGCCCGTCATCCATGATGTACTTCAGGCTGACCGGCAACAACGTCTGGTACCCCAGATCGATCAGCGACGCCACGGACAGCCCGATGGTGAGCTTGCGATATCGGCGTAAGCGGCACGCCATCTCCATCAGCAGCCCCGCTACGCTCATGACACCCTTGACGTCCAGTTCCCGCCCCTCCCGCATGAAGTCAGTTAATGTATTCGATATTCTGAACATCACTCCCTACCAACACCTGATACCGGCTCATATTACGGACTGCATCAGGTACAACCGTGTTGCCACAACATGCCATCAGGAGGGCAGAACATGCAGTATACGCATCTTGGCCGTGCCGGCGTCAGCGTCAGTCGCCTCTGTCTGGGCACAATGAACTTCGGGCCGATCACCAGTGAGGCCGACAGCTGGGCCATTATGGATGCAGCGCTCGACATGGGCATCAACTTCTTTGACACCGCCAATGTGTACGGCTGGAAGCTGGGTGAAGGGATTACCGAGCAGATTATCGGCCGCTGGTTTGCGCAAGGCGGACGCCGCGAGAAGGTGGTGCTGGCGACCAAAGTGTACAACGACATGGGCACATGGCCCAATGAAACCCGCCTGAGCAAACTGCACATGCGACACGCGCTCGACGCCAGCCTGAAACGTCTGCAGACCGACTATATCGATCTGTATCAATTCCACCACATTTGGCGCGAAGTCACCGTTGACGAGGTTTGGGAGTTCTGCGAGTGGGCTCACGCTCAAGGCAAGGTGCTGTACTTCGGATCGTCCAACTTTGCCGCTTGGAACATTGCTCAGTATAACGAGCAGGCCAAACAGCGCGGCTTTCTGGGACTGGTATCAGAGCAAAGCAAATACAGCCTGGTGCAGCGCGAGGTTGAGTTGGAGGTACTGCCGGCCTGTCTGGCCTATGGTGTCGGCGTGATCCCGTGGTCTCCGCTGGGACAGGGGATACTGGGCGGTGCACTCGCCAAAGCCAACGAGGGACGCCGCGCGGCCGAACACATCCAGCGCGAGATAGAACAGCGCCGTCCGCAACTGGAACAGTGGGAAGCGCTCTGCGCCGAATTGGGCGAAAAGCCCGCCGATGTGGCGCTCGCCTGGCTGTTACATAACCCGGCCGTTACCGCGCCGATTATCGGTCCGCGCACGGTCGAGCAGCTTAAGGGCTCGGCCCGCGCCCTCGAAATCGATTGGCCGGACGGACTCGATGCGCGCATTGACGCAATCTTCCCCGGTTTCAAACAGGCCCCGGAACACTACGCTTGGTAACACCCATATACATTCGGGCGTACCGGCGGTACGCCCGAATGTCATTTTCGGGAATCTCCAACTCCGCCGTAAAACCGCCTGAAAACAGGCAGGAACAGTCTCCCGGGCCGGCGAACAGCCCCAAGGCCGGCTGACTCCGGCACACACACGTGGGAGAGATTCGACATGGCTTCACCCGTACGACTGGGACTGATCGGTTGCGGCGGCATGATGCACGCCCATCTCAATCAACTGAAGGCGGTGCCCGAGGCGCAGGTCGTGGCGCTTTGCGACACCAATCCGGCTAGTATAGCCAATACAAAACAGCGGTATCCGGAACTGACCAACTGCGCGGAATACGCCGATTACAAAGAGATGCTGGCGGCTGGGGGCATCGACGCCGTCTACATATCGACCCCGCATACACAGCATTACGAACAGGCCGTTGACAGCCTGAACGCCGGTATGCACGTGCTGATGGAAAAACCCATGGTCTGCCGCACCGATCATGCGCGCGACCTGCTGAAACGCATCATAGCGTCCGGCAAGGTGTTCCTGTTGAGCTACCAGCGCCACTTCATGCCGGTATACCGGTATATCCGTCAGGAGATCGCATCCGGGAAATACGGGGCAGTTACCTTCGTGGCGGCTTTACAGGCACAGGAGTGGAAACGCGCGGTAGCCGGCACCTGGCGCCAGGTCCCGGAGCTGAGCGGCGGCGGCCAGTTGAACGACAGTGGCAGCCACCTGCTGGATATCATCCTGTGGACAACCGGACTCCAGGCCGACACCGTCAGCGCCTACATCGATAACTGTGGCACCCCGGTGGATATCAACTCCGCTGTGGCCGTCCGTTTCCAGAACGGCGCCCAAGGCACGCTGACCGTGGTGGGTGACTCACCGACCTGGTGGGAGGATGTGACCATCTGGTGTGAAAAAGGCGCGTTCTACGTGCGTAACGGGCAACTGACGGTGACGAAACTGGGCGAACCCGCATTCACGCCCTCACTGGATGACGTTCCGAGCGCCGGAACCACTGACCGTAATTTCATCGACGCCATCCTGGGTAAGGCCGAAGTGCAGTCGCCTGCCGTCTGTGGCTTACGCGTTATCGAATTGACCGAAGCGGCGTGGCAGTCTGCAGCACAGGGCTGCCCGGTAAAGGTACAGATCTCCGACGACTGATTCCCGACAAGCCCGTCCGGCGGTTCCCGGCGAACCGCCGGATTACACCGATGTCAATGTGATCAGCAGCTGTTCCGCTGTCGGCTTCAGCGCCAACAGACCGCTCAGGTCGGTCTGATCGCGTACCGCACGGGCACAGACAGACGAGGCGCTGGTATCACCGTACAAAATCGCCCCCTGCATGCGGCCGCCGGCAAACAACAGCCGAGCATATCCGGTGGGTGTGTCGCCGGCGATCTCCAGATCGTCAGCCAATCGCTCAACGCGGCCCACGCTGAACAGTCCCACGCCCAACACTTTCAGTGTGGTGGCCTTAGGGATGCCGCCGAACAGCGCGGGCTGACCGGCAGCGTTCATACCGGCGATGCTTCCCTGGTACCGCGCGGGTTCCCATAGTCCGTAACACACATCGCCATGCTGAGCCACGTCACCGGCGGCATAGATATCACGCGCCGCGCTGAGCGAGTCATCGACCAGAATACCGTGCCGGATTGGCAGGCCGGCCGCAGCCGCAAGCGCCGTGTCCGCACGGATACCGGTGGCCACCAGCACGAGGTCTGCATCCAGGCGGCACCCATCGGCCAAGGTGACCGATTGCACCCGGGGATCGCCGTCGATCGAAGCGGTCTGGGCGCGATGGATCAAGGTGATACCGGTGGCTGTGACGGCCGATTCCAATCGCGCGCCGGCCTCGGCGGTCAACTGGCGGGGGAGCAGCCAGTCACCGTTCTCGAGGACGGTCACCCGCATTCCGCGGCGTGTCAATCCACCGGCGGCCTCCAGCCCCAATACACCGCCCCCTATCACCACGGCGTGACCGCCCGGCCGGATATCGGCGATGATCGCCTCACAGTCGGCCATGGTGCGCAGGGCATGTACGCCATCCAAATCTATACCGGCTATCGGCGGGAGAAACGGCTGGGCGCCACAGGCCAATACCAGCGCGTCGTAGCGGTCCTCTCCTCCATCATCGAGTGTCACCACCCGGTCCTCGGGCATCACACTGCGGACGGCGACTCCACGCCGCAAGTCGATGGACTGGGAGCTGTACCAGTCGGCGGGGTGAAGCGCCATGGAGTCCGCGGTCACCTCGCCCGCCAGCAGTCGGGTCAGGTTGATCCGCCAGTAAGGAAGCTCCGCCTCCCTGCTGTAGAGGGTAATCGATGCTTCCGGATTGGCTTGCCGGATCGCTTCGGCCGCGCTGACTCCCGCGATCCCTCCGCCCACAACCACCACATGGATAGCACCTGACGGTGAGGCTGTCGGCGTTGGCGCCGTATCCGGCTGGTCCTGACGCTCAAAATCGGCCGGAGGCGCACCGCACACCGGGCATTCATCGGGAGGTTCCGGGCCCACATGCACATACCCGCAAACCAGACATACCCAGGAAGTATTCACAGCAACCCTCCGGCCTTGATGGCGTATGAGTCGATCAGGCGACTTCTACGAAACGGTCCTTTTTCGCACCGCACACCGGGCAGCTGTCAGGAGCTTCGCCAATGTGCGTATGCCCGCAGACCTGGCACACATAGATAGATGCGCTGGCCAGATCGTTACCGGCCTGTACTGCGGCCAACGCCTCGGCGTAAAGATCGTGGTGTGTCTTTTCCACAGCCATGGCGTTGCGGCAACTGATCAGGGCCGGCTTGTTACCCTCTGCCTCCGCCTCGGCCACGAACTCCGGATACATCGAAGTAAACTCATGCGCCTCACCCGCAATGGCCTCTTGCAGATTCTCGGCGGTGCTTTTGATCCCGCCCATCACGCGCAAATGGGCATGTGCATGCACGGTTTCGGCCTCGGCGGCGGCGCGGAACAACTTGGCAACCTGGGGATACCCATCCGCCTCCGCCTTCTTCGCAAATGCCAGATACTTACGGTTAGCCTGGCTCTCGCCGGCGAACGCGGCCTGCAGGTTGTCCTGTGTGCTCATGTGTCATCCTCCAAAGATTATGGGTTCAACCGGTATGTTGTACCTGTTTACGCGCTGTTTCATGCCGGACGATCAGCCGTCCTTGATTCCGGTCATGGTAATTCCCTGGATGAACGTCTTCTGGGTGAAGAAGAACAGCGCGATAATGGGCACCACAACCAGCGTGGACACCGCCATCAAACGTCCGAAATAGTTGCCGTACTGTCCCAGAAACATCTGCAGTCCCAAAGAGAGCGTGTACTTGCGCTCGTCGAAGAGATAGATCAACGGCCCCAGGAAGTCATTCCAGGTGTTCATGAACGTGAACAGAGCCACGGTGGCCAGCGCCGGCTTGGCCAGCGGCAGGATGATCTTGTAATACGTCTGAAACTCCGAGCAGCCGTCCAGAGCCGCCGCCTCGGTGATCGCCGACGGAATGCTGCGGAAAAACTGACGCAACAAAAAGATGAAGAACGCGTTGCCCAGAAAAGCCGGAACGACCAGCGGCAGAAACGTATCCACCCATCCCAGTTTGGTAAACACCGCAAACAGCGGCACCATTGTAACCTGCGGAGGCAGCATCATGGTGCTGAGCACCAGCCAGAACAGCGGATTGGCGCCCTTCCAGGGGATGCGCGCCAGACCGTACGCAACCAGCGAACTGGACAGCACGGTACCGATGGTGGCCAGCACGCACAACACCAGCGTGTTCGTCAAATAGAGTCCGAACGGTATGCTGTTCAGCCCCTGAACATAGTGCTCAACGGTCCATGGGTTGGGAATGATCTGCGGAGGCCACACGTTGATGTTGTCATTGGTTTTGAACGATGTAGTCACCAGCCAGAAGAACGGAATGATGAAGATCAGGCTGAACACCACCAGCAACACATAAGCGGTGACCTGCCTCCAGACGCGCGGTTTGTGGCTCATTTCGTATCTCCCTGGTAATACACGTAGCGGGCTGAACTCTTGAACACAACCAGCGTGGCGATCAGCGTCACCAGGAACAGCAGCCACGCCATCGAGCAGGCGTACCCCATCTTGAAGAAGTGGAACGCGTTTTGGAACAGATACATGGCGAAGAACAGCGTGCTCTCTGCAGGGCGACCGGTTCCGTCCGTCATGACGTATGCCTGTGTAAAGTATTGTGACGCACCGATCAGTCCCATCACGAGCGAAAAGAAGATGTAGGGGCTCATGAAGGGCAGTGTGATGTGCAAAGCTCGGAACCAGGCCGACGCACCGTCCAGCTCAGCGGCATCCAGCAGGTCCTTGGGCACATCCTGCAGCCCGGCCAGAAAGATGATCATCGTGCCGCCGGTCCCCCAGGTGCTCATCAGGATCAGCGCCGGCTTGGCCCAGGCGGGATCGGCCATCCATCCCGGACCCATGATGCCGATGGCCTTCAGCAGGCTGTTGATCACGCCGTATTGCGGATTCAACACCCACAGCCACAGCACCGAGCTGGCAACGACCGGCACGATACTGGGCAGATAAAAGTTCGTCCGGAAGATTGCCAGTCCGCGCACCTTCTGGTTGAGCAGCACCGCCAACAGATAGGCCACGATGATGCCCGCAGGAACGCTGAACAACGCGTAGATCACCGTGTTGGCGAGCGACTTGGCGATCAACGGATCTTTGATCATCTGCTCGTAGTTCGCCAGACCGATCCATGTGGGCGGCTGCAGGCCCGAATAGTTGCAGAAACTGTAATATAGCGACGCCCCGATGGGATAGACCGTCAGCAGCAACAGCCCGACGATCACCGGCATGCAGAATAGCAAACCGTTGATCAGCCGGGCGCGTTCAACGCGTGAGGAGGCAGGTTTCACCGCAGCGTTCCTTTCCGTTGGTCTTACATAGACAGACACCGGATACGCGCAATCGACCCGTCCGGTGGATGTCTATTCCATATTATGTGGTCCGCGCCCATCACGCAACCTGCGGCTTTCACCAATAGACTCCAGTTTCGCACAGCCGATGGCGCACTTATTGGATATCCGCATTGTGACGCACACCGTCAGCAGCCGCTTCGGCGAAAGCATGGCCTGAACGGATATCATAATTAATAACATCCGTATTGTTTCATCACGCAGGACCGCTTCGGGTCCTGGCTTCAGGAGGCCTCCCATGACTCATCGACAACGCGTACTGGCTGCGTTGAACCGCCAACCGATCGATCGGTTTCCCGTGGATCTCTGGTACACCCCGGAAGTGGGTTCCGCTCTCTGCGATCATTTGGGAGTACAAGACGGTTTCGAGCTCTACAAAGCTTTGGATCTGGACAAAATCGTCTGGGTGTTTCCGGCATATCTGGGACACACCGCGCCGGGCGGTGAATCGCGTGGCGAATGGGGCGGAGAGGTGGTGGCTCAACAAGCCGGAGAGGCCATGTACATCGAGTCAGCAGGCCCGGCGCTGGTGGGCGAACCGGATGAGAAAGCCCTGGAGGACTATCCCTGGTGGCCCGCCCCGGACCGATACGACTATGACTCAGCGGTACAGGCCGCCAAGTCTGCGGCCGAACACTACGCGGTGATCGGACCATGGGTATCGTTTTTCGAGATCTACTGCGGCATGCGCGGCCTGGAACAGGCGATGCAGGACCTGATGGACGATCCAGACTACGTCGACGCGGCGCTCGACCGGATCGAGGCGATCCAGACGGAGAAAATGAAGCGGTTCTTCTCACAAGCCGCCGGAGCGGTCGACCTGTGTTTCTACAGTGACGACATGGGGTCGCAAAACGCACTGCTCATTTCACCCCGTATGTGGCAGCGCCACATCGGCCCGCGGGTCAAGCGATGGTGCGATCTGATCCACTCCTATGGCCTGAAGGTGTTTTACCACTCCGATGGTTCCATGTCGGAGCTGCTGCCGGGACTGATCGAGGCAGGCATCGATGTGCTCAACCCGATCCAGCATATCTGTCCCGGTATGGAGATGGACGCGCTGAAGCGCAACTACGGACACCAGCTGATCTTCCATGGCGGAGTGGATAACCAGGGCGCTTTACCGTTTGGCAGCGTTGAGGATGTGGAGAAGGAAACGCTCGATTGCCTGCGAACACTGGGATCGGATGGACAGGGGTACATCGCCTGCAGTTGTCACAACGTGCAGCCCGGCACTCCGGTGGAAAACGTGCTGGCGATGATCCGCACCGTTCAACAGTATCCGCTGTAGTCCCAGCAGCCTATATGCTCAGGAGGTAACCGTCATGTGGCTGACCGTCCTGCTTCTGACCGGCGTGCTGGCCGCAACGCCCTCGGGCACGCCGTCCGTACCGGCAACCCGCGTCCGCATCGATGGTGTTGTCGGCGCCACGCGCCAGAGCTGGCCCGCCTGGCGGATACCTCCCGGAGGGTCGATGAGCTGGACCGTGAAGGGCAGATCCGATCGGATACGCGTGCGTGAAGTCTACCCGGATCAAGAGGTCCAGCCCGAGTACCGGTATGAGCTGTGGATCGGCAAAGAGCTGGTCGGGCGCAGACAACACACCGGTTACGCGTTCGGCCCCACCAGCGTGTTCTATCGCATACCGGCCAGACTGTCCACATCCACGAAACTGACCCTGCGGAACACAGGGCCAACCCCTGCTCTGATCGAGCGGGTGGAAAGCGTCGACCTGCAGGTGCTCCGCAACTTGCAGGAGACGGATCGGTTCGGGCTGTTCGGCCTGGTGGATGGGCTAAGACGCAGCGCACAACTGGAAGACGACGTGTCCACGTTGGCGACACAACTGCCGGTGGCGCCGGATCTGTACCGCGGCATGGCGTTCGAGGTTTGCTATGCCAACAGACCTCTCGATTTGCTGCAGCCTGTTTGGCAACATGAGCTGAATTCGGCCCGTCAGCACGGACTGGCCGCACTGCCGATCATCGTCAGCTGGTGGATCGGAACCCCGCTGAATGTGCCGGATGGCTTGGGAGGCCGGTTTGGGGATCTAACCTATCAGCAGATCACCTGGTCAGAAAGCGACCGCGAAAGGCCGGCCAACCCTCGCCTGGCGGAGCTGTTCGGGCTGACCGATCCACGCTACGGGTTGACCACACCGAATCAATGGTCCAACACGCCCTGGTTGACCATGAACTCGGACCGTTTGAACGCACACCGCGAGAAATCCCTGCGTAACGTGTTGCCGGTGCTGCTTCAGGATGCAGCCGCCCGCTCGGTGCGCCTGGACGGGCTGGTCATGGAAAACGAGCCACGATATTGGGACACACAGATCGATGCATCCTATCATGGTCCCAAACGGGAATGGTGTTGGGCCGATTTCAACCCGATGACAGTGCGCGCGGCCGCACAAGACGGGGTGACGCTGGATCCTGCGGATGGTTTGGACCGCAAGGAGAGATTATGGCTGCTGGCCAACGTCGCGACTTATATGCAGCAGACGTGCGACTGGGCGCGTGCTCTGGCTCCCCAGACACTGCCTGTCTATTCGCATTCGCTGCAGTTTCCCGGATTTCCGGGAGATACGTTGAATCACCCCATGTCCGAATACGCTTACACGCCGGGATCACGGACCGGGCTGGAGGTGATGTTCGGAGCTGTCCGGGACTTCGAAGCTGTGCGTGAATGGGGCCCATGGGCCAACGTCAACAGGGAAGAGACCGACGGTCTGCCCATCGATTGGCACCTGTGGGATCTGCGACTGACCTACATCATGGGCGGCACGCTGTACAACAGCTACAACTGGCCCATCGTGGGCGCAGACCGTGTGATGGCCTATTACAAACAGTTCGCACGAGAGCGTCCCATAGCGGTTGCCTCCATGTCCCTACAGCCTCAGTCAGACGGCTCGGCTGTATGTCGGCTGTCACTGGCCACACGGGCAGCCAATCTGTTGAACCTGCAGTTGGGTTCCCGGCATGCCGGTGAGTCGTTTGTCTCTGTGTGGGCCGATAATCGGCTGATTGCCTGGACTCGCGCGGACGCCTCTGATCGCGATGGCTGGATCACGGCGCGTTTCGGGCAGGCGTTCGAGCCTCCCCGGCCAGACGCCATGCCCCAGCGTGTGACACAACCAGATCCTCCATTGCGCATTCAGGTCACGACGCCAGCCGGCAGGCCGTTGGCAATTCGCGAAGGCAACGCGTCACTCGACCTGCGCGGGGAGCGCACCCTTAGTTTGTACACAATCCATATGGCGAGGCATTCCCGATGACCAACAGAAAACGTCTGGAGATCCTGTTTGCGGGTGGCGTCCCGGACTATCCGCCGCATTTCGAATTGTCGTTTCAACTGGAACGTGAAGCGTTTGGCATCGAACTGCCCGATCCGCATGCGGGCGCGCAGGATGCCCAACGATGGGCCGACCTGCAGGTGGAGATCGCGGAACGCCTGGTGGATGAGTATGGGTGGGCGGCGGTATACGGCGACATCGCCCGCTTGCGTGCTGCGGTGGGCGACCGCGCGATGGTGTATGCATTCAACGGTAACGGCACCTTCTGGTTGATGCCGGGCGATGAGATGCTCACATTCTCCCAGATGCTGTTCGAGCAACCGGAGGAGCTGCACCGGCAGGCGCGCCTCAAGTGCGATGCATCCATCCAGCTGGCTCGCCAACAGGCCGATCAGGGCACCGATTTCATCTGTATCAACTCCGACTATGGCTTCAACACAGGGCCTTTCATTTCGCCCAAGCACTTCGCCGACCTGGTTACGCCGTACCTGACCGAAATCGTTTCCGCTATCCATGATCTGGGTTTGCCGGCAATCCTGCACTCCGACGGTAACCTCAACGCCATTCTGGACCAGCTGGTCTCCACGGGTCTGGATGGATATCAATCGGTTGACCCGCAGGGGCACATGGATATCGCGCAGGTACGCGCCAAATATCCTCATTGGCTGCTGATGGGTAACGTGGAGTGCGCCATGCTGCAGGACAACCACGATGCACGTATTCGGGCGGGTGTCCGGTACTGCATGCAACATGGCGGCATCGGAAAGCGGTACATATTCAGCAGCAGCAACTGCATCTTCGCCGGTATGCCGCTGGAGAGCTACCACACGATGCTGGACGAATACCGGCGATTATGCGCCGGTAGTGCCGCAGGTCACGCCGATGCAGGAACGGCGCCGACCGAAGGCCAACCATGAGATGGCAGACCGTGTAAGTGCACTTACTGCCTGATACTAAAGGAGATTGACCGATGACTGCACTTTGGGTAGCAATAGGTCTGTTGGTTTTGGTGATCCTCTGGATCATTGCGATTTATAACCGGCTCGTGGGTTTGCGTGAACGCTTCCGGAACGCCTGGAGCCAGATCGATGTGCAACTGAAGAGGCGGCATGATCTCATCCCCAACCTGGTGGAGACCGTGAAGGGATACGCCGCGCACGAGCGTCAGACGCTGGAAGCGGTGACTCAAGCCCGGCAGATGGCGGTGGACGCAAAAAGCATAGCCGAGGCGCAGCAGGCCGAAAACATGCTCACCAGCACGTTGAGGTCCCTGTTCGCTGTCGCTGAGGCCTACCCGGATCTCAAAGCCAATCAGAACTTCATGCAGCTACAGGAAGAGCTGACGGCGACAGAGAACAAGATCGCTTTCGCCCGTCAGCACTACAACGATGTCACCAACCTGTACAATACGGCAATCAAAGTGTTTCCGGCGTCGATCGTGGCCGGTTCGTTCGCGTTTACCGAGCAGCCTTACTTCGAGATGGAGGCTGGTGAGCGCGAAGTGCCGAACGTCCGGTTCTGATGAAGCCCAACGCTTCGGGTAATCCTTACGAACCGATCGCAGGGCTGGGTTACTTTAGCGCCAGTGATACGCGCACCGTCGATCCGGAAGTCTATTCCCCTCCAGGACCGGTACGCCGTCGGTGGATATTCGAAGAACAGATCGCAGCCAATCTCCGTGGCACCGTGTGGCTGTTCATGCTGTTCATCCTGCTATTGGGAGCGGTGGGTTGGGCGGTCGGAGTACTGACCCTCCCCGGGTATGAATGGTATATCGCCCTGCTGGTGTTGGTAATCGGTCTCGTTTGGAGCCTCTACGCCTATTTGAAGTCCGACGACATGGTGCTCAGCTTTTCGGCGGCGCGACCGGTCAGCAAAGAAGAGCAACCCGTACTGTACAACACGCTGGAAGGGTTGTGCCTGGCGGCTGGCGTGCGCTCCATGCCCAAGCTGTACCTGATCAAAGACAGCGCACCCAACGCGTTCGCGACAGGGCGCGACCCGGACAAGGCGGCGATCACGGTAACCAGCGGGCTGCTGGACAAGCTGAACCGCTACCAGCTGGAAGGGGTGCTGGCGCATGAGCTGAGCCATGTGGTGAACCGGGATGTATTGGTCGCCACGTTTGCCGCCGTGCTGGTAGGCGTGATCGTACTGGTGTGTGACTACATGCGCGACTGGATGTGGTACGGATCGCGCCCCGGGTACGGCCGCTCATCGTATCGTTCGCGAGACAGCGATGATCGCCGTGACAGCGGCGGCAGCGTGATCGCGATCGTGTTGGCGTTGCTCATTCTGATCCTGGCTCCCCTGATCGCACAGCTGCTCAGGTTGGCCGTATCCAGAAATCGCGAGTACCTGGCTGATGCCAACGCGATCAAGTTGACACGGTATCCCGAAGGCCTGGCCAGCGCCCTGCAGGTAATCGCCGCAGATACCGAGCCCTTAGAGGTGGCCAACAAAGCCACCGCCCATTTGTACATCTACAATCCGTTGAGGGACCACCAGGGATGGACAAACGCTCTGTTCAGTACCCACCCTCCGGTTGAGGAGCGAATCGCCCGGCTTCGCCAGATGTGAACGCACCGCACGGCTGATGGCAGGTATGATGGAGATGACTGCGCCGCCAGCCAAGGAAGTCCAAACGCGACGCATCGATGCAGTGAAATCTCCTGGGAGGCATCGATGAAAGAGAACCCGCAAGGCGCACGCATCGCTGTATTCCTGATCTTGGCAGGAGTCGCGGCTCTGGTCGCCGGAGCGTTGCTCAGCGTGCTGTGCGCAGCGCGTATCGACAGCGAGTCGCGCCGCGATCTGCTCAACCAAGCGCATACCCTGGTTCACGCGCTGAATCCGGGACGTATTCGGGCGTTGACCTTGCAGCCGACTCTGGATTCACCCGCCTACCAGCGGGTGAAGAAACAGCTGCAGATGACCCGGCAACTGGTCCCGAAATGCCGGTTCATCTACCTGATGCATCGCCTGCCGGATGGACGCGTGGCCTTTCTGGCGGACTCGGAGCCGATTACCTCACCGGACTACTCGCCTCCCGGACAGGTATATCCCGAGGCGTCTCTGAAGCTGCTGGCGCTTTGGCGTAACGGCGGGGCATTCACCGAAGGACCTCAAGCGGACCGTTGGGGCGTGTGGGTCAGCGCCCTCGTACCGGTCACCGATCCGGGCACCGGAAAGGTGATTGCTGCACTTGGCCTGGACGTGGACGCGCGCGACTGGACATCGCGCAAGTGGAGACCGGTCACACCGCTGATCGCTGCCTCTGTTTTGCTTGTGTTGCTGCTATGCGGAACCGGGCTGGCTCTGCGGGCGCACGCATTTGGACGGCTCGAGATCCCCGTGCACTTGCGGCGTTGGATCGAGCCGGGAGTGATAGCCATCACCGGGATCATTCTGACTGTCACTTTGTCAGCCATGATGTGGCAATTTGACCGGCTGGAGGTCCGTCGCCATGCATCGGACCTGGCCATTACAACCAGCGAGTCTGTCGTGTGGCATATGAAGGCGATCCGCGACCGGGATCTGGAGGCCATTGTCCGCAGTATCCGTATCGCTCCGGATCGACCGGGACGGCTGCGGAATGCGGTCGGTTATCTCACGCAGGACTACGCCCAGACGGGTTGGTGGCTGGTCCGCTGGCAGGAGTCCGCAACTCCCGGACAGCCCCGATTGCAGGTGATCGAGTATATGGGCCGGCCGGGAGTATCCGCTCCAAAGGATTTGCTGTCTCAGGCCGGGCTGGAGACAGCGTTCCGCATCGCCAAACAGACGGGATGGGCAACCGCCGCGGAGCCATATCGAACACCGGGCAACCATTACGTGGTCATGGCGGTGAGGCCGGTACGCGCCGATGACCACACCTATGTGGTTCTGGAAATGGATCCGGCCGCCATCGCCCGCGACACGGTCGCCAATTCCGTCTGGATGTTTGACCGCCCGGCCAGGGTCAAGTTGAGTTGGCTGAAGTCAGAATCCCAACAGATAACACTGGCTGTGGTCAGCCATTCGGGCACCCGTGACACACAACAGGAAGACTGGATCACCGTGCCGCTGTTCATGTTTGGTACGGTGTTTGCGGTCGGTATCGATGCTTCCGTCTATAGCCCCAATCTGTTCAATGTGGCCGCCGTGCTGCTTCTTGGACTGGCTGTGACGATAGTCGCTGTGTTTCTCGTGACGTTGTTCGGACAGCAGCGCGAGTCGCTGGAACGTGCTGTGGCCGAACGCACCGGCGAACTGCAGCACAAACAGGCCCTGTTGACGCGCGCGGAAGTGCTTGCCCGTCTTGGGCACTTCCGCTATCGCTTATCGGACGACAAACTGATCGAGTGTTCGGAGACGATACGGGTCATGGCCGGAATGGATGACTCATCGTTGCTGACCAGCATGGCGCAGTTGACAGAGCGCGTCCATCCTGACGACTCGGCGGCACATCAGGCGCTGATGGCGGCCGTCTCTGCGGAGGGCCAAGCCGCGGGTGATTTCAGGATCATTCGCCCCGACGGCGAGGTGGTATGGATACGCCTGCAGGCGCAGGCGGAACGTGACTCCGAGAGCGGCGCGCTGTACATATTCGGTACCATGCAGGATATCAGCGAGACCAAAAAGGCCGAGGAAGAACAGCGGCGCATGCGCGAGCAACTCGATCAGGCGGCGCGCATGGAGTCGGTGGGGCGCCTGGCGGGTGGTGTCGCACATGACATCAACAACACCCTTCAGGCGATCAGCGGTTTTGCACAGATGGCCCTGGCGCGTCCCGGCTTGGATCCGGACCTGGCGTCTGACCTGGACGAAATACGACAGGCAGCAACGCGCTCATCGGAATTGACCAGGCAATTGCTGGCGTTCGCTCGAAGGCAGGTCATCAGGCCTGTGGAGCTGGACCTCAACGAGGCAGTCAGCCATATCATTCCGTTAGTGAAGCAACTGCTGCCGGCGGATATCAAGCTGCAATGGCGGCCCGGTGTGCTCAGCCACATGGTCTGTATGGATCCTTCTCAGATCGACCAGATTCTGGTGAACCTGGTGGTAAACGCGCGCGACGCGATCGGCTCGAACGGCGTGGTCCTGATCGAGACATCGATGTGCGCACTGGATGAACACTGGTGTAAAGTGCATCCGCCGATGCGTCCCGGGTTGTATGCCAGCCTGTCGGTATCGGACACCGGAGTCGGTATGACTCCTGAAGTGGCCAAACACATCTTTGAACCGTTCTTCACCACCAAGGAGGTGGGAGAGGGATCCGGGTTAGGACTCGCGACAGTGTACGGGATCATGCAACAGAACGGCGGATATGTCACCGTGTACAGCGAGCCGGGCATGGGAGCAACCTTTCATGTCTACATGCCGGCCTCACCTGCGGTGATCACGGGTGAACCGGCGCCCGCTCAACCGGTCAAGGGGGGAAGCGAGACCGTTCTGCTCGCGGAAGATGAAGCATCGCTGTTGAGGCTGGCGTATCAGATGCTGACCTCTCTGGGGTACCGCGTGCTGACCGCTCAACACGGCGCCGAAGCGCTGGCGCTGGCCAAAGTCCATGAACAACCCATCGATCTGCTGCTCACCGACGTGGTCATGCCCTATCTGGACGGTCCGAGTTTGGCGAGGGAGATCGAATCGATCCATCCGGGCATCCGTGTCCTGTACATGTCCGGTTATCCGGCCAGCCTGATTCAGTCCCGGGGCGTTGTTTCGGACTCTGTGCCGTTCCTTGCGAAGCCCTTTAGTCGCGAGAAGCTCGCAATCACCATCCGCAGCGTTCTCGACGAATGACGCCGAACAGGTTATAGACGTAGCGGTCGGATCAGTCGCGCGACAGCTCGATCTGCACGGGCGCCGGCAGAGCCAAACCGGCAGACACCTGCATGGTCTTGAAAATCGCATTCGGCACCACACAGCCGGCGCAACATCCTTTAAGCGTATTCCGCGCGGCTGTCAGTATTCCGCCGTCGAATCCGTCGCCGACCTCGTCATACGCGTCGATGTCGCCCAAGCTGTCCGCCAGACGGCGGATATTGGGGCAATCCGTCTCCACGGTAAACCGTACTGTCTGGTCGGCGTCACATTCCGCCTGAACCCGTGTGGTGAAGCCGCAAATACCTGCATGAACCGTACATTGAGCGGCCATGGTCCCTCCTGAAGATTGCATCCAGCTCGAGCTGGACGTTACGCAAGTCGGCTGGTGATCAGTGTAGCGATATCGGCCGGGCTCAGCACCTTACCGGCAGATACGACTTCACCATCGATCGCCAATCCAGGAGTGATCATGATATTGAATTTCATGATCTCCTTGATATCTTCCACTTTCTCCACGTCGGCGGTCACAGCCAGATCCTGCAGCGCCTTATGAACGTTTTCGGTCAGTGTGCGGCATTTGGGGCAGCCGGTTCCCAGTACCTGTATCTTCATCGATCGCTCCTTGCCTGCCTGAAACATGCGCAGGATGTGATTTTATTTGCTATTTGGCATTATAACCAATAAATGGCCCGAGCAGAGCATCTTGCTGTATTCCATATGGCAAAAACGGTACTAACTGCGAAATATCGGCTGGGTCCAGGCCATCCGAGATCCCTGCCCATACACTTCACAGCGCAGATACGGGGTATCCCAGTCGGCCAGCGCGAGATCAAGCGAACTCGCAGAGGCGCGATGGAGCACCACTCCGCCTCGGCCGATGATCCGGATCTCCTGCGCGTCCTGAGCGTAGACCGACAGCACCGAGTCCTGCAATGTCAGACGGTCCAGCTCGACGCCGCTCGAAGCGTAAAACCGGCCCTGCTTGAGCGCCTTCAGTAACTGATCAGGCTCGGGGACAGCACATTGCACCCAAACCGCTCCGCGCCCTATATGATCGATGGCGTGTGAGTCGTCGCTGGCGTATCCCCACACGCGCCGACCCGCCTGCAGCAACAGGTCCCACTTGTCAGAGGCGAATTCGGATCCTTCGAGAACCTCGATCACACCGTTATACACTTCGATCCCATCATAGTTGTGACGCTCCAACAGGGTTTCACGCCGGTAATGAGGCGTCAATTGCCAGTTGGGATGATTGAGTATCAACAGCGTGTCTTCAGCAGACAGTTCGTGAAGAAGCGTCTGGTGGTCTCTGATCTGGACCGCGCGCTGGAGAACCGACGGATTGCAGGAATAGACGCCCGTATGGCAGCCGCCCGCTGCATCGTTCCATTCGATACCGGGAATGAACACCAATCGGGGGTCGACAGGTTCACTCAGTGTCAGATGATCGGAAACCGCAAGGAACCGATATCCGCAGGCAACGTAACGGTTCAGTGCGTCCTGCATCGACATCACGGCGCAACCGCTGGCCGGACTGGTATGTGCATGCAAATTGCCTTTCCACCAGGCGCCGTGTTCGGGGCCATACGGGCCGATCCATTGCGCCATGCGTCACCTCCGTCTTTCTGGGTGTGATTCGGTTCCACACAGGCTGTTCGCAGTCCTGCCGGATCAAGATATCATGCCGGCTCAGCGTTCCAGCATGCCAACCACATAATCTGCAAACGGCAGAGCGCAGGTAAACGCCGGTGAGACCGCATTCAATATGTGCAGGCTGTGATCGTGACGTTCCACCACGAAATCCATTTCCAGCTGCCTGTCGCTGAGCCGAATCAGTTGCGCGCGAATACCCGGACGCCCCCAGCGCCGGAAGTGTCCCGGCTTCACGCCGTCCACCAGGTGAGCCGCCTGACGTACCAGATACGGACGCCAATACTTGCGCATCTCGGCCAAGGCGAGTTGCCGAAACGCGAATCCGGCGCGAAACCACAATACCGGCAACAACCGAAGGGTTTGAAGCAGTTCATCCCGGCGCATCCCGGTCAAGCCGCCATACTGCTCACGCCACAGACAGGGGATCGCGGTGGGACCGATCTTGAGATGCTTGTCGACAGTGACGGTAAAGTGAACGCCTAAAAACGGATTGCGCAGATCGGGAACCGGGTAGATATTGGTGTTCAGCGTACCGGCTTCCGGCTCTGCGGTCAAATACAGTCCTTTGAACGGCAGCAGGGTGTAGTTTTTACCGGCGCCGAACAGATGCGCCACCCGGTCGGCATACAAGCCCGCCGCATTGATCACATACCCGGCTGTACAGAACCCGGAACCGTACACTAAAGTCGTGGACTGGGCAGTCGTCCGCACATCCTTCACTTCGGCGTTGTAAATCGTGTGTACTTGGTTCTCTTCGGCATCCTGCCGCAAAGCCCGAACCACCGCGGCCGGATCTACCGTGGCGGTATCGGGAGACCAGAGCGCGCGTTCTCTGGTGCGAACCCGCGGCTCGATACTGCGGGCTTCCGCTTCGGTAATCCGTTCCAGCCGAACTCCGTTCGCCTGCGCCCGCTGATACAACGTATCGAGTCCGGGCCAGTCGGCTTCAGTGCGCGCCACAACCAACTTGCCACAGGTGTTGATGGCCAGTCGACGGTCCTCACAAAATACGCGCATCTGCCGATTGCCCTCCCGGCAGAAGCGCGCCTTGAGGCTGTCGGCTGTGTAATAAAATCCCGCATGCAGCACACCGCTGTTTCGGCCGCTGGCGTGGCGCGCCACATCCGGCTCTTTTTCAAGCAACACGACGGAACAGTCGGGATATCGGGTGCGCAACGCGCGGGCGATCGATAGGCCGACAACCCCGGCGCCGATCACCGCGAAGTCAGCGTTCATCAGCCGCCCGGGGCGATGTTACGGCTGCCGCGTTCGGTCAACGCGATGCCCTGTCGGCACAACGGACACGCATCGGCCTCCCAGCTGACCACATCCAAACTCACCAGTGCACTGTATGGCGCGCCCAAATCGGCCTGACCGTTGCTGCGATCCATCAGCACCGAAATACCTGCGAGAATGCCGGGCCATTCCTGCAGCATCTCCAGCACTTCGCGCACTGAAAGCCCCGTGGTCAGCACATCGTCGACAACCAGAACGCGCTCTCCCGGGTGTATCTGAAAACCGCGGCGCAACACACGCCGCCCCTCTTCACGCTCGGCGTACACCGCACGAATACCCAGTTGTCGCGCAACTTCATAAGCGATAACCACTCCACCCGTGGTCGGACCAACGACGACATCGACGCACGCATCCGCATACTGCCGGGCGATCTCCCCACACAGGGTTTGTACATAATGCGGATACTGCAGCACCTGGAACTTCTCGAAATAGGTGTCGGCGTGCCTGCCGGAACTGAGTTTGAAATGCCCGTTCAACACAGCGCCGCTGGCGCGGAATATATCCAGGATCTCGGTTTGATTCACTGTCTTCACCCCTTGCGGTAATCACCTGCGCCCGATATCTTGTTGCGCAGGCGCACCAACTCAGTATAAGGTCACGCACAGCAGACACGCCAAGGATGACGATGCCTGCTCTACTCTCCTTGCTGCCGTTCGCGGTACAACGTAGATGAGCCGAATGGATTACAGAAGCGGGACAACGCATGCAACCGGCCATCACAATCGAAGCACTATACAAGAGTTATCCGTCCGGGCGCCAGACGCGACGCCCTGCGGTCCGTAACTTGTCTCTCAGCGTGGACCCCGGTACAATCTATGGCTTCCTGGGAGCGAACGGCGCCGGGAAAACCACCACCATCAAAGCGATCATGGGGTTCCACCGCCCTGATTCCGGTTCGATACGACTGTTCGGCATCGATGCTTCCCGCACCGAAGCGCGTCGACACGTGGGATTCCTGCCCGAGCAGCCTTGGTATCCCCCGTTTCTCACACCCAGAGAGCTGCTCAGCATCCATGCCGAGTTGGCGGGAGTGGAGCGATCGCTACGCCGGCGCGCGGTGTCGGACGCGATCGATGCGGCGAACCTTCATGAACTCGCGGACCGTCGGTTATCCCGCCTGTCTAAAGGACAGACACAACGGGTGGGGCTGGCACAGGCGATGCTGGGCCACCCGCGTGCGTTGATACTGGACGAGCCGACCAGCGGCTTGGATCCCATCGCACGCAGGCAGATCCGCGATCTGTTACATCGATTGCGAAATGACGGATGCACGGTGTTCCTCAGCTCGCATCTGCTGGGTGAAGTCGAGGCGTTATGCGATGCAGTGACCATCATGCGCCAGGGTGAAGCGGTGGCTTCAGGACCTCCCGCCACATTGGTGCGTCCGGGCGATCGCCTGTCGGTCCGTTTCCGGTCTGCCCGTGACCTGCCGGAAGCGGTGACATCGCTGCTGGATGACACACGCACTGTGTCCGAGGGTATATGGGAAGCCAACTGTCCGGTGACTTCGTTATTCCCGTTGATGGATGCCCTGAAGCACGCGGATGCCGAGGTTCTGGCAATGCACACACGTGAAGAGACGCTGGAAGAAGCATTTCTGCGACTGGCTGCGCCGCCCGGAGGCGCCACATGAACGGATTAGTCCCGATTATCCGGCTGACGTTGCTGGAAAATGCACGCAGACAGATCTTTCATGTGCTGGTGATCCTTCTCCTGACGATGGTTGCCGGAGCCGCGCTGCTGGCCATGAGCATGGAGGGCACCCGCGCCAAGATGATCACCGATCTCTGCCTGTCGGGCGTGCTGTTCGGAGGCGCGCTGTTGGCGGTGGCCCTGGGAGCCACTGGGATCCAGGCGGATATGGAACAGCGCACGATCTATGCGGCCCTGGCCAGACCGGTCACCCGCAGCACCTATCTGTTGGGACGGTACATCGGCACATTGCTGACGGTCTATTTCGGGCTGGGCGCCATGTGCGTGGCGTTTGTGGTGCTGTTGGCCGGGCTGGGTGAACCGCCTGGTGTGGCTTTCCTGTTGTCCATCCTGTTTGCCATGTTGCAAACGGCGTTGTTATGTGCGGTGGCCACGGCACTCTCCACCACCTGCAGTCCGGCGATCACCGCGATGCTCACCTTGCTGGTAGTTGCGCTGGGCAACATGAAGACCGGTACGCTGCTCCATCTGTTCGAGGAAGCCGCTGGGATCTCCCGCTATCCGTTGATGGCGATTTATCATGTGTTGCCCACATTGGAGGCGTTCAACCTTGAGGGGCTGTTGGTTCACGGTTACGCCCCCCCGACCGACTATCTGATACAGGTGGCGGTCTACGCTGTACTGTATTGTGCGGTTCTGTTGTCTGCCGGCATCTGGATTTTGGAGCGGCGTGACCTGTGAACAGTCAGCACCATGCACATGAAACGGCTTCACACCCGGGGGCCGCACCGGTTCAGCAGCCGGAATACCCACACCAGCATGCAGAGGGGGCGGAGCACACCGCATTTCGTCCCTGGCTGTATCCGGAGATAACCGGCAGCCTGGGAAGCGTCAACCTCATCCTGCTAGTGATGCTGGTAGTGATACATGCCGCGCGGTGGCGCAGGAGGCGCGGCTGATGAGACGCCGTATCATCATCGTATTACTCATTTTGACCGTGATCGGATTGGATACGCGCATCACCGATGACGTGCGCCGCATGGCGATCCGCACGGACTATTCGGTTTGGGAACAACTGCTGGGACAGGCGCGTATTGCCGCCGCCGGCATGCTCTGGCTGAAAGTCGATCAGTACCATCATGATTTCGAAGAGCGCGGTCTCGACCCGGCCACCAACAAGGACCTGTTGGGCATGACACGGCTTATTACCCGACTGGATCCGCAATTCGAGCAGGCTTACCTTGTGGGAGCCTGGGTCTACCGCGTTGGATATGGTCAATTGGACGCCGCCGAGGGGTATCTGAAAGAAGGGCTGCGCGCCATGCCCAATTCCTGGCGGCTGATGTATGAGCTGGCTCTCTTGCAGGCGACGCACCGCCATCGGTATGATGCAGCTTGGCGCTGGTCACAGCGCGCTCTGAAGCACTGTCCGCCCGGTTTTGAGCGGGATCTGCTGACACGGCTGGAGCACAGCCTGAGGGAGAGACTGGCACAGTCAAAACCTGCACACACACACGGAGGAAACTAGACGCCAATGCCCATCTACGAGTATCGATGTCGCTCTTGTCGGAAACGCTTCAGCGTACTGGTGGGTGTGGTTGCCGGCGCATCCGGCACGGTGTGTCCCGCCTGCGGCAGCGAAGACGCAGACCGGCTGGTGTCACGCTTCGCCCGGTTGCGCTCGGAAGATGATGCGATGGAGTCGATGCTGGACCCCAGCAGGCTGGGAGACATTGAAAACGATCCGAAAGCGATGCGCCGATTCGTCAAGGACATGAGCGCCGAACTGGGCGAAGACATGACGGACGAGTTCGAAGCGGCTATGGAAGAAGAGATGTCAGGCAAGTCATCCACGGGCGATGACCCAGGCGATGACAGCGGTGATGCCGCACCCGCAACTGCGTCTGCGGGCGGTCTGGATGCCTGACAGACCAAATCTGTTCCCCCGGCCCCGGCGCACTGGCCGGGGCCGGGCAGCTCATCAGTCTTTTTCCAGCCAGAACATCTCCACCTGACCGGCATCCAAATCAACGGCCCACCCGTTTTCCGAAGCGGCGATGACCTCACCCGTCAATACGTTCATCAACGGACCGGCGGGTAGTTCACCCCACCGGAAGGTTCCATGAATCGGCTCACCAGTTGTATTGGTCAGGCAGATGGCGCGGCGTCCGCCCCTCTCCAGCACATCCACCCGCAAGCGTCCGTCCCACTTGGGATGCATGGGTGACTCGACGCCCACGTGGCGTGCGAGAGCGGCCACCAGAGAGGCTGCCGTCGGGGTGTGCTGTGCAGCGGTGGACAGCAGCGTTCCGCACAAGAGCGCCCGGCCGGCACCGTATCGGCTGTCGGTAATCGCCGCCTCTCCGCTGCGCCAACGCGCCAGCACGCTCGCTTGTGACGGGTGCAGCGGCGCTTCGATCAGATATCCTTCCGCATGGGCGCCCGGTTCCAGATGGCCCAACGGCTCCGTGAGGGTCAGAAGAGGTCCGACACCGCGCGTATCCACCCCAAACTGACTGGCATACAGATTGGCGGCCGCGCTGAACGGCACATTGACGCCTTCCACCACTCCGAACACCTCATCAAAGCCGTAACCGGGGACGCGCTGGCTGTGCAGGCTGTTTTCGCGCTGCAGGTTACCGAACCATGCCTCGCCGATCAGGGTTCCTCCGTCCGATACCCATCGGCGCAACGCGTCCGCCTGAGCCTGATCCAGCACATACAGGAACGGGGCATACAGAACATCCACCGCTCTCATCACTTCGCTGTCCAATTCGCGCACGTGCACGAATCCGACTCGATAATTGGCCTGGTGAAGCGACCGCCAGATACCGCGCAACGCATCATCGTAGATCTGGAACGATCCCTGGGCACACCAGTTGAAGATATGGCTTTCCGGGGAGAACAGCACATGCACCTGCGGTCCCTCAGGGCAGGCATGCCAGAAAAACTCGCCGTCCTGCTGGATCATTGCATTGATGGTGCGCGCGTGTTCCAACCAGGGCGCGGGACTGCCATCCGGTTGGGTCAAGCCCCAAGCTGGCGCTTCGGTTCCCAGCAGTTCCGGTCGATATTGCCAGAACAGAAACCCCTTGATACCGTGGGCCAATGGGGTAAGCAGGTGACGCTGCATGTCCTGCATCGACAACGGATGCGGACGCGCCAGACTGGACCCCGGCAGCGCATGGATCTCTGCATTGATCACGGTGCGCCCCCGAGCGGCAGAGACAATCACATCGGCCGCAAACGGGTCGCTGCCCAGGCTGTTTCCATGCCAGTCACCCGGTTCGGCCAATGCCCAGTCGTCCGATCCGGCATGGATGACATTGAAGATGGGCATCGGTACGGTGTGGCACATGACCGGATGCGTCTGATCGTACCGTTTCACCACCGCCACCCGTTCCCGCTCCTCTCGGGCCATGACATCCACATGGAACAGCCGCCAGTCGATCATATCCCCATGTGTCGCCGGCATGATCGGCAATTCCACATCGTCCCATTCCCGATAGTTGCGCTGCCAGGCGGCGTTCAGACCGGCCAGATCACCGTACCGACTCTGCAGCCATGCCAGGAACTCCTGACGGCAGTTGTCACAGAAGCAGACCTGGTCCCAGATCCGGCCATCGCGTGCGGTGCAGACACTCAGTTCGGGTTCGTTCCATACATCCCAGACGATCAATGCTTCGTGGCTGGCGTACCGCTCCGCCACAGCAGCCAGGAAGGCCATCCGTGCCTCGTGCGCTTCCGGATGGTTGAGACATGGACCTGGCCAGCCGCCGATCTGCCGGCATGCGCCGGTCCACGGTCCCAGCTTGCGGCCGTCGGCAGTGGTCAGGCGGCAGTCGGGATAATCCCTGTAGATCCACACGGGCGCGACATCGAAGATAGTGTTGATGACCACCTTCAACGAGCGCTCACCGGCCAGATCCATCAAGCGATCCAAGTCTGAAAGGTCATACTCTCCCGGAGCGGGATTGTTCCAACGCCATTGCGCCCACAGCTTGATCGTGTTGAACCCCTGAGCGCGAAACTGATCCAGATCACGCTCCCATTCCTGAGACAACGGGGTCGGGGCCCGGTAATACTGAGCGCCGAATGGTATGTAGCCGGGGAACTCGTCTCGTCGCGATTGCATGGCCAGACTCCTTCGTGTTATGTGTACAACGGTTGCCCTGTCCGGAACCGGACAGAACGGTGAGACTTGGAAAGGATGCGATCCGATGGCTTCACACAGTACTGTACACAGAATGACGGACGAGGCCATTGGCGAACAGGTCGACAACCTGCTGCGTTCCCGAAACTGGCGTGGGCGCAGGGTGCTTCTGGTCATACCCGATCACACACGCACAGCGCCAATCGAACGGATCTTTCCCGTCGTGACGCTTCGCCTCCAGGTGAATGGTGCCTCGGTGGACGTGATGGCCGCGCTGGGCACACATCCGCCGATGAGCCACACTGCCCTGTGCGCCCGGGTCGGCGAGACCCCCGAGAGCATGCAGCGGCGTTGGCCTGATGTGCGTCTGCTGAACCACGACTGGAAGAATCCGGACGCATTGGTGTCATTGGGGTTGCTGGGAGCCGAGCAGGTCGCAGAACTATCCGGCGGTCGTTTCGCCATGGAAGTGCCTCTGATGGCGAACCGGGCGGTTACCGAGTATGATGTGCTGCTGATCATCGGGCCGGTGTTTCCCCATGAAGTGGTGGGCTTTTCCGGAGGCAACAAGTACCTGTTTCCCGGATTGGCCGGGCAGGAGATCATCGATTTCTTCCACTGGCTGGGTGCGTGCATCACCAACCGCGCCATCATTGGATGCAAGTTCACACCGGTACGCGCCGTGATCGATGCGGCAGCCGCGCGCATCCCTGCCGAGCGGCTGGCCATCTGCATGACGGTGGTCGAACATGAGTTGGTGGCGTTGTACACTGGCGATCCGGAAAGCGCCTGGTCACAGGCGGCCGATCATTCCGCCCGTGTGCATGTTCGCTATGTGGATAAGCCGTATCACACCGTGCTGTCCTGCGCGCCTGCCATGTACGATGACCTGTGGGTGGGCGCAAAATGCATGTACAAACTCGAGCCTGTCGTGGCGGATGGCGGCGTACTGACCATATATGCTCCCCACATCACCGAAGTCTCGGTGACACATGGAGCACTCATAGAAGCGATCGGCTATCACTGCCTCGACTACTTTCTCTCCGACTGGGAGCGCTGGCGCACATACCCGTGGGGTGTGCTGGCGCACAGCACGCACTTGAAAGGCGCGGGGACGATGGTCAACGGAGTGGAGCAGCCGCGGATCACTGTGCGGCTAGCCACCGGCATTCATCCGGAGCGGTGTCGGCGTATCGGGCTGGTGTACGTCGATCCGGCATCGATCGACCCGGACACCTACGCCCATCAAGAGTCATCGGGGGTGCTGATGGTGCCCAACGCGGGAGAAACGTTGTACCGGCTCAGAACCGGGTCGGTCTGAAGCCTGAGACATCGGCTTCGATATCCCGCCGGATCTGCCGCATCTGACCGGAAGCGGTGTCCACCAGCCACCAGACGTGCTGAGTGGGCCCATCGGTGGCGTCCATCACCACAAACCGGTCATCCAGCGCAAGCAGTGAATTGATGGCGTTTGTCGTTAGTCGCAGTGTTACGGCGCTCAGTCGATATCCGTCCGGACGGCAGACCGTCAACGATGCGTCACCCAACAACCGGGAAGCCCAACCGTAACGTGACACGCCGAAAACACGTGAACCGCTGGGTGCATAAGCGATACGGTCATCGTCAAACGGCATCGGCGCTCCCGGGGTGACTTCGCCCGTGTAACAGTCCACCCGACACAGGCGCTTGGCTTTGACATGCCACGCGCGCATATCACCGGGAAGACCCGACGCCACCCAAGACCGCACGTATTCAACCGTGTTGATGACGCCGGTGGACCGATCCCATGTCAGCGCGGCGCCAGGAGCGGCTGAAGTTGCCGACATCATCCAGCAACGGTTATCCGAGTCCGTGCGGATCGATCCGGGGATGGCGCCTCTGCGGATCAACGCATTCTCCAGCGCATACCCTCTGCGCCAGGCTCCCCGTTCATCGGAGCGGTGCCAGATCTGCAGTCGGCCCCCCTCCTGCGCCCACATACCCACCAGTTGGGCATCCGCTGACCAGACCAGCAACGGGCTGGTCAAGTCTACCGAAGAGACACTCTCGGGCATCTCACGCGCCGCGCCGGTCCGCAGGTCGTATAACCCGGCAGAGGTGAGCAACTGTCCGGCCGGTTCCTGCGCCAGTCCACGATCGCGCACCGTCCAGGCCACACCGGTCAACACAAAGGGCAGCAGCAGCCCACCGGCAACGATCCCCATCGCCAGCGTCTGCACGTTGGGATACAGCGTGAATACGGTATACCGATGGCTCAACCAGCGGGCAAACCGGCCAGACACCGACCACCTCAATATCCACAGTGTGACCACAGCGGTGATCAACCCCAACGGGAACAGTATGACCCCCAGCACCGTCTGCCAGAGACCGCCGATCCAGGGCAACGGTGTCTGCATGCAGCCGGCAAACGCCAGCGGAGGGGCGAACGTTCGAGCCGTGAGCTCCAGCCAGACTAGGAACACCAGCACTGCCATGCGCGACACCGGACGGACAACGCTGAGCCATGTAGTCAAACCGATGATCACCGCACACCAGGTGATCAACACGATGAACGGGCGATGGGGAAGCAACGCGCTGTCTGCGGCGTGCACCATACGCGCAGCGGAGAGGGGCAACGCCGCATACCACAACGCCGGATGCATACAGGAAAGCTGAAAGGCCAATCCTGAAACTACCAGGATCAGCAGTATCCAAGGCGCCAGTCGTTCACGGGTGGTGGTCACGGTGCGGTTGACCTCATGTGTTCAGACACGGCCCAGGCACACAGAATGATCTGTGGTCGTGTATCACCAAAGTACCACGCACGGCCCCGGCAATTCCAGAATATCATGTCTCGGGCTGCAACACGGCGGCGATCCGTTCGATCAGCAGTTCCAACGTGTATGGCTTCTGGATAAAGCCGGCCAGGCCTTTCCCGGCGAACCGTGTGGTCACTTCATGCTCGGAATACCCGCTGGTGAGCATCACCGGAATCTCCGGCGCAAGCAGCCGCACCTCCCGAAATGCCTCTTCGCCGTTCATATGGGGCATGGTGAGATCGAGCAGTATCAATGCGATGGAGGATTTATGGGTTTTCAGGATCTCCAATCCCTCGCGACCATCCGCAGCGACCAGCACTTGGAAGCCGAGCGTTTCCAGCATCTGCTGTCCCACCGCCCGTATGGTCTCTTCATCATCCACCAACAGCACGGTACGGCCTTCCCCTTTCAGTTGGGGTTTGGCGCCGGAAGACTCTGTAGTCGGAACCTGAGCGGCTTCGCACGCGGGAAACAGCACTTTGAAAGTGGTGCCTTTATTGAGTTCGGAGTACACCTTGATGGCGCCGCGGTGAGCCCGCACGATACCCAGCACCGCAGCCAATCCCAGTCCCCGGCCAGTAAATTTCGTGGTGAAGAACGGGTCGAACAGTCGCTGACGCGTCTCGGCGTCCATACCGCAGCCGTTGTCGCTGACCTCCAGACAGACATAAAGCCCCTCTTTCAGGTTTTCATCCAGATAGGTCTCACGCAGGTATTCCCGCGTGCACATCTGCGCGCCCGTCCGTAACGTGATGACACCGCTGCGGTCGCCGATCGCTTCCGATGCGTTGATCACCAGATTCATCAGCACTTGGTTGAGCTGCGATGGATCTCCCTCGATCGGAGGCAAGTTGGGCTCCAGTATCAGGTTCAAAATCGCCTTCTTTGAAATGGCCAGTTCCAGCAAATGCAAGGTCTCTTCGATCAAATCGCGTAAGTCGAGACACACCAACTGGAATCGGCTGCGCCCTGAATAGGCCAGCATCTGCCGACACAGATCACTGGCGCGCTGCGTCGCTTTGATGATCTCCTCGATTCCGTCCCGGGCTGGCGATAACGGAGGCAGTTTCCGACGCGCCAGGTCTGCCCGCCCCAATATGGCCATCAGCAGGTTGTTAAAGTCATGCGCGATACCGCCGGCCAGCACCCCCATGCTCTCCAGCTTCTGAACCTGCAGCATACGCGCTTCCATCTGGCGTCGCTCCGCCTCGTGCGCCACCTGTTCGGTAACGTCATAAGCGATACCCATGGCTCCATCGAGATTGCCGTCTGCATCACGAATCGGCGCATACCAGATATCGAACGTGACACCGTCCACCTCGCTGCGGCTGTGGCTGGGGGCGCCTGCGAGCGCCATCTGCAGAGCGGCGACGATGTCCGGATAGTCCGCGTAAAGGTCCAGTGCAGACTGGCCAACCAGCTCCCCCGGTTTCAGTCCGACTCTGGCCAAACCAGCGCCTTCCAGCAATGTAAACAGACCGTCTCTATCGATGGAGAACACCACCGTGGGCAGATTCTGCATCAGCAACCGCAGACGGGACTCGCTTCGCTCCAGCTGTTGGATCGTCTCTTTCTGTTCGGTGATGTCGGTGAAGATGGTCGCGAACCCGTGTTCACCCCAAGGCGCCACAGAAACGTGAAAGTGACGTTTCATAGGTTCAAAGTAGACATCCACCGTCTGCGGCTGTCCGGTGAGCGCCACACGTGCATATACATCCAGGTAGGGCGCTTCGTCGGTCTGGTAGACCTCCGTGGCGAGCCGGCCGACAACCATGTCACGGTCCACACCCAAGATCTGCTGGTATCGATCGTTGACTTCCACCAGTCGGTAGTCCACGGGGACCATCGCGGAATCAAACACCAGTTCATGCAGCGCTACGCCCTCGTTCATATGTGAGAACAGGGTGCGGAAACGCAGCTCGCTGGCGCGTATCTGCTCATTGAGCTGGTAGGCCTGGGTCACATCCCGAAATACCAGCACCACCCCGGCGAACTCGCCGCTGGGAAGCTTTATGGGCGCCGCACTGTCCGCAATGTGATACCGCTCACCGCCCAGCGATACCAGGATCGTATGGTTTGCCAGGCTGACCATCTGACCCGACTGAAGCACTTCACGTACCGGATTGTGTACCGCCTGCGAGGTGAAGGCATTTTCAATGCAGAAGACCTGTTCGATGGGGAGCTGATGGGCCAGTTGCTCGGTCCAACCCGTCAACCGCTCAGCCACGCCGTTCATCTGCTGAACCCGCCCCTGCATGTCGGTGGCAATGACCCCATCGCCGATCGACCTCAGCGTGGCGGACATCCACTCGCGGCTGGATTGCAGATCATGTGTACGCTCCGCGAGCATCTGCTCCATCATCGTGCGTCGATTGACGTAAACGTAAAGCAACGCAGCCGCACATGTGGAGAGCAACAGTCCGCATACAAACACCACGTAGACAGATGCTGTGGATGGAACCGATGCGAGCGTAGGTGACATACGCACCCAGTAGGGCCGCGATCCGATCAGCAGCGGCAACGTCAGTGTGAACGTCTGTTCGGAAAGCGATCCCGCATCATAGCCATCCAACGGTTCACTCGCCGTGTCGATCCAACGATCGGTGGCGGCACGTGTGAGCGCGGGCAGATCGATCACCACGATGGCTTTCCCGGCAGGTCCTGGAGATTGGGCGTGTACAGAACGCATGGCCACCGGGAGCTTGGCCAGGCGTACATCGCTACCGCTGCGCGCCACTTGCATCATGATCGACTCCCAGCCCTGCGGCACACTGAGCGCGGGCGCCCCGGGTTCATCGGGCGCCCATCCAATCGCCTGGACCGATAGATTGTGAAACGCCCCCGACGCAAAAATCCGAAACTCTTCCGGTGTGACCGACTCACTGGCTGCGTAGAAGGTGGCAAGATATTGCAGATACGCCTGCTGGATGTCCCAAACTTCATCCTGAAGTTCCAGAAAGGAGGAAGCCGCTCTCCGGTTGAACAGACTCTGCGCCGTGTAGGCGTTCACGCACCGGGTGGAATGAGCGGCTATCAGCGTGGTAACACCGCCAACCAGCAGCGCACCCACCATCTCGCGCCGCCGGGCCGGTCGGGTTTGCCGCTGAGGTTTGGAGCGGAACCAGATAAACCACCAAAGAAGCAGCACCGCACAACCGGTCATTGCGATGATCGCGGTGATCGGATGGGTCATCTCACGGTCCACGGACGGAACAAACCGCACATCGACTTTCAGTATGGGGGTATCTTTGCGGTCGGTCACCTCATGCAGTACACCGGCATACATGCGCGATAGTGCGGGTGTACGGCTCTGCGGCTTGCCTGCCGGTTCAAACCACAATGTGCTCAATTCCGATCCGCTGCCTGAGATGGGGCGACAACCGATGACATACCGCGGGTCACGATCCAGCCAGGTCTTTAGGGCTTCGACTACCTCTTCCCGGGAGGAAGCATGCATGTCGCCTGACGGCGACCCGCTGGAGAGCCAAAGTCGACCGACAGCTGCGGCAATGGCATGCAGATGCTCCTGTCGCGCCTGCATGATCACGCTGCTGACCCAGTACTGACAGATCAGGCCAACCGCTACCAATCCAGCCGTAGCCCCGACTGAAACGACGGCCGACCAACCAATCCTGCGATGCTCGCCAGCACCGTTCAGCCAATATCGGTAGCGCAACAGGACCCAAGACAGAAAGGCGACGGCGCCAAACCCCATGCAGACAGACGCGAATGCGCCAGACCGGTCTGTGAGCAGGCAAGCCACACACCAGGCGCCTGCCAAAAATGCCCCGATGACCGATGCCCGCATGGGCCAAGTCTGACGACCGGGATGCTGGTACAGAGATCCGGCAAGGAGCCAACAAGCCAAAGCAGCCCAGCAGCTGGACCATGCCGTGAAATCGATCATGTCTCTACTCCGCCGCGAAACGGTGAAACGTTCAGATGACCGGACACTCGGCGCATGACGCGCTGACAACCGCTGATATCCATATCGGCCTGCGTCGGGGCAAGCTGAAGAGCGGAAGCGGAAAACGTCGATGTACCAGTATCGTATCACGAAAGCCTGCCACTCGGCATACGCCCATTCAGGCCGTAACCTTGCGGTCGAATCACGCCATAATGAGTACGTAAGTAATCAACAGCACTGCGCTGGCTTATCAAGAGGTGATACCGGATGGCACACGCGGACATAGGGCTGATCGGCCTGGCGGTCATGGGCGAAAACCTGGTACTGAACATGGAAAGCCGGGGCTTCACCGTTGCAGTGTATAACCGCACGGTGTCCCGGGTCGATGAATTCCTGGCCGGACGCGGCGCCGGTAAACGGTTCATTGGAGCCCATTCTCTGCAGGAACTGGTCAGTGCACTGAAAAAGCCCCGTCGGGTCATGTTGATGGTGAAAGCTGGACAGCCGGTGGATGATTTCATCGAGGCCCTGATCCCGCTGTTGGAGCCGGGCGATATCATCATCGACGGCGGGAACAGCTTCTTTATGGACACCATCCGCCGCACCCGCCTGCTGGAGTCCAAAGGCCTGCTTTATATCGGTACCGGTGTGTCCGGAGGAGAAGAGGGCGCGCTGCGCGGCCCCAGCATCATGCCGGGAGGGTCGTTGGCCGCCTGGCCGCACGTGCAGCCGCTATTCCAGTCGATCGCCGCACGCGTGGCGGACGGCTCGCCCTGCTGTCAGTGGGTGGGCGCCGATGGCGCCGGCCATTACGTCAAAATGGTGCATAACGGCATCGAATATGGCGACATGCAGCTGATCGCTGAAGCGTATCATCTGATGAAGCAGCTGTTGGGCTTGTCCGCCGGAGATCTGTATCGGGTGTTCAATGACTGGAACGACGGGGAGCTGAACAGTTACCTGATCGAGATCACGCGCAACATCTTCCGTAAGGAAGATCCGGACACCGGTCAACCGATCGTGGAACTGATCCTGGACGAAGCGGGACAAAAGGGCACCGGTAAGTGGACAAGCCAGAGCGCACTGGATCTGGGAGTCGCAGCGCCCACCATCGCCGAGGCGGTGTTCGCCCGTTGCATCTCGGCCATCAAGACGGAGCGCGTCGCTGCCTCGGATCATCTGCCGGGTCCGGACTACACGTTTGATGGAGACCGAGAAGCGTTTATTGATGCCGTCCGTCAAGCGTTGTACGCCTCCAAAATCTGTTCGTATGCCCAGGGGTTTGCACTGATGCGGGAAGCCAGCAAAGAGTATGGATGGGACCTGCATTTTGGCGACATCGCGCTGATGTGGCGAGCCGGATGCATCATCCGCGCACGCTTCCTGGATCGTATCAAAGAGGCGTTCACGGAACAGCCCGCTCTGGCCAATCTGCTATTGGCCCCCTATTTCCGAAACGCCGTACTGGCCGCTCAACCGGCTTGGCGCCATGTGGTGGCCACCGCCGCCCAAGCCGGTATCCCCACACCGGCATTCAACTCCGCGCTGGCGTATTTTGACAGCTATCGCAGCGCCCGCCTGCCGGCCAACCTGCTTCAGGCGCAGCGCGACTACTTCGGCGCGCACACCTACAAGCGCATCGACCGGGAGGGTGTTTTCCACACGGAGTGGCTGGAATAACCGAACGTTTGGGCCGGATCTCCGTACCGATCAGCCCGCATCGGCCTGCTCAGGTCTGATGCGGGCTTTCCGTTTGTCGCCTATTGCATGGCAAGACGGATAGTGGTATGGTACTAATGTGATATCACTCTGGTATCAGGAGGAACCCATGCGCGAACAGGAAATCCGGCCGTCTGCCGGTTGGTTCATGCTTTTCGTCGAGCTGATGATCCCCGTTCTGATCGGGCTGCTTATCGCAGCGCGTGTTCAATCCGGCATGCAACCGACCGGCTGGGACATCTTTGTCTGGCTGGGGCTCAGCTTCTTGTTCTTCCTGCTGATGGCCGGCTTCTTCATCGTGGAGCCCGGCATGAGCAAAGTTGTTCTGCTATTTGGCAGTTACAAAGGAACCGTCAAGCAGCCCGGCTTTTTCTTCATCAACCCGTTCACTTCCAGGCGGCCGGTATCACTGCGCATGCGCACATTCAACGGTCCAACCTTGAAAGTCAACGATCTGGATGGCAATCCGGTGGAGATCGCCGCCGTGGTCGTATGGGCGGTTACCGACACAGCCAAGGCCACATTCGAAGTCGACAATTACGAGCATTACGTCAGCACGCAGAGCGAAACAGCGCTGCGCCATCTGACATCGTCGTATCCATATGATGGCCCGGATGGAACCACCTCGCTGCGGCACAATGCGGCAGAAGTCTCGGAAAAGCTCAAGGAAGAACTGGCCGAGCGGCTGGCGCCTGCCGGTGTCACCGTCAGCGAAGCCCGCCTGTCACACCTGGCGTACGCACCGGAAATCGCCAGCGCCATGTTGCGGCGGCAGCAGGCCGCTGCTGTCATTGCAGCCCGTAGACTGATAGTGGAGGGCGCAGTGGGTATGGTGCAGGAAGCCATAGACCTGCTCGACCGAACCGACAAGATCAACCTCGATGACGAGCGCAAAGCCAACATGGTGACCAACCTGATGGTGGTGCTCTGCAGCGAGAACAACACGCAGCCTGTGATCAACGCCGGCTCGCTGTATCAGTAGGAGGGTCATGGCGGAGAGGAAATCGGTTCTGCTGCGCATGAGTCCGGAACTGTGGGAAGCGATCCGCCGACTGGCGGAGACGGACCTGCGCAGTATGAACGCAGAAATCGAATATCTGCTGCGGGAAGCCGTGCGACGACGTACCGGACGCACGGCCCCGTCAGACCCGGATGCGCCGGAGGATGCCGACTGAGGGCCTCCGGCGCGCCAGGCAGCAGATGTATATAATGGAACCGCACGACAACGTGCCGGGAGGAACCAGATGTCACTTGATACGCCGGCGATCGCCGTAGAGGGCCTCAGCCGGTCATTTGGATCCGTGCGCGCGGTCAACGACCTCACCTTTTCCACCCCACGGGGGGTGGTGTTTGGATTCCTCGGTCCCAATGGAGCCGGAAAGACCACCACGATCATGCTGCTGCTGGGGTTGTTGGCGCCCGACGCCGGAGAGTGCCGTGTACTGGGTTACGACGTGCGCTCCGATGCGGACGCTATCCGTCAACGATGCGGCGCGTTATTGGAACACAGCGGTCTGTATGAACGGCTCACCGCCGAAGACAACCTCAAGTTCATGGCGCGCGTGGCCGGTCTCACCGGTGTCGAACGCGATAATCGCGTACGTGAGCTGCTGGAGCAGATGGGGTTGTGGGACAGAAGACGGGACATGGTGCGCGATTGGAGCCGCGGTATGAAGCAGAAGCTGGCGGTCGCACGCGCTCTGGTCGGACGCCCGCAACTGGTCTTTCTGGACGAACCGACAGCCGGTCTCGATCCGGTGGCTGCAGCGGCGTTCCGGCAGGATATCGCCGGTCTGGCGGCGCTGCAGGGCGTCACGGTGTTTCTGACCACGCATAACCTGGCCGAAGCCGAGCAGCTGTGCTCCCTCGTCGCCGTCATCCGGTCAGGCAGCCTGATGGCCTATGGCGCACCCAGCGAACTGCGCCAGCGCAGTGGAAAACAGACGCTCACGGTGATCGCACAACAGGTGACCGATACCCTGATCGAGCGACTGGAACAGCTGCCCGATGTGTTGAGCGTCAGCCGCACGCTGGATGGACTCGATCTGCAGATGCCGCCGGGTGTTTCGGCCGCCGGTGTGGTGCAACTGATGGTGGAAGGCGGCGCACGTATCGAAGAGGTACGCCGGGGGTCCGCGTCGCTCGAACGTGTCTTTTTGGATTTGATGAGGGACGAGCATGCTGCCTGACGTGATGACCGTCCTTTGGAAAGAGACCCGAGAGATCCTGTTCGCCCGAAACGCGCGGGGCACGGGACGATCGATCCGCGGCCTGCTGATCCCTGTGCTGATGATGGGCGCGTTTTGGCCAGGCATGACCGGCCCGATGGCGTTGAAGACCCCCATGGGGGTGATCCTGTGGTCATGGGTGTTTATGTCCACGGCGGCACAACTGGCAGCCGACTCGGTCGCGGGGGAGCGTGAACGCCATACGCTGGAAACCCTGTTGGCCACCCGACTGCCTGACCGCGCCATCCTGTACGGTAAATTGCTCAGCTCCATGCTGATCAGTTGCGGGCTGGCGCTGTCGTGTGTGGTGATTGCGCCCATCGCGGTGAACCTGTTCCACCATGCCGGCGGTCTGACGCTGTATACCGGCCCGATGTTACTCGCGGCTTTGGTCTTTCCGGCCTTGCTGACCTCGCTGGGCAGCGTGGTGGGCCTGCTGATGTCGTTGAAGGCCGCATCCGCGCGCGAAGCGGTTCAAGCCGCCGCCCTGATCATCACGCTGCCGCCCATGGTAATCGGCCTGGCGATTTATCTGCTCCGCCGATGGGCGGCTCCTGTCATCCAGCTGTTCACCACATCCAGCGGACAGCAGCAGCTGATTGTGGGCGTCACCATAGGTCTGTTGGCGCTTGTGCTGCTGCTGGTACGCGTGGCGGAGCGACGGTTCCGGAGATTGTTGCTGACGTGAAGACAACGCCTTACGCTATTCAACAGGTCCGAAGAAATCCGGAGCGTCGGTGCGGTATGACGCTATTGCTGGTCTGCTGGCTGATGGCGGCGCTCCCTGTCGCAGGTTGCAGCCCAAATGCGCTGGTGGAACGCCGGGTCGAACAGGCGATGCCGGCAGCGGTGGGCCCGGCCCGGATATGGAAAGCCCGACTACACACCACGAGGATCGGTATGCAGGGACTGAATGCGCGCAGTTTGCAGATAACCGGAGCGGATGTGGAGATCCGTCCGGGGCTGGTACTGGATGACCTCAAGGTCACATTGACCGGTTTACGGGTAACTCTGCAACATCAGGTGTCCGCCGAATCGGGGCAGTTCACCGCGTCGCTCAGCGCGGGTTCACTCCAGCGCTACCTCTCCGGACACATCCCCGAGATCGGTTCGCCTTGGAATACGGTGCTGAAGCGCTTCGAGAACCCGCGCGTTACGGTGGAAAAGGGTGGTGTCCGGTTGACGGTGGATGCCGTGCTTCCGTTAGGACTGAAGGCCAGCGCCGAACTGGTGGGGCGGGGACGTATTCGCGATGGGGGGATCTGGCTGGAAACCACCGAAATCCGGGCACTGGGTATCCCTCTGCCCGCTATGGTGCGCGATGCGATCGCCGAACACTACATCAATCGATCGCTGGTGGATTTCAAGTCGATGGGCGCGCCGGTCACTCCGACGGCGGTGGGCTACACACAGGGTGCGCTGCTGTTGGAAGGTACGGTCGACGTATCCCGTATCAACGGCATGGCCCGATAAACCGGCCTATTCCAAGTCATATGCGCTGTCGTCGGCGCTCAGGTCTCCCAGTTCCGTTGTCTCGGGGCGTTGGTTATAATCCGCACGGGCGCGTTTGACATGCCCGTCCGCCCAGGCCACGTTCGCACCACCCGGGTGGCGCATGTGCACGTTCGGGCCAACATACTGCCAGGCCGGATCCCGCGGTGACCGCAGGTAGTTGTTTCCGCCAAAACGCACACCATCCCAAAACGCGCTGTCCGCCAGCATGGCGGTGGCCGCAGGCTGCTGCACTTCCGAAACGCGCGCCGGACGGTTGGGTTGCCCGGTGTTCGGGCGGATTTCACCGGGCTGCGCCGGGCCACCCAGATAGCTGGTGTTATACGCATATCCCGTAAACGGCCGGTCATACGAATGACCCCTGAAATCAGGACACAGCGTGACCTGCGCGCTGCGCGTGTACCCGCCAATCAGACCGGGACGCACCGCGTAGACCTTCCAGTTACGCCAGCTGATCTGAAAATCCCATGCGTACTCCTCCGCCCAATTGGCCGAGAAGTAATAGGCTGGCGGGAAGACACCGTCAGCATCTTCCGCGTACATCAGTACGGCCAGCGCGTTCTGCTTGAGATTGCTCAGGCAGGTCGTGGCGCGCGCCTGCCGGCGGGCCGTGGCGAACACGGGGAACAGGATCGCTGCGAGAATGGCGATGATCGCGATCACCACCAGCAGTTCAATCAAGGTGAAGGCATGTATCGGTTGTCTGCGCATCTGGCGGCACTCCTGTGTCGATGTGCGGATGCGCATGCCAACGACCGCCGTCCTTGTCCGCGCAAGGGCGCCGTGGATACGGCATGCGGTCACGCTGCATTCGGGTACTCGGGCTTGTCCCTTCAGGCCGGGGCCTGGGGCTTACCGTAGCGCGTCTGCGCCGGCGTCTCACCGGTCTTCCCCCGTTGTGAACCGACTGTACGGCGGATCACTGCAACCATGCGTTGTCAGTGTAGCGACAAGCACGGCTTTAGGGCAAGGCCTTGAACAGCGATGGATCCTCAGTTGCCGTCTATCCGGATCAGGTGAAGCGCCAGATCATGCACAAATGCCGGTATCTGAACGACCGTTCCCGGCCCCCCGGCAACCACGATGGCCGGTGACTCGCATCCCGTCATGGGATCGATGCTGGAGAGCATCCAGTCACCTTCGGCCAGGTTCATGGTGAGTTCGCCGCAGATCGGCGCGCCTTCGCCCTCGTCGATTTCGCGTGCATCGGGCAGATACACCAACAGTTCACGTTCCGCATCGCCGAACGCCAGCGGAAGGACATGTTCAGGAGCCTGCTTTACGGTGTCCGTCAACGGGCGAGCCGATATGAGATCGATGCTGTTGATCCACCGGCACAGCGCGCCAAACGGTGTGCGCAGACCGGCTTGAGAGGTCGGAGTACCACACTCGACCCATGGAGCGACGCTGAAGTCAATGCAATTGTAGTGCGCTCCGCAGCAGACAGCCGTCCACGCACGTTTCCGGTGAATGGTCCATCCTCCCGGCTCACGGTACATGGTTGCGCTGTTATCCTCGTCCAAAACCAGAGGGCGCTGATACCGGCACGCCAACAGGCAGAAATCCCGTACCGCCTGCAGCCGCAACTGCTTTCCCATGAAATCCCCCATGTGGATCACATGGCCGGCCAACCGCATTCCCGGCAACGGATGGATGTTCACCACATCCAGCGGCATCACATCGTAGCTGCCATCCGTCGGCTGCTCGTATGGAGCGTAGGTGAACGCCTCCTGTCCGGAAATCAGATGGGGTTCCTGTCCGCCTTCGGCCTCCCGGATGACGCGCGCAATCTCACGCTGCCACGCGTTAACCTCTTCTTGGCTGGGGCTGTCCAATGCGGGGAACAGCGCTCCGGGCTCATTACACAGTTCATAGATCACGTTGCTGTACCGGCGCGTCTCGCGCACAATCCGCCGCACGTGTTCCATCTGCCTGCGCACCAGTTCCGGATGACGCAGTGTCATGTACTCGTACCAGGCGATCTGAGGCATGCCGTTGATGTTGTTGTTGGGATGGAATGGATTGAGCGCCCAGACATCGTCACCGTAGGTGTTGCTCAACAGCGTCACCTCAACCACAATTCTTAATGTCTCAGCCAGCGACAGAAAACCGTGCAGTCGTTGTAGAAACTCGCTGTTGGGGCGGTCCAAGTCGAACTTAGGCATTCCATCGTTCGCACGCTGTCCTCCCGAACGCTCGAACGGCGCGATGTAGTCCACCGAGTCGGGCTTGCAAGTCGAGTACGGGTTGACGGCGCTCTGAAGCTCGCGGAACAACACGAACAGACGTGTGTAGTTGATGCCGCGCGTCTGGCAATCCATCAGATACCGGTCATAGTGCATCGGACGGTTCATCACCGCACCGTAGTGCTCGGTAGCGGTGACCAGCACCAAGGGCTTTCCGTGCAGCTCGAATACACGGGGGTTGGCAGGATGCAGTCGGATGCAGCGGCTCATGACTGGCTTCACCTCACGGTGTGATATTTCGCTCGGAGGGCAGATTCACCGCACTCTCCGCGATTCCCTGCCATATGGTCGATCGAGCGGGAACCGCGTAGCAGTCGCCTTCATCCCATGGCGAACCGGTCGGGAATCGTGGGATGTATACAGTGGTCGCCATCCGTCCTGATCGGGTTGCCCCCCCTCAGGACGGATGGCGCCTCTCAACCGCAGTGTATTGCGGTGCTATCTCTTCACTGGCGGGATTGGCAGGTCACTCCACCGGTCAGGCATGGGCGCATAATCCGGTCGGTCGATGTTGGGTACCAGCTCGCTGATAAACACATCCCGCCCCCATTCCATGCTGCGGTTTGCGGCGATACCGGTGAGGATGGAAAATGCACCCGAACGCTCATCGGCAGCGCGCTTATAGGGATCAGAGGGCGGATCGGGCGCGAACAGGTCACTCAGCAGCAGTCTGTCACCGCCTCCGTGCCCCCCTTCGCCTGTCCAGATATCGACTTCGTATGCGGCGTCGAAGTGCGGATAGATGCGCGTCCAGGTGCCTTCTTTCTTCAGCGCGCCCGGCACCGAACCGTCTCCGTTGATATACACGGACTCTTCGCATTTGTGCTCGATCCGGCCTCGGGTCCCCTGGAACGTGATGATGTATCCCTCCCATGGCGAAAAGGCGTGCAGCGAATAGCTCATGGTCGCGCCGGTGTCATATTTCACAGCCAGATGCATGACGTCTTCGATGTCTATCAGGTTGCTGAACACACACCGATCGCGGAAATAGCCGTCATACTGCTCACAATCGAAGTACATCTCGCGCAGTCCGCCTTTGGTGATGTCGAGGTGGAACGGACAACGCGATGCTTCGGCGCAGCCGTGACAGCGCTCTCCCCGCTGTGTCAATCCGTACCGTCGAGCGGTATCCGGCGTGTAAAACTGGCGAGAGCCTCGCGCAAACACCGCGGTGGGTACGGCGGACAGCCACCAGTTCACCAGATCGAAATGGTGCGTGGCTTTGTGCACCATGAGACCGCCCGAGTTCCTCTTGTTACGGTGCCAGCGGCGGAAGTAATCGGCGCCATGGTGCGTATCCAGTAACCAATGGAAGTCCACCGACACGATCTCACCGATCACGCCGGACATCAGCAGATGCTTGATCTGAGTGCGCGGCGGCGAATACCGATAGTTGAACGTGACTGTACAACGGCGACCGGTGGCGCGTTTGGTTTCCAAAATCCGCGCACATCGGCGCTCGTCGATGGTCATGGGCTTCTCGGTGATCGCGTCACAGCCCAGTTCCATGGCGCGCACTATGTAAAAATCATGTGTGGAGTCCATGCTGGTAACCACCACGCAGTCCGGTTTCTGCTCGGCGATCATCCTATCGAAATCCTGCGCGGCATATTGAGGTACATCGGGCGCCCCCATTTGGGCCGCTCTGGCGGCTGCACGGGCAAGACGGCCGGGATTACTGTCGCACATCCCGACCAATTGGGCGTTTTCACTGAACTGCTCCAAGATCGCCCGGGTATACATTCCACTACGTCCACCAGTGCCGACCTGTACGTATCGTTTGCGTTCCATTCTGCCTCCTGTGTATTCGATGGGTTCAACCACGTTATGCGGAGACCCGGCGCACAAGCCGGGTGGGAAGACGGATTGGTTGCGGCTCCAGCTCTCCGTGCAGACAGTCACACAGCAACGAAGCGGCCGCGCGGCCCGCCTCGCGGTTTGGCTGCCCCACGGTGGTGAGCGGCGGAGTGCAGAAGGCGGCTGCGGCCCGATTGTCAAATCCCACCACGGCCACATCGTCAGGCACGCGTAGTCCGCGTCGCTGCAGCCCGTATAAAAGCCCCAAAGCCAGTACATCGCTCCAGGCCTGCAGCACGGTGGCGCGTGGACTGCTGCTCAACCATCGCTCCACCACCGTATCCGCATCTTGAAACAGCCGGTCCGCATCCGCTGATGCGGGGATAAACAGTCGGTCGGCTGTCACCTGTGCCTCGTAAACACCCTGATCGAAGCCCTGCAGGCGATTGGCGCCCCAGTCGGGCCCCACGTACGCAAAATGTGAATGCCCTTCGGCGGACAGGGTGAGAATCGCTTCGCGGATCCCGCAGGGACGATCGATCTCGACACGCAAAGGCAGCGTTGCCTGACTGCAATCGATCGCCACTACGGCCATACCCTTCAAGGCCTGGCTCCAACTGGGTAAGTGGATCGGAACTCCGGGAAGCGCCAGGATGCCGGCCGGCCGGCGCCCCAACAACCCCATCAACGCGGCCGGTGGATGCGACGGCGACTCGAGCGCAAACAGCAGCGTGGGACAGAGGTTTGCCTCCCGCAGCCGCTCCTCGATACCCGCCAGCTCGGCCATATGCAGTTCATCGAGAGAGCCGATGAGCACGCCAACCTCATACCCACGACCGGTGCGCAGGCTGCGCGCCCGCAGGTCGGGTGCATAGCCCATCTGCTCCGCAGCGCTCAACACGCGCTGCCGCACATCCGGGCTGACATAAGGATGCCCGCTGAGCGCACGGCTCACCGTACGGACCGACACGCCGGCGAGTTGTGCTATGTCCCGGAGTGACGCCATCGGACCTCCTTATGCCATCGTTGGCACACAGCGTAACACAACACTCTGCCGATGTCAAGCCGTCATCAGGCCCGTTCCTGGACTGCCTGACAACCGCAATGTTGACTTTTTTGTCAACATTGCGGTACACCCAGTAAGGGAGGCACGGATGAAGATCACGGCACAGGAAGAATATGGATTGCGCTGCCTGCTGCATCTGGCGCGCATTCCACCCGGTGAGACCCTCAAGGCGCCGGTGATTGCGGAACGCGAAGGGCTGAGCAGCGCTCATGTGGAAAAGCTGCTGCATACGCTCAACCGCGCCGGTTTGACCACCAGTGTGCGTGGCGCTCAAGGTGGATACCGGCTGGCGCGCGCCCCCCAGCAGGTGACGCTGCGGGATGCGATCGAGGCGCTGGGCGGGGTGGTCAACACCGCGGACATCTGCGGTTCACAACGCACGGGGGATCGTGAATGCGTGCATCAGGGCGGTTGCGGGATCAAACCGGTATGGGGTCTTATCGGTAGATACCTGTCGCATGTATTCGAAAGTATCACGCTGTACGATCTGGCCGAAGGCCGCCTTCCCGAACACTTGGATACACTTCCGCGCGGACGTCACAACATACGGTTTCACGCGGCCGCGTCAACAGACACGGCAGGCTGACACACACACAGGAGAACTCCGGATATGAGCAATGAGCCGATGATACAGATAGAAAACCTGCACGTGGAGATAGAGGGCAAACCGATTCTCAACGGCCTGTCGTTGAGCATGAATCAAGGGGAGATCCATGCGATCATGGGGCCTAACGGTTCGGGAAAGAGTACTCTGGCGTCAACGTTGATGGGACACCCGGATTATGTCGTTACCGAAGGAACGATCAAATTCCTCGGACAGGACCTGCTGGAGATGTCGGTCGATGAGCGCGCCCGGGCGGGTGTGTTCTTGGCGTTTCAGTATCCTGTAGCGATCCCCGGTGTTTCAGTCGCCAATTTCATGCGGGCATCTCTCAAGGCGCTGCGGGGAGAGGACATGCCGGCGCGTGAGTTCCGAAACACATTGAAGAGAGAATTCGCGGCCCTGCAGATTGACGAAAAGTTCGCCTCTCGATATGTCAACGACGGATTCAGCGGCGGTGAAAAGAAGAGGCTGGAGATCGCCCAAATGGGGATGGTGCGTCCGCGCCTCGCTATTCTGGATGAAACCGACAGCGGACTCGACATCGATGCACTCAAAGTGGTCAGTGAAAACGTCAACCGGATCGCCGACCAGTCCATGAGCCTGCTGGTCATTACGCACTATCAGCGGCTGCTGGATTACATCCGCCCGCATCGTGTGCATGTGCTGGCAGGCGGACGGATTGTCCGCAGCGGTGACGAAACGCTTGCGCTGGAGTTGGAAAAGCGCGGTTACGACTGGGTGCTCGCGGAAGCGGGCGAAACGCGTGAGGTGAACTGATGCCCGCCAATGAAAAACCGAAAGTGGATGTCGGGGAATACAAGTATGGATTCCGCGACAGTACAGATAAGTACCACTACAAATCCAAACGCGGACTGACGCGTGAAGTGGTCGAAGAGATCTCCTCGATGAAGGGCGAGCCCGAGTGGATGCGCTCGTTCCGTCTCAAAGCGCTGGACATCTTTAACGCCAAGCCGATGCCGACCTGGGGCAACACCCGGCTGCTGAACGAGATCGACTTTGACGATATCTACTACTACATCAAGCCCAGCGAGCGGATGGGACGCACATGGGACGAAGTGCCGGAAGAGATCAGAAACACCTTTGACCGGCTGGGCATTCCGGAGGCCGAGCGCAAGTTCCTGGCCGGGGTCACCGCCCAGTACGAATCGGAGGTAGTGTATCACAACATCCGCGAAGATCTGGAAAAGCAGGGCGTAATCTTCCTGGATATGGACTCCGGGCTGCGCGAATACCCGGATCTGGTAAAACAGTACTTCGGGCGCACCATCCCACCGGCCGACAACAAGTTCGCGGCGCTCAACTCAGCGGTGTGGTCTGGCGGATCGTTCATCTATGTACCGAAGAACACCCATGTGGAGATACCGCTTCAGGCCTATTTCCGAATCAACCAGGAGAACATGGGCCAGTTTGAGCGCACGCTCATCATCGCGGACGAGGGCAGCCGCGTTCACTACATCGAAGGATGCACGGCGCCGATCTACTCCAGCGACTCACTCCACAGCGCGGTAGTGGAACTGGTGGCGCTGAAGGGCGCACACATCCGTTACACCACCATCCAGAACTGGTCACGAAACGTGTACAACTTGGTCACCAAGCGCGCTGTGGCTCACGAGGATGCTCTCGTTGAATGGGTGGACGGCAATTTGGGCTCCAAGCTGACGATGAAGTACCCCGCCGTATACATGGTCGGGAAAGGCGCACGCGGCGACATCCTGTCCATCGCCTTTGCGGGACATGACCAGCATCAGGACGCCGGCGCCAAAATGGTGCACGCCGCACCGTATACGTCATCGACGGTCGTCAGCAAGTCGATCAGCAAAGCCGGCGGCCGCTCGAGCTACAGGGGGCTGGTACAGGTCAATCACGGCTGTGAGGGCGTGAAGAGCAACGTACGCTGTGATGCGTTGCTGCTGGACGAGCAGTCGCGCAGCGACACCTATCCCACCGTGGACATCCGCGAGCAAAAGGTGCGCGTGGAGCACGAGGCAACCGTTAGCAAGGTGGGCAGCGAGCAACTTTTCTACCTGATGAGCCGCGGACTGAGCGAGCAGGAAGCGGTCACCACCATCATCAACGGGTTTTTCGAGCCGTTCGCACGCGAACTGCCGCTGGAATACGCGGTGGAGCTGAACCGGTTGATCGCACTGGAGATGGAGGGATCGGTAGGATGACACGTTTCGACACACTCAAAGCACGCGTGGCCGATTGGGACGCCACGGCGCCCCAGTGGCTCCGTGAGCAGCGACTGCTCGATGCCGATCTGTTCGATGCCTCTCCGATGCCGCACAACCGTATGGAACACTGGCGTCGGACCGATCTGTCCGGGGTCTCGCTGGAGCCGTTTCTGCATCGCGTACAGTCTACGACGGTCAGCCCGCGCACACTGGAAGGCAGACTGGAGTTTCTGGACGGCGTAATCGATGGCGCCCCCGATGGGGCGGCACACCCGGGTGTCCATCTGGGAGCGCTCTCGGAAATGGCAGCCCATCATGCGGATCTGCTGCGTCCAGCGCTGGTTCGCCCGTTGGAACAGGACGATATCAAATTCACCGCGCTGGCGCGCGCGGCATGCCCGGAGGGCGCGGCGCTGATCATCGACCGGGATGTTCAGATGGATGGACCGCTGCATATCCGCTGGTCACAACGTGATGCCGTCGCGCTGGCCACCCATACCGTAGTGGTGGTTCGTTCCGGGGCGAGGGCGTTGCTGATCGAAGAGCATTTGGGCCTGACCAATGCCGATACCATCACCACAGGACTCACGGATATCGTGTTGGAGCCGGGCGCGGATTTGACTATCGTCAGCCTCATCCATCACGGTGACGCCGGCCGCGCGTTCCACCACCAGCGCGCCCATGTCGATCGCGACGCCCATCTGACCAGCATCAATCTCGCCTTGGGAGGTCTGCTGACCAAGGGATATGTGGCGGCGGAGCTGGCGCAGCCGGGCGCACGCAGCGATCTGCTGGGGGTCACTTACGCCACTCAGGGCCGGCACATCGATATGCATACCGTACAGCATCATACCGCCCCGCATACGGAGAGCGACCTGCTGTTCAAGGCGGCCTTGGAGAGCGACGCCGCATGCGCCTATTCCGGGTTGATCCGCATTGAACCCGGCGCACAACAGACGGCCGCGTACCAGCGCAGCGAGACGCTGCTGTTGAGCCCCGATGCGCGTGCCGTGGCGTTGCCGTACCTGGAGATCGAGGCGGACGATGTACGTTGCACTCACGGCGCGACGGTCGCCCCGGTCGACCCGGAAATGGTGTACTACGCCGCCGCCCGCGGAATCCCGCGCGAACAGGCCACTCGGCTGATTGTGCAGGGTTTTCTGCAGCCGGTCCTGGATCGCATGGGCGATCCGGCGATCATCGCCCGAGTGGATGACGAAATCCGGCGACAGATGGACTTGGGAGCAGACCATGGCCCCATGGCATGATGTGCTGGCCGCAGACGCCATCGAGTCAGGCAGAGCGATCGTTGTCGCTCTGCCTGACAGGAGGATTCTGATCGCCCGGACCCAGGACGGGCAACTGTGGGCTATCGATGATACCTGCTCGCATGATGGCGGACCGCTCGGCGAAGGACACGTGTTCGGCCACGAGGTGGAGTGCCCGCGTCATGGCGCTTGCTTTGACGTGCGCACCGGAGAAGCGTTGACCCTGCCGGCCACACAACCCGTCCGCACATATCCAGTTCGGGTCGATAACGGCCGCATCTGGGTGGAGACACCATGACGGATGTACAACGCATATCGAACTGGGTCGACCGGATCACAGTCGGTGACTGTGTGGACGTGCTGGCGTCCATGCCCGAGGCATGTGTCGATCTGGTGTTCGCCGATCCGCCCTACTGTCTGCAGCTGGAGAGGCCGCTCGATCGGCCGACGGCCAGCCGCTTCGACTCGGTGTTCGAGGATTGGGACCAGTTCGAGAGCGTGGAGCAGTTCGACGCGTTTACGCGATCCTGGCTGTCGGCCTGTCGGCGCGTCATGAAACCGAACGCGTCAATCTGGGTGATGGGATCGTACCACAGCATCCACCGGGTCGGGTGTATGATGCAAGATGCCGGTTTCTGGCTGCTGAACGACATCGCCTGGATCAAGCCGAATCCGACGCCCAATTTCCGGGGAACCCGTTTTACCAATGCGCACGAAACACTGATCTGGGCGGCCAGATCCAAAGAGTCGCGCGTCACGTTCAACTACCACATGATGAAGGCGATGAACGACGACCTGCAGATGCGCAGCGACTGGTGGATCCCGCTATGTGGCGGCCGTGAGCGGCTTCGCAAAAACGGACAGCGGCTGCATCCCACCCAGAAACCCGAGGCGCTTTTGTACCGCGTGTTGATGGCATCCAGCCTTCCGGGAGATGTGGTGCTCGATCCGTTCCTGGGCAGTGGAACCACCGCTGCGGTGGCCCGTTTGCTGGGCCGGCGGTATATAGGCATCGAACGCTCACCGGAATATGCAGCAATAGCCGGCGAACGTATTGCAGCCGTCACACCCGCTCCAGCTGAATGGGTCCCGCCACAGCAGTTCGCACCTCGGCGTCAGGCGCCGCGTGTCTCGTTCGGCGCATTGTTGGAACACGGGTTGCTGCGGCCAGGAGATCCGCTTTACTTCCACGGCAACCGGAAACGGCAGGTTCGCGTACGCGCCGATGGGCTGGTGGACACCGACAAGGAACCGATGAGCATTCATGCTGCCGCCCGATACATGGCCGGTGTGGCGTCTTGTAATGGCTGGATCATGTGGTACTACGAGACCGAACGGGGCGCGCTGTGCCCTATCGATGGGCTGCGAGACCACCTGCGATCCGTAATGCAGGAGGTTTCTGATGACGATGACACACACTGAACACGCAATATTGGACCCCGTTGCAGTCAAGCGCGACTTTCCCGTGCTGCAACGCTCTTTCTACGGCAAGCCGCTGGTCTATCTGGACAGCGCCGCCACATCACAGAAGCCGCAGTGCGTACTGAACACGTTGGTCGATTTCTACGCCAACTACAACGCGAACGTACACCGCAGTCTGTATGTGCTCGCTGCAGAGGCCACCGAGCGATACGAGGCGGCGCGTAACCGTGTGGCATCGTTTTTCGGGGCATCGAGCGGACAGTTGGTGTTCACACGCAACACCACCGAGGCGATCAATCTGGTGGCCCATGCATGGGGCGACAGCAATCTGCACGCGGGCGACCTGATTGTGCTAACCGAAATGGAACACCACAGCAACCTGGTGCCCTGGCAGCTGTTGGCGCAACGTACCGGCGCACAACTGGCGTTTGTTCCGTTTGACGGAAACGGTCAGCTGGACAGGAACGTCTGGCATCAGCTGCTGGAACGGCGTCCCAAGCTCACCGCGTTCACGCACCTCAGTAACGTCCTGGCCACCATCAATCCCGTGGTCCAGATGACGCAGGAAGCACATGATGCCGGAGCGGTTGTACTTGTGGACGGCGCTCAGGCCGCCCCGCATCTGCCTGTGGACACCCGTGAGATCGGCGCAGATTTTTACGCATTCTCCGGACACAAGATGCTTGGCCCGTGCGGCATCGGCGGGTTGATCGGCCGCGAGGAGATATTGGAGTCCATGGAGCCCTTCCTGGGAGGCGGTTCCATGATCCAGCGAGTACGCCACGAACACAGCACCTGGGCCGATCCGCCGCAGCGCTTCGAGGCGGGCACGCCGAACACTGCAGATGCCGTGGCGCTCGGCGCCGCCGTGGACTATCTGGAGCAGTTCGGCATGGAAGCCGTGGCCGCGCATGACCGGCAGTTGATGAAACGGTGCCTCGAGATGCTGCAGGATCAACCGGATATCGAGATCTACGGATCGCAGCGCGCCGAAGACCGGTGCGGCCTGGTGGCGTTCAACTTCAAACACGTGCATCCGCATGATGTCAGCCAGATATTGGACCGTGAGGCCATAGCGGTACGAGCCGGGCACCATTGCTGTCAGTTGATCATGCGGGTTCTGGATCAACCGGCTACGGTGCGCGCCAGCTTCTATCTGTATAACACCGAAGAGGATATCGACCGGCTGGCCGCCGGATTGGACGCCGTCAGGAGGGTTTTCGGCAGCAATGGATGACGAACTGTATCGGGAGATCATCATGGACCACTACAAATCTCCGCGCCATCGTAAGACCGTGGAGAACTGTACGCATCGGGCCGACGGGCATAACCCGCTGTGCGGTGACGAAATCACCATCACGCTGGCGTTGCGTGATGGGATCGTCCAGGATGTGGGCTTCTCGGGCCGGGGCTGCTCCATCAGCCAGGCTTCCGCGTCGATGATGACCGAAACGTTGATCGGGCAGAGCGTCGAGCAGGCTGTCAGCCGGGTGGAACAGATCAAGGCGATGTTCAAAGGCGATCCCCATGAACCGCTCGATCCCGACGAGGATCTGGCCGCGCTGGAAGGGGTGAAACAGTTTCCCGTTCGCATCAAATGTGCATTGCTCCCATGGACCACATTGGAGCAGGCGCTGAAACAGTGACAGGAGGAGACCTGCGATGCCATTGACCCCGGAACAGGAACACCAGCTGCGCGAACAACTCAAATTGATCCTCGATCCCGAGTTGCACATCGACATTGTCAACCTCGGGTTGGTTTACAACATCTCCATGGACGAATCGGGCCATGTGCTGATCGACATGACGCTGACCTCTCCCGGTTGCCCGCTGGGCCCTCAGATCGAACAGCAGGTCAAGACCGTGTTGCGCGAGTTCCCATGGGTAACCGATGTCACCGTCAACTGGGTGTGGTCCCCGCCTTGGGATCCTACCACCATGGCGAGCGATGACGCGCGGTTGGATCTGGGGATCTGGTAGCCGCCATCCATAAGGAGTTCTCCGTATGCGGGCCACACTGATCGACGGCACATATGCAGCCGACACCATGGCGGCCGACGCGCACCGCCTGGTGACGGATGAACTGCTGCGCGGTTCTATCGAGGTGAGGCCATTCGTACTGAATACGCTGCGCCTTGGACTGTGTCAGGGCTGCTTCGGCTGCTGGGTACGTTCACCGGGACGGTGTCAGGTGGGTGACGACGGCAACATGGTGACGCTGACGGCGGTGTCCTCACAGCTTCTGGTCTTCCTGACTCCAGTGACCTTCGGTGGTTATTCCGGCCTACTGAAACGCAGCGTGGACCGGCTGATACCGAACATCAGTCCTTTCTTCACGCGGATCGGGCGCGAAACCGCGCATCGCCAGCGCTACAACAACTGGACTCCCAACCTGTTGGCTGTGGGGCTGCTGGATGCCCCGGATCCGGACGCCGAGCAGGTGTTCAGCCAATTGGTGCAACGCAACGGACGCAACTTCTACAGCCCTCAGGCTCGCGCGTTTTTCCTGTACCGCGTTCAGGGAGTCGAGTCCAGCCGCCTGGCGCTGCGTCTCTGTCTTCAGCAAATGGGGGTCATCCAATGAGCAGCTGCCCTCAGGCGGAACTCTGGATTGGCAGTCCGAGAGGTGTGAGATCGGTCAGCGCCGCCTTGGGCCGCTACCTGCTGGAAAGGCTGAGCGCCCGCGGCTTTCGGGTCAACGAACATCCGGTGTACGCCGCACTGGGTTCCAGTGACCGGATGGCGGCGCTTCTGGATGGAGCGATGGCGGCCGATCTGCTGATTGTGACCGCTCCCATATACGTGGACAGCCTGCCAGCCGGGCTAATCGAAGCCATGGAAGCGCTGCATACCGCCCATCATGCCGCGGACAGCAGGCGCGTGCAGCGCCTGATCGCCATCACGAATAGCGGATATCCGGAGCTGACACATCACCTTGTCGCCGTGCGCATGCTGGAACTGCTGGCTCATGACCAGGGGATGCGATGGGACGGTGCGCTGTGCGTCGGCGCCGGCGCCGCGCTGGGCGGTGGAACGCTTGTGCAAACCGGTATGACCCGTCGCCTGCGCAAAGGACTCGACCAGGCGGCCCGAGACCTGGCGAGCGACCAGCCGATCAGCGCGGAAGCGCGTCAGAACGTGGAAGCGCCGTTGATGCCGGCCTGGCTATACAGGCTGGCAGCCACCTGGCATTGGCGACAATCGGCGCGTCGAAATGGCGTACTCAAACGGCTGGGTGACACACCCGCCTGGGACGGGGACACGCAAAACCGCCGGAACTGACACGGAGGCGGGGCAGATACCCGCCCCGCCTGAGCGCTCCAAACTACTGTCTTCGAACCGTGACGGTGACGGTATCGGAACCGGCAAACAACACCCCGTCTCGATAAGCTCCCGTCAATGTCAGCACTGCGGAGGGCGGTGCGACAATGGACTCGATGGTGCGTTCCGGGAAAAACGCCACGAGGCATCCCCGGTCATCCGCTTTCGTGGTGGATACCGGCATTCCATTGAGCGCCAGCGTGTTGACAGCCACCAGTGAATAAGGGATATCCGTGTGAACGGTGACGGATCCCCCCTGGTCGGCATTCAAAATCAGTGTCTGCGGTGATACCGCGACACCCAGCGGTGATGTGCTGCGGCTTCCGGTAAATGCGGCGGCGGTCATCAGGAACAACAGTGCGGCAAGGCACAACGACCGGAACAGCATGGTCATGATGGAACCTCCTGCTGTGATAGGTCGGGCGGCAACCCGTCCGGCCGGTGCTGTATGTAACACACACACCCAATCACTGGGACTGCCGGACAGTACGCCGGTGTTCCCTTATGATCCGGAGTCGTTCAACCCCTTCTGACGAATGGCCCGCTCCTTCAGCAACAGACGCGAAATCTTGCCGACGGTGTTGGTGGGGAACTTATCCAGTACCTCCACCTCATGCGGCACCTTGTAACTCGCCAGGTGCTTCCGGCACAGCGCCCGCAGCTCGCGAGGGGTCGCTTCCATGCCCGGACGCAACACCACCGCCGCACGCACCTCTTCTCCGGCCCGTTCATCCGGTACTCCGTATGCAACCGCCTCGAGAACGGCCGGATGCTGTTTGATAACCCGTTCGACCTCGCCCGGATAGACGTTGTGCCCGGCAACGATCATCATCTCTTTTGCACGTCCCACGATGTACAGGTAACCGTCTGAGTCAAGCCGACCCAAATCACCGGTCATCAGCCATCCGTTACGCACCGTGATGGCGGTCGCCTCCGGGTTTTTCCAATAGCCCTTCATGATGTTGTGCCCGGCGATCGCCACTTCACCGACCTCGCCCACGGGCAAATCGATTCCGTCTTCATCCACAATGCGTACGCGCACGCCGGGCACCGGCCGTCCTACAGACAACGGACGCCGCTCGTGTCCGGCCATGTTCATCACCGACATGGGCGAGCTTTCGGTCAGCCCGTAGATCTCACCGATGGGCACATGGAAACGCTGTTCGAACTCGGCGCGCAGGCGTGCGTCGATCGGCGCTCCGCCGGTAACGCATAACCGTAGGCTGGAGACATCGGGCTGTGAGCTTACAGGGGAGGTATACAGCAGGTTGAACATCACCGGAACGCCGCAAAACACGGTGGAACGCTGCTCGTGAATATGTTGCAGCAGCGTACCGGCCACGAAACGCTCCACAAAATAGCTGCTGGCGCCGATGCACGCCGGAGTGAAGATATTGGCCATTGTGCCAAAGCAGTGACTCAGCGCCAACGCCGTGATGTACTTGTCATTCGGGGTCGACTCGAAGCAGGTGACGCACACCATGGCGTTCAGCACCTGATTCTGATGCGTCAGCATGACCCCTTTGGGCCGTCCGGTGGTTCCGGATGTGTAGATCATCAGCGCGATATCGTCCGCGTTGCGTAACGGATGGCTGCAAGGCGCCAACCCACAGATGTCTTCGAAACGAGTCTCACCCTCGCGCACATCCTGGGCGTCCATCACCACTATCTGCTTCAGGTTGGGGCACAGGGGACGCACTTCGTCGATCAAATGCCGGAACGACTCTGCGGTGATCAGCACCTCCACATCCCCATGATTCAGGATGTACTGCACCTCATCCGCTCGGTACAACACGTTGATCGGTATGACCGTCGCGCCGGCCCGGCTCGCTCCAAAAAGTGAGGTCGCATACTCGGTTCGGTTGGGGATGAGCAACGCCACCTTGGGATGTTCGGCGGTACACATCGACTTCAGACCGGCGGCGATGCCTTCGACCTCGGCCCAGTACTCCGTATAGGTCAACGCCCTTCGCGCATCCGCAATGGCGACTTTGTCGGGATAACCATAAACCGAGCGCTGGAGCATTTCATGCAGGGTCATCGAGAGGAAGCCTCCTGAGGATTGCCAGTTGAATGGACAGGAATGTCAGCATTGCCAGTGATTTTAACGTAACACAGGACACAACACCCGGTCAACCGACACAATAAACGGAGTCGATTGACCGGGTGTACGTCTGCTCAGGCAGCGATCACCGGCGCTTAGAGTTTCCGATGGTCCACGATTCGTTTGCTCTTGCCTTCGCTGCGCTCGATGGTGCTCGGTTCCACCAGTCGGACGCGGCAAGTCAGCCCCAAAACGGTTCTCAACTCTTCGGTGAGTTTGCGGGCCAGACTTTCCAATGTGCGAATGTCATCGCTGAACACCGACTCGGTGACCTCTACCCACAGCTCCAGGCTGTCCATCGCACCTTCGCGGTGAATGTGTATCTGATAATGCGGTGCGAACCCCTCGACGCTGGTCAGCACCTCTTCGATCTGCGACGGGAACACGTTGACACCGCGAATGATCATCATGTCATCCGACCGCCCCGTGATGCGGTCTATCCGTGCCATGGTGCGTCCACAGGCGCAAGTTTCACGGTGCAACGCGGTGATGTCGCCGGTACGGTAGCGCGTCACCGGCAATGCCTGTTTGGTCAATGAGGTGAGCACCAGCTCGCCCTTGGCGCCTTCCGGCAACACCTCGCCCGTCTGCGAGTCGATGATCTCGGGGTAGAAGTGATCTTCGAACACATGCAATCCGCATTGGTGTTCACACTCCGCAGCCACTCCCGGACCGATCAGCTCGGACAGGCCGTAGATGTCAAACGCATGCAGCCCTAACTGGCGTTGCAGTTCCTGACGCATTCCGTCTGACCAGGGTTCAGCGCCAAATACGCCCACGCGCAACCTGAGACGATCGCGCATGCCCATATCGCGCGCCACCTCGGCCATGTTCAATGCATAACTGGGAGTTGCCGCCAGTACGGTGGTGCCGAAGTCCGCCATCACGGTCACTTGCCGTTTCGAGTTGCCTCCGGAGATGGGAATGACGGTCGCCCCCAGACGCTCCGCACCGTAATGAATGCCCAGTCCGCCGGTGAACATACCGTAACCGTAACAGACCTGCACGATATCCTTCCGGGTGACACCCGCACAGCCCAGCGTGCGCGCGCAGACTTCGGACCAGACACCGATATCGGCGCTGGTGTATCCCACCACTTTGGGGCGCGATGTAGTGCCGCTGGATGACTGAATGCGCACCACCTCCGCCATAGGCACCGCGAACAGCCCGAACGGGTAGTGATCGTTGAAATCGGCCTTGACCATGAAGGGAAACCGGCTCAGATCCTCCAGCTTCTCGATGTCAAGCGGGGTAACGCCGTGTTCCCGGCACCGATTTCGATACATCTCCACGTGGTTGTAATGATGAGCCACCGAATCCTTCAGACGTCTGAGCTGCAGCTCACGCAGCTCGTCTGGATCCATACACTCATACAGCGGATTGTAAATCGTTGAGTTTATCATGCCTCGCTCCCTGCCGGAGCCGCGGCGGCAGCGCGCCCCTGGTGAAACGCCTCCAGGTTGTCTTCCAGGAACCGGGGTTTGATACTGCGCGCCAAGGCCTCCGTCCAGCACTCGAGCGGCAGCGCACATCGGGTTGACAGCAGGCCCAGAAGCACCACGTTGGCTGCCCGGGGATTTCCCAGGGCACCGGCTATACCCAGCGCGTCCACAATCAGCGCATCAGGGCACACGGCGCGTATGCGCTCCTCGATCTGAGGGGGATATTCCGCCTTGCCATAGGTCACGGACGCAGGTACGATGCGCTGACGATTGACAATCAGCAATCCGCCCGGCCGCAACCTGCCGGCGGCCCGCAACCCTTCCAACAGTTCCATCCCCAGCACAAAATCGGCGCCCGGTGGCGGTATCAGCGGTGAATTAACCTGATCGCCGAAGCGCACTTCCGATATGACGCTTCCGCCCCGCTGAGACATGCCGTGTACTTCACTGGCCTTCACCTGAAGGCCTGCCAGCCTGGCCGCCATGCCGATGACGTCGCCTGCCAGAACCGTTCCCTGGCCGCCGACGCCTGAGATGAGGATGTTGGTAACGCTCATGGACTCCCTGCCTGTGTCGTTCCGGCGTGCTGCCGGATGTTGGTGGTCGTACGGTCGTGTTCCACCGCCGACTGCGGCGGTGGAGATGGCATCAGCGGAACGAGCGGGCGATCAGTCTGATCGCCCGTACACCTGCTCCTGTCATGACTCAGCCTCCCGGCTGTGCAGCGCGCCGAATGCGCACATCTCGACGCAAACACCGCAACCCCGGCATAAAAGCGGATCGATCACCGGACGGCTGCGTTCCCGGCCGTTCACCGTCACGATCTCCCGCGTGATGGCCGGGCATCCCAACTTCAGACAGGCGCCACAATACCGGCACCGGTCTGGATCGAACACCGAAATGGCGCGCTCTTCGTGCGGGATCAGCATACAGGGCCGCTGCACAATCAACACGCTCAACGTGTCGGCCGTCAGCGCCTGCTTGAAACGCGCCTCCATCGCTTTGACATCGTAAGGATCGACCACGTCCACATCGGTCACGCCCAGCGCACGCACCAACGTCGGCAGATCGATCTTCGGAGCCGGCTCTCCCATCAGGTTCTTGCCGGTACCCGGATGATATTGCCGGCCCGTCATCGCCGTAATACTGTTATCCAGTATCAGCAGCGTTCCGTGTGAGCCGTTCGCGACCATGTTCAACAGACCGGTAATGCCGGAGTGCATGAATGTCGAGTCGCCAATCACGCCCACCACGCGCTTGGTATCGATACCGGCGATCTCCAGACCGTGCGCCACGCCGACTGCAGCGCCCATGCACACGCAGGTGTCGATGGCCTGCAATGGCGCCATGACGCCCAGTGTATAGCAACCGATATCACCGCTGACCGTCACACCCAGCTTCTTCAGCACCCGAAAGACCGACCGATGCGGACAGCTGGGACAGAGTGTAGGCGGACGAACCGGAAGGTCCGACTCGGCCGACGGCGCCGAAACCTCCAGGCGGCCCAGCGAACGAGCAACCACCGTCGGCGTGAATTCGCCAAACAACGGAAACATCTCTTTACCGATGACCTTCAGCCCTGCCGCGCGCAGTTGATCTTCGATAAAGGGATCCAGCTCCTCGGCCACGATGAGCCGGTCCACCCGAGCGGCGAACTTACGGATGGCCGACATGGGCAACGGGTACACCATTCCCAGCTTCAGCACGCTGGCATCCGGCGCCGCATCCCGTACGTACTGATAGACGATCCCGCTGGTTACAATGCCGGTTTCTGTGTCGTGATACTCCGCTTGAGTCAGCGGCTGGAGTTCCGCCCAGTCGCGCAACTGCTGCAATCTGTCTTCCACCACATGATGGCGAGGGCGCGCAAAAGCAGGTATCATCACGAACTGCGACGGATCGTCCGGCGGCGTCGCGGGGGGCAGGTCCGTGTCCGGTTCCCAGGGTCTTACCAGGCTTTTGCCATGCGACAACCGTGTGGTGGTGCGCAGCAACACCGGTGTGCCGAACTGTTCCGATATCTGAAACGCCTGACGCGTGAAGTTGTACGCCTCTTGCGAGTCGGACGGTTCCAGCATGGGCAACTTGGCCGCACGGGCATACTGTCGGCTGTCCTGCTCATTCTGCGAGCTGTGCATGCCGGGGTCGTCGGCCACCATGATCACCAGCCCGCCACGTACACCGGTATAACTGACGGTGAACAGGGGATCGGCGGCCACGTTCAACCCCACATGCTTCATGGTGACCAGGGCGCGCCGTCCGGCGAACGCCACACCGATGCCCACCTCCAGCGCCACCTTCTCGTTGGGCGCCCATTGAGCGAACGCGCCATCCAACTGGGCCAGACTCTCCAGTACTTCGGTGCTGGGTGTTCCCGGATATCCCACACCCAGCGCAACGCCTGCGTCGCGTGCGGCCAGCGCGATGGCTTGGTTACCTGTAAGTAGCTGCTCGACTGTTTGTTCCGTGATCAACCTGATTACCCCCTGGCAAGCCCATTGTACCGATGAGTCGGCGCCTTCGACAAACAAGACGGACCGGCCCGACGGGCCGGTCCATGCGGGGACATACCGCTTGTGGTGCGGCTTACTGCGTGCTCTCCAGTGAATGGCTCAGGTACGCGTCATATGACGCCATGTCGAGCAGCCCGTGTCCGCTCAGATTGAACAGAATAACCCGTTCTTCCCCTGCTTCACGCGCCTGGATCGCCTCTTTGATAACGGCTGCGATGGCATGGGAGGACTCCGGCGCCGGTACGATGCCTTCAGCCCGGGTGAATTGAACAGCCGCAGCGAACACATCGAGCTGATCCACCGCGACCGCTTCCATGTGCCCCGTATGCTTCAGCCAGCTGAGCAACGGAGACATACCATGGTAGCGCAGTCCTCCTGCGTGGATGGCCGGAGGGATGAACTCGGATCCCAGTGTGTACATCATCAGCTGCGGGGTCATGTGAGCGGTGTCGCCAAAGTCGTACCGATATTCGCCCTTGGTCAGGCTGGGACAGGCGCTGGGCTCGGCCGCCACCAGGCGGACCTTGTTGCCGCGCAGCCGTTCCGCCACGAACGGCGTGATCATACCGCCCAGGTTACTGCCGCCACCCGCACAGCCGATCACCACATCCGGGAACTCACCGGCCAACCGCATCTGCTCCAGCGACTCCAAACCGATCACCGTCTGGTGCAGCACCACATGGTTGAGCACGCTGCCCAACGAATACTTGACACCCGGATGAGTGACCGTATCCTCGATCGCCTCACTGATGGCGATACCCAGTGATCCGGGACAATCCGGGTCTTCCGCCAGGATCTTACGCCCGTATTCCGTGTGTTCGCTAGGACTGGGGTACACCTCGGCGCCGTGCAGCATCATCATCGAGCGGCGGTACGGTTTCTGCCCGTAGCTGCACCGGACCATGTAGACGGTGCAGTCGATCCCGAATGACGCACAGGCCATCGAAAGCGCCGCGCCCCACTGTCCCGCTCCCGTCTCGGTGGCGATCCGATGGGTGCCTTCCACCTTGTTGTAGTACGCCTGTGCGATCGCGGTGTTCAGCTTGTGGCTGCCGACCGGGCTGGCGCCTTCATATTTGTAATAGATATGCGCCGGCGTATCGAGCGCCTTCTCCAGAAACGTAGCCCGGATCAGCGGCGTGGGACGCCACATTGCGTAGCGCTCTCGCACTGCGTCAGGGATCGGTATCCAGGTCTGGGTGCTGACCTCCTGCTCGATCACACCCATCGGGAAAATCGCCGCCAGCTTCTCGGGGCCGCAGGGCTGACCCGTCGCCGGATCCAGCGGGGGCGGCGGCAACTCATTCAGATCTCCCAGCACGTTGTACCATTCGTGCGGGATACGTGTGTCATCCATCAGGAACATGCGCTGATCCATGGGTTATACCTCCAGATCGGTCGTCGTGGGTTGCAGCAGAAGCTCAATCAAAAACGGGCGCTCCCTGGTGGAGTCGCCCGCTTTACCCTGCCATGTCAAACCGATGTGGATGCTGCAAAGGATCGCGCGGCTACTCCCGCAGGGAGCGCCGCCAAGACCACATCCAGTCACGTTGCGCGGAATCATGGCGTTGCATGGTGGTTTATTCTACAATTGTGACTGCCTCTTGTCAACTCTACGGGACGGTTTGAAGGCGACGCCGCAGCAGGCTCAGGCGTGTTTTCCATTGATCCAGGCGGTGCACAAACCCCACAGATGCGCGAGACTCACGCAATAGCCGGTCGATGGTGACCACCGGCGGCGACGACAGCAGATCGGCGTACGCCAACCCTGCACCATCCGAGCCGGCGGCCACGAACAGCTGTGAACGGTCACGGCGCAGCAGCATCGGCGTCTGGCCTTCATGCGTACAGACTATCAGCGTTGCCCGGGACACACACCGCGCCGCATCTATCGCCTCATCCAGGGGACCATGAAACGCCAGCGCCACTTGGTCCGAGGGTTTCAGCTGGCGTGCAACACGGCGCAACGGTTCGCGCCACTCGATGACACGCACCTCCGCGGACGATCTCCTGACCAGACCCGGCGACAGCGCGCCGATCAGCACAATCCGCTGCTTCTCTGCTTGCCATGTATGGTAGGCACGCACAGGAAGCCCCGGCGCATGGAGGTTGGCGCATACCAGTGTCCCCTGAAACTGCCGCGACAGACGCTGCAGACGGTCGCCGACACACTCGGCTTCACCGGGACAGATGACACGATACTGCAGGGCGTTCAGCAAATCCACGACGGCATCGAACTTCAGATCATCCAATGGTCCCTCTGCAGCTGCCAGGTCACCCAGCTCACAGGGCGCGCATCCCGGGTGTTCCGCCAGTGACGCCGCGCGACGGGTGAATCCTCCCGCCGTGCCTCCACTGCATCCGCAGGGATCGAGCGAACCCCACAGCTCCCCGCTGAAGACCAGCGGGTTTCCCCGCGTAGTCATCGCTCCACGGATCCCATCACGGTACACTCGAGCACGGGCTGCTCCGGGTTGTCGGTATGTATCCGGATGATCGCATCGAACGGTCCTTGGGAAGGACGCGCCGCCATCACGATTTCCACGGACCAACGAGACGTCCCCTGTTCTGAAAGCGTGCAGGTCAATGCCGGATGGGAACTGCTCACCTCCGTGATGCGCCATGGGGAGCTCCCCGTCACCTCCAAGGTGCGTTTCAGCGGCAGCGGCGTAGCGGGTGTTATCACCCCCAAGTACAACACAGAGGGCTTGAGCACGAATCCCCGGTGGACGGGAATGACCCAGGTGATCGCCGGTTCATCGGCGCGACCGCTGGGAAGCGTCACAGACAGGTTATTCACACCATACGGCGCAGTCGGGTGTACGGTCAGAGTGACCATGCCGTCGCTTTCGGTCTGCCGCGTCCAAATGGCCGAGGCCCATGAAGCGGAACAGACCGGCTGACCTCCGACAGTTCTTCCGTCCCGTGCAGACACGCGCCACGTCGCGGTTACGGGGGCGCCATCGTTCACCACCAGCGGTCCGGTCGGTTCGGGTTGTGCAGTGAATAACGGGACAACATGTGCGGTCACGGTGACCGGTATGGTGGGCTGGGTGTCGTCTCCGGTGCCCACTTCGATCACTTTGCGCACATCACCACGAAAACCGCGGGTGTGCAACACACCGTGGATGTCCACCTCGCCGTGCGCGGGAACCTCTGCGGAATCACTCAAGACCGTACAGGAACAGGTAGGATACAGCCTGATGCGTATTGCTCTGTCGCCGCTGTTATGAACGCGAAACGTGAACGGCGCGTCCCGGCCGGCGACCACCTCGCCGGCAGACACCACCGACGGTGTCGCCGTCAGCAACGGCGTCTCTGCCGGAGGGGTGCGATGTTCAGCCGCCATCCGCGCCAAGGCGGCTCGGTAGGCGTCGATCTGACGAACCGCCTCGCGTTCGGCCGGTGACGGCACGCCTGCTCCTCGAGCGGGTACATCGCCCATGACGCCCTGGTCTCCCGGTGTGCGCGCCAACCCCAAGTACGCGCCCAACGCTTGCGCGATCGCATGGGTCCAGACATTCGGTGAAACAACAGACCAACTGCCCGGTTGGAACGCGCTGAGACGCACCGCGATAGTCCGGCGAGCGGGCCGATTGGGAAACGCCGGTTCCTGGTGCAAAGCCGTCCAGTCCCACAGCACCGGACTGCCGTTTCGGACGACATTCCACTCGACCGACACCCACACGTCGGCCAAGCCGGGATCTGAAATCACTGTAAACGCGGTGCTTCGCAACGCCTGGTTCCATTGCTGTATTGCCGTGGCCATACTGGCTTGGGCCTCCCGGCGCCGTGCTTCGGGCAGTGCGGGCGCAGAGAGCCATACACGTGCCGGTCGGACGGGTGTCAGCAGGCGCAGACGCGCAGCGGCTTCAGTGAATTGACCGTTGCGCAACTGCTCCGTGATGCCGCGCAACACGGCCGTTTCCTCCGGTTGCATACATTGGACCGGCAACTCCGGTAACGGAGTCGCCTGCAGCCGGAACGCCGCAACCAGCAGCATCAGCACGTGCAGCCACTGTCGCATGGCATACCTCCTGAACGTCCGCCTAGCCATAAGGCCAAAGGATGAATGTCTTGGTTCCCGTGGCCACACTGATGAGATACCAGATTGTTCCTGTGAAACACTCCCCCAGAGTCAGCCCTAAAAAGACCGGAAGCACCCGTCTGTACAACCGCAGTCCGCCGGTACGCAGGATCGTCACTTTGCAGATCCACGCAACCAGAATAGACAACCACATCAACGACAGACTCCAGTTGAACGAGATGGCGTACCCGATGGGGTGCAGCGGGCAACCGGTCCACCGCAGCCGCAGCGCGCCCAATGCCAGCGTGGTCAACATGCCCACGCACAAGGCGATCAACGAGTTGGTACGTTGCGTGCTGCTAATCGCTGCAGTGAATTGCTGAGTGACGCGATCCCATGGTTCTCGCCCGAAGATGGTGCTGACATAGGGCGGATCCGCCATGGCCGCAGCGCCCCAATGATAGTTCAGATGCACGTTCAACAGGAAACCGCTGAACGCCCCCCACCCGGCGGCCAGCACCAGCGCCCAGAAAATCACCCGCTGCGTACCGCCGGTTCGCGCCATTGCCTGCAATCCTTCAGCGTGCGGAGGGACCGGACTTCCGCGATAGTTCCGGTTGAACCCGGAAACCAATCCGAACGCCACCAGATCCTGCTTGCTCAGGTTTTCAGTTCCGGCGATCAGCGGCACCAGGTGCTGGGGTCCCACGTCAGGGCCCGGACCGTGAGCCGGAGAGCCTGCCTCGGCGCGCATGCGGGCGATCGACACGGCGAACAACGCGTAGATCGCGAGTGTCAGCAGCGAAGCCCAGGGGTTCAGGCCACAGGCGCGTAGAAATACAAAGCCGACGCCCTGCATCAAAATGAAGCCCAGCGCCGCCCAACGGTAGGACAGTGCTTCACCGTGGTCCTCATCGCCAGCGCCCCGCCAGATCGCGGCGAAGCCGCGCCCCAGCGCCTGTCGGGCCGACCACAGGCTGAGCAGTCCTACAGCAAAGTATCCGCCGGCTCCCTGCCAGCTGACATACGGAAACCCCGGTATCTGATCCCATCCGTAATAGGCGGCAACTACGGGCTGAAGAGACCAAATCCATCTGAAAAACCACGCCGAGAACAACAGATCGGTAGGCAACAGCATCCCAAGGCCCACGATAAACGGGTAAAACGCGATGGTCAAGAACGGCAGTGCGTTCCAGGGAGGAGTGAATGACGCCGTCTGCAATACCTGATAACGCACATAAGGCGGCGGGAGCGATGGGTACAGTGTGCTGAGGCCGAACCAGATATCGAGGAGGCTTACCGCCGCGAACGCGATCCAGAACGGCTTGCTGCTCCACAACGATTGACGCGGCTGCACCAGCTCCAACGTCAACTGTACCAGCGGATACGAGAGCCGCTCCCGCTCCGCCCATTGGCGGCGCAGCAGCACGTTCAGACAGAACAACCCGGCAGCCAAAGAGGTCAGCAATCCGCTCCAAGCAAGCGCTGGCTGTAACCAGATATGCCAGTCACCGGAAGCCCAGAGGCTGGCATGCCCGGAATAGTACCGCTGCAGCGCATCCGGATTGCTCACCGTAAGCCACGCAGGCAACCGCGGCAGCACCTCTTCAGCCCAGCGATTGGTTGGATTGGCGTACCGGAATGGATAAGAAATGACCGGTACCAATACTTCCATCATGTCATGCGACGAGAGCGCCGCACCGATGAATACCATGAAGTAGACGGTCAACAGCTCAGCGGGAGTCAGTCGCCAGGAGGTCCGCAGTCTCCCCGCCAGCGCATTCACTGCCAACAGACACAGGAGTACAAACATCACGTGCGGGTACACCGCGATCGTGCTGGGTTGTCCCGCATACCGGATCGTCTCCACCGACATATTGAGTCCGGCGATGGCCGGGATCAGCACCAGCCCCAGCACCACCGCCCGGGTGCGTATACGCGGCTTCAGTTCTTGGGCCATACCTTAAAGCGTACCGAACGGCTGATGACCGTACCAGTACACCCGGTGTGGTGACCCCGTTTCATGCGCTCTTGCGTTCAGGCTTACCGATGCTTCGCATTGCTTATACAGGTAAACATCGCTCAGCCTTGCGCGCAATCAATGCACCGTTCGGGTCGCGTAAGTACTGCCCTGTGCTGCCGTATTGTGCTACCGCCCGTGATCTTCATGGTTTCGTCCTTGGTGCGCCTGCGGCGCATAGGGGTGCGGCCATCTTGGGCAATTGCGGGTGGCCAGTGTCTTTTCTTCTGAACAAGCCGTGGTCATGTCTCACACCAAGGTGCAAGCCTTATCGCTCTACAGCCAGACAAAAGCGACTGATATGCTCTGCGTTTGAGTACACACTCGACACGGTGCCGATTTGAAACGCAAGACGTAATGCGTAACGTCCGAAATCAACTTTCAATCGGGGCAGGCCCGCCGCTCTCTTCTTGGTACTTTGCAATCTGTCGTTCGGCCGAACATGGCCCTTTTTCTGTGAGTTGATGGTCATATGAATGATCCCGTCAACCGGTTATTGGACTGGCTTAGGCCGGAGCCGGTGCGCATCCATCCTAAGCATAAAACCAGTATTATCACGGTGTCCCAGTTCTATTGCCAGTATTCAACGGTTGTAGTAATCTGGCTCTAAAGGACGACACAGACGTCGGAACCGATGACCGGATTGACAATCAGGAGGATGAACGCATGCGTTTTGTGATCCCGCTGATACTGCTGGCCACAACCGCAGCCCTCGGGCAGGGCCTCAAAATCACATCGCTCACATCCAACAGCGGCTATTCGGGCGCCAAGGACCGCGACTCGGGCAGCGCGCTTTCCGTCAACGACACGTCGAACAAGATCGTGCTCTGGGGTATTCGCACCGTAACCACCGTCAACGCCAATGGCGCGATAACGGTACAGGTCCAGAACGGTACGGGGGACCAATGGGGGCGTTCGGTGCTGA
>CAZYPZ010000017.1:0-89525 GCA_964650005.1 uncultured bacterium | reverse complement strand
TCCGTGCGTTGCAAGGTGTAAAATACGATGATAAAACGATTTGGCCTATGGGTGTCACACCTAAAGAGTGTAATGCTGTATTAATAAGATGATAGAACCCAGTTCCAATTCAGCTACTACCCTGATTATTCATGACTTCGCCAGACTTCGCCGGTTGACATGCGGATTGAGGGATCAGAGGACTGAATGCGGCGCCTTTTCCGGCAATCCGTTCGGATTTTGGGTGTGTCACACCCAAATCGTCAGCAATAAAACGTAAGGCATGCTACAATTAAGCGTCAAGTACGAGTGTTGAGATGCGCGCACCCGATCGCCTGTCCGCGGGAAGGCGATTGAACCCTCTTTTTCAGCCTGACAGGAGCTCAGGCCAGGCAGGCGTACAACCTGCGCCAGATATGTTCGCGTGCGTTCCGCATTGGCAGTCGCCAACTGATGGTGCGCTGCGTACGAAGCATTAAAACAGCGGTTTTCAGCATTTCCTGGCAGGACATCACACCGTGTGGCCAGAATACTGTGTTGCCACGTCAGCCAATGTCCCAACACAGCCGCGGGAGATCGGCGTCGCCATACCGGCGGCGCGGAACTCGGCGTCCCGCATGCGCGATCGGCTGCTGGTGTGTGGCAATCACGATGAGCGCCGCGGAATGACCCTGCTGTCGTGACAAGTCAAAACTGGCTTTCTTGGAGTGAACGTAACGTAGGAGGCGTACAAATGGCACGGATGAACGTTGTTGAGGCCATCCCACCGGCGTTTCAATACATGCAGACGCTGTTGTTTAAACCATTCGACATGCGCAAATGGATGGGTTTGGGGTTTGTCCTGATGCTGGGCGGAGCCGGCGCGGGACTGGGGCTGCCGGGCAACGCGAATGACGTGATGCGCGATGAGCCGATGCCCGAGATGGCGCAGGTGATGGCATGGATGAGCCAGAACATCGGATGGATCGTGTTTGGAGGCTTGGTATTGATCGGGCTGGTACTTCTGGCGGTCTGGATCAGCTGTGTCATGCAACTGGTCTATATCGACCAAATATCGCGAAATCACGGAGCCGTCAAAGAGCCATACGCGCGTCTGAAACCGTTGGGTACATCGTGGTTCTTGTGGACAGTGGGATTCGGACTCGCCATTACCGCGGCGGGAATTGTTCTGGTCGTGTTGCCCGTAGCTGGCGTGTTTGCCGCTGATACCGGTGAATCGGTGCTTAAAGGACTGGTCATCGCCTGGAGCGTCATCATAGGACTCGCACTTCTTTTGGCCGTTCTGGTCATCGGGTGGGTGGGCGCGATGTTCGTCCCCGTGGTGATGCACGTGCGCGGGGTGCGGGTACTGGAGGCTTGGAAGGCTGTGCTTCCTGTCATCAGACAGAACGTGGGGCAAATGGTCTTGCTGGTGCTGATCATGTTGCTGTTTTGGACGGCTGAGGCCATTGTGTACAGTGTGGCGCTCATCGTGAGTGCGCTGGTGTTGGCGATACCGGCTGTGATCCTGTATTTACTGGGCATGCTGATCTACAGTATCCTGGGTCCAACCGCATTGTTGTTCCTGATCATCTTGGCGGCTCTGTTATTGACTGCATTGGTGTTCGCATGGCTGTTTGTGGTGAACTGTGCGGTGCAGCCGGTAACTGTGTTCATCCGCGCCTATTCGATGATCGTGTTGGGGCAGGCCGGGTCGGAGTTGGCGGCCATATCGATTGTACATGCCCCCACCGAAGGCAGCGCGACACCGACGCCCTCTGTCTAGGCTCGGATGACGATGGCACAGGCTGTTCGATGTGTGAACATGCAGGAGATCATCCCGTGTTCCACGAAAAAAAACTACGAAATACTGTTGGACAGGGAGTCCGTACCCATGCCGCAATGGTTGATCTGTATCGCTGTTCTGCTCGCTCTCGCCATGGCTTCCCGTGCGCGAGATCTGTATGTATCGCCAAGCGGATCTGATCGAAACCCCGGTGATGCCAGCCGACCACTGGCCACCTGGGAGAAAGCGCGCGATCTGCTTCGGGAGTGGCGCAGCCGTGGAGTACTCCGTGACAGCGCCGTGACCGTATGGATCGAGCCGGGGGTCTACCAGCGCTCGCAGCCGTTCGAGCTCACGGGGGAGGACTCGGGAACGGCTGATGCACCGGTGGTATGGAGAGCGCGTCGGCCATTTACGGCGAGGCTGAGCGGAGGCGTACGCCTTAGCGGATTTCACCCCGTTGACGACCCGGCCGTGCTGCAACGCCTTCAGCCCGAAGCCAGACGGCATGTGATGGCCGTCGATGTACGGGCGCTCACGACGGCGTACACGGCGACACTGAGCCCGCGCGGGTTCGGCCGGCCAACGATACCTGCGCACTGCGAGCTGTTCGTCGATTGGAAGCCCATGACGCTGGCCAGGTGGCCAAATGAAGGTGAATTCGCGCTCATCGCGCAGCCACCCAGGCCGCAAACCGATGAACATGGCGGTCAACTGGGCGCGTTGGAGGAAGGATTCCACTATTCCGGTGATCGTCCGACCCGATGGCAGCCACGCGACGACTGGTGGATCCATGGGTATTGGGCGTACGACTGGGCCAACAGCTACGAACGTATCACCAAGCTGGACGCCTCCACCCGTCTGATACAGACCGCTCCACCATATGGGTGGTACGGTTTTCGGGCTGGCCAGCGGTTCTTTTTCCTCAACATACTGGAGGAGCTGGATCAGCCCGGTGAGTGGTACCTCGATCGGCAGACCGGCAGGCTCTATTTCTGGCCGCCTGATGGCACCCGATTGAGCGGGCCCGAATCCAGCGATATCGTGCTATCGGTGTTGGATGCGCCGCTGATCCGTTGCAACGAGGTATCCCATGTGAGCTTCCACGGATTGACACTGGAAGCCGGTCGAGCCGATGCGGTTCAGATCACCGGCGGTGCGGAAGTGGCGCTAGTCAATTGCCGGATACGTTGTATGGGCAACTGGGGCGTGACGGTGAACGGTGGACTCAAACATCGGGTTGCCGGCTGTGATGTTCTGGACACCGGCGATGGCGGCGTGTCAATAACGGGAGGTGATCGAACCACGCTGTCGCCGGGCGGTCACGTGGTGGAGGGGTGCCACTTCGTGCGTCAGGGCCGATGGTCGAAGTGTTATGTTCCCGCCGTGTTGATGAATGGCGTGGGGCTGCGCGTCTCGCACTGTCTGATCGAACAGCACCCGCATTGCGCCATTCTGTACGGCGGAAACGATCATCTGATCGAATACAACGAGATCCATCACGTCGCTCTCGAGACAGGCGATGTCGGCGCCATCTACACGGGCCGTGACTACACTTTTCGCGGCAATCGGATTATGCACAACTATATTCATGATGTCGGCGGCGTGGGCATGGGCGCCATGGGGGTGTATCAAGACGACTGCGTCAGCGGTGCACATGTCGAAGGCAATCTGTTCCACCGGGTGAACTGGGGCGTGTTTTTGGGCGGTGGACGCGACCATGTGGTGAGAAACAACCTGTTTGTGAACTGCCAGCCCGGTGTGGTGATGGATGCGCGCGGGATCGATCGATCGCCCGTATGGCGAAACATGGTGGATGTGACCATGCGTGAGCGCTTGGTTGCCGTTCCGTTGGCGTTGTACCGGGAGCGGTATCCTGAGATGCGATCTTTGGACCGGTATTACGGTCCACCGGAAGGACCCGCCATTACCGGTGAGCAATTCATGGGGGTTCCCGCAGAGAATAACCGGGTGGAACGCAACGTGTGTGTCGGCCCCTGGCTGGTCATCCAATGGCATGCGGATGCAGGGCTGCAGCAGATTTCGGATAACTTCGTGACGGACGGCGACCCGGGGTGGCTCCGCCCGTTGGGGGCTGATCCCAGGCCGACTGACTTTGCATTCAAACGGGATGCGCCGGCGCTTCAGCACGGATTCCGCTTGTTACGCTTGAGCAAAATGGGGTTGAACCGTCCGGTACGTCCGTAGATGACGGAGTCCCGGCTGCTGCTTCGAGGAGGTGTTTCAATGCCGGCATTACCCGCCTGCGCCATACTTGCATTGGTGCTTGTGTGCGCACCGATCATGGCTCGGTCTTCTTCGACCGAGCCGACCGCGAACACGGGGGTGATGTGGAAAAGCGCGGGCAAATCGGTTTTGTACCCGCTGCTGCGGGGCGGATCACCGCTTTCAGAGCCGGTGTGCGATGTCCGGGACCAGTCCCAAGGCGCCGAGCTGACCACGCCTGTGTTTCCTGCGGTTCCCGGCCGCACATACCGCTATGGCGGGCGGTTCACCCGGTTGGGCGGGGAGTCCGATTTTCTCTACAGTATCGAATGGTTGGACGCCGAACGCAAGCATTTGGGATATGAGTGGATCTGGATGGGCCGGCTGATTGGATCCGAGCCGGAACCTTATCTCTCGGTGGCCACCGCACCCTGGAATGCCCGCTTCATGCGGCTGTTTCTGCACATCCCTCCGGGGCGCGGTATGCAATTTGCGGATCTCTATTGCGAGATGATGCCGCCGTCGCCTCCCCGAATTGCGATCGATCTCTTCCCGGAGGCGACTCTGAACGGTCAACCGTTTGCCCTGAACGTGCGTGTCGAGAACCGCGGCGATGGCGCATCGATTACCGGCGACGTTCACCTGACCCTGCCGAAAGGGCTGTCGGCCGACGAAACCCGATGGAATAACGTCCCACTTGCCAGCGGACAGGTCTTCCGAAAAACCGTTCGGCTCTCAGGGACACCGGCCGACGATGGCGTAATCCGGTGTGTCGTGATCACACGTACGGGAAAACTCACCACACGGCATACCTCTTCTACCCGTCTGTTCACCACCGTGGCGGCGCCAGTTCCGGCGGATGGGCGTCATCTTGCGCCGCCTGTCGCGCCGTACAGCAGCTATCGCTTGGGGGCGTACTACTTCCCGGTCATGCTGGATTGGGATCGCAGCGGTTGGGGTGTCCGGCGGGTCGATTATCTGCGCCCGTTGCTCGGTTACTACGACGAATCGCTGCCGGAAGTCGCCGATTGGCATATCGTTTGGGCGGTGTCGCATGGCGTCAGCTGGTTCGCCTTCGACTGGTATCACAACCAGGGACTGGATTACCTGAACGACGCTTTGGAAAAGGGCTTTTTGAAGAGCCGCTTCTCGCAGTACATGCAATTTTGCATCGACTGGTGCAACGAAGGGCACTGTACGGAGTTCAGTCCGTTGGACTTTGGTCCGGAGACATTACGGCGGGTAACGCGCGTCTGGTGCGAACGCTATTTCGTTCAGCCTAACTACCTGCGGATTGGCAACAAGCCGGTGGTGTTCATCCACGTCCCGATCGCCGTGGTGAACGCCAACGGCGGATGGGATGGCTGCCGCATGGCGCTGGAGGGCATGCGGGATGTGGCCCGGTCGTTCGGACATGCGGGTATGTACATCGTGGCGGTACACAGCAACACGCCGTTCATCGCGGACTATCAGAAAGGCGGCTTCGATGCGGTCGCGCCGTATGCCTACGGCTTCCGAGATGTGCCACGGCCGGGTAACGGTCGCTCCTTGCCATACGAAGCGTTGCTTCCCCGTCACGGAGACTGTTTTGCCGAGGCGCTGCAGCAGTGCCGTCAGCGTGGGTTGGGCTATATCCCCGCAGCCTGGGTGGGATGGGACGACGCTGCACGCAGCAACCAGCAATCCATACGCACCGAGGGCAACACTCCCGCGGCGTTCCGCAGGATGATCGAGCGGCTTCAGAGCGGTGTGGATCCCAACCTGCGGCTTGCGCTGGTGGAGGCTTGGAATGAATGGGGCGAAGGCGGTTCGATAGAGCCCGAGCACGACTTGGGATTCGGACGGCTGTCGGCGATCCGTGATGTGCTGACGGATGCACGCGGACCGTATACGCCTCCCGTCCCGGATGAGGCGTCGGTGCGCAGGTACCACACAGACATTACGTGGGACCAGGTGAACGACCTATACCATGACCGGTACGCCCGCAAACTGGGGCTGGAGCGAGGATTGGACATGCGTTTCGTCGACATCCATGACCTGTGGATGCGTCCCGCACAGCATCTGCGCTTCGACGGCATGGGAGACGGGGCGCTTCGGTTCCAGATTATCGGCAGCGATCCGCAGATGGTGTCTCCTCCGGCGCTGCGTATACCGGCCGGATCGGTGAAATCGGTGCGAATCCGCTGCGTGTTGCCTGCGGACGGCGAACTGCAGCTGTTCTGGAGTCGCGTGGATGAACGCGGTTGGAGCGAGTCACGCAGCATCACCCGCACCGTGACCGGTGGATCACCGGCGGACGTTGACTTCCCCGTGGCGGATCATCCAGAATGGCGCGGAGATATCTGGCAACTGCGTGTCGACCCCGGCGCGACACCCGGTCCCATGCGGATCGAGCGACTGACGACAGTGATGAGGAACAATCCATGACGCATCATATCGAGTATTCCGAATATCTGGACCGTGTGTACGGCTGCTGGCTGGGCAAGTGTATAGCGGGAACGATCGGCGCTCCGTTCGAAGGAGCCAAAGAGTTGATGAACCTCCAGTTTGATCCGGCCGTGTTGGAAAACATGCTGCCCAACGACGACTTGGACCTCCAGGTGCTGTGGCTGGCGGTACTGGAAGAGAAGGGGGTTCGATTCACCACCAACGATCTGGCCGAGGCGTTCTACACCCGATGCCCCTATGCGCCCGGCGAGTATGCCACGTTCAAACGAAACTGGGCGCGAGGCATTCATCCCCCCGCCGGAGGTTGGTTCAACAACGGCTACTACCGAGATGGCATGGGGTGCCCTATTCGCAGCGAGATATGGGCCTGCATCGCACCGGCCAATCCCGCCTTGGCGGCGCGTCTGTCTGCGATGGACGGCGTGATGGATCACGCCGAAAACTCGGTTCACGCGGAGCAGTTTCTGGCCGCTCTGGAGTCAGCGGCGTTTGTCGAAACCGATGTTCAGCAGTTGATCGCCGCGGGATTACAGCAGATCCCCGTGGACTGTCCGACCGCCCGCATGATTGACGATGTGGTGCGCTGGTGTGCCGAGACCGACGACTGGCGGCTGGTACGGGGACGGATCATCCGACGATGGGGCCATCCGGACTGCACCAATATGTACCAGAACATAGGGGTCACCTTGATGGCGCTGCTCTTGGGGCATGAGGATCTGATCGAGAGCACCATGATGGCGCTCAACTGCGGGTTCGATACCGATTGCACATGCGCCACCGTCGGATCGATTATCGGTATTTTGAAGGGCGCCTCATGGTTTCTGGCGCAGGGCTTTCAGGACCAGGGCTACATTCTGGGGGTCGATGCGCCACGTCGCAGTGACCGGGTCTCGGATCTGGCGGAAGATACCTGCTTGATGGGGTTGCATTTCGCTGAGCATCTGAATCACTCTGTGGTGTTCCACAATGCCCCGGAAGCGCCCCGGATTGAACTGCCGCCTGTGCCTGCTCTGGAGATAGAGGCGGAATATCTCGATATTCCGGCGATCGGTCCGGGCGACGATCGCCGGGTCAATCTGGTGTTCCGTTCGAACGGCGCCCAACCCCTGCGGGTCGACGCCTCATGGACGCTTCCGGAGTACTGGAGCGCCGATATCCAGGCTGTTAAGTTCACCCTGCGTCCTGGGGAGGAGCGCCGGATCCCCTGTGTGCTGCACATGGATCGTCGCATCTCGGTGGTGTGGGAGACCAACCGGATCCGCGTCACTGCGGTCGCGAACGACGCTAACTATGCCTATGAGTTCGGGCTGGCAGGCGCAGCTGTCTGGACCGTATATGGCCCGTTCTGGTCGAATGTGGTCGACATGCCCGAGTTGGGGATCCGCGACAGCTATTACGCACATCTGCGCTCTGAAGATGAGGTGCGGCAGTATCACCTGAACACCTGCGTACACCTCGATCGCGCCTATATGACGATTGACGAGATCCTCAACGGTCCGGCCGTCGGCAGCGATGCCGCGCGTGAACCGCAGCGTGTGTGCACGTATGAAGATCGGTTCACGGTGGAACAGCTGGTGGGCTTTCAGGGGCCTTGTACCGTGTATGCACTCCGCCGGTTGGTTTCGCCCGACACACGTCCTGTCCGGTTTATGGTCGGGCACACCGACGCCTATCGCCTGTGGATCAACGGCGAGCTGGTCAGTCAGTCGGATGCGGTCGACTGGTGGACCGCCGAGAACAGGCACCTGCCTGAGATCACCCTGCAGGCGGGCGAGAACACCGTGGTGGTGCAATTGATCCGACGCAGCGCAACAGCGACGTTCAGCCTGATCCCCACCACCAAGGGCATTTGTACCGACCAGTATGCCGATTTCGGATCGGCCGTTTGATCGGGCGTAGATTGTACAGGGCCCTCAGGGGCCCTGCAGTGTCATCCGCCCCACTTCATACCGGCGCTGACCGTCGTCTCCGGGCAATGGCAGCGCGATACGCGGCGTGCCATCCAGCTGCCCGACCGACACGAACAGGCGATAGCGGCCGGGGCGGGTGACCGGTGCGATCTCTCCCACACGCCATTCCGGTTCGGTGACAACAGATCGCGCTGCACCCGGTGCGCCTGTGGGCAGCGTGCGCATGTTCAATGAATCATCCACCCAGACCGCCACAATCCCATCGCGATCATCCTTCAGGGTCAGTGCCGCATATCCGCCCGGATAACAAGGCGCCACGCCTGCATTGCGCCAGCGCATCTGCACACGAACGGAATCGCCGATTTGCACCGTCTCCGGATAGGTTATCTCCATGAGGTTCAACCGATAACCCATGCGCTGATTGATCTGGTCGATGATCGGTCGGTTCTCTTCCAACAGCACGCGCGGCCACCAGTGAATGGACATGTAGCTGGCGTGGTATTCTTCCACTGCCTTGAGCAGCAGCGTTCCGTCTCCCCAAGCTCCGCGCTCTTTCGAGCCGCCGTAGTGTTCGTGCTCCAGTATGACCGGCAGTTTGGGCCAAAACCGTTGCGCCATCTCGGCATGGTACCAGCTTCTTGGCGGCGGCTGAACCATGATGCTGTCATCCCGCAGCGTCACGCCTTGGGATAACGCGTAATCTGTTTCCGGAAACCGCCTGCCCGGTTTGTCATGCCCGGCGACATCGTCGCTGATGCAAAGCAATGTGCGGGGAAAGTACCTTTTGTGCAGATCGATATGCGTCTTGACGATAGCCAAGTTCCGGTTCTGCGGGACACGGCTGCTCATGAATGTGTGTCCCTCGCCCCAAAGGCCGTACGTGCCCACATCGACAAACGACACGTTCGGGTTGCCATCGTACCGTTCGCCCATCGCCTGAAGGAACCGCTCCAGATGCTTCAGGTAGACCGGGTCCAGGAAGTCAGGGTCCCAGAACTCGCCGTTTGGGTCCGGACCTTTGCCGAACGTGTAAAACACACCTTTCGCTCCCGCATTTTTCACCCATTCCGGTGTCGCGAAGCGCACCCAGTTCTCCGATGTCGTCAGCCGAAACGCCACACGACGCCCCGTGCTGATCCAACGTTGCGCCGGCGTGTCCAGCAACGCCCAGTTGAAACGCTCCGGCTCGGGCTGCACGAACGCCCAGGGAACGCGCAGATACACTGTCGATTGACCGGGGAAATCCTCCACGACATCCCATGGCTCGAGTTGCGATCCATAGTTGGACGGAATGTTGGAGTAGAAGTGCATGGTCCAGCCCATGTCCGGGTTGATGAGCGCGACGCCGGTGTCGGTGCAGGTTACCGTTGCCCGCATGGCGGTTCTCCTCCTCTGTGGTTTGCGGGTATGCGTGCCGGATGTATCTTAATGTGCGAGGTCGATGGCCACGGCGATCTCATCGCATCCGTTGAACTTGGGGCAAAACACGCATTCGGTCCAGACCTTGCGCGGCAGTTCGGCCCGGTCAATCACCCGAAAGCCCAGCTTTTCGAAAAACGCGGGTTTGTAGGTCAGCGCATACACCCGGTGGATCCGCAACTCATCGGCTTCGGTCAGGCAATGCTCCACAAGCGCGCGCCCCACACCGCGTCCCTGCAGCACGTCCGACACCGCCAGCGACTTGACCTCGGCCAGGTCCTGCCACATGACGTGTAGCGCCGCACAACCGACCACTATGCCGTCCTGTTCAGCCACCCAGAAATCACGGATATATTCATACAGCTGGGACATGGAGCGGTGCAGCATTTCACCTCTGTCGGCGAAGCCGTTGATCAGCGCCTGCATGGCCGCAGCGTCTGCGGGAAGTGCTTTGCGAATGAGCATCGGTTGATTACCGGGGCAGACCGTTGGTGATCAGACGCAGTATGTCATTGGCGGTGACCAACAGCAACAGCATCAGCAGCAGCGCGAGACCGACTCCCTGCACCATCTGCAATGCGCGTAGTGAGAGGCGCTTGCCGCGACGGATCCACTCCACAAAGAACAGCAGCAGATGCCCGCCGTCCAGTATCGGGACAGGTAACAGGTTGAAGATGCCCAGGCTGATGCTCAGCGAACCGGTCAACCCCAACAGTGCGCCCAGTCCCTGCTGCGCCGCCTGTCCGGACAGGCTGATGATCGCCACCGGTCCGCCCACATTGTCGCGCAGTTCGCGCATATTGCCCTTGGTGAACATACCGCCGATCGCCTGGAGCATGTGCAGAGTGATCTGGTTGCCCCGACGGAACGACTCGACCGGGCCCAACCGCTCGACTTCGCTATCCGGGCGGAATCCGAACCGGCCAATGGTCACCGTCTGCGGCTTTCCGTTCCGTATGATGGTGTCCTGTTCCGGACGCGGCGTGCCGAACAGCACCTCCTCCCGGTTTCCCCGGTACACCAGCACGCGGATCCGTTTGTTGGGGCGCTGGCGGATCAGTTCCATCATCTGCTTGCCGCTCTCCACCGTGATGCCATCGATCTCGGCAATCACGTCGCCGGCTCTCAAGCCCATCCGCTGCGCTTCGGAACCCGGGCTGACAGACGCCACCCGGTTGATGGGGCGGTCCGTCGCGAGCCCGGCCGTCATGCCCAGCGTGATGAAAATCAGGTAACCCAGCAGCAGGCTGAACACCGGTCCGGCCAGTACGGTGATCGCGCGTTGATACAGAGGACGCCCGTAAAAATGGTTGGCCGGCGGCAACGGGTGTTCCGGCTCTTCCATTCCCGTTATCCGCACGAACCCTCCCAAGGGGAACGCCCGCAACGTGAACAAGGTCTCTTTTTGCCGGCCCAATATCAGCAGCCTGGGCCCCATGCCCAGAGCGAACTCATCCACCTGCATGCGGCATAACCGGGCAGCCAGGAAGTGCCCGAACTCGTGAGCCACCACCAGAATGCCGATGATTACCAAAAAAGCCAGAATGGTCACTCGGTTCCCCCTGTCCTCGATCCGTCGCCGTTTGCCGCAGTCATTCGGTTACGGTGTCCATGCGGCGACATGGGCACGCGCCTCCCGGTCCGCCCGCAGGATGTTGTCAAGTTGCGCCTCCTGATACGGGCAGGCGCGCATGGCCGAGCGGACACACCGTACGATGTCCGTGAAACGGATCTCCCGGTTCAAAAAACGTTGAACGGCCGCTTCATTGGCGCCGTTCATGGCTGCCGGCAACACGCCTCCCGCTTCGAGCGCGTCGATTGCCAGGCGCAGTGCGGGATAACGGTTTTTGCTGGGGCGCCGAAACGTCAGCGCTCCGGTTTTCGCCAAGTCCAGCCGGGGCAGGCCCGTATCCAGCCGTTCCGGATGCAGCAGCGCCAGTTGGATGGGCAGACGCATGTCGGGCAGGCCCAACTGCGCCAGTACCGATCCATCACGCAGCTCCACGAGCGAGTGCACGATACTTTGCGGATGGATAAGTACCTCGATGCGCTCCACCGGTATACCGAACAGCCAGTGCGCTTCGATGATCTCCAGCGCCTTGTTCATCAGCGTGGCGCTGTCGATGGTGATCTTCGCACCCATACTCCAATTAGGATGACGCAGCGCCTGTTCCGCAGTTACGGTGGGCAGATCACGAATCGGAACCCGCCGTACGGCGCCGCCGGATGAGGTGATCAACAGACGCGCCACGTCCTGCTGCCGGTACCCCTGCAGGCACTGAAAGATCGCGCTGTGTTCACTGTCCACCGGAACGATCGAGACCCCGCGTTGCACGGCCCGCTCCATTACCTGCTGCCCCGCGGCCACCAGCACTTCTTTGCTGGCCAGTGCGATCGCCTTACCGGAGTCGATCGCCGCCAGTGTGGCCGGCAATCCGCACACGCCGGCCACTGCGACGACCACCAGATCCCCATCGATGTCGCGCGCCAGCGCCTCCAGCCCCTGGTCTCCGGCATGTATGGTCAAGTCCGGCGCGGCGCGCTGCAGCCGTTCCGCAGCGTCCAGATCGGTGAGGGCTACCTGGCTGCAGCCGAATTGGCGCGCCTGCTGCAGCAACTGCCGGTCGTTGCTGCAGGCGCTGAGCGCGACCACCTGTATGCGATCCTTAAGGCGGCTGGCGACATCCAGCGTCTGAGTGCCAATCGACCCGGTGCTGCCCAGCACAATGATCCGCTTCATGTCGGTTGGGCTACCGCTCCGAATTTCCGTGTGCGGCTCTGGTACTCGGCAATACAGTCGATCAGCGTCTGCGTGTTGAAATCCGGCCAAAGCGTGGGGGTGATCACAATCTCGGTGTATGCGGTCTGCCAGATGAGAAAATTGCTCAAGCGTTTTTCATTCGCCGTGCGGATCATCAGGTCAGGATCGGGAAGCGCCGGTTGGTACAAAGCCTCGGCGATGGTCTGTTCATCGATGTCGTCCGGGTGCAGACTGCCATCCGCTATTCGATGCGCCAGCGTTCGCATGGCGTCCACCAGCTCGGCGCGTCCTCCATAGTTGATGGCCAGATTCATGATGATGCCCGTGTTATGCTGTGTCTGCTGCGCACCCGTCTGCAAGGCCTCGCGTACGTCATCCGGGATCTCGTGCAGCCGCCCGGAGAGCACCACCCGCACGTTCTTCTTCATCATGTCCTCAAGCTGCATGCGAGCTGTTTCGGCGATCAGCGCCATTAGCCCGCTGACCTCTTCCTGTGGGCGGCGCCAGTTTTCCGTGCTGAACGAGTACAGCGTCACTACGGAGATCCCCAGGTCTCGGGCATCTTCGATGATCTCGCGGATGGTCAATGATCCTTGGTGATGCCCCATCAATCGATGCAGGCCGCGGTCGGTTGCCCAGCGGCCGTTGCCGTCCATGATGATGGCCACATGCTTGGGAATGCGCTCCATATCCAAGCCGGCTTCACGGGCGACTGCGAGGACGCGGGGTTCCGGCTGGGTGCTGCTGTGTTCGTTCATGGGTGGTTACATAAGGCGTTCGGCGCACCCCGATGACACGGGGCGCGCCGTGACAGGCGGTTCGCGGCGACAGACCGGAACGCCTATACCTCCATGATCTCCTGTTCCTTGCTTTTTTCTGCCTTGTCGATATCGGCTATGTACTTTTCAGTGATCTTCTGGATCTGCTGCTCGGCGCGCTTGACTTCGTTTTCCGAAATTTCACCTTTCTTTTCTGCGGCCTTCAGGTGCTCGATCGCTTCCCGCCGTACGTTGCGGATCGCCACCCGTTCTTCCTCGGCCTTCTTGCGCAGCAACTTGACCATTTCTTTGCGCCGCTCTTCCGTGAGCGGTGGGATCGCGATGCGGATGGCCTGGCCATCGTTAGTGGGCGTCAGGTTCAGGTCTGACTTCTGGATCGCCTTTTCGATCCAGGCAAGCGCCTGTCTGTCATACGGCGTGATGGTCATCAGACGGGGTTCAGGTACGGCAATGGCGGCCAGATGGTTGATAGCTGTGGGCGTGCCATAGTAGTCGACCATAACAGACTCGAGGATCGCCGGGTTGGCGCGTCCGGTGCGGATCGTGCTGAACTCATGGCGGGCGCGATCCAAGGTGGTCTGCATTTTGTGCTCGGCGTCTTTCAGTGTCTTTTCAACCATGCTGTTCCCCTCCTACTAATGTGCCGATGTTCTCGCCGCGGAGCAGCCCAACGCAGGCGCCCTGCCGGGCGATATCGAACACAACGATGGGCAGCCGATTCTCCATACACAGCGTCAGAGCGGTGAGATCCATCACCCGAAGTTGCTTGGCGATAGCCTCTTCGTAGCTGATATGAGTATACCTGTTGGCATTTGGGTTGGTTTTGGGGTCGGCGTCGTAGATGCCGTCCACATTGGTCGCCTTCAGAAACACCTCCGCACGGATCTCCAGCGCACGCAGCGCAGAGGCGGTGTCGGTGGTGAAATAGGGGTTGCCGGTGCCGGCAGCGAAGATCACCACGCGGCCCTTTTCCAGGTGCCGTATCGCGCGTCGGCGGATGAACGGTTCGGCGACCTGAGCCATGGCGATGGCTGTCTGCATGCGTGTGGGCACACCCAGCTGTTCAACGGCATCCTGCAGAGCCATCGCATTGATTACGGTGGCGAGCATGCCCATATAGTCGCCTTGCGCCCGGTCGATGCCGGCTTTGGATGCTTTACCGCCTCGAATGATGTTTCCACCGCCGATGACCACGGCGGTCTCTACGCCCGCACGGTTCATCGCGGCCACTTCGGCGGCGATGTCGGCGATGACGGGATAGTCCAGGCCAACGCCCTGCTCTCCGGCGAACGCCTCACCGGAGAGCTTGAGCAGGACGCGGCGCCAGCGTAGGGGACTCTGCGCAGCACCGTCCATGGCGATCAGGCCTTGCCGATGGCGATGCGGGACATGCTGGCGATGGAGACCGGGCTTTCCAGCTTCTTGCTGGCTTCGCTCAACAGCTGCTTGATGGTGTACTTCTGGTCACGAATGTACTTTTGTTCCAGAAGACACACTGTTTCGAAGTAGGCGCGCAGCCGGCCCTCCACGATACGCTCGATCTGTTCCGCAGGTTTGCCGTCGTTGATCGCGCGCTGCCGCTGGACCTCCTTCTCGGCCTCGATCTCTTCTGCGGGAACGTCCTCGGGGCTGAGGTAGGCCGGGTTGCTGAATGCGACCTGCATGCACAGCTCATGCGCCAACGCGGACAGCGCGGAGTTATCCGCCAACCCGTCGGCTTTGAGGCCGATCATGACGCCGATCTTGCCACCCAGGTGGATGTATGTCTCGACGCGGCCGTTCTCGATGGCGAACACGTGGATGCGGCCAATGCCCAGATTTTCCCGTATGGTCACCTTGAGGTCGTCCAAACTCTCGGCTACGGTCTTCTCTCCCAGAGACAGCTTCAGGATGTCTTCGACGTCTCCGTCGAAGTCCGCCTCGATGGCGGCGTTCGCGATCGCTCGGGCAAGCGCGGTGAATTCCTCGTTGCGGGCCACAAAGTCGGTCTCGCAGTTCAGCTCCACCAGAATCCCGCGGGTGCTTGCATCATTTACGGCACCCACCACCACCCCTTCAGCGGCGGTGCGTGTTTCGCGTTTGGTGGCTGCGGCCAGGCCCTTCTCCCTCAGTATCGCCCGGGCGCGCTCCATATCACCTTCGGCCTGTTTAAGCGCCGACTTGCATTCCATCATGCCTACACCTGTCTGCTCCCGCAGCTCTTTTACCATTGCGGCGGTAACTTCCATGTGGATATCCTCCTCGATCAGCGGTATCAGCGTATCAATAGTTTAGATATGGACATCCCGTCCGGAACAGTTCCGGACGGGCGCCACAAGTGTTTGTCGTTACAGCGGATGCGGTGTTCGCGTTCAGTCTTCGTCGTCGTCTGAGAGCAACGAGCGGGCCTGTTTGGCGTAGGTGTCGTCCACGTCGGCATCGACCAGCGAGTCGACCGAGGCGTCTATGTCGATATCGTCGGTCTCGTCCTCGATCACTTCTTCCTCGGCATCCACGTCCTCTGCGGCTTCCGGGGCCTCTTCGCGGTCCCATTCGGCCTGTTTCACTTCGATGATCGTATCGGCGATGCGGCTGCTCATCAGTTTGATCGCACGAATGGCATCATCATTGCCGGGGATGATCTGGTCCACCTCGTCCGGATCGCAGTTGGTGTCGACGATCGCCACGATGGGGATCTCCAGACGGCGTGCTTCCTGAACGGCGATGTGCTCCTTTTTCAAGTCGACGATGAAGATCGCATGAGGCAGTCCGGGCATATCCTTGATGCCGTTCAGCACAGCCTCGAGCTTGGCCTTCTCCTCGCGCAGCAACGCAGCCTCTTTCTTGGTCAGCTTGTCGAAGAGCCCGTCGGCCTCCTGCTTTTCCAGATCGCGCAGCCGCTGGATACGTTCAGTGATGGTCTTCCAGTTGGTGAGCATGCCGCCAAGCCATCGCTTGTTGACGTAGTACTGTCGGGAGCGCTCACCGGCTTCCCGGATGGCATCCTGCGCCTGCTTCTTGGTGCCGACGAACAGAATGTGTCCGCCGTCTTCAACGATCTGCCGGATGAAGTTCTGGGCTTCATCGAACATCCGGAGGGTCTGATGCAGGTCAATGATGTAGATGCCGTTGCGCGCGCCATAGATGTAGCGCTTCATCTTGGGGTTCCACCGGCGCGTGTGGTGGCCGAAGTGCACTCCTGCTTCGAGGAGCTCTTTCATGGTGACGGAAGCCAAATGTGTATCCTCCTGGTTGGCCTCCCGTTCTGTCATCCCGTTGAGCGATCCCGTACGGGACACCGGCTCAACAGTCGGGAACGGTGTGTAGTGTTGATAGTGACGCAAGTCACCAATCCAGTTTACCACGCCCGTCAACAGATGCGCCTGTGACGCGGCGACTGTACAATGGATTGGACGACATCCCCGTGGAGGTAACGCCATGTCCGCTTATGAGCCCAGCATCGGTATGGAGGTGCACGCCGAATTGCTGACAGACAGCAAGATGTTCTGTTCGTGCGCCAATCGATTTGGCGGCGAGCCCAATACGCGGTGTTGTCCTGTATGCATCGGACTTCCGGGGGCGCTTCCGGTGATGAATCGGCAAGCGGTGGAGCATGTAGCGCGAGCGGCTTTGGCGCTCAACTGCGAGATATCGATGATATCGCACTTTCACCGCAAGAACTATTTCTATCCCGATCTGCCGAAGAACTACCAGATCAGCCAGTACGGCGATACACCCATCGGGCGCAACGGCTACCTGGATATCACGGTGCAGGGAGTGACTCGGCGCATCCATATCACACGCATCCATCTCGAAGAGGACACTGGGAAGCTGTTCCATCTGCCGTCGGGCGAGAGTGCGGTCGACTACAACCGCTCGGGAGTGCCGCTGATGGAGATCGTAACCGATTTCCCCCCCGATATCCACAGCGCAGAGGAAGCGCGCGAGTATCTGGTGCGCTTACGACAGATACTGGTGTGGTTGGGAGTAACTGATGGTCGAATGGAAGAGGGCAGCCTGCGTTGTGAGCCCAACGTATCGGTACGCCCGGTTGGCAGTGACCGGTATGGCACCAAGACCGAGCTGAAAAACCTGAACTCGTTCCGGTCTGTGGCGCGCGGAGTGGCGTATGAAATCGAACGACATATCGAAGCCTATCGCGACGGGCGGACTGTAATCCAGGAGACCCGAGGCTGGAATGAGGAGCGCGGCGAGAGCTTCCCGATGCGCTCCAAGGAACACGAACAGGACTACCGGTATTTCCCTGACCCTGACCTGGTGCCGGTGCAGTTCAGTGATGAATGGCTGGATGCGTTACGGGCATCGATGCCTGAAATGCCCGACGCACGCGCTCAGCGATATCAGAACATGTGGGATCTCAGCGCAGCGGATGCCCGACTGCTGGTGGAGGACCGCGCCACGTCCGACTTTTTCGAAACGTGTGTATCGCTGGGAGCGCCCGCACAAGCCGTTGCCAACTGGATGAACGGCGAACTGTTGCGCCTGCTGAATGCACAGCAGGTGACGTTGGCCGAGACGCGCCTGACGCCTCAGGCGTTGACCGATCTGATCGGCCTGGTAAACGCCGGCACGATCACGGGGGCGTCCGCCAAGCAGGTATTCGAGCAGACATTACGCACCGGTGAGCCACCGGCTGATGTGGTCAAGGCGCATGGCTTGGCGGCGATCCAGGATGCATCGATTGTCGAGTCGCTGGTCGATCAGGCGTTGGCCGATAACCCCGACGCTGTGCAAAAGGTGCAGTCGGGTAAACTGCAGGCCATCAAGTTTCTGGTCGGTCAGGTGATGAAACTGGCCCGCGGCCGGGCGTCTGCACCGGAGGTCGAACAGATGATCAGGCAGCGATTGGGGGTATCCGAGTGATGGGCCTTTACCCGTTGCGATTTGAACCGTTCCTGGCCGAGCGGGTTTGGGCCGGCGAACGGCTGAGTACGCTGTTGAAGAAGCCGGCGCCACCCGGGGCGTCGATCGGTGAGTCTTGGGAAGTGTCCGACCATCCCAACGGCCGATCACCGGTTGCGAACGGTCCACTGCGCGGCGCGACGCTGGGAGAGCTGAGCAGCCGTTATGGCGCCAGTCTGCTGGGCACTGCGGTGGAACCTCCGCCCGCTCCGTTTCCGCTGTTGGTGAAATACATCGACGCCGCTCAGCCCCTATCGGTACAGGTGCATCCGGACGATTCCTACGGTAAGAAACACGCGGGTGAACTGGGCAAGACCGAAGCGTGGTACGTGCTGCATGCCGAACCGGACGCCTGTCTGATCGCGGGTTTGACGCGCGGAACCACGCGTGAGGCGTTCGAACGCAAGCTGCGGGCCGGTGAGGACATCGGTCCGTTTCTGCATCGCATCCCCGTACGTTCGGGCGATGCGGTGTTCATCCCGGCGGGGCGTATTCATGCCCTGATGCCCGGTGTGACGATCCTGGAGATTCAACAAAGCAGCGATACCACCTATCGGGTGTATGACTGGGGCCGCCAGGGACGTGCGCTGCATATAGATGACGCACTGGCAGTCACCGACTGGCAGGACGTGGAGCCGACCGCCGTCCGCTCCCCGGAGGGCGATGGCTGGTGGCCGCTGGTACGCTGCCGGTATTTTCAAATGGACCTGTTGCGCGCTTCCAATCCGGTGACGCTGGATCCCATGCCGGCGTCGTTCCGTTTGGTGAACGTGGTTCAGGGAACCGGGCTGCTGCGCTGGGAAGGCGGTACGGAAACGTTGCAGCTGGGTGACAGTCTGTTGCTTCCGGCGTCCCTGGACGCCTGCCGTCTCGATCCCGATGGGACCTGCGCTTGTGTCATCTCCTCGGTGCCGCAAGCATGATGGCCACGGTCACGTGGGCCGGAGACCGGCATGTGGAGGATGTCTCCAAGGCAGGGTCGTGAACCGACTGATCACCTGACGTAAGCAACTGATGTGCTGGCACAGTCGGGTCATGGAAGGGATCCGCTGAAATCCCGGTGAACCTCTGTATGGCGTATCAGCGTATCAGGGGGTAAGGCGCACGTGACAACACCGGTCGGAACGAAATCGGGGCTGCAGATCGTCAACCAAGGGCGCAGTCCTTATCACATCTTCGTGCCCCTGCGCGCCAGCGCGGCCGTGAACACCGCCGCCCAGGAGCTGCAGCAGCTGGTCAAGCAGGCCACCGGCGTGCAGTTACCGATTCTGATGGAGGGGGCGCGGATCGCAGGCCCGGGCATCTTTCTGGGCCCCACGCGCCGGTTCCTGGAGTCGCCTTTGGCCGCCAAGCTCAAGGGGCTGGCGGAAGATGGCGTACTGTATGGCGTTGACCGCCAGGATCTGCTGGTGTCCGGGCAGAATGAGCGCGGCCAGCTGTATGTGGTCTACGAGCTGTTGGAACGCACACTGGGGGTGCGGTTCATCGCGCACGATTGCACGATGGTTCCCCGTACCCGCACATGGACGGTTCCTGTCGGAGTGGTGCGCTATGCGCCGCCGTTCATGTACCGTGAAACCCTTTACTGGGACAGCTTCCCGCTGCCCATGGCGGCGCGTCACCGCCTGAACGGTCCGATGACCCGGAACGACGCCTCCACCGGGGGAAAGATCGCCTTCCAGCCATACGTGCACAGCGCCAACAAGCTGGTGCCGCCTGAGACCTATTTCGACCAGCATCCGGAGTATTTCAGCCTGGTCAACGGGAAGCGGATCCATGGCGAAGTACATGCGCAGTTGTGCTGGACCAACCCCGATGTGCTGAAGATCGCCACCGCGCAAGTGCTTCGGTGGATGGACGAGTATCCCGATGTGCCCATCATCGATGTGTCTCAAAACGACGGAGAGGGTGCGTGTGAGTGTGAGCAATGTGCCCGTGTGGTGGCAGAGGAAGGCTCGCAGCATGGACCGATTCTGCGGTTTGTCAACGCAGTTGCCGATGAAGTCGCCCGTAAAGACCCGAATCGTTGGGTGGAGACCCTGGCGTACGCCTATTCGATGCGTCCGCCGGCCATCACCCGGCCTCGCCCCAATGTAATCATTCGGCTGTGTCATGCCGGCTGCTACTTCCATGGCTTTGAAACATGCGGTCTGGGCGCCAATCTGACGCAGTACATAGAAGGATGGAGCAAACTCACCCGGCGGATCTTCATCTGGCACTACGCCACGAATTTCGCTCATTATCTGGCGCCTTGCCAGAACCTTGACGGGCTGTGCAAGGATATTCGCTACTACGCACAACACGGCGTCAATGGCCTGATGGTGCAGGCGAACTATCAGGGACCCGGAGGTGAGCTGGCCGAGTTGAGGCAATATCTGGCGGCACGGCTGATGTGGGATCCCGCGCAGGATCCCATGGCGTTGCGGCGTGAATTCTGCAACGCCTATTACGGTAAGGCGTCTCAGCCGGTGATGCGTTGGCTGTCGATGATGGATACCGCGGCCAAAGATCCGAACGTGCATGCGTTTGGCGCCTGGACCCCGTCGGATACAGTCAAACCACACCTTGTCCGCAATGGACTGCGTGTGCTGGAGCAGGCACGCAGACAGGCAGACGACACCGACACGGAACGGCGTGTGCGCAAGCTGTTGCTGCCGCTGTGGTACATGCAGGTGACATGGCCGGACAAATACGGGCTTTCAGAAGACAGGCGCCCTGCCGTGGCTGCCGAGATCGCCTCGATCATCCGGGAATGCGGTATCACGCATGTACGGGAAGGCGGCGAAAACGCCTCCGGATGGCTGCCCTCCATCGGCGCCCCATGATCTGCCGGCTCCTGGCTAAACGGTGACAGGCGGGTAGGTGTTCTCTGCCAGGACGCGTGTGCGGCCATCGATCAGCCGCAATGCGCGCACCGAGCCGGGGCCTACACGGGCGTAGCCGGTGAACAAGATCGCCCATCGCCCATCCGGGCTGATGTCGATCAGCAACGTGTTGGCGCCGTCTGCGCGCAGGTGAGCCAATGGCCGGCCGTGCCCCGTGGTGAGGCTCCGGCTGAGTACGGTGAACCGATCATGCGCATCCTCGACACCGATCAGCACCTGATCGGCCACCGGGCCACGACAGAACCCTTTATACCCGCGCGGCATGGCGATCAGTTTGTCCCGGCGCTGCTGTAGATCGACCGCCCACATGCCACCCGGCGCTTGGCCCTCTGCCGGCGCTTGAGTCGGGTAGACTTCGGCAACCGCCCATCGCTGTCCGATCGCGTGTAATTCCCCTGCTATTCCGATACGGCTCCAGCGGTGCGTCTGTATGTTGTCCAGCAGTTCGATGGTCAGGGAGCGCGAGACATCATGCAGCCTGATCTGAGTCTTACCGGCGCTGACCACTGCACGCAGTCCCTCGGCGCGGCCGACATCGCGCAACGCGCCTGTCGGGCTGATCTCCACCAATCGATCGTCCAGGCGCACCAGCAATCGCGCTTGATTCCATCCCAGCAGCGTGATCGTCTGGCCGCGCACCGGCCGCTGTCCCAGCTTGCGGCCTTCTCGGTAGATCACCACCAATCCGCCGGCGCGGTCGCCGTCATCAGTCTGAACCGCCAGGAGGCGATCTGGACCTGCCTTCATATCCAGAACAGGCTGATCGGTTACGACGTCGGACAGGTGAGGGTCAGTTTGGTGGTAACGCAGCTCCATGTCGTCCGCATGTACGCTGTAGAACCGCACGAGCGGCGGTTTCTCAGCCTGTTGTGTTTCGCTGTACATCGTCATACCTCGCCCGATAACGCCGGGTGCGCGCGTTCCGTCGTGTCATCCCATGATTACTGTACATAGAGGGGTATCTGCAAGGTTTCTCGCAGCCAGACGACCAGCGGCGCCACCGGCGCAACGGACAGCATCGGCAGCAGTACCGCCAATGGGTAGGCCCACAGAGGCGGACGCGAAGCGCCGCGTTCTGGTGGTACAGAACACGCCGGCAGGTAGATCATCCAACCGTAAACAAACACCCAGAATCCGCCGAACAGACTGCTGGGATTGAGGCTTGCCTCGGCCAGTGTACCGGTGATCCCGAACAGCACCAGCACTTCCAGCGGTCGAAACGCCCATCGGGTCAGCAGATAACCCCATGTGATGAACATCGGTACGAACACGACGACGCTGTGGAACAGTACCACATGCAGATAGTTGGTTGACGCGGTGATATGAGCTTCGTCCGGAGTGAGCCCAAACAACGGAGCGGTGTTGGTCATGCTGGTGGTGACCACCTCTTCCAGCAGTGCCAGGGCAATGCAGGCCCAGACGAACCGTCGGCGCCAGGGTATACGCCAACGGCGGATCCAGTCGGTCAGAAGGGCGCGCTTGTGCAGCGTCAATAACCCGAAACCGATCACCCAAAGCAGGATCAGCCCGTCGGCCATGAGGATGATGGCCCGATTGGCAGGCGAACCGTGAGCCAGGATGACCAGGTTGATCGATGTGACCACGATTGCCGAGTAAACAGCCACGAGTCGTATCGTTACCGATTCCCATCGCAGTCGCCTCGGTCCGGTCACCCATGTCCTCATAGGTGAATAATACCTTGTTGCGGCGATAGCCGCATGATATGGATAATACACTCAGGCGTCGTACAAAGCGCTCGTGCACGCTATCCTCCGGACGCCGCACGCTCTGAACCGCTGCCCGATAACCGAGGTGAACCCATATGGTCCGAACCGTTGCCCGTATCCTGATCTGTCTGGCCGTGTGCTGTGCCCTTATTCCCGCGAACGCGCAACGTGACACCATCAAGTTCGCGACGTTGAGCGCCAACTACAGGGCGGCTCTGCTGGAAGTGGCGCGACGCTACGAAAAGATCCACCCTGACGTCAACGTCGAGGTGCTGATCGTCCCGCAGAACTTCGAAACATGGATCCGCACCCGATTCGCGGCCGGCGGTGATCAGCTGCCCGATATCTACAACGCCAACTTTACGGTGGGATATGACCGGATGGGCAAGCTGGTGAATCTGATGCCCTATCTGCAGTCAGTGAATCCGTATACCGGCAAGCGTTGGTGGGACATGTTTTACACCGACCAGATGGAGCGGTTCAAGGTCGGAGGAGAGCTGTACTGGTTTCCGATCGATACGATCGAGATCGCCATGTTTTACAACAAGGATATCTTCGATCGGCTGGGGCTGCAGGAACCGCGTACCTGGAGCGAGATGCTGAAGCTGTGCCAGCGGATCAAGGATGCCGGACTGGCGCCGGTGGCTATCGGCGGAAACGCTTCATCGTTTTGGGTCGGTGACATGGGATGGCTGGTGCGGATGTTCGGCGATGTGTACATGCGAAAATTCGTGCCTCAAGTCATGTCACGTCCGGGCGATTGGGATTACGACGCCACGCGCAATAAGGGCTACCGGTATGACGGCCAGAATCCGTTCAGTGACCTGCTGGTGATCGTCAACGGAGAGCGGATGCAGAACGCGATCCAGGACGGAACCATCGATCTGGCCGGTCCCGAAATGCGCCAGATGTATATAAAGCTCAAAGAGTTTTCGCAGTACTTTCAGCGTGGTTATCTGGGCACGGATCCGGCTTCCGCTCTGCGGTTGTGGTACCGTCAGAAGGCCGCCATGATCATGTTGACCAGTTCGTCCGTGACGGGCATCGTGCGGGACTTCAAGCGCATGCCCGAGGAGGACCGCTTCCGTTTTGGCAACTTCTGGTTTCCGCCCATCACGGACGATCCGATGGCGTGTGGTCCTTTCCGCGGCGTCGGCGGGCCGGGCACACCGCTCTGTGTGACCAACAAAAAGAACAAGAAACACCACGATCGCGTGGTCGACTTCCTGATGTTCATGACGACACCGGAGAACGCCCGGCTGTTCATCGACATGACGCTGGCGGATGATCAACCGCTGGTCGGTCCGATGACCGTACGGGATGTCAAGCTCCCTGCGGCGATCGCCGACCAGATGAGCGTGTTTACGGGTCACGGTTACGAAAAGATCAATTTCCGAGGCCTGGAAGACGAGCAGGAAAGCACGTTCGAGTGGAGTGTATTGGCACAGGAGTACATGGCCGGTCGACTGGAACTGGGCAGTTTTCTGACCCAGTATCGGGAGTCTATGCGTAAAGCCATCCCGCGCCAACGCGCGCGCACGGGCATCGACGGCGATCCCCGAACGCGGGATTATCCTCCGGATGTGGAAGAAAAACGCTCTCCTTGGAATCCGTTCGAAAACGGCTCGTTGATGCTGGCGATCATCGTCGGGATGTTTACAGCGTTTGGCGCCTGGCATGTGAAACGATCGCAGGGGCTCGCGCGGCGTCAGACCATTACGGCCTATCTGCTGCTGCTTCCCACCTTTACGCTGCTGGGGGCTTTCAATTACTTCCCGGCGCTGTCCGGGTTGTACCATGCGTTCACGCGCTGGGAAGAGGGCCGAGCCGCTGTGTTCAACGGTCTGGCGAATTTTCAACAGATGGCGGGGGATGTGGTGCTCTGGCGCGGAGTCGGCAACATGATCGTGCTGTTGCTGGCCAGTCTGTTCAAGTCGATCGTCGCGCCGTTTATCGCCGCGGAGTTGATCCTGGCGTTGATCAGCGACCGGACACGGTATGTGTTCCGGACGTTATTCCTGCTGCCCATGGTCGTGCCAGGTATGGTGGGCATTCTGATTTGGGGGTTTATCTACGACCCGAATATGGGCATGCTCAACCAGGCGCTGCAGGCTGTGGGACTGGAGCACCTGCAACGGAACTGGCTGGGCGAACCGTCTCTGGCGCTGCCCAGCATCATCTTTATGGGCTTCCCCTGGGTGGGCGCCTTCGGACTGCTGATCTTCATGGCTGGGTTGATGGATATCCCGGACAGCGTGTATGAGGCCTATCGCATGGAATCCGGCAATGTACTCAGGCGTATCTTTACCATCGATATTCCGCTGGTGAAGAGCCAGATCCGGATGCTGGTGATCCTCTGCTTCATCGGCAGCCTGCAGGATTTTCAGACCATCCTGCTGCTGACCGATGGCGGTCCAGGCCTGGCGACCACAGTGCCCGCACTGCGGATGTACCATCAGGCGTTCCGATTCACCCACTACGGCTATGGTTCGGCGATCGGGCTGCTGCTGTTCGTGGTGGTGATGGGGCTGACCATACTGAACATGAAAGTGCTCAAGCGATCGGAGTTGGAATCATGAGAGGTACACGCTTTACCGTTGGACAGGCTATGGTGATCCTGGCGCTGGTGATCCTGGCGGCGCTTACTCTGCTTCCGTTTTACGTGACGCTGCTGATATCGCAGAAAACAAACGGCGAAATCCTGAACCACTTTTGGGCGATGCCGCGGGAGTGGCATCCGGAATACTTCACCAAGGCGTTCCAGTTCATTCATCGCTACATTCTGAACTCGGTGATCACCGGCCTGATCGCGATAGCCGGATCGGTATTTCTGTCATCGTTGGCCGGATATGTGTTCGCCCGGTTGGAGTTTGGCGGGAAGAACGTGCTGTACCTGCTCATCCTGGCGCTGATGATGATCCCCGGTCTGCTGACGCTGGTTCCCGCGTTCCTGTGGTACAAGAACTTCCCGTTGGTCGGCGGTAATGACTGGCTGGGTATGGGAGGTCATGGTTTTTTGGACACCCGCTGGGCGGTGATCATTGCCGCCATCTCGGGAGGGCAGGTGTTTGGCACCTTCCTTTGCCGGACGTTTTTCGAGTCGATCCCATCATCGCTGTTCGAGGCGGCGCGCATCGATGGGGCCACGGAGTTCCAGTGCTACTATCGCCTGGCGCTGCCACTGTCTCTGCCGATCCTGGCGACGCTGGCGATCATGGGATTTGTGGGCGTCTACAATGACTATATCTGGCCGCTGGTGACGATTGGGGACGATAAGATCCAACTGTTTTCTGTAGGCGTCACCAAGTTCGGCTCGGAGGGCAACCTGGATCAGGGACCGCTGATGGCCGGATATCTGATCGGCGCTGTGCCGCTGATCGTGTTGTTCGCTGCCGGTATGAAATACTACGTCGAAGGCCTCACGCGAGGCGCCATCAAGAGCTGATCATGCTGCGCGTAAGCGGCCCCCTGTATGGCGGGGTGGTACTCTATCCGCCCGGATCCTGTATGGGGCCGCGATTGCAGACCGAATTCGAGTTTGTCCACATGCTGCGCGGAGCACTGCTGTTGCAATCCGGCGAGGTCACATGGCACGCTCCGGAAAACAGCTTGGTGTTGTGCCGTCCCGGTGAGTGGTACACATTTCATTGGTGTCACGCCTCCGCTATACGGCACAGCTTCGTGCACTTTCACATATTGGACGCACCGCCGGAATGGGGGCCGGTGAACAGTTGGCCCATGATACGTCTTGCGACGGTGGGCAGCCTGCCGGCAGTGTGTATGCGCAGGCTGGCCATGCCGGAGCCGGATGCCGATCCGGATACCCAACTGCGGATCCTGGCCGCCCTGACCAGCGACTTTATGACCTCCACAAAGGCCCGGAACCGGCAACCGCCTGAACCATTGATACGCGCGCTGGATGCTCTTTCCACGGCGCTGGCGCTTGAGCCATCGGCCCGATTGAGTCTGGCCGGGCTTTCTGCAGCCGCCGGTGTCACGCCTGAGCATCTATGTCGGCTGTTTCAACAGGAACTGGGGGTCAGCCCGTCGCGGGCCGTCTACCTGGCGCGGCTCGATATGGCGGCTGCGTTGCTTTCGCGCTCCAACCAGACCATCACACAGATCGCCTATTTCTGCGGTTTTGCCTCACCGGGGCACTTCACGCGCCGGTTTCGCCACGCCTTCGGGATGACACCCACTGAGGCGCGCGCGACACAGGCCCCATTGCCCCGACTGGCGCACTGGGTCGAGTTGGGCTGACAACTCCAACGCTCCGCGAGTCGACGAAACGGTTATCCGTTCATCCGGAAGTCGATAGCGAATGGTGGATGCAAGCGGGATCGCTCTTCATCGCTAAGTGACCGTCCGGTCGTGCGGACATGGAGCGCATCCTGAAGGTCATACCAGATATCGGTGAGAGAGACCTCGCCTTCGCGGATCTGGGCGTACTCTTCATCCAGCAGCTCCTGGGTTCGATCGAGCTCGCCTGTCATCAGTGATACGCGTGCCTCGGCCATCCGGATGCGGTCCGCGGTGCGTATCTCTTCCGGCAGCGTGTGGAACCAGTCACGCAGCAACTGCCAATCGCCATGACGCACGTGGTGTTGGGCGTATTCCACGGCCAGCGGGATCGTATGAACGCCGGTCTGCCAGGCTCGGTCAATCCACTCCAGCGCTTCGTTCGGTTTCTCGTCGTTGAGCGCGCAGATCGCCAGATTGCGCAACGCCCACGGGTTGGGGGTACATCCAACAGAGCGCAGCCAGGCCTCGCGTGCGCCTGAACGGTCACCCCGTTCCATCCGCATGACACCCAGGTGATACCAACTGCGCCAATGGTCGTTCTCTGGCTGCGTCACGGCCCGCTCCAGCAGGTCTTCCCACTCCGGCTGCGTCTGGCACTCGACAGGCGGATCGGAGATCTCGCCGCAGGGAAACCGATTGTGCTGAAGCAGATCCACCCACATTCGCTGTTGCGGGCCAATCGCCGTTTGCAGGAAGGGAGTGGACACCGGGATGCGGGCCGGTTCGGACGCAGCGTGTGCCCGCAGCGCTTCCAGACAGCCCCATCCGTCGCCTTCGAACAGCACCTCCTCAGGCGCTCGTGCAGCGTACGTCTCCAAGTCATCGTGCCAAGCCTCCAGGCGTTGTCGCGGAAGCAGGCGCTCCAGGACGGCCTCTGTATGTGCAGTGGCAACGCGCCAATCCGGGCCATGTACCGTTCCTGGATCGGCCTCCAACAGCCCGTATGCCTCGGTCCAGTTCCAGCACGTGTTACCCGGCATCGGGATGGACTCCATTTGAGTGCGGCAGAGTCCCGCCTGTATCTCCACGTACGCGCGACCCTCATCCAGAAGATGCTGCTGCCAACGGTTCCCGCCGGGACTTGTTCCCCAGACAAACAGCTTGCGTCCTTTCAGCCGGTCCGTGGATGTCTGCACCAGTCCCCGTCCTTGGCCATCCAGACTGCAGACCCACTTGCGCCGTTCCGGAGAAATGCGAAAGAAGAATTCATGCGCCCGTTTGACGTACACTGTACGGCTGATGTCGGTACCATGTAGATCCGTGATCGGGGTGACGTCGAATCCCTCGGGTGTGTTGTAGATGGCCTCTTCAGCGGGCGCCAGAACCCGGCGGTCGGAAGCCTGAGGTACAGCGATATTCGACCACCAGTACATCGTCGCCGTCTCAGGGTTCAGATTATGGACGGTGACATGCACCAGCAACACCGGCGAATTGTCCGGCAGACACATGTCGATCTGGCAGGTCAGGCGCTTGGTGCGTTCCCAGTACCACAGACGTAAAATGGGGCAGCCCTCCGGGCCGGATGTGCGACCGGCCCATACCGGCGAACACGTCAGGTAGTGATGTCCCAACAGCGGCATATTCCACTCCACCCCGCCGGCAAACCACGCGTTGCGCAACGCCAGATTGGCGGGTTGGAAGTGGGTGACGGCGGTCAGCAACTCGGCGCCTGAGGGGATGTGGATCAGCGACGCCAGCCTGCCTCCCAGCTCAGGCAGGATCAGCGCGCGCAGGGTACTGTTCTCCAGCACCCAGCCGCTGAATGTGCGCGGTTGGCGTTTACGTGTATAGCCGTCCTGCATCATCCAGGGCAATACCCGCGTGCCCACCTGCCACCCCAGATAGCGCCGCTCATCGGCGGTGATACGGTCACTCAAGACATATGTATGGTCCGGCTGCGGATCTCGAAACTGCGGAAGCGGGTTTTCATCGCCCAAGTCGGCAGCATCGATGGTATACGCGCAGTGGTACAGCGAACTCATGTCGGGCTCCTGACGGGTGATGGAAAAGTATTCACCGTTCAGAGGATGAATACCTGCGTGTACTCATACAGTGCGGGGGCCGGTAAAACCGGCCCCCGCACTGTGTAGCGTATGGACAACGACCCGCCATCAGGCGGTATCGTAGAAATATCCCATGTCGCTGCGATCGAGCGCGGCTGTAGTCACGAGATACACCAGCCGTCCCAACTGAGCCGATGTGGCCATCGGTGATGCTGACAGACGCTCTGCCTCGCTGATGATCAGGGGGACGGGGAGCGCTTTGGCCTCAAACAGTTGCTCCAACCCGGATATCTTCGACTCGAGCGTCATCACGGAGGCCGATTCGGAACAGGTGTTCATAGTCGTGTCCCCTTTCTATCTGCATTCATTCGATTAGACGGAGTGTATAGTTGAAAAGGTTCAGTGAACTGACGCGTCTAACCATCGGAAATCGGCCCCGGTCGGTGGAACGGTACCGTCCGTGAGCACGGAGAGGAGCGTATATGTCCATCAAGTTCAAACTCGCGACGGCAGTCGCACTGGTTGGCCTGACGGGTGCGTCCGCAATGGCGCAAGTGACGGTATCAACGGCAAAAGACCAAAAGAGTGTGGCGTTGACCGTATACAACGGCGACTTCGCCGTGGTGCGGGAAACGCGTGCCCTGACGCTCAAAAAGGGACTGAACGCGGTGCGGTTCGAGGATGTGGCGGCGCAGATCGATCCCACATCGATCAGCATCAAGTCACTGACAGCGCCGCGGGATCTTCGCGTTCTGGAGCAAAACTATCAGTATGACCTGATCAATCCGATGTCCATACTGGCCAAGTCGGTAGGTAAGACACTGCGGTTGAGGCAACTGGCGCCCAACGGCAGCGTCAGTTGGCTCGAAGGCACGCTCCTGGCGCCGCCCGCATCGGTGGTGGCCGATACGGAAGGCCGAGCCGGCATGGTCTATCAGGGTTTGGTGATGCGGTTGACCGACGGCCGGTTGATCCTGAATCCATCCGGTGAGATCACCTTGGCAGAGCTGCCGGACGGGTTGATCGCCAGCCCGTCGCTGTTATGGAAACTGCACTCGGAAGCCGGTTCCACCCGCGAGGTGGAGGCCTCTTACATGGCCAACCGGATCAACTGGAAGGTCGACTATGTTGCAGTGATCTCGCAGGATGAGTCGAAGTTGGATCTGACCGGATGGGTCACGCTGGACAATCGCAGCGGAGCGACCTATAAAAACGCCAGTTTACAGTTAATGGCGGGTGATGTACGGAGGGTCCAGCCCGACCGGCCCCGGATGATGGCCGCGCCGTCGATGATGGAAGACAGTATGCAGATGGCCAAGGGCGGCGGCTTCCAGGAGGAGTCTTTCTTCGAGTACCATCTGTACACCCTGCAGGGCACCACCGATATCAGAGACAACGAGACCAAACAGATGACGCTGCTGAGCGCTCCGAACGCCGCTGTCACCCGTAAGCTGGTATTCGATGCCGCTCGCCGTTCGTTCCAGCCCGGCCGCGGCGGAGACACCGCGGAGGGTAAGCTAGCGATTGTGCTGGAAGTGGTGAACGCCGAAACGAACAACATGGGCATGCCGTTGCCCAAGGGCAAGGTGCGCGTGTACAAGGCGGACGCATCCGGCGCATTGCAGTTTCTGGGCGAGGATCTGATCGATCATACTCCACGGGAAGAGACCGTGCGACTGTACATCGGTGACGCGTTCGATGTGGTGGGAGAGCGCAAGCGGACCAACTTCACCCAGTTGGGTGAGCGCAGCAACGAGGAGACGTGGGAGATCACCATCCGAAACAGGAAGAAGGAAGCGGCTACCGTAACCGTGACGGAGCGGTTCTGGGGCGACTGGACCATCAGCAACAACAACCTGCCCTTTACCAAGAAGGACGCCCAGACGGTCGACTTTGTGATGACGCTGCAACCGAACGCCGAGGGGAAGGTGACCTATACCGTACGAAGGAAATGGTAATCCGATCCAAAGCTGGCGCCAATTCATGGGCACCGAGTGTTTCGATGGTAGGGGCACGTCATGACATGCCCCTACGGTCGGACAGGCATGGTGGTTATGCGGCGCCGTCTCGGTGACAGGCTATACGCTCATCCTCCGTGCTGATCTGTTAGATTTTATGCGGGTTTTATTACTACGTATCTGTACCCCTTGACAGAACTAGGTTGTTTATCTATTCTAGGAACAACAGACCGGCCCGCCGGATGGACCGCTTGTAACGCATAGTCATACAGACAAGGAGGTCTCTGATGCGCAGAGCTTTCACGCTCATCGAGCTATTGGTGGTTATCGCCATCATAGCGATTCTTGCCGCTATCCTGTTCCCCGTTTTTGCACAGGCCCGCGAAAAGGCCCGCCAGACCAGCTGTCTCAGCAACCTGAAACAGATCGGGTTAGGTCTAAAAATGTATACCGACGACTACGACGGGGTGATGCCGAACGGCGCCTATAACGGGGTGGATGCCCCTCTCGACATTGCGAACTGGGAGATGAACCCGGAGGACAATGGTACCTGGCCTGGGTACGGGCGCACATTCTACCGGTTCCTGATGAACCGCCAGTTGAACCAATACGTCAAGGCGCGTCAGATGTGGTATTGCCCCAGCAGTGTCTACAAGTATTCTCAGGCAAATGCCGACGCCGGTATCCAGAGCTATCACTGGTTTCCGAACTGGGTATTCAACGTGTGTGCAACCGGGTACAGCTTCCCGTGCTGCAACTATGGAACCGCCGCACAGCCGGAGTACAGGAACCTGTCCGCCCAACCCATGTCGGATAGCACCGAATGGGTGGCGGAACGCACCGTGATAACCGAGCGTGGCGTGTTTGGCTGGGATGGTCCGGACAGCTACGCGGACGACGGGGTGACTACCCCTAATCCCGGTCGACAGGCCAATACCAACCACATGACCGGATACAACGCCGTGTATTTTGATGGCCACGCGAAGCTGATCCCGTTTGGCCGCAAATGGGGCACCACGCCGGCCACCGGCTGGCCGGCCTCACGTTGCCCTCAGTGATCTCTCTCCAGTCAGCGGGATTCGGCATGTGCCGGATCCCGCCGGCTCCCAGTCATGACCGTGCTTCCTGACCTCTATCACCTCGGTGACTCGGTGTTTCGGACCCCTGCGGATTGGGCGCGGCACAGGTTGTGTCTACTAGGTTGCGTTGTCGGACCTCAATATGGCGGCCTTCCGCCGGTTCCTCGGGGTGTCCACTGGGAGGCCACCATCTGTCAGGTTTGCGAGACGCCCAAAATCTGTGGCTGGATGGGGCCGGTGTGCTGCGACTGCCCGGATTATCGGTTCCGGCTGACGCTCTTGCTGCCCGCGGGAGCGGAACGCCCGCCTGTCGTCATCACGGGTGATGCGGTCGACGGGATGATACCGCCAGCGGTCCCGGCATTGGCTCTATCGATGGGCGTTGCGCTCGCGTATTTCGACCGACAGGAGTTGGCTCCGGACCATGCGGTTCCACCACGTGACACCCATCTGTACGCGGCTGCGCCGGGCAAGTTCGGTGCGCTGGCTGCCTGGGCCTGGGGGTATCACCGCGTTACGGATGCCCTTTGCGCTTCGGAGCTGATCGATGCTGCTCGTATTGCGGTGGTGGGGCACTCGCGCGGCGGAAAGGCGTCACTGTTGGCAGGCGCCACCGATACGCGCATCCAGCTGACAGGAGCGAACGGGAGTGGAGCGGGTGGAGCGGGGTGTTATCGGGCACTTGGCCCGGGGGCGGAGTCTCTGGAGGATCTTCTGCAGCGCTTTCCGTATTGGTTTGGCCCCGAGTTGGTTCAGTATGCCGGGCGTGTGCAGGCGATGCCGTTCGACCAGCACTTCCTCAAAGCGGCGGTTGCGCCTCGCTGGTTGTACACCACCGAGGCGCTGGCCGATTATTGGGCGAATCCGGACGGAAGCTGGCTGACGCATTCCGCAGCCCGGCAGGTGTACGATCGGTTGGGATGCAGCGACCGGGCGGGTATTCATTATCGCAGCGGAGGTCATGCGCATACCGTTACAGACTGGATGGCGCTGCTGGTTCGGCTGATTACGCTGCCCATGGATGCGTTAAATATGGTAGATAAATAGTGACTGTCAACGTAGGTGACGGCGAGCGGTTTTGTCCGTTTTCTATTACTTCCCCGGGGATGGTCACCAAAGGGTTGACAGATTTGGTGGAATCGTGCATCATGGGAACATCATCCGGGACGTTATTCCACCCGGGAGTATGTGTACTACGCTATCAGGAGGGATTCCATGCGCAGAGCTTTCACGCTCATCGAGCTATTGGTGGTTATCGCCATCATAGCGATTCTTGCCGCTATCCTGTTCCCCGTTTTTGCACAGGCACGTGAAAAGGCCCGCCAGACCAGTTGCCTCAGCAACCTGAAACAGATCGGTCTGGGCATGAAGATGTACGCTGACGACTACGACGGCGTATTTCCCAACGGTTGTTACAACGGCGTTGACGGTCCTTTGGGCGAGCGCAACTGGGAAACCAACCCCGAGGTTACCGAAGCTCAGAACCTGGACGCCGGCTGCTACGGCTACCGGTTTTACCGGTTCCTGATGAACCGCCAGCTGAACAGCTATGTGAAGGCCCGCCAGATGTGGTACTGCCCCAGCAGCACCGTCAAGTACTCTGCCGCCAATGCTGACCTGGGCCGCCAGAGCTACAACTGGTTCCCCAACTGGGTGTTCAACGTGTGGTGCCCGGGCAGCGGCGCCGGTTATCCCGGTCCGTTCCCTTGCTGCAACTATGGCACCGCCAGCGCCCCTGAGTATCGCAACACCTGGGCGCAGCCCGTCAGCGAGTCCACCGAGTGGGTGGCCGAGCGGACGGTTGTGGTGGAGCGCGGTGTGTTCGGTTGGGACGGCCCCGACAGCTATGCGGATGACGGCGTCACCACCCCGTATCCCGGCCGCCAGGCCAACGTGAACCACATGACCGGCTACAACTGCGTGTTCTTCGATGGCCACGCCAAGCTGGCCCCGTACGGCCGCAAGTGGTCGATGACCCCGGCGACCGGCTGGCCCGCATCCCGCTGCCCGCAGTAAGTTGCCTGGTACCGGCTCACGCCTGCGCGTGAACTTGGTCGATTCAAATCAAAGAGGGCGGTTCGATGAACCGCCCTCTTGTTGTTGACGTCCCTGTAGACGGGCGCCGGATAGGCAGGCGCCTGCCAGAAATGTAACGGGTGAGCCATATGTTCGACTGCACCGCGTCTCCGTCCATCTCCGCCGTTCGAGTCAGTTGTGCCGATGCCGGCGGAGGGGTCACCGTGCACAGCGTCTATGGGCTGGACAGGGCCGATGTCACCCGAACGGCTGCAGAACACCAGGCGAAGACTGAAGGTGCGGTGTTGGTCGAATGGCGGTTCGGCCTTCCCCATCTGTCTCCGGACTGGCCTTGCTTCTGTTTGCAGTCCGAGATCGATTGCGGCCCATATGGCACTCAATGGGCTGTATGGACTGGGGACGCGGTGGAGCGATTGCATCAATGGACGCGTGTGGTCGGCTCGGTCTGGCACTCTGACGGTATCCGTCACTGCCTGCTGGCGGGAGTGCTTCCCGATACCCGAACCGCGTCGGCTGAGATGCAGGCTGGTGAGGTGTTTGAAACCCTCTGCCGTCTGCTGGAACAGACGGGCTTGCCAATGACAGCCATGGCGCGCACCTGGTTCTACAACCGTCAGATACTGCACTGGTATCCGGTATTCAACGGTGTGCGCCATCGCGCGTTCAACCAACATGGGCTGTTCACCCATCGGGTGCCGGCCAGCACCGGTATCGGTACGGTAAACGCGTTTGGCGCAGCACTCACTGCCGGAGCGTACGCCTGCAGCCAGGACGCGCCGTATGTGCAGGCGGTTCCGTCTCCCTTGCAGTGTCCCGCATTGGCCTATGGCAGCGTGTTCAGTCGGGCCATCCGGATGGAGACTTCTCGAGAGGTTTGGGTGGCGGTGTCTGGCACCGCATCTATTGCACGCGATGGCGCTTCGGCACATGTCGGGGACATCCAGTCACAGATCGAGCTCACTTTACAAGTGGTCCACGCCATACTGGCGGACCAACAGATGGGCTGGGCACATGTGCGACGCAGCATCGCCTACGTGCTGAACGCCGACGGAGCGCGAGCTTACGAGTCGGTTCATCAACGACAGCAGCTGCCGTTTGAACCGTTTGTGGTGGCGGTGGACCATATCTGCCGGCCCGAGTTGCTCTTTGAGATCGAAGTGGACGCTGTGATCTCCCGATGACTCCGGTCGATGCAGGTATGCATCCGCCAGGTCCCGAAATAGATGGACAAACAACCAACACGTTGGGGGAATGCCATGCGCACACCGGATTTCGGCTGCCTGGAAGCTGTACTGCGCTGTCAACCACCCGGTAGACCGACACTGTTCGAGTTCTTTCTGAATGACGAGTTGTACCGTAAGCTGGGAGGATATCCCGACGGAGGCGGTCCGGAGGTGCTCACGGAGGAATGGCGCCTGATGACAGTGCGGGCATTTGGAGCCGCCGGCTATGACTACGCCACCGCATTCGCATTGCCGTTTCATTTTCCGCAGAAGCCTGTGGAACATGCGTACAGCCGCAGCATGAACGACACCGCCTGGATTGTGGATCGGTCGACCTTCGAATCTTACCCGTGGCCGGAGCCGGATCAAACAGACTATTACATGCTCGACAAACTGGCGACGGCCCTGCAACCCGGGATGAAGCTGATTCCATCCGGACCGGGTGGCGTTCTGGAAAACGTGATGCAGTTGGTGGGGTACGAGACGCTCTGTTTGCTGATCGCTGACGACCCGGACTTGGTTCAGGAGATCTTCGATGCGGTGGGCAGCCGGCTGGTGCGCTACTACGAGATCGTGTCGCCGCATCCGGCGGTGGGGGCTGTGATCTCCAATGACGATTGGGGGTTCAGCACGCAGACGATGTTACGACCGGAGCAGATGCGTCAGTACGTATTTCCCTGGCACAAGCGGATCGTGGAGACGATCCATAATGCCGGACGCCCGGCTATCCTGCACTCATGTGGTCGCCTGGATGATGTCATGGACGATATCATCGATGACATGCGGTATGACGGCAAGCACTCGTATGAAGACAAGATCATGCCGGTGGAGGAGGCGTACGAGCGGTGGGGCCGGCGTATCGCGATCTTGGGCGGTATCGATGTGGACTTCATATGCCGCCGAACACCGGAAGAGATACGGGCGCGCTGTCGGGCGATGCTGGAGCGCAGTCGGGAGCGCGGGGGATACGCGCTCGGGACAGGGAACTCGGTTCCGTGGTACCTGCCTGCAGAGCATTACTTTGCGATGACTTCAGCCGCGTTGGAGCCTGAAGCATAAGAGGATGGTGGGCTTGGAGGGAGGAGTCGACATGCGCCCGAACATCGTATTCATCTGTTCGGATCAACAGCACTGGCAAGCGTTGGGCTGCATGGATCGCTTCTTTCAAACACCGGCCATGGACCAGATTGCCGAGCGTGGCGCGCTGTTTACGCAGGCGTACAGTACATGTCCTCAGTGCTCACCCAGCCGCGCCAGCATCTACACGGGTCTTTGGCCGCATGCGGCCGGGGTGGTGGCCAATCTGGATGCACTGGGTCTGGAGGGTGCACCGCAGTCCGCTCTGGATGCGCGTCATATCACTTGGATGCAGCGTCTGCACCGGGCCGGTTACTGCGTGGGGTACATCGGCAAATGGCATCTGGGAAACACGTCTCAACACGGCGACGGCCTGGATACCGCGGCCTTCGATACTCACAATTTATACGCGCCAAAAGTCACCGATATGGCATTGGCCTTCCTGAACAGGGCTGCCTCCACACGACAGCCTTTCGCGCTCTGTATCAACTACGATGAACCGCACACGGTGTATGACTTCGATCCACAGGCTGTTGATGAACAGGCCGTGCATACACCGCTGCCCCGTTCGTTCCACAAGGAAACGTTCCATGGTAAGCCTCAGGTGCAGCGGCAGTTCATGCTGGAAGATCAGGGATCGATCATGACCGAGTCGGATGCCGTCTGGCGTCGATACCGGAGCTGGTACCGGCGGTGTGTCCATACGCTTGACGAGCAGATCGGCCGCGTATGGACAGCGTTGCATCAACAGGGTCTGCTGGAGACCACCGTGGTGGTGATCACATCGGATCACGGAGATATGGATACACACCACCGCCTGATTTTCAAAGGACCATTTCTGTATGAACAGATGGTGCGCGTACCGTTGATCATCCACGGCCCGTCGCGTATGGGTTGGGTTCGCGGGCGACAGACCGGTCCGTTGCTGTCGTTGATCGATTTGGCTGCGACTGTCTGTGAATGGGCGGGAGTGCGTTATCCCGACAGATCCCGGTCGTCGTGGCAGGCAGCCTTGAACGGCCGACAGTCAGGCCAGACGGATGCGGTCTTTGCGGAGTACCACGGCAAGCAGTCCTGGCTGAACCCGGCGCGCATGATCCGCACGACACGCTGCAAGTACGTTCTGTATCGACGACATGAACCTGAACTGTACGATCTGGAGATCGATCCCGATGAGTTGATCAACCGTGCCAACGATCCGGACTATCGAGATGTGCGAGAGACCCTGCATGCCCGACTGACCGAATGGATGCGTCGAACCGGCGATTCCTTCAACCGGTTGTCCGCCACCGATCGAGCCGGAAATCCGCTCAGCTGACCGGCTCGGTCTCGGCTGTCCGCCGTTCGATTACGCGCATTTCGCGCCACTTGCCCTGGTGAAACCTCCAAAGAAAAACCAATGCCAGCACACAGATGAACGCGGTCAGAAACGTCCAGGCGCCGTACAGCCCCAAGCCGTTCGGGCCGCAAAAGAGCAGGGTCGGCGCCACCATGATGGTCATCCCCAATCCGGTGCAGGCCGCCATCACGAAAACCACGTCGCCTGCGCCCTTCAGCACCGACATGAACACGATGTTGATCGTATCCATCACGACATACACCGCCACGAAACGCAGCAGGATGGTGGCCACACGCGCGGTTTCTGCGAACGACTCCGGATCGGCCTTTGCGCCAAAGGGAGCCAGCAATACCCCCGGAGCGCCCACGAACAGCGCAGCGGTGAGGGCGGAGTAGATCAGCCCCAAGTGAAGTGACGCCCAGGCAGAGCGCGCAGCCAGCTCGGGTTTGTCCTCTCCCAGCCGTTGTCCCACCAGTGTGGATGCGGCCATCCCGAAGCCGAACATCGGCATGAACGCGATGGTATTGATCTGGAATGTCAGCCCGGTGGCCGCCACCGCGGTGACGCCCAATCCGCCTACGAACATCAGAAACACGGTCCAGGCCAGGATGTCCAGGGTGACCTGCAGTCCGCCCGGAAAACCGTAGCGCAGAAACCGTCGCATCAGCGCAGCATCCCAGTAAGTTGGACGCAGATGTCGTGTATCGCGCAGGAACAGCACGAACAGCACTGCGCTGGTCACTCCTGCGGAGATCACCGATGCCCATCCGGCGCCCGCCAGTCCCATGCGCGGGGCGCCGGCGTATCCAAAGATCAGCAGCCAGTCGAGAACAGCGTTGATCCCCGCGCCCAACAGACTGACCCAGAGCAGAATCCGCGTCTCTCCACGTCCGACATACCAGGCGCCCAGTGCGGCATGCAGCAGAAAGAAAACGCCACCCAACAGGAAGATACGGTAGTACGTGTACTCCAAGGCGGCCATTGCCGGCTCGTGGCCTGCTAGGCGGATCATGGGCGGACCGAGCGGGATGAAGGCCAGCATGACGATGGCGGCCACCGCGCTGAACAGGATCGCCTGCCACACCGAACTCACGGCCCTCGCCACGTCTCGACGTCCGGTGTACTGCGCCACAAAGGTGGCCGCATAGCCGGCGATGCCGGTGAAGAACGACAGTATCGTCCAAGACATCGCCCCGGCCGGTGCGGACGCCGCCAGCGCCTCCGCGGAGAACCAGGTCAGAAACACGCGGTCGATCAGCTGCATGATCGTGGTGGAGCCGTTGGAAAGGATGAGCGGCCAGGCGATCATCAGCACATCACGGTATCCGCCGGGCTGCATCCATCGGGTGCGCCAGGTCGTAGCGGCAGGCAGAGAGGAAGACGTCATAACCTTGACATGATATCGAACCCGTCGATTACACGCAACCGGCACGGCAGGTCAGCATACGGTAAGGTGCTCGCAGACACCCTTGTCGCATACTGTACATGCATGTCTACAGCATCCACTTCATATCACCACCTGTACCTGTATGTATTCAGCGGCACCGGCAACACATGGCAGGTTGCCCGGTGGATACGCGAGGAAGCTGAGAAATCCGGAGTGACGGCGGACATAACGCTGCTGCCGGCGGAGCCTCCACAGGATCCTGCTTCCCCCACGCGCTGCATCGGTCTGTTGACTCCCGCACATGGCTTTACAGCCACATGGGGTATGCTTCGGTTTGCGCTCGCGTTGCCGATTCGGCGGGGACAGCCGGTGTTCTGTGCGGCCACCCGAGCCGGCAGCCGGGTCTGGGGCTTGTATTTGCCCGGCTTTGAGGGCACCACCTGTCTGCTGCTCGCGCTGATCCTGTGGTTGAAAGGGTATCGCGTGCGCGGGTTTGCCGGGTTCGATATGCCGAGCAACTGGACTGCGCTGCACGCCGGATACCGTCCCCATACCGTGAGCGCGCTGATCGATCGGGCACAGCCGTCTGTACGACGGTTTACCGAGCGGGTGTTGTCCGGTCGGTGGACATTCAACTGGCTTCCCCCTCTGCTCGGTTTGTTGGTGATCCAGATCTCCGTGTTGTACCTGCTGGTTGGGCGATTTGTGCTGGCCAAGCTGTTTTACGCGGATCACCGATGTACGGGCTGTGGCCAATGCACTCGCGACTGCCCGTTCCGGGCCATCCGCATGGTATCCGGACGCCCGTTCTGGACCATCAGTTGTGAAAGTTGCATGCGCTGCATGACCGCATGTCCGCATCAGTCGGTGCAAGCCAGTCACCCCTGGGCGGCGCTGATCTGTGCCGGCTCGACCGTGCCCGTAGGTGTCTGGTTGTCTGCGATATGGTCGCGGTGGCTGTCGGGTTCTGCGCCGGGCTGGCTGTTGTTGGTGGCGGGTTATGTGTGGACCGTCAGCTTTGCTTGCGCCGCCTATATGGTGTTCCATGCGGCCATGCGTTGGCGTCCGTTGAACCGCTTGTTGACCGCGTGTACGCCCACTCGCTGGTACCGGCGTTATCGCAATCCGGTTATGGGCCGTTGACGTTGGGCCTGGCCAGCGAGGAACAGCCGATTCCTGTTATCATCACAGGTGACTGCGTGGCGCTTCGGGAGGTGCGGTTCCGTTGAAGTGGATGACTCCGGCCCAGTGGGGTCTTTTCATTCTGTTGATACTGGCGGTGACGGCCGGATGGTGGTTCAATCCGGTGAAGTCGTACGTCGCCCCGCGCTTTTTCGGTGATCAGACGCGCCCCGATAACGAGGTGGTGGTGTGGCATCCCTGGGGCGGCACACAGAAGGAGTTGCTTGAGACCGTTATGCGTCGGTTCGAAAAGGCGCATCCCGGCATCAAGGTGCGGCTTGTCTTCACGGCGAACTCATTGAGCAACAGTCAGAAGTTTTTTACCGCGGTTGCTGCGAACAAAGCGCCGGATGTGATTTTTGTGGATGGACCGCAGGTGTCCGAGTGGGCCGTGCAAGGCGCGCTGCAGTCTTTGAACAAATATGTGGAGAAAAGCGGTATCAAGCCCGACGACTTCTTCACGCCCTGCTGGAAGCAGTGTTATTACAAAGGCAATGTCTGGGCCATGACATATTGTGCGGACCCGAACTTCGCATTCGTATGGAACCGCGAGGTGTTTCGTAAGAACGGCCTCGACCCAGACAAACCGCCGCGAACAATCGCCGAGATAGATGCGATTGCCGACAAACTGACAAAAAGCGACGTACAGGGGCGGTTGATCTCGATTGGCATCATTCCCTGGGGAGTCTACGGCAGCGCGAACTCCATCTTTACTTGGGGATGGGCGTTCGGCGGCGATTTCTATGACGAAAAGACCGGCAAAATCACGGCAAACCATCCCAAAGTGGTGAAAGCGCTGGAGTGGATGTGCTCCTACGCCAAGAAGTACGGCATCACCCGTATCTCCAGCCTGCAGTCCGGATTTGGCAACCTGGATAAAAATCCGTTTTACACCGGGGAGCTGGGAATGCATGCGTTTCACATCTCACTGGTGGGAGACGCACGCACCTATGCGCCGAATCTGGACTATGGCCTGGGTTACATTCCGTATCCGCCGGGCGGGGAACCCAAGTCGAGCTGGGTGGGCGGCTGGACGGCGGCGTTGCCCCGAGGCAGCGGTCATCCCGATCTGGGGTGGGAGTTGATCCGCTGGTGCTGTGCTGACCCGGTGGGCACCGCCGTAGTGGGCAGCACACAGAATCTGTTACCCGGGTATCGGCACAGCAAGTATTTCGACACCATCAAGAATGACCCCAAGTACGGCGTGTTCTTGGAGGTGTTGCGGAACTGCAAGCACCAGCGTCCGGTGATGCCCGCTCAGGCCTACTATATGGGCGCGCTGGAACGCGCTGTGGATGCCGCGCTGTATGGGAATAAAACCCCCAAACAGGCGCTGGACGATGCAACCGCGGAAACACAGCGTGAGCTGGATTTCAAGCTGAAAGGCCAGTAACGTCTAACGGCCGGCTATGCGCTTGTAGCCGGCCAGAAACTCCTTCTGAAATGCCTCATACCGTCGGTCGCGGATGGCTTGGCGCGCATCCGCCATCAATTGGGCGTAGAACCACAGATTGTGAAGCGTGGCCAGCCGAGCGCCCAGTATCTCCCCGGCCATGAACAGATGATGCAGATACGCCATGGAGTGGCGTTGACAGCAGGGACAGCCGCATTCCGGATCGGGGGGCCTTGGGTCTTCGGCATGACGGGCGTTTCGCAGGTTGATGCGCCCTCGACGGGTGACGATCGCCGCGTTGCGCGCCAGACGTGTGGGCAGCACGCAGTCGAACATGTCCACGCCGCACCCGATAGCCTGCAGCATGTCTTCCGGCTCGCCAACCCCCATCAGATAGCGGGGTTGCCCGTCGGGAAGTAAGGGAGTCGTCCAGGCCACAATCTCGTGCACCTGTTCTCGTGACTCACCGACGGCGACTCCGCCGATGGCCAGCCCCGGGAACCCCATTGCACAGGTCGCTTCGGCGCTATCCTTGCGCAGGTCGGGATAGATCCCACCCTGCACGATGCCGAACAGCGCCTGTGAGGTGTCATGGGCGTCTACACAGCGTTGTGCCCAGCGCAATGTGCGCTCCATCGCTTGCGCCGCCGTGTCTCTGTCACAGCCGCCCGGGGCGCATTCGTCGAACGCCATGATGATGTCCGCACCCAGCTGGTGCTGCACCTGCATCACAGATTCCGGCGTGAACAGATGCCGGGAGCCGTCCAAGTGGGACTTGAACGCCACTCCTTCTTCGGTGACTGTACGCAGATCCTGCAGACTGAACACCTGAAATCCGCCGCTGTCGGTCAACAGCGCACCGGACCAACTCATGAACCGGTGCAGGCCTCCCAATCGCTGTATCAACGGTGCGCCGGGACGCAGATACAAATGGTAGGTGTTACCCAGGATCAGCCGGTAATTCAGCGCCTCCAACTCATCCGGGGTCACCGCTTTGACAGTCGCCTGAGTGCCCACAGGCATGAATACCGGCGTATCCACCGACGCATGGGCCAGCACCAGCCGTCCTGTGCGTGCCGACGTGGAGGCGTCTCGGGCGGTGACCGTAAACTGCAGGCAGGAGGTGCGACTCACTCGTGCGAGACAGCTTGGATCTGATAACGCAGCGTGCCGCGTGGTGCGGTCACTTCGATGATGTCTCCCACGGATCGCTCCAGCAGGGCGTGTCCCATCGGTGAGGTGGCCGTGACAGCTTCAATCTCTTCGTCGTCATCGCAGGCCATCGTGGTGTCCACAATGCGCACCTGAAACAGCTGCTCACCGCTGTCCGGATCCCCCAGTGTGACCAAGCTGCCCAGACTGACAACCCCGTCGACACGCTGAGGCTCACGGATGACGGCCATCTGCAGCATCTTTTCCAGGTCCTGGATGCGGCCCTCCATCATGCCCTGCTGACGTTTCGCATCCTGATAGTCGAAGTTTTCGCTCAGGTCACCTAGAAGCCGAGCCCTTCGAATGCGTTCGCTGATCTCGGTGCGTCCTACGGTTTTGAGCTGCTCGAGTTCGCGTTTGATGCGGTCGAAGCCCTCAGGCGTTAGAACGACTGTATCCATGTCATACTCCCCTGTGTGATCTGGTTGACTGCCAGAAAACGCGCCATGCAAATACCGGCAGCAATTTGACCTTATGTATTTTTGTGGGATCGGACAATATGCGCCAGACCCACTCGATTCCCGTTTTCTGCATCCACTCGGGTGCACGGCGGACCCTGCCTGCCAATACATCCAGCGTACCGCCCACGCCGATCATGACCGGTACGCCCAGCGCCTCGCGGTGACGGTCGATGAATTTTTCCTGCCTGGGTATACCCATCGCGACCAGCAGGACGTCCGGAGCGGCCTCTCGGACCATCTGCACGATCAGCGGCTCCTCATCTGCTGCAAAGTACCCATGGTGACATCCCACTACGCGCACGCCCGGGTACAACTGTCTTACCCTCTCCGCGGCGGCTTCCGCTACTCCCGGTGCGGCGCCCAGGAAATACAGGCTGTATCGCCTGTCTTCCAGCAGACGGGTGACGATATCCACGCCGCTGACCCGTTGCGGGAACGGCTGATGTAGCCGGCGTCCGGCCCATAAGATTCCCGTACTGTCCGGAGTGGCGAGATCCGCCCGGGCCACGATACGGCGCAGCTCCGCATCCTCGCACGCCATGACGACCATACTGGCATCCACCGTGACAATGTGGTGCGGGCCGCCCTCCTGGACAAAACCGCTGATCCGTTCGAGAACCTGGTCCATCGTCACGGAGTCCGTCCGCGTGTCGAGTATTATACAGGAATCCCCTTCGGAGATCGTGAATCCGGTGTGTGGTGTTGGCGTATGACGTGTCATTCCACGCGATGATATCACCCTTGCGGGTATGGTATCAAGCCGCATCCGGCGGAAGCAACAGCTCGGGGCCTTCGTTCCGTACCGAGTTGACTCTGAGGTTGACCGGCCGCACGATTAGCGAACCGGAAGCCAACGGCCGGAGCATCGGCACGACTTGCGCGGGATCTTCGATCGAACTGTCCAGCCAGGTGTCATACTGATCAGGTGTCAATATGGCCGGCATACGGTCATGGATCGGGCTCACATCCTCTGACGCCTCGGTGGTGATGATCGCCCCGCTCTGCAATTCGGAGCCATCGGGCGCCAGCCAGCTTTCCCAGATCGCCGCCAGCGCAAACGGTGCGCCATCCGGCATCTGAATGTAGTAAGGCTGGCGGATATTCCCTTCCTGTCGCCATTCGTAATAGCCGTCGGCGGGGGCGAGGCATCGCCGGTACCGGATCCCCCCGCGAAACGACGGTTTTTCGGCGATGGTCTCTGCACGGGCATTGAACATCCGCCGGGACAGTGCATCTGGTTTAGCCCATACAGGAACCAAGCCCCATTGCACATGGGTGCATTCGCGCTTCAGAGACCGGATGATCAGAATCGGCTGCATGGGCGCGACATTGTAGCGCGGCTCCAACCAGGGCGCTTCATCCAATCCGAACAGCCGTTTCAGATAGTCGGGTTGGCTGAAGAGGGTGTATCGACAGCACATGACTGTTCTCCTCGAACGATAACGCGCCAGCAGATCCAGCCGCACACCATCCCGAACATCAGCCCAACGGTCACATCCAGCGGATAGTGCACGCCGCGGTAGATGCGTGACAACGCGACGCCCACGGCGCACAGCAGGCTGGCGATCGCCGCCGGCTTGCTGCGCGGCCAAAGCCAGAGCGCCAGCACCATAAAGCAGGCGCCTGCGCTCCAGGCATGGCCGGAGGGAAACGAATTCTGGCCTGCCAGCGGCTCGTCCGGCGCCAGCCACATGCCCAGAGATTGCAGATCGTGGGCCGGACGCCATCGGGGCCACATCGCCTTGAACGGGTGCACCAAGATACCCGAAACCGCCGCGAGCGTGACGCCCCACAGCAGCCGGGCAAAGCGGGAGAGCGCCGCCGCGCCCCGGGCCAGTCGCAAGGCCAGTGCGGTAATCAGCACGGCGCCTATTTGAAACTCACCGCGTCCGATCCAGCTGAATGCCCAGAACAGAGCTGTCGCGGCCGGATGATGCCATCCGCGGTTGATGGCCAGGAACAGATCCGTATCCCATTGAAGCAGCGGATGCATCAGTGCGGCCCGTCCAGTCCCAGTTCAGGCCATAGTGCATCCAGGCGGGCGATCACCTCGTCGCTCATGCGCGCCACCTCGGGCCAGTCGCGGATAAATCCCTCCGACGCCCATTTACGGGTGGCGTCGATGCCCATTTTGCTTCCGTAACCCGGTAATCGGGACGCATGATCCAGCATATCGACCGGTCCCAGAACGAACTCGCAGTCGCGTTGCGGGTCGATGTTGTTGGTGGCTCGCCATACCACCTCTTCCGGCCGCTGCACATCCACATCGTCATCGACCACCACAATGATCTTGCTGAACATCATCTGCCCCAAACCCCATAATGCATGCATCACTTTTCGGGCATGCCCGGGGTAGCGTTTCCGGATGGACACCAACGCCAGGTTGTGGAAGCAGGCCTCAACGGGCAAATTGATGTCCACGATTTCCGGAAGCATCAACCGCAACAAGGGAAGAAACAGCCGTTCCGTAGCCTTGCCCAGCCAAGCGTCTTCCATGGGGGGAGGGCCGACCACGGTGGCCGGATAGATGGGATCCTTGCGGTGGGTGATCGCCGTTATCTGAAACGAGGGATACAGGTCTGCCAGACTGTAATACCCGGTGTGGTCGCCAAACGGCCCTTCCATAACCGGCTGGTCCGGATAGACGCGTCCTTCGATGACGATCTCTGCGTCGGCGGGTACCTGAACGTCTACGGTGATTGCCTGGCAGAGAGATACCGATTTTCGGCGCAGGAACCCTGCCAGCATCATTTCATCGATGCCCGGAGGAAGCGGCGCGGTGGCCGCCCAAGTCAGCACGGGATCGCCACCCAGAGCGACCGCAACATCGATAGGCTGGCCCAACTGTTGTGCCTGGCGGGCATGTTCGGCGCCGGTCTTGTGCGCCTGCCAGTGCATGGCCGCGGAATGACGCCCCATCACCTGGATCCGATACATGCCGCAGTTGCGCCGGCCGGTCACAGGATCGTGCGAAAACACCATCGGCAACGTGATATACCGCCCGCCATCATCGGGCCAGCACTTCAGGTGTGGCAACGCCTCCAGGTCAGCATCGGCTCCCCGATGTACCACCTCTTGACATGGACCGGATTTCACCACGCGCGGGGGCGTCTCGGCCATACGCGCCAGTACCGGCAGCATGCGCAGCTTGCCGCTCAGATCGCCCGGCGGGCGTAACTGAGTCAGCGCGTCGATTTCATCGGCGGCGTCCTGAAGATCATTCACGCCTAGAGCCAGGCTCATGCGTCGACGTGAACCGAACTGATTGATCAGCACGGGATGGTCATAGCCTGCGGGGTGCGTGCACAAGAGCGCCGGACCGTTGCGCTGCATGACGCGTCGGGCCAGTTCGCTGATCTCCAGCACGGGATCCAGCGGCTGGTCGATGCGCTTCAGTTCGCCTTCCGCTTCCAGACGCTGGATGAACGTACGGGTATCCATCGGACGGTATTCGCTTACCGCGGGGCGTCCGCAGCCGCGAGGTGAGGCGTGGGCACCACTTCGGCAATGGCGAACGATCGGCGGACATCGATCAGGCGCGCGCGGCATCGCAATCCGGCTTTGGTGTTACTCAACCCTTCGGTGAATTCAACCAGGTAACCATCGGACCAGCCGACCAGCCGCATGGCATCTCCGGACTGAAGCTGCGATTCGGTGACATCGCATTCGATCAGCTGCGCCTTGCGGTACCCCAGCCATGCGCGATCCATATCCGTTTGAGAACCGGTGGTGATGTGATAGGTTTCGATATGCAGCTGCGGATCGGCGCGCACGTACAGCGCCGTGCGCAGCAGGTGCTCGAGCTCTTCCACATTGTCGCCTTCGGGGCCGACCAGTATCTCTGCCACCTGCGGATTGCACTGCACCAGTATGGCCTCGGGGCGCTCCAGGCGCGATTTACGCATCAATTCGCGCTCGATATCCATGCTGACGGTCTCGCCTGACAGCACACGCCCTTTGCCGTTGCAGTAGGGGCACTTTTGTGCCAGCTGTTCCACCACGCTCTCACCGGTGCGTTTGCGCGTCATCTCGATCAATCCCAGCGGACTGATGTGGCTGATCTTTGTCCGGGCGCGGTCACGCTTGAGCGCTTTCTCCAGAGCGCGAGTGACCTGGGTGCGGTGGGCGGCAGCGTCCATGTCCACGAAGTCAATGACGATCATGCCCCCCAGATCACGCAGGCGCAACTGGCGTGCGACTTCGTCGACCGCTTCCAGGTTGAGCCGCAAGATGGTGTCCTGAAGGTTCGATCCGCTGGTGAACCGGCCGCTGTTGACGTCGATGGTGGTCAATGCCTCGGTTTCATCGATCACGAGGTATCCGCCCGACTTGAGATACACCTGGCGTTTGGACAGGCGTTCGATCTCCTGTTCCAGATTGAAGTAGTCGAACACAGGCTCTGTGCGGTCGTACAGTTCGATGCTGTCTTTCAGCCTGGGGGCGAAGCGGTCCGCAAGTTCCACGGCCTTTTTGTACTCATCGGGGTCGTCGATCACCAACCGGTCGACATCCGCGCCGAACATGTCGCGTACGGCTTTATACAACAGCGAATAGTCGCGGTGTACAAGGCAGGGCGCTTTGGATTTGGCCGCGCGCTGGGCGATTTCAGCCCATTGTTCCTGCAGCCATTCGATGTCCTGAACCAGCTGCTCATCGGGCTTGTCTTCCGCTTCCGTGCGGATGATCAGGCCGAATCCCTCCGGTCGGATCTGACGGCCGAGGCGCTTGAGGCGATCCCGTTCCTTGCCGTCCGCGATCTTGCGCGACACTCCCAGGTGTTCGCCTTCAGGTGTCAGCACGACGTACCGTCCGGGCAACGAAATCTTGGTGGACACGCGGCATCCCTTGGTTCCGCGCGGGCCCTTTGTCACCTGAACCAGGATCTCCTGGCCGACCTTGACCAGGTCCTTGATGTTCCGGTTACGCAGTACCGATCGCCGAACGGACGCCGGCGCATGCCCATCTTCGGACTCTCCGCCGCCGATGATATCGCCCACGTACAGAAACGCGTTGCGTTCGAGGCCGATATCGACGAACGAGGCGTCCATCCCGGGCAGTACATTGGCCACTCGGCCTTTGTAGATGCTTCCCACGATGCGCTCTTCACGCTCGACAAACAGCTCCATGATCTTGCCGTTCTCGAGTATGGCCAAACGCGTCTCACGGGAGCCGATGTTGACGATGATCTCTTTGCTCAAAACGGGTGTTCTCCTGGCTGGCGCAGTCCGGCGCCCTGCGAAGTATCTATAGGTTCGGCCCGAACGGACCGATACGACTCGGTATCTGACACTATATTGTATCGCCGACGCTGCCCCGGCGGACAGCCAGCGAATCGGATGGTTTCATCGGGGTATCTTCAGGCGCTGAAGGCAGGCAGGTTATACGGCCATCCAGGGTGAAACAGCAACCATGCAGAGTAACTTTCAGGAGGCTGCCATGAAACCGGATATCCGGTACCGGTCTGGTCGGTTTATCGGGAGAAATGGCCGTCTGTTTTGGCCGCTGGGCGGATTTTACATCAACTTCATGCAGACCGAACGCCCCGCCGGGGTTGCTGCACTGGCGGGAAACACACCGATGCAGCGTGCGACCCGGGATGAACGCAACGCGTACTTCCGCACACTGGCGTCGGCAGGGGTGAATGCGCTGCGTATGTTCTGCCGTGTGCATGATACCGTGGCCGGACATCCAGCCGACCTGCCGCTGGATATCGCAGGACATGTCAATCCGGACGTCTGGGCGGTCATGGATGAAGTGATGCAGGACGGCTACCGGCATGACCTCCGCTTCCTCGTGACGCTGTTCGCCGAGCCGAGGGCGTCTGCATACCTGCATTGGGCGCCTTGGAGCGCCGGTATCGAGGCCTATCGCCGAAACCGCTGGCCGTTCAACCGGTTCATGCCGAATGATCCCGGCGATCGACAATTGCTGAAGGGCTACCGCGAGTACTTCACGGATCCGGAGGCGGTGGCGTTGCAAACACAGTATCTGCGAGAATTGGCTCCGCTGCTGCGCAACCATCCTGCGGTGTTCGCGGTCGAAATTTACAACGAACAGGCCTGGGAGGGGTTCTTCCAATGGGACTCCCAAGACGCCGAGATCGCCTGGACGCGCCGAATGGTGGACCTATGGCGTACGCTCTGCCCGGAGAAGCCCATCTGCTACAGCCTGGCGGGACACGGGATCATCGGCATCGATCCGATACGCTGGACACGCGGCATACAACCCGACTTTTTCAGCAGTCACCTCTACCCGGGTGCATGCGCGGACAGCGAATTACTGGATTACGGCGGAATGGCCGCACTGGTACATGACTACTGTGCCGCCGTGGGGCCTAACTGGCCCGGAGAGGCGGGGGCATTGATGGCGGTGGATGCGGCGCACGAAGGACGCCGCCGGCGGGCATTGCGTGACCTGATCTGGCTCACCGTGGTGTCCGGAGGCGCCGGGTTCATGCAATGGCCGCTTGAACGACAACCGTTGGAGCATCTGCAGGAGTATCGGAACGCGCAGTCTTTGCTGCAACCAGCCCGGTGGGTTCTGAAAGCCGACGACAGGCACGGTTTCACCGTGAACATCGGTTCGGCTGCCGACGCGCTCGGCCGCGCCGTGTCATTTGAAGAGAAGCTCCGCAGCGAAGAGTTCCGCCGACTGTGCCGGCTGGAACGGCGCGCACTGGAACGGGGAGTGACCCTCCGTCTCACTCTGACAGGGCGCGCTCCCGACCTGATGACGATCGATATCGATGCCTTGGATTTTTCCGGACCGTTACGCCCGTCTCCGGGGTGGGAGGCGCGCACTCTGATGTCATCTGACCGCAGGCACGCGTTGTGTTATGTGCGGTCGGTGATGCCCGTACGCGACCAGAACGGTTGGATGCGCGATCCCTCGAACAAACCGCTCTGGCTGTTGCCGGCGTTGCCGGCCGGATTGTGGGATGTGACTGCGATGTCTCTGGACACAGGTGATCGGTATTCGTTCCGTCTGCGCTCACCCGGTGTCGCGGTCACGGCGCCGCTGTCTGGTGATCTGGTGCTGGCGGCAGACCGATTGAACGAGTGAAGGGGAGGAGAACAAATTGCCTTTAACCCATTTGGCTGGCGTGCTATGTACGCTGATCATCCTGTCGGTTGTCGTGACAGGCGCTCCGGAGACTGGAGGGCTGACCCGTCCGTACACTCCGGTCGCGGATCTGACCGAGGCGTTGGCTGACAAGCTCACCGTAAATCCCAACAATGCGCATGTGACGCCGACACCGTCGGGTGGCAAGACTCGTCCCAGCATCTTCCAGCATCCGGATGCAACCGGAAAACCGCTGGCGACACTGACGTTGCCGCCGCTGCAGCTGCCGGTTCTGAAGAAAGGCGAGCGACTGGTGCTGCGCGTGTATACCGGGATCAAAGACGGCGCGGATGCCATCAGTGAGTATGATGGCGTGCGGTTCATCTTGAAAGTGAACGGACGTACCATGCTGGACCGACGGCAGTGCGAGCTGAAGTGGATCCCGGCGACTGTCGACCTCAGCGCGCAGGCAGGATCCACCGTACGGATTACCATGCAGACAGATCCGTTGCAGAACAGCGCCTGTGACTGGGCGGCCTGGGGCGAGCCGGAGATCCGTATCGACGGCCGGCCATCCGCAGTGCCGATGCCTACGGCATCCTATTTGAGGTTGGATGCGCTCGATCGGCGGTATGCCGCTCCACAGCGTGAGATCGGACGGGCGGTGCACGCCAACGCGTTCAGTGTTCTGGCGACCACGGAGCCCGTGCTGGATCTGCCCTGGCTGGTCCGCCGGGATTCGCATCTGGCCAGCTCCGAACTGGCCTATGCGCCTCCTGTGGCAGTCGGTCAGGGACCGAATCCGGCCAACCACACGCTGATACGCGTGTTTGATCGTTTCGGAGCGTGTCAAGCGCAATTTCTGGCCTATCCGTTGACGGTACGTGGCGGGGTGCAGGTGCGGTATGCTCATCTGCATGGTGTCGGTGACTGTTTGGTCGCCGCACCGGCTACGGATGCGTTCGTGCGCACGTTGAAACTGATCGCTGTGGACGGGGCCCCGCTGGCTGAAGTGGTGCTTCCGGCAGACGTGAAGACGCCGGTGTCGCTGATGACCGGTGACTTTCTGTCTGGAAATCCCGGCGACGAGATCGCGGTGATGAGCCAAAACGGCGACTCCCCTCTGTATGTACTGACTGCGGAGGGGCTGATCCTGGCTGCCCGTCCGATAGCCGACGATTGGAAAGGGCGCCGCATCGGGATGGACCGGGTTCCGGTAACCGGTGGTCATGAGCTGTTGCTCTGGCGGGAGGGAGCACCGCAGGCCCTGCATCTCTTTGGTCCGAAGTTTCTGGACAAACAGATCGCTTTGCCGATACCGGTCCCAGCGGGAGGTTCTGTACATCCGGACCCATACCGGCCGGGTGGCTGGATCGTCTCTCTGCCGGACAGGCCTCGCTCGAGCATTATGCGGGTGGACACACAGGGGCAGGTCACCCGCGCCGCCGTGGATGATTACGAGACGCTGTTCTGGCTTCAATACGACCATTCGACATTTCAAATCCCGGATCGGCAGCATGTGCGGCGTTCGGTGTATCACCATATCCGAACAGATGGCCGAAGCGGGGGATTGAAAGATGCGCTGCGCCCCCTGTCGGATACAACTCACTGGGCCGGCACGGGATTTGGCGACAACAATCCATTGATACAGCGTTTCACTGAACTGCCGCCCGGTCAGTGGAACCTGTGCTTTACGCATCGTATGCCCATCCCTTGGGCGGAACGCCTGAAGGACCGCATCGATCCGGAGGCCGGGACGCCCGAGATGTTTGCGTTGTCGAGGCGCAATCGGCTGAGTACATATGGCGAGTTCGGGACGTCCGATTTCGAGACGACTTCCTATAACCTGGAGACTCCCGCACTGGACGCGCTATACATACTGCCGTTGCGTATTCACCTCCAGCAGCTGGTCAGGCCGTTCCGGCAGGCGCCGGAACACTTTGCCGGCATCGACCCCAATCACGAGCATGAGATCGCCATCGAACAGGACGGCTCGGTGGGCGATTATAACCCGCGTATGATCCAGGGGTTCTATGGCTGGTTGAAGCGACAGTACGGGATCGACCGTACATCGGTGAACAAGCAATTCGGTGCGCCCTTCCGTGACGTGTTCGACGCACCGCGTCAGGAACGCCGGGGCGCCTGGGACGAATACAACGCGTCGAATCCGTTCTACAGCGAATGGGTGGAGTACAACCGTACCGTGGTCAACGCGCGGATCGCTCAGACCCTGCGCGAAGCGTTGCTCGCCGGCTTTCCCCCTGAGATCACCGCGCAGCATCAGATCCCGGACAGTTATGCGTTCGGCAGTCTGGGGGCGTTTTCCACTTTGGAGTCACGCCTCAGCCCTGTCGATTGGAGCCTGAACTGCGGGACGGCCTTCGGGTTCACCCGTTACGGCGTATGGTACAACCGTCCTCATGACGCATTGCAGGACGCGTTTCGCTCAGGGTTCAACCGCATGCAGTTAGGCGAGTATCAGGCGCTGACTCCCAATCAGGCGGACGCCACCGGTCAGCTGCGGTTCATTCGCGATCACGGCGGCGCTTCCATCCACTGTATGAACTGGCCGGCGGCGTTCGACAAAGGATTCAACGCCGCGATGGAGCAGGCGATCCTGGATGTGGCGGAAGACGATGCGCCTCGGGTGAACCTGCAGGGCGGCGTGGGAGAGGTGCGTTCTGCGGCCCGCCCTAACGGCTCGGTGATGATCGCGTGCCTGGGTGTGGGCGACCGCCCCGGGTTGCTGAAGAGTCTGACCGACTCGTTACGATGGGAGGGTTCCACCTATCTGCAGCCGTTCCACAGCGCCGTGGAGGTGACGGATGTGCCGATACATCCCCGCGGCCGGGGTGTCTGGCGCAGCGCTCCTGTGAACCAGCTGGCCAGTGGATGTCAGCTGCAGCTGGACGTGGAGTTGCGCGCGACGCAAACAGGTACCCTGCAGATCCACGCAGAACGGATCGGCCGGGTACTGCCGGGGATGACGCATTCGGTCTCCATCAAGCCGGGGCAACAGTCCGGACGGTATGTACTGCGCATTCAGGCGCCGATCTCCGGACTGCAGCTTGTCATTCAAGCGCCCGAGGGGGTGCATGTTCGGGCGGCGTTGAGCCGGCACGAGGAGTGGTCGGCCCGGTTGACCGCCAATCGCCTGGATGGTCGCCCCTATCGAGGGGGCATCTATTTTGACGTACTGCCTGAAGAGGTCTCGCCGTATATTGCGGGAGGTAAACCATGAACAGCATCCGTACCGTCGCCGTAACGCTGTGTGTCGTGATACTGGCGTTGGGGGCGGCGCAATCCAAACAAGGAGAAAACGCATCCGCTATGTCTGAACTGGCTCGATTCGGTGTGAAGGCCGACGGGATCTCCGATGATACCGCGGCATTGCAGAAGGCCATCGATGCGGCGGCAGAGACGGGCGACACCGTGTATCTGCCTCCCGCCAGATATTTGGTGGCAGGTTCTCTGAACGTCAAACCCGGTGTGACACTCAAGGGCGCGGCGGAATCGCCCCGATGGAGCGCGCCGCTGACCGGAACAATCATTCTGGCCACCGGAGGAAGAGACAACGAGAAAGCGCCCGCTCTGTTCGAGATGGGACATTCGACCTGTGTGAGCGGCCTGACGGTGTTCTATCCCGAACAGCGCACGGACGACATCAGGCCCTATGCTTGGACGTTTCATCTGCAGGGGCATGACAACACGGTGGAAAACGTGACGCTGATCAACAGCTACAACGGCATCCGCATCGGGCCAGAGACTAATGTTCGGCACCGCATCCGCAGTGTGTACGGCTGTGTGCTGCGTCGCGGACTGTCTGTTGAAAGCTGTACCGACATCGGGCGTGTGGACAACGTGCAGTTCCATTGCCACTGGTGGTCGGCGCCGGAAGTGAATGGCTCCTGGGACCCGGTGTTCAAATACATGATCGACAACTGTGAGGCGTTTATCTTCGGCAGGACCGACTGGGAGTACGTCACCAACACCTTCGTGTTCCCGGCCAAAATCGGCTACAAGTTCATCGACTCGAAGGGTGAGATCCCGGGAGCCATGAACGGCCAGTTGACCGGAGTGGGCGCCGACGCGTGCCAGCGCTGTGTGGTGTTGGAGGCGATGCAGCCGTACGGACTGCTGTTTACCAATGGACAGTTCGTGGCGTTTACCGGAGAGGACCCGGTGCAGATCGAGGCGACGGAAACGTCTGCAGGCAATCTGCGATTGGTGAACTGTTCGTTCTGGGGGCCCGCCAAGCGGAATATCGAGTACCGGGGAAAGGGATACTTGGGAGTCAGCGACTGTTTCTTCACCATGACGAACGGTGAGCAGCCGTTGATCGATGTGCGCTCGGGTCGGGCTCAGATTCGTGGAAACACGTTCGAGACGGTTGGCACGGCGGTTCGGCTGCGCGCCGATGTGGCGCATGCCGTGGTGACCGAGAACAACGGCGTACACGGTGTGGTCATCGAAGATGAAACCGGCGGTCGCGCCATCGTGCGCGACAACGAACCGCGAGCGGCCAAGTAGATCGGGCGACCGGCGGCTCCATACAGCTGGGAGCCGCCGGACCCGGGCACGGAGAGGGATCTAATGTATAGCGAGCGCATCGGATGGGTACTGTTTCTGTGTCTTTTGGGGCGCCTGGTCAACGCCGCGCCGCAGATCCGGATCACCTCTCCGCCGCCGGGCCGTATCGATACCGCGTATCTGCGCGTCGAAGGGACGCAGCAGGGTGTTCATACGCCCATGTGGTACGAGGTTCGTCTGAACGGTCCGACAGGGCGATTGGTGGATTTTGGCGCGTTTCCCCAGTCACCCCGCTGGTTCTTTGTCGCGCGGCACCTGGCGACAGGCGCGAACCACATTCGCGTGTACGGTCAGGATGCCGCAGGGCTGCGCGCTATGGCCTCGGTTGTGGTCCGGATCGCGCCTGACGACACGACCCGTGTCCGCCCTCGCCCCCGGCCGGCGGAAGTGTGGTGGGGCGGACTGGGAGCCAACGAGCAGCTCACCGATCCGGCACGCCGATGGGACTTCGTCAAGCAGCACGCCGACGGGTATCTCTTCCATTCGGCCTACTGGTCCATGGAGAGGATACAAACCATTGCCAAGGGTATCCGGGAGCAACTGGACCCCTTCGGAACGCGCTTTATGATCGAGCTGGGTGGCCAGCAGACGGTGATGTACAGCGAAGAGTCGGCCCGGGTGCAGTTCAAGAACTGGGGTGTGCCGGGGATCCTCAGCCGGTATTACGACCACGCGGGCATCTGTTTTTCCGAGATCACCCATGACTACGGGATCGATTTCGAACCGGCCGCCCGTCACTACCTCAGTACCGTGAACCCGTGGGCCCGCGAACCCGAAGTATTGCGGTATGCGGTCGATCATCTCTGGGGCAACCTGTATTTTCGGCCAAACTTCGCGGCCGCTCCCTGGTTGAAAGGCGCCGTGACGACCAGTGAGGCTTGGCGGTGGTTTGAGAACTACCCATCCTGCTGGTCGGACGAGGTGGACTTCACCAAGACGTCCAGCGCGGACAGCACCGAAGGCGTCTACGTGCCTGTGCGCACAACCCGTACCACGCTGGCCCCACAATCTGCCGGTGAACCGTTTTTGGTGAACGGCAAACCGGTGGATCTTCGGTTCAACCTGAAGGATGTGTTGGAGCGGTTCATTCAGATGTTCCGCCGGATCCCGGGGCATGATCACTTCGCGTTCTACAGCGACTTCCCGTATATCCATATGACCCTGACCGGCGAGCAGACCCCGCATGCGGTGCGCGCCCGTTTGATGCTGCGCGCGGTGGAGCGGTATCTGCACAGCCGGGGAGCACGCCACACGTTCGTATGCAATGACATTCCGGCATCCCGCACGGAGGACCCGCTGCAAGAACACCGGCGATGGGCCGAGCATTCCTTACAGTCAGTGATTTTGCATCAGCGTGAAGGCGGGCGGGCCGATCGGTACCTGTTCGAAAGCTGGTACGCCACGACGGTGGTGACGCCCGATGGCGAAACAAACACCGAGTTCCCGTTCTGGGTCGCTCCAGAGCATCAGGAGTGGTCCTACACCAATCTGACCAAACGCGCGGTGCAATATGTCAAAGGGATCGGCAACGACGGCAGACCGCTACCGCTGAAACTGGACGTAAAACGACTGGGGGCGGTGGCGGTGGTCACTCTGACCAATACCAGTGACGTGGTTTGCATGCCCGCACTGGCCGTGCGCGAACAGGCCGCCAGAGGTATCCGCACCACCTGGCGAGATGCGCATGCGCGCGATATCAGCCGTGTGATCCGCTCAGAAGAAGGATGGGTGTGCGTCGATCTGCTTCAACCGAACGAATCGGTTACTGTCTCGTGTGAATGGGTCGTCCCGTATAAGAAGCCTGTGCCAGATGGCCCACGTGTGGTTGTCGAGGCGTTCTGGAATCCGCAGGACCCGACGGGTGTCGTCCGCGACCGCGCCATCTGGACGTTCGGCGCCAAACAATGATAGCGGAGGCCAATGTCGTGTCGACTTCCCGTTTTCAGGACCGTATAGCGGTGTGGCAGCGCTGGCAGACGTCGTTCGAAGCGGACAGAGGGTTCGATCATTTGCCCGCCGACGTTGACTTCACGTTGGATTGGATCGATCCGGACGGGAACGCACTCAGCAGTCCGGGTTACTGGGACGGCGGGGCGACCTTCCGTGCGTGCATGGCGTTTCCACGGACGGGCGTCTGGCGATGGCGTACCCGATGCACGCCGGAGGTGCCCGGCCTGACAGGCAAGAGCGGTACGGTGCGGGTCAGCGCCTATCGGGGGAGCAGCCCACTCTATCGTCACGGTTGGCTGCGTGTATCGGACGACAGGCGTCACTTGTGTCATGCGGACGGTTCGCCATTTCTCTGGATTGGCGACACCGCTTGGGCCGGTCCGATGCGGGCGTCCGATACCGATTGGAAAGACTACCTGCGTGATCGCATTCGCAAGCGCTTCACGTTGGTGCAGGTTGGGCCCGCCTCTGACTGGATGGGGGCGACCGACGCGATGGGTGTGGAGCCTTTCGACGGCGACAATGTGTTGCGTCCCATACCGGCGTTCTGGCAGGGCTGGGAACGTCGCATCCGAATGGCGATCGAAAGCGGGATGGCTGTGCTCATCGTGGGATTGAGCGAACCGCGAACGCGATATCCGGCCGTCGATGACGCTTGGGGATTCGCTCGTTGGCTGATGGCCCGATTGTACGGCGATCCCGTGATGGTGTCGCCTTCTTTCGACAGTCCATGGATGGAACTGGCCGACACCATCGGGCGACGGCTGGCGCAGCTGGCGCCGCATCACCTGGTCACCCAGCATCCCGGTACGCCCTCCGGCCAACCCGGACATATCTGGGCGGAACGCTATTATTCTGCTGACTACCTGGCGTACGCTGGCTGCCAGACCGGCCACAACAACGGCCGTCTGCCGCTCTGTTTTCGGCAGGCGACCGGGTGGATTCAACGGCTGTATCGTATGAATCCCACAAAACCGGTGATCAACTTGGAGGCGATCTACGAGACCGATGAATCGCCCGCATATAGTGCACACAGCGCCCGGGGCTGTGGTTACCTCTCGATGCTTTCAGGGGCGGCCGGATACACCTATGGCAGCGATCTGTATGTCTGGCACACCGATCCATCAAAGCCGGACTATTGGCGCCGTGTCCTGGCAAGACCGGGAACGTTGCAAATGGGCGTGATGCGGTCCGTATGGGAGCGAGCGGGTTGGCCGCATCTGAAGCCGTCCCCGGACTTTGTGGCGAATAACCCGGCCGATCTGTTGGCGCGCTGTGCCGCCGCCATCCACAGCGATGAACGTACGGCACTGGTGTATTTGCCGCAGTCGTGCGCGGTACGCCTGCAGTCCGGATGGGAGCAAGCCCGGGGGATCTGGATTTCGCCGCTCACCGGCCGGAACGTGCCGGCGTCCGGCGCGGTGGTCCAATGGGCGCCGCCCGCGGAAGGCGATTGGGTGTTGCAGCTGAAACGATGAGCCGCTCCACCCGTCTAAAAGATCGGTATATGTGCGCAGCATGGTATACTGAATTCACAACCAGTCGGTTGTTCCGACGTCCATAACTCCCCATCTGTGCCGAATCTCCGGGAGTGAGAGCGGGGGAACCAAGTCACTGGGGTGCAGTTCCGTAAGGAGCGCGGCGACCTTCTCCGTCGTAACCCGTCAGCTAACCTCGCAGGCACGGCGACAGGCCCTCTAGGGCCGTTCCGCCAGAAAGGAGCTACCACATGCTGAATGTGGGACTTGTCGGTCTTGGACTGACCGGATCCGCCATTGCGCGGTACATTCTGCAGGAGCGCAACGACCTGCGCCTGGTCATGGCTGCCGCCGGACCCCGAAGCCCCAAAGCCGGAACCGATCTGGGCGTATTGCAAGGCAGCGTGCCATGCGGTCTGTCTGTCTGCGCCGCCGAAGAGATCCCGGCCGTGATGGCCGCCACTCATCCTGACGTGGTGATCGACTTCAGTAAGCCGGAAGCCACTCTGTCTCTGTTGCCCCATTATGAACGCCATGGCTGTGGAGTTGTGATCGGCACCACGGGGTTCAGCGACCAGCAGATGGGGCTGTTGCGTCGTACTGCGGAGCGGAAGCGTTGCGGGCTGATGTATGCGCCCAATATCACCCGTGGCGTTAACGTGTTGATGTTGATCGCCGAATTGGCCAGCAAGTATCTGCCGGGGTATGACATCGAGGTGATCGAGCGTCATCACCGGTACAAGAAGGACTCCCCGTCCGGAACTGCGGCGAAACTCGCCGTGCGCCTGCATGAGCAGCGCGGCACAACCCAGACGCGTCACGGCCGGGAGGGGCGCTATGAACGCACCCGGGACGAGATAGGAGTACATTCCATCCGGGCCGGGGGGATTGTGGGTGTGCATGAGGTGGTGTTCGCCAGCGACACCGATGAGCTGGTGATCACCCACCGTGCCGAATCGCGTACTGCCTTCGCACAGGGGGCGGCGGATGCGGCGGTTTGGATGGCGTCACGGCGCGGATACTACACCGTCGAAGACATGATCACCGGTCGTGACCGTTCTACGCATCCGCGTCTGAAGCCGATCAGCCGTCCGTTGGGAAGGCCGGTGCTCAACGCCACCCCGGGCCCGGTTGCCTGACGATACGTTCATAAGGGCGTCACCGTAACGAAAGCACCACAGGGTGTGTAATGCAGGGTGGGAGTCTTCCCACCCTGCATCCGGCATCCCCGAACAGCGACCGTACGTGTCTGCTCGTTATGGATTGGCAGGGATTGTGCCGGTTGGTCCGTTCGGATGAGCCCATCGCAGATGGGGACCTTCCACGACCGTCGGCTTGCGGTTGCCCACGCGCGATCCGTCCACGATGATGGGCCAACGCGCTTGTACGGAGGCCGGCACTCGGGCGGCGAACCGACATCCATCGATCTCACCGCCGCGCAACAGCATTGCATAATCACCATGTGGAAGGCCGGCGTAGCGATGGGTGAATACGCAGTCGATCAGCCGAAAGCCCTCACCGGAGCACCATATGCTGCGACGTTGTCCCGCTGTAAACCGGCATGACTCAAAAGTGACGTTCTTCAGGTTTCCGTTCAATTCGGCAAGGAAACCTCCGTATGGACCGCTCTGTTTCCAAGGGCGGTCCTCAAACCGGCATCGGATCCAACGTGTGGCCAGTGTGGGATTCTCTGAACCGTAGGCGTGCACAATGCTGCCATAAAACCGGCAGCCATCGAAAACAAGACCGGGTTTGGCGGACCAAGCGCTCCAGTTCGTGACGCCCCAGAACAGGCAACGGGTGAACCGGGTGTAACCGCCATCCCCCGAGTCAGCAACGACACCGCATCCCGAGTTGTTGATGAATTCGCAGGCATCGAACAGTCCCTCACGGCAGACGGACTCTTCGGCCTCGATATCGAGGCCGGCGCCCGGTGCAGACCCGAACGGTTTACCGGCATTTATCGCTCGTCCTGTGTGGTTGAAACGGCAGCGTCGTGCGGTAAGCCCTTTGCCTCCAATCCATGAGAACCCTTGTCGGCCGTTGAAATCGAACACACAATCCACCAGCTCATGCGGTTGAGGCGGATCCGTCTCTTTGAGCCCGTACCATCCCACCATGATCCCGTCCAATGGATGGTGATGGCTGTGGATCCGTTCCAGTCGGACGCTCGTGTTATTGTGTAGAAACAGACCACAACCTGGAAGCTGGATACCGGTGTCGCCAAACGCTCCACCGATGATCAGCCCTCCGATATTGCCGTCCAGTTCCAGGTCCCGTATGGTGATATTCCTGCTGTCGCTGATATGCAGCATGTGCCCGATCGCGGCAGCGTATGTACCGTCGATAAAGGGCATCGACGAGGGAGTGAATGGTCGGCCTGTGTGCTTGTCGAACGAACCGTAACGCAGGCCGTCGGCCAGACGCAGCACCGAGTGATTTCCCTCGATGTGCAGGCGTGACAGCTTCTGTACACGGAATATGGGTTCCGCCTGATAGAACGGGTACTGACCCGGTGTATGAACTTGACGGCCGACCACATAGACACCCTTGGGAAGGATGAGTTTGCCGCCACCTGCCTGCTGCAACATGCGGGCTGCCTTCTGAAACGCCTCGGTGTCATTGGATCGGCCGTCTCCTTTGGCGCCGCAGTCAATGCGCAGGTTCACAGTGACCGCCTCCGTGTTGTCTTTCCCGATGACAGACTGGACCGATTCATTCTTCATTCCCGCAGTCTCCAAAGCCATTCCGGTTGAGCATCGTTTGCTCTGGTTTGTATTATGGCCTGCTCTGCGGGCCGTACCCATGAGGCGCTGCGCGCCGAAGGGGGAGCGCGGCGAGTAACCGCCGAAGCGATGTAGGGGCGGGGTTCGCCCCGCCCCCAAATCTGCACCTTTTGTAACCTCACTTCTCACGTGCGCAAACGATCGCGTTGCTGCAGGGGCGGTTCCGTGAACCGCCCGCGGCCTGTTACCCCTTCTTCCCGCAGCGGGAGATACATGCACCGGTTGGACCACTGGTCGAACCGGTGATGGTCCAGGGGCGTGTGCAACAGGCCCCTGGACCATTGCGACATGTTTTTCCGTCGCCAGGGTCCCTTGGGATCGAGCCACAACCATACCGGGCCTGATTTACCCCGGGGTGGTTTGCATCCGATCTCAACCTGACTCGAACCGGTACTCCCCATCGCGGAAGTCGATCGTCACCTGATCGCCTTCGGATACCGAGCCGCTCAGGAAGGCGGTGGCCAGACCATCCAGGATGCGTTTCTGGATTACCCGCTTCAGCGGGCGGGCGCCATATACCGGATCGAACCCTTCCAGCGCCAGTTGCTCACGCGCCGCGTCGGTCACGTCGATGTGTACCCGTTTGGCGGCCAGTCGATTGGCGATCAACCGCAGCTGCAGATCCACAATCGCCCGTATCTGTGAGGCGCCCAGCGGACGGAACACCAGGATCTCATCCACCCGGTTCAGGAATTCTGGCCGGAAGTGTGCACGAACCGCTTCCATGACACGCCGCTCGGCCTCCTGAGGCGCGAACAGCATATCATTTGCCAGCGCTTCGGACCCCAAGTTGGAGGTCATGATCAGCACCGTGTTCCGGAAGTCGACCGTACGTCCTTTACCGTCGGTCAGGCGTCCGTCGTCCAGCACCTGCAGCAGCGCGTTGAACACATCGGGGTGTGCCTTCTCCACCTCGTCGAACAGCACCACGCTGTAGGGACGGCGCCGTACCGCTTCGGTGAGTTGGCCGCCCTCGTCGTATCCCACGTATCCGGGAGGGGCTCCGATGAGTCGGGCCACGCTGTGTTTCTCCATGTACTCGCTCATGTCGAGCCGGATCATGGCGTGTTCATCGTTGAACAGGAACACCGCCAGGGTACGCGCCAGTTCGGTCTTCCCCACACCGGTAGGCCCCAGGAAGAGGAACGACCCGATGGGACGCGACTCGTCCTGTACGCCCGCCCGGGCGCGTCGGACCGCCGCCGAAACCGCCTCCACCGCGTGATCTTGCCCGATCACGCGCTCCCGCAGACGCTCTTCCATATGCAGCAACTTGGCGGTCTCTCCCTCCAGCAGCCGCGACACCGGGATACCGGTCCACCGCGATATCACCTCGGCGATGTCGTCTGCATCGACCTCCTCTTTCAGCAGCTTCATGTCGGATTGTATCTCGGCGAGTCGAGCGGTCTTTGCCTCCAGCGCTCGATTGAGCTCCAGCAGCACGCCATAGCGCAGTTCCGCGGCGCGCGCCAGGTCGCCTGCACGCTCGGCCTGCTGCTCTTGCTGTTGGGCCTCTTCGATACGCTGTTTCAGTTCGCGTATCTCACCGATAGCCTCCTTCTCCAGCCGCCAGTGAGCAGTCAACCGGTCACGTTCCTCGATCAGGTTCGCGCGTTCGCGCTCCAGCGCGCTCAGACGTTCCATGCTGGCCGGATCGGTCTCCCGACGTAACGCCTCGCGCTCGATCTCCAACTGACGGATCCGCCGCTCCTTCTCATCGATTTCCACCGGCATCGAGTCGATCTCCATGCGCAGGCGGGAGGCGGCCTCGTCGACCAGATCGATCGCCTTGTCCGGCAGGAACCGGTCGGCTATGTACCGGTGCGAGAGCGTCGCCGCCGCGACCACCGCACCGTCGGTAATACGCACTCCGTGGTGCAGTTCGTATCGCTCCCGCAGGCCTCGCAGGATGGCGATGGTGTCCTCCACATCGGGTTCCAGCACCATGACCGGTTGGAAGCGCCGCTCCAGTGCCGGGTCCTTTTCGATGTGTTTTCGGTACTCGTCGGTGGTGGTGGCGCCCACACATCGCAGTTCGCCGCGCGCCAGCATCGGTTTGAGCATCTGTGCGGCATCCATCGCCCCTTCCGCAGCGCCTGCGCCCACCAGCGTGTGTATCTCGTCGATAAACACCACGATCTGACCGTCGGCCGCCTGGATCTCCTTCAGCACCGCTTTCAGCCGATCTTCGAACTCGCCCCTGTACTTGCTGCCGGCCACCAGCGCGCCCATATCGAGCTGCCACAACGTGCGGTCACGCAAACTCTCCGGAACGTCACCGGCGACGATGCGTTGCGCCAGCCCCTCCACGATGGCGGTCTTGCCCACGCCCGGTTCACCGATCAGCACCGGGTTGTTCTTGGTCCGACGGGCCAGCACTTGAATGACGCGCCGTACTTCATCATCGCGCCCGATTACGGGGTCCAGCTTGCCGCGCCGCGCCAGATCGGTCAGGTCGCGCCCGAATTTCTGCAACGCCTGATACTTGTCCTCCGGATTCTGGTCCGTCACTCGCTGCCCGCCGCGCACATCCGCAAGCACCCGCAACAGCGTGTCCCGGTTCAGTCCGGCCTGCTTCAGAATGCGCTGCGTGTCACTGCGCACCTCGAGAAGCGCCAGCAGCAGGTGCTCCACGCTCACGTACTCGTCGGTCAATTGTGAGGCCTCCGTGAAGGCCTGCTGAAGCACCTGACTGAGTTCTTGGGAGACATGCGCGCCTGCTTCCACTCCCTGCACACGCGGCCGACGATTGGCCAGTTGTTCCAGAGGCTGGATAATCGATGCCGGCGCGACTCCCAACCGCTGGAGCAGCGTGGTGGCGATCCCGTCAGATTGATGCAGGATGGCCAGCGCCAGGTGATCCGGTTCGATGGCTTGGGATTGCTTGTCTCGCGCACGGTTCTGTGCGTCTTGAAGCGCCTCTTGAGCGCGTATAGTCAGTTTGTCCATTCGCATGGGTATCCAGCCTCCTGTATATGACTGTGATATTGTTATACCATTTGAGTGTATTATTGTCAAGTGCTGTTTCGGTTTTTTCTGGCAAACATCCCCCCCTGTTCACAGCCGGGACAAGCCGTTACACTGGAACCAACACGCTTCGGGAGGTCCTTCATGTTCGCTTCCGGTCTCGCCTGTCTGCTGATGGCTGCAGCTCATCTGGGGCCGCCTTCCCCACCCGTGCTCTTGGAAGAGCGCTGGGACAACCTGAGCGGCATCTGGCAATTCCGAACCGACCCGCAGGACCAAGGAGTCACGGAGCGCTGGTTCCGCCCGTCATTGTCAAACGCGGGCTGGCGCCCATTGAAGACGCCGGGGTATTGGGAAGAGCAGGGTGTGACCGACCCACGCCCGGGGCGTCCCCCGGAGGTGTTACCAGGGACTCCATGGAATGACTACAACGGGATAGCCTGGTACCGCCTGGAGTTCCGCATTCCGGCCCGCTGGAGAGCCAGACCACTGGTCCTGCGTCTGGGTAAAGTCGACGACCTGGATACGGTGTGGATCAACGGCCATCGGGTTGGTGCTTCAGGAGAGGGGGCAGAACACCCGTCACAAGTGGAACGCCGCTACACCATCCCGGCGCAATGGGTTCGACCACAATCGGTAAACGCACTGACGATCCGTGTGGAAGACCGGGGAGGTCCGGGCGGACTCGTCGGTCCGACATTGACGCTGTTACCGGAGGATGTCATGTCACGTCCCGTTCAAAATCCCTGGAGTAAACCGACAGACCCGATGGAGAAGCGATTCGCCACACCACCGGCAGAGGACCGCATTCTGCCGATTACGCACATGCTGCCGGTTTCGGAGGACGCCCGGCTGGCCCTGATGGCCTCACTGGTCAGTCGGGGATTCGGCGGTATTGCCACTAATGTTTCGTTCGACCAGTATATGCAATCCGCGGAACATTGGGACTCGCTTCGCCATATGGTGAAGCTCCTTCACGGCCAGGCGATGGCGTTGTGGCTGTATGACGAGCAGGGATACCCGTCCGCAGCGGCTGGCGGGCAGGTGCTGCAGAGGGACCCCTCACTGCAGGCGCGTGGTCTGCTGCAGGATGACGTACCGGCCAGCCCTGACCACTCGGTGGACCTTCAGCTTCCACCCGGGAATCTGGTTCTGGCACGCGCCTATCCCGAAACCAGCGGCCGGCTGTCCACTCAAGGCAGTCTGGATTTGTCGGCGCGATGCGCTGACGGGCGTCTTAAATGGACACCCGACAGCGGGACATGGCGCGTGGTGGTGATCACCGACGCGCCGCTGCACGAGGGCACTCATGCGTCCATTGCGCTGCATGACACCTCACGCCGGTATGTGGATCTGCTGAACCCGCGCACCACTGAGCTGTTTCTAGAGACGACCCACCGTCGCTACGCACGTGAACTGGGCGAGCCACTGGGCCAATGGTTCACCTCCACATTCATCGATGAGCCGTCTCTGATGTCGTTATGGCTGAACAACCGCCAGCCATGGCGTGTCGTCCCATGGACCCCCGATCTGGCGGAGGCGTTTCAGGCCGCGCGCGGGTACGATCTTCGGCCGGAGCTGGCCGCGTTGTTCCTGGATACCGGCGAACGCACCGGACAGATCCGATACGATTTCTGGCGAACCATCGGCGATCTATTGGCGCAGCGGTTTTTCCGCCCCATTCGTCTATGGTGCGAAACGCAGGGCATGTCCTCGGGAGGCCATCTGCTGATCGAGGAGAGCCTGATCGATCAGGTTCCGCTATATGGCGACTTTTTTGCGTGCCTGCGTGAGCTGAGCGCGCCCAGTATCGACTGTCTGACCAGCATCCCGGAAGACGTGCCCATCGGCATCGGGCGGCTGGCGGCAAGCGCGGCAGCCTTGAACGGCAACGCACTCACCATGTGTGAAGCGAGCGACCATGTACAGCGCTGGCGCCCTTCCGGCGACACACGTCCCGCCATCACCGTGACCGAGGACCAGATCCGGGGATCGCTTAACCGGCTGCTCCTTTCCGGCATTCAGGTGATCACGAGCTACTACACGTGGACGGGGCTGGATAACGCAGCACTGAACCGGATCAATACCTGGACGGGGCGTGTCTCAACCCTGTTGCGCGGCAGCGACATCACAGCCGATGTGGGTTTACTTTGGCCGGTTCACTCACTATGGGGCGGGTTCCAGCCCAGCCGCCAGCAGACAGCCGAAAACGGTGACTCTGTACGGGCGGTGGAACGGGCGTTTCATGCGGCGCAGACCAGCCTGTACAACGCGGGCCGCGAGTGGACGGTGCTGGATGCAGACACCCTCACGCACGCTCGGATCGATCGGGGGTCGCTGCATTGGCGGTCTCAACAATGGCGTGTGCTGGTGCTTCCCGGGGTGGACACCCTGCCCATGGACGCCTGGCAGGCCATTCAACAATTCAACCAGAACGGTGGCGCCGTGGTCCTGATCGGAACGCTTCCGGCAAACAGTGAGCGCTCCCGTCCCGACCACGAGGTACAATTGGCAGCCCGGATGCTGCAGCCGTTGACCGCTGGCGGCATTCAGGCAATCAACCGTCCGGGTGCGGGGCCTGTGGTCTTCATACCCTATGGGCAGGAGCAACTGGTCGGCCGGGTGATCGATACCCTTTTAGACCCCGATGTGAAGACCGACGGATGGGCGCACGGTCTGCGCGTGACGCATCGGCAGCGAAACGGACAGAGTATCTATCTTTTCATCAATGACAGCGCACAGCCGCTGAAGACCTCACTCGAACTGCGTACGGTCTCGTCCTTCCAGATGTGGGATCCCAACACCGGCGCACATACCACGGTCAAAGGCCCCAGTATCGCGTTGTCGCTGGGACCGTATGACGCCCGCGTGATCACTTGTGACGCGCTGGCTCGCCCGGCACGCCGGCAGACGGCGAGCGGCCTGTTGCAGTTTGGGCAGGAGCAGCCGCTATCGGTGGCCTCCGGCCTCGTGGGAGGCGGCGAGTATGTGGATGGGCGGATGGAGACCCTGCCTGACGGCGCGCTGGCGGCGCACGCACGGATCACCAAGACCAATGAAAATACCCATCAGTTTACGATCCGGCGGTTCACAGAACCGCTCGCCATCGATCCGTCGGACATGATCCGGTTGACGGGCGCGATCCTTCAAGCACCCGAAGAGGGCCCGATGTTGCTGTGCATCCTGCGTGACACACAGGGCGCAGAGGTTTATGCGCCATTGAACGTGCCCGTCAGGCAAGGCGTACGCTTCGATGTGCTGCTGCCTCGGTCATCGTTCGCCCCCGTGGCCTGGCGTGATCAACCCGGAGTGATCGACTGGACGCGTATCGACAGTCTCTCCATCGGTTGGGGAGGATATTACGGCGTCGAAAACCAGCAGATCACCGTACGAACCGATCTGCCAAAGCTCGTGCGCGTCCGTTGACGATAAACGACGGCACATGGGGGTGACATCGCTCACCCCCATATGCCGGGCGTTCCGATCGGGAAACGCACGGCTGCAATACGTCTTGTTACAATAATGGGCGATGAGTACTCTGATCGCCACCGCCAACACTCCCACCGAAATGGTGGTTCATCTGCCCGATTTCGATGGTCCGCTGGATCTGCTGCTGCACCTTGTACGGCAGAACCGCGTCGACATATTCGATATCCCCATCGCGGAGATCACCGATCGGTACCTGGAGGTTATCCGCAGTTGGGAGAGCATGGATCTGGAGGTCGCCAGCGAGTACCTGGTGATGGCCGCCACCCTGATCGAGATCAAGTCACGCATGCTGCTGCCCAAACCGCCGCGCACCGAACCCGAAGAGGAGGGCGCCGATCCGCGCGCCGAACTGGTGGCCAAACTGGTGGAGTACTCCCGGTATCGGGGATTGGTGGAGACGCTGCAGGCTTGGGAAGAAGACCGCCGGCAGCTGTTTTTTCGGTCCGTGGATGCCGATCCGGCCGATTACGAACTGCCCATACCGGATGGCCAACTCAATCCGCAATGGCTCGCTCAGGCGCTCGATCGGGTTCTGTCCCGCGCAGTCGACTCACAGCCGCCTCAGGTAATCATTCCGCGCAAACGCGTCGCACTGCGTCTGCGGATGGTGGAAGTGTTGCGATGTGCTCTCTCTTGGACAGAACGGCAGCCTTTCGACGCTTTGTTTGACGGCGCCTACACCCGCTGGGATGTACTGGTCACCTTTTTGTCGGTTCTGGAGCTGATACGCCAGAATCGGATCGGCGCCGCGCAAGAGGGGCCTTTGGCGCCCGTCTATCTCTGGGCCATCCAGGAGCAGGCCGCGTGATCCTGTCTGACCGTTGTGCGGCGCTGCAGGCCGTGCTGTTTGTCGCTGCGGAGCCGGTGACGCTTACCACCCTGGCGCACGTGCTGCAGTGTGAACCGGAAGATATACCGCCGGTCATCGATGAACTGGAAACCGCTCTGGAACACACCGGGTTGCGCCTGGTACGCATAGCCGGCGGATGGCAGCTGAGTACCCGTCCCGAACATGCAGCGGTCATCAGCCGCTATCTGGCGCCCACTAACACGCGTCTCTCTCGCGCGGCGCTGGAGACGGTCGCCATCATCGCTTACCGGCAACCGGTCACGCTGGCGGAGGTCGAAGCGATTCGCGGCGTCAGCTGCGATGGCGTGCTTAAAACCCTGATGCAACGGCGTTTGATTGAAGAGCGCGGCCGAAAAGCCGCTCCCGGACGCCCCGTGTTATACGGCACTACCGATCAATTTCTGCACTACTTCGGCCTGAATGACCTCAGCGAGCTGCCTGAAGTCGAAGGCGTCCCCGAGGAGGTCTCATCGTGAGGCATTGGATGGTAACGGCAGCCCTGATGCTGCTGCTGACACTGACCGGAATGGCCGCTCCGCCGCCTCCTCAACGCGTGATGGCCAAAACAGCAGTGCTCATGGATCCCGTCACGCGGCAGATCCTGTGGTCACGCAACGCCGATCTGCGTCGGCCACCGGCCAGCACCACCAAGATAATGACCGCGCTGCTGGTGCTGGAGCATGGCGGCTTGGACGACACGGTGGTGATCAGTGAACGCGCCGCCACTTGGCCCCACGCGTGCCTGAGCATGAAGCCGGGTGAACGGATATCCCTGCGCGATCTGTTGATAGCCATCATGCTGCAGTCGTCCAATGACGCCTGTATCGCGGCTGCCGAACACGTATCCGGATCTGTGGAGGCGTTTGTCAGCCGGATGAACCAGCGGGCTCACGAGCTGGGCTGCCGCAACACGCAGTTCATGAATCCCAACGGGCTGCATCAACCCGGCCATTACAGCAGCGCGCACGATCTGGCGCTCATCGCGTCAGAGTGCGTGCGCCTGCCTGAATTCCGGCGCATCATGGCGATGCAGACGGCGCGGATTACCCGATCGTCCGGTAGCACCAATGTGGTGATGATCAACCGGGCCCGCACCTATCTGCAGCGCACCCCCGGAGCAGACGGGATCAAGACCGGCTATACCAAGCAGGCAGGGCACTGCTTCGTGGGTTCGGCTGTGCGAGACGGACGCAGGCTAATCACCGTGGCGTTGAACAGTCCTCAAGTCTTCGTAGACACCCAGATGTTGCTCAAACTCGGATTCACCCAGTTCACGCGTACAGTATTGGTGCAAGCCAACGAGGTGGTGGGCGAGGTGACCCCCGAAGGACGGGGCGCCCGGGCGATCCCCGTGATTACCGAGCAGCCGTTGGCCCTGTCTCATCGGGTCGGTACGCCCGCCCCCCGGCCGGATCTGAAGTGTCTCATCGACCGTCCGCAACTGCCGGTGCGCAGAGGCCAACCGGTGGGACGGCTTGAAGCCCGTCTGCATGGCAAATTGCTGACCAGCGTTCCGGTCATACTGCAACAGGGTCAACCGTTGGCCCCACCTCCGTCCTGGCCGCGTTGGCTCCGCCCGTTGGGTATCGGCGCCGGCGTGTTGCTTGTGGTCGCGCTGGGTGTCTGGCTTGTTCGCCTGCTCCTCGCCCGTTTCAGCCGGTCAACCCGCGATGTGTCTCCCTTTGAACGCAGGACACCTGCCGACTCGGTCACGACGTCCGATCGTCCCTCGCGTCGGCAGCAGCCGATCCGCCGTTACACGCGCTAACGCCTGCCGGCGACGCGACGGGCGCCACCGCGTAGTTGACTAGATCGCACCTGCTGCGATATGCTCCTGCTAAAGGCCATTCACCCATGACGTGTGAAGGACGGAGGGAATTTCGATGAACCGTCTGCTTGCCGGACGTATCGCATGCGGCGTGTGCGCTCTGACCATACTCAGCCTGGCCGGCCTGAGCCAGTCCATGATGCAGCGGCAGACCTATCAGGTGCCTATGCGCGATGGAACGAAACTCGCCACCGATGTCTATCTGCCTCCCGGCGACGGTCCCTTTCCGGTAATCCTTGCACGCACACCCTATAACAAGGACGCTGTCGCGGCGTTCGGGCTGGAGGCCGTCCGGCGCGGGTACGCCATGGTCATCCAGGATATGCGCGGCCGGTTCGCCTCGCAGGGAGAAAACCTGCCATTTGAAAGCGACGGATGGTGGAATGGCAAGCAGGATGGACTGGATACGGTCCGTTGGATACGGGCGCAGTCCTGGGCCGGTCCCATCGGCACATTCGGAGGATCGGCGCTGGGTATCGCCCAGCTGTTCCTGGCCGGAACCGGAACCCGGGACATCAAAGCCCAAAGCATCCAAGTCGCCAGCGGCAGCATGTATCACGACATCGTGTACAGCGGAGGCGTGTACCGCGAAGCCCTGGCAGACGATTGGACCAAAGGTTCCCGGTTCGCCCCGGACGCCGCAGCCCGGTGGAGAGCACACCCCACCTATGACGCAATGTGGCGTGAGAGAGATCTGCAACACCGTTGGGCGCTGGTAAACGCTCCGGCGGTGCATGTGGGCGGATGGTATGACATCTTTGCACAGGGGACCATCAACGCGTTTCTCGGATACCAGAACAAAGGCGGCCCGGGCGCCCGCGGCCGCCAAAAGCTGGTGATGGGGCCGTGGACACACGGGATACTTCAGTCGAAGGCGGGTGACTTCACCTTCCCCGGCGCGGACAAAACCCCTTCTCCGGTCACGGATCCATGGGCGATATTCGACCATTATCTGAAGGGGGTCGACAACGGATGGGACCGCTTGCCCGCCGTGACCTATTACACAATGGGCGATACCAGCGATCCGAATGCGCCCGGTAACCGCTGGCGTACCGCTGACAGCTGGCCACCACCAGCCACCATTACGCCATGGAAGCTGACAGCATCCGGAACGCTACAGACTGCGGACGCACCTGCAGGAAAGCGTACTTGGCGCGCTGACCCCAACAACCCGGTTCCGTCTGCAGGCGGTCCCCAGCTGACCATACCCGCCGGTCCACGCGACCAGCGGGCGGTGGAGAATCGGCGAGACGTGCTGGTCTTCCGTTCGGCGGTGCTGCATCGACCGTTGGAGGTGATCGGACGTGTCCGTGCCCGCCTCTGGGTCAGCTCCACGGCCCCCGATTTGGACTTGGCTGTCAAGCTGTGTGATGTGTATCCGGACGGCCGGTCGTACAACATATGTGAGGGCATCCAGCGAGTCAGTCTGCGTAACCGGTTAGACCGCCGTGAGCTGCTGCGCCCCGGGCAGCGGGTACTGGTCGATATCGACCTCTGGTCAACCAGCATGGTGTTCAACAAAGGACATCGCATCGGTGTGCAGGTTGCCGCCAGCAACTCACGCGCCTGGGCGGTAAACCCCCAAAATGGACAGGTATACTTGTCCGGACGCGGCGCCGTAGCGGAGCACACGCTGCACATGGGCGGCCCGCAGGCGTCAGCCATCCTGCTTCCGGTTGTTAAAGGTAACCTCCCATGACATTCAATGAATGGGCGCCCCTGGCCTTGCGGTCCGCGTTGCTGCTGACCGGCCTGCTATTGTGCCTGCGATCGGATGCGTCACCCAAAGTATTCGACGCTTCTGCGTACGGCCTTCGCGGTGATGGCAACACCGATGACGGCCCCGCTCTGGCGCGTATGGGCGACGCGGCGACACAGCATAATGGTCCGGTTTTGCTGCGTTTCGAGCGTGGACGGACATACCGGATCATCGAGGCCCCCAAGACTTGGATTTTCGACTTCAACGGTCGCTCGGACATCCAGATCGAAGGCAACGGCAGTGTTTTCCTGCTGCATCCAAACAGACGGTTCCTGCATCTGGAGGGCTGCACCGATGTGACGGTGCGTGATCTGGCGATCGATTTCGATCCGTTGCCGTATGCCGACGGACTGGTTGTCAATGTGGACCCGGAACGCCGCTGGGTGGACGTGCGTATTCGCGAAACCGACGCGATGCCGCCAATCGCCGGACCGACCGGTGAGCGGGAGCAGGCCTATTTTGCCATGCTGTGGCATCGCGGTCGACATGATCTGGAAAGCGAGCATCTGTTTCTGGAGCGCGTCACCGAGGCGCAACCGGGCAGTGCCGACCGGCGGATCCTGAGGCTGTACTGCCAGGGAACCGATCGCGTATCCGAACGCGTACAGGCCGGGGAGACGCTGATTACCGTCCCTGTCTCCGGGTATGCACACCGAATGGAGGGGTATGGCGCAAGCCCGGTAGTCGTGTTGCATGCCAACCGCAATCTGCTGTTTGACACTGTGTCGTTGTGGTGTGCGCCTTTGTTTGGCGTCAGTATCGAGGCCAACGAAGGCGTCTGCACGTTCCATCGATTTGACATCCGACCGCGTCCCGGCACCGGCCGGCTCACGTCCCTCTGGCGCGACGGTTTCCATGTCAAAGCCAACCGCGCGTCCCTTTTGTTCGACGAGTGCGTACTGGAAGGGATGAACGACGATGCGTTCAATGTCGCCTCCTTTTCGTCGCAGATCGTCGAGGTGGTCTCCGCCACCCGCATCCGCATCCGGCAGAATTTTCCTTTAGGGATCGTGCCATGGCGCGCCGGTGATCAAATCACCGTATACGGGTTGAGCGCACGCCGGTTGTTAGGGCGCGCCCGCATTGTGCAACAGATCGGCAGTGCGGAAACCGTGTATGTCAACGAGCATCCCACATCGCCCCTGCTCGAGTTGGAACTGGACACGCCGATCACCGGAATGGCGGTGGGCGATAATCTGTGGAACGACTCGAGCGCCAATCCGGACACGCTGATCCGCCGGTGCCGTATCCGCATGTCGTGCCGTCTGCAGTCACCGGTCACCCTCGAGGAGTGTGACATCACTGCGCTGATCTGGCACTACGGAGACAACATCGAAGGTCCGTTGCCATCGCGCGTGGTCATCAAGCGCTGCACCATACGACAGGGACGCGGTAATCCCGTCAACGCGGTCATCATGGGACCGGCCTACACCGACCAATCGGGAGCGATCGTCCAGCCGATCGAGCCTGTGATCCACGATGTGCTGCTGCAGGACAACCTGATCATCGGTCAGGTGCATCTGGCCGATGTGGAAAATGTCGTTCTGGAACGCAACCGTCTGCAGACCGAACTCGGCCGAATCGTGCTGACGCGTTGTCGGAATGTCGCCCTGAGGGGCAATCTGCGAGACGGGCAACCCTACGGAACCGATGCGGTCCAGACGGATGCGGAAACCCGCGCTTCATCGATGCCGGCCGATCCAGCGAACCGGATCGGTTGGCCTGCGGCCGAATGGCTGGGTGGATCCACCTCACGCCTCCTCCGTGCGTCGGCGTTCGGTATCGAGCTGCGTCCGCGCGCCGTACTGACGGAACCCGCGGGCTGGCGCGTCCGTTTCAGTGATGTGACATCCCGCTGGGCGCTACGGGATACGATACCGGACGGAGCGCGCGCCATCCGTCTGACCACACGCGTGCCCCAAGGCGGCAGCGGCACGCTGATCGTCCGGCCAGATGCCTCGGATGCACCGGGCGCGCGTGTACATCTGCGGCCCGGCCTGATGCGTCACCGGTTCGAACTGCCCGAAGGGCCGTTTACGCTGGAGCTGCAACGTGTCGGAACGACCAGCGGGTTGTCCATCAGCGCACTGACGTATGAATAGATCTCACCGGTAGCGGTAATTGAAGCGGCGGTCGGGTGCTGCGTCACCATCCAGTGCGAAGGCGGTGGTGTCTCCATCCAGCCGGCAGTTGTCGCTCCATTTGAAGTCGAAAGAGGGCGCTTGACCACGCTGTCCCAGCAGTGCACGCGGTACGCCCACCTCTAACACGTCGCCTTTGCGGGCATACGTGGCGGCGCCGCAATACTCCCAGCGCCCGTTGCGCCACTGTTTGACGGTGGTTCGGCGGGAGTCCAGTACGGGATGGTTGATCACCACATCGTACCCGTGCCAGCCTGTCTTCGGATTACGGTCGGTATCGATCAACAGGGTCATCCACCACGGCGACGGCGGCGCGCTTACCGGTTGAGCCGTGCGGCACAGGAAGTACACCGCATTGCGGTCATGGGTGACCTGCACCGAAACGATGTCGTTTCGTCCAGTCTCGTTGCGGTAGTGCAGTCCGGAACCGGCCTCTTTGCCCCAGCCCGGATGATCGCGATGCGTGGTGTCGCCGATGAAGTCGCGATACACCGGTGTCACGCCGGTCCAGTCACCGGTCCGCCCGTCCACGGTGATCGTTCGCGGTGCTGAATAGGGCTCTTGCGGTTCTGCTCCCTTGTACTGCCGGATGAATGAAACCATCTGCATGTAGCAGTTGTCCGTCTGGCCTCCGCGCATCGGCTCGACATCCCGGCTGAACTCTTCATTGTACAGATCCACAAACAGCGTGTTTCCATTCGCGTCTTCGAAACGCTGCGCGATCCATTCATTCCAACTGGAGATGAACACTAGTTGCGGATCGACCTCCAGTGCGCGATCCAGCTGCTCCTGGAAGTTGCGCCCCCAGCCATCCCATTGATCCGGAGGCGGCTGCCGGCCGTTGTGGTAACTGCGACCGTGCCCGGTGGGCAGGTTTATGTACGTCTCCTGTTGAGCCGGCGAGGCACAGATCTGTTCCGGCACGCCCGGTACACTCCAGCCCCATGCCTGCGGTGTGAGCTGGATGAAAGACCATTCGTTCGCTTCGGAGGGCCGTCGCAATCCCCACGTTTTCCGGAAGGTGAAGTACTGCGCGATATCGGCATCCACACCGGTGGGATCACACAGGATCAGCGGTTTTCCTTGCCACCGGAACCAGATGGACGAGTTCAAGCGCGACCGGTAGAACGCATCGAACAGCTTGCGCGCCGTCTGCGCGTGTGCGCTGTTCAGGAAAAACGCCACCGAGGGTGTGGGATTGCCTTGCGCGCGCATCTGTTCGATGGTTTCCAAGACCGCATTCACCTGCGGTTCATAGATGAAGGCGTTGGTGACATCGATAAAGATGGCGTCCACGCCGGCCACATGCAGCATCGCCATCTGCTTGCGGATGACCCAGCGGTCATCCGAGAGATAGTAGCCCATCTCCGGTTCGCCCCAGAAATGGAACGCATGCAGCCCGCCCCAGCGCGGCGGATGCTGTGCAAGGATCTTGGTATTGTCGTGCAACGGCCAGTTGATGCCCACAAGCCACGGTTCGTACATGACCGCCACAAACCGGTCGTGGCGCAACGGTTTGACATCGGATGACAGCGGCACCCTTCGCCCGAGCGCATCGGTGGCGCTCCAAGTTGTCGGCCGCAATGGCGATCCGATGGCGCACAGGCCGTATCCCAAGAAAACCGCACCGGACAGGAGCAGATGAATCAAGAGACGTCGCACGTGAGCCTCCTTGGCGCCCTGTGGCGCAGAGAGCGCCGATCGCCGGCGGTTATTCACACTTCCCGGTCAGGCAAACGGACTGCGTCCCAGCAGCCACGCCGCCATGACCTGCATGGGCACCCCTATCAAATAACGGGTCACGCCGGTCATCACCAGCAGCAGTAACGGGATGAACCCCAATCGAGCCATGGCGGTCTCATATCGGTATGCGGCTTCGCGTGGAAGCAGCCAGCTGAGCACCTTGGCGCCGTCCAGCGGTGGAATGGGCAACAGATTGAACAGCATCAGGCCCAACCCCGTATAAACCAGCATGACTACGAGCGTCTGCAACAGTCCCACATCCGGCACCCAACGCATGCGTAAGGCTACCGCAGCGATCACCGCGATCACCAGGTTGGACGCAGGTCCCGCAATCGACACCAGCATCTGATCACGGTGGTAGTTGCGGTACCGCAGCGGATTGATCATCACCGGTTTGCCCCAGCCGATGATCGGCAGATTGGACATCAACGCCAACAGCACCATGATGGAACCGACCGGATCCAGATGGGCGGCCGGGTTCAACGTCACGCGGCCCTGCAACCGTGGGGTGGTGTCGCCCAGACGATCGGACGCGAACGCATGTGCCGCTTCATGCACGGTGATGTGCAGCACGAAGCAGATCGCGCCCATGATGACGTAGTCAATGCTGAAGCCCATTGGACCGATTATACCTTACGGAGCGAGTCGGGACGGTATCACGTCACACCGCACCAGGTCCTCCAGTGTCTCACGGCGGACAATCAGGTCTGCCTGGCCGTCGCGCACCAGCACCATCGCCGGACGGCAGAAACGATTGTAGTTGCTGGCCATGGCGTAGTTGTACGCTCCTGTAGACAACACCGCCAAAAGATCGCCGGTACTGGGCCGCTGGATCAAGGTATCGGGGATCAGCGTGTCCGTCTCACAGTGTTTGCCGGCCACGGTGACCAGCGTGTCAATGGGCTGGTCCATCTTGTTGGCGACATACGCGGTATAGATCGCGTCATACAGCTGTGGACGCGGATTGTCCGAGAGTCCGCCGTCCACCGTCACATACGTTCGCGTACCGGGCGCATGGCGTATGGGCACGTCTTTGATGGCGCCGATTTCATACAGCGTGGTTCCTGCCTCTCCGACCAGCGCACGTCCGGGTTCCTGCAGCAGTGTGGGCCAGGTCAGTTTCTTCGCATCCAGTTCGGCGGTCAGGATCTCCACCACACGTTGCGCGTACTCTTCATAGGTCGGCGGTTCATGGCTCTCCAGGTAGCGAATACCCAATCCACCACCGATATTGAGTTCGTCCATCTCGATACCGAACTTGCGCTTTACGGTCGCAATGAAGTCCACCATCAACCGTACCGCCCGTACGGTCGCGTCCGTCTCGAGCAGCTGAGATCCCACATGGCAGTGCACGCCACGCAGGGTGATATGCGGGCAGTTCAACGCCGCTTCAATTCCCGCCAGCGCATACCCCTTACGGATGTTCAGTCCGAACTTGGTGTCAGCCTGCCCGGTACGGATGTATTTATGCGTGTGCGGATCGATGCCGGGCGTGACCCGCAACAGGATGGGCGCTTGGATGTCCCGTTCCGCCGCCATCCGCTCCAGCATCTGCAGTTCGTTCAGGTTGTCCACCACAATCCGTCCGATGCGGTGATCCAACGCCATGGCCAGTTCCTGCACCGACTTGTTGTTTCCGTGCAGCACCAGTTTATGCGCGGGGAAACCCGCCTGCAATGCCGTGTACAGCTCACCTGCCGAGGCGACATCCATGTCGTACCCCTCCTCGGCGACGATGCGCGCCACTGCCGAACAAAGCAGCGCCTTGCTGGCGTAGGCGATCTCGTTTCGCGGATAGATCGCGTCGAACGCCTGTTTATATCCGCGCATGGCGTTGCGAAACGCCATCTCGTCCAATATGTATAACGGCGTGCCAAACGAGCGCGCCAGTTCTGTTACGTCACACCCGCCTATGGTGAGGTGGCCGTGCTGATTGACCGTCTGAGTTCCAAGAAGTAGCATGTATAGTGAGTCCCCGCAGAGGAATTGTTGAGATCCAACAATTGGCATTGTCAGAGTACAGGAATCGATGCGTCAACGTCCACTCCTGCTTGCGTCAATGACCGACTCGCGGTACACTGCACCGATGTTATCCTACGGAGGGATCCCGTGACACAGCCACCCACAGCCAAACCGGATGGAGTGCACGCGCTGCCGCCGCGCGATCAGATGTGCCCCGCCGCCCGAAAACTCAGAGATACGTACGATATCACCCCCGATGCGCCGCTGATGCATCGGGAGTTCGGCTTCTTCTGCCTGGAGCGATGGTACGAACAGGGCTTGGACCGCAACGCCGATCTGTCGGAGGTGTTCGGGTACGACCCGTTCGGCATGGTGACGCTGGGCGGAGCCGGCTGGTGTGAGGCGGCCTTCAGCCCCTGTTTCGAGGAGAAGGTCATTGAAGACCGTGGTGAACACGAGGTCGTACAGGACTTCGCGGGCCGTCATGTGCTATGTTTCAAAGGTCGGCGCAGCGGCTTCATGCCGGAGTATCTGACACACCCGGTCACCGACTGGAAGTCCTGGGAAGAGAACGTCAAATGGCGGCTCGACCCGAATACCCCGGCGCGTTATGAGGGCCTCGAAGAGCAGATCCAACAGTTGATGCCGGCAATAGCGGAAGGCAATATGGTGCGGCAGGCCGTGGTCGGCGGCTACATGTATCTGCGCAGCCTGATGGGACCGGCGGATCTGTTGTACAAGTTCCTGGATGAGCCGGAGCTGATCCACGACTGCATGCGGCAGTGGTTCGCGGTGGCCGACGCGATCATCGCACGGCATCAGCAATACGTCACCATCGACGAGCTGGCCTTCGGAGAGGACATCTGCTACAACCACGGATCGCTGATCTCGCCGGATATGGTGCGCGAGTTCCTGTTCCCGTACTATCAGCAATTGATCACCAATCTCCGGCAACGACAGATCGACCAATCCCGCAAGCTGTTCATTCACATCGATACCGACGGTTACTGCGTGCCGGTGATCCCGTTGTATCGCGAGATCGGCATGAACGCGATGTCTCCCTTCGAGGTGGCCTCCGGCTGTGATGTGGTGCAGATCGGGCGTGACGAACCGGATCTGGTGATGCTGGGCGGCATCGATAAACGCGTGCTGGCCACAACACCCGAAAAGATCGACGCCATGCTGGACCGGATCATCCCGGCGATGCGCCGTCGGGGCGGCTATATACCCACATGCGACCATGGCGTACCGGAAGAGGTCTCGCTGAGCAACTACCTGCACTACCGGAAACGGATGCGCGAACTGGGCGACTGACGCCGCTTCACCTTAGATCAACACGGCAGGGTGGCAGGCGCCCTGTCGTGTTCCATTCCCTTGAACAAGACCTGACGGGCGTGTAGGACGCGCCCGACCGCCCACCCGTGTGTGAGACGCGTCTTGACACCGATGGCACGCAGTCGTATAGTCAAGTCACCCTGCTGTCACGCGCGATAGCGGGTCCGCCCCTTGGTCCGTTATGCGTTCTCCGGAGGTAGATCATGCACGCGGTCTGGAACGTCAATCGGTTTACGTGGGTTTTCTGCGCGCTGGTGATAGCAGCCGCGTCTGGTGACGCTGCGCCACTGCAGGCAAAGCCGGTGAAAGCGGGCTCAGAGGCAATCGCTGTACGCGGGATCAGCCGCGCACCCGCTCTCGGCCCGACATCCGCATCCGCGGCAGAGATCGTCCGAGTGCTCCCCTACAGCCAACTCAGCCAGACCAGGCTTCGCGTCCTGCGCGATCAGGGCCCTGAGTTCAAACACTGGTTGAGTCGGATGGAACTCGACTGGCGGGCCCCCGGCTACGCCAAGAACCTCACCTTCCGATGGGATACGGCCGTCCCGCACGCGGCCGCCGCGGTGTGGCAGGTCAGTGTTCACCGGTACCCCTTGGATATGAGTCACTGGCGCACGCCCTCCGGGCTGGTTGCGGAAGGCCGACTGACGACCGCGCCCAAGCCCGGAACCAACGCCGACTTCCAGATCGATTTCAATACCTTTGCGCCCAAACCCGGCGTTCTGAAAGAACTGACCCCCAAGCTAATCTCGGCGGTGACGAAAGCTGTTGGCGGCTCATCGGATTCGAGCCCATCGCTCCTCGGCCCGGCGCTCAAGCCGGGACCGACCCTCTCCAACACAGACAGGAGAGTGCGCAACTTCAAACCCAAGCCGCCTCGAGCGATGCACGTGCAATACTACGTTCGCATCGTTCCCATCGATGCGAACGGCGATGCCCTTGGGTTACCCTCCGGTTCTGTCGAGATTTCGTACGGCGATCCGGCTCCGCAGCCGTACGTGGATATGTCATACGCCCAGAACACCAACAATGGGTACTGGGACCCTGCCGTTCCCGCAGATGTACCGACACTTCGTCATCCCCAGGTAACGATCGGGTGTTATGAGCCGATACGTAAAGACCAACCGCAGAAGATCTATCACTACATCGTGACCTCGAACGTGCCGCCTTTTTTCGGTGCATTGAAGCCGGGAACGGCGTTGGACTTCACACCGCACAAAGATGACAAGAACTGGCTGGAATCGATCGGTGAGTTTTTCAAAGACGTGGTCAGTTTTGCATCCGAAGCGGTGAACTGGGTGGCGACCGCATACGCGGACATCAAGGCTTTTTCCATCAGCTGGGCTCCAGCAGAGATACGCGGCGTCTTGAGCGCAGGTCTGGACATCGGGCTGGCTGCCTTGGGCCTGCCGCCCTCGATACCCAGTTTCGATGAACTCACCAGCATGGGGGCCGATTACCTGATCCGAACGGCTGCCGATTACAGCGGTATCGATCCCGATTTGGCAGCCATGGCGGTACAGAAGTTTGTGGAAGCCACCGCATCCCAAGCCAGCACAGGCGGAAACCCCGCCGTATGGTTGCGCCCCGACCCGGCGTACTACTACCGCCCGGCCTATGTTCGGCTCGAGATCACCAACACCACAAACGCCCCGACGGATCAGGTTCTGGCCGGTATCAACATCGAACCGGTGGGAGACAAAGACGCGGTACAGCACGGCGAGACCGTGTTCAACACCGCTTGCGCCTGCATCCCGTCGCTGAAACCCGGAGAGAGTGTTTCCGTCCCCGTGTTCCTGAGCGAATGCATGCCCCTTCGGTGGGATGATCATGGACTCGAGGATGGAATGCACCGGTTTTGGATACGGTACAACACTTACCCGATGAAGATAGTCGTATCGACGTTCAACAGTGGGCCATACCGAAACCGGTACCAGGTTCAGCAAACGCTGCAGCTGGATCATGCGTACTACAGATATTCCGCACAGTGAGCGCCATGAATCTGGATCCGGATCCATATGATGGCTCCATATGATGGCTCCATCGCGGCGCATATAAGAATACCGTCACTTGACGGGCTGTTCATGGCATTACATCCGGCGGGACTGTCGGCCGGTTGGTATGCGTTGACGGATGCCGCCATCGGCAAAACCCCGATGGCGCGGCGTGTGACATGGAGCGTGCTGGACGCCCCGGCTGACGCGCCGCGCACTCTGGCAATGAGCGCATCTCTGTTTCGAGAGCGTGCCGACGCCCTGCGCGCAGCGCGCGATCGGGTACGAAGCACCTCGCTATACCTGCCGCCGGTGGATCTGACCCGATCGCCGCTTTCCTGCACAAGCGCGTGGATCCTGCCGGGATGGGGGCATCGGCGGGCACAGGGACTGATCTGCCTGACAGAAACCGCCGTGTTGGAGATCCGTCTGGAACTGGGAGAGGAGACGCCGGATGCGCGGGAGAGGCGCGTGTTTCGCGTCGCAAACGCCCTGCTGCGTCGCCTGCATTCCCGCTCCGAGCGGTCTCCGGGGGCTGTCCCGCTGTCATCCGGCGAAATGAAGCTCGACGGCCCGACCGTCCGCGCGCTCGCCCGGGCGGACGCCGTCTACACCTCACGAACGCCCCATAGCGGGACGCTGGAGTTGACGGACCCGCAAGGGCGGCCACGCGTCATCGCCTGCAGCCGGCTTCACAACGCGCAGCAGGTTCCATTTGCTGCGCTTCGCGTGTGCATTGACCCCACCGCTGAGACGCGGCTGTACAACGGCCGCTGGGGATTTCGAATGAACGGATTGCGCGTGGAGTGGCGCGCCGGCGACCGGATGCTTTCCGTGGGGAACCGCTCCGTTCACACATCCCGCCGTTCCATCCAATGTGCGACGGCTCCACGTCAAATCGGCGGCGAGTGGCTACTGCCGGTCGAGCTCATCCCGCTGTTGACCGGAAGCGCTTCGCGTAAGTGACCGGCCGGCATGGAAGTCGGTCGGTCACGTCGCCATCGATCAATACAGACGTTCTTCTTCTTGGCGCTTCATCCGCTTTTGCAGGAATGGTCTGGCGGCCTCGATCAGCTCAGGTCCGCGCGGTCCATCGATGTCACGGAATACCTCATAGATCGGTTTGGGGGTGCTGGGTTTTCCGTTCTCATCACAGCGCCACAGCCCCAGATTGAGCCCGAACTCGTGCAGGTTGTCGACATGGGCGTGCAGGATGAACGCCTCGATCTCCGGGCAGGCGACGATGCGCTCCCAGGCCAGCGCGTACGCTGCCGCCTGGAACGCCTCGCTCTCGTCGGTCTTCAGCGAGTTGAATCCCTGCTCCGACAGGATAATGTGCCGGCACTGACCGTTGTACAGGAACCGTTCCTGTTTGAGGAACTGCGGCAGCACGTGAATGTTCTTAAAGGTGATACGCGGAGTGTCCAGGCTGTCCACGGCGCTTTCGTCGTTCCAGAAATCGGGAAAGCGCAGATCCTCCGGATAGGGATGGAACGCTACCGACCAGTCCCAAGGGCCTTCCCGGTTCGTGTCATCGGCAAGCAGCTCCAGACACCGGCGTCCCGGATAGGTCTGCAACGGGTCAGGCAGGTGGGACACATTGAACAGATGGGTCAGCGAGATATACACCCGAGCCACGCTCTGCTGTTGGCGAGCGGCCACCCAGGCGGTGCGCATCGCCAGACCGTACTCCTTCATATACTGCTCAACCGGCATCCGTCCGGCATTGCCCCACACCCACTGGCTGTCGATCTCGTTACCGATGATGTAACCCCAGACTTTACCATGCGCTTCATCCGGCCGGCTGTACCGTTGGGTGGTAAACTCCAGAAACGCGCGGTAATGGCGGTAACCCGTTTCGTTGGTCAGATTGAAAGCGCTGATGAGTCCTTCGGGATCGTATGCGGGGTGCAGCAGCACATCGCGCATGGCGTCCTGCATGGGCCGGCGCCAATTCGGGCTGTTCAACAGGATCAGTGAGACCACAATCCCCGCATCCGAGAGCGTCTTGATGGTTTCGTCAAACCGGCGCATATACGCTTCATCGAACCAGAACGTCTGTCCGTCACTGACAAAGGGCACGATCTCGTCTCCCGGTCCCGGCATCATGATGTCGCCCTGGTTCAGGTTGATCGCGGCGTGCTTCACCCCGAGCTTCAGGGCATCTTCCAGCCAGGCGACCTGCAGGCCCTTGATCGTGTCGGTTTGCGGGTAGGGTTGCGTATACTTGGCAGCCGCATCCAGATCGGTCACCCAGCACACACCATCGGTCTGTTCACCGTTGACCGTTACCCGGAATGACGAGTAGATGCGGTCATGTGCGGCGTCTCTTCTGGGGCAGCGCAGCACCGCCTGCGAATTCCAGATGTCGGCTGTGCCGACAAACACCGGCGGGTGGCCCGGCTGCGGATCGTCTCCGCGGCCCAACCAGGGGGCTGTCTCAAAAACCGATACGGTCTGGTGCTGCTGCACGCCAGACAGCATGAACACCAGTTCGGATTCCTCTGCAACGATGGCAGTAACCGTATATCGCGACGATGACATCGAAATACCTCACTCTTCCGGCGGACCTGTCGGACAGTCCGCTGTGTTATCCCTTCATCGAGTGAGTGCGTTCTTCCTGCACCGTATCGACGATCCGCCTGCTAAATACTGCATCCCATCGTCCGCAGCCACAACACCAGCCGGGAGAGAAGATCGGCGCGCACCTTGCCGCCGTTCATCCATCGCCGCATGGTGGTTGTGGTCACCTGCAACTGATCCGCCATTTCGGCAATGCTCAGGTTGTACTCGTCGCGCACCCGTTGCAATTGGGCCCCGATCTGCCGCTGCCTTTCGTTGCGCAGTGCCGGGTCCATCATCATCTCATCGTCGATCTGGTTCAACTGGTTGATAACGTCGTCTTCGTCTTCGTCATCATTGTGGTAATACATCGACCACCGGTGTTTGAAACGATCCACGACTTTATCGATGAACAGGTCCAGCAGAGCCGGATCTACTCCGCTTCCATTGCCATACAGCACCAACCCGCCGGGATGTGCCAACGGATCATCGTCCAGATCGTCTGATGCCTGTAGATCGCCGCCCGAGTTTTGTACCGGTGAAGTCGGTTCTTCGTCGTCGGTGTCCTCCAGCGGATCGAGGAAATCCTCGAAATCCATGTCTGTATCCGGGTCGTCAACAGGATTGTACGAAGTGTGGACGTAGTCTGGATCATCCGCCCATCTGGGTACTCCGCCCATCATGCGCTCCATGAAGGCGGCAAACGCGTCGTCACTTAGGGGATTCGCATCGGCGGGCTGATTCTCCACACTCATCAGCGCGCTTTCCACGTCCTCGTTGCCGTATAGCACTTTCATGAAGGCTGGCCAGTACTTCGCATGTGTTCCCAGGTTCACTCCCAGCGTGCGTTCCAGCACCACATCCGGTGTGGGTGCATCGGGGTCCGCCAGAATGGATGTCCGGAAAGCGAGTTCGCCATCGTCGAGGTCGAGTTCAAAACACCCCACGCCCAGCCCATAATTCGCTCGGGCGATCATCGTGCACATATTGTGAAGCATCTCGTCGGGTATGGCGCGAGGAAACACCGAACGAATGAAAATCGCTGACATCTGCTCTACCGCGCGAAAGCTCACCTCCAGACGGATACCCTCTCGAATGCCGAGATTGGTCCAGCACTCGGTGCGGTCGGGATCCGCCATGAACGCGATGTTACGCGAACGCAGAAACCGGCAGATATCGTCGTAGCAGCGTCCCATGACGTATCACCCCCTATCCGGACCGCCTTCGCCGCACCCTGTCGGTGTCATCTATATGTTACCCGTCCGCTGTTCTTTGGGCAGGATAACATGGACGCCGAAGTGAATTTATCATCAAACACCAGGAGGATTTCGCATGAAATTGTATGGAGCCCGGTGTCTGGTGCTGGCGTGCGGTCTGTTATACGCGAGCGGAGCATGGCGAGCTGCAGCGGCCGCGGTCGACACACCGCCCACGGGTCAGATCATCGATGTGCGCGCTTTGGGCGCACAGGGAGACGGCGTGGCTGATGATACAGACGCCTTCGAGCGCGCGATCGCCCGGGCGCAACAGTCGCTGGCCGGTGGAGCGGTGCAAGTACCGCCCGGACGCTATCGTATCACCCGCACACTGACGCTCAAGTCGGTTATGCTGCAAGGAGCCACCGGCGGAGCCTGGAACAGCGACTCACCAGCGGTCCCGGTGTTGACACTGACAAACCGAGAACAACCCGGGCTGCGATTGGAAGCCGGAGGAGCGGTGCATGGGCTGATGCTGGACACCCACTGGGGCGGGCAGCCGATCGGCCCGCGGCCACCGGCCATCGAACTATCCGGCGTGGGTTGCCGTGTGACCGAGACCAAGATTTGGAACGCCTGGGACGCCATTATGGCCGACGGAAAGAACAACGTGGGCCGAGCACTGATCGAGAAATGTTTTATTGTGAATGTGCACAATACCGGCGTTCGGATGACCGGCACACTCGACTCCAGTTGGATCAGCAAAGTCGAAGTCTGGTCTCCTGCCAGTGAAACGTTCCTGAAGCAGGGTGTAGGGTTCCTGTTGGGGCAGAACGACGTGCTGCTGATGTCCGACTGTTTCGTGTTCAAGGCATGGCGCGGTTACCGTTTTATGGACAAGATCCCCGGCTGCACCGTCAAAGGCGGGACCTGGGGCAGTCTGAGCAACTGTTCCGCGGATTTCAGCGATAAAGCGATCTCGGTGGAGGGCGCCCACACGATCAGCATCTCCGGTGGCACATACTGGACACACTTCGGCGCGCTTCGCATCGAAGGCGCCGGAGCACAGGTGCGCGTCTCCGGCGCCGAGCTGGGTGCGAATGGCGTGCCGGCTGTAGAGATCCTGTCCGGACGTGCGGTAACGCTCAGCGGCTGCCAAATCCGGCGCGTGATGCGTAAATTCGATGGTCCCGCTTTGCGGATTACCGGCGGCCATGTAGCAGTGACGGGCAATGTGATCGAATGCTCCGCACGGGCTTTGGAGATCTCCCGCAAGGCAACGGTCACGATGAGCGGCAACCTGGTCAAGAATGACCTGCCTGACGACGCCGGCGTGCCAAAGCCCGAGGATGGCGACGCATCGGCAAACCCAGGCGAAGCGTCCTGACCATGCCCAAGCGCAACACCCGATATGTCTGTCAACAGTGCGGCGCAGTGAGCGCCCAGTGGTTCGGCCAGTGCCGGGAATGTGCCGAGTGGAACACCCTGCAGGAAGAGGTTATCACCGTTTCCACGCCGGCAGCCCGACGGCCCTCTGTATTGCCCAATGGAGCCGTACCGGCACCGTTGGACCAGGTGCGCGAAGACGAGTACCCGCGGCTTTTGACAGGCATTGGCGAGATCGATCGCGTATTGGGAGGGGGCATCGTCCAGGGTTCGGTGATACTGCTCGGCGGCGATCCGGGAGTCGGGAAGTCCACACTGCTCACACAGGTTGCCGATCGCCTGTCCCACGATGGCGCCGTCCTGTATGTGTCCGGCGAAGAGTCCGCCCATCAGGTGAAGCTGCGAGCCAAACGTCTGGGAGTGGCGGGATCCACCCTGTACGTACTGGCGGAGACCTCGCTGGAGTGCATCATCGAACAGATCGAGCAGCTGCAGCCTCAGGTGGCCATCATTGACTCGATCCAGACCACGCGTACCGCCGAACTCGAGTCTGCACCCGGAAGCGTGGCGCAGGTGCGCGCCTGCGGCAATATGCTACAGCGGGTGGCCAAAGAGCGCGGTGTGGCGATCTTTATCGTCGGGCATGTGACCAAAGAGGGGGCGCTGGCAGGCCCGCGCGCGCTCGAGCACATGGTGGACACGGTGCTTGCTTTCGAAGGCGACCGCCAGTTGAATTACCGCGTGCTGCGCGCGACCAAGAACCGGTTCGGCAGTACCGATGAAATCGCACTCTTCGAAATGCGAGATAATGGCCTGTACGCAGTGGACAATCCATCGGAGTGGCTTCTTGCGGAGCGCGCGATTCAAAGCCCCGGATCGGTTGTCACCTGCATCATGGAAGGATCCCGCCCCCTGCTGATCGAAGTGCAGGCGTTGGTGTGCCGCAGCTACCTCAGTCAACCTCGCCGTCAGGTGACCGGCATGGACACCAACCGCGTGAACATGATCCTGGCAGTGCTGGAAAAACGCGCCGGGATGCGTCTTAGTGACCGTGACATCTTCGTGAATGTCGCAGGGGGCATCCAGGTGCGGGAACCTGCCGGCGATCTGGCTGTAGCGCTGGCTGTAGCCAGCAGTACGCTGGAAGTGACAGTACCGCCCGATCTGGCGGCGATCGGTGAAGTAGGACTCGCCGGAGAGGTGCGTGGCGTATCGCACGCATCAGCGCGCGTCCGTGAGGTGGCTCGATTGGGATTCACGCAGGTGCTGCTGGCGCGGCGCGATACCCGCGAGGCTTCAGCCGCATCGGCGTCGGTATCGCTGAACGGTATCGCGTGGGTGGGTGACGCCGTGTCGTGTCTGCGTCCGACTGCCGACTGATCACCGTAATCGAGTGACAGGGCATGCTACGCGGCGGATAGCAGCTGACACTCCAACGAAAGTCATTCGAACACACCGGCTTACAACCATGTCACAACCGAAGTCTCTGCATGGACGCGCATGCTATGTATGGAGGTGACAGATAAGATATGAGTGCACATATTGGCTTTCATAGAACAATAGCAAAAGTCACTCTGGATCATTGGATGCGTTGGGGTAGGTTTGTCATCCCGATTGCACTAGTGTGCCTTATATTGCACGTGACACTGCGTTTGCTGTGGGCTGGAGAACGCGTGACAGTATTTGTTGTTGGAATATGGCCTTTGTATGCGGTGTTTCAGTACTACATACTTCACCGTTGTCGTGTTTCGGAACTGCACAGCATTGTTGTTTTGGGAGCTATATGGGGCTATTATGTCTCCTATCACTATCTGCATGTATATGAAGGACTTAAGTATATCTCATCGTATGAGATGGATGGATTGTTGCCGGAAGGTCGTCAAGTGCTGCTAGAGTGGTTGTTCATATTGATGTTAATCATAGTTGTTTGGAAACTGGCGAGGCACATATCTTCAATTATGGCGATATTGTTGTTGTATATTGGGGAGCCTGTTGGTGTAATAGAATCGCTTCGTGTGAAACTGAGGCACACTAGCGTGAATGATATCAATAGGATGATAATTATTGGTTACGATGCGATGATATACTTAGTGGTATGTGCTGTGTTGATTTCTGTTGTAATATATGTAAAATGGAATAATACTAAGAAATCTGGCGCGAATACCGAAAACCAATTTAGCGGTCCAGTGAGCGAATACATCAGTAGGATGTACTTACATGATTTTAAATCAAGTTCTGTCAACAGGCGAACATATGCGATAGATGCAATTGCGTTGATTTTGTTTATCACATTAAACTGTGTTCCTATAGCTATGAGAGGTCAGTATGCCCAAAGGTATAACACAGAAATCGAACACGCCAAAGTGGAAATAGTCGATGATGTGTCCAGTCGGATTTCTAAATATGTTGAATCAAACAGAATTGCTGGCCGTCATAATATAGATCAGCAGCATAGCTACAATAAAATAAAAGAGAAATTGAGCGTGTTCATGCCATCGTACAGAAAGTATTATCTTAATACGGAACATGACCTGCGATGTTATCGCGCTGGTATGTTTTGGAGTGATACGTATAGATTCCTGTCTGTTGTTATATGCGATAAAAAGTACATGAAATTGAAAACCATTTCTGGCGGTTCACAATACTATATTCTCGTGGTATATGACGCGGTTCAGGAGTGCTGGCGCCCATTGTTTTATTGTGATAGTGATCACGTTATACGCGGTGATAGTTATTTAAACATCAATGTGGACGATGTTGGGTTGTTTGACTGATAAATAAAGGTGTGAACTGTATCTGAATATCTCCAGAATGATGCATATAAAGTGATGCCTTTTCAAGCAGGACTAGGCTTCGGCGAACTTTGGATTTTAGTGAAGTTGTGTAAGCTTACTCTGTAAAATGAAGCCTTGGGATGATACTTCAATTTACAAAGATAACCCGGATTATTCATAAAAGCACAAACTCGCAGGAAAAGGGCCAGGCTTCGCCGA